>CAVOFV010000008.1:0-729431 GCA_963695085.1 uncultured Gammaproteobacteria bacterium | reverse complement strand
AGCGATGCGCAAAGAAACCGGACCAACTTCATACTTTCTCCTCGATGAAAAACAGGGTTCAGCGCCCGAGCCACTTTGGCGCGCGCTTGTCCAGGAACGCCGAGACCCCCTCGTGTGCGTCAGGCGCAGTGAATTTCGCGTTGCCAGTTCGCTCGCGTACTCGTAGGCGTCGGCGATGCCGAGCTCGATCTGACGGTAGAACGCGTTCTTGCCCAGCGCGATCGCGTAAGGCGACTTGCTCGCGATCTCGGACGCCAGTCGGGCGGTGGCGCTGGCCAGCTCGTCCGGCGCGACGACTTCGTTGACGAGCCCCATCCGCAGAGCCGTCTCGGCGTCGTGCAGTCGGCCGGTCAGAAGCAGTTGCATCGCGTGCTTGCGGTGCACCGCGCGGCTGAGTGCGACCATCGGCGTGGAACACCACGTTCCGATGTTGACTCCCGGAGTGGCGAAGCGCGCCTCGGTCGATGCGACGGCCAGATCGCAGGTCGCGACCAATTGGCATCCTGCCGCGGTCGCGACGCCCTGAACGCTCGCGATGACCGGTTGCGGCAGCCTCAGGATCGTCTGCATCATCCGGTTGCAGACGCTCGCCAGCCTCTTCGTGAATTCGGGCGAACTGTCGGCACGAAGTTCGCGCAGATCGTGGCCGGCGCAGAAAATCCTGCCGCGCGCGGCGAGCACGATCACGTGCAGGCTCTTGTCCTCGGCGGACTGGTCGAAAATCAGTTGCAGCTCGGCGATCACGCCCGTCGACAGGCTGTTGCCCGAGTCGGGACGATTGAGCGTGATCGTCAATACGTCGCCGGAGCGCTCGGTGACGACCGGTTTCTGTTCAGCGCGCAGTTCTTCTGACCTCGTTCATCCTTTCCCCGCTTTCTCACCGCGCGATCGTCAGATCGACAAGTTCGAGCATGCGAATTGACGGCGAAACACTATCACAGCGCCGCGAGCATCGTCTTGACGCCGATCCACTCCAGCGGTGCGGTTGACTCCAGCGGTGCCGTTGATCATCGGGGCCAGAACAGGCGCGAACGCGGAAAGCGGGAGGATCTGCCGGAGGGCGATCGAGGTGGTGCGGTGCCGGTGAAGAAAGCCTCGAGGGCGTCGTCGGCCGAACGACCTATGCGTCCCGGCAATCTGGCGGAAGAACTTACACTTCTTTGGCACAGGTTGTGTGCGGCGGACTCAACTGTTGAAAAAACAGCAGAAAACGGATCAGGAACGATAATTGCCTTGCTATAAATGCAACGCCTTCACCATAGAACTACCTAATTCACGACGGAGGCGGCACCAGGGGGAATGAGTATGAAGATGCCACTATTTCGGCTTGTCAAATCCGCTGCCGCGTTATTGCTCGTCTTGTGGCGGTACCCGTGCATGCGGCGCCAACCCCGGTCTTTTTCAACGAGTTTCACTACGACAATACCGGCACCGATACCGGGGAGTTCATCGAGATTGCGGGTCCTGCGGGCACCGATCTAACGGGCTGGTCGATCACCCTCTACAACGGCGCCAACGGACTGACGTACAACACCGTGGCTCTGTCCGGGTTGCTTCCCAACCAGCAGAACGGCTTCGGGACGAGCTCATTGGCGCTTCCGGCGAACGGCCTGCAGAACGGCTCGCCGGATGGCATGGCGCTGGTCGATCACGAAGGCACGCTGCTTCAGTTTCTGAGCTACGAGGGGTCCTTCGACGCAATTGGTGGGCCAGCAAGCGGATTGACGAGCGTAGACGTCGGCGTCAGCGAAGTCAGCAGTACTCCTGCCTCGGCGATTCGCTGCAGTTGACGGGCGCGGGCACGGTCTACGAGGATTTCTCCTGGGCATCCGCGGCGCCCAACACGGCAGGCGCAGTCAATACCGGTCAGACGTTCGGAACCGCCGCTTCCGTACCCGCCCCCGCGACCCTTGCCCTTCTCGGAATCGGCCTCGTCGGCCTGGGCTTATCCCGTCGCCGCAGGCAGTAGCCGCACCCGCTTCACGACAGACCCGCTTCGGCGGGTCTTTTCTTTTCCGCGCTCGCTGCAACGAGCTTAGAAGCGCGATCGCGGTGCCATGCCATCACCAGCGCAACTCGGCTCGCGATAGGCGCGCCTGGCGCGTTCCGGTGGCTCTCGGCGGTACTGGCGCAGTGCTGGTGCGGACGGGAAACGGCCATGCGGGCATGGCGCGACCATTGCGCTGAACGAGAAGTGCAGACGTTGTGTAAACGACAACGTCTTCCACGCTCTTGTTAGTGAGCGCCATCGCCGAACTCCTTGGTGCCTCGGGCCGGACTCGAACCGGCACGCCTCGCGGCCGCGGATTTTAAGTCCCCAGATAATCGATTCGCAGTCTTCCGCAGCCTTCCGCATTCATTCCTCCGAAACCCGCGCCGGTACTACATTTTCCGGCGATTTGTGTTCCATAATCTTCCGCAGCGCTGCGTGTGCAACCGGTCGAGAAGTTTAGACCGAGTTTAGACCGATTGGCGGTTTTTACACGTAGCGGATTCTGCATACGGTACGTGTAAGCGGAGGGCGAAATGGGACTGACCGACCTGGAGATCACGAAGCAAATCAAGCGTGCGAAGCGCGCCAGCAAGACTGCGTGGCTGCATGAAACGCGCGGGCGCGGTCGCGGGGCACTGTCGCTGCGAACGACACTGAGCGGTGCCAATTGGTACTTTCGGCACACGGTCGACGGCCGGCAGCAGTACGTCCCGATCGGCGCCTACGGAAGCGAGACCGGAGCGTTCACGCTCGAGGCCGCACGCAATGAGTGCGACCGAATCGCCGCCGAGCGAGCGAACGCGCCCGGTGGCGATCTTCTGCTGGTGCGCCGGGCGCAGAAGATCGAGAGCAAGGCCAAAGCGCGCAAGCTGCAGGAGAAGGTCGAGGCCGCGGAGAAAGGCACCCTGCGCGCTCTGCTCGACGCCTACGTCGCGCACCTCGAACGCCAGGGCAAGGCGTCGACTGCCGGCGACGTGCGCCGCCTGGTCGCGCTCCACGTCTACACGGCGTTCCCCGAGTACGCGAAGGCACCGGCCAACGAACTGACGCGCAAACAGGCCACCGAGATCCTGCGCAGACTGATCGACGCCGGCAAAGGCACTACCGCGCGCAAGGTTCGCGCGTATATGCGCTCGGCGTTCGAGATCGCTCGCAGCGCGGAGTCCGACGCGACCGCGCCCGCGTCAATGCTGGCGTTCGACATCGAGGTCAACCCGGTCGCGGGCACCGCGTCGCTGTCGAAGTTCAACGGGACGCGCGAACGCGCGTTGACCGAACCCGAACTGCGCGCACTGTGGGCGCGACTGTGCGCCACTGATACACCGTCGGCCGAAGCGATTCGGCTCTCGCTGCTGTGCGGTGGGCAACGGTTCGGAGCAACTGCTAAGGGCGCGCGTCGACGACTTCAACGTCACCGAGGGCACCCTCACCCTGCTCGATTCAAAGGGACGGCGCCACACGCCGCGCGCGCACGTCGTGCCCCTGCCCGCCCCTGATATGGGAAGAGGCCAAGCAGAAGGAAATCGCCGCGTTGACCGCCGGCCAGGCGCAACCTGCCGCAGCCGGTGCGCCGGCGGCGGCGGCGGCGGCGGCAGCCGAGCCTGCGCTGCAAGCCGCGGCGGCCGCCGAGCCGACACCCGTCGCCGAGGTACCGGCCCGGTCCCCGGACGAGCCCTACATCGAGACCATCCGCTGCTCGTCGTGCAACGAGTGCACGAACATCAACGACAAGATGTTCTCCTACAACGAGAACCAGCAGGCCTACATCGCCGACCTGAAGGCCGGCACCTACCGGCAGATGGTCGAGGCCGCTGAAAGCTGCCAGCTGGCGATCATCCACCCAGGCAAGCCCTGGGACCCGAAGGAGACGGGCCTCGAGGACCTGCTGAAGCGCGCCGCGACCTTCGACTGAGGCCCGGCAGCGACGTTCCGTCGCAGTGAACCGCCAGATCCGGGGCCCTCGTGGGCCCCTTTTGCTGGCCGCTGCAACTGCGCGGTCAGCCGTTGACCGGGTATGGACGACGTCCAGAATCCTGTCGGCGCCATGCGTGTACCAGGCAGTTGCATAACGCAAGTTTAGTAACTAGTCTTACGCAAGCAACAGGGATCCCGGCCGGGCCGGCCGACGCAATGGGCTTCAGCCGGAACGTCCCGCGAGCGCACCGCACAGATGGGAGGCCAGCAGATGACAGCTCAGGAGTCCTTCGATACGGTCGTCATCGGGGCCGGAGTGGCCGGCCTGGCCACGGCCGCCCTCCTCGCCCGGGATTTCGGACAAAAAGTCCTCGTGCTGGAGCGCGCGCCGTTCATCGGCGGCCGTACTTTGTCGTTCGTAGGCCGGGGCGACAAGGTCTTCGCCGACGGCATGGAAATGGACGCCAAGGCCTTCCGCAAGTCGCTGCCTCACGCCAGCTGCTACCTCGGCAAGTGCACGCCGTCCATTGAGGAGATCTTCGAGCGGGGATTGCTCGATGGCCGCACGTTCGAGGCTGGTGGCCATGGGCTCTTCTGGGGCAATCGCGGCCGGGTTGACCACCTGATGAAGCACCTCGGCGTCCATTGCAACCTGCCGCTGAACCGCGGCCTGGGATTCGTCGCCTGGGAGGGCGAGGGCAAGCCCGGACGCGCCTACCAGGTCGACAAGCGCGAACCGTATCAGTGGATGTCCGAAGAAGGATTTGCAGCCACCATGGAGCAGCTTCGTTCCATGGCAACCTCGACTTTCGAGGACATGGCGCGACTCATGAACACGCCGCTGCAGACGTGGCTGGAGCAGCGCAGCATGCACCCGGAAGCGTACGACTACATCAAGGTGCTTGCGGCTTCACAGACAGCGCAGGCGGAGCCGGCCATGACGCCAACCGGGGATTTCCTCGGCTACATGGCCATCGCGGGTCAAATCGGCATGAACCTGGTGAAGGGCTCGGTCGCGACCGCGGACGAGCCTGGGTGCATCGCGATCCCGCAGGCGTTCGAAAAGGTCGCGCTCGAACATGGGTGCGTGGTGCTGAGGAGCACACCGGTCCGCGAGGTGCTGATAGAGGACGGCCGCGTGAGCGGCGTGCGCATCAAGTCCGACGAAGATGGCGAACACGACCGGCTCGTGCACGCGAATCAGGTCGTCTGCACGATCCCGCCCAAGTACATCTTCCGCGTGCTGCCCCGCGAGCATTTCCCCGCCGACTACGTGGAACTGCTCGAGCACAGGTTCTGGGGTGCGGGCCTGCTGACCGGCTGGTGCGGCATGAAGCGCAGCGTCATGCCGGACATCGGACTGGACGAAGGCAGTTTCGTCTACATGCCTGGCGTGATCCGTGGCGAGGGATACATCGGCGCCGTGGACATGGTCATGTGTGACTTCACGGCCTGGGGCGACGGCACATCCAGGCGAGGACCCGCAGGCAAGCGCGAGTACCTTTTCTCGACGGCTCTCACGGATCAGGAAATGCGCGATCCGGATCGCGTCAACCGCGTCGTGAATCTGTGCGAGGACTGGGCACGCGCGGCTTTCCCGACCTGGGACGAGGATTGCGAGTTCATCATGTGGACTCCCGGTCCCGAAGCCTACGGCCTGTGGCGGCCCGTCGGTACCGATCGCCCGGACGTGCGCTCGCCGCACGTCGAGGGCCTGTTCTTCGCCGGTGACCAGTACGGGCGACGCCTGTGGGGCGGCGGCGTGGACGGTGCCTCGCTGTCCGCAGTCATGTGCGTGGACGCCATCACCGGCTCGACGCTGGAAGAGACGATCATGCCTGGCTATCACCGCGGCATTCCCGACGTTGCGGCATGAAGACGGGACCGCAGGCCGTCGGATCGTGGGGGGCGACGTGCGAGACGTGGTGATCGCCGGCGTCGGCATGCACCCGTTCGGCCGGTACCCCGACAAGGACCCGGGGGACATGGCGACCGAGGCAATCCTCGAGGCCCTGCGCGACGCCGGCATCGCCTATCGCGACGTGCAACTCGCGCTGTGCGGCAAGGTCGCCTACAAGAAGGCGGGCACCGGCATCGACCTGCTGATGAGGCTCGGCATGACCGGCATTCCCATTCAGCAGGTCAACGCCATGTGCGCGACCGGGGTGTCCATGCTCGAACTGGCGCGCCACGCAATCGGCAGCGGCGCCTGCGAAATCGTGCTGGTCTACGGCTTCGACAAGCACAAGGGCATGTTCGACGAACTGGGCGAGCCGTGGCAGAACCTGCTAGGCATCAAGGCCAGCCCGATCTCCTTTGCCACCGTTGCCCAACGCTACATGCACGACCACGGTGCCACCGAGGAGGACTTCGCGCGCGTCGCGGTCAAGGCCCATCGCAACGGCGCGAAGAACCCTTACGCGCTGTTTCGCAACCTGCTGACCGTCGAGGAGGTGCTGGCCTCGCCGATGGTCGCCTACCCGCTGCACCTCTACAACTTCTGCGCGCCGGATGACGGTGCCGCGGCGGCGGTATTGTGTAGCCGCCGCGCGGCCCGGCGCATCGGCGTGCGCCGCCCGGTCGTGATCGCCGCGACGGCGATGCAGACCGCGCTGTATCCGCCGCCGGTCGTCGAGCCCAGCAACCAGTACAGCGTCTGCCTGAGCCGCGGACCCGGCACGCCGGTGGTCGAGCTGGCGGCCCGCAGTGCATACGAAGCTGCCGGCATAGGCCCCGGCGACATCGGCGTCTGCGAAGTCCAGGACACCGACTCCGCGCACGAGCTGGTGCACGTCGAGCAACTCGGTCTATGCGGCCCGGGCGAGGCGGTCCGTCTGCTGCGCGACGGCGAGTTCGACGTGGACGGGCGCATTCCCGTCAACCCGAGCGGCGGCATCCAGTGCAAGGGCGAGCCGCCCGGCGCCTCCGGGCTCGGCCAGGTCTGCGAGATTGTCTGGCAGCTGCGCGGCGACGCCGGCGAGCGCCAGGTTCACGGGCGGCCACGCGCGGGCCTGTGCCAGGTATTCGGCTGGAACCACGTCGCAGCCGTCGCAATCCTCGAGGCCTGACGCGGTGGTCAGCGGTCGTCGGCCGGGACACGTGACATCGGGCTCAGGCGGGCCGGAAACGGCAGGTCATCACTTCGTTGCCGTCGGCATCCAGGCAGAAGGGCTCGATCACCAGTTCCATCTCCATGCCGGTGTGCAGGCGGGCAGGATCGTTCTCCGTAAGCAGCGAGTAGACGACGATCCCCTCCGGCAGCTCGATCCAGCCGACTCCGTAGGGCACGAACGGCTCCGGCGCCCGGTACGGCGGCGGCGCCGGATAGTACATCACGGTGAACGAGTGCAGCCGGCCGTGGCTGCTCAGCGTGGCGTCCTCGAGGTCCTGGCCCTGGCAGCACTCGCAGATGCTGCGGCGGATGAAGAACAACTCGCCGCAGCCGCGGCAGCGGCTGCCAAGCAGGTGACCGGAGTCGTTCGGCGCAGCCGGCAGCGCCAGCATGCCGTCCTTGATGGGAATTCGTCGCGATTCGGCTGCTTGCACGAGCGTACTTCCGATGGTCGCCGCTGGTCCGCCAGCGGCGGAGCGATGCCGTATCTTGCGCCACGTACCGACGCGCGACAAGCGCCGGTTGTACCTTAAGCACCGGGACACTACGGAGCCGACATGGACTACGACGACAGCGACGAACGGCGGCTGCTGCGCGACACGCTTCGCCGCTTCATCGACCGCGAACTGCCGCGCGAACGGGCGCGGCAACTCGATACCGAGGCTCGCCACGACCCGGAGGTGTTCCGGCGGCTGTGCGAACTCGGTGTCACCGGCATGACCGTGCCGGAGGAATACGGCGGCTCCGGCGTCGACGTGCTGGGTGCGATCATCGTGATAGAGGAACTCGCCAAGCGGGGTACTTCGCTGGCGGGGCCCTTTATTCACTGTGCTTTCTACGGCGCCATGAACCTGCTCGAGAACGGCTCGGAAGAACAGAAGCGGGAGTTCCTGCCGCAACTCGCGCGTGGGGATATCCTGTTTGCCTACGGGCTTTCGGAACCCGACGTCGGTGGCGACCTTGCCGCTGCGGCAGTGACCGGTCGGCTGGACGACGATGGTGCAACCGTCGTCATCGACGGCACCAAGCGCTGGGTCACCGGCGCGCGAATCGCCGACTACATCTATACGCTGGTCCGCAGCGGGCCGAAGGAAGACCGTTACCGCAACCTGTCGCTGGTGCTGGTCCCGGCCGCCACCGCGGGCTTGTCCATCACGAACATCGATCATCTCGGACTACGCTACAGCGAGACGACCGACGTGATGTTCGATGGCGCACGTGTGCCGGCCAGGTACATCGTCGGCGGCGCCGGCCGCTGGAACGACGGCTGGAACATGCTGGTGGGGCGCGGCCTCGACGTCGAGCGCCTCGAGATCACGGCGGTGGCGCTCGGCATTGCGAGTGCTGCGGTGGAGGATGCATGGCAGTATGCGCAGGAGCGCCGCCAGTTCGGCCGCGTCATCTGCGGCCACCAGGCCGTCCGTCACATGCTGGTCCAGGCCCGCACGCAGCTGGCGGCCTGTCGCCATATGCTGTACCACGCCGCCTGGCTGGCCACGCAGGGCCGTGACTGTGCTGTCGAGAGTTCAATGGCCAAGTTGTTCGTCGGCGACACGGCCGTCGAAATCGTCCTGGCCTGCCAGCGGGTCATGGGAGCCTACGGCTGTGCGCGCGATTACGACATGGAGCGCTACGTCCGTGACATCGTGTGCATGCCCATCGTAGGCGGCTCCTCACACATGCAGATGAACAACATTGCCGCCCGGCTGGGCCTGCCTGCAAAGTAGCCGGCGGCGGAGCACAATAGCGGCGGAATTCCCGGCGGGAGCCCCCAAGATGCGGTCAGGACCATGATCGTCAGCCCGGCTGCGAAGATCCGCGACTACACGGCGCGGGGCTGGTGGGGAACCGACACGGTGGACGACCTGTTTCGCGCCACCGCGCGGGCCGTGCCGGAACGGCTGGCGGTCATCGATCCGCCGAACCGGTCGGCCATTGCCGACGGCGCCGCACGCCGGCTCGATTACGCGTCACTCGACAGGCTGATCGACACCGTGGCTGCGCATCTGCTCGCCGCCGGCGTGCAGCGCGAATCGTTCGTGCTGATCCAGCTGCCCAACCTCAGCGAGCTCCTGGTCACGTTGCTGGCCTGTGCCCGCATCGGCGCCATCGCCTCGCCCGTCGCCGTGCAGTACCGCGAGCACGAGCTCACGTTCATTGCCAGGCGGCTGAGGCCCCGCGCAATCGTAACGCTTGCCCGGATCGGGGATTGCCGATCGGCCGAGCTCGCGGGCGCAGTGGCGGCCTCGGCAGGCCACGGTGCGCGCGTTCTTGCATGGGGCAGTGACCTGCCCAGTGGTGTCGTCGATCTCGACGCCGACGACGCTTCGCAGGCCTCGGCGCGGCTGGCCGCACACGTGGCCGGCTGGCGTCACAGTGCCGATGAGGTGCTCACGGTGTGCTGGACCTCCGGGACAGAGTCGCGGCCCAAGGGCGTGCCGCGCAGCCACAATCACTGGCTCGCGATCGGACGGGTCGTCGCGGCCGGCGCCGGGATCGAGGATGGCTGGGTGCTTCTCAATCCATTCCCGATGGTCAGCATGGCCTCGATCGGCGGCGTGATGATGCCGTGGGTGCTTAATCGCTGCACGATGGTCATGCATCACCCGTTTGACCTGCCGACGTTCCTGCAGCAGATGGTCACCGAGCGCGTCAACTACAACCTCGCGCCGCCGGCCGTGCTCAACAGGCTGATCCAGAGCAAGGACCTGCTGGCGGGGCTCGACCTGTCACGGATGCGCGCTGTGTGCTCGGGATCCGCGCCCTTGGCGCCATGGATGCTCAAGGCGTGGCAGGACGAGTACGGCATCAATGTCGTCAATTTCTTCGGCTCCAACGAGGGCGTCTCGCTGGCCAGCGGTGTCCTCGACGTTCCGGACCCTGAGCAGCGTGCACGTTATTTCCCCCGCTTCGGCGTGCCGGGACTGACGTGGAATTGCGATCCGGTCATCAGCTTCGAGACCAAGCTGCTCGACACCGACAACGGCGACCTTGTCGACGAGACTGGCCAGCCCGGCGAATTGTGCATCCGCGGCGCAACCGTGTTCGAAGGCTATTTCGAAGAACCGGCGATGACCGAAGCGGCCTTTGATGACGACGGCTTCTTTCATACCGGCGACCTCTTCGAGCTGGCCGGCGACGACGACCCTCCCCGGTACTACCGTTTCGTCGGTCGCCGCAAGGAGATCATCATTCGCGGCGGCCAGAACGTCTCGCCGGCCGAACTCGACGGTCTGGTCTCCGCGCACCCTGCCGTGGCGGAGTGCGCCTGCGTTGGCGTGCCGGACGATGTCATGGGCGAGAGGGTGTGCGCAGCGATCGTCCTCAAGCCAGGCGAGGACCTGACACTCGACGACCTGAAGCGTCACCTGGAGTCGCTGCGCGTCGCCAAGTTCAAGTGGCCTGAGCACCTCGTACGGCTGGACGGGCTGGCAAAGAACCCGCTCGGCAAGGTCGTGCGCGCTGAACTCCGGGCGGTGGTGCTCGATGCGCTCGCGGCGCAGGAACTCCGCGAGTGAACGCGTCGCAGCCATTGGGTGAATCTCCGGTCGGCCCGGTCCGCGACGAGCATCGCTTCGACGAGACTGCGCTGCTGCGCTGGCTGGAGCGGAATGTCGCTGGCTTTCGCGGACCGCTACAACTGCTGCAATTCGATGCGGGGCAGTCCAACCCGACGTTTCTCGTGCGCGCCGCGTCGGGCGACTACGTGCTGCGCAAGCAGCCGCCCGGCAGGCTGGTCGCTTCGGCACACCGCCTCGACCGCGAGTACCGGGTGCTGCGTGCGCTGCAGGGCAGTGACGTGCCGATCCCGAGGCCGCTCGCCCTCTGCGAGGATTCGCAGCACATCGGCACTCAGTTCTACCTGATGGAGCACTGCCCGGGAAGCGTGTTCCACGATCCGCTGCTGCCGGGCGTAACGAGGGACCAGCGTGCCGCCATTTATGACTCCATGAACGCGGCGCTGGCCGCGCTGCACAAGGTGGACTGGCTGGCGGCAGGCCTCGAAGGATACGGGCGGCCGGAGCATTACGTCGAACGGCAGGTCGCGCGCTGGGGCCAGCAGAACGACGCGCTGGGCCGCGACGAGGCGGGCGTGTTGACGGCCCTGCGGCACTGGATCGAGGCACACGTTCCGCAGGACGAACCCGGCTGCATCGCCCACGGCGACTATCGCATCGGCAATCTCGTCTGCGCACTGCAGCCACCGCGCGTGGTGGCAGTGCTCGATTGGGAACTGTCCACGATCGGGCATCCGCTGGCCGACCTGGCCTACTGCTGCATGGCCTACGACTTCCCGGCCGGCCATCCCGTGTCGAAGGGTTTCGTCGGCGCCGACCTGGAGGCGCTCGGCATCCCGTCGGAGGACGATTTCGTCGTCGCCTACGCCCGGCGGACTGGCCGCGCCGAGATAACGGACTGGCGCTTCTTCAAGGCCTTCAGCCTGTACCGGATGGCCTCCATTCAGCGCGGCGTGTACGCACGGGCGCTCGCGGGCAACGCGAGCTCGAGCATGGCTCACCAGTTTGGCGAAAGCTGGCAGATGGTCGCAAGGGCCGGCCACGCGCTGGTCGCCGGCCGCTGACGGCGAGGCGCCGCCGGACGCTCAGTCCGCGGTGGGCACCGAGAGCCACGGCGCGGTCGCGCCGCGTCTTTGGGCCGCCGACTTCATTTCCAGTTTCGCCACCGTGCGCAGGTGGACCTCGTCGGGACCATCCGCGATGCGCAGCACGCGGCCCCAGGTCCACATCGCGGCGAGCGGCGTGTCGTTCGACAGTCCCATGGCGCCGAACACCTGCATCGCCCGGTCGCAGACTGCGGTCTGCACGCCCGGCACCAGCGCCTTGATCATGGCCACTTCACGCGCCGCGCCGCGCACGCCCTCGCGATCGATCAGCCAGGCCGTGCGCAGCACGAGCAGACGCGCCTGGTCGATCTCGATGCGCGAACGCGCGATCCACTCCGCGACCGTGCCATGCTGGTGCAGGTAGCGCCCGAAGGCCTTGCGCTCGGCCGCACGCTCGCACATGAGTTCGAGCGCCAGTTCGGCCTGGCCAATGGAACGCATGCAGTGGTGGATGCGGCCCGGGCCAAGGCGCGCCTGTGCGATCGCGAATCCAGCGCCTTCCTCGTGCACCAGGTTTGACAACGGGACGCGGACATTCCGGAACAGCACTTCGCAGTGGCCTTCCGGAGTGTGGTGGTTCATCACCGGCACGTCGCGCACCACCGTCACGCCTGGCGCGCCCATCGGCACCAGCACCATGCTGTGACGGCGGTGCGTCTCGCCGTCCGGGTCGGTCACGCCCAGTACGATCGCCAGGCGGCAATTCGGGTGCGCCGCGCCGGAGATGAACCACTTGCGGCCGTTGACGACGTACACGTCGCCATCGCGCCGGATGGACGTCTGGATGTTGGTGGCGTCGGAGGACGCAACGTCCGGCTCGGTCATCGCGAAGCACGAGCGGATCGTGCCCTCGAGCAGCGGTTCCAGCCATTGCGCCCGCTGTTCCGGGGTCGCGAACAGGTGCAGGATTTCCATGTTGCCGGTGTCCGGCGCGCTGCAGTTGAACACTTCCGAGGACCAGAAGACCCGCCCCATGAGCTCGGCGAGCGGCGCATATTCGAGATTGCTGAGGCGCGTGCCGGGCTCGTCGTCCTTGAGGCCCGGCAGGAACAGATTCCAAAGGCCCTCGGAGCGGGCAATCGGCTTCAGCTCTTCTATCACCTGCGGATGCCGGCTGCCCGCCGCCACTTCCCGGTCCCAGCGGGGCATTGCCGGCACGACGTAGTCGTCGAGAAAGCGCGCGACTTGCGAACGCAGTTCTTCCGTCTTCTTCGAGTAACCGAAATCCATCCCCGCGACTCCGTTCATGCCTGCACGCGAGGCCTTATGCTTGCGTTACGCAAGCCTATGCTACCATGCGCGCGCATGGTCCAGCAGCCTTCCACAGATCACGGCAAGAGGCTGATTTCCACGAGTTCGGTTTCCCGTGCGCTCGCCGTTGCGGGCGACCGCTGGTCGCTGTTGATCCTGGCCGCCGCCTTCCAGGGCGTGCGCCGCTTCGAACAATGGCGGACCGGCATCGGCATTGCCAGCAACATCCTGTCTGCGCGACTCGGTCGTTTCGTGCGAGTCGGCTGCCTGCGCAAGGTTCCAGCTTCGGGCACGGGACGGCGCAAGGAGTATCGCCTGACCGAGATGGGTGCGGCGTTCTACCCCACGGCATTGATGTTCTGGCGCTTCGACGGCCTGTGGTCGCAGCAGCGGAAGATGCAGCCGGTGACCCTTACGCACGAGACCTGCGGTGCCACGATGATGCCGGTGCTGGTATGCGCGCATTGCATGAAGCAGGTGCAGGCGCGCGAGGTGCGGTACGAGGATGGCCCCGGCGCCGGCCTGGAGCGGATGCCACCGCCCAAGGCCAGCCGCCGTTCGACGTCGCTCCGTCGCGACGGCCTGCGGCTGCGCGTGCTGGTCGGGGAGTCGATGGATTACTTTGGCGACCGCTGGACGCAGCAAATCCTGGCGACGTTCTTCCTGGGAGCCCGGCGCTTTGGCGACGTGCGCGCGAGGAGCAAGGCGGCGACCAACATCCTGGCTGGCCGTCTCAAGCTCCTCGTCTCGCATGGCATGCTGCAGCGCCGCGTATACCAGAACAATCCGGTCCGCTATGAGTACGTGCTCACGCCCAAAGGCATGGACGTGTACCCGATCTGCCTGACCCTCATGAAGTGGGGCGACCGCTGGCTGGCCGGAAGCGGTGGCGCTCCGCTGATCCTGTACCACAAGCCCTGCGGCCGGCGGCTGGATCCGCTCGTGGTATGCGACCAGTGCCAGGCCCCGCTCGATTATCACGAGGTCGACTTCCCGGGGCGCTGAAGCACAGCGTCCGCGTCAGGCAGGCTCCTTCATCGTCAGCCCGCCGTCCACGACGATCGTCTGGCCGGTGAGGTAGGCGGCCGCGCGCGACGCCAGGAATACCGCCACTCCAGCGATGTCCTGCGGCTCGCCAATCCTCGGCACCGGTGTATTGCGCTCGACCCTGGCGAGCAGCTCCGGTTTCTCCCAGAGAGCCCGGGAAAAATCGGTGCGGATCAACCCCGGAGCGATGCAGTTGGCCCGGATGCCCTTCGGGCCCCACTCGACGGCAAGATTGCGGACCAGCGCCGAATCTGCAGCCTTCGACACGCCGTAAACGCCGAGATTGGCACTGCCCTGTGCCCCGCCAATGCTGGACACGATGATGATCGAGCCCGCGCCCTGCTTCACCATGTGCGGCGCGGCCATGTTGCACAGCCAGAAATTGCTGCGCACGTTGCTGTTCATGATCTTGTCGTAGGCCTCATCGGAAATCGTCGCCATCGGCCCGTAGTACGGGTTGACGGCGGCGTTGCATACCAGGATGTCCAGCCGTCCCCACGCAGCGGTCGTTCGCTCGACGAGGTTCGACAGCTGTTCCTTGTCAGAGATGTTGCACTGCACAGCGATCGCCTCGCCGCCGGACTTGCCGATCGACTCGACGACACGCTCACAGGCATCGAGCTTGCGGCTGGACACCGCCACCCTTGCACCGGATACGGCCATGCTCTCGGCGATCGCGCGGCCGATGCCGCGGCTCGCTCCGGTGATCACCGCGACCCTGCCCTCGAGATCAAACATCGGACCACCTCGCGCCGGCTTGGGTTTTCCGGCGTTGCAACGTATATATTGTGTTATGAAAGTTACACGATCAAGCGGCGACGCGGGGTCTTGCCGTGGCCCGCTGCCTGTCGCGGAACTCCGATGAGGGACAGCGTCGCGGGACTGCGGAAGGCACTGCGATTGCCGGTCATCGCAGCACCGATGTTCCTCGTCTCCGGCCCGGACCTCGTGATCGCCGCTTGCCGTGCAGGCATCGCGGCCGCCTTGCCGGCACCGAATGCGCGAACCGTGGCGCAACTGGACGACTGGCTGACCGCCATTCGCCGCGGCATCGCGGCACATGATTCACGCGACTACCCGGCCGGACCGTGGGCCCTGAATCTGGTCACGCACAGTTCGTACGACCGCCTTCCGGCAGAGATGGAACTGCTGGCGCAGCATCGTCCCCCGCTCGTCATCACGGCGCTCGGCGGCCCGACAGCGGTGGTGGACTCCGTACACGCCTACGGCGGCCTGGTGTTTGCCGACGTCAGCACGCTGGACTTTGCACGCAAGGCGGCAACGAGCGGGGTGGACGGTCTCGTGCTCGTGTGTGCCGGCGCCGGCGGACATACTGGTTCGATCTCCCCGTTCGCCTTCGTGTCCGCGGTGCGCGAGTTCTTCGACGGCGTGATCGTGCTCGCGGGCTGCATCGGATCCGGCGAGGCGATCCGCGCGGCGGAAATTCTCGGCGCCGACCTGGCATACGTCGGCACCCCCTTCATCGTTGCCGAGGAGAGCCTCGCGGCCGCTGGATACCGGGGAATGGTCATCGAGGCGACGCTGGACGACCTGGTATTGACGCCGGCATTGACCGGTGCGAACGCTTACTACCTCAGGCAGAGCATTGAGCGGGCAGGGCTCGATCCCGGGAATCTTGTCGGCAAGTCCTCGGTGGACTGGCGCGATTCGCAAAGACAGCTGAAGGCCTGGCGCGATATCTGGTCCGCGGGCCAGGGGGTTGGAACCATTCACGCCAGCGAACCGGCGGCGAGGATCGTCGCAAGGCTCCTCGACGGCTACCGACAGGCAAGCAAGGCCTGAAGTGCCGTCCGCGGGCCGCGCCGAAGATGCACTTGATACTCAGTCTAAAACGAGGCTTTCTGCAATACGGCGGCCGGTTTGCCCCTTTCGTTGCGTCCTCACCGAGCCTGCGCTATAAGTGTCGTTGTGCAAGTGACTGGCTGGCAAGGGCGGGGCCGCTTGCCGCGGGTAGCAAATGACCGGGCCTGCAAGAGCCCAAGGCGCGTGGATACTGGGGGTCGCTTCAACAAAACAACGTTCGGTTGTGCCATTCAACGACACGGCCGACATCCCGGGGGGTTTCGACATGAGCAGCGTCAGATTCGGTGTGTACATCGGTCTTGCGACCGGTCTCGTCGGCGCGCTTGCGCCACAGTGCCTGCACGCGCAGCAAGCCCGATTGCCAGCGCTCGGGGAAGTCGTCGTGACGGCGCAGAAGCGCGTGGAAAGCGCACAGGACGTCCCGGCGGCGCTGACCGTGATCGACCAGCGGCTCCTGACCACCGCGGGCATCGACACCATCGAGGGAGTCGTGGCGCGCACGCCCGGCTTCACGATGAACAAGTTCAACATCGCTGAGCCACAGTTGTATATCCGGGGCGTAGGCTCCAATTCGGACTCGGCCGCCGGCGACCCGACCGTCGGTGTGTTCCTCGACGAGATCTACGTGGGTCGTGTCAGCGGCGCATCTTTCGACTTTTTCGATCTCGAGCGCATCGAAGTGTTGCGCGGCCCGCAGGGTACGCTGTACGGCCGTAATACGTCAGGCGGCGCCGTCAACGTGATCACTGCCAAGCCAACCCGGGATTTCTCGGCGATGACCCAGTTTGGGGCCGGCAACTACAGTTCGCGCGTGGCGCGCGCCGTCATCAATGGTCCGATGGGCACGGCCGGCGCTGCAAGGTTCACCGTGAGTCACCGCGAGCATGGCGGTTATTCCAACAACATGTTCACCGGCCAGGAACTGGACGACGAGAACAACACGAGCATCAGGGCCCAGTACCTGCTGGACGCCGAGAGTACGCGGGTGCTGTTGGGGTTTGATTATTCGGACGACGACACGGCCGGCAACGCGCGCGTACCGTTCCCGGTCTTCAGCAACCTTGCCATATCGGGACTGATCCGCGCGCTGTATCCGGCAGGCACCAGCATCAGGTTGTCGCCGGCCGATCCGGCGTCCTTCCAGAAGCGGCGGATCCACGGGCTCATGGCGCGTGCCGAGCATGACTCCACGTACGGAACATGGACGCTGCTGCTCGGACACCGAAAAACGGACGTCGAGTGGTACGAGGATATCAGCGGCCTGAGGCCGTCACCGCCTTGGGTGCTGGTGAACTTCAATCGAGCCGACGAAGTGGCCAACCAGCGCAGTGCCGAACTGCGTCTCGCTGCGCTGCCGGACTCCAGGGTGCAGTGGGTAGCCGGTGCCTACCTGTTCGGCGAGTCGGTCGACCGCGTCGAGAGTTTCTTCACGAGATTTACTCCGCTGGCCGTCGCAGGCGGCGATGTGACCTTCAGGCAGGACGCGGAGGCGAGCAGCTACGCGCTGTTCGGGCAGATGACTATGCCGGTCACCGACGGCTTCAGCGTCACGGGTGGAGTGCGCTACACCAAGGACTCCAAGGAGGTCCACCAGGTCGCGATCAACAACGACCCGACCGATGCGACACCGGGCATACCGTTGTTCCCGGGCAGCGTCTATGACATTACCGCTGACCACGACTGGGATTCAGTCACCGGCCGGCTTGCCCTCGAATTCAAGACGGCGGGCGGTCAGTTGCTGTACGCGAGTGCCAACCGCGGGTTCAAGTCCGGGGTCTTCCCAAGCCAGAACAACGTCGTGCAGAACGTGGGCGTTCCAACGCCGGCCGAAAAGGTATTGGCCTACGAGGTGGGAGCAAAGACCGAGTGGCTGGACCGCCGCGTGCGCGCCAACATCGCGATATTCCGCATGGACTACCAAGACCTGCAACTGTACCGGCTCGACCCGCAGTTGAGGCTGATCACGTTCACCGAGGATGCCATCATCGACGGCGCCGAATTCGAATTCGCCGCAGTGCCGTTCGACGGCATGCAGTTTGGGGCCACGTTCACCTGGCTGGACGCCGCCGTGGACGGTGGAACCAACAACGGCAACAAGCTGCTGCGCGCGCCTGATACCCGTTATGGCGTGTACGCGGACTACAGCTGGCGGATGCCGGGTGGCTCCATGTCGGCCCGCGCTGACTACCAGTGGACAGACGACTTCGTCACGGAGATCCCCAACAACCGGGTCTCGTTCATCGAGAGCTATGGGCTGGTTGATGCGCGCCTGAGCTACATGATCGACTCGTCGAACATCGAGATTGCAGCCTGGGGCAAGAACCTCACGGATGAGGAATACCCGACGCACATCATCCCGTTCCTGGGCAACGGGTTCTCGCTGTTTGGGGCGCCGCGGACCTACGGTCTGCAGGTGACCTGGCGCACCAGGTAGGCGACATCATGCAGGGCCGGCAGTTCCGCAGGGCCGGTCCTGCACGAGGCGCCGCGTGCTTCGCCCGCATGGCCGCACGCTCCCGCCGCGCCTGGCCGGGAGCGTTGGCAGTGACAGTCCTGCTCATGCTGCCTGTGGCGGCAGCGGTTGCAGACTGCCGCGCGCTCGCCGACGCCAACGTTCGGGACATGTATGTGCTGCAGGCGACACCGGTCCCGGCAACCGATTTGCTGCCCGCGTACTGCCGGGTTCGGGGCTACCTGCTGCCAGCGATCCACTTCGAACTGCGCCTGCCAGACCGCGACTGGAGTGGGCGCTTGCTCGTTGCGGGTTGCGGCGGTTTCTGCGGCGCCGTTGATGCGGATCGTGAGGGCCATTCCAATGGCATCAACCTCGCCCTGCAACGTGGCTACGCGGCAATCACGATGGATGGCGGCCACTATGGTCGGTCGATCGTCGACGCCACCTGGGCGTACGGCAATCGCCAGGCCGAGATCGACTATGCCGAACGCGGACTGGTTGAGGTGACACGGGCCGGCAAGGAACTGACTCGATTGTTCTACGGAGTGCCAGCCCGATATTCGTACTTCTCGGGTTGCTCCAATGGCGGACGTCTCGGCGCGATCGCTGCGCAGCGCCATCCACAGCTCTTTGACGGCATCGTGAGTGGCTGCCCGGTGCTCGCCATGTCCCGGGCAGCCGCGATCTTCGGCGCCTGGAATCTCGCTGCAACCGCTCGCGCGGAAGGTCGGGCGATGCCCAGGCTGGACAGGATCTCCGCGCTGGCCGGCGCGGTCATGGCGGCGTGCGATGCGCTCGATGGACTCGACGACGGGCAGATCGACGATCCGCGACGGTGCGACTTCGATCCTGCAGTGATGACCTGCCCGGCCGGGACCGACCGGGCCGATTGCCTGAGCGCAGACGAAGTCGACACGGTCCGGCGCTGGTATGACGGTCCCCGCAATCGAGCGGGCGAGCGGCTGTTCCCGGGTTTGCCGCGCGGCTCGGAGCGTTTCTGGCCTGTCTGGTGGATTGGTACCGAGGACCGCCCTGCGCTTGCGCCCGGGCTGGCGCTGGGCTACCTGCGCTACGTCGGCTTCGAACAGGACCCGGGACCAGCCTACGCAGCGGAGGATTTCGACTTTGAGCGGGACCCGCCCCGGCTCGAGTACATTGGCCGGCTGATCGACGCCCTCGACCCCGACCTGTCGCGGTTCGAGGCGGCCGGCGGCAAGCTGCTCATGTATCACGGCTGGAGTGACGCACTGGTCGTGCCACAACCAACCATCGAGTACTACGAGGCAGTGCTGGCGCGCATGGGTGGCGGCGGCCGGGTCGGCAAGTTCTTCCGGCTGTTCATGGTCCCCGGCATGGGCCATTGCTGGGAATTGCAGGGAGCTGGTCACGACCTCTTCGATCCACTCGCGGCGCTCGAAGCCTGGGTTGAGCAGGGTGTCGTGCCCGACCGAATCGTGGCGGAGCGCCCCGCCTCGGGCAGCAGGCCAGCGAGCTCGCGCCCGCTCTGCGCCTTCCCGGCGAAAGCCGTGCTGGATGGAGCGCGTGACGGCGCACGCGCCGGGTCTTACGACTGCCGTTGAAATCCACCCACCGTTTCGCCGGGAGCCTTCCCGGCCGCCTCGCGCGTCAGAGTTGCGCTGCGCCAAACGTGTCGCAGCGCTCTGGGTCGCCGGTCTCGAAGCCGATCCTGAACCAGCGCACGCGTTGCGCCGACGAGCCGTGCGTGAACGAGTCCGGCATGACCGTGCCGCGCGACTGCCGCTGCAGGCGGTCGTCGCCGATCGCGGTGGCCGTGTTCAGCGCTTCCTCGATGTCACCGGGCTCGAGCCACTCATGGCGCTGCTGGGCGACGAATGCCCAGACACCCGCGTAGCAATCCGCCTGCAGTTCCTGGCGTACCAGCGGTCCTGCAGCGCCCTCGACATTGCCGCCGCGGCGGCGGATGTCATTGACGCGTTCGGACACGCCGGTCAGCGTCTGGATGTGGTGCCCGACCTCGTGGGCGATGACATAGGCCTCCGCGAAGTCGCCCCCGCCCCCGAGCCGTGCGCGCATCTCCTGGAAGAAGCCCAGGTCAATGTAAACCTGCCGGTCACCGGGGCAGTAGAACGGCCCGGACGCCGAGGTCGCGCTGCCGCAGGCGGAATGCACCGCGCCCTGGAACAGCACCAGGGTGGGAGCCGGGTACGTATCGCCGCCCGCACTGATCAGGCCACCCCACACGTCCTCGGTTTCGCCAAGGATGCTCGCGACGAAGGCTGCGGCCTCGTCGTCAGCCGGCGGAGCACTGGGCGGACCGGTCTGGCTGACCGACGGGCCGCCGTCCACCTGGTTCAGGAAACCGAGCAACGTCATGGGGTTGGTCCCGGTCAGCAGGCTGATCACCAGCACGACGGCGACGCCCCCGAGGCCCAGCCCGCCGATGCCCCCCGCACTGATGCGCTGACCCCGTCGGTCATCCACGTTGCTGCTGCGGCGCGCGCGTTGCCACTTCATGCGAATCCCCTCTCCCCGAATGCCGGCAACTCAGCGTTCCACGGCCCGCGCGCGATCCACGCGGAAGCGCAGGTATGGCAGCTGCTCCGGCGGCAGCACGCCAAGGCCTGCATCCACCGCGAGCTGCTCGCCCGCGGCCAACGCGCGGCCGATCCGTACCGCCTGCCCCTGCTGCGCAACTCGTCCCGCCGCATCAAGCAGCACAGGCGTCACGAAGATGTCGGTGAGCGCCACCGGCGCCCGGTTCTGCACGAGCAGGACAACCCGGCCCTGGGTGTCCTGCTGCACCGCCGTCGCGACGTACTGGCCTGGATTGCGCCCCACGTCGATCGCGACGTACTCGGCTGCGGCCTGTTTGCCGAGCTCACTCTGTGAATCGGCGGCAGCGCGGTAGTACTGCAGCGCCTGGTCAGTCCGGCCGCTGTCCTTCGCGATGGTACCCAGGTAGTACATGGCAGGCGCCGTCGGCAGCAGTTCTGCGCTTTTCTTCAGCCAGCTTTCCGCCTTGGCGCGGTCGCCCGTCTTGTAATACGCGACACCGCCGCCCAGGTAGGCGCCGAAGTAGCCCGGGTCGAGCCGCACGGACTTCTCGTAGAAGTCCAGCGCCAGCGCCGGCCGCTTCTCGGCCATGGCCAGGTCGCCCAGCAGCTGCTGGAAGCGTCCTTCCTGCGGCAGCGCATTGGCGGCCGACAGCGCGAGCTTGCGGGCGCCGCCAAAGTCCTTCTTGCCGGCCGCCGCGAGCGCCTTGTCATAGCTGTCGTAAGCGGGTTGCACGGCCTTGAGTGAAGCGATGCGGGACGCATACCGGTCGGCGGCCACCGCACCACCGGTCCCGAGCCGGGCCGCGGTCTGCCGGTTCTGCTCGACCCGCTCGACCGCGGGCGGGTGCGAGGCGAACAGCCCGTCCAGCCAGCCTTGCTGCTGGCCCTTCTGCCCGGCGAGACGCACGAATTTCTCCTGCAGCGTCACCGCGGCCGCCGGATCGTAGCCGGCCCGCTGCATGTAGCTCATGCCGTACAGGTCGCTCTCGAGCTCGGCCTCGCGGCCGTAGCGCGTCGCCACCAGCTGCGCGCCGACGCCGGCGCCGGAGACCAGCAGGTTGCCGAGGTTTGGGTCGACATCGCTCATCGCGACACCGACGCTCGCCGCCACCATGCCGACCTGCAGCAACGTGCCGCGCTCCTGCGCCTTCGCGCCGTGTCGCGCGGCCGCGTGCACGATCTCGTGTCCCAGCACGGCGGCCAGCTCGGCTTCGCTGTCGAGCTCGGTCAGCAGCCCGCGATTCACCGCGATCTTGCCGCCCGGCAGCGCCCACGCATTCGGCACCGAGCTGTTGAGCACCGCGAACTCGTATGGCAGCGCGCGGTCCGACGCCGCGGCCAGCTTCTGGCCGACCTCGTTCACGTACGCCGACACTTCGGGCAGCACGATGAAGTCGCCGCCCTGGCTCTGCCGGGTCGGCGCGTAGTTCTGCTGGCCGATCTGGATTTCCTGGCCCTCGGAAATGAACTGCAGCTCTTTCTTGCCCGTGACCGGGTTGACGCCGCAGGCCGCCAGCGCGAACGCGGCTACGATGAGGGTGAGAAGACGGGACGGACTCATATTGACCACCATGGCGGGGCAAGCAGCGGAGTAGCGGATTGTACCCGCGGGACCGCCGTGTTGCCGCTTCGGGCGGAGGGAAAACCAACGTTGCCACCCAACCTCGGCTAGAATCCGCCCCCCATTCGACCCGCCGCCACACTCCGCCTTCCAGGCAGCGCGGCAAGCGCAGCCAGGAAATGGCTGCGCCTTTCGCAACGATCGGATACCGATGCTTTCCACGACCAACCTCGCCATCCAGTTCGACGCCAAGCCGCTGTTCGAGCACGTCACGGCCAAGTTCTCCGACGGCAACCGCTACGGCCTGATCGGCGCGAACGGCGCCGGCAAGTCGACACTCATGAAGATCCTCGGCGGCGAGATCGAGCCTAGCGCCGGCGACGTCACCCTGCAGGCGGGCATGCGGCTCGGCAAGCTCAACCAGAACCAGTTCGCCTACGAGGATGAGCGCGTGCTGGACGTCGTGATGCAGGGTCACGCGGAGATGTGGCAGGCGATGCAGCAACGCGACCGCATCTACGCCTCTGCGGACGCAACCGATGCCGACTACATGAGGGCCGCAGAACTCGAAGGCCAGTTCGCGGAGTACGGCGGCTACACGGCCGAGGCGCGCGCCGGCAGCATCCTGATCGATGCCGGCATCGACGAGTCAAGGCACCACGTGCCGATGCGCGAGGTGCCGCCCGGACTGAAGCTGCGCGTGCTGCTCGCACAGGCGCTGTTCTCCCGGCCGGACGTGCTGTTGCTCGACGAACCGACCAACAACCTCGACATCCATTCCATCGGCTGGCTGGAGCGGGCGCTCAACGACTACGACGCCACCATGCTGATCATCAGCCACGACCGGCATTTCCTGAACCAGGTGTGCACCCACATCGCGGACCTGGATTTCCAGCATCTCAGCATCTACCCGGGCAACTACGACGACTTCATGCTGGCGTCGGTGCAGGCGCGACAGCGCGTCGAAGCCGCCAACACCAAGGCCAGGGAGAAGATCTCGGACCTGCAGGAATTCGTGCGCCGCTTCTCCGCGAACGCTTCCAAGGCGCGGCAGGCCACGTCGCGTCGACGGCAGATCGAGAAGATCAGGATCGAGGAGGTCCGGCCGTCGTCGCGGCAGAACCCGTACATCCGGTTCGAGCAGGGCAGGAAGCTGTACCGGTCAGCCGTGACCGTGGAGGGGCTCGCCTTCCGCTATCCCCGCGCCGATGCCGACGTGTTCTCGGACCTCAGCTTCACCGTCGAGGCCGGACAGCGCGTCGCCATCATCGGTCCCAACGGCATCGGCAAGACGACGCTCATGCGCTGCCTGGCCGGCGAACTGTCACCGACCCGGGGCAGGATCACGTGGGTGGAGAACGCCCAGCCCGGCTACATGCCGCAGGACCCCCAGGATGAATTCGACCTGAGGACCGACCTGTTCAGCTGGATGTCGACCTGGACCGGGAAGGCCGACGACGACCAGCTCGTGCGGGCCACCCTGGGTCGCCTGCTGTTCTCCGGCGACGAGGTCAAGAAGCCGGTGAAGGTGCTCTCCGGTGGCGAGAAGGGCCGCATGATCTACGGCAAGCTGATGCTCTCCAGGCCCAACGTGATGCTGATGGACGAGCCCACGAACCACATGGACATGGAGACCATCGAGTCGCTGCAGATCGGACTCGAGAAGTACCCGGGCACGCTCATCTTCGTCTCACACGACAGGGAATTCGTCGGCGGCCTCGCGAATCGCATGATCGAACTGTTGCCGGACGGCAGCGTCAACGATTTCAGGGGCTCGTACGACGAGTACCTGGAGGCGCAGGGACTCGAGTCGTAGCCGCGCGAGCCGCGGCTGGCCGGTGTTGACTGAGCACGAAGGGCGAAATGGAGCGGGTGATGGGAATCGAACCCACGTTAGCAGCTTGGGAAGCTGCAGTTCTACCATTGAACTACACCCGCGCGACGTGAATTGTAGAGGCGCGGTTGGCGCGCGGCAACACGGCCCGGCACCGCAATCAATCCTGCCGCCGGCCTGCTGCGCGACCAGGATTCTCCTGAGTCAGCCGCCGGTTCATGGAACGCAAGAAGAACGGCGGCCCCGAGGGGCCGCCGTCATGATTTGCGCCGCGGTGGCAGCGCTGATCAGTTGCCGAAATTCCGGCGGTAGCTGATGCCGTAGGTCCTCGGCTGGTTGGTCAGGAAGCCGACACGCGCGACGCGCCCACGTTCCTGGTCGAGGCCCAGTCTCGCGGATTCGTCGGTCAGGTTATTGACGAACAGCGCGGCTTCCCAGCCGTCACTGCGTACCCCGAAGCGCAGGTTGGCCGTGTCGTAGGCCGGCAGCAACGGATCGAAGGTGAAGCTCGATATGCTCGGGCTCCCGAAGCTGCGGACACTGAAGGTCCCGAAACCGGCTACCTGGTCCGGCACCTGCGTGTAGCGGTCGCCGACGTGCTGGTAGGTGCCGGTCACATAGCCTTCAAGCGCATCGGTCAATGGCCAGCTATAAGTGGCATTCGCGGCCAGCTGCAGTTCAGGCACCGATGGCATGCGGTTGCCGTCCTGCAGGCCGGCGACGACGGTCGTGACTCCGCCCGCGCTGGTCGAGGTGATCGTCGAATCGAGCTTCGATTCGACGAAGCTGGCCGACAAGCCGAAGTCGAAACGGTCGGTCGGCTGCGCTGCCAGTTCGAACTCGACGCCCGTTGCATGCGAGTTCGGCACATTGAAGACGATGCGCGATGAGCATGTGCCCGCGAGGACCGGTACCTGCAGGTTGTCGATATCCGCCTTGTAGACCGAGACATTGAACTGGGCGCGGCCACCGGCAAAGCCGATCTTGGCGCCGAGCTCGAAGTTGGTCAGCTTCTCATCCTCAAAGCTGTCACGGCCGCCGAAGGTAGTCCTGTCCGCGGCCGAACACAGCGGCAGGTTCAGCGGGTCATTGATGCCGCCGAGCCGGAAGCCGCGCGACACCTGCGCGTTCAGCTGCACGTTATCGTTGACGTCATAGGAGAACAGCGCTCGCGGCAGGACGCCGTCCGAACTGGCTGAACCGGGGCCGATAGTCGGGTCCGCAAACACCCCGCCGAACACCAGGTTGCGATTCTCGTCAAAGTTGAAGTAACGCGCGCCGATCGCCAGCTTGGCGCGCTCGCCCAGACTGAAGTTGGTCTCGGCAAACAGGGCGAACTGCTTGAAGTCGTACGGCACATCCGAGTAGTACGGCATGTCCGGCACCGGAGCGCCCAGGCGCGTGCTGTCCAGGCACCCCTGGTCCAGGGCCGGGCAAGCGACCGGCGCGAAGATCCGCCTCATGATCGCGTCATAGCCCGCGGTCGGCAGCTTTTGCCCGTAATGGCGTTCCATGTCGCTGTAGAACGCGCCCGCCACCCACTGGAATGACCCGTCGTAATCAGATGCGAGCCGCAGCTCCTGCGTGAAGACCTTGACGGTCGTCGCGTCATACAGCGGCGAATTGGTCCTTACCTCGGCGGAGGTTGCAGGCGCTGCCGCACCGAGGTCGAAGGTCACGCTGCCGGACAGCTGGGTTGCATCGCGGATCACCAGCACGTCACGATCCGTGTACGAGGTGATCGACGTCAGCGTGTGGTTGCCAAATCCCGCTTCGATGGTCAGGTCGGCGAGCAGGAACTCGTCCGTGAACTTCTCCTGCAGCTGCGTGTACTGCTGGCGGTCGCCCAGCGTGACCCTCGGCTCCGTCGCCGTGAACGGGTTGGCCAGAATGTTCCAGACGTCGGTACGGTTGTAGCCGTCCATGTCGACGTCCTGGTAGATGATGCGCGGCGTGATCGCCAGGTTCTCGTTCGGCTCGATCCGCAGCGCGGCGCGCATACCCCAGCGCGAGCCGCCGTTGACATCCTGGTTGATCCTGCCGCCCGGCTGCACTGCGTCGATGTAGCCCGGCACGTCCTCGTAGTAGCCGACCAGGCGCAGCGCGCTGTTGCCGCCAACCGGCACGTTGACCATGCCGCGCAGGCTGGCGCCGGTGTCGCCATCCTCGATCGTGTTGCCGGTCACTTCCAGGTTGCCGTAGCTCCTGGTCGCGTCGGGCTGGTTGCTGATGTAACGCACCGTGCCGGACAGCGACCCGGAACCGAACAGCGTGCCCTGCGGGCCGCGCAGGACCTCGACGCGATTCAGGTCATAGAGGTCGAGGTCGGGGGTGAACAGTGACAGCGAAATCACCGACTCGTCCATGTAGACGCCGACCTGCTCCTTGACGCCCGGCAGGTCGCGATCGGTCTTGCCGGCCGATATGCCGCGCAGCGCGACCTGACTCTGGCCAGGGCCGAGGTTCTGCACGCTGAAGCCAGCGACGTTGCGCGAAACATCCTCGATGTTGACCGCGCCGGCGTTGCGTAGCGCCTCTTCCGTTCGTGCGCTGATCGCGAACGGCACGTCCTGAATCAACTCGGTACGTTTGCGGGCCGTCACGACGATCTCCCCGAGAGTCGTCTGTGCCCAGGCGCCATTGGCGATTGCGCAAGCTGTTACTGCCACGACCAACGAAGCCGGCCGAGGCCGGATGATTCCGTTCATGCTGATCCCCCCCCCAATATGCCCGACCACGTGCGGGCGAGCTGTCCGCTAGAGTCTTACCGCAAATCCGAGGCCAGACAAGCCCCGCGACCGTGGCGCGGGTGCTACGCGTCATGGGCGCCCCCGCGCGGGGGGGGGGGGGGGGGGGGTAGACCGCACCGACCTTCGTGGGGAGGGCAACTCCGGCCATTTTTCGGCCGTCCAGGCATCCAGGCCTCTGGCCCGGGCCAGCCGATGCCCGGTTGTGACGTTCGTCTGGTCGTCCCAGCTGGTCGTCAACACATGACTTTGGCGCTGCATCTTCCAGGAAAAACAGCCCCCTTGCGGGGGCTGTTGCTCGATGTGAACGGAACGTTGGACGCGGCACCGCGCCTTGGCCATTACTTCTTGTAATTGGCCCTCACGTACAGGAATTGCCCGGCGATCGGGTACACGGTTCCGTCCAGACTGTTGAGGTCGCAGGAGAAGCAGATGGGCGGCCTTTCGTTGAACAGGTTGTTCACGCCCGCCGAGAAGGTCCATCCGCCATCCATGAATCGGGCGGGCCTCCAGCTGACCTGCGTGTCTGCGTAGATCGCGCTGCCGAGCTCATTCGTAGCCGGGCCGTTCGAACACAACTGGAACTCCTCGAAATCCGCCACGAGACCCGTGCAATCCTCGGTCAGCGAGCTCAAATAGCGCACGCCGAGCCGCACGGACCAGTCTCCCCACAGCCAGTCCGTGTTCAGCGAGGACTTGGTCTCAACATAGCCGCGAGCCGGGGAGCCGAGTTCGGTGCCTTTACGATCCAGGCGATCGAAGCCACCCGCAGTGTTTACAATCAGTTCGTCGTACTTGAGCAGCATCGATGTCATCCACTGAAAGCGGAAGCTGCCGAACCTGGTCTCCGCGGTCGTCAGGACCAGGTTCAAGTCGATACCGGAAGTCTCGATGCCACCGATGTTGCCCAGGACGCCGGCGATGCTCGTAATCGTGCCACTCGAATTTCGGTTGATCGCATCGCAGAAGATGTCCTCCAGTGTGTCGATGCAACCATTCAGCAGGTCCGCGGCGCTGGGCGCCTGGATTGCACCGTCTATCTCGACGTCATAGTAGTTGACTTCGACCAGCAGATCCTCGACCCCGGCCGAGTTGTCCATCGGCACTTGCCAGGAAAGGCCCGCCGACAGGGTGTTGGAGGTCTCGGGCACCAGATTGATGTTGCCTCCCGTATCCACCGAGATCTGCGGGTTGAGCTGAACGTAGCCCGGCGGAACACCGAGGGCGGCGCAATTGGCTGCGTCGGCGGGTTGGACATTCGAACAGCGATCGCTGATACCGGCGTCGAACCGCGAGCCCAGGTTGAAGAGCTCGCCAATGTTTGGCGCCCTGAACCCCTCCGAATAGCTTGCCCGGAATAGCAGGTTCTCGGTCGGGCCCCAGTTCACCGCAAGCTTGCCGACGGTCTCGCTGGCAAACAGATCCGAGTCCGAGTAGCGAATCGCGGCGCTGACGTTCAGGACGTGGGCGGCCGGCCGGTCCTTGAGCAGCGGGACGACGACCTCGCCGTAAAACTCGTCCACGTCGTATCCGCCCGCCGTCGGACTGGTCGGCACGTCTGCCGTCTCGCCTGCAGCGACAACCGGGTCCGGCGTAAAGAAGCCGTCCTCTTCTCGATGCTCGAATCCTATCGCGAAGCCGAGTGCCCCAGCCGGAAGATCTAACAACTCGCCGGACAAGTTGGCGCTGAAGTCCGTCAGCGTCTGGCTGCTCCGGTCGAGCCCGGTGTAGGTCACGAAGTCCAGCATCTCCTGGGTCATCGAGCCTGCGCCGACGATGTTGAGCGGGACGCAGTTCGGCGTCGCCGCACAAACTACCGGGTCGCCCATCGCCACATTGATGCTGCGGGCATTGAACTGGTTGAGCTTGGTTTGCGTAGCGTCGTTCTCGGCCCGGATACCGGTGATGTCCCAGTACATGCGCCGGCTGCCAAGCTCGAACTCACCGTCAACACCGGCCGACACGTACCAGGTGTCCACGTCCTGATTGAAGATGCGCGGGCCGGCCTCGATCGGCCGTCGGCCGAAGAATGAAATGTTGCTGCTGTCGAGGTCGATACCGAACGGGTTGTATGGATGATTGGCTGGCCAAGCCACGTTGACCATGTACGGCGTCGATCCGCTATCAGGCCCGAAGAACAGTGGAACCGGCGCCGCGCGTCCCTGCGACTTGCGGTTGTTGAAGCTGGCCAACGCGCGAAACGTCACGTTGTCAGCTATATCGAACTCGGCCTTGCCAAATATGTTGACGCGCTCGTTCGGCGTAACCAGGTGATTGAAGGGCTGATACGCGAAGCGATCCGCGAGCGCGAAACCATGGAAATCATCAGTGCTTGTGTTGCCCAGTCCGTAGACCGGCGACGCTACGCCCGCATTCGGCGCGACGCTGACAAAGTCATCGACGATCGGGTCGAAGAAGACGAACCGCCCGGCGGGCGTGCCGGAACTGATGCCGTGCGGAAAGCCCGGCAGCGCGTAGACCGACTCCGAACGGTCCTGGGTGTTGACAGATTTCTGGTCGGCATAGCTGATGTCGAGCAAACCGCGGCCGCGCTCACCACGAGCGCCGAAGCGGACATCGAACTCGCTGACCTGTCCGTCGCTTTGCTCATACTGACCGGTATAACCCGATATCGTGAAGGAATCGTAATCGTCCTGGGTGATGATGTTGAGAACACCGCCGATCGCATCGGAACCGTAGACCGCCGAGGAACCGTCCTGCAGGATCTCGATTGACTTGACCGCGTTGACCGGAATCGAGTTCAGGTCGACCGACCCGGAAACGCCGGAGCCCGACGAACCCTTGATCCAGCGCCGTCCGTCGACCAGCACCAGCACGCGCTTTGAGGTCAGGTAGCGCAGGTCGACCTCAGCGGCACCGGCGCCGATGCCTCCGCCGTCCGGCGGGAATCCAAGATTGCCGGACGAATTGTTGGTGGCGTTGATTGCCGAGCCCGAGATGGGCAGGCGCTGCACCCAATCCGCCAGCGAAACCGCGCCGGTTGCGCTGTATTCCTCGTTGCTGAGAGTCAATACCGGCAGGCGTTCTTCCAGCGGATTCTGGCGGATTCTCGAACCGGTGACGATGACTTCCTGCAGCGATTCCTGCGCCAGCGCCCCGGGCGCCAACAGACCCGCCGACAGACCGGCCACCGCTCCAATCACGCTCCTGACGGCCCGTTTCAATAACAGGTTTCTTTTCATGGAACAGTCCCCTATTTGCAGAAAAAACACAACCGCCGCACGATCACGTCAACAGAAAGTTACGCCTCCTGTCAGCGGATGTGCAACTGTGGCGGCGTAGCAACGGTCGCACGCCCTGCAACCGGCAGCGGCCGACCCCTACTTCGTCACCAGGATCTTCTTGACCCAGCCGCCGCCCTTGCCGGACTCGACCTTCAGGTAACCGTCCTGCTCACCGCCCATGTAGATCATCTCGTCACTCTTGCCGAACGTCGCGACGACCGCGCCGCCGTCGCTGGCGCTGCCCATCAGCTTCACGCCCGCAATCTTCGGATACAGCACGTCGCCGTCATTGAACACGGCGCCCGCCTTGGTGCTGCCGCCGGCCGCCGCCTCCTGGGCGAGCGTGCCGACGTCGCGCTGCAGGTTCGGGTCGTTGCGGATCACGCGCACGATGTTGTTGTAGTTGTCCGCGAAGCTGGCCGCGATGATCTTGCCCTCGTTGGTGTTGCCGTAACCGCCCACCATGCCGGCCGCGCCGCCGCCGATGATCAGGCCGCCCAGCGCCAGGTCCGCCTTCTTGGAACTGCCCTCGGCGGCCGCGACCTGCACGCCGGAGCGCGCGTCGGCCACCAGCATGCTGGTCTGCGCTTCCTTGAACTTGAGCCCGCCCGCGACCGCGCCGAGCACTGCGCCGCCCCGTCCGAACAGGCCGCCCAATCCACCCAGCGCGCCGCCAACGCCACCGGCATTGTTTTCGGAGAACACGACCGCAGGCGTCAGGATAAAGTCTGCCGCCACCATCTGGCCGCCGCCGACATTCGACCCGCCGCGCAATTCGCCGCCGCCGGCCAGCGCCCTCTCCTGCATCATGTTCTGCATGCCCTGGCCGCGTTCGACGACGATGAAGCAGTTCGACTGCTGGATCATCATGCGGATCAGGCTTACCGGCGACTGCAGGTTGTAGCGCAGCAGCGCCTGCAGGATATAGTCCTGCGGTTCGACGACCGCGAGGGCCCCCATCGGCTTGTCGCAGCGCTCGAGGTCCGACGCTGCGCCCTGCGCGCCCTGCGTGCCGGCGGCGCCCTGCACCTCGGAGCCGCCGGCCCCCTTCTTCGTCCCCGTGATGCCCTGCGCCAGTGCGGTCGTGCCGAGCGCCGGCGCCAGCAGCAGGAAGGCAACAAGCCCGCCCGCTCGCGATTTCGTGCTCATGACAAATTACCCCCACGCGGGGCCCGGGTCACGGCAACTGCCGCAACGACGCGCCCTCGTCAGCAGCCATCTTCGTGTTTTGATCCCCCCAGGGCCAAGAGGTCGCGCAGCCCGCCTGGGCCGACCCCGCGCCATTCTTGCCCGTGATCCCGACCTTAGCACCACGGCCACTTGCGCGGAAGACGTCCGGCACGGCCGGCCAGGGCCTTAGCGAATCTGGCGCCCGCGCCACAGGCCGTCGGCGGCGAACACGGCCAGGCCGGTCCAGATGAGCGCAAATCCTGCCGCCCGCGCCGGCGGGAATGGTTCGCCGTAGAGCGTGAGCCCGAGCAGCAGCTGCATGGACGGGCCGATGTACTGGATTACGCCGACCACGGAATACGGGATCAGTCGGGCGCCGGTCGCGAACAGCGCCAGCGGCAGCGCCGTGATGAGCCCGCTGCCCGCGAGCAGTAGCGTTACCGTCATGGACTCGCCGCCGAAGGCGCTCGCGCCGGAATGTCCCAGCCACAGCAGCCAGGCGATCGCGAACGGCACCACCAGCAGCGTCTCGACCGCAAGCCCGGGCACGGCGCCCACCGGGATCACCTTGCGCACGAGGCCGTAGACGGCGAAGGAGCTGGCCAGCGTGAGCGCCACCCACGGCAGGCCTCCGGCTGCGACGGTGAGCCACGCAACGCCGGCCGCGGCGAACCCCACGGCCGTCCACTGCCAGGGGTTGAGCCGTTCGCGCAGCACGACGAGTCCCAGCGCAACGTTGATCAGCGGGCCGATGAAATAGCCGAGGCTGGCCTCGATGACCCGCCCGTTCGATATCGCCCACACGTACAGGAGCCAGTTGACCGTGATCAGCGCAGAAGTCAGCAGCAGCCGCAGCAACACCGGCCGGTCGGTCAGGGCGGCGCGCACCTCGCCGAGGCGACCCTTCCAGGCCAGCCAGGCCAACACGAACAGCACGCACCAGGCGATGCGGTGCGCCAGGATCTCGGTCGCCGGAACGTGAACCAGCGGCTTGAGGTAGAGCGGGAACAGGCCCCAGATGACGAAGGCCGCGGACACGGCGGTGACGCCGCGTCGCGCCTCCGCTTGCAGCGCACCGACGTCCGCTCCCGCCCCGCCTGCGCTGGACACCGCCGCTCCTTTTCCCGCGCGCCGCGCGGCGCCGGCGCATTGTCGCAGGGTTGGTCGCGGCCTCCAAAAGAAAGGGCCGGCGGCGGGTTACCCCACCGCCGGCCCGCAGCCGACGCTTCAGCCGTCGCTCAGTTGTTGTCGTGGAACACGTAGGTGTCCGTGATCGCGGCATTTATCCCGAACAGTGACACGCCATCGTGGCACGTCGCGCAAGCGTACGGCGCCGTGATCCACGGATACGACATGTTGCCGGCCGCATTGAACTGCGGGTTGCTCGAGTGCAGGCGGATCCGGAACAGGTGCGAGCGCTCGTCGCCCAGCTTCGGCTTGCCGCCGAGTGCAGGCGTCTCCGTGGCGTTCTTGAGCATCTTCGGCATGTGGCAGTCGATGCAGTTCAGGTTCCTCATCAAGCCTAGCTGGATGCGCCGCGCGGGGTCGTACATCGGGTGGCAGGTCATACAGGCCTGCTTGCTGCTGTCCACGCCCGGCTGGCCCGTGTAGCCCGGCTGGTTCCTGGCGACCACGGAGCCGTGCGGGTTGTGGCATGAGCCGCAGTAGCCGTGCGTGTTCATGTACGACTGGCTGCGGGTCGACGCCAGCAGCGTTGTGTCGTCCGGGTTGACGCCCAGCGTCTCTTCCCAGGTCACGCGGTGCTGCATGAGCCCAGCACTGACCCGGATGCGTCCGCCCATCGCTGGCAGCGGCTGCCCGGCGGCGATGCGCAGGGTATCGAAGGCGCTCGTGTAGGTCGGCGCCTTGCGCTCACCCTCGCGCATGTGGCACTCGCCGCAGGCGATGGGCAGGCCGTAGCCGGCGTTTGCCGTCCGCAGCTGCGCGGGTGTCCGTGGCCGGGCCAGCAGCGTGATGTCCGCCGCCCTGCTGGTCTGCGCGTGTGTCGAGCCCGCACCGTGACAGGCCTCGCACTGCACGCCCGGCTCCGCGAAGGTGCCTTCCATGCCCGGCAGGCTGTCCTGACGGTTCGGGTTCAGCGTCGCGTCATAGGCGCGCCAGCCCGTGTTGTGGCAGTTGCCGCAATCGTACGGCTCGTTGACGATGCTGCTGTTGTAAGCGGAGATCGAGTTGTTGGCCATGTTCAGCTGCACGGCCGTGCCGGTCACGACGTAGCCGTTCCGGTCGATGAAGCGGGTCTTCCAGCTGAAGCCGCCGATCACGTAGGAAACGTCCGTCCAGGCAGCCGGCGTGCCGAGCGTGTTGCTGGCGCCGCTGAGGCGCGCAAGCACACCCGTCAGGTCTCTGAACGGAATGACCGGCGGGGCGTTGCCGATGACCTTGTTCAGCTTGTACGGGTGGCCCGACTGGCGGAAGCTCGCGTAGTGCGCCGAGTGGCACACGCCGCAGTCCGCACTCTTGACATAGGTGTTCGCCGGCAGCGCATTCAGCGACACGTTCAGCGTGTTGGCCTGCGCGGCCGTCACGGCAAACGTCGCCTGCGCGTACGGCGCGTAGCCCGGGCGCTTCACGGCGACCGAATAGGTCCCCGCCGCAATCGCCGCCGAATAGCTACCATTGGTGGCCGCCATGATGTTGATCACGGCGCCGCCGGCGGCGGGTGTCAGGCTGACGGTCGAGTACTGGTCCAGGTTCACCGCGCCGGACATGACCGTGCCGACGATGGTCGTCGGCGTCGGTGGCGGCGTGACGACCGGGGGTGGCGTGACGACCGGGGGCGGCGTGACCGCGGCCGGCGCCGGATCGTTGCTGCTGCTGCAGCCTCCCATCAGCCCGGCGGCCAGCGCCACCGACAATGCAACGTGCCAGAATCTCCCGTTAGCGCTCATGCTCTGCTCCCGATGCGGGTATTTGTTACAAAAAAATAGCCAGAACTGGACGTATTCCAGCACCGGGCCTGTGCATCATCTTCCTTGGTCTCATTCTTGCTCAATATAGGGAGTTCCCTCATTCTCTTCAGCACTCTTGGCGGTCGATGAGAAAAAGGACGTGGCGCAACCCCTTGATAAACGAGAATCATCCTCTCTTCAGCAGCCGTTCAACCACGGTTCAAGGGCCGTTCAGGCGCCTGCGCACACAGTCGGGGCGTGTTCGATCCACCAAGGGAGACACGACCATGAAGACGCTGTTGCTGGTTAGCCTGATTCTCGTCTCGTTACCCGTCATGGCGGCGCCTCCTTACGCGTATTCCCCGGCCTGGGGCGACCGCGATCTTGCGGTGCAGGCGCGGCGGCTGGACGACGCGGCACAGCGGCTCCATCAGGACCTGCGCTTTGGTTCGTACCGGTCCGACACGGTGTCCCGGGCACGCGACCTCGCCCGCGCCACGCACGACTTCCGGCGACTGGCGGACCGGCGCGCCTCGTACCCGCAGCTCACTCACGCGTTCCGGCGCGTCGAGCAGCGCGAGGAAGCGCTGGCGCGGCGACTGTACGATTCGCGCGGCTATGACGGCTACGGCCGGCCGGTCGCGAGCCTGCGGCTGGTCCACGACGCCATGCACCGCGTCGACTATGCAATGCAGCGATACGCCTTCGACGGCCGTGACCATCGCTATCGCGGCAGCTTCGTCTACGTGCCCCGTTACTACTTCCGTTACGACTACGGCCTCGGCTACGGCACGCGCTACACCTATCGTTACGACACGCGCACCACACAGTACGAGGACCGGCGGCAAGATCAACGCGGGGATCAGCGGCATGGTCAGAGGGATGACCGCCGTGACGATCGTCGCGACGACCGCCGCGACGACCAGCGGCACGATCGCCGTGACGACCGACGTGATGACCAGCGCCAGGACCAGCGCCAGGATCAGCGCGAGGACCAGCGCCAGGACCAGCGTCAGGACCAGCGCCAGGATCAGCGGCAGGATCAGCGGCAGGACCAGCGTCAGGACCAGCAGCAGGACCGCCGTGAAGAGCGGCGCGACGATCGCCGGCCGGACCGCAACGTCAACCGCGAGGACGGTGGCAACGGCCGCCGCGGGCTGCGCGATCCGGACATACAGACACAGGAGCCCTGAGGGTCCAAAGGCGGCAGTATCACGCCACCTCGGCTAGACTCCCTCCGCGCCCGGCTCCCCGTCCGGGCAGGGGGGAGCACCCATGCGTCGAGCCGTTGCAGCAGCCGCCATCCTGCTTTTCTGTGTCATGACCGCGGCCGCACAGGCCGGTGTATCGACTGCGGACCTCGACGCCCAGGCGCGGGCCATCGAACCGAGACTTCTCGAATGGCGCCGTGACTTCCACCGTCACCCGGAACTCGGCAACCGTGAATTCCGCACCGCGAAGATCGTCGCGGGGCACCTCGAAGCCCTCGGGCTCGAGGTGCGTACCGGGCTGGCTCATACGGGGGTTGTCGCAGTGCTGCACGGCGGACGGCCGGGCCCGGTGATCGCACTCCGGGCCGACATGGATGCGCTGCCGGTGACGGAACGGGTAGACCTGCCGTTCAGGTCCACGGTCACGACGGAGTACCGCGGCCAGCAGACCGGCGTCATGCACGCCTGCGGCCATGACGGGCACACCGCCATCCTGATGGCGGCGGCCGAAATCCTCGCCGCCAACAAGGACGAGTTGCCGGGCACGATCCTGTTCATTTTCCAGCCCGCCGAAGAAGGCGCGCCGGAAGGCGAGCAAGGCGGCGCCGCGCTGATGCTGGCCGAGGGGCTGTTCGACATTGCGCGGCCCGAAGCCGCCTTCGGCCTGCACCTGCATTCCAGCCTGCAGACCGGTGTGATCGGCTACCGGCCCGGGCCATTCATGGCCAGTTCCGACTTCTTCAGGATCGTCGTCAAGGGCAGGCAGTCCCATGGCGCGCAGCCCTGGGCAGGCGTGGACCCGATCGTGGCCGCGGCCCAGATCGTCAATGGGCTGCAGACCATCGTCAGCCGCCAGCTCAACATCACGGAGGTGCCGGCCGTCGTGACGATCGGCGCCATCAGGGGCGGCATCCGTCACAACATCATCCCGGACGAGGTCGAGATGCTGGGCACCTTTCGCACTTTCCGGCCCGAGATTCGCGAGGAAGTGATGGCGCGAATCCGTGCGACAGCAGAGAACATCGCGAAGGCCAGCGGCGCCAGCGCCGAGATCACCTGGGACGACAGCCCGGATCCCGCCACCATCAACGACGTGGCGCTCACCCGCCGCATGGTGCCGGTACTGGAACGCGCGGCGCCCGGCAAGGTGCGGCCGATCGGGCTGCAGACCGGCGCCGAGGATTTCGCCTTCTACGCGCAGCGAGTGCCGAGCCTGTTCTTCTGGGTCGGCGTGACGCCGCCCGGCACCAGCGTCGTGACCGCGCCATCCAACCACTCGCCGCTGTTCTACGTGGATGAGGACGCGCTGCTCGTCGGCCTCAAGGCGATGCTGGGCGTCGCGGTCGATTACCTCGAGCGCGGGCCATCGCCCGTCGAGTCGCACGCTGTGAATTGACCGGCTGCGGGGCGGCCCGTGCACCCGGCCGCCCGCCGCAATTCAATCCGGGTGCTTGATGGTCCCGTCGTCGCGCGGCCGACGCGGTTGGCGGCGATCTTCCTCGTCCAGGATCGTACGATCCGGGCGGCGGTCTTCCGCGGCTTTCGGCACCGTCTGTGCCGGTGCCGTCCGATTCATGCAGCCTTCCACATGCTGGCGGCGCTGCTCCTTCGTGCCGCCGGCGCGCTCCGCGGCACTCGCGCATACGCGAAGCCTGCCACCGAAGCCCGCCTCGTCGCGCGCGTCGTCACGGTAACCGCGGCAGCGACTGATGAACTCCTCCCTGGCTTCGCCTTTCATGCCCTGCCGCTCGGCCCGCTCGCGGCAGTTGCGGTTCACGTCCCCGGCGCGCCACTTGTCCCCGCCGCGGGCAATGCAGCGCTCGACAAAGATCTGGCGTTCCTTGCCCTTGACGCGGAGATCGTTGGCCTGGTGGTTGCAGCCGGACACGGCCTGGCCGCGCGGTTCGCCCTCCGGCTTCCCACCCCTCTGGCTGTCACTGGCATGCGCGAAAGGCGCCACCGCCAGGCACCCCGTCAATAGCGCTATCGTCATGATTCTCATAGCTTTTCTCCACCCTGTATCGATCGGAGCCGGGCCATCCTGCCCTAGTTCGACCCGCGCGGGCGGATTCGTTCCGTTCATGAGGCCGCTCAACTCCTGGTCGCCTCGGTCACGAATGCGTTGCGGTCGGCGGCCAGCGCGTCGAGCTGCGCGGCGACCGCGCCGGCGGCCGCCTTGCCGATCTCGATCGCCTCGTCTGCGCGGTGGAAGTCCATCATCTGGAAGTGCCCGAGGTCGGGGCTGATCATCAGGTTCGGCGGGTCGCCCGCCATGCGGCTGCGCGCGATGTGGTCCTGCATGATGTGCGTCGAGCTGGCCATCACCTCGAACAGCCCCGGACCCTCGCTCTCGAACCGGAAGGTCTCCACCAGCCCGCTCATCAGTCCGTTCCACTTCTCCAGAATGGCCCAGGTGGTGTGGCCGGATTCCTCGGCTTCTGGCGGTTCGTTACGCGCCTGCATCGCCGCCGCGCGGCGCAGCCGCTGCCAGCGGCGGTTCACGGGCACGTTCAGGTTCACCGCGATGACATAGTCCGCGCCCAGCGCGCGGCACAGGCTGACCGGCACCGGATTGACGACGCCGCCGTCTATCATCCAGCGGTCTTCGTGCCACATGGGCGAGAACAGGCCCGGCATGCCGCTCGACGCGCGCACGGCGGCCAGCATCGAGCCGCTCTTCAGCCAGATCTCCTCACCGCTGTCGAGATCCGCAGCCACGGCGCCGAACCTGACCGGCAGTTCCTCGATGCGGCGGTCCGCGATCTGCTCGCCGATGGCCTGCATGAGCCGGTTGCCGCGCATCACGCCGCCGCCGCGAAAGGTCGCGTCCAGCAGCCGCCACACGTCCACGCGGGTCAGCGTGCGGACCCAGTTCTCGAGTTTGTGCGCCTGATTGCTGGCATGCGCAGCGGCGACCAGCGCGCCGACCGATGCGCCCGTCACCACCTGCGGCCTTATGCCCCGCTCCTCGAGCGCGTGCAGCACGCCGAGGTGGGCCCAGCCGCGCGCTGAACCACTGCCCAGCGCCAGGCCGATCTTCCTGCCGGTCATCACATCAGTCATGTCGCCTCGCACTCGAATCGCTGCCATGGATGAATCCGCCCAGAAGCAGACACGAGGACAGGCCGAACGGTAACATCGGCAGCGATGCCAGGCACCGCTTCGAGAATCTACCCGGTACTGCGCGCCGCGCAATGCGCGCTTGCCACGGCGCTGCTGCTGGTGGCCGCCGCCTGCGGTGACCGCGGACTGGCGCAGCAGGACGGCGCCGAGTCTCCATTACGGGTCTACCGGCACGGCCTGGACGAATCGCCCTCCAGCCTGGACCCTGCCCAGGCCGCGAACATCTACGCCAACCACGTGATGATTACCGTCTATGACACCCTGTACGCGTACAAGTACCTCGCGCGTCCTTACGCCCTGAAGCCGAACCTGGCAGACGGTTGGCCGGACATCTCGGCGGACGGACTGACCTACACGATCCGCCTCAAGCGGGGCGTACGGTTCGTGGACGACCCGGCCTTTCCCGGCGGCCACGGCCGCGAGGTCGTCGCCGCCGACCTTGTCTATTCGATCAAGCGCCATTTTGACCCGGCCACCCGCCCACAAGGCGCGTGGCTCTGGCAGGGGCGGATCGCTGGCCTCGAGGAGTGGAAGCTCGCCGGTTCCGATTACGACGCCGAGGCCACGGGTCTTCGCGCCCTCGACAGTCATACGCTGCAGATCGTGCTGATTCGACCCTATCCGCAATTGCTCGACACGCTTGCGCAGGGTTACGCGGCGGTGGTTCCACGCGAAGCGGTCGAGCACTACGGCCGGGAGTTCGCGATCCACCCGGTCGGTTCGGGCCCGTTTCGGGTCGTTACCTACGACACGGCGCGCATCGTCATGGACCGCAATCCCGGCTTCCGGCAGGAGCCGGTCGATCTCGCGGCCGAGGGCTATGACCCGGCCACACAGTCGCAGTATCGCCTCGAGCGCATCGCGGGCCGCTCGCCGCCATTCGTGGACCGGATCGAAATCCACTTCATCAACGAGACGTCGGCGCGCTGGAACTCATTCACCAAGGGCGACGAGATCCAGTACGTCACCGTACCCAGCGAACAGGTGGACGGCATCCTCGCGTCCAAGCGCCCGATCCGGCTCAAGCCCGAATACGCCAGCCGCTACCAGTTGCTCGCCGGCCTCGAGGCGGGGTTCGTGTTCCAGGCCTTCAACCTCGACGCTCCGGACTTTGGCTATAGCGACGACCCGGAGCGCGCCGAACGCAACCACGCGCTGCGCTGCGCCATCATCAAGGCGTTTGACTGGAAGGCGCGCAACGACAGCTTTTATGCCGGTATTGCCCAGGTGTTCCCCGGCATCATCGTGCCCGTGGTGCCTGAGTTCGACGCCGGGTTGTCGCGCGAGAGCATCACGCGCGACGTTGCCGGAGCCCGTCGCCTGCTGGCCGAGCACGGCTGGACGGCCGCCAACCTGCCGGTGCTGGCCTACGGCACGACCTCGGGTGTGATCAACCGCCTGAACTACGAACAGTTCCGGGCCTGGCTCAAGGAGATCGGTTACCCGCCGGACAAAGTCGTCATCAGGCAGTACGCGACTTTCGGCGACCTCAGCAGGGCCTGGAAGCAGCGCGAGCTGCCCTGGGTCGCCAAGGGCTGGGGTCTCGACTACCCGGATGCCGAGAACACGCTGCAGCTTTTCTACGGTCCGAACGGCTCACCGGGTTCCAACGACGCCAACTACCTGAACCCGGAATACGACCGCCTGTTCGAGCGCGCAAGCGTGATGCTGCCCTCGCCTGAGCGGACACAGCTGTACCAGCGCATGAACCGCATGGTCATCGACGACTGTGTCGCGGCCTCTGGCCTGGCACGCATGCGCATCCACCTGTGGCACAGGAATGTCATCGCCCTGCCCGACCGCGAGATCGTCGGTGGCTTCTTCCTCAAGTACGTGGACCTCGAGGAACCCGTGGTGCAGGGGACGGCGCACTAGGCATGGACATCCTGCAGTACTCGCTGCGCAAGCTGGTCTCGGGCGTGCCGCTGATCTTCGGCGTGACGCTCGTGAGCTTCCTGCTCATGGTGTACTTCGGGCCGGACCAGACCTACCAGCTGCTCGGCAAGAACCCGACGCCGGAACAGATCGAGGAGGTGCGCCACGAGCTGGGCTACGACCGGCCGTTCGTGGTGCGCTACGGCGACTACCTGCGGGAGCTGGCAACGCTCGACTTCGGGTATTCGGATTCGACCGGAGAGCGCGTCACCACGCTGCTGGGGCGCGCGATCCCGGTCTCGCTCGCACTGATCACGCCGGGCTTCGTGCTCGGCAACCTGCTCGGCATCCTGCTGGCGCTGGTGGCTGCGCACTACCGCAGCCGCTGGGTGGACAAGACCATCATGGGCTTCGCCGTCGTCGGCATGAGCATCAGCTTCCTGATCGTGATCATCGCGTTCCAGGTGACACTGTCGTCGAACTGGGGTCTGGGCCTGTTCCCGGTACGCGGCTGGAACGTGCACTCACTGTCCGACTACCTCAACTACGTGACGGTGCCGACGCTGGCCACCGTGTTCGTCGCGCTCGGCTACAACACGCGTTTCTACCGCTCGGTGATCGTCGAGGAACTGACCCGCGACCATGTGCGTACCGCGCGCGCCTTCGGCATGCCGCCGGCCAGGCTGCTGTACCGCAACGTGCTCAAGAACTGCCTGATCCCGATCATCACGCGCATCGTCTTCTCGATACCGCTGATCGTCATCAGCGGCGCGTTGCTGCTGGAGACCTATTTCGGCATTCCCGGCGTCGGCAAGGTGACCTTCGACGCGATCACGACCGGCGACCAGCCCATCCTCAAGGCGGTCGTCGGCCTGACGGCGGTCATGTTCGTGATTGCCCAGCTGTTCGCCGACATCCTGTACCGCGCGGTGGACCCGCGGGTGTCGCTCGCATGAATGCCTCCGGCCAGCGGCCCACGGCTACGGAGCCCGGTGCCGGCCGGCGCGAGACGCTATGGTCGAAGGCCGCCTGGAAGCTTCGGCGCGATCGCACCGGCATGATCGGGCTCGCCATCGTGATCATCTACCTTGCGGCGGCGACCGGCGTCTGGCTCGGACTGTGGGGTGCAGGCTGGGGTGAGGTCGAGGGCGGCAAGTGGGAGGCCGTCTCGGCCGCGCACTGGTTCGGCACCAACCTGATCGGGCAGGACATCTTCCAGCGGGCGCTGTTCAGCGTCAGCACCGCCTTCGAGGTCGGGATGGTGGTCGCCGTGCTGGCCACGCTGCTCGGCGCGATGCTTGGCGCGCTGGCGGGCTTCTTCAGCGGCCGATTCACCGACGAGGCCGTGATCTGGGCGATGGGCGTGCTGGACTCGATCCCGTTCTACCTGCTGGTGGCGGCGATCGCCTTCGCGCTGGAGGGCAATCCTTACGCCATGCACATTGCGATGATCTCTACGTTCTGGGTCACCACCGCGCGCCTGGTCCGCGGCGAGGTCATCAAGCTCAAGAACCTGGAGTTCATCGAGGCCGCGCACGCCATCGGCGTCGGCGAGCTGACCATCATCTTCCGTCACATGCTCCCCAACACGCTGCACATCCTGCTGGTGCAATCCACGATCACGTTCGTTGCCGCCATCAAGTCCGAGGTCATCCTGAGCTTCCTCGGGCTGGGCATGAAGGAGGGCATGAGCTGGGGGCTGATGATCGCCGAGAGCACCTTTGAGGTGCTGGCGGGGTTCTTCAACAACTTCCTGGCGGCGTCGCTCCTGATGTTCGGCCTGGTCATGGCCTTCAACATGTTCGCCGATGCGCTGCAGGACGCGCTGGACCCGAGGCAGGTCTCGTGAGCGCCCCGCTGCTCAGCGTGCGCGACCTGTCCGTCGAGTTCTCGACCGAGCACGGCGTCGTGCGCGCGGTGGACCGGATCAGCTTCGACGTGATGGCCGACGAGACGCTGGGCATCGTCGGTGAGTCGGGCTGCGGCAAGACCGTGACGGCGCTCGCGCTGCTGGGGCTCGTCCCGAGCCCGCCCGGCCGCATCGCCGGCGGCAGCATAAAGTTCGCGGGACGCGAGCTGGTCGGCCTGCCGGAGGGCGAGTTGCGCGCATTGCGCGGACGCGAGATAGCGATGGTCTTCCAGGAACCGATGACCGCCCTCAATCCGGTGTTCACCGTCGGCAGCCAGATGACCGACGTGCTGCGCCGCCATCGCGGCCTGACGCGCCGGCAGGCGCGCGCCGCGGCCATCGAGCTGCTGGCCAGGACCGGCATCCCGGCGCCGGCGGCGCGCATCGACGAATACCCGCACCAGCTGTCTGGCGGCATGCGCCAGCGGGTGGTCATCGCGATGGCGTTGTCCTGCGACCCGAAGCTGATCGTGGCCGACGAGCCGACGACGGCGCTCGACGTGACGACCCAGGCGCAGGTGCTCGAGCAGATCGTCAGGCTGCAGCAGGAATTCCACATGGCGATGATCCTGGTCACGCACGACCTTGGCGTCATCGCCGAGACCTGCCATCGCGCGTTCGTCATGTACTGCGGCCGGATCGCCGAGAAGGCGGAGATCGGCGCGCTGTTCGCGCATCCGCGCCATCCGTACACCGTCGGCCTGCTGCAATCGATGCCGCGCGTCGGGCAGCACGAAAAGGAGGACCTCGCGGTCATCCCCGGCATGGTGCCCGATCTGCTGCACCTGCCGCACGGCTGCCGCTTTGCAGACCGTTGTCCGCGCCGGCAGGCGCGCTGCGACGAATCGATTCCCGAACTCGACGGCGGCGATGCGAGTCGCGCGCGCGTCGCCTGCTACTACCCGCACTGAACGAGACACGTGACCGCACTGCTTGAAGTCAGCGACCTGAAGAAGCACTTCCCCGTAAGGGGCGGACTGCTGCGGCGCGTGGTTGCGCAGGTCAGGGCGGTGGACGGCGTCAGTTTCACGATCGAGGCCGGCAAGACGCTGGGTCTGGTGGGCGAGTCCGGCTGCGGCAAGTCCACGCTGGGCCGCACCATCCTGCAATTGCAGAAGCCCACCGCCGGCCGGGTCACGCTTGCCGGGCAGGAACTGACCACGCTGAGCCCGCAGCGGCTGCTCGACATGCGCCGCGAAATGCAGATCGTGTTCCAGGATCCGTTCGCCTCGCTGAGCCCGCGCCGCACCGTCGCGCAGACCATCCGCGAACCGCTCGACGTGCATCGCGTCGGCACGCCCGCCGAGCGCAATCGCCGCGTCGAGGAGTTGCTGGAAGTCGTCGGCATGCGGCCCGGCGTCAGGGACCGTTACCCGCACGAGTTTTCCGGCGGGCAGCGCCAGCGGGTCGGCATCGCCCGCGCGCTGGCGCTCAACCCGAAGCTGATCGTGGCCGACGAACCCGTTTCGGCGCTCGACGTGTCGGTGCGCGCGCAGGTGCTGAACCTGATCGCCGCGCTGCAGCGCGAACACGGCATCGCCTTCCTGTTCATCAGCCACGACCTGTCCGTGGTCGAGCACGTCAGCGACGAGGTCGGTGTCATGTATCTCGGCAAGCTCGTCGAGACGGCACCCGCAAAGGACATCTACCGCGACCCGCGGCACCCGTATACCCAGGCGTTGCTGTCCGCCATCCCGGTGCCGGATCCGACGCGCAAGTCGAAGCGCATCGTGCTGGCGGGCGATGTGCCGTCGCCGGTGAGCCCGCCGCCTGGCTGTCCGTTCCACCCGCGCTGCCCGAAGGTCATGGCCGTGTGCTCGCAGGTGGCGCCGCCGCACGTGGATGTCGGCAGCGCCGGATGGCCGCATCGCGTCGCCTGCCATCTTTATACCTAGCGGGTGCCGGGTCGCGGGTTTCGCGGGTTTCGTGTGAAAGCTGCCAGGCAGGCCTGTGGGCACGCGGGTCGTCCGGCACGCGGCTGGACGAGACTCCCTGCTCCTGCGGGCCCCCTCTTCGTTCGGGAAAGCCGATACTCACTCCGAGGGGGCCCACAGTCGCCTTCGTCTCGCCCGGTAAGGCTTGATCACATTGCGGCAGGGGCGCTGAGGGGCGGGCGAAGACGACCGCGCTCTCCCGGCGAGTGACTGTCGGTTTTCGGAACGAGCGGGAGAGCACGGGAGTAGGGAGCCCGCCTGGCAGCTATCCCGCGAAACCCGCGACCCGGCACCCTAGAGGGAGTCTCGCCCACTCGCGCGTCATTCCCGCGCCGGCAGCAAGAGCCATCAACATCGGGTAGCCTTGCGCATTGAATCCTTGGGACGAGGCAGCGCCATGTGTGACGAACGGACCTTGCGCGAGATGGAGGAGTACCTGCACGGCACCGACAGCAAGCTGTCGCGACGGCATTTTGGCGCCCTGGTGATCGGCGCGGGTGTCGCGGCGACGCTGCCGCGCGCTGCCAATGCGATGGGCGTTACCGATGCGATGGTCGAGGTGACGACTCCCGACGGGACGGCGGAGGCCTATTTCGTGCACCCGTCAGGAGGAAAGCATCCCGGCGTGCTGGTCTGGCCCGACGCTTATGGCCTTCGCGCGTCGTTCCGGCAGATGGCCCGGCGGCTCGCCGAGTCGGGCTACGCCGTGCTCGTGCCCAACCAGTATTACCGTTCCACGAAACTGCCGGCATTGCCGGAGCCGCTCGACATGCAGGACCCGAAAATACGCGAACGCTGGGGCGTATTGAGGGCGCCGCTGACCGCCGAGGCCGTGACGCGAGACGCGCTGGCCTATGTCGCCTACCTCGACTCACAGGAATCCGTGGACGGCTCCCGCAAGATGGGCAGCATCGGGTACTGCATGGGCGGGGCCATGACCCTGCGTACGGCCGCAGCCCTGCCGGATCGGATCGGCGCGGGCGCATCGTTCCATGGCGGCGGGCTGGTGACCGACAAGCCAGACAGCCCGCACCGGCTGGTCGCGGCGATCAAGGCCCATTACCTGATCGCCATCGCCGGGAACGACGACAAGGCACAGCCGGAGGCCAAGGACGTCCTGACTGAGGCATTCGCCATGGCAGGACTGCCGGCAGAGATTGAAGTCTACGAGGGCACCCTTCACGGCTGGTGCCCACCGGACTCGCGCGTCTATGACGAGGCGCAGGCGGAGCGCGCGTGGAGCCGCCTGCTGGCGCTGTTCGACGGCGCCCTGGCGTAGCTTCCGGTGCCGGGTCGCGGGTTTCGCGGGTTTCGCGGGTTTTAATACCGGCGACGAAACCTGCGACTTTCCGTCAGGGCCTGTGTATAGTGCGCCGCATCAAATCAGGGTCGCGCGGTCAGCGCTCCCTCTTGGCTCGAAGCTCACGCCTCAAGGCGCGCTCGAATACAACAACCCCTTCTCGCTACTGACCGCCCCGGGCAATGCTCCGTGGAGCGAGTCACGTGCAAGGAAATCTCCAATGCCTTTTTCAGATCTCGGGCTCGAGCCCGAGCTGGTGCGCGCCGTAGCCGACAGAGGCTACGACACGCCCACCCCCATCCAGCGCCAGGCCATCCCGGCAGTACTGGCCGGCCGCGACGTGCTGGCCGGCGCCCAGACGGGCACCGGCAAGACGGCGGGGTTCGTCCTGCCGCTGCTGCAGAAGCTCGGCCAGGCCGCAGGCCGCGCGCCGCGCGTGCTGGTGCTGACGCCGACCCGCGAACTCGCGGCCCAGGTGGCGCAAAGCGCCAAGGACTACGGTGCGCACAAGAACCTGCGCACGCAGGTCGTCTTCGGCGGCGTCGGCGAACATCCGCAGATCAGCGGACTGCGTTCCGGCTGCGACATCCTGGTCGCGACGCCAGGCCGCCTGCTCGACCTTGCCAACCGCCGTCTCGCCGACCTGTCGAAGGTGGAGCACTTCGTCCTCGACGAGGCGGACCGCATGCTCGACATGGGATTCATCCACGACATCCGTCGCGTCGTGAAGATGTTGCCGGCCGAACGGCAGAACCTCATGTTCTCGGCGACCTACGTCGAGGACATCCGCACGCTGGCGGCCAAGCTGCTGCGCAACCCGGTGCACATCGACGTGGCGCCGCGCAACAGCACGGTGCAGCGCGTCGTGCAGCTCGCCTACCGCGTGCCGAAGGAGCACAAGCGTCACCTGCTCGTGCACCTGTTCCACAACGGCGCCGGCGATGAAGGCCCGTGGACGCAGGCGCTGGTGTTCACGCGCACCAAGCACGGCGCCAACCGCCTGGCCCAGCAGCTCGAGACCGCCGGCATCAGGTCCTCGGCGATCCACGGCAACAAAAGCCAGTCGGCGCGCGTCAAGGCGCTGGCCGACTTCAAGGCGGGCAAGGTCACGGCGCTGGTGGCGACCGAAGTCGCCTCGCGCGGCCTCGACATCAAGGAACTGCCGCAGGTCGTCAACTACGAGCTGCCCAATGTCCCCGAGGACTACGTGCACCGCATCGGGCGCACGGCACGTGCCGGCGCGACCGGGCACGCCGTGTCGCTGGTGGCGCCCGACGAGGGCTCGCTGCTGCGGGACATCGAGCGCACGATGAAGATGAGCATTCCGTTCGCGGAGCCGCCGCATTTCGCGATCACGCGTCATGCGGCCGACGCCGACCACGACCGGCCGCGTGCGCCGCGGCATGTGCCGGCGGCGGCAGCCAGCAAGGCCGCCAGGCGCCCGGGTCAGGGCGGTGCCGCACACAAGCCGCGCCGGCCCGCCGCCGCGCGCAGCGGCAGCCGGCCGGGACGGCCGGCGCAGCGCCCGGGCGGCTATCGCAGCGGTCGCCTGTAATATCCGTTCGCCGGACGGGATCCGGTCAGCCGGATGGTGGCGGACGCCTGGTCAGCCAGCTGTCGAGGTGCCCCGCGAAGGCCTGCCGGTCCGCCTGGCTGAGCGGCGGCGGGCCGCCGGTCACGACGCCGCTCGAGCGCATCGTGTCCATGAAGTCGCGCATGTTCAGCACCGCGCGGATCGTGTCGGGCGAGTACATTTCGCCGCGCGGATTGAGAGCCTGTGCGCCCCGCGCGATCACCTCGGCCGCCAGCGGGATGTCCGCCGTGACGACCAGGTCGCCCGCGGCCAGGCGGTCCATGATCGCCTGATCGGCAACGTCGAACCCGTTTGGCACCCGCAGCAGCCGCACGTTCGGCCGCCGCGGCACCGCCATCGCGTGATTGGCCACCAGCGTCAGCTGCTCGCCGGTCCGTTCGGCCGCACGGAACAGGGTTTCCTTGATTAGCTTCGGGCAGGCGTCTGCATCCACCCAGATCGGCATCGCGTCGTTCCATGGCCACGCCCGGTAGCGGTGCCGGGATCACCGGCGCGAGTGTAAGGCACCGCCACCAGCGGCGCGACGGACGTCCGGGACGGGGACGCAGGCCAGGCCTGTCGTTGAGTCAGTCGCCAGACGGCCGCAGCTTGCGGCGTCGCCGCCATTCAGCCCGCGGATCTTTTCAGCAGCAACCGCCGGGCGTACGGGATCAGGCCGCCAGCATCGATGATCGCCTGCCGCGCCCGCGGCAGCGCCTCGATCGCAAACGACTTGCCCGAACTGCGGTTGCAGACCTTGCCATCCTCGATCTCCAGCTCGTCGCCCTCCTCGGCCTCGATCGACGGGCAGATCACCATGCTGAGCCCGACGTTGATCGAGTTCTGCAGGAAGATCCGCGCGAAATGCCGCGCGATGACGGTGATCTCGTAGCCCTTGATGCAGGATGCGGCCTGCTCGCGCGATGAGCCGCAGCCGAAGTTGCCACCCGCTACGATGAACGATCCGGGCGGGATCTCCTTCGCCTTCAGCTTGCGGTTGAACTCCGCGTCGTCCACGAAGGCGAACTGCGGCGTTTCCGCCGGCAGCACCGTCGCCATGAACCGGCCCGGGTAGATGATGTCGGTCGAGACGTCGTCGCCGAGCTTGCGCACGACCTTGCCAGTTGCCATGTCAGTTGACTCCCCTCGGGTCGGAGATCACGCCGGTGAGCGCGCTGGCCGCGGCGACCGCGGTCGAGCACAGGTAGACCTCGGCGTTCGGGTTGCCCATCCGTCCCTTGAAATTGCGGTTGGTGGTGGCGAGCGCCGTCTCGCCATCGGCCAGCGCACCCTGGTGCACGCCCAGGCACGGCCCGCAGCCGGGATTGCACACCACCGCTCCGGCGGAAATGAGGTCACGCAGGTAACCCAGGCGCAGCGCTTCGGAGTAGATGCGCCACGAGGCCGGGAACACCAGCATGCGCGTGCTGTCCGCCACGCGCTTGCCCTTGAGGATTCCGGCCGCCACCTCGAGGTCGTCGAGGCGGCCGTTGGTGCAGGAACCGACCACGATCTGGTGCACTCTCGTCCCGCTCACGTCGCCGATCGGCTTGACGTTGTCCACCGTGTGCGGACAGGCGATCTGCGGCCCGAGTCCCGTCACGTCGATCTCGACCACACGATCGTAGACCGCGTCCGCGTCCGGCCCGAACAGGTCGAGTGCGCCCTTCACGCCGGCCTCGTCCCGCAGGTAGCGTCCGGTCTCCGCGTCGGGCGGCACCACGCCGGCGGTGGCCCCTGCCTCCACGGTCATGTTGCATAGCACCAGCCGGCCCGAGGTCGGCATGTCACGGATCGCATCGCCGTGGAACTCGATGACCTTGTAGTTCGCGCCCTCGGCCGTGAGCGTGCCGATCAGCTTCAGGATCAGGTCCTTCGGGTAGACGCCCGGCTTGAACTGACCGTCCACCACGACCTTGATCGTGCCCGGGACCTCGACGTTCAGGATGTTCCCCAGCGCCCACACCGAGGCCATCTCGGTGGCGCCGATGCCGAAGGCGAAGGCGCCGAGCGCGCCATGCGTGGTCGTATGGCTGTCGGTGCCGACGACCACGGAGCCCGGTCGCACGTAGCCGTTCTCCGGCAGGATCTGGTGGCAGATGCCGCCCGTGTCGCCGCGGATGTCGTGAAACTTGGTGATGCCCTGCCTGGCGATGAAGTCGCGGATCTTCTTCTGGTTGGTCGCCGTCTTCGACGACTCCGCCGGCACCCGGTGGTCGAAGACGATGGCGATGCGCGAAGGATCCCAGACTTTCGGCTCGCGCCCCGTGCCGTGGAAGATCTCATTGAACTGGTTGATGACGAGCGCGCCGTTCTCGTGCGACATCGCCAGGTCAACTGGCGGTTCGACGACCTCGCCCACCGCGACGGCGGACTTGCCACAGGCGCGGGCCAGCAGTTTCTGTACGTAGGTCATGCCCATCGTGGTTCCTTCCTTCGTCGGCGGCCGTGTCAGACGACGCCCTTCGACTTGAGCGCCGCCAGTTGCTCTGCGTTGACGCCGACCGAGGCCAGCACCTCCGCCGTATGGGCAGCGAGGCGTGGCGGCGGCGCGGTGATCGCTCCGGGGGTCTTTTCGAACTGCGCGGTCAGCCCGAACAGCGTCACGGTGCCGAGTCCTTCGACCGGCACCTGCCTCAGCGTTCCACGGTGCCGGACCTGCGGCTGCCCGAGCGCCTCCTCGAGGCCCAGGATCTCCCCGCTCGGCACGTCCTTCGCATTCAGCAGCTCCACCCACTGCTTCGTGTCGCGCTCCGCGAGCTTTGCCTCGAGCAGCGGCGTCAGTTCCCTGCGGTTCTTCTTGCGGGTGTCGCGCTTCTGGAAGCGCCCGTCGGTCTTGAGTTCCGGCACGCCGAGCACGTCGCAGACCGATTCCCACTGCTCCTGCTTGTTCGCGGCGATGTTGATGTGGCCGTCCCTGGTCCGGAACACGCCGGACGGCGCCGCCGTGAAGTTGTCGTTGCCCATGGGCACCGGCTGCTGCCTGCCGATCAGCAGGTTCGCGGCCACCCAGCCCATCAGCGGCATGATCGAGTCCAGCATCGCCACGTCGATGAACTGCCCCTCCCCCGTGCGCTCGCGGTGAAACAGGGCCGCCATGACGGCGAACGCCCCGTTGAGCCCGCCCACCGAGTCGCAGACCGGGAAGCCGGCGCGCAGCGGATTCAGGCGCTCGTCGCCGTTCAGGGCCATCTCGCCGCTCAGGCCCTGGATGATCTGGTCGTAGGCCGGCTTGAACGCGTCGGGGCCCGTCTGCCCAAAGCCTGAAATGGCGCAGTAGACCAGGCGTGGGTTGATCAGCCGGAGCACCTCGTAGCCGAGGCCGAGGCGGTTCATGACGTCGGGGCGGAAGTTCTCGACGAGTACGTCGGCATCCGCGACCAGCTTCTTGAAGATCTCCTTGCCCTCGGGGCTCTTGGTGTTGAGCGTCACCGACTTCTTGTTGCAGTTCTGCGCGAGGAAACTCGTGCCCATCAACTGGTCGTTCAGCTCGGGCAGGATGCCGAGCTTGCGGGCCAGGTCGCCGTCCTTCGGGTTCTCGATCTTGATGACCTCGGCGCCCAGCAGCGCGAGGTGCAGCGTGCAGAATGGCCCCGCCAGCACGTTGGTGAGGTCGAGGACGCGGACACCGGAGAGGATGGACCGGCTCATGAAGGCTCCTTCGTCTTGATGGGCCCCGTCCTGTAGACGTAGCCCTGCATGTCCCGCCCGAAATGCGCGGCGACGTCGCGCGCCACCCCGATGACGCGCCCGAGGTCGACGTCGGCGCGCAGGCCCTGCCGCTGCAGCGCGTGCACGAAGTCCTCGGTGGCCACGTTGCCGGCCGCCACCTTCGTGAAGGGGCAGCCGCCGAGGCCCGCGAACGAGGTCTCGAACGAGGTCACGCCCATGCGCATCGCGGCATGCAGATTGGCCATTCCCAGGCCATAGGTGTTGTGGAAATGGCAGGTGCACTCGACCGCTGGGTCCAGCTTCAGCACCGCGCCAAAGAGTCGCTCGACCTGTGCCGGATCGGCGTGGCCCGCCGTGTCCGCCAGGCTGATGCTCGCGAGTCCCGCCTCGAGGTAGGTGCGCACCATGCCGAGCACGCGCTCCTCCGGGATCGCGCCCTCGAAGCCGCAGCCAAAGGCTGACTGCACCGAGACCTGAACCTTCTTGCCAGCCGCCACGGCCTCTTTCGCCGCGCCGACGATGCGCCGCGTGGCCTCCTCGGTGCCCATGCCCGTGTTCTTCCGGCTGTGGGTCTCGCTCGCGGACGCACCCATACAGAACATCTCGACGCCGCACTGCAGGCCACGCTCGAGGCCCTTCTCGTTCAGCACCAGGCCCGACAGCACGGCGCCGCCAGCCTTCCCGGCGGTGAGCCGCCGGAACAATTCGTCGGTGTCGGCCATCTGCGGGACCTTCCCGGGGTGGACGAATGAGCCCACCTGGACGATGTCCACGCCCGCGCCCATCAGGCCGCGGATCCACCGCTCCTTCACTTCGAGCGGGACCACCTGCTGCTCCATCTGCAGGCCGTCCCGCGGGCCCACCTCGTGAATGATGATGCGGGTCATGTTCCCCTCTAGAGCCTGGCCGCGATGGCCTGCGCCATCTCGAGGGTCTTCGCCGAGCCGCCCATGTCGTAGGTGCGCACCTTGCCTTCGCGCACGACCTCTGCGACCGCCCGCTCCACGCGCGCGCCCGCGTCGGTCTGGCCCAGCCAGTCGAGCATCATCCTTGCGGCCAGGATCGTGGCGATCGGATTCACCTTGTACTGCCCCGCGTACTTCGGCGCCGAGCCGTGCGTCGGCTCGAAGACCGCGAGCTCCCGGCCGATGTTGCCCGAGCAGCCGAAACCCAGGCCGCCCACCATCTGCGCGCACAGGTCCGAAATGATGTCGCCGTACAAATTCGGCGCCACCAGCACGTCGTAGTTGAACGGGTTCTTCAGCAGCCACATCGTGATCGCATCGATATTGGCGTCGTCCATGGCAATCGCCGGGAAGTCCTTCGCGACCTGCTTCGCCGTCTCGAGGAACAGCCCGTCGGTGGCGCGCACGACGTTGGCCTTGTGCACCACCGTGACCTTCCTGCGCCCGAACTTCTGCGCGAATTCGAAGGCCGCGCGCACGATGCGCTCCGAGCCTTTGGCCGTATTGATCTTGCAGGAGATCGCGTACTGGTCGCCCGGCAGGTCCTTGAACGCCTTGAACGGCGGCGACAGTTCCGCGAGCGTGTCGCGCAGGCGGTCGGGGACCGTGTTGAACTCGACACCCGCGTAGAGATCCTCGGTGTTCTCGCGGAACACGACGAGGTCGATTCCTTCCTTGAAGTTGATCGGGTTCTCCGCGTAGGCCTTGCAGGGCCGCAGGCAGACGTAAAGGTCGAACAGCTGGCGCATGCGTACGATGGGCGAGCGATAGACGAGGCCCTTGCCCTGCAGCGCCGGCACGAGTTCCTTCTCGGCCGCCTTGACCGGCTTGGAGGTGATCGCGCCGAACATGGCGGCGTCCACGCTCTTCAGCAGGTCGACGGTGCGCTGCGGGAATGCGTCGCCTTCCTTGCACCAGAACTCCCAGCCGATGTCACCGGGAATGTACTGTGCATCGAGGCCAGCCTTGTCCAGGACGATCTTCGCCGCTTCCATCACCTCCACGCCGACGCCGTCGCCAGGCAGCCATGCGATCTTGAACTTCGCCACGGGATCGTCTCCTCTTCGGGTTTCCTGCCGCGGGTCCGCACCCATGCGCCGGCGTCGTGGCCGGCCTGTCGGTCACGTTTCACTGGCCGCCGGGCTGGCGACCATCGAAGGTCGCGCCCGCGATGCCCCGCGTAACCGCTGCGCGGAGCAGCCGGACGACCAAAGTATAGTCTCGCGGCATGCGGTCCCGCGGCAGCACTCTGCGGCATGAATTACGGCAAATGCCTATGGCCAAGGTGGCCGCCTGACCCCGTCACACCCACCTTTCTGACGGTGTCGTTTGTGGGCACCTGGAGCCCGGGGCGCGTGTAAAGTATCGCCATCGCCGGTGCGACGGATGCACGGGCCCCGGGGTCGCGAGACAGGACTGTCACTCAGTGCGCTACCAGACCGACGTCGTGGTCGTAGGCGCCGGACTCGCCGGCATTGTCGCCGCGATCGAGTTGCTCAACCGCGGTCGCCACGTGCTGCTGATGGACCGCGATGTCGAGGAGAACTTCGGCGGCCTGGCCAAGGAGAGCTTCGGCGGCATCTGGTTCGCCGGCACGCCGCTGCAGAAGAAGTACAAGATCGAGGACGGCGCCGAGCTGGGACTGGCTGACTGGCTCAGTTTCGGTGAGTTGGGTCCCGAAGACCGCTGGCCGCGCGCCTGGGCGGAAGCCTACGTGCAGCGCTGCGTGCCGGAGGTCTATGAGTGGCTGACCCGGCTGGGCATCCGCTTCATGCCGATGCCGATGTGGGTCGAGCGCGGCCTGCACGTGCCCGGCAATTCGGTGCCCCGCTGGCACGTCGTGTGGGGAACCGGCCACGAGCTCGCGACCTGCCTGACCGGCCAGTTGCTCACCCATCCTGCCGCGATACGACTGGAGCGGCGCTTCGGCCACCGCGTGGACGAACTGGTGACCACCGACGGCCGCGTGACCGGGTGCCGTGGCGTCATCGAGGATTCCGGCGCCACGTTCGAAGCGGCAGCCGAATCGGTGGTCATCGCCGCGGGCGGCATCAACGGCGACATCGACCGCGTGCGCAGGCACTGGCACGCCGACTGGTCGCGCCCGCCGCAGGTCATCCTCAATGGCTCGCACCGCTTCGCGGACGGCACGCTGCACGACGCGGCCGCGCGGGTGGGCGCCGCGGTCACGCACCTCGACTGGCAATGGAACTACGCCGCCGGCGTCCCCCACTGGCGGCCGCGCAAGCCAGGCCACGGGCTGTCGCTGGTGCCGCCCAAGTCGGCGCTGTGGCTCAACTGGCGCGGCGAGCGCATCGGGCCGATGCCGCTGGTCGCCGGTTACGACACGCATGACCTGGTCGCGCAGGTCTGCCGGCAGCAACGCGGTTACTCCTGGCAACTGCTGAACCGGCGCATCGCCCTCAAGGAGCTCGCCATCTCCGGCGCCGAGTTCAACCCCGCCTTCCGGGACAGGAATCGCCTGCACGTCGTGCGCGACCTGCTGTTCGGCAACCGCTGGCTGTACGGCGAGATGGCCCGCAACTGCGACGACTTCGTGGTCGCGGACACGCTGGGGGAACTGGTCGAACGCATGAACGCGCTGGCCGGTGACGATTCGGTGCAGCTCGACACGGTGCGCGACGTCGCCACGCGCTACGACGAGTGCATCGCGCGGGGGCCGCGCTTCCGCAACGACGAGCAGCTCCGGCGCATCGAGTTCGCGCGCCGCTGGCCGGGCGACCGTCTGAGGACCTGCCGGTTCCAGCCCATCCTCGACAGGCGTGCCGGGCCGCTGGTCGCGATTCGTGAGTTCATCATCAGCCGCAAGAGCATGGGCGGGGTGCAGACCGACCTCGACTCGCGCGCGCTGCGCGCCGACGGCACGCCCGTCAGCGGGCTGTTCGCCGCGGGCGAGGCGGCCGGCTTCGGCGGTGGCGGCATGAACGGCAAGCGCGGCCTCGAGGGCACGTTCCTCGGCGGTTGCATATTCGGCGGCAGGATCGCAGGCAAGGTGGCATGAGCATGAAACTCGGCGACGCGATCAACATCGACGACCTGCGGGCCATGGCGCGGCGCAGGCTGCCACGGTTCGTGTTCGACTACGTGGACGGCGGCGCCGAGGACGAGCGCACCCTGCGCGGCAACCGGGAAGCGTTCGCACGGCTGCGCTTCATGCCTCGCACGCTGCGCGACGTCGCGGTGCGCGAGCTGGCCACGCAGATCCTCGGGCGCAGCGCCGAGTTGCCGGCAATCGTCGGCCCTACCGGCCTCAACGGATTGTCCTGGCGCGATGGCGACCTGGAACTGGCGCGTGCCGCGACGGCCGCCGGCCTGCCGTTCGCGGTGTCCACCGTCTCCATGAGCCTGCTCGAGGACATCGCGCGTGACGCACCGGGACGGCTGTGGCTGCAGGCCTACGTGTTCCGCGAGCGCGACATCACGACCAGGATCATCGGTCGGGCGGGCGACGCCGGGTACGAGGCGGTCATCATCACCAGCGATTTCCCGACCGCGGGCAAGCGCGAACGCGATTTCCGGAGCGGCCTGCTGCCGGCCCAGAAGTTCACGCTCTCGACCAGGCTCGACATCCTGCGCCATCCGCGCTGGCTGGCCACCATCGCGACCCACCGGCCGCGTTTCGTGAACGTCGAGCGCGAGCTGGCCCCGGGGCGCAGCGTCAACGCGTTCGTCGGTCACGGCATGTTCGACCCGTCGCTCGACTGGGACGACCTGGCGAGGTATCGCGACCTGTGGCCCGGCAAGCTGCTGCTGAAGGGCGTGCTGCGCGCCGACGACGCGGTGCGCGCCGTGTCGCTGGGCGTGGACGGCGTCATCCTGTCCAATCACGGCGGCCGGCAGCTGGACGGCGCCATCAGCGGCATGGACGCGCTGCCCGGCATCGTGGCCGCCGTCGGCGGCAAGGCATCCGTCATCGTGGACGGCGGCGTCAACCGCGGCTCCGACATTGCCAAGGCGGTCGCGCTCGGCGCCGAGGCCGTGATCCTGGGCCGTGCGCCGGTCTACGGACTGGGCGCCGGCGGCGGCCCCGGCGTGGCGAGGGCGCTCGACATCCTGCGCGACGAGTACGACCGCACGCTGGCGCTGAACGGCTGCAGGTCGACCGCCGAACTGCGCCCGGACCTGATCGTGCGATGACGGGGCCACACCCGCACCGCGCGATCCGCAGCTTCGTGCAGCGCGCCGGCCGCATCACGCGCGCCCAGCGGCGCGCGCTGGAAGAACTGTGGCCGCGCTACGGGTTCGATGCGGGCGACGTTCCGCTCGACTTTGCCCGGGATCTTCGGCCGGACCGCTCCGGTGGTCATGGAGATCGGCATGGGCGACGGCGAGACGCTGCTCGAGATGGCCGCCGCCAGTCCGGCCAGCGATTTCCTCGGCGTCGAGGTGCACCGGCCTGGCCTCGGCCACTGCCTGCTGGGAATCGAGGCGCGCGCGTTCACGAACGTGCGGCTCGTCGCGCAGGACGCCGTCGAAGTCCTCGAGCGCCGCGTGGCGGACGACTCGCTGGACGAGGTGCTGCTTTACTTCCCGGACCCGTGGCCCAAGAAGCGGCATCACAAGCGACGCATCGTGCAGCCGCCATTCGTGGAACTCGTCGCGAACAAGCTCAAGCCCGGCGGCGCCTTCCGGCTCGCCACCGACTGGGCGCCGTATGCGGAGTGGATGCTGGAAGTGATGGCGGCATCTGCGCTGGTCGTGCCTGTCTCCGGTTCGGGCCCGCGTGTCGCGCGACCGCCGGCACGGCCGCTGACCAGGTTCGAGCAGCGCGGCGAGCGGCTGGGCCATGAGGTCTTCGATTTCGAGTACCGGAGAGCGGCTGGTTCCTAGCAGGGGCCGGACGCCTCCTTGCCAACGGTGCAAGCCGTCCAGCACGCAACGGTCCGAATGCGCTCGATGCGCATGTGGAATCAGGGCTTGTCCGCTAGACTCGTGCTTCCGATCGACTCAATCCCACTACACCGGCTCCGGAGAACCTCCCTGTGTCCAAGACAACCCTAAGCAGCCTGCTCGTACTGGCCCCTCTCGTGCTTCTTTCAGGCTGCGGCAAGGAACAGCCGCCAGCCCAGCAAGCCGCGACCCCGGCCAGCTCACCGATCGCCGTGACGCACCCCACTCCCACTGCCGCCAACATTGCCGACATCGATCTTTCCGGCCTCGCCAAAGCGGAGGGCGGCAAGACTGTTGCGGAAGTGTTCGCCGGGAAGGACGCGCTCGCCAGCACGACGATCACCGTCCGTGGCAAGGTTGTGAAGACCAATGCCATGATCCTGGACAGGAACTGGCTGCACATCCGGGATGGCAGCGGCTCCGAGGGAGCGAACGACCTCACGGTGACCACCTCCGCCGAGCTGCCGCAGCTTGGCGCCACCGTCGTCGTGACGGGGAGTGTCGCAGTCGACAAGGATTTCGGCATGGGCTACCGGTACCCCGTCATCATCGAAGATGCGGAAGTGACGGTCGAGTAGCGGCCCGCGCGCAACGACCGCCTGAATGGACAGGGCCGGCATTGCCGGCCCTTTTCTTCCTGGTTGCCGGCCGGCATGCGGCGGCGAAAAAGGAACGGTGGGCCCGCAGGCCCACCGATTGCTCAGGGGGGATGAGGTGGGCCCGCGGGCCCACCTCGCACGGCGTGCTTACTGGAACCAGGTGATCATCTTGTCAATGATCCGATAGACATACGTGTTGGCAGTATCGTTTTCGACAAGATAGCCACCGGCGTTCGTATGCTGGTTGAATGAGGCAAGGTAACCGGCGTTATCTTCGTTGATCTCGAAAGCCCGGTGGCAACCACCGCAGGCCTTGGAGGCAGGACCGGTCACGTACGCCGGCACGGTGCCGATGCCTCTCGCCGGCACCATGTTCAAGGTATCCGACCTCGACAGCAGGCCAGGCATCGACTTGGACTGATCCGGCACCTCGAACGTGCCTTCCAGGTGGCAGGCCTCACAGGCCTTCAGCGAGAAGATGGGAGTCGTATGCTCGATATGGAGGCCATACCTCTTCGCTTCCACGGGATCCGTAAAGTCGACATCGCCCGGATCAAAGGCCTGGAACGCGTGGATCGCGTGGACATACGAGTCGATTGAGCGCGACTGCATCTCCAGGTGCGATCCGCCGCTGGTCGGCACATGACACGTCCGGCAGACCGTAACCTTGCCGCCGTAGTAACCGGAATGGAAGGTCGTGGCCAGCGCGTCGTGGCAGGCGTTGCACTTCGCCTCGTCAACCAGGGCATTGGTGCCCTGGAAGTAGTTGGCGACCAATCCGTTGGCACCCAGGTCAAAGGTCCTGGATTGCGCATTGAGAGCAACGGTGACACCACCCACTACCAGCTTCGGCAACACGGCGATTTCGGCCTTGTTGATCTTGCCTGCAGTGATCAGGGCAGGGATGCCGGCCAGGCCCGTGCTCGTGGGCTGCACGTACCGCGACAGGTCGGCCTGCACGTGCCATGCGCCCGGCGCGCTGTCCGCCATCACCGTGAACAGGCGGTTCGTCTCCAGCGTTGAGACCGGGTTGCCGTCTACTCCAATTTCGTACCGGCATCCGACCCTGGGCGCGGTCAACGGGTTTGCGGCGCGGTCGTTGTAGCAATCCGCCGTGCCACCATCCCGCGTGTGACTGCTGACCAGGAAGTCCTTGGTATTCCAGCCGTAGAACGACACCGTCAGGGTCGGGACGATGGCGGTGTTGTTCGCGGTGAACCTGATGTCCAGCACATTGCCCGTCCTGGATACGCTGGTAATCGTTGCGCTATTCAGCGTCGAGTACTTCACGCCGGCCGCGTTGTAGATCTGCTTGTTGTAACCGGTGTGGTACGCGCTGAACGGAGAGCCGACATACCCGGCTGCCGCCGTATGGCAGCCCTGGCAATTGGACCCCGTGTTGTGGAACGTGACTCCCGCGTCGGTCCACAGCTGGGTGAGTGCCGGCGCCCTGTGAGGATCGGTGGGATACGCCGCCTGTGTCTGCACCGGGTGACAGCTCTTGCAGGTAGTCAGCGTGAAGTTCGCATCCGCGAAGATCTGGCCGAGCTTGCCTTCGTGGCAGGTGTTGCAGTTGGCCATGGACATCGGATACGGGAACTCCATGGCGTGCGTCATGTGCGTGTCGTTCAGGACGGTGGCGACGTAGTCGTACGCCGGTCCCGGGGCAACCCCGTTGGCCCAGGCTAGCGGGTCATCGACCATCTGCTGCCAGTCCGGGTGCGTTCCGGCGCGTGTGTCGAAATGGCAGGTCTTGCAGGCCACGAAGTCCGGCAGGTTCTCGACCACCGCTTCCCGGTAGCCGTGCTTCCGGTAGGGCTCGCCGTGGCAGTTGATGCAGCCTTCGACATTGGCGGCAGACACGTAGGTGCCTGTATTGCCGAAGACCAGCGCCGCGCTGTCCATGTTGTCGTACAGGACGACGCGGCCGCCGGTCGCGGCGTCGAGTGCGTCCTGGGCGATGTAGCCATAGGCCACGGCGTTCGAGGCCTCCGGCGCATAGGTCATGCCCGTCGTGGTCAGCGTGTAGGTACCGTTGCCGTGACTGACGATGTTGTTGCGGTTCAACGATACCGAGTCGGGAAACGTCCGTGTCGCGCTGTTGTAGCGGGCAAAATAGAACGTCCTCTGCGCCATGGACGGCAGCGTGTTCGCATCGACGTACGGCAGGCCGTTTTTCGTGATGTGGAAATTCAGGGCCACGGAATACGTCGCGCCGGTGGGCGTGCTCACGACGCTGTCAAACGTCATGATCAGCGTGCTGGGGTCCACATACCTGTCGTAGGTGACCTGGTGCAGCCTCTCGCCAACGCCACCGTGACAGGTGGCACACGATTCAGGCTTGGTCGAGGCAACGGGATCGAGGCCCGGCCCCGGCGGGCCGGCTGGGCCAGGTGTACCTGGCGTGCCGGCAGTACCGGCAGGACCGGCAGGACCGGCGGCACCATCATCGCCGGAACAACCGGCAAATCCGATCACGAGCAGGGCGGCCAGCGCAACGCTGGCCAGCCCGCCTAGTTTCGCATTGGCGAGCGTGAACATCGTTTCTTCCTTTGAATGTTCAAGTACAACCGCGGCCGCCCGGAGTGGCGGCTCCTGAACTCGATAGGCTCTGATGCAGCATAGGCCGGTCGAGAACTGACGAAATACGCAGTTTGTGTTGTGAGCATTCGCCGTTGCGTCGGCGAGTAGGTGACTTCCGGCACAACCGCGCGAGCGGCGAGAACGACTCCATTCGCGAGCCGTCCTGACGGGTCGCATCTTGGAATTGATCTATCTTTTCGGGTGCTGCGGAACGTAAGCCCGCCGCACTCGAGCGCCACGATCAGCGAAGAAGCATCCAACCGACATCGCTGCTGCAGCGAGGCCGAATCCCGCCAAGAAGAATCGCAAGCAGGAAACAAACCGGGAGAGCATGGCTCCCCCGGCTGAACGGCCCGCGAAACCAATCGCCAATATGGCCGCCAACGCGATGCTGGCTGGCCTTCCCATCGGTCTGCTGCCCGTCAAGGACCTCAGGCGTATCGATGGCCCGGGATGATCAGGGCTTGCGAAGGCAAGCCAGGTACTCGCCGCAGTCAAGTGCCTGTACGTACGCGGCTGCATTGGAGTCGTGGCAATCGCACCCGGCGCGTTCGGCCGTTCCACGGGCCGCCGCAGGCTTGCGCCGCCGTCGATGAACGGGGGTTGTCGGCCCCCGGCAGGGCCAGCCCCTCCTCAGCCGAACGCGCCTTTCAGGCCGTCGATCATGAACTGCACGGCGAGCGCCGCCAGCACGACGCCGGTCAGCCGGCTGACGACGTGCGCGCCGGTCACGCCCATCACGCGCATGACGGCCTGCGCCAGCAGCATCAGCACCAGGGTGATCAGCAGCACGATCGCGATGACCGCCAGCAGGCCCAGGGTCAGCGTGGTGCCCGGGCGCAGCGTGCCGAAGGTGAGCAACACCGTCGCCATCGCGCCAGGTCCCGCGATGAACGGGAAAGCCAGCGGGAACACCGATATGTCGGCACGCTGCTGGACCTCCGTCTTCTCCTCGACGGTGGTCTTGGTGCCGGACTCCCGCGCGAACACCATCTCCAGCGCGATCAGGAACAGCATCACGCCGCCGGCGATGCGGAACGCGTCGATGCTGATGTTCATGATGCCGATGAACCACGAGCCACCTAGCGCGAACAGCGTCAGCATGACGCCCGACACGGCAATTGACTTGATGGCCATGCGGCGCCGGTAGATCTGGCTGGCGCCCTCGGTCAGGCCCGCGAACACGGGCACCAGCGTGACCGGCTCGACGATCACGAAGAACAGCACGAAGAATTTCAGCAGCTCGTCGATCATCGTTGGTCCGCTTCGCTACCCGCCCGGTCGGCCGCCGCCTGCCTGTGCTCCAGCGCCGTGATCCTGTCGCGCAGCACCCAGATCATGACCAGGCCGGGCAGCGCCGTGAAGAACGTGACCAGGAAGAACGCCGTCCAGCCGATGTGGTCCGCAAGATAGCCGGCCGGCCAGCCCAGCACGTTGCGCGGCAGCACCGCGAGCGCCGACAGCAGCGCGTACTGGAAGGCGCTGAACCGAATATCGCACATCGCCATGACGAACACGACCAGCGCCGTGTTGCCCATGGCGCCGAAGAAGTTGTCGAGCGCCACGGCGACGACCATCACCGTCATGTCGTGACCGGCCACCGACACGCCCATGTACAGCAGGTTGGTGACGGCCTGCAGCGACCCGAACACCAGCAATGCGCGCACCAGGCCGAGACGCACGATCAGCACGCCGCCGGCGATGGCGCCCGCCACGTTCGCCGCCAGCATCACGGTCTTGGTGGCAAGCCCGATCTCGGTCTTGCTGAAGCCCACGTCCATGAGGAACGGCGTGAACAGCCTGAGCGCAAAGGCGTCACCCACCTTGTACAGCACCAGGGCGGCGATCAGCACGACCATGCCCGGGCTCGCCAGCAGCTGCCCCAGCGGGCCGGTCACGGCCTCGCGCAGGGATCGCGGCGGCACCACCTTGCGCTCGGGTTCCGGAGCCCAGGCCGTGGCCGCCATGAACGCGGCCATGACCGCCGCCATGACCAGGTAGGTCGCGCGCCAGCCGACGGCGTCGGCGAGCACCAGCGCGCCCGCGTAGGCGAAGTAGGCGCTGGCGCGATAGCCGAGATTGGCGGCCGTCGCCGCGGGGCCCCGCTCCGCGGCGCGCGCGGCGTCGGTGCGGTAGGCGTCGATGACGATGTCCTGCGACGCCGACAGCACCGCCACGACCAGCGCGACGAGCGCGAACGGCAGCAGCCCGCCCTCTGGCCCGTGGTAGGCCATCCAGGCGAGTGCCGCCGCCAGCGCGGCCTGGAACAGCATGATCCAGCCGCGGCGGCGACCCAGCAGTGGTACGGCGTAGCGGTCGAGCAAGGGCGCCCACAGCGGCTTCGCGGTGTAGGCCAGGCCGACCAGCGACAGCAGGCCGATGGTCGTGTTGGAGATCCCGGTGTCCTTGAGCCAGGCCTGCAGCGTCGCGTCGGTGAGGTTGTAGGGCAGTCCCGAAGCCAGGCCCAGCAGCAGGAACGCCACGACCCGTTCGTTGCCGAGCGACTGCCACAGCGTCGGCCGCTGGCCCGATGATCCCGTCTGGTTTTTCGCTGTCGCCACCCGCTGCCCTCAGTCGAGATCGTAGTCCATCACCAGCGGCGCGTGATCCGAGAATCGCCTCGCCTTGTAGATCTTCGCGCTCCTCGCGCGACCGCGCAGCCCCGCGCTCACTGCCTGGTAGTCGATGCGCCAGCCGACGTTCTTCGCCCAGGCCTGGCCGCGGTTGGACCACCACGTGTACTGGTCGGGCCGTGGGTCCACTTCCCGGAAGGCGTCCACGAGCCCGGTCCGACCGTACAGTTCGTCCAGCCAGGCCCGCTCCTCGGGCAGGAATCCCGAGTTCTTCTGGTTGGCGCGCCAGTTCCTCAGGTCGATCGGCCGGTGCGCGATATTGAAGTCGCCACACAGCACATAGTCGCGGCGCGTGCGCTTCAGCCGCCGCAGATGGGGCAGGAAGGCCTCGAGGAACCGGAACTTGGAGGCCTGGCGCGCCGGGCCCGAGGACCCCGAGGGCATGTACACGGAGATGACCGACAGGCGGCCGAAGCGCGCCTCGATGTAGCGTCCTTCGCGGTCGAACTCCTCGACGCCGAAGCCCCGGACGACCTGGCCCGGCTCGGCGCGTGAGAAGATGGCCACGCCGCTGTAGCCCTTCTTCTCTGCGTCGAAGTAGTGGCAGTGGAATCCAGCAGGCCGGAATTCGCGACCCCCGAGCTGGTGTTCCTGGGCCTTGGTTTCCTGCAGGCAGACCACGTCCGCGCGCTGCCGGGACAGCCAGCGGAACAGTCCTTTGCGCGCGGCCGACCGGATGCCGTTACAGTTCAGCGTGATGATGCGCATGCCAGCCCCGCGCGAAAGGCGTCATCATACGCAACTGCGGATGGAGCGTACGGATGCAGGATTACCAGCGCGACTTCATCGAACTTGCCATCGCCGGCCGGGCCTTGCGCTTCGGCGAGTTCACGCTCAAGAGCGGGCGCGTGAGCCCGTACTTCTTCAATGCCGGCCTGTTCAACACCGGCAGCTCGGTCGCCGCGCTGGGTCGCTGCTATGCGGACGCGATCGTGGCCTCCGGCCTGCAGTTCGACATGCTGTTCGGGCCCGCCTACAAGGGCATCCCGCTGGTGACCGCCGCGGCCACGGCGCTCGCCGAGGCGCACGGCAGGAACCTGCCATTCGCCTTCAACCGCAAGGAAGCCAAGGCCCATGGCGAGGGCGGGCGGATCATCGGCGCGCCGCTGGCCGGGCGCGTGCTGATCGTGGACGACGTGATAACCGCCGGCACGGCCATCCGCGAGTCCGTGGACATCATCCGTTCAGGAGGCGCCGAAGTGGCGGGCGTCGCGCTGGCGCTGGACAGGCAGGAGCGGGGCCAGTCCGCCCTGTCGGCCGTCCAGGAGGTTCAGCGGGATTTCAGCATTCCCGTGGTAAACATCATCGCGCTCACGGACCTGATCGAGCACCTCGGCACGGCCGGGCGGACGGCCGAACTGGAAAAGCTGGGGAATTATCGGGCAGTCTGGGGGGTCGAACGTTAATCGTGACGCAGTTACGGCCCGTGATGGCTGCGGGCTTCAGAATAGCTCGCAAGAGGTGGCACGCATGGTGATTCCGGCATTTCGCGTCTTGTTGGTCGTCGTGGGACTCGCGCTGGCGAGCGGCTCCGCCGTGGCCCAGAAGGTCTACCGCTGGGTGGACGAAAACGGCCAGGTCCACTACGGCGACAAGGTCCCGCCGCAGTATGCCAGCCAGGATCGCGATATCCTCAACAAGCATGGTGTCGCGGTGGATCGCCAGGAGGGGCTCGAAACGCCTGCCGAAGCCCGCGCCCGCATCGAGCGGGAAGAACGGCAGAAGGCGGTGCAGGAAAAGGCCCAGCGCGATCGCATGCTGGTGTCCACCTACCAGAACGTCGAGGAGATCGAACTGCTGCGCGCCCGCCGGCTCGAACTCGTCGACTCGAACATCACGATCCACCAGCAATCCGTCGCGAACCTCAAGGCACGGCTCGGCGAGCAGCAGGCGCGCGCGGCGCGCTTCAAGCCGGTCAGCCAGGACCCGCAGGCCCGGCCGATGCCCGAGGGCCTTGCCGAGGACATCGAGCGGACCAAGTCCGACCTGCGCACGCAGGAGGCGAACCTGCAACGCAAGCAGGAAGAGCGCAATGCCCTGAACGCGAAATTCGACGCGGAAGTTACGCGCTTCGTTGAGTTGCGCGATGCGCGCTGAGAGCAGGATCCGGGTCCTATTCCCGGCCTGAGCTGCCGAACCCGCCGCCGCCGCGCGCACTCTCGTCGAACGACTCGACCACGTCGAGCGCGACCTGCACCACGGGCACGATCACCATCTGCGCAATGCGCTCGCCCGGCTCGACCTTGAACGGGTGGCTGCCCCGGTTCCAGACCGAGACCATGACCTGTCCCTGGTAGTCAGAGTCGATCAGCCCGACGAGGTTGCCGAGCACGATGCCGTGCCGGTGCCCCAGGCCGGAGCGCGGCAGCAGGACCGCGGCAAGCCCCGGGTCCTCCAGGTGAATGGCCAGCCCGGTCGGCACGAGATGCACCTGCCCTGGTTCGAGCGTCAGGGGCTCATCCAGGCATGCGCGCAGGTCGAGCCCGGCCGACCCGCCGGTCGCGTACTGCGGCAGCGGAATGGTGTGGCCGACCCGGGGATCCAGGATCCTGACCTGCAACCTGTGCATGCTCATCCCTCGCTATCGCCTCAGCGCCGGGCGTCAACGGCGACGCCCGGCACAGCCGCCCGCGAGGCGCGCAGGTCTGCAATACGCTGCACCAGCAGGCGCGCCAGTTCCAGCTTGCCGCGGCTGGCCAGTTCTTCGCGCCCGCCCGGCCACAACAACAGCAGCGCGTTGTCATCCTGGCCAAAGGCAAGCCCCTCGCCGACCTGGTTGGCGGCGATCAGGTCGAGTCCCTTGCGCTCCAGCTTGGCGCGCGCGTGCTCCTCGACGCGTTCGGTCTCGGCCGCAAATCCCACGACGAACAGGCCGCGACCCGATGCCGCCACCGCGGCGAGGATGTCCGGCGCCTTGACCAGCTCCAGGGTCAGGGTCGGCGCGGATTTCTTGATCTTCTGCGGGGCCGAGCGCGCCGGCTGGTAATCCGCAACCGCCGCCGCGCCGATGTAGACCTGCGCGCCATCGAGCGCTTCGTGCACGGCGTCGTACATTTCCTGCGCGCTCTCGACGCGGACGCGGGTCACGCCCGGCGGCCTGGGCAGTTCCACCGGACCCGACACCAGCACGACCTCGGCGCCTGCCTCCCGCGCCGCCTGCGCCACCGCATAGCCCATCTTTCCCGAGCTGCGGTTGCTCAGGTAGCGCACCGGATCGATGCGTTCCCGGGTCGGGCCTGCGCTGACGACGACCTTGAGCCCCTTGAGCCTTCGGCTTGCCAGCAGGCTGTCCAATACGAGGCTGGCGAGTTCGGCCGGCTCCAGCATGCGGCCCGCGCCGGTCTCGCCGCAGGCCTGCGGTCCGCTGGCCGGCCCATGAATGGCCACGCCGCGATCCGCCAGGGTCGCCATGTTGGCCTGCGTCGCGGCGCTCGACCACATCTGGTGATTCATGGCCGGCGCGACATGCACGGGCGCCTCGGTCGCCAGGCACAGCGTGGTCAGCAGGTCATCGGCGCGGCCCTGCGCCAGCTTGGCCAGCAGTTCGGCCGTGGCTGGCGCTATCAGGACGGCATCCGCCCAGCGGGCGAGTTCGATATGCCCCATGGCCGATTCGGCCGCGGCGTCCCACAGGGTGTCGCGAACCTCGCGTTCGGAAACGGCCTGGAAGGTCAGCGGGGTCACGAAGTGCTTGGCGCTCGCGGTCATCACGACCTGGACCTCGGCGCCCCGTTCACGCAGGCGTCGCACGATGTCCGGACTCTTGTAAGCCGCAATCCCGCCGGTTACGCCTAGCAGGATGCGCCACGGCCGATGCTCGTTCATGACCCATTATTGCCAGCCGGCCGGAAAACGCCATCGGGACGCCGGCGGAGGCGGTTGCGCCCGCGCTTTCTGCCGGTTCGCGCGGCATTCGCGGCTCCCGCCGCGCTGCGCGCGCACCGACAATCCGCTGCGGGAGGACCCATGCACATTCGCGACTGGCCGGCCCAGGAACGGCCGCGGGAAAAGCTCATTGCGCGCGGTCCGGCTGCGCTCAGTGAAGCGGAATTGCTCGCGGTCGTGCTGCGCCACGGTCATCGGGGGGCCAGCGCCCTCGACCTGGCCCGCATGCTGTTGACTGGCTTCGGCTCGCTGCGCGGCCTGCTGACCGCCAGCCTGGCCGAGCTGTCGCGCCACCGCGGCGTCGGACCGACCCGCTGGGCCGAGTTGCAGGCGGCCCTCGAACTCGCGCGCCGCCATCACCTGGAACGGCTGCGGTCCGGCCCTTCGCTGACCAGCCCGCGGGCGGCACGCGACTTCCTGATCGCCCGCCTGCGGGATCGTGAGCACGAGGTCTTTTGCTGCCTGTTCCTCGACAGCCGGCACCGGTTGATCAGCTTCGAGGAGCTGTTCCGCGGCACCGTGGACGGCGCCAGCGTGCACCCCCGCGAAGTCGTCAAGCAGGCGCTGGCGAGGAACGCGACGGCCGTGATCCTCGCCCACAACCATCCGTCCGGCGTCGCCGAGCCCAGCCAGGCGGACGAGATCATCACGACCCGGCTGCGCGACGCGCTGGCGCTCGTGGACATCCGGGTCCTCGATCACCTGATCATCGGTGATGGGACTTGCGCATCGCTGGCCGAGCGCGGCGTCGTCTAGGCTGGCCGCACGCGGCGCACTATCCAACTGACTGAATATATTGGATTTTGATGCCGGGCCAGGGCTGCCTTGCACTCCAGTGGCGGCGCTGGTTTAATACGCGGCTCTTTGATGGTCCCGGCCGGATTCGGTCGCCGGCGCCACGAGCGGAGTCAAGCGTCATGGCCAAAGTCTGTCAGGTCACCGGCAAGCGCCCCATGTCCGGCAACAAGGTGTCCCACTCGAACGTCAGGAAACGCCGCCGCTTCCTGCCGAACCTGCATACGCAGCGCTTCTGGGTGGAGAGCGAGAGCCGCTGGGTGACGCTGAAGGTGTCGAGCCACGGCATGCGCACGATCGAGAAGAAGGGCATCGAGGCCGTGCTCGTCGAGTTGCGCGCCGCCGGCCAGCACGTCTGAGGGAGGGCTGAACCATGCGTGACAAGATCAAGCTCGTGTCCAGCGCCGGTACCGGCCACTTCTACACGACGACCAAGAACAAGCGACTGCACCCGGAGAAGATGGAGGTCAGCAAGTTCGACCCCGTCGTCCGCAAGCACGTCAAGTACAAGGAAGGCAAGATCAAGTAGGCCGGCCGCAGCCGCGCCCTGAGCAAGCGACAGGCCCGTCCCGACGGGCCTTTTCGCTTTTTTGGCTTAAGCTGCCGCCATGCCCGAACTGCCGGAAGTCGAGACGACGCGCCGCGGCATTGCGCCCTCGCTGGTCGGGCGCCGCATCGTGCGGGTCGCGGTGCGCGAGCGCCGCCTGCGCTGGCCGCTGCCGCGCGGCTTCGAGCGGCGCGTGCAGGGGCATCGCGTCAGCGCGGTGTCGCGCCGCGCCAAGTACCTGCTGATCGCCACCGACGGTGGCACGCTGATCGTGCACCTGGGCATGTCGGGCAGCCTGCGCGTGTTACAACGGCGCATCGCGCCGGTCGCGCACGACCACGTGGACTTCGTGCTCGACTCGGACCGCTGCCTCAGGTTCAACGATCCGCGGCGCTTCGGCAGCCTGCACTGGGTGACCGGCGATCCGGCCAGGCACCGGTTGCTGGCGGGCCTCGGTCCGGAACCGCTGGAGCCGGCATTTGATGGCGGCGCGCTGTGGCAGCGCGCGCTGGGCCGGCGCGTGGCGATCAAGCAGTTCATCATGGATTCCCGGGTGGTCGCCGGGGTCGGCAACATCTATGCGAGCGAAGCCCTGTTCCGGGCGCGGATCCGCCCCGGCGTGCAGGCGGGCCGTGTCAGCCGGCCGCGCATGGAGGCGCTGGCCGCCTCGATCCGCGCGGTGCTCGGCGAGGCCGTCACGGCCGGTGGCACGACGCTGCGCGACTATGTCTCGCCGGACGGCTCACCCGGCTACTTCAGGCAGAAGCTGTTCGTGTACGAGCGCGCGGGCCGGCCCTGCCGGCGCTGCGGCACGCCGGTCAGCCACCGCGTGCAGGGACAACGCTCGACTTACTACTGCCGGGTCTGCCAGCGCTAGCGGGCGGTCAGGCCTGGCCTTGGACGCAGTTCCGCCCGGCTGCCTTGGCGCGATACAAGGCGGCATCGGCTTCAGCGAGCAGCTGGTCCGCGAACGCCTTCAGGTCCGCGTCGGCCGCGTCCGGCGCCAGCGTGGCGATACCGATGGACACGGTGATGGTGCGGGTCACGCCGCCCCCCACCTCCACCGGGGTGTTGCCGACCGCCCGCATGATCCGGTCTGCCAGCTGGCGGGCCTCGGCCGTGTTCGTGCACGGCATCAGCACCGCGAATTCGTCGCCGCCAAATCGCGCTGCAGTGTCGCTGGTCCGGACCTGGGATTCGATGCGTTGCGCCACGTCCCTGATCACGGAATCGCCACCGAGATGGCCGCAACTGTCGTTGATCTCCTTGAAGTGGTCGAGGTCGATCATCAGCAGCGACACGGCCGAATTCTCCCGGCGTGCACGCGCCAGTTCCTCGCGCATGCGCAGGGTCAGGTACCGCGTGTTGTGCCAGCCGGTCAGGAAGTCGGTCATCCCGGCACGCACCAGCCGCGCGCGGTTGCAGGCGTTCTCGACGGCGAAACCGACGATCGCACCGAGGTGCGCCAGGAAATCGCTGGCGTGGTGCCGCGTGAATCGCTGCGGGTCCACGCTGCCGAAGCTGAGGGCGCCGACCAGCCGGTCGGCGCGCAACAGCGGCAGGATGGCCACGCTGCCGAGCCCCGCGGCGCCCGGAAACAGCAACCGGTGGTCGGGGTTCAGGTAGGGACCCAGCCACGGTCGCGCCAGCGACTGCATCTGCGGCGCGACGGTCAGCACGCTGTCGGTGAACGTGACGCTTTCGAAGGCGCCTGGCGCATGGCCGTCACCGAGCAACAGGTGACGCACTTCGTGATGCGGATCCTGCAGTACCAGCGTCACGCAATCCAGGCCATAGGACTTCCGCAGGCCGTGCACGACGGCGTCGAGCAACTCCGGCAGTGACTCGGCGGCCAGCACCGCGAGTTCCCGCTCGAGCATGCACTGGAAGACCTTGTAGTTTCGCTCCACCTCGGCGGCCAGCGTCGGCAGGTGGTCGCGCAGCGCCTTGTACTCGTCCGGCAGGCCACCGACCGGCATCTTGTCCGCCGCTCCGCTCATGGCGCGCGCACCGAGGTGCGGCCGTCCATGTAGGCGCGCCCCTTCAGCATCATCGCTTCGAAGGCCGCCGCGTCGCCGGATGCGACAGCCTCGATCAGTTGCGCCACCGCGGTCGCCAGGGCCTGGAGTGATTCGGCCCCGTACTTGTTCAGCGACTGAATCTCGAAGTACAGGGCCGGGTTGTCAGCCGCGACCCTGGCCGCCACCTCCAGCTGGGCATCGAAGGTCGTGCTCGACAGGCGCGCCAGCCTGGGCACCGATTCCTGAGACCCGGCCAACGCGGTGAAGAACGCGATGTTGGCGGCGTGGGACAGGCCCAGCACGAAGGCCATGAGCCGGTCGTGCTCGTCCAGTGTCGTCACGACCTGTTCCGCCATCGTGGACGAGAACAACTCCATTCCCTCGCGTACCGCCGGCTCGCTGCCAAAGTCGATGTGCAGCACGTGGCGACCGGAAAGGAGCTCGGTATCCGGACCGAACATCGGGTGGATCGATGCCGTGCGCACGCCCGCCGCCACCAAGGCCTCCAGTCCGGAGCGCAGCGGCGACTTGAGCGAGCCGATGTCGAAGACCAGTCCTGGCGGGCGCCGTTCAGCCAGCTCCTGCAGGATCCCGCCGCCGATGGCGAGCGGTGCCGCCATGACGATGACGTCATGGTTCGTCGCACTCTGACGCCAGTCGGCCACGTGGGGGTACTCGCCTGCCGGCCCGGCCGGGTCGGCAATCTCGATGCCGTATCCCTGGGATGCGAGAAAGTCGGCGAACCACCGCCCCATGCGTCCGCTGCCGCCGATGACCAGCGCCCGCTTGCCGCTGCCGCGGCCGCGCGCCACGACCTGCTCGTGTTCCTGGGTCGTCAGGGAATACCGGATCAGCAACCGGACGAGGTCCGCCGCCATTGCGGGCGGGATGCCGAGCTGCTGCGCCGTTGCGCGGGCGTTCAGCAACACTTCCCGCTCGCGCGCGAAGTCCCGCGTCGGCGCGCCGGCTGCGCGCTTGGCAAGGGCAATTTCCCTGGAGAGACGCTGGCGCTCGGCGACGAGCCCGATGAGCTCCCCGTCAATCCCGGTAAGCCGCGCGCGGAGCGTCGTGATATCCATGCCGGTTCTGCCTTTCAGACATGTCAGCCCTGTGTAGCCCACGCCGGATCCCCGGGCAAGCACCTGCCTCACGGAATCGGAACGGACCCCAGGAAGCCGAGCAGTGCCGCGTTGAAGGCGCGCGGCGAGTCGAGGTCCGACCGATGACGGCTGCCCGGCAGCATCTGCACCCGGGCATTCGGCAGCAGCGCCGCCCAGCGCCGCTTTTCCAAGATGTTCGTATAGTCGTGCTCGGCGCCGAGCACCAGCGTCGGCGCCGCGATCAGGTGCAGCCGGTCTTCGGCATTCCAGCGGGTCAGCGAGCGCAACGACGCGATGTACACCCAGCGGCTGGTGTGACTGGCCCGCTCTAGCTGGCGGCGGCGCAGCCGGGCCTGGTGCGGCCCAGGAAAGGTCGATTTCCCGAACATGCGTGCGACGCCCGTTACGCCCAGCGTCGCAGCCAGCACGAACCGCAGGAAGCCCATGTAGCGCCGTTCCCAGTTGCTGAGTTCGAAGCTCGGTGCCGTGTTCGCCAGCACCAGCCCGGCAACGCGCCCGGGCGCCGCAAGCGCGAGCTCGATGGCCACGGCGCCGCCCATGGACAGGCCGACGATATGCGCACGCTGCATCTCCAGCGCATCGAGCAGTGCCGCCGCATCGCGGGCATGCTGATGGATTGTGAAGGGCTCGCGGCGCTCGCTGGCGCCGAACCCGCGCAGGTCCGGCACAACCAGGCGGTAGTGCCTCGACAGGTCCGTGATCTGCCGCCGCCAGTCCTCGTGACTGCCGCCAAGCCCGTGCAGCAGCAACAGGCCAGGTCCCCGGCCCGTGACCTGGCACGCTATGCGGACGCCATTGACGGTGATCTGCCGCATGCTGACTACCGCTCCACCGGTTTCAGGCCGCCAGTCCCGCACGTTAGCCGGTCGTGCGCGCCAGCGCACGCAAGGTGACGCACGGCCCGCGGCATCGGTACCATCGCGCCATGCTTGCCTGTACCGACCTCGAGGTCTCGGTTCCCGGCCGGACCCTGGTGGCTGCGCTGTCGGCGCACGCCCGCCCCGGCAGGTTCGTGGCGATGCTCGGGCGAAATGGCTCCGGAAAGACGCTGACGCTGCATACCCTTGCCGGTCTGCGGGCGGTACAGGCGGGTACCGTGACGCTGGATGGAATCGTGCTCGACAGCGTCGGCCACCGCGAGCGGGCGCGCAGGCTGGCGTTGCTGCCGCAAGCCGTCGAGGATCCCTTTCCGGTGACCGTCCTCGAGACCGTCCTGGTCGGCCGGCATCCGCACATCGGTTTCTGGCAGTGGGAGGGAGCCGACGACATGGAGGCGGCGCGTGCGGCGCTGGCGGCGGTGGATCTCGGCGGCTGGGAGTCGCGCAGTGTGGAGACCCTGTCGGGAGGCGAGCGGCGGCGCCTGGCGATCGCGTGCCTGCTGGCGCAGGACCCTGCCGTGTGCCTGCTGGATGAGCCGACCAACCACCTCGATCCGCAGCACCAGCACCGTGTGCTGGCGTTGTTCCGCGCCCGCGTCGAGGCAGGCGGCACGGTCATCGCGAGCCTGCACGACCCGACCCTTGCCGCGCGCTACGCCGACGACGTGATGATGCTGTTCGGTGACGGCCGCTGGGCATACGGGGCCTGTGACGGCATCCTGACCGGCGAGACTCTCAGCGAGTTGTACGCGAACCCGACCAGCGAGATCGCGTTTCAGGGAAGGCGGATATTTGTCGGAGGCTGACAGGAGGGGTCAGGCCCCGCCTAGCCCTCCTGCGGCCGTTTGCGGTCGAACAGGCCGGTTCGCATCTGCGCGTATTCCGCCTGTGACATCACCTCGACACGGTCACCACCGCTGTCCTTGGCGATGTAGACCCCCTGGTCCGCGATCTGCATCAGGCCCTCCATGCTGCGGCTGACCGTCGGCGTCACGTGCGCCAGGCCGATCGACACCGTCAGCACGTCCGATGCCGTGGACGCGGCATGCGGGATGCCGCACTGGCGGACATCCTGCAGGATGCGGTTCGCCACGCCGGTTGCGTGGTCGTGGGTCGTGTCGTACAGCACCACGACGAATTCCTCGCCGCCGTAGCGCGCCGCCATGTCCAGCGGGCGCCGCGCCGCGCCGGCCAGCACGTTCGCCACCTGCTTCAGGGCCTCGTCGCCGGCCTGGTGCCCGTAACGGTCGTTGTACGGCTTGAACGAATCCACGTCGATCATCAGCAGGGCCACCGGTCGTACGTCGCGCGTGCCCTGTTCCCAGACGGCCCGCATATGCGTCTCGAGTCGCCGCCGGTTATAGATGCCGGTGAGCCCATCGCGCTCGGCCATTTCTTCGAGCATTCGCTGTTCGAGCCAGGTCTTCCGCTGCAGCCACTCCAGCTTATGCGCCAGCATTACGCCAACGACACTCGCGAACAGCAGGATCGCCAGCTGGTAGATGGCTATCGTCGGCGCAAGGCCGAACACGTTCGCGCTGATGACGAACGTCACGACTCCGGCCAGGTTCGCGACGAGCGCGCCGTAGATCGGCAGCCCGACGAGGTAGTAAATGAAAATGATCGCGAGGACGAGCACGCCATATATCGCCTCGTTGCCCTGCGCGTCTATGTTGACCACCAGCACGGTGACGGCGGTCAGGACCACTGTGCCCAGCACCGTTACGATGTGCCCGTACCAGCGCCAGCCATCGGGCAGGAATGATGAGAGGTAAGCGAGCAACAACGCCGGCGCGAGGACGCCGTAGCGCCAGATCATGATCGCGCCGGACACCGTCGCGTGCACCACGAAGGTGTCCAGCAGGATCACAACGGCCATGAGGGTCATCGCCAGCAACAGCGACCAGCGGAGCCGGGGAGCGTTGTTCTCAAAACTCTCCCGCCGGTAGGGCTCTTCCAGCGCCCACTCAAACCTGAGCCAGCGGAAGCCGCCGTCAAGTTGCCGCCGGTACGGAGAAGCCTGCAGTGGATCGGTCTTCACCGAAACTGGCGCCCGAGGGTCTGGTTGGTTCATCGGGCTAGACCTCTTCTTGTGACTCCCCGTCCCGGTTAATCCTTTCCTGGACACCTCGCACGCGGGTGCACTACGTCCCGGCTGGGTCCCCCTGACGCGGGCTGCCTACCCCCCCCGGTTCCGACCCTGCAGACCGTCTGCGTTGTCTTCACGCGAACCGGCACTGCCTGCCTGGCTGCGTTCCTCTATTCTCAGTTCGTCCCGGCGGGATCCCGCAATCGTCCGGCGAACCCCCGCATCCGAATGCAGGCATTATAGACACGAAACCATGGGTACTTGTCGAGACCGCCTGCGGCAATCCCGTACCCCTCCGCTGCCGGCGGCCGTCAGGCTGAAAACCAGCGGCTCACGAACTCGTCGAACGGCAGGTCATCGTCCCGCTCGATCTCCCGCTGCGTGTCGTGCGACTCAGCCGCATCGCGCCGGAATGCCTCGAGTTGCGCCTCGTTCGGCACATGCAGTTCCGCGAAATAGTCGCGGTGCTGCTGCGACAGGCGCAGCGCAAAGTGAAAGAACGCCTCCTTGCCGGTAACGAGTTCGTCGAGCAGGCGCGCGGACGGCGTGGCGCCGGGATCCGCGACCCGCTCGCGCTGCACCGCAAGCGCCGTCGCATACGGCCGCTGGGTGTCGCCCCGGTCGAGCAGTTCGCACAGCCCTTCCATCTCATCCAGGATCTGCATGGCCCACGTCTTCAAGGCGCGCGGGCGACCCTCGTGGTCGAGCATCAGCCCGGGTTCGCGGCCGCGCCGCGCGACCAGCACCTGGTTGGCGTCGAGCATGCGTTCCGCCGGGCGGTCGATCGGCGGGCTGTCCTTCAGCACGCACAGGGCGGCAAAGGCCTCGAGAAAGTGCAGCGTGTGCCGGTTGACGCCTACCGGGTCGAACAGCCCGACATCGAGCGAGCGCATCTCGACGTACTGGACGCCGCCCCGCTGCAGCGCGCGGGTGGGGCGCTCGCCGCGCCCCGGCACGCGCTTCGGCCGGATGAAGCTGTAGTACTCGTTCTCGATCTGCAGCACGTTGGCGCTGAGCTGAAGCCATTCGTCGCCCACGCGGACTCCCAGCTTCTCGAATTCGGGGCTCGGCGTCGAGATCAGCGTGGACAGGTCGCGTACGTATTCGTCGAGTGAATTGACGGACACGGACACGTCGGCCTGGCTCTTGTTGCGGTAGCCGAGGTCGCTCATGCGCAGGGTCGTCGCATAGGGCAGGTACAGGGTGTTCGGGTCGAGCGTTTCTAGCCCGGGCGCCGGCTCGCGGCCCTGGAAGAACGTCTTGCACATGGCCGGCGATGCGCCGAACAGGTACAACACCAGCCAGCCGTGCCGCCGGTAGTTCCTGAGCAGCGCGAAATAAGCCTCATCCACGAAGGCGCGTCCCGTGGACTTCGCGCGCCACGCCTCGTGCAGCGCCGGCCAGAAGCGCTCGCCGAACGAGAAGTTGAAATGCACGCCCGAGATCGCCTGCATGACCCTGCCGTAGCGCAGCCCGAGTCCCGAGCGGTACACGTGCTTCATGCGGCCGATGTTGGAGCTGCCGTAGTTGCCGATCGGGATGCTCGCATCGCCGCCCAGCACGCAGGGCATGCTGGTGGCCCACAGCAGCTCGTCGCCCAGGTTGCGGTACACGAACTGGTGCAAGTCACACAGGTGCTGCAGCAGTTCCCAGGACTCGCTGAACGGCGGCGTGACCAGTTCGATCAGCGCCTCGGAATAGTCGGTGGTGATGTGCGCGCTGGCCAGCGCCGAACCGAGCGCCGGCGGATGCGGCGTCTGGGCGATGACCCCGCGCGGCGTGACCCGCAGCGACTCCTTCTCGAGTCCTTTCCTGCCGCCGATGAACGGGGCCGGCTCGCCGGAATTGACCAGCGCGGCCAGCCGGCGCTCGAAGACGCGGTCTGTGCTCGGTGCAGCCATCCCCCCGCCTGATTCGATGCAGCCCAGGTGACTCCGCAGGCCCACACGGCCTGCGGAGGCCCGATTGTGCGTCCCGGGCCGGTCTGCGTCGAGGGTCAGGCTGGCCGACGGCGGGCAACCCGGCTAGATTGGCCTGGCACCTGGCTGGCCCGATTCAGGCCCGGTTAATGCGGCTGCCCACAAGGTAGATGCCATGTACAGACCCGCGCCCCCGTTCGCCGCCGCGCTAGCGGCCGCGCTGCTGCTTCCTGCCGGGGCGGCAGCAGATTCGCTGCGCTGCGGCACGCGGCTGGTCACGGATGGCGACACGGCGGCCAAGGTGGAGGCCTTGTGCGGCCCACCGGCGGGCGTGACGCGCACCGAAGTCCTGCGCAGGCCGGCGTTGTGGCGCTACGGGCGGCCGTATTACCTGTCGGAATTCCCGGTTGCGGTCGCCGTCGAGTTCTGGACGTACAACCTGGGCTCGCGCAAGCTGATGCGCCGCGTGCGATTCGAGGACGGTCTCGTGACCGATATCGAAACGCTTGACCACGGCTATAACGAACCCTGAGGCATGGCCGCGCCGCTGGTCCGCCCGATCGAGAAGCGCGACGACGCTGCCGTCGCCGCGATCATCCGCGAAGTCATGTCCTCGTTCGGCGCCTGTGGCGCCGGCTTCGCGCTGAGCGACGCGGAGGTCGACGCGATGAGCGCGGCCTATGCCGCGCCCCGCTCAGCGTACTTCGTCGTCGAGGAGGCGGGCCGCGTCATCGGCGGGGCCGGCATCGCGCCGCTCGACGGCGGCGACCCGGACACCTGCGAACTGCGCAAGATGTACTACCTGCCGGCGGCGCGAGGCCGCGGGCTCGGCGAACGGGTGCTGCACCTGTGTCTCGAACGGGCGCGGGCGTTCGGCTTCCGCCGCTGCTATCTCGAAACGCTGACCGGCATGGACGCGGCCATGAAGCTGTATGAGCGCGTCGGGTTCAGCAAGCTGCCAGGCCCGCTGGGACAGACAGGGCATTTCGGCTGCGACCGGCACTACCTGCTGGATCTGTGACCACGGCGGCACCAGGCCGCCGCGGCCGCACCTCGCGCCGGGTCTAGGTTCGCTTCGAGTCGATCCAGTCGTCGACCTGGCGTTCGAGCACGGAGATCGGCACCGCGCCGGTGCGCAGGATCACGTCGTGGAATTCCCGCAGGTCGAACTGCCCGCCCAGTTCGCGCCGTGCGCGTTCGCGCATCGCGACGATCCTCAGCATGCCGATGGTGTAGGCGGTGGCCTGGCCCGGTGACACGACGTAGCGCTCGGTCGCCTTGACGGCGGCGCCCTCGCTGAGCGGCGTGTTGTCCAGGTGGTAGCGGATCACCTGCTCGCGCGTCCAGCCCTTGGCGTGCAGGCCGGTGTCCACGACCAGGCGCACGGCGCGCAGCAACTCCATGGTCAGGCGCCCGAAGTCCGAATACGGATCCTCGTAGAACCCGATCTCCCTTGGCAGCCGTTCGCTGTACAGGCCCCAGCCCTCCGAGTACACGGAGTAGCCGAAGCCGAAGCGGCGAAAGCGCGGCAGCTCCTGCTGCTCGCCGGCGATCGCGATCTGCATGTGGTGGCCCGGTATGCCCTCGTGGTAGGCGAGTGCCTCGAGCTCATAGAGCGGCATGTCCCGCATTTCGTACAGGTTCACGTAGAAGACGGCGGGCCGGCTGCCGTCGGGGGAACCGCGTTGGTAGAACGCCTTGCCCACCGAACGCTCGCGGAACGGCTCGACCGCGCGCACGATCACGTCCGCCCTGGGCAGCGTAATGAACAGGTCCGGCAGGCGCCGGCGCATGGCATCGATGTAACCGGCTGCCTGCGCCAGGTAGGCCGCCCGCCCGGCCTCATCGTTCGAGCCGTAGAACCGACCGTCGCTGCGCATGAAATCGAAGAACGCCGGCAGATCGCCCTCGAAGCCCACGTCGCGCATGATCCTGCGCATTTGCGCGTGGATGCGCTCCACCTCCGCCAGCCCGGTCCCGTGAATGTCCTCGGCCGTCAGGGTCGTGGTCGTGTAGTTGGCGAGCAGGTACTCGTAGTACGCGGCGCCGTGTGGCAGCCTCCACACGCCGTCGTCGCTGCCGGCGCGTCCCTGCGCGCCGTGTGCCCAGGCGATCACCGCCTCGTAGGCAGGGCCGACCGCGCCGACCAGCGCCTGCTCAGCGGCCACTACGAGCGCGGCGCGGCGCGCTTCCGGCACGTCCAACCCCGCGACCTTGGCCTTGAAATCCTCGTACAGCGGGCTGTCGGCCGGACCCTCGTCGAACGGTCGGCCCGTGATCACCTTGCGCGCGTCCTCCGCGACGTACGGGAACACGAATTTCGGCGGCAGCACGCCGCGACCCTCGGCGCGGGTCACGCGTTCCAGCGTCGTCGCGAAATAGTCCCGGATCCCCGCCAGCCGCTGGATGTACGCCTCGGCGTCGGACTCGCTCTCCACGCGGTGGTTGTTGATCAGGAAGGCCGGCGTCTGCGACTGCAGGCCGCCCATCTGGTCGAACGGGAAGCCGTGGTTGCGCCAGGTGTAGCGGGCGACGCGCCTCTCGAGCTGGTCCTCGAACACTTCGTAGGACAGCCGCGTCGGCGCATCCAGGCGCGCCGGGTCGATGGTGCCGCGCAGTTCCTGCAGCGTTCGCGCCGCCCAGTCGCGCCGTTCGAGCTGGCCGGCCTCCGACGCGTCCGGCCACTCGCCGTAGCGGGTGCGCAGCCCGAGCATCGTGGCGAATGTCGGCTCGTTGGCGAGCTGTTCTTCGAAGGCGCGTTCGAACAGCGCCAGGGCGCGCTCGTCGTCCGTCGCGGCAGAGGGCGCCGGCGGTGTCGCAGCACAGCCGGCGATGGCCAGCGCGAGCACCGCGACTGGCCAGGCAGGGTGCGCCCTGCTCAAGAGATGAGCCTCAGGCTGAAGGGATAACGATAGGCGCCACCGTCGCTGGCGGACAGCGTCGCCACGATGATCAGCACGAGGTCCGCCAGGATCACCAGCGGCAGCAGGACCAGGCCGACCAGCGCCAGGATCAGCGCCCCGGACACCAGCATGGCCAGCAGCATCGTGATCTGGAAATTGATCGCCTCGCGGCCCTGCTCGCGCACGAACGGCATGTCGTCCTTCTTCATGATCCAGATGATCAGCGGCCCGAGGATCCCGCCGAGCGGCGGGATGATCAGCATGAACAAGCCCGCCAGGTGGGCGAACGCCGCCCATTGCCGTTCTTCCTTGGGTATTTGCTGTGCCTGAATTTCGTCCACGGTCTCACTCTCCTGCCGCCCGCCGCGGCCATGCGCCAGGCGGGGCACCCCGCCACTTCCGTCCGGCACCCGGCCGCCGGGCCAGCTTGCAGCCTTATACTAGCCCCGTGCAATAGCGTGGGCCGTCAGGACCTGACGCGCCGGCCTGGCCTGCGCGGTGCCCGCCCGCGCGATGTCCCCGTCAACCGACCTGTCCGGAGAGGCTGCGATGCAGAATTTCGAGAAACTGGGGGTGTTCTACCTGGGTCGCGAGTACGACCCCAAGACCGAGGCGCTGGCCGAGGCGCCGCTCCTCTACGACTCGAAGGACCTGACCACGCACGCCGTCTGCCTCGGCATGACCGGCAGCGGCAAGACCGGCCTGTGCATCTCCCTGCTCGAGGAGGCCGCCCTCGACGGCATCCCGGCGATCGTGCTCGACCCCAAGGGCGACATCGCCAACCTGATGCTCACTTTTCCGTCCCTGCAGGCCGCCGAGTTCGAGCCATGGGTCGATGCGGCCGAGGCGCAGCGCAAGGAGATGCCGGTCGCCGACTACGCCGCCAGGACCGCAGAGACCTGGAAGAATGGCCTCGAGGAATGGGGCCAGGACGGCGCTCGCGTACAGCGCCTGCGCGACGCCGCGGACGTCTCAATCTACACGCCGGGCAGCACCGCCGGGCTGCCTCTGTCGGTACTGAAATCGTTTGGGCCGCCGGCAGGCGGCGCGACCGCCGACCCGGCCGACGTGCGCGACCGCATCAGCGCGGCCGTGTCCGGCCTGCTGGGGCTGGTGGGCGTTGCCGCCGACCCGCTCAAGAGCCGCGAGCACATCCTGTTGTCGTCGATCGTCGACTCGGCCTGGTCGCAGGGCCGCGCGCTGGATCTCGCCGGGCTGATCGGCGCAGTCCAGAAGCCGCCGTTCCAGAAAGTCGGCGTATTCGACGTCGAGACTTTCTACCCTGCCAGGGAGCGGCTCGAGCTGGCGATGGCGATCAACAACCTGCTGGCCTCGCCCGGCTTCGGCACCTGGCTGGAGGGCGACGCTCTCGACATACAACGGCTGCTGTACACGCCCGCGGGCAAGCCGCGCATCTCGATCGTGTCGATCGCGCACCTGACCGACGCCGAGCGCATGTTCGTGGTGACCCTGCTGCTGAACGAGCTGGTGGCGTGGATGCGCAGCCAGTCCGGCACGTCCTCGCTGCGCGCGATGTTCTACATGGACGAGATCTTCGGCTTCTTCCCGCCCAGCGCGATGCCGCCGTCCAAGTTGCCGATGCTGACGCTGCTCAAGCAGGCGCGCGCCTTCGGGCTCGGCCTGGTGCTGGCCACGCAGAATCCCGTCGACCTGGACTACAAGGGCCTGTCCAATACCGGAACCTGGTTCATCGGCAGGCTGCAGACGGAACGCGACCAGCAGCGTGTCATCGACGGGCTGCAGGGTGTCGTGGCCGGCACGGGCTTCGACCGCGCGACGCTGGAGCGGCTGATGGCCGGCATCGGCAAGCGCGTCTTCCTGATGCGCAATGTGCACGACGACCAGCCGCTGCTGTTCAAAACGCGCTGGGCCATGTCGTACCTGCGCGGCCCGCTGACGCTGCCGGAAATCGGCCGGCTGATGGCCCCGCGCAAGGCCGCGGCACCGGCCGCGCCTGCGGCCTCGGCGCACAGGCAGGACATGCCGGCCGCTGCGCCGCGGCCGGTCCTGCCGGCTGGCGTCAGCGAGCTGTTCCTGCCCGCCAGGCCCGGCGCCGGACCGATCGTGTACCGGCCCCGCGTCGCGGTCAGCGTGAAGCTCCACTACGTGCGGGCCGAATCCGGCGTGGACAGCTGGCGCACGATGTCGCTGCTCGCGCCATTCGGCGACGACGACGAGCCGCTGTGGGGCGAGGCGCTGGCCGCGGCGGACCCGGGCAGCGGCGGCGAGCCGGCCGAGGGAGCGGGCTTTGCGGAGTTGCCGGCAAGCGCGCTGCGCGAGAAGAGCTACGCAGCCTGGGCCAGTGACCTCAAGTCGCACCTGTACGAGACGGGCGCAGTCGAGTTGCTGCGCTGCGATGAACTCAAGCTGGCCTCGGAGCCCGGCGAGAGCGAGGGCGATTTCCGCACGCGTCTCGCACATGCGCTGCACGAGCAGCGCGATGAGCAGGTCGCCAAACTGCGCGACCGTTACGCGGCCAAATTGCAGACGCTCGCCGACCGGTTGCGCCGCGCCGAGGAAAAGGTCGAGCGCGAGCAGTCGCAATTGTCGCAGCGCAAACTCGACACCATGGTCTCCGTCGGCGCGTCGGTGCTCACGGCGATCTTTGGCGGCAAGCGCGGTGCGGCAGGCCGGGCCGGCACGGCGGCCCGCAGCGCGGGCCGCGTGTTGAGCGAGAAGGGCGACGTCGCGCGCGCCAGCGACAACGTCGAGGTACTGCGCGAGCGGCACGCGGCGCTGGTCAAGGAAGTGGAGGCCGAAGTGGAGAAGCTCGCCGCGTCGCTCGCCCCCGAGTCAATCGCCCTGGAGAGCATTTCACTGACGCCGCGGAAGTCGGACATCGCCGTCGGCGCGATCATGCTGGCCTGGGAGCCGTGGCGCACGGGCGCCGATGGCTTTCCCGCGCCGGCCTGGCAGGCTTGAGCAGCCGGAGTGGACACCATGACTGTTCGTGCAGGGGCCGTGCTGGCCGCCGTGATGCTGATGGCCGCCTGCGGCGCGCCGCCGAAGGAGCCCGACAGCCTGTATGGCACGTGGCGCGGTGTACTGACCGTGCCGGGCGGCGACCTGCCCTTCGGCCTGGAGATCGCGCGCGACGGCGAGCACGACGTTGCATGGCTCGTGAACGGCCCGGAGCGGGTAAGGATCGACGGCGTCGAGATCACCGCGGCAGGCGTCGCGATGCGCATGCCCGGCTATCCGCACCGGCTCGAGGCGAGCCTCATCGACGGGCGGCTCGAAGGCGACGTGACGTTCCTGCGGCCCGGCGGCGAAACCAGGGCCGCGCACTTCGTCGGCCTGCGCGGGCAGGACTGGCGCTTCTTCCCCACGCCCGCGGCGCAACATGCGGACTTCTCCGGCCGCTGGGCACTGACCTTCCGCGATCCGGATACCGGCACGGTGTCCACGGGCATCGCCGAGTTATCACAACAGGGGCACCTCGTGACTGGCACCGTCCTGCGCGAATCCGGCGATGATCGTTACATCGCCGGCGAGGCGCGCGGCGACACCGTGTTCCTGTCGCGGTTCGACGGCGGCAGCGCATACCTGTACGTCGCGCGACTCGGCGCGGACGGCGAACTGGCGGGCGAATTCCGCACCGGCACCGGCGGCTTCCGGATATTGGGCGGCAGACGCAACGAGGACGCACGGCTGGCCGACGTGACGGCGCTGACCACGATCAAGGCCGGTGCGGCGCCCCTGCAGTTCACGTTTCCGGACCTCGATGGCAAGCCGGTGTCGCTGGCGGACGAACGCTTCCGCGGCAAGGTCGTCATCATCACGATCGGCGGCACCTGGTGCCCGAATTGCCATGACGAAGCCACCTTCCTGCGCGACTTCCTGCCGGGTCGCCGCACGCGCGGCCTCGAGGTCGTGCAGCTGATGTTCGAGTACACGCCGGATGTCGCGTCCGCCTCGGCGTCGGTGCGTGACTTCGTGGACAAGTTCGGCATCGACTACCCGGTGCTGATCGCCGGGACCTATGGCCCGGGCGAACTGCAGAAGGCCCTGCCGCAGATCGACAAGTTCTACGCTTATCCGACGATGCTGGTGCTCGGGCGCGATGGCCGCGTGCGCTACACGCACACCGGCTTCAGCGGCCCGGCGACGGGTGCGCACTACGAGGAATTCACCGCGGAGTTTGCGACCCTCATCGACGGGCTGCTGGCCGAGACGTGAGCCAGGCGGACGGGAGTCCGACCCGAGGCGGCCCGCGCCGCAAAGATCATGATAGGACAGCCCCTGATCGGGGCCTGACCGGTGCGGACCACCCTTGGCGGCGCCAGCAGTCCACCACGTGGATCCGACCTGTCATTCAATAAATATAAATATAATCAATAAGTTCCAGCATTTCTCTGCCCGGGAGCGGTGTCCTGTGGCCTGTCTGGTCCTCAGTAGAAATGAGAATGATTCGTATTTACAGTCTTCTCGCATTCGCCTAGAGTCGTCGCGTCCGTCCACGGGGGCCGGACGGATTCACTGGAGGCGACTGCATGTACGGTCACGAAACCACCCCGGCCCGCGCGGCCCTGGCCATGATGCTCGCGGGCGCGGCCGCCGGCGCGGCCGCCAATGACGTGGCCGTCGCCATGCCGATGCTCGACCGCATCGTCGTCACTGCGACCAAGGTCCAGGCCCGACAGGCAGCCGGCTCCGTGCAGGTCATCGACGCGGACACGCTGGACCAGCACTCCTACGGCGACGTCAATCGCATCCTGCGCCAGGTCCCGGGTCTCAACATCGTCGAGGAAGAGGGTTTCGGCCTGCGCCCGAGCATCGGAATCCGCGGCTCCGGCACGGACCGCAATGCCAAGATCGCGGTCCTGGAGGACGGCGTGCCGATCGCGCCCGCGCCCTACTCCGCCCCGTCCGCCTACTACTTCCCGCGCATGCCGCGCATGCACTCGGTCGAAGTGACCAAGGGTCCCGCCGCCATCAAGTACGGACCGCAGACCGTGGCAGGCGCCGTCAGCATGCTGTCGACGCCGATACCGGGCGCGCCCGGCAGCGGCATCGCGGGCAAGGCGGACCTGTTCGGCGGCGAGTCCGGCACGCTGCGCGGGCACGGACTCGTCGGCGGCGTCATCGACACCGGCCGCGCCTTCGACGTCGGCCTCAGCCTCGAGACACTGCAGGAGCGTTCCGACGGCTTCAAGCGGCTCGACTCGGGCGGCGACACGGGCTTCGAGATCCAGGACTACGTGGCCAAGCTCGCATTCCGCTCGGCCGGGGACGCCGCACGTCCGCAGTCGCTCGAATTCAAGTGGCAGTACTCGGACGAGCACTCCGACGAGACCTACCTCGGCCTCACGCTCGGCGACTTCCGCGCCGACCCTTACCGCCGGTACCGCGCCAGCCAGCGCGACTCGCTCGACGTCAGGCACGACGTCTACCAGGCCACACACCGCATCGATTTCCGGCCGGGCCTGGACCTGACCACGATCGCGTATCACACGCGGACCGAGCGCGCCTGGTACAAGCTCAACGACGTGCGCAATGCCGCCGACACGGGCTTCGTCAGCCTCAGCGCCGTGCTCGGCGATCCAGGCGCCTTCCCGGCCGAATTCGCCGCCCTGTCCGGCACGTCAAGCGCCCCCGCGGCGCTGCGCGTACGCAACAACGCGCGCGAGTACTACGCCACCGGCGTGCAGTCCGTGCTCGGCGCCGGCTTTGACATCGGCGCCGCGCGCCATGACGTCGAGGTCTCGCTGCGCTACCACCGCGACGAGGAGGACCGCTTCCAGCAGGACGACCGCTACCAGATGTCCGGCGGTGTCATGCTGCTCAGTTCGGCCGGCGCACCCGGCAGCCAGGACAACCGCGTGGGCGCCGCCGAGGCCTGGTCCTTCTTCCTGCGCGACACCATCGAATGGGACCGGTTCACGCTGGCGCCCGGACTGCGTTACGAGTACATCTCGCTGCGACAGACGCGCTACGGATCCGCGGACCCTGGCCGCGCCGGCCCGGCAACGGTCCTGGACAGCACCGTGGACGTGCTGCTGCCCGGTCTCGGCGCTACCTATAACCTCGGCGGCGACTGGAGACTCGTCGGCGGCATGTACCGCGGCTTCGTCAATCCGTCGCCAGGATCGCCCGCCGGCGCCGAGACGTCGTGGAACTACGAGGCCGGCGTGCGCTTCAATCGCGGTTTCACGTCACTGGAGGCCATCGCGTTCCTGGTCGACTACGACAACCTGGTCGGCACCTGTACGGCGTCCACGGGCGGCGGCTGCAATATCGGCGACCAGTTCGATGGCGGCACCGCCCGCGTGCACGGCCTGGAATTCGTCGCGGCTTTCGATGCGGCAGCGCTGCTGGGCACGCGCTGGTCGGTGCCGCTGTCAGCCGTCTATACCTGGACGGCCGGCGAGTTCACCAGCAGCTTCAGCAGCAGCTTCTCCGAGTGGGGCAACGTAACGGCGGGCGACGAATTGCCGCTCGTGCCCGAGCACCAGCTCACGCTGAACGTCGGAGTCGACGCCACGGACTGGCGTCTGTTCATGTCCATGAACCGCGTCGAGGCGACGCGATCGCGCGCCGGTTCCGGCGCGATTCCCGCGTCCGAACGGGTCGACGGTCGCACCCTGTTCGACCTGTCGGGCGAGTACCGCCTGGGCGCCGGCATGCGCCTGTTCGGGAGCGTGCAGAACCTCACCGGCGAGGTCTATAACGTGGCCTTCCGGCCGTCCGGCGCGCGCCCTGGCGCGCCGCGCACTTTCATCGCCGGCGTCAAGATGCAATTCTGAGGCGAAGGCGTCATTGCCCGCGCGCGGATCAGCCCAGGCCGTGCCGGGCGAGGCGTCGCCTCAGGTACGCGATCTGCGCCTGCAGCGGCAGCTCCTTTGGGCAGACATCGTTGCAACCGAGCAGCGACATGCAGCCGAACACACCCTCGTCGCTGCCGACCAGTTCGTAGAACTCCGCCTCGCTGCGGCCGTCGCGCGGGTCGAGTTGCAGGCGCGCGATCTTGTTGAGGCCCACCGCGCCGACGAAATCGGGACGCATGTGCGCCGTGCCGCAGGCAGCCACGCAGCAGCCGCACTCTATGCAGCGGTCGAGCTCGTATACCTCGTCCGCGAGATCGGGCTCCATGCGCTCCTCGCGCAGCCGCAGGTCTACCTCTGACTGTTTCGTCTGCACCCAGGCTTCGAGCCGCTCGGTCATTGCGCGCATCCACTTGCCGGTATTGACCGACAGGTCGCCGATCAGCTCGAAGGTGGGGAGCGGCGCCAGCGTGATGTCCTGCGGCAGTTCCGCCGTCAGCGTGCGGCAGCCGAGTCCTGGGCGGCCGTTGACTACCATGCCGCAGCTGCCGCACACGCCCGCACGGCACACGAAGTCGAACTGCAGCGACGGGTCCTGCTCCTCGCGGATCTCGCTCAGCACGATGAACAGCGTCATGCCCTCGGTCTCGTCCACCTCGTAGGTCTGGATGCGCGTGCCCTTGTCGGGCGCGGCCGGGTTACAGCGCAGCACGTGGATGCGCAGCCGCCGTGCCGGGCGCCCATTGTTGTTGTCGGTCATGCCAGGTCCTCGTCGAATCGTTCGTTGCGCCCGCGTACGCCAGCCGGCAGCAGGTGTGCATAGGGCAGCAGCGCCTCCTGCACCGCAAAGCGGTCGGCGCCCGCGAGGCGCTCCCGGGTGCCGGCGACTTCCGCGGTACGGCGTTGCGTGTCCGGGTGGTCGATGTGGTCGCGTCCGCCATAGCCGCGCCACCCGGGGGGCAATTCCATCTTCATCACGTCGAGCGGCTCGTAGCGCAGTACCGGCATGTCGGCGCCGGGATCGGGCCAGGTCGCCAGCGTGCGGCTCAGCCAGTCGCGGTCGTTGCGTTGCGGATAGTCGCCGCGGTAGTGCGCGCCGCGGCTCTCGGTGCGGGCCAGCGCGCCCGCGGCCACCGTCTGGGCGACCCGCAGCATCGTCTGCGTGCGGTACGCCGTCACCAGTTCCGGGTTGGCGCCCGCCGGACTGCCCGACACGCCGATGCGCCGGCTGCGGTCGATCAGCTCGCGCAGTTCCTCCACCGCTGCCGCAAGGTCCTTGCCGTCGCGGAAGATGCCGACCTTCTCGGTCATGAGCACCTGCATCGCCTTGCGCAGCGCCGCCGCGTTCTCCGTGCCCTTCGAGAACGACTTCAGGTGCGCCTCTACGCCGCCCATGCATTCGCGCACCAGCGCCGTCGACACCTCCAGTTCGTGGCCTTCGCAGTAATCGGCGACGTAGTCGCCCACGATCATGCCTGCCACGACCGTTTCCGCGACCGAGTTGCCGCCGAGCCGGTTGAAGCCGTGCATGTCCCAGCAGGCCGCCTCGCCCGCCGCGAACAGCCCCGACAGCGACGGGTTCTGGCCCGTGTGGTCGGTGCGCACCCCGCCCATCGTGTAGTGCTGGGCCGGCCGCACCGGAATCCACTTCTCGGCGGGGTCGATACCCAGGAAGTAGCGGCAGATGTCCTTCACCTCGCGCAGGTTGCGCTCGATGTGCTCGCGCCCGAGCAGCGCGATGTCCAGCCACAGGTGGTCGCCGAACCGCGACTTGGCGCCGTTGCCTGCCTTGATGTGCTGCTCCATGCGGCGCGACACCACGTCGCGCGAGGCCAGCTCCTTCTTTTCGGGCTCGTAGTCCGGCATGAATCGATGCCCGGCAACGTCGCGCAGCAGGCCGCCATCGCCGCGACAACCCTCGGTCACCAGGATGCCTGCCGGGAAGATGCCGGTCGGGTGGAACTGCACCGCTTCCATGTTGCCGAGCGCCGCGACGCCCGTGTCGAGCGCCAGCGCGTGGCCGATGCCTTCGTTGATGACCGCGTTGGTCGTGACGCGGTACAGCCGGCCCGCGCCGCCGGTGGCGATCACCGTGGCGCGCGCCACGCAGGCCGCCAGTTCGCCCGTGATCAGGTCGCGCACGATCGCGCCGTGGCAACGCTTCCCGTCGTGGATCAGCAGCAGCGCCTCGGTGCGCTCCAGTACTGGTATGCCCTCCGCAATCGCGCGGTCGCCCATCGTGAACAGCATGGCGTGGCCGGTGCCGTCCGACGCATAGCAGGTACGCCACTTCTTGGTGCCGCCAAAGTCGCGCTGCGCGATCAGCCCGTGCGCATCGTCGCGCTCGGTGAGCGTGACGCGCTGGCCGTTGATGACGACCTGGTGGTCGCCGCGCCGCACGCGGCTCCAGGGCACGCCCCAGGCCGCCAGCTCACGGATGGCCTTCGGGGCAGTGTTGACGAACATGCGCACGACCTGCTGGTCGGCGCCCCAGTCGCTGCCGCGCACCGTGTCCTCGAAATGCACATCCTCGTTGTCGCCCTCGCCCTTGATGACGTTGCCGAGGCTGGCCTGCATGCCGCCCTGCGCGGCGACCGAGTGCGAGCGCTTGGGCGGCACCAGCGACAGGATCAGCGGGTCCAGTCCGCGGCGGCGCACGCCGATCGCGACGCGCAACCCTGCCAGCCCGCCACCGATGACCAGCGCGTCCGAGTAGATCATCTTCATGGCGCGACTCCCGGCGGCTGCTGCAGCCACGTGGGCGCGTAGCGCTCGCCGTAGTCCGGAGCGTGCTCGATGCCGATCTTCACATAGGCGGCCAGCGTCGCGAGTCCCAGCGCAATCAGGAATACCGTGATGCCCCACTTCACGGCGCGCAGGCGCCGCCGTGCGCGCAGCACGTCCTTGCCGGAGAAGAAGCCCCACTTCAGCGCCAGCCGGTACAGACCGACGCCGCCATGGATCTCCACCGCGAACAGCATGACCAGGTACAGGATCCAGAAGTGATCGCTCCAGACGCGGTCGGCGGATTCAAAGGGCCCGATGCGGTCCGGATTGACCAGCATCCAGTACAGGTGCGCCGAGGCCAGGAAGAACAGCGCGAAGCCGGTCAGCGCCTGCCAGTACCACAGCGTCGTGTCCTCGTGCTGCATGCCGTGCATGTGCCGCTTGAACAGCGTGTACTGGCGGTAGCTGGACGGGAACTTGCGCAGCGCCAGCGCCGCATGCATCACCACCAGCGCGAAGACCGCGGCCACCACGCCCGCGACGATCACCGGGTACGGTCGGCCGAAGAAGAAGTACCCCTCGAAGAACTTCGTCACCGTCCACATCGCGTCCTTGCTGATGAGGATGGACGCGACGAAGGCCATGTGGCCCCACATGAACAGCGCGAGCAGCAGTCCGGAGACGCTCTGCGCCACGTCGAGGCGGGCGGGCCAGTGGCTCGCCACCCTGGCCGCGGCTGGCTCGACGGCCAGCGGACCGGCTGGTATTGGGTTCAAGGCAGGCTACTCCGCTGTCGCCCCGGCGGGCGGTTGGGGCTGGAACTGTGGCGGTTTCGGGCGCCCGGGCAAATCGTTGATTCCACGCATGGCGCCATGATAACCGCCTGCCGGTTGCCCGGAAGCGCACCGGCGCCCTGTGCGCGACGCGGGCCTGGCCTATAGTTCGGCCTCGGATCGGCCCGTCGGGACCCCTCATGCGCGGCGTCTTCCTGGACCTCGGCACCGTCAGCAATGGCGACCTGGATACCGCGCCGCTGTTGCGCGCGCTGCCCGACCTCGACCTGCACGGACAGACCGATGCGGCCGAACTGGCCGCGCGCCTCGCGGGGCGCGAGGTTGTGCTTCTGAACAAGTGCCGCATCACGCGCCAGACCATTGAGGACAACCCGCAGTTGCGGCTCATCGCGCTGACCGCCACCGGCACGGACAACGTGGACGTGGGCGCCGCGCGGGAGCGCGGAATCGCGGTCGCCAACCTGCGCGACTACTGCACGCCGTCCGTCGTGCAGCACGTCTTCGCCGTCGTGCTCGCGCTGACGCACCGGCTGCGCGACTACGACACGCTGGTGCGGCGCGGCGACTGGAGCCGGTCGGGGCAATTCTCGGTGTTCCCCTACCCGATCCGTGAACTGGCGGACCGCAAGCTCGGGATCGTCGGTCACGGTGCGCTGGGCAGCGCGGTCGCGCGCGTCGGCGCGGCGTTCGGCATGCAGGTCGTCATCGCCAACCGGCCGGGTGGCGGGCGGGCGCCGGGCCGGCGCGACCTGCAGGACCTGCTGCCCGATATCGACGTACTGACCCTGCACTGCCCCCTCACACCAGCCACGCGGGGCCTGATCGGTGGGCATGAACTGGGCCTCATGAAGCCCGATGCCGTGCTGGTCAACACCGCGCGCGGAGCGCTGGTCGACGCCGCGGCGCTGGTCAACGCGCTGCGGGCGGGACGCCTCGGCGGCGCAGGCCTGGACGTGCTGGACCAGGAGCCTCCCGGGCCAGACCATCCGTTGCTCGACCCGGGCATTCCGAACCTCATCCTCACGCCGCACGTCGCGTGGGCCGCCCGCGAGTCCCGCCAGCGCTGCCTTGACCAACTGGCCCTGAACGTCGTTGCATTCCTGCGCGGCGAACGCAGGAATCGCGTCGACTAGCGGGGTCGGGCCGGGACACAGGAGACCGGCCCTGGCTCCGTCTTTGGCATCATATATATACGAGTGTGTATCTATTGACGACATGTCAATTCAGGCATATTCTCCGCCCATGTCCTATATCGCAGAGCGCCGTGTAGAGGAAAAGGAGCGGCGCCGCATCGAGATCATCGAGGCGGCGGAGGCCTTGTACGCGGAGAAAGGCTGGGACGCAGTGACCATGGACGCGGTGGCCCGTTCGGCGCGCCTGTCACGCGCCTTGATCTACGTGTACTTCCGCGACAAGGAAGACCTGTTGCTGGCGATCGCGGAGCGGGCGCTCGATGCCCTGCGCCAGCGCATTGCCGACGCAACGCAGAAACACGCCCTGGCGATCGACCAGATCGAGGCCATGGGCCGCGCCTATGTGCTGTTCCAGCAGGAGAAGCCCTTCCAGTTCGATGCCTGCACGCGCTACCACGCGCACCAGGCCAACGTGGGTGCGGTCACTGAGCTGGCCTGCACGGCGGCGGGCGACGCCCTGATGGCGGACATGGTTGCGACGCTCGAGCGCGGCCTCGCGGACGGATCGATCCGCAAGGACCTCGGCGACCCCATCCAGGTCTGCGTCATGCTGTGGGCCTTCACCCACGGCCTCATCCAGATCGCCACGAACAAGTCGCAGGAGATCGCACGACACGGGGTCGCGGTGCCGAAACTGATGGAGGACGCCTACGCGATGCTGCGCCGGATGCTGGTTCCCGCCGAGTCGATTTGAGAGTTTTTCTTTGGGACTCGATTTGACACATGTCCAAGTTTTCTACCCTCGTTAGCTCCTGCCTGTTGGCCGCGCTTGCCGCCGCGCCGGCCTTGGCGGAACCGGCGCCACCGGATGCCGCCGTCGACCAGGTCATGGACCGATTGGTCGCCGAGGCAATCGCCGCCAACCTCGAGCTCGCGGGCGCCGAGGCCGGCGTTGCGCAGCGCCTTGCCGTACTCGACCAGGCCCGCGCGCGATTCCTGCCGGCCATCGACCTGAACCTGCGCTACTCCGTTGCCGACGGCGGGCGCCAGATCGAGATTCCCGCCGGCGACCTGGTGAACCCGGCCTATGCCGCGCTCAACTCCCTGCTGGCCGCAAGCGGCCAGCCGGCGCCGTTCTCCCCCATCGCCAACACCAGCATCCCGTTCCTGCGGGACCGCGAGCAGGAATCGGTGCTGCGCCTGACCCAGCCCCTGTACGACGGTCGCATCGGCGCGGCGGCACGCGGCGCCGGCCACGAGGTCGAGGCCGCACGCCAGGGACGCGACGCGCTGCTGCTGCGCCTGCGCCGCGACATGCGGCAGGCGTACCTGCGCTGGCTCGGCGCGCGCGAAGTCACGGCGATCCTCGACGCCACGGCCGGTGCAGCGCGCGAGAATGAGCGCGTCAACGACAGCCTGTACCGCAACGGCCGCGTCACGCGCGACGCTCTGCTGCGCGCGGAGACAGACGTCCTCGAAATTGAGCAGCAGTTCGCCGCCGCCGCCGCCGCCGAGCGCACTGCACAGAACTACGTGAACCTGCTGCGCAACCGGCCTCTGGACTCGGCACTGCCCCGGTCCGATGCCACCGATCGCGATGTCGAACGCCTGCGCGACCGCCTGCTCGGGACCGCGGCCGGCGCGAGCCAGCGGCTGCAGGACACGGCAGTCGCACGCCGCCACGAGTTGCGGCAGGTCGAGGCGGGCCTCGACGCTGCCGGCGCCGCCGAGGACCTGGCGCGCGCAGCTTTCAAGCCGCGACTGGCGCTGGCCGTCGATACCGGCATCCAGGGAGAGGAGTACGGCTTCTCGGGCGACGACCGGTTCGCGCTCGCCTCGCTCGTTCTGCAGTTCAACGTGTTCCGCGGCGGCGCGGACCGCGCGGGCATGCGCGAGGCGCGCGCACGCATCGCAGGGTTGCACGCCAGGCGGGACCTGCTCGAGCAGCAGATCCGTCTCGAGGTGATCCAGGCGGCGCGGGATTTCGAGGTGGCTGAGGCGTCGCTGCGCACCGCCGCCCGGCGAGTGGAGGCCGCCGGCCAGGCCTTCGAGATCGTGCGCCGCAAGCGCGACCTGGGACAGGTCGCGCCGGTCGAATTCATCGACGCGCGGCGCGCCCTCACCAGCGCCGAACTGAGCCAGCGCGTCTACCGCTTCCAGGCGCTGGCGGCGCTCGCCGAACTGGATTATGCGACGGGCGGACCGCCTGAAACCCGCGCGCTGGAGACTGAGCCATGACCCGGGTTTCGCTCGTCACCATGGCGCGGCCGCTGGCGGCCGTCCTGGTGCTTTCATTGGCCGCCGCCGGTTGCGGGAATGGCTCGACGGACGACGCGACCCGCCCCACACCGGTGCGCGTGGCGCCCGTCGAAACGGCGCCGCTCGACCCGGCGATTCGCGCCGTCGGCCTGCTGGCCACCGCCGACGAAGTCCGGCTGTCGTTCAAGGCCGGCGGTGTCGTCGCGGCCATTCACGTCGAGCAGGGCGCGCGCCTGAGCAAGGGGCAATTACTGGCAACGCTGCGGCAGGACGAAGTGGACGCGGCCGTAGCCCAGGCGCGCGCGCTTGCGGACAAGTCGGACCGCGACCTCGAGCGTGGCCGGGCCCTGCTGGCGGATGAAGTCGCGACGCTCGAGCAGCTCGAGAACCTGGTCACCGCCCGCGACGTCGCGCACGCGGCGCTGCGGGCGGCCGCATTCAATGCACGCTTCTCGCGCATTGAAGCGCCGGGCGACGGCATCCTGCTGCGCCGCCTCGCCGAGCCGGGCGAGCTGGTGGCGGCTGGCCAGCCAGTCCTGGTCGCCGGCCTGACCGGCGGCGGGTGGATCGTCCGTGCCTCGCTCGCCGACCGCGACATCGTAAGGATCGCGCCGGGAACGCGCGCCGCGATCAGCGTCGATGCCTTCCCGGGCCGCCGCTTTGCCGGCGCCGTGACGGAACTGGCGTCCGCGTCGGATCCCATGAGCGGCACCTACGAAGTGCAACTCGCGGTGGATCCGCAAGGCGCGCACTTCCTGTCGGGCATGGTCGCCAAGGTCGAGTTCGACCTTGCGACCGCGGTCGCCGTGCCGGTGCTGCCGGTCAGCGCGCTGCTCGAGGCGGACGGTTCGGTGGCCGTGGTGTACGTCATTGCCCCGGGCGAGGACGTCGCGCGACGGGTTGCGGTGCGCATTGGTCGCCTGGTCGGCGAGAGGGTCGAAGTGCTCGGGGGCCTCGAGGGTGGTGAGCAGGTCGTCACCGAAGGTGCTGCCTACCTGCGCGACGGCGAGCTCGTTCGTGTCATCGGCGCGGGCTGAGGGACGATCCCATGAGCCTGTGGGAGTTCGCGGTCAAGCGCTGGCAGTTCACGCTCGTGGTGTTCACGGCGCTGATCGCCACCGGTTTGATGGCGCTGAACGCGATACCCCGCCTCGAGGACCCGTCACTGACATTTCCCGGCTCGCTCATCGTCGTGGCCTACCCGGGCGCGGGGCCGGAAGATATCGAACAGCTCGTCGTCGACCCGATCGAGGAAGCGCTTAACGGTCTCGACGACGTCAAGAAGCTGGCCAGCGAGGCGCAGGACGGATTCGCGGTCATACAGATCGAGTTCACCTGGGGTGTGGACGCCGACCGCAAGTACGACGAGGTCCTGCGCGAGGTCAACCGGCTGCGGCCATCGCTGCCACCCGACATCCTCGACATCGACGTCCGGCAATTCAAGCCGAGCCTGGTCAACATCGTGCAGCTCGCCCTGGTGAGCGAGTCGGCGGACTGGCGTCAACTGAAGAAGCTCGCCGAGAGTCTCGAGGAAGCGATCGAGACGGTACCCGGCGTGCGCCGCGCCGAGAGCTGGGCGTACCCGCAACCGGAGGTTCGCGTCGCGGTGGACCTGGAGCGACTGTCCGCCGCCGGCGTCACGCTCAGCCGGGTGATGGACGCGATCCGAAGCGAGAACATCAGCATTCCCGGCGGCGCCGTGGACGTCGGCCAGCGGCGCTACAACCTCAAGACCTCCGGCGACTACCAGTCGCTGGCCCAGATCGGCGAAACGGTGATCAGCGCGCACGCTGGCCGCACGGTGCGCGTGCAAGACGTCGCCGAGGTCTCCTGGAGTGCCGCCGAGGAACTCTACCTCGGCCGTTTCAACGGCAAGCGGGCGGTGTTCATCACCGCCAACATGAAGGACAACCAGAACGTCTTCGACGTTCACGACGCGATCGTCCGGCGCCTCGAGGGATTCGAACGCGGCCTGCCGGCTGGCGTGAGTCTCGAGCGCGGCTTTGAACAGTCGCGCAATGTGGACCGGCGCCTGTCGCGGCTGCAGTTCGATTTCTCGCTGGCGATCAGCCTGGTCGCGCTGACCCTGCTGCCCCTCGGTCTGCGCGCTGCGGGCATCGTCATGCTTTCGATACCGTTATCGCTCGCGATCGGGCTGGCGGCACTGTACTTCACCGGCTTTTCGCTCAACCAGCTGTCCATCGCCGGGTTCGTGGTGGCGCTCGGACTGCTGGTGGACGACTCGATCGTCGTGATCGAGAACATCGCCCGGCACGTGCGCGAAGGCATGCCGCGCAAGCAGGCCGCCATCGCCGCAACGAACCAGATCTGGCTGGCCGTGCTCGGCTGCACGGCGACGCTGATCCTGGCCTTCCTGCCGCTGTTGTTCCTGCCGGAGAGTGCGGGCGAGTTTGTTCGCTCGCTGCCGGCCGCGGTGCTCTACACCATCCTCGCGTCGCTGTTCGTGTCCCTGACCATCATCCCGTTCCTCGCAAGCCGCCTGCTGCGTGGCGGGTCGCGCCCGCTGCCGCGCCAGCCCTGGCTGGGCCGCATCGTGCAGGCCGGACGCTCGTTCGTGGGCCGGTCCGACGCACTCGCCGACCGGGTCCTGGCCACCGTGATGGGCGGCATCCAGGCTTTCTACGGACCGGCGCTGCGCCGCGCGCTCGCGTGGCCTCGCACGACCTTCATTTCGGCCATGTTGATCTTCGTGGGCGCCGTGGCGCTTGCCGTGTTCGGCATGGACGTCAGCCTGTTCCCGACCGCGGACATCCCGCAGTTCCGCGTGCGGATCGAGGCGCCGGAAGGGTCCAGCCTGGCCGAGACCGACCGCGCGCTGCGATTCGTCGAGGCAGAGCTCGCGAGGCGGCCCGAGGTCAAGTACTGGTTCGCCAACCTCGGGCACGACAACCCGCGCGTCTACTACAACGTGATACCCAAGAGCTACGCCGCCAATCTCGCCGAGGTCTTCGCGGAAGTGAGTGACTATCACCCGCAGCAGACCCTGCGGATGCTCGACGAATTGCGCGCCGTGTTCGGCGGTTACCCGGCGGCCAGGATCACGGTGCGTCAATTCGAGAACGGCACCCCGATCAACGCGCCGATCGAGATTCGCATCATCGGTCCGGACCTCGATACGCTGCGCGGCGTCGCCGCCGACATCGAGAGGCTGGTGTCCGCCACGGAGGGCGCACGCGACGTCGAAAACCCTCTGCGGCTGCAGCGCACGGATATCGACCTCAAGGTGGACAGCGAGAAGGCTTCGCTGTTTGGGGTTCCGACGATCGAGGTGGACCGCACCGTGCGGCTCGCCATCGCGGGACTGCCGGCCGGCCGCTTCCGCGAGCCGGACGGCGACGAGTACGACATCACCCTGCGGCTGCCGATCGATGGTCATCCGACGCTGGACTTGCTCGACGCCGTCCAGGTGTCCTCGCTAAGCGGCTCGCAAGTGCCACTCAGGCAACTGACCGACCCGCAGTTCCGCGCCGCGCCGAACGTCATCCACCGTTATGGCCGCGAGCGGTCGAGCAGCGTCACGGCCTGGCCCGAGACGGGCTACAACACCGACGAGGTCACCCGGCGCGTGCTTTCCAGGATGGAGCAGTACCCATGGCCACCTGGCTATCGCTACATGGCAGCCGGCGAGGTCGAGGCGCGCGAGGAAGCCTTCGGCGGGCTCGGCGTCGCCCTGCTCGTGGCGATGCTCGGCATCCTCGCGGTGCTGGTGCTCGAGTTCGGCAGCTTCCGCTCGACCCTGATCGTATTCGGCGTCGTGCCGCTGGGCGCGGTCGGCGCGCTCATCGGCCTGTTCGTGACCGGCTACACGCTTTCTTTCACTGCGCTGATCGGGCTGATCGCGCTGGTTGGCATCGAGATCAAGAACTCGATCCTGCTGGTGGACTTCACGAACCAGTTGCGCGAGCGCGGGACCGGCCTCGACGAGGCGATCGAGAAAGCCGGCGAGGTGCGCTTCTTCCCGATCCTGCTGACCTCGCTGACCGCCATCGGCGGCCTGATGCCGCTGGCCATCCAGGGCTCCGGCCTGTACTCGCCGCTGGCCGTCGTCATCATCGGCGGCCTGATTTCGTCGACCCTGCTGGCCCGGCTGGTCACGCCGGTGATGTACAAGCTGCTGCCGCCGGCCATTACGCCGCGCACCGACGCCGCAGCGCCGGCCGGCCGCGTGCCCGCGCCTGCCTGAACGACCGTTGCGGTGATTCCGGACCCGCACCATCGCGTGACGGCGGTTGGGGTAGAGTCCATATACCCACCTGACCAGCTTTCGGGAGTACAGACCATGCAGAACTTCCTGCTCGACCGTCGTCAGGCGCTCAAGCTGGCTGCCGCGGCGCTGGCGGCGCCGTGGGCGGCCGCGGACGCGCCCGACGACGAACTCATGAGCCGCGCGATTCCGGCGACTGGCGAGCGCCTGCCCGTGATCGGGCTGGGCACCTCCGGCGAATTCGACCGCCAGCCCGCTGACGAAAAGGAAGCCGCGGAACTGCGCGGCGTGCTCGACATCCTGGTGGCGACCGGCGCGCGGCTCGTGGACACCGCGCCCGGTTATGGCGATGCGGAAATCGTGCTGGGCCGGCTGGCCCGCGAGGCAGGGCTGACCGACAGGATCTTCTGGGCGACCAAGCTCCGCACGACGGGCGAGGCAAGCGGGAAGGCGCAGTTCGAGGCCTCCGCGCAACGGCTCGGGCGCCGGCCCCTGGATCTCGTGCAGGTCCACAACCTGGTGGACGCCGCCACGCAATGGCAGATCTTGCGCCGGTTCAAGGAACAGGAACGGGTGCGTTACATCGGCCTGACCGTTTCACGGCTCGCCGACCACGAGCCGCTCGGGCAGTTGATGCGGGACTGGCGACCCGATTTCGTGCAGCTGAACTACTCGCCGATGGAACCCGAGGCCGCTGGCCGATTGTTGCCGCTGGCGGCCGAACGCGGCATCGCGGTGCTGGTCAACCGCCCCTTCGGCAACGGTCGTTACTTCTCGCTCGTCAAGGACAGGCCGCTGCCGGACTGGGCGACGGAGTTCGATTGCGAGAGCTGGGCGCAGCTGTCGCTGAAGTTCATCCTCGCGCACCCGGCCGTCACCTGCATCATCCCGGCCACCAGCCGCCCGCGTCACGTCATCGACAACGTGCGCGCGGGCCAGGGCCGGCTGCCGGACGCAGCGCAGCAGGCGCGCATCCGCGAACTGGTTGCCGGCCTCTGAACGCGGCAAGGCGTCGGCCATGAAAAAGGCCCGGCGGACGCTGTCCCCGGGCCCTTCCCTGCGCGACGCAGCCGCCCTCAGGCGGACTTGTCCTTGACCGTCGCGCGACCGGCATTGCGCGTCACCGACGCGATGCCGCCTTCCATCGACCGTGTCGACGAATACATCTCGCTCTTGCCGATGACCTGGCCATTGGAGGCGGACGTCAGCGAGAAGAACGGCGCGCCGTTCTTGGCGATCTTGCGATCGAAGTTCTGGCTGCTGGCGGCGTTCCGGCGCACGGACGCGATGCCGTTCTCCGCGGCCGCCTTGCTGTTGTACACCTCGCTCGTCAGGATCGTCTCGTGGTTGCCGGCCTTCAGGTTGAACACATACCCGCCGCCGGCTGCCCGCTTCAGTTCGAAATAACCCGCCATTGTTGTCTTTCCTCCAGATACTGTTCCTGCGACCCGGCGGATTGTCCCGCCGGGGGACACACAGGGTACCACGCAGGGCCTCGCGGTCCGCCGATGCGCACGCGCACGGCGCCCCGCAAGTGGGACTGCCGTCGCGCTGCGGCCAGGTACCGCGGTGCGACAACGGGTCGCACTGCGGCGCGCGAGGAACGCGCGACGCCGGGAAATACAGCGTCAATGGTCGCGAAGAAGGGGAAAGGCCCGCCGCGCTACGCCCTGAGCTTGGACTAACCCGTTAATTGAATTGACGGATAAACCCGACCGCAGCGCGACGGACAGTGCTAACAATGCCGCGCATCGCGGTAAGAATTCAAGAGGAACTTGATCCGCACAACCGCCGGCGGGTGGACTCGGTCATCCTCCGCGGCGCAAACTTCGACGAATTCCGGCGTGAGGGGATGCAATCATGACCAACGGTCGATGCCTGTGCGGCGCGGTGCGTTACGAGATAGACGGACCGTTCAGCTTCATGGTGAATTGCCATTGTTCGATGTGCCGCAAGGAACATGGCGCGCAGTTCGTGACCTTTGCCGCGGCACCGCTGTCCGGCTTCCGCTGGATCTCCGGCGAGGACAACCTGACCGCGTACGCGTCGTCACCGAAAGGCAGGCGCACGTTCTGCAGGACCTGCGGCTCGGCCGGCCCCATGCTCGCGACCGACCTGGGCATGGTGATCGCACCCGCCGGCAACCTGGAGGGCGATCCCGGCGTCCGCCCGCGGATGCATGTCTTCACGGGATCCAGGGCACCGGGTTACGAGATCACCGATTCGCTGCCGCAGCACGAGGAGTACCCGCCCGGGTGGGGCGGCGCCGGCCAGGCGCGCCCGGCGCCGAAGGCGAAGCCCGGCGTGACGGCCGGCAGCTGCCTGTGCGGCGCGATTGCCTGGGAGGCGCAAGGTCCGCCGGCCATGATGATGAACTGCCACTGCTCGCGTTGCCGCCTGGCACGCGGCGCGGCGCATGCCACCAATGCCTTCTACAAGATCGAGCAGTTCCGCTGGATCCGCGGCGAGGACATGGCTGACCAGTACAAGGTGGCGGACGCCAGGTTCTTCACGCAGGCGTTCTGCAGGACCTGCGGCAGCCCGGCGCCGCGCATCCTCGCCCAGTTCAGTCGCGCCATGGTGGCGGTCGGTACCATCGACACGGACCCGGGCATGCGGCCCTCGGCGCACATCTTCGTCGGCTCGAAGGCGCCGTGGTACGAGATCGTGGACGACATTCCGCAGTTTGAGGAAATGCCGCCGCGTTGAGGAGGATGAAATGCACCTGGCCCGCTTCCCGCGTCTGCGCTTCGCCCACCTGCCGACCCCGCTGGAGCCGATGCCGGCGCTCGGCAAGGCGCTCGGCGGGCCGCGGCTCTACGTCAAGCGCGACGACTGCACGGGCCTCGCCAGCGGCGGCAACAAGACGCGCAAGCTCGAGTTCCTGATGGGCGAGGCCTTGGAACGGAAGGCGGACCTCGTCATCACGCAGGGCGCGACCCAGTCCAACCATGCGCGCCAGACCGCCGCGATCGCCGCGCGCCTGGGCCTCGACTGCGAGATCCTGCTCGAGGACCGCACCGGCAGGCAGGACCTGGCCTACCGCGAGTCCGGCAACGTGCTGCTGGACCGCCTGCTGGGCGCCACCGTGCGGATCGTGCCGGCCGGCACCGACATGGCCGCCGCGATGGACGAGGCGGCCCGCGCGCACGGTGCTACGGGGCGCAGGCCGTACGTGATTCCGGGCGGCGGATCCAATGTCGTCGGCGCACTCGGTTACGTGGACTGCGCATTCGAGATCGTGGCGCAGGCCAACGCCATGGGCCTGCACGTGGACCACATCGTGCACGCGACCGGCAGCACCGGCACCCAGGCCGGCCTCGTCGCCGGCCTGTGCGGCTGCCACAGCGGGATCCCCGTGCTCGGCATCAGCGTGCGGTCGCCGCGCGACAGGCAGGAGGCCAACGTGTTTGCGCTGGCCGGGGCCACCGCGGAATTCGCCGGCATGGCCGGGACCGTGCGCCGCGAGGACGTCGTGGCCAACAGCGACTACGTGGGCGCCGGTTACGGCATTCCCACCAGAGGGATGATGGAGGCGGTGACCCTCGCGGCCCGCACCGAGGGCCTGCTGCTCGATCCGGTATACACCGGCAAGGCGATGGCCGGCCTGATCGACCTCGTTCGCAAGGGACGTTTCCGCCACGACGAGAACGTGCTGTTCCTGCACACCGGCGGCAGTGTGGGCCTGTTCGGGTACTTCGACGAGTTCCACGCGAGCCTGGCCGGCCAGGCGCCACCCGTGTGAACGGGATGGGTGCAACGCCGGCCGCCGCGGATCGTGTCATCGGCGTGCTGGGCGGCATGGGCCCCGATGCGACGTCCGCCTTCCTGCAGGCCGTGCTGCGCCATTCCGGTCCGGTCGAGACGGACCAGCAGCACGTCCCGCTGATCCTGTTCAATAACCCGAAAGTACCGGACCGCAATGCCGCGCTGGCCGGCAGCGGCCCGTCGCCGGGACCGGCGCTCGCCGCCATGGCGCGTGCGCTGGAACGCGCCGGGGCCGATTTCCTCGTCATGCCCTGCAACACCGCGCACGCCTACGCCGAGGCCGTGATCACGGCGACGGACCTGCCGTTCGTCAGCATCGTCGAGGAAACGTGCGACGCAGCGATGGCTCTGCGCCCGGGGCTGCGCCGCGCGGGCCTGCTCGGAACGCCCGCGTGCATCGCATCGGGGTTGTATGCCGGGGGGCTCGGCGCGCGCGGCGTCGAGGCGATCTGCTGCGACGCCGCAGGGATGGCGCGCTTCACCGAGCTGCTCTACGCGATCAAGGCCGGTCAGCGCGGCGGCGGCCTCCGCGCGGGCATGGCCGGTCTTGCGGCAGGTCTTGTTGAACGCGGGGCCGAAGTCGTCGTCGCGGTGTGCACCGAGGTGCCGCTGGTGCTCGGGCCACGCGACCTGCCGCTGCCGTTGCTCGACTCGCTCGATGTGCTGGCCAGGCAGTGCGTGCGCTACGCACGGCGCGAACTCGAACTGCCGGATGCGCGATCCTGAGCCGCAGCGGCCGCCTACGCCCAGTCCGGCTGCCGTTCCGTCTTCCACTTGATGCTGCAGCCGACGCTCGGCAACTGGTCTGCGCTGACCTCGCGCCCGCCCAGCACCGCGTCCGCCGCGGCGCGCAGCGAGGCGCCGGTCACCGGGATATCGCTGCCCGGGCGGCTGTCGTCGAACTGACCGCGATACGCGAGCCGGCGCGCACGGTCGAACAGGAAGAAGTCCGGCGTACAGATGGCCTGGTAGGCGAGCGCAACGTCCTGGGACTCGTCGTACAGGTACGGAAACGTGAAGCCGTGATCGCGCGCGACCTGCGCCATCGCCTCCGGCGCATCCTGCGGGAAGGCGGCGGCGTCATTGGCGCTGATGGCCACGATGGCCAGTCCCCGCGGTCCGTACTCGCGCGCGAAATCGGCGAAGCCGGCGAGGATGTGCTTCACATACGGGCAGTGGTTGCACAGGAATGCCACCAGCAGCGCGGGCGCCGGCGCGCTGTCTTCCAGCCGGTGGATCCGGACCTGCGCATCCGGCAACGCGAAGGCGGGCGCCGGCGTGCCGAGTGACAGCATGCGTGACTGCCTGAGTGCCATACGTTTCTCCGGGGGCGTGCCTGGATGCATAGTGTACGGGTCCCGGACACGGCCCCGCAGAGACGGCTGTTACACTCGACCGCCTCCCGGATCCTGCAGGTGCCATGCTGCCCTTCTCCGCCGCCGCCGAACGCAACAAGGAGCCAATCCTCTCGATCCTGGGTCCGGCCCTCGCCGGCCGCAGCCGGGTCCTGGAGATTGGCAGCGGAACTGGCCAGCATGCCGTCTACTTCTCGCGGCAGCTGCCGCACCTCGCCTGGCAGCCGACCGAGCGCGCCGACGGCCTCGATGGACTGGCGGCGTGCGTGTCGCAATCAGGCTGCCCCAACCTGCTTGCGCCGCTCGAACTCGACGTTGCACAGGCCACGTGGCCGGCCCTCAGGCCCGACGCCGTGTTCACCGCCAACACGCTGCACATCATGTCCTGGCCGGAAGTCGAGGCGCTGTTCGCCGGCCTCGGCAGGATTCTCGAGCCTGGCGCGTTGCTCGCGGTCTACGGACCATTCCGCTACGCCGGTGCACACACTGCGCCGTCCAACGAGGCTTTCGACCGCGGGCTGCGGCAGCGCGACCCGGCCAGCGGCGTGCGCGACTTCGAAGCCGTCGCCGGTCTCGCGTCGGCGCAGGGCCTCGTGCCGGAGGCCGATCACGGCATGCCCGCCAACAACCGCCTGCTGCTGTGGCTGCGGCGCTGACCGTCCCGGTGCGCGGGCCTGGCGTGTGCCCGCCGCCCGGGTCTGTCTTACACTTGGCAGCTGGGATTCGCGGGGCGATTCACGGATGCACGTCATCGCCACACTGAGGGGCGCCCTCACGCTCGGGCTCATCGTCCTGAACGTCTTCGCGTGGGGCCTGCCGCTGCTGCTGCTGGCCCTGGTCAAGCTGCTGATGCCATGGCGCGCCGCACGCACGCTGTTCGACAAGGCGCTCAATCAGCTGGCCGAGGGCTGGATCGGCACCAACAAGGTGATCCTGGCCATGACCCGCGCGCTGGACCTCGAGGTACGCGGCATGGCGGGACTCGACCGTCACGAGTGGTACCTGATGATCTCCAACCATCGCTCGTGGGTGGACATCCTGGTGCTGCAGGCGGCGTTCAACCGCCGCATCCCGTTCCTGAAGTTCTTCATCAAGGAGCAGCTGCGCTGGGTGCCGGTCCTGGGCCTCGCCTGGTGGGCCCTGGACATGCCATTCGTGCGCCGACACTCGAGCGCCTACCTCAAGACGCGCCCCGACCTGCGCGGGCACGATCGCGAGGCGACGCGACGCGCGTGCGAGAAGTTCCGCCGCATCCCGACCACGATCATCAACTTCGTCGAGGGCACGCGTTTCACACCCGCCAAGCGCGCGCAGCATGCATCGCCTTATCGCAACCTGTTGCCGCCGCGGGCAGGCGGCGTCGCGCTCGTGCTGGGGGCGATGGGCGACATGCTGCACTGGACGCTGGACACGACCATCGCCTATGCCGGGCCAGCGCCAAGCCTGTGGGACCTGTGCTGCGGGAGGCTCGAGCGTGCCATCGTGCACGTGCAGCGGCGGCCGATCGAGCCATGGATGACGACGGGCGACTACGGCGATGACGCGGTCTTCCGGGCGCGGTTCCAGGCGGCGCTGGGCGCGCTGTGGACCGAGAAGGACGCCCTGCTCGGGGCCCTGCAGTCCGAGCTGTCGGTGCCCGGAAGCTAGTCGAAAGGCGGGCCGCTAACCAATGGGCGCCACGAAGCAGACCCGCCGCCGCACGGCGGTGCCCTCCACGCGGATCGGCCGTGCCGTCCGCATGGGCCTGCTCGCCGGGGAGGTCGTGCTCGGCGGCGTGCTGGACGGCGCGCGGCAGCTCGCCGCGGGCCGCTGGCCGGACGCCGCCTCGGCGTTCCTGTCGGCCGGCAATGCCGAGACCCTTGCGCGCCGCCTGTCGGCGCTGCGCGGCGCGGCGATGAAACTCGGGCAGATGCTGTCGCTGCAGGGCGAGGAACTGCTGCCGGTGGAATTCCGCGATGCGCTGGCAATCCTGCGCTCCCAGGCCTGGGCCATGCCGGCTGCGCAGCTGCACGGCGTGCTCGGCCGCGAGTACGGAACGGGCTGGCGGGACCTGTTCCTCGAGTTCGACGAGGAGCCGGTCGCCGCCGCCTCGATCGGCCAGGTGCATCGCGTCCGCACCCGCGACGGACGCGCGCTCGCACTGAAGATCCAGTACCCCGGCGTGGCACGCAGCATCGACAGCGACGTGGACAACCTGGCGATGCTGCTGCGCTGGCTCGACTTCCTGCCGGTCGAGCTGGACATCGACGGCCTGATGACTGAAGCCAAGCGGCAGCTGCGCGTCGAGGCCGATTACCTGCAGGAGGCGGATCATGCCGAACGATTCTCCGCGCTGCTCGAAGGCGATCCCGGCCTGGTCGTGCCGCGCATCCACCGCGACCTGACCACGCGGCGCATCCTCGCGATGGATTTCGTGGAGGCCGAGCCGTTCGAGGCCATGTGCGATCCCGGCGAGTCGCAGCGGCTGCGCAACGAGCTGGCCCGCCGGCTCCAGATGCTGATGTTCCGCGAGCTGTTCGAGTTCCGCTGCCTGCAGACCGACCCGAACCCGGCCAATTACCAGTACCAGCGCGACACCGGCCGCCTGGTGCTGCTGGACTTCGGCTCGACGATGGAGCTCGATCGCGCACGCATGGAGGACTACCGCGGAATCTGCCGGGCCGTGATGAAGGATGACGCCGAGGCGATCCGTCGCCAGGCGGTCGCGCTCGGGTACATGCGTGCGGACACGCCGCAGACGTCCGCCGAGGGGATCATCGAGATCATCCGCCTGGTGTGCGAGCCGATCCGCCACCGCGGCGTGTACGACTTCGCCGCTTCGCGGCTGCCGCTGCGCGCCCGCGACCTCGGGCTGGACGTCGCGTTCCGCCGCGGCCTGCCCTCGCCACCGCCCGCCACCGCGTTCATGCACCGCAAGCTGGTCGGGACGTTCCTGCTGTGCGCGCTGCTGCGCGCCCGAATCGACGTGCGCGCGTTGATGTCTTCCTACCTGTGAGCCGCGCCGGCAGCCGGCTTGCCGGGTGGGGCACGGACCTGCGGTTCATCCCGCATAATGCGGGCCAACAAACGCCTGCGCCAGAAGGGCCCTGCCGTGCCTGCAACAGCCGAGTTGATCGTCCATCCGGCGACGCCCGACCCGGCGGTTCGCAGGCTCGAAGTTCGGGTCACCTGGCAGCCGCACCCCGCGCTGCTGTCGCTGCTGTTCAGGCTCGATGCACCGGCGGCGGCCCTGCACCTGCCCGCGCCGCGGCCCGCCCGTCGCGCGGACGGATTGTGGCAGCACACGTGTTTCGAAGCCTTCATCCGTGCCCGCGACGCGCAGGCGTACCATGAATTCAATTGCTCGACGTCGGGGGAATGGGCCGCGTACCGCTTCGCGTCGCGACGGGCCGGCATGCAGCCTGCGCAGCGCATGGCTGCGCCGCGGATCGGCGTATTGCGAGGCAGCGACATGCTGGACGTGAACGTCGATCTCGACCTGGCGCCGCTCGACGACTTTGCCACGGCGACACGGCTGGAGCTCGGTCTCGCGGCGGTCATCGAGCACGCGGACGGACAGAGGTCGTACTGGGCGCTGCAGCATGGCGCGGCGCAGCCCGACTTCCACGATCCCGTCACTTTCATTCTGCGACTCGAGGGCAGGAGCACCGCATGAAGTTCGGCATCGACCGCCTGCTGCAGGAACCGGGGTTGCGCCGCCCGCTTGCGGGGCGCCGCGTGGCGCTGCTCGCTCACCCCGCCTCCACCACGGCCGACCTGACCCACAGCCTGGACGCGCTGGCGGCGCTCGGGGACATCAGGCTCACGGCCGCTTTCGGGCCGCAGCACGGCCTGCGCGGCGACAAGCAGGACAACATGGTCGAGTCACGGGATTTCGTGGATCCCGTGCACGGGATCCCCGTGTTCAGCCTGTACGGCGAGGTGCGACGGCCGAGCGACGCCATGCTCGACACTTTCGACGCGCTGCTGGTGGACCTGCAGGACCTCGGCTGCCGCGTCTACACCTACGCAACGTCGTTGCGCTACGTGCTCGAAGCGGCCGCCGCGGCCGGCAAGTCGGTCTGGGTGCTGGACCGGCCGAACCCGGCCGGACGGCCCGTCGAGGGACTCGTCCTGCGCCAGGGCTGGGACAGCTACGTGGGCGCCGGTCCGATGCCGATGCGGCACGGGCTCACGCTGGGAGAGCTTGCCGGCTGGTTCGTGCACGACGGGCGCCTCAGCGTCGATTGCCACGTGATCGCGATGGAAGGCTGGCAGCCGGCCCTGGCGCCGGGCTACGGCTGGCCGGCTGGCGAGCGGACCTGGGTGAACCCCAGCCCGAATGCACCGGGGCTCGGCATGGCACGTTGTTATGCCGGCACCGTGCTGATCGAGGGGACGACGCTGTCCGAAGGCCGCGGAACGACCCGCCCGCTGGAGTGGTTCGGCGCGCCGGACCTCGAAGCCGCGGCGCTGCTCGCCAGGATGCACAAGCTGGCCCCCGCCTGGCTGCGCGGCTGCCGCCTGCGCGCGTGCTGGTTCGAGCCGACTTTCCACAAGCATGCGGGCCAGCTGTGCGGCGGCATACAGCTGCACGTCGACGATGGCGAGTACCTGCACGGGGAATTCCGGCCCTGGCGGCTGGTGGCGCTGGCCCTCAAGGCGCTGCGCGCGCTGCGGCCCGACTACCCGCTGTGGCGCGACTTTGCCTACGAATATGAAACCGGACGGCTGGCGATCGACCTGATCGCCGGCAGCGACCTGCTGCGCCGCTGGGTGGATGACCCGGAGGCGGCTCCCGGCGACCTCGAAGCGCTTGCCGCCGCCGATGAACGGGCCTGGCAGGACAGCCGGCGCCGGTTCCTGCACTATCCCTGAGGGAACGCCTGGGCCGGCCGACCGGAAGATTATCTTCCGCCCGGCAAGGTGATAGATTCGCCCTGGGGTGGGGACGCGCATGGTGCCGCGCAGAGACCGTGTCGCGTGCCGCTCATAGTCACAGGGTATGCCGCGTGGCCTGGACCATGGAGACGGTCCCGATGTTCGGCGAACTCTTCAGCGCTTTGCGACAGTTGTTTCGGCCGAAAGGCGCAAACCCCGCGGCGAAGGCCAAGCCGCGCCGGTCCAGGCCCAAGCGGCCGCCGGCCGTGCCGATCAGCAAGCGCTGGCACGCCGTCACCATCGAGCCGAGGCACCAGGCCTGCGAGGCCGCGTTCAAGGCCGCGGGCGTGCGCTACCTGTCCAGCGAGGCGCCACCCCTGCCGCTGGCCGGCTGCGATGCCGTCCAGTGCCAGTGCCGGTACCGCCATTATCGCGACAGGCGGGCCGACGACCCGATCGGCATCGAGCCGAAAGACCTGCTGTCACAGCCGATGCGCCGCGACACCGACTGACCGCCGCGCCGGGTGCCGGTCAGGGCGCCTGGTCCGCGATCCTGCCACGCAACTCTCGCAGCCGGGCCTTGACGCGTGCGGCGTTCTGCGGGCCGATGCGCAGCATGAGTTTCTGGCCGGCCGAACGGGCCTCCAGCAACGGGTCTGCGAATTCGTACAGCACGTTGGGCCTGACCAGCTCGACCGGCCCGGACAGCTCCGGCGCCGCGAGCATGTTGTCGATCGCAGCCACCAGGCGGTCGTTGAAATAGCTGCCCGGGTAGCCCAGGTCCTCGTAGGCCTTCTGGAACAGCGGGTACAGGCGCACGTAGGCCGCGGCCACGCGATCGGGATCCAGCGAGTCGATCAACCGCACGTAGGGTTCGTAGCGCGCGTAGTTGGCGGCGGACAGCGTGATGGTCGCCCCGTCCTCACCATCCGCCAGGAATCCGTCGGTCAGCGGCTTGACCGGCCGGTGCCGGCCCGCGACTTTCGCCCGCGGCAGGTTGTCCACGGTCGCGACGAACCGCCGCACGATGCCGTCCGCGGAAAACAGGGCCGCGAAGCGTTCCGCGCCGACCAGCTCTGACAGCTGCTCACCCACAGCCGGATCGCTGTCATCGAGCGCGGGCAGCGAAGCGGACGGCGCCACCGCAACCGGGTGTTCGATCGCCGGCTCGATCGTCGCAGGCCCGGCCATGGCAGGCTCCGAAACCGGTGCCGGCGGCTCCGCGGCGCGGTGCCTGAACCAGTAGTACGCGCCAACCGCCAGGGCGGCGGCCACCACGAGCACGATGGCGCGGCGGCCGAGGGCCGTATCCGATGCTGTCGTTCTGGGTCTCATGGTTTCCCCCGCAAGAGGCGTGCCGGCAGGTTGATTAGAGCGCGCAGCAACTCGAAGATTCCCTCCACCGCGATTCCCAGCAGCCGGAACGGCAGCAGCAGGACCCAGACGATCGGGTACAGCAGCAAGCCCAGCAGCGCCAGCGGCCAGCACAGCACGAACAGCACCAGCCACAGCACGAACGCCAACATCGCCCTCTCCACCGCCGGCGGACAGACCGCCCGGATACGGTATTGTGCACTGTCCGGGCGAGGAGACGATCATGCCAGCCTACCGCATCGACTATATCGAGCTGCCGGTCCCGGAAACGGCGGCCGCAAGGAGTTTTTACGAGCGCGCTTTCGGCTGGTCGCTGACGGATTTCGCGCCTACCTACAGCGCGACGACCGGCGGCGACGTCGATATCGGGCTGCAGGCGGACCCCGCGCAGCGGCTCGGCGCGCCGTTGCCGATCGTGCGGGCCACGAATCTCGAGTCCGCGCTCGCGGCGGTCCAGGCGGCCGGTGGCGCCATCACCAGACCGATCTTCGATTTTCCTGGCGGGCGACGCTTTCATTTCAGCGACCCGGGCGGCAATGAACTGGCCGTATGGCAGCCCGCCTGATCGACGGTCTTCCCGCCTGCGCTTCGCGCGGCATCAGTCGCCGGCGCGCCGGCAACCGCGCAGGACCGCGCGCGTCAACGGCTGTGGCCGTGAGACGTTTCTACCGGGACGGGCCCGAGCCCGCGGGCTGCGCATGCGCCAGCCACCGGGCAGCCACGCCATCATGGGAGTCACGGCATGCAACCGACCGTTCGCGCCTGTCTGCTTGCGCTGTCCATCGTCGCCCTGCCGGCTCTCGCCGCGGACCCGCGCGGCTCAGCCGGGGTGTACGTGGAGGCCGACAATGACGATGGCTTCGGCGTCGCCGCGGACCTGACGGTCCACGCGACCGAGCGCACGTCCTGGTACGCCACGGCTTCCCATGCGGATGTGTCGTCCGGCCTGGCCGCGGCGTCCCGGCGCGGACTGGAAACAGGCCTGTACCACGACTTTGGCGACATCGGCCTGGACGCCGCGCTCGGCGCCTGGAGCAACCCCGGCCTCGTCGACGCGCGTCACCTCAGGGTGTCGCTCGACTGGCACGGGCCGGTCTGGTCAGTGGCGCTGCTCGGACAACGGCGCAGGAGCGAATTCGACCCGTTCCAGGCAAGCGGCACCGTGACCCTGCGCGATGGCCGGCAGGTCACCCTGCTCGCCACCGCGGACTGCGAGACCGACGACACCGGACTCGGCCTGCGGCTGGCCTTTACCACTGGCGCCTGGGATGGCTATGTGCGCGGCATGTCCTACGAATACGATGAAACGGCCTGCCGGTTCTCGTCGCCCGGCCTCGAGACGCTGGCGCGCGCGCGCCCGGAGATCTTCCGCCAGTTCGCGCCGTTCATCACCGCGCAGCTGTCAGCCTACGCCGCGACGCGCGTCGGCGTTGAAAACACCTTGCTCAAGGACAGCTTCTCGGTAGGCGCCGGCTACATGCCGGGCCGCATCGGATTCGGCCTCGATTACGATCATCACAGGGAATTCTTCGGGGGCCTGAGTTCGGACACGCTGTCGGCCCGCGCGACGTTCGTACTGACGGACACCCTCGACCTGTCGCTGGCGCTGGGCGCAACCGGGGGGGATTCCTTCGACACCGTCGTGTTCGCCGGTATCGGGCTGCGCACGCAATTCTGAATCAGCGCGGCCCCGGGGGGGGCAGCGATCCGCGCGACCGCGGTCTGGCGCAAGACCTGCCGCGTCCCGTCCCGGGACCCGGCAGGCCGAAAATCCTGTGGTGCCGTCTGCGCCTCAGTCGTTCAGCTGGCGGTCCTTCCAGTTCCACCACTTCAGCAGCTTCTCGTCCGGCTCGGGCGTGCGGGCCGCATAGGCAGCGCAGCGGAACGTATAAAGCAGGCAGGGATCGTGGTCGTGGCCGGTGATTTCACGCAGCCTCGAGAACAGCTGCTCCGGATCGGATTCCGCCAGGTCCCTGATCGAGTGCACGCCCAGGTGCCTCAAGTCCGCCGCAATGCTGGGTCCGACGCCGGGCAGCTTGGTCAGTTCGTCGTGCATCGGTCGCATCCTCCTCATGACGTGTTGACGGGCCGAGCGTACCGCACCTCGGCGCCGGCTGCCAAAAGCGCCATCTGCCTATTCCCACGGCGGCACAGGTGTCGTACTGTGCCGGGATCGTGCTGGCGGCCTGCCGGCACATTCACCCCAGATCCGCCCTTGCCCGGCCCGTCACGCCGCGGCGTAGACTTGCCCGGCCACCGTGCAACGCCCGGGGGAAGCTGATGGAAACACCCGTGGCCGGCCCCGCGCCGGCCCTGCACAGGGGCCTGCGCCGCATCGACCTGGTGTCACTGACGGTCAACACCGTCGTCGGCGCCGGCGTCTTCGCCATGCCGGCACAGCTGGCTGCCGGTGCCGGCCGCTTCAGCCTCGTGGTGCTGGCCGCCGCATTCGCCGTGGTGGCGCTGATCGCGCTGTGCCTGGTCGAGGTGGCCAGCCGCTTCGACGTGACCGGCGGGCCGCCGGTCTATGCCGCCGCCGCGTTCGGCCCGGCAGCCGGCTTCGCGGTCGGCTGGATGATGGGGGCGTCGCGGGTCGTGGTCTTTGCCGCGATCGCTTCCGTGATGCTCGATTACGCGGTGGCGCTGTGGCCGGCAGTGGCAGCGCCCGCGGCACGCGGCGCGGCCGCCACGGTCTTCATCGCGTTCCTGACCCTCATCAACCTGCGCGGGGTGACACACGGCGCGCGGCTCGGCAACCTGTTCGCCGTCGCCAAGCTCGCGCCGCTGCTGCTGCTGGCCGCGGCCGGCGTGTGGCTGGCCGGCTGGACGTCGATTCCGGCGCAGCCGCCGGCCGGTGCGGCCGGCCTGAGCCAGGCGCTGCTGCTGGCGTTGTTCGCCTGCTTCGGCTTCGAACTCGTGGCAGTGCTGGCCGGCGAGGCCCGCTCGCCGCAACGCGACATGGCCGTCGGCATCCTGGGCGGCCTCGGCATCGCGGGCGCCCTGTACATGCTGCTGATGCTGGCCTGTTTTGCGCTCCTGCCGGACCTGGCCGGTTCGGGGCGGCCGCTGGCGGACGCCGCCGAGGTCCTGGCCGGACCGGTGGGCGGCAGCGTCATTGCGGTCGCCGCGGTGCTGTCCTGCGCCGGGGGTCTGAGCGCCTCGATGCTGGCCACGCCGCGCATGTTCTATGCGCTGGCGGTGGACGGCGACCTGCCCGCGCCGCTGTCCCGCGTCCATGCGCGGCACCGCACGCCGCAGCCCGCCATCCTGTTCGTCGCGGCCGCGGCATGGCTGCTGACGGTGACCGGCACGTTCATCTACCTGGTGACGATCTTCGTGCTCGCCCGCATGTTCATCTACGGCGCCACCTGCCTGTCGCTGATCGCGCTCAGGCGGCAGGCCGGCCCGGCGCCGGTCACGATCCCGGCCGGCGCCGCGTGCGCCGTGCTGGCGGTCTGTGGTTGCGTAGCGGTCGTGGCGACCACCACGGTCGCCGCGGTGCGCGACGTGTCGCTGCTGCTGGCCGCCGGCTTCGTGATCCGCGCCGTTACGCGCTGGCGGGCGGGATCCGGCTCATCGCATTCTCGGTGAGGGCGGCAATGGTCAGCGACGGGTTGACGCCGGGGTTTGCCGGCATGATCGAGCCGTCGCACACCAACAGGTTGCGATAGCCGAACATGCGGCCGTCGCGGTCCACGACGCCGCAACTGGCGTCGCGCCCGATCGCTGCGCCACCGAGGATGTGCGCCGTCGCGGGGATGTTGGCCCACGCCTCCAGCAGCATGCTCTGCGCATAGCCGCCGGTTTGTTTCGCCAGCCACTCGGCTGCCCGGTGCCCCGCCTCGATGAACGTCGGGTTGGGGCGGTCGGCGTCCGTCTCGGTCGAAAGCGAGACGCGGCCGAACAGCCCCTTCCGCGCGCGGAAGGTGAGCGCGTTGTCGAGGCTCTGCATGACGAGCACGAGGATCGTGCGGCGGGACCAGCCGACCGGCCACAGCGACCTGAGGAAGGTGACCGGATGGCCCAGCACCGCGCGGACCCACTTGAGCGGACGCGTGATGCGCGTGCCGTCGCCCACCAGCAGCGTGCACAGCAGCGAGAAGAAGTCGCCGTGACGCCCGTAGGTCACGAACTCGATGTGCGTATCCGGGTTCGGGTAGATGCTCGCGCTGATCGCGACGTCGTTCCACGGCCTGGAATGGCCTTCCGGCAAGGTGACGGCGAGCAGCGACTCGCTGTTGGTGCGCACCAGCTTGCCGAGCCGGTCGCTGATGCGCGGCAGCGAGCCGTTCAGCTTGCATTTCGCCAGCAGCCTGTTGGTCCCGAGCGAACCGGCCGACACGATCACGCCGCGCGCCGTGTGGGTCCTGCGCTTGCGACGCAGCCATGCGCCCGGGCGTTCCGTCGTCACGACGTAACCGTCGCTGCCGTCGGCCGCGCCGATCGGCCGGATGTCCACCACTTCGCGCTCGGCATGAACCTCGACGCCGCGCTTCTCCGCGAACCACAGGTAGTTCTTGAGCAGCGTGTTCTTGGCGCCCTCGCGACAGCCGACCATGCATGCGCCGCAATAGGTGCAGCCGGTGCGTTCCGGTCCCTCGCCACCGAAGTACGGGTCGGCGACGGCGGTGCCCGGCTTGCCGAAGTAGATGCCGACCGGCGTCCTGGTGAACGTCTCCTCGACACCCATGTGCCGGCCCAGTTCACGCAGCAGTTGCTGGCGGTCGCTGTCACGCGGCACCGGCTGCGCGCCGAGCATGCGTTCCACCGTGTCGTAGTGCGGCGCCAGTTCTGCCGCCCAGTCCCCGAGGTCCGCCCATTGCGGGTTGCGAAAGAACTTCTCGCTGGCCCGGTACAGCGTGCTCGCGTAGGCGACGCTGCCGCCGCCCACCGCTGCGCCGCTGGCGATGAACACGTCCTTGAACGGCGACAGGCGCAGGATGCCGCGCATGCCGATCCGCGGGGCCCACAGGAAACGCCGGAAATTCCAGGTTGACCGGGCGTGGTCCCGGTCGCGATAGCGCCGGCCCGCCTCCATCATGCCGACCCGATAGCCCTTCTCCACCAGGCGCAGCGCCGAGACGCTGCCGCCGAAACCGGTGCCGATGATCAGCCAGTCATGGTCGAATCGCTCTTCCGGCACCCGGGCACTCCTCATCAGGGTCACGCGAGGGACCCCGGATGCTAACCGCTGCGGCCGGCGCTGGCGATCAGGTCATTACGAACCACGAGATCGCGCCAATGCGGCGCCAGTACCGCCGCGGAAGGCCGCGCCGGCCCTCAGGCGGACGCGAGGAAGCCCTCACAGGTGGCGCGCGCGCTTTCCTGCGCCGGAATCGTCGCGCAGATGGTCATGACGTCCCGGCGGATGCGTGCGAGGCCGGCCCGCCGCGGCGCCGTCGTGCCCCAGCCCTCGAGCGTCGCCTCGAGCTTCTGCAACTGGGCCTTGGGCCGCTGGTAGAAGGCGCGGCTGCCCTCGAGTTCCCGCACCACGCGGACCGTCTCCGCCTGGATGCGCCCGACGTCATCCGGCGCCATCTCGACGAGACCCGTGACGTAATAGGTGCCCCACTGGAACCGCGTGGCCGGCCCGCGTGCTTCCGCGTAGGCGCGCTCGAGCCATTGCAGGGCATCGGCCGAGCGACCGGCTCGCTGCTCGATCTCCGCCAGGCCGACCATGAAGTAGTACGGCTGGCGGGACCGGGAAAGCTCCGCCAGCAGCAGATCCTTCGCCCGCTCGTGCATGTCGGCCTCGTCAAGCACGTTCGAGGCAGCGTTGATGACCGCCTGGCGCTCATAGACGTCGCTGGTCGCCGCATCGGCCTCCGCGACCATCGCCTCGATGTCCGTGCGCAAGGCTGGCGAAATGACCGCCTTGGCGTCATCGATGCGCTCGAACCGGATGCGGCCGATCGCCGTATAGAGCCGTTCGGCCGTGAAGATCGCCGGGTCCTTCGCCATGCGGTCTAGCACGCCGAGGAACTTGTCCCGCAGCGCCTCGCGCTCCGCGCTGCCGACGGCGGGTCAGGGCCGCGGTGAACTTCGCGCCCGACATCAGCACCGGATACAGGTTGGCGCGCGCCAGCGCGTAGTCATCCAGCACCCCGTGCAGGCGCAGCAGCGCGGCCTGGCGTTCCGCTTCGGCCGGCCGCGCCGGCGGGTCCTTCGCGGACCCGGCGATCCACGCCGCGTCGAGGTGCCGCATGGCCAGCATCGACACCTCGGTCTTCGACTCCGCCGGGCAGGCCTCGGCAAGGCTGCGGAACACGGCGGCCGCATCGCGTCCTTCGAGCAGCGCCTTGTCCTGGTCCCACGAGTAGTACGCCATCAGCCGGCAGTCCGGCGCGGCGAGGCGCTCGCCATGGTCGAGAACCCGCGCCATGACTGCCGCTACCGGCTGCACGTCGCCCAGCGTCAGGTCCAGCACGTTTGCATACGCCTGGATGTCGATGCCACCCGGGATACGGGTGATCTCCACGCCCTCGGGCGAGAACACGACCATGGTCGGGTAGCCGACCACGCCGAACTTCTCGCCCAGCGCCTGCGCGTTGTCGGTGTCGCCGTCCAGGTACACCGCCACAAACAGCCGCGACCGCTCGATGAACTCCCGGCTGCGGAAGACCGTCGCCTTGATCTCGTGGCACGGCGGGCACCATTCCGCGCCCCAGTACAGGAACAGCGGCTTCCGTTCACGCCTGGCCCTGGCGAAAGCGTCCTCGACGCTGCCCTCGAACCAGGCGACATGCCCGCCGGCTGCCGCAGGCGGATCGAGTGCCGCGGCGGATCCCGCCGCGCGTTCCTCACCCCGCGAGCAGGCGCCGAGCAACAGGACCGGCAACAGGATCCACAGCCAGGCAGCCGTCCGCGTCATCGCCACTCTCCGCGTCGTCCGGCGCACGGGCGGCCGGTTGGCCGATCACTCTACCGGCTCGCCAGCGCGCGCACACGCCGGACCCTCCGCCCGCGGCAGGCGTGCAGCGGTTCAAGCCCGGCGGTCACGCCGGACTGCAGCGCCGGCCGGGAGACGGGCCGGTGCCCGCCTCCCCGTGGCCGTGTCCCGCGTCTTACCTCGCGGGACGGAAGTTCTGCTGGCTGGCGAGGTTCTGCATCACCTCGCCCATCCTGTTGCGCAGCGGGTAGGTGTCGTTGGTCAGATAGCGTCCCAGCAGGTTTGCATAGTACGGGCTGCCCAGCACCCCGCTGTTGCCGCCCGGCAGGATGGTCTCGGCCTCGATCGATCCCGGCGCCGTGCCGGGACTGCCGACATAGCGCCGGTTCGGCCCGCTGCCAAAACGGAAGCCCTCCGAGCTGTCGGCCCGCGCGTTGTGCGAGGAAGCGTCCACCGCACCGAAGCCGCCGTCCACGGCGAGTCCATCCAGATCCGCAAACGAGGGCGGGAATTCCGGCGTGGCGCCGGGAATGCTGAACGGGCCGCCGAGTACGCCGTCGAAGGTGATGCGATGCAGGCGGCCCCAGCGGTAATCGGCCTGGTTGGTCGAACCGCCGAAGGCCCCGGCAAATGCCGCCCCGGACAGCCGATCCAGCGCATCGGCCAGGCTCTTCAGCATCACAAAGTCGCGGCGCTCGGCCGCCGTCGGCAGCGGCGCCCAGCCGAAGAAGTCGACGGTGGACACGCCGATACCGTCACGCTCGACGAGGTGACGCAGCGCCTTGATCGCCTCGCCCGATCCGGGTGTCGGCAGGCCGAGCCCGTTGAGGGTCAGGTCCAGGCCGTTCCTGATCGCCTGCCCGCGCCACACGGAGTAGACCGTCGCGGCAATGCTGTTGGCGACTTCGCCGGCCTTCGGCGGCAGGCGATACCCGTCCACGTCGGATGCGTCGTAGCCGCCCTCCACGCCGGTCGGCGCCGCATGGTTCCACGTGCGCAGGCGGCCAACCGCTTCGGCGATGCGTGGATCTGCCGCGAAAGCCGCCAGCGCCAGGTTTGCCCCTGGCGCCGTGGCGCGGTCGAACGCGCCCGTGATGTACGGCGTGAAAACCTGCGCGTCGAGCAGCGTCACGTCCGCCTGGATGGCCTTCATGTCCTTGCGCGAAACCGCGCCGGCGGCGAGCCGCTCGCGCAATGCCTGCGTGATGCGCCCCGCGCGGGTGCCATAGTCGAAGGCATAGCCGAGGAAGTAGACGCCGCCGCCCGGCCGCGCCTCGTTGTAGGGCACGTTGTCGAGCGTCACGCCGGCCGGATCGTTGTTGGCGTTGACCACGAACCCGGCCCTCGGGTTGACGACCTGCGGTAACTCGCCAAACGGCAGGTACTGGTAGCCCGTGCCGTCGAGCGGTCCCGGCGCCGCGAGACGCAGCCACTCGTTGCCCCCCTGGCCGTTGCGGATGAACCAGGGCGGCGAACCGTTGATGAAACCGGCCTGCAGGTCCTCGCGCAACGGCACCTCGCCGGTCGTGAAGTAGCCGATATTGCCGTCGATGTCGCCGTAGATGAAATTCTGCGAGCCGACATCGAAGTACTGCAGCGCGTGCACGAACTGGTCGAGGTTGCGTGCGCGATTGAGCAGCCTGAAGGTCTCGAGTTCGCGCGTTGCGCTGAAGCCCGCGTACTGCACGCTGATCGCCACGCCGGTCGCCGGGTTGAAATCCACGATCGGGCCGTTGTTGCGGCGCGGGATGATCAGCACGACCGGCGGGATCTGGCCGCCCGGCGGCAGTGCAACGACCGTGTCCGGCGCCCCGCCGTCGCGCAGGTTGGCGCGGAAAGTCAGGGGGATCGGAATGACGTGTTCGGGCCTGCCCATGTACAGCGACGACAGCCCGCTCGGCGAAGACGGATCCGGCATCAGCTGTTCCTGGTAGGTGTCGGTGACGTCGAAGCCCGTCGTCGTCTCACCCCAGGTCACGTGCCGGTTCTGACCGAGCACGATCCACGGCGTGCCGGCCACGCTGCTGCCCATCGCGTCGAAGCCATCCTTGTTGCCAACCAGGTGCACCTGGTGGAAATTGGGCGGCAGGTCCAGCGACAGGTGCGGATCGTTCGCGACCAGCGGCCGCCCATCGACCGTGTGCCTGCCCGACACCGCCCATTCGTTGCTGCCGATCTGCCGTTCCGTGCGCGACAGGGTCCGCTCCATGAACGGGACTTTCCCGACCCGTTCCCGGTAGCGCTTCAGCAAGGTGACTGCGCCCGCCTCCACGCCCGGCCTGAGGCTGTGGCCTTGCGATTGCTTGCCGCACTTCCAGTGCCCGGCTTTCGTGCACGCCGACGCCACGGGCGATCCGCTCGCATCGGGCACCGTCGACGCCGGATCGAAGGGCGCCGAGCGGAATACGTCGTAGAAGAACATGGCGGGGCCGCCCTGCGGCCCGAGCGTCGCTTCATACTGCAGGTACTGCAGCGTTGCATTGATGTCCAGGTCGAATGACAACTGGAAGGCGAGCGCCTTGGCGATCAGCACGCTGTCGAGCGGCTTCCAGGGTTCGAACCTGGTCAGCTCCAGCGCCGCGTATTCGGCCGGCAGCGGGTGCCGCGCGACCCACGCGTTGACGCCGTCCGCATAGGCTTGCAGCCCCGCGAGCAGCGCCGGCGAGGCGACTTCCAGCGAGCGCTGCGCCGCGCGGCCCAGGCCGACCACGCGCAACTCGACGTCACTGGACAGCGCGCCGCTGCCCAGCAACTCGGCCAGCGTTCCCGCCGTGGTGCGCCGCAGGACGTCGAGCTGGAACAACCGGTCCTCGGCCTGCACCCAGCCCTGCAGGAACAGTGCGTCGTGCTCGTTGAAGGCGTAGATGTGCGACATGCCGTCCACGTCGCGCAGGATGCGCGCCGGCCCCTGCAGGCCGGACAAGGTGATGGTTTCGTCCTTGACCCGTCCGGGCGGAGCGTGCGCAGCGACCGTGGGTGCGAGGGCGGCGGACGCCAGGACGAGCACCGCCGCACGTAGCAATCGTGCCAGTTGCATTGTGTTCCCCTTGAATCTTGCTCTGCCGGCCGCTCATGCCCAGCCGGTTCAACCTGTTTATACGCCGACCGCAGGGCCCATTAAAGGCGGGCGCGGATATCGCACGATCGTGCAATGCAACACGAGTGACGTAGTGAACATAATGTGGTGCAGCGCCGTCAGCCGGCGCCGGCCGTCTCGGCAAACGCCTTGAACTGCTCCATGAATTTCTGCGTCTGCCTGCGGAACGCGCCGGGCATCAGCCAGTTCATCAGCCGCATCAGCAGGCCGTCACAACGGTACTCGCTGTGCGCCACCCAGCGCGTCCGGCCCGCCGCAACCTCGTGAAACTCGTTGCGAACCGCGCTGCGGCCGCCCTGCGTCGCACAGGTCCCGGAAAACTCGTGCGGCAGATTGCGCGTCGTGACCGTCTCGACCATTTCGATCGTGCGCCTGCCCATGCGGTAGGTCAGGCGCGACTGCGCGCCCGGCTGGCCGCGAACACCGGCGAGCGGCTCGAAGCTGACGAGCCCGGGTTGCCACTTGACCAGATTGGCCGGATCGTCGAACAGGCTGATGACACGCTCGCGCGGCAGGTTGATGACGGCTTCACAGGTGTAGTTCATGCGGCCCTCCGCCTGTGCCCTGCCACAGCACCTTCATCGGCGCCCCGGCTGTTGCCTCCGGTATCGTCTACTTGTCGCGCTTGAGCAGCGATTCCAGGCTGTCGAACGGGCGGTGCGTGGCGCGGTCCAGCGGCCGGTCGGCCGCCCCGCCCGGTTCCACCGAACGCGCGTGCTCGTTGTCGTGGCAGTAGATGCACAGCAGTTCCCAGTTGCTGCCGTCGGCCGGGTTGTTGTCATGGTCGTGATCGCGGTGGTGCACGGTCAGTTCACGCAGGTTCTCCCGCGTGAACTCGCGCGCGCAGCGGCCGCAGATCCAGGGGTACAGCTTGAGCGCCCGCTCCCGGTAGCCGCGTTCACGCTCCTGGCGCGCGCGCTGCGCCTGCGCGACGACGCGATCGGGATCCGCAGCAGGTCGCCTGGGGTCGCGGTTCGGCATGGCCGCCATGCTAGCGCAGTGGCAGCGTCCCGCGCGATCGCCTACCGTGCCCGCATGTCGCCAGTGTTCGATGGACGGCCTGTGCCGGCGGGAACGCCGGCCCATCCTGCGCGATTGCCCGCCCTGGCGGCCTGCGCAGCGTTGTGGCTGGGCGCCTGTGGCGGCGGTGACTCGCCCGAGTCGCAGGTGCGCGCCGTGATCGTCGAGGCCGAGCGCGCGGCCGAGGACCGTGATGCCTCCGCCCTGTTCGACCTCATCGCTGCGGACTACCGCGACGGGCGCGGCAATGGTGTCGAGGAGATCAGGCGCTACGTTCGCGGCTACCTCATCGCACACCAGTCCATACACATGCTGACCCGCGTGGACGAGGTGGAAATGCAGGCCACCGGACTGGCGCGGGTCAGGGCCACCGTGGGGATGCTGGGCCGCGAGGCGGCGCCGGAGTCGTCGTGGGACCTCGCCGCGGACATCTACGAGTTCGACATTACGCTGGCGCGCGAGGATGGCGAGTGGCGCATCATTCGCGCCGACTGGCGGCAGGCCGGGGTGAACTGAGGCGGCGCGCCGACCGGCTCAGGCGAACACCTCGGCCCAGAACCCTTTCATCTCCTGCCACGACTCCCGGTCCACGGTCTCGTTGTATTCGAGCGGCAACTTGTACTTGATTCCGTTCTCCGTGGCGTCCGGGTTCGTGAAGCCGTGCTTGGCGCCCGGATAGGTGACCAGCTTGTAGTCCACGCCGAGGTCGTCCATCTCCTTGCGGAATCCCGCCTGTTCCTCGGCGGACACGAACGCGTCGTCCTCGCCGTGGCAGACGAGCACCCTCGCCGTCACGTCGCCCGGCTTCGCCGCATGGGTCGGCCCCAGCGAGCCGTGGAAGCTGACGACGCCCGCGAGCTCGATCCCCAGTCGCGCCGCGTGCAGCGACAATGCGCCGCCCAGGCAATAGCCCATCGCGCCCAGGCGGGCCGGGTCGACATTGGGTTGCCGGCCCAGCTGCTCGATGGCAGCGCGCACCCGCGCGCCGGTGCCCGCCATGTCCGCGAACAGGCCGTTCATCAGCCGGCCGGCCTCGTCGGCATCGGCCGCGATCCGGCCGTCACCGAACATGTCGGCCGCAAGCACCACATGGCCCAGCTCCGCCAGCTGGCGGGCGCGCCGTTTCTGGTAGTCGTTGAGACCCCACCACTCGCCGAACACGACGATGCCTGGCCGCGGACCCCGCTGCGAGGCATCCCAGGCGACGTAGCTCGCGAGGTTCGCGCCGCCTGCCTTGTAGGTCACCGTCCCGGTTTCGATAGTCTCTGTCATGGCGGTCCGCCGTACCTTCCGTGATGGGTGCAGGGGAGTCAACCGCCCGCAGTGGGTCCTGTCAACCTTATTAGGTTCCGTGGCCGCCCGAAAACGCAGCGCGTGCCGACCCGCTAGAATCGTGCGCCTACCTGACCGGAGCCGATGCATGACGCAGATCCGCCACGCGATGCTCCCCCGGGCGATCGCGATCGTCACCGCAGTACTCGTGCTGGGCGCCTGCCAGCGGGCCGTCCAGCCCGATGCCGGTCCCGCGCCGGTATCGAACGCCGGCATCGCCGCCGCCAATCCGCTGGCCGTGGACGCCGGTCTCGCGATCCTGCGGCAGGGCGGCAGCGCGGCGGATGCCGCGGTCGCCGTGCAGGCGATGCTGGGCCTCGTCGAACCGCAGAGTTCCGGCATCGGCGGCGGCGCATTCCTGCTGCACTACGACGCGCGCAGCGGCCGCGTGACGGCCTTCGACGGCCGCGAGGCGGCACCGGCGGGCGCCACGCCGGACATGTTCATCGGTCCGGACGGCGAGCCGCTCGGTTATCGCGCTGCGGTCACCAGCGGCCGGTCCACCGGCGCACCGGGCGTCATGCCGATGCTCGGCGCCGTGCATCAGCTTCACGGCCGGCTGCCCTGGGACGCGCTGTTCGATCCGGCCATCCGTGCCGCCGAATCCGGCTTTGCCGTGCCCCTGCGCCTGGCGCGCTTCGTCAACGGTTCGTGGCCGCAGTCCTCCAGCCCGGACGTGCGCGCGCTGTTCTCGCGGCCCGACGGATCGCCGGTCCAGGCCGGCGACACGGTCAGGAATCCGGCCTATGCCGGCACGCTCAGACTCCTTGCCGCGAACGGCCCACGTGCGCTGCTGATGAGCCCCATCGCGGAGCAGATCGTCGCCCGCACCGGCGCAGCGCCGCTGCCCGGAACACTCACGCTCGACGACTTGTCTGCGTACCAGCCCGTCACGGCCGACCCGGTCTGCGGACCGTTTCGCGTGTATGTCGTGTGCGTCCCGCCGCCGCCGTCGAGCGGCGTGTCGTTGCTGCAACTGCTCGCCATGCTCGACCGCACCGACATCGCCACGCGCGGCCCGCACGACCCGCAGGCATGGTTCCTGTTCGCGGAGGCCAGCCGCCTGATGTACGCGGACCGCGACGCCTACGTCGCGGATCCGGCGTTCGTCGCCGTACCGGTGGTAGGCCTGCTCGATGCCGCCTATGTGAGCGCGCGCGCCGCGTTGATCGGCCGGCGCGCTGGCCCGGCGCCGCAGGCCGGGCGTCCACAGGGAGTCTCGCGCGGCGCCGACGCCACGCACGAGCCTGCCGGCACCAGCCACTTCGTGATCGCGGATGCCGAGGGCAATGTGGTGTCCATGACGACGTCGGTCGAATCCCTGTTCGGTTCAGGCCGCGCGGTCGGCGGCTTCATGCTGAACAACCAGCTCACCGACTTCTCGTTCCGCGCGACCGACGGCCGGGCGCCGGTCGCCAATGCCGTGGCCGCCGGCAAGCGGCCGCGGTCGTCGATGTCGCCGGTCATCGTGCTCGACGGCGATGGCCGGCTGGTCGCCGCGCTCGGCTCACCGGGCGGCACGGCCATCCTCGGTTACAACGCCAAGACGCTGCTCGGCGTGCTGGCCTGGGGCCTGACCATGCAGCAGGCGATCGACCTGCCGAACCTGATTGCGCGCGGCGACAACTTTTTCGGCGAGGCGTCGAAGTTTCCGCCGCAGTTACTCGAGGAACTCGCCGCGCGAGGCGTCGTGGTGACCGCTGGACGCGGCGAGGAATCGGGACTGCACGGCGTGATCGTGCGCGAAGGCGGTCGGGTCGAAGGCGCGGCCGACCCGCGCCGCGAGGGAACCTGGAAGACGGTCGGCGAACGCTGACCTGTCGCCCTCATCCGCCGCCGGGCTCGCCGCGGCAGCAGTCGATCAGCGCGTGGTCGGACTCCACCGACCGTGCACAAACGCGCCCCCTGCGATTGGCAGCGAGGTCCCCGCGTTGCGCATCACCCGCTCCCACCAGGTCGCGCAGTTCCTTGCCCCACCCCGCCAGCAGCGCCTCGCTGGCGCTGCAGTGCCTCAAGATCAGGCCGCTGGCCACGCAATGCGCGAGGCGGTCGTCCAGCCCTGCAGGCAGGCGTTCGTGCAGCGCGGCTTGCATGCAGCCAAGGCTCGAAGGTGCAGCACGCTGGCCGGCCGCCGGCCCGGCCGCGCATCCCTGCAGCACGACGGTGCCGGTCAGGACCAGGGCCATCGCAGCGGCCGGGCGGTCATGGCGACGCATGATCGGGTGGGGTCTGACCCCTTGAGGGTCCGGCCCCTCCTACTTCCGTAGCAACCCCCGCAACTGGCGCGCCACTGCGCGTTCCTGCCCGCGCGTGCCCTGCGGCACGCCCTGGATGACCGATACCGCGATCGCGCCGCGGCCAATCACGTGCAGTTCTGCGCGCGCATCGTCGTCGCCGGGCAGCAGGACACCGGCCGGCGGTTTCTCCTCGGGCGTCACGCTCGACAGTCCCGAGAGCGCCGATCCCTGCCCGAGGCGCGTCGCCAGCGCACTGTCTTCCAGCTTCTCGAAGAACACCGGCACGTAGTCCGCCGTGCCGCCTATGCGGCTCTGCACGAATGGCGCCGTCGCCAGTTGCGCCGCATCGACGTGCGGCAGGTTGACGTTCAGTCCGCTGCCTGGCGGCAGCAACGGCTTGCCCGGCCTGCGGCCCGCCTCGAGCGCGCCGACCAGCCTGACGATGGCGTCCGCCACGGCCCACGAACGTGACTGTGGCGTGAGCCGTTCGTGCGAGACCTTGTCCCACGGACCGTCGCTGACGGCGATGGCCGGCAGGCCGCGGTTGATCGCGTACAGCGCGTTGCCCACCGTGCCGGAACTGACGATGCTCGGCCCGACGTTGCCACCTTCATTGGGTCCGGAGATCACGAGGTCCGGCGGCCCGCCCCAGCGTTTCGCCGCCACCACGTCGAGCCCGTACAGCATCGAGGTGACCGGCGTGCCATCGACGTAATGGATGTCCGGGTCGTGCGGATCGACACCCACGCCCGGCGCGCCGGCCGGCACGCCGCCGTAACGCGTCGGTCGGGCCAGCGGCTTCATCTCCTTCTGGTACTCGACCGCCGCGCTGCGACCGCTGTTGTTCTGCGTCGGCGCCGCGATCACCACATCGTGACCGGCCGCCTTGAGCCGCTGGTACAGCGCGCGGATGTTGGCGGTCTCGAAGCCGTCGTCGTTGGTCAGCACGATGTCCAGCGCGAGCGCCGCGCCGGCCTGCAGCGCCAGCCATGTGATGAGCACGATGCGAATGGTCTTCATGTCCTGCCTCTTCTTCTGTGTGCGCCGATTGTAGGGCAGGCGCATCCCGCCTGCGCTGGGGGCCGACGAGGCCGCTCATGCGCGCATCGACGGCGCCATCGACGATCTGCGCGCGCGGACGCTGGAAACCCTGCGGCGGCTTGACTAGGCGCCGACGGTCGCGCGCCGGTGCGGGGTCCTGATCAGTCGCCGCGGCGGCGGCGTGCCGCGGCGGCCAGCGCCTGCGCCTCCTTGCGCTTGCGGAACCAGATCATGAAGCGCTGGAAGGAACGCGGCGCCAGCCGCTTGAAGCGCCACAGCAGGCGGTAGTCCCACGGCAGCACGATGTACGTCTCGCCGCGCGCCGCGCGGCCAACGATCTGTGCCGCCACCTCGTCCGCCTCGAGATTCGACGCCTGCATGATCCGGCGCGCCAGCGCAAGCACCTCGGCCGGCGCGCGCGCGTGATCCATCAGCCGCGTCCTGAAGAACCCGGGCATCGCGGCCGTGACCTGGATGTTGTGCTGGGCGAGTTCCTGCGCCAGTGTCTCCGACAGCGAAATGACCGCCGCCTTGCTGGCGCTGTAGGCGCTCATGTCGGCGCCGCTGACGAAGCCGGCGGCGCTCGCGACGTTGACGATCAACCCGGCGCCCGCTGCATGCATGTGGCCGATCTCTGCACGGCACGAGTTGGCGACGCCGAGCAGGTTGATGCGGATCGACCACTCCCAGTCCGAGGACGGCGTCTCCATGAACGCCCCGGCAGCGATCACGCCCGCCGCGTTCAACGCAAAGTCGAGCCCTTCGTGGCGGATGGCGAACTCGGCCACTGCCACGCGCACCGCGTGTTCGTCGCAGGTGTCCAGCGGAGCGATCGCCACGTCGGATGCCCCTGCAGACCGAAGCGCCTCGGCGGCCTGGTCGAGCCGCGCGGCATCGCGATCGAGCAGCGCGAGCCTCCAGCCGCCTGCGGCGAGGATCCGTGCGGCGGCCAGGCCGAGCCCGCTCGCGGCGCCGGTGATCACGGCGCGGCGTGCGGGGAAGCGGGCGGCGAGTAGCGCCTGGGCGCGCGTTGCGTTCATGGCGAACCAGCAGCGGTCAGGCCCCGGCTCGGATCACGGCGCCGGCGCGAAACGCCCGGCGAACCAGCCTAGCACCGCCGCGCCGAACAGGAAGTACAGCACCGACTCGAACCACCACCAGGCCCAGATCGCTTCCGGCAGGTTGAAGACGCCCGACCAGCCGAGCATGAACGCGCCCGAGAAGATCGAGAGGATGACGCCGAACTTGAGGCCCTTCATCCAGCCGGCGCCCGTCAGGGCCGACCGGATCCAGCCGAACACGAATGCCAGCAGGAACGACGAGATGAGCCCCGAGGCGATCCAGCGCGGCAACAGCGCCGCCATGTCCGGCGGATTTTGGGTTAGTTCCGGCCGCCAGAATTCCGTGGTCTGCATGTAGTAATGCTCCAGCACGCCTTCATGGATGAAGTAGCCGGTAGCCATGCCGATGACCCACTGTGCGGCATAGAACACGACACCGCCCACGATGATGAGTTTCCAGTTCATGTCCCCTCCCATTCGACACTGAGACGTTCCGCCCGCCCGGGGCGCGACAGCCCATGATGCGCCGCACGCAGGCCGTGCGGCAAACAGGCCTCTTCGTTCACGGGTTCTTCCCGCCGAACTCCACCATCTTGCGCGCCTCCTTTGCGAACCGGTTTGCGGCATCGTCGTCGCCGGACCGGATGGCGCTCGGCGGCCGCTCGAGGCCCCGCTGGCAGGCCGGGCGCGCGGCAATCTGCTCCAGCCAGCGCGACAGGTGCGGCAGGCCATCGATGGCAACGCCGGACCATTTCCAGGTGCGCGTCCACGCCCAGTTCGCGATGTCCGCGATGGAGTAGTCGCCCGCCAGGTACTCGTGACCGGCCAGCCGCCCGTCGAGGACGGCGAACAGGCGACGCACCTCCGCCTGGTAGCGATCGATCGCCGGCTGGATCTTCTCGGGGAAGTAGCGATGGAAGACGTTGGCCTGGCCCATCATCGGGCCGATGCTGCCCATCTGGAACATGAGCCACTGCATGACCAGCGACCGGCCGCGGACGTCGGCGGGCATCAGGCGTCCGGTCTTCTCGGCCAGGTAGACCAGGATCGCGCCGGATTCGAACACGGTGAAACCACCGGCCTCGCGGTCGACGATGACGGGAATCCGGCCGTTCGGGTTGAGCTCGAGAAACCATGGCTCTTTCTGCTCGAGTCTGGCGAGCTGCACCACGTGCAGGGTGTACGGCAGCTCGAGTTCCTCGAGCGCGATGGAGACCTTGTGCCCGTTCGGCGTGGCGGCTGAGTAAAGATCGATCACGTTGGCTCCGGTGCGCGCGCAATGGCCCATGATCGCACGTGCGGCCCGCGACGCTGCAATCCGCGAAGGCGGACTCGACCTCATGCTATAAGAGCACCGGGCGCGGCGTCCGGGGACGCGCATGGGCGAAACTGCTGGCGACCTGGTGGCGGCCACGATCGAACGCCGGTTGCGCGCACGTCGTGTCGATCCGCAACTCGATGCGGTGTTCGGTGACGCCCAGCATGCGGAACTGCGTGAACTTTCGCAGCGTGTGCACAAGCTGCGGCGCGGAGCGCCGCGCGTGCTCATCCTGCCCGGCATCATGGGCTCGACGCTCGGCCTGCGGCGCACCGGGCGCGCCGACGACATCAAGTGGTTCGACCCCGTCGAAATCGCGCTGGGCGGCCTCACGAAACTGGCGTTGCCGTCGCGGCGGCGAATCGAGCCGCTGGGCGTGCTGCTGTTCGCCTACCTGCGGCTCAAGCTGTCGCTGCGCGCCGCCGGCCTCGACGCCGGTTTCCACCCGTACGACTGGCGGCACAGCGTCTGGCAGGCCGGGCACGCGCTGGCGGAACGCCTGCTTGGCGAAAAGGCCGCCGAGGTTCACATCGTCGCGCACAGCATGGGCGGGCTGGTCGCGCGCGCCGCGCTCGCGGCGGCAGGCGCCGAGAAGCTGGGACGCGTGATCCAGCTTGGCACCCCGAATCGCGGCGCCTTCGGCGCCGTGCAGGCCTTGCGCGGCGCGCACACGCTGGTGCGACGCCTGGCGCTGCTGGACCTCGCGCACGGCGCGCGCACGCTGGCACGCGATGTGTTCACGACGCTGCCGGGACTCGTGGAATTGCTGCCGGCCGCCGAGGCCTGCGAGGATTTCGACCCGTTTCGCGCCGGCGACTGGCCGAAGGGCCCGCGCCCCGATGCCGCGACGCTGCGGGCTGCGTTGCAGGCACGGCGCGACCTGCCGCCGCCGGACCCGTGTTTCGCGCTCATCGCCGGCACCGGGCACGAGACGCCGAGCGGGCTGCGCCGGCGCGACGGCCGGCTCGAGTTCAGGCGCAGCGACGACGGTGACGGCACGGTGCCGCTGGCGCTGGCGCAGTGCGCGGACCTGGCCACCTGGTTCACGCGCGTGGAGCACGGCCGGCTGCCGGGCGACGAGACGGTGACCCGCGCCGTCATCGAACTGCTCGCTCGCGGCAGCACGGACCTGCTGCCCCGCGAACGCGAGGACACCGTGCGGCGCGGTGCGTGGTCGGCCGACGATCCCGGCGATGAAGCATCCGCCAAGATCTTCTGGGATGACCTGTCGGGCGCGGAACAACGCTCGTTCCTGCGCGAGTTCGCGGCGCCGCCGGATGAACCGGGCCGCGGCGCGCGAAGTCCAGCCGGCACGGCAGCCAGCGCCACCGCCGCGGTCGACGTGCGGCTGGTCCTCGGCAGCATCGCCGAGCAGGCCGCCGAAGCGATCGTGCTCGGCGTCTTCAGCAACGTCGAGCCGGCCGGCGCGGCGCTGGACGTGGACGTGGCGCTCGGCGGCGCCATCAGCGACCTCGCACGACGCCGCGCGATCAGCGCCGCCGCGGGCGAGGTGTTCATCCTGCCCGCCGCCGGCGGCACCCTGCGCGGAAAGTACGTGGTATTCGCCGGGCTCGGCAGCTTCAGCCTTCATGGGGCCGAGGTGCAGCGCCTGGCCGCTGCCAATGTCGCCCGTACGCTCGCGCTGGCAGGCGTGCGCGACGTGGCACTGGTGCTATGGGGCACCGCTTCCGGCGTCCCGCCCGCACGTGCCGCGCAGTCGCAACTCCACGGCCTGCTGGAGGCGCTGGCGGAGCTCGAACCGGACCGCAGGTTGCGGTGCGTGACCTTCGTATCGCGCAGCCAGAAGCGGCTCGACGTCGCGCGCGCGGCCATGCAGCTCGTCATCGCGTCCAGTCGCCATGGCGCACTCGTGAACCTGCGGCCGGCGGCGGCCGCGCCGGCCCGGCAGCCACGCCGCGTGCAGCGCGGCGCGCTGCAGTCCTACCTGTTCGTGCAGGAAGGCGCCGGTGAACTGCGCACGGCGTTGCTCGGTGCGACGCCCAAGGCCACGGCACTCGCCGCGACCCGGCGGCTGGACCGCAACGCGCTGGACCGGCACGTGGAGTCCCTCGGTGTCGGCTTCACGCCGGACGGCATCGCCGTTTTCGGCGAGCGGCTCGGCGCACTGCTGCTGCCGGCACCGACCCGCGAAGCCCTGGAAGCGGTTCATGACGTGCCGCTGATCGTCGTGCACGACACGGCCGCGTCGAGGTGGCCCTGGGAAACGCTGTGCGTCAACGGCTGGGCACCGGCGGCGGCAGCGGGCCTGAGCCGCCGCTACGCGGCGGAGGACCTGTCGGTCGCCAAGTGGCGTGAAGCGCGTCGGCTGTCGCCTGTACTGCAGGTGCTGCTCGTCATCAACCCGACCGACGACCTGGCCGGCGCCGAGCAGGAGGGATCGCGCATCGCGGCCATCCTCGACCGCCATGGAGCGCAGGTGCAGCTGTTGCGCGGCGCCGAGGCCACCCGCGCGCGGCTGCTCGCCGGGTTCCGCTCCGGCCAGTTCGATGCCATCCACTATGCCGGGCACGCCTTCTTCGACGCCGCCGCACCGGCCTCGGGCGGCATCCTGTGCGCCGGTGGCCGCGTGCTGTCCGGGAGCGACCTCGCCTCCCTGGAGGCGCTGCCGGCGCTCGTGTGCTTCAACGCCTGCGAATCCGGCCGCATCCGCCAGCCGCCGTCCGTCGCGCGTGCGCTCGGCCGCAGCGCCGGTTTCGCCGAGGCCTTCCTGCGCGGCGGTGTCGCGAACTTCATCGGCACCTGGTGGCCGGTATCCGACGACGCCGCGGCGAGGTTCGCGGCCGCGCTGTACGGCCGCCTGACGCGCGGCGCGACGATCGGCGCGGCGCTGCACGCGGCGCGCGCTGCCGTGCGCTCGCTGGACTCTGCCGACTGGGCCAATTACCTGCATTACGGCAGCCTGGACTTCGTGCTCAAGGAGCGGCACTGACATGCGCCGCTGCCGCTGATGGCCACGATCGCCAGCCTGCACGTCTACCCGGTCAAGTCCTGCCGCGGCATCGACGTGGCGGCGGCGCGGGTCACCGGCACGGGCCTGGAATGGGACCGGCGCTGGATGCTGGTCGACCGCATGGGCACTTTCATTTCGCAACGCAGTCATCCGCTGCTGGCGACCATCGGCACGGCGATCGACCGTGGCGTGCTCGGGCTGTCAGCCGCCGGGCGGCCGTCGTTCCAGCTGCGGGACGACGCGGGCGGCGGGCCGCGGCGCGTCAGGATCTGGAAGGACCAATGCACAGCCATCGATGAGGGCGACGAGGTGGCCGGCTGGTTCTCCGGCGTACTCGGGGACAGCGTGCGGCTGGTGCGCTTCGATGACACGGAACGGCGGCTTGCCGACCCGAAGTACGCGGGTCCGGACCGGCCGGTCGCTTTCGCCGACGGCTATCCGCTGCTGCTGATGTCCCTCGCCTCGCTGGCCGACCTGAACGGCCGGCTGTCGCACCCGGTCCCGATGGACCGGTTCCGCCCCAATGTGGTCATCGATGGCGTGGCAGCCTACGCGGAAGACGCGGCCGCGGTCTTTTGCAGCGGCCGCGTCCGGCTGCAGGCCGTCAAACCCTGCACGCGCTGCGTCACGACCACGACCGACCAGCGCGCCGGCACGAGGGACGCCGACGGCGAGCCGCTCAGGACGCTACGCGGCTATCGCTACGACCCGGCGCTGCGCGGCATCGCCTTCGGCCAGAACTGCGTGATCGAAGCGGGAGCCGGCGCCGAACTTCACGTCGGCGCCGAACTCACGCTCGGGCCTCACCACGTGTAACGAACACGGTACGTCACCACCGCCTCGGCGTCCTTGCCGACGGTCACCGGGAACTCGATGTTCTGCGCGTCCAGCTTGTCCCAGCGCGCGGAGCTGGCGATCACGCGCCAGTCGCTCCAGCGGTAGAGGCTTTCGCGCACCGTCACCTCGACCGGTTGGCCCTTGTGGTTGCGGACCTTGATCTCGAAGGCTTCTTCCATGACGCGTCCGCGACTGTCGAGTGAGAAGTCCGTCTGGCGCCGCTCGCCGACCACGTCGAAGGCGGTCCCCAGCCTGATACGGACGTCTTCGTCCTTTGGCGTGTGCTCGATGGTGTCCTCGCCGACGAATTCCAGGCTGCCGTCAGCCGCATCGAGCTGCGAGACGCGGATCCGGCCCGCCGGCAGCGGCATGCCCAGGCCCGATTTCTGGTCGTTGCGGAACTCGAGCCAGACATCGACCTGCTTGTTGGAGGCCGGGGAGAAATCGCGGTCCAGCGTCGGCGAGCCACCCCAGCCATAGCCAGGTGCGCCGTAGTACACGAGCTTCTTGCGCGCCGGCACCCGCTTCGCCGCATCGAACAGTTCGAGCTGCTTGGTCGAGTTGTTGGGCAGCGTGGTCGGCCGGCCCAGCGTATACAGGTGGTATTCGAAGAACGACTTTTCCTCGAAGCCGGCGTCGGCCTCCATGGTCAGGGCGCGCACCGCACCCTTGGCGTAGCGGGCCGGTGACGGCGCCGCGCGGTTCACCTCGCCCGCCACCAGCTTGAGCCTCGCGTCCTCGTAAGTGGCGCCGGACTGGTTGATCAGGCTGACCCACGCGCCGAGGTCCACGAACCCGGCATTGGCATTCGCTCCCTCCGCAAACAGCAGGTTGTAGTCCGCCCACCACGTGATGCCGCCGGTCTGGTAGGTGACCCGAGCGCGCTGCGTGCCGCCCTTCTTCGAGCTCACGTCCCACTCCAGCGTCGGCTGCGTGATGAGGCCGCCCGGCAGCTCGCCGAAGCGCATGCCCGACCACTCGCGCAGCGCGTGCACCTGGCCGTCGTCGCCGCGCAGCACCAGCCCGTCGTGCGCCGACAGCAGCGTGCCGTTCAGCACGACCACGCCATCGCCACGCGGGCTGTCGACCGCCACCCTGCGGTCCACGTAACGCGACAGCAGTTTCTGGGTGCTGACGAGGTCGAACTGGAAATTCTGTTCCAGCACGCGCGTGCCGGCCGGGTCGGTCAGCGACTGGAAGCTGACCGTCGTCGGATCGATCAACGCGGCGACGTCCATGAACTTGAGCAGCGACCGGCCGCGCTCGAACGTCACATCGCGGTCCACGCGCACCACCGCGTAGCCCGGCAGCTGGCTCGCCGGCGGCGAGCCCGATCCGGGCAGCGGCCGATACCAGTCGGCCGGTATGGCGCCGGGCCGCGCCGAGCTGTAGACCGTCAGCGCAGTCTGCGCGGCGTCTGCCTGCGCGGTACCGGCCGCGGCCATCATGAAAAGCGCCGTCACCAGCGCCGCCGCCGTGGTCCTGAATCGGTTCATGGATTACTCCTGTCGTGGCTTGTGCATAGAATAAACCCTGCGGGAGGCACGGCGGGCGCCAAGGCGGTACGAAATCATGCAAGACACGGACCAGGATCCTGCGGATATCGAGGGTGCAAGCGGGCGCGGACCGTCGCCATGGTGGCACGATCCGCGCGCGCCGCTGGCGGCCGGCGCAATCATCGTGTTGCTGGCCGTGTTCGGGGCCTGGCAGGCCGTCCGGGTCGAGATCGCCGAGGATCGCCGTGCGATGCTGGAAGCGCGCGCGGCGGAGGGATTCCTGCTGCCACCATCGTCCACGCGCACGACTCGCACCTCGCTGCATTCGCCCCAGCAGGTCAGGCTCGGCGGCGGCACGGCCCCCGAGAAACTCGAGATCCTCATCGACGCGCGCAGCAACCGCTTCAACGTCTTCCGCGTCGCCATCTCGCGCAATGACGGCACGGCAGCCCTGCGCGCCGAGCGCCTGCAGCGCGATTCAAACGGCGACCTGCGCATCGCGCTGAACTCCACGCTGCTGCCGCCCGGTCGCTACACTATCCAGATCGAGGGCAGCACGTCGCGCGGCGAGACCGCCCTGGCGGGCAGTATCCCGTTGACGGTCGTCGCGGGACGCTGACCAGGCGGGGCCTGACCGCGCAGAGGCCTGCCCCCCACCTCCGCGTGAGCGCCGAATGATGCCGCATCAGCACGCGTGCGCGCGAGGTGGTCGCGGTTCCCTGAGCGAGCGACTTTGAGTCGAGCGAGCGTGGGAACCCGACCGGATCCCGCGCGCACGCCCCACAGGAGGGGCCAGACCCAAAGGGCCGGATCCAGGCTACTGCCGCAGCGTCTCGATCGGCGGATGGTTGACGACGGAACGCGCTGCGAACGTGCCGGCGCCACCGACGATCGCGGCGCCGAGCGCGATGCCGACCAGCCAGACCATCGGGTCGAACCGGTACCCCAGGTTGAACAACTGCGTCGCCAGCACCCAGCCGCCGGCGCTCGCGCCGGCCGCCGCCAGCAGCCCCGCCAGCACGCCCAGCGCCGTGAACTCGGCCGCGACGCCGGCCAGCACCACGCCGCGGCTGGCCCCCAGCGTGCGCAGCATCGCGCTCTCGTAGCGCCGCTCGTCACGCGTCGACTGCACCGCCGCAAGCAGGACCGTCACGCCCGCCAGCAGCGTGAACAGGAACACGTACTGCACGGCCAGCGACGCGCGGTCCATGACCTGCCGCACCTGCGCCAGGATCGCCTCGACGTCGAAGACCGAGACGCTGGGGAACTGCCGCACGAGCGCGGCCAGCTCGCGCCGCTGGTCGCCCTCGAGCCGCACTGCGGTCATCCACGTGCCGACCATGCCGTCCAGCGTCCCCGGCGAGAACACCAGAAAGAAGTTGGGCTGGAACGAGTCCCACTGCACCTCGCGGATGCTGGCCACCTCCGCCTCCAGCGGCTCGCCGGCCACGTCGAATGACAGCCGGTCGCCGATGGCGAGCCCGAAGGACTCCGCGTATTCGACCGAGACCGACACCAGCCGGCGGCCGCTGTCGGCGGCGGTCCACCAGCGCCCGGCGACGATCCTGTTGTCGTCCTGCAGGCGCGTCGACCACGTCAGGTTCTGCTCGCGTTCCGCGAAGCCGCGCGCCCGGTCGCCGTCGATCTGCAGCGCGGCGACCGGCCGGCCGCGGATCGCCGTCATGCGCGCGCGGATCATCGGGTGCAGCTCCGGCGCCGGCAGGCCGCGCTCGTCAAAGAATTCGCGGAAAGCCTGCCTGTCATCCGAACGGATGTTGATGAGGAAGTGGTTGGGTGTGTCCGCGGGCAGGCCGGCCTGCCAGTCGTCCAGCAGGTCGTTGCGCACGACGGCCAGCAGCAGCAGCACCGTCAGCCCCAGCCCGAATGCGACCACCTGGGCCACGCTGTCGCCACCGCGCCGCGACAGGTTCGCGATGCCGTAACGCCACGCGACGCCGACGCCGCCGCGCAGGCGTCCCGCGGCGCGAACCAGCAGCCAGCCAGCCGCCGCCAGGACCCCGACCGTCAGCGCCGTGCCGGCCGCCACATAGGCCACGAGGCGTGCGTCGCGCACGAGCCAGAACAGCATGGCGAGCAGCGCCGCCAGCGCGAGGCCCTGTGACGCTGCATAACGCAGCGGCGGCGGCTCGAGGTTGCGGCGCAGCACCCGTGCGGGCGGCACCTGCTTGAGCCGCAGCATCGGCGGCAGCGCAAAGCCGACCAGGATGGCCGTCGACGTCACCAGTCCCATCAGCGCCGGCTCCGCCGACGCGGCTGGCAGGTCGCCGCGCACGACGTCGGCGAGCAGCCACGCAAGCCCGCCCTGCGCCAGGTAGCCGAGCGCAGCGCCCGCCAGCGAGGCGAGCAGCGCCAGCGCCGCAAGCTCGAGAACCGTCACGCGCAGGACAAATGCCTGCGACGCACCCATGCACTTCAGCAGCGCGACATTGTCCAGGTGCCGCAAGGCGTAGCGGCGCGCCGCCATTGCCACGGCAACGGCCGCCAGCAGCACGGTGACGAGTGCCGACAGGTTGAGGAAGCGTCCCGCCCGCTCGGTCGACGAGCGGATCTGCGGGCTCGCTTCCGCGACGTCCACCAGCCGCTCGCCCGGCTGGCGCAGCGCTTCCAGCCGCGGCTTGAAGGCGCGCACGGCCTTTGGCGGGCCGGCAAACAGGATCGCGTAGGTGGCGCGGCTGCCTGGCTGCAGCAACTGGGTGGCGGGCAGGTCATCGATGTTCATGAGGACCGAGGACGCCAGGTCGACGAAAGCCGAGCCCTGGTCGGGCCGGTAGTCGAGGACCCGGGTGACGCGGAAGCGCGCGGCGCCGATGCTGAGTTCATCGCCCAGCTGCGCGCCGAGCCGCGCCAGCAGCCGCGAGTCGGGCCAGGCCTCGCCCCGGCCCGGGCTCAGGTCCGTGATCCGGGAAGGCCCGAACGGCGCATCGGCGATGCGCACCTTGCCGCGCAGCGGATACGCCGCGTCGGCCGCGCGCACCGCCGCCAGCGACGACTCCTCGCCGAAGAACACGACGGTCGGAAACGACACCGTGCGCGCGGTCGCCATGCCGCCCTGGCGGGCCGCGTCGATGTACGCCTGCGGCAGCTCTCGTCCCGACTGCAGGCGCAGGTCCGCCGCGATGACCTCGGCCGCCTGTCGCTCCACCGCCTGGCCGATCCGGTTGGTGAAGAAGCCGACGCCCGTCAGCGCCGTCACCGCCACCATCAGCGCGGCGAGCAGCACCGCCAGCTCGCCGGACCGCCAGTCCCGTGCCAGCGCCAGCAGGGCGAATCGCAGCGCCTTCACTTCAGGACACCAGCCGGCCGGCATCGATCTCGATCACCCGACCGCAGCGGTCCGCCAGCTCGCGGTCGTGGGTGACCAGGACCAGCGTCGTGCCGGACGCGGCGTTGAGGTCGAACAGCAGTTGCACGACACGCGCACCGGTGCGCGCATCGAGGTTGCCGGTCGGCTCGTCCGCGAACAGCACCGCGGGACTGGTCACGAAGGCGCGTGCGATCGCCACGCGCTGCTGCTCGCCGCCCGACAGCTGCCGCGGATAGTGCCCGACCCGTGGACCGAGGCCGACGCGGTCCATGACTTCCCGCGCCGCGTCGCGCGCATCACGGCGGCCCGCCAGCTCCAGCGGCAGCATCACGTTCTCGAGCGCGGTCAGCGACGGCACGAGGTGAAATGACTGGAATACGAAGCCGACGCGGCCGGCGCGCGCCGCGGCCCGGCCATCCTCGTCCAGCGCCGACAATTCCAGGCCGTCCAGCCAGACTTCGCCCGCGGTCGGCTCGTCCAGACCGGCGAGCAGCGCCAGCAGCGTGGACTTGCCCGCGCCGGATGCGCCGACCACGGCGATGGATTCGCCCGCGCCCACCGCCAGGCTGACGTCATCGAGGATCGTCAGCGTTCCTTCCGGGCTGCTAACCTCCTTGCGCAACTTTCTCGCCTCGAGCACTGTCCGATTGTCCATGCGTACCATCCTGCTCGTCGTCCTGTTTGGCCTGGCCGGGGCCGCGCCCGCGGCCGAGCCGCCCGTGATCCTCGTCCTCGGCGACTCATTGTCCGCCGGCTATGGCCTCGCGCCCGGACAGGGCTGGGTCGCGCTGCTGGAGCGGCGGCTGAGCGCGCAAGGGTACGAACACCGGGTCGTCAACGCCAGCGTGTCGGGGGAAACGACCGGTGGCGGCCTGGAACGCCTGCCGCGCGCGCTCGCCCTGCATCGCCCGGCGGTGCTGTTCATCGAGCTGGGCGCCAACGACGGCCTGCGCGGGCTGCCAGTTCCCGAATTGAGAGCCAATCTCGAGCAGCTGCTCGAACTCGGGCGCAAGGCCGGGGCGCACGTGGCGCTGGCGGGCATCCGCATACCGGTCAACTACGGCCCCCAGTACACGGAAAGCTTCTTTGCAGTCTTCGGTGAACTTGCGCGCGAGCGCGAAGTGCCGCTCGTGCCATTCTTCCTCGAGGGCATCGCGTTGCGCGACGAGTTGTTCCAGGACGACCGCATTCACCCGAATGCCGCTGCGCAGCGCATCATGCTGGACAATGCCTGGGCGGCGCTGCAGCCTCTTCTCGAGCGCTGAACGCGCGGATTACGTTGCCCGCCGCAACGGGCCGATGCTATAAGCAGGCATGGCATTCAGGCCGCCGGCGCGGCGGCAGGTGATGCCTTCCCGAGACCCGCGGAGACGGTTGCAGTGGAAAAAATCTGGCTCAAGCACTACCCGCCGGGCGTGCCGACGGACATCGACCCCGAGCAGATCGCGTCGATCAAGCATCTTTTCGAGGATGCCTGCCGGCAGCACGCGACCCTGCCTGCATTCAGCAACCTGGGCAAGACGCTGAGCTACGCGGAGATGGACGAGCTGTCGCGCCGCTTCGGCGCATGGCTGCAGGCCGAGGCGGGCCTGCGCAAGGGCGATCGCGTGGCGATCATGATGCCCAACCTGCTGCAGTACCCGATTGCGATCTTCGGCGCGATGCGCGCGGGCCTGATCGTCGTCAACGTGAACCCCATGTACACGGCCCGTGAGCTCGAGCACCAGCTCAACGATTCCGGCGCGACGACCATCGTGGTCTGCGACATGGCCTGCGCGGTGCTGCAGCAGGTCATCGACCGCACGCCCGTGCGCAAGGTGGTGGTGACCGGCATCGGCGACCAGCTCGGCTTCCCGAAGGGCCCCATCGTCAATCTCGTCATGCGGTACGTGAAGCGCCTGGTGCCGGACTGGACGCTGCCGGGCGCCGTGCATTTCAACGACGCGTTGAGCGCGGGCGCCGCGCTGACCCTGCGCCCGGTCGAGCTGGCGCCGCACGACGTGGCCTTCCTGCAGTACACCGGCGGCACGACCGGCGTCTCGAAGGGCGCCGTGCTGACACACCGCAACCTGATCGCGAACACGTTGCAGATAGTGAACTGGATGCCGGAGCTGAAACAGATCGGCGCGGATGCGGTCGTCATCACCGCGCTGCCGCTGTACCACATCTTCGCCCTGACGACGAACTGCCTGGTGTTCACGTACGTGGGCGGCCAGAACGTCCTGATCACGAACCCGCGCGACATGCCGGCCTTCGTCGACGAGATGTCGAAGGTCCGCTTCACGTTCATCACCGGCGTCAATACGCTGTTCAACACGCTGCTGAATACGCCCGGTTTCGACCGGCTGGACTTCAGTTCGTTGAAGATCGCGCTCGGCGGCGGCATGGCAGTGCAGGGCGCGGTCTCGAACCGCTGGAAGGCGCTTACCGGCCGCCACATCTGCCAGGGCTGGGGGCTGACCGAGACATCGCCGGTCGGCACCTGCCAACCGCCCCGAAGAACTGAACTTCACGGGTTCGATCGGCTATCCGCTGCCGTCGACCGACCTCTCGATCCGCGACGACGACGGCAACGAGCTGCCGATCGGCCAGGTCGGCGAGATCTGCCTGCGCGGACCGCAGGTCATGCAGGGTTACTGGAACCGCCCCGACGAGACCGCCAATGTCATGTTGCCTGGCGGCTGGCTGCGCACCGGCGATGTCGGGCGCATGGACGAGGCGGGCCTGACGTACATCGAGGACCGCAAGAAGGACATGATCCTGGTGTCGGGCTTCAACGTCTATCCGAACGAGGTCGAGGCCGTGGTCGCGCAGATGCCCGACGTGCTCGAGGTCGCCGCCGTCGCCCAGGACGACGAGCGTTCCGGCGAGGTCGTGGCCCTGTTCGTGGTCAGGAAGAACCCCGCGCTGACGACCGAGGACATCCTCGCCCACTGCCGGCTGGAACTGACCGGTTACAAGCTCCCGAAATTCATCTACTTCCGCGACGAACTGCCGAAGACGAATGTCGGCAAGATCCTGCGCCGCAGCCTGCGCGACGAACTGAAGCACAAGGCGGCCTGAGCGCCGCTGCAGCCAATCAGTCCCCGCGGTGATACGCGGGCGACAACTCGTGCACCGCCGCGACCATGGCGCCGGCGTGCTCAGGGTCCACGTCCGGGTGGATGCCGTGCCCCAGGTTGAACACGTGGCCGTGGCCATGGCCGTAGCTGGCGAGCACCCGTCCCACTTCCTCGCGGATCACGTCCGGCGGTGCATACAGCGTGCACGGGTCGAGGTTGCCCTGCAGCGCCACGCGGTCCCGGGTTGCCTTGCGAGCGTCCGCCAGGTCGGTGGTCCAGTCCACGCCAAGCGCGTCCGCGCCGCTGTCCGCCATCCGGCCGAGCCACGCGCCGCCGCCCTTCGTGAACAGCACCGCGGGCACGCGCCTGCCCTCCCGCTCACGGACCAGGCCATCGACGATGCGTTCCATGTAGCCGAGCGAGAACTCGACATAGTGGCGCGGCGCGAGCGCCCCGCCCCAGGTGTCGAACACCATCACGGCCTGGGCGCCCGCCTCGATCTGCGCATTCAGGTAGGCGATGGTCGCGCGGGTCACGACGTCCAGCATGCGGTGCAGGTCGCGCGGCGCGGCGAACATCATGCCCTTGATGCGGGCGAAATTCTTGCTGCTGCCGCCTTCGACCATGTACGTGCCGACCGTCCACGGCGAGCCGGCGAAACCGATCAGCGGCACGCGCCCCTTGAGCTCGCGGCGGATCAGCGCGACCGCGTCGATGACGTACTTCAACTCGCGCGCCGGATCGGGCACGAACAGCTTTTCGACGTCCGCGGCGCTGCGCACCGGGCGGCGGATCTGCGGGCCTTCGCCCGCCTCGAATTCCAGGCCGAGGTTCATCGCGTGCGGGATCGTCAGGATGTCGGAGAACAGGATGGCCGCGTCCAGCGGGAACCGCTCGAGCGGCTGCAGCGTGACTTCGCACGCGTAATCGGGATTCATGCACATGTCCAGGAAGCTGCCGGCCCTGGCGCGTGACGCGCGATACTCCGGCAGGTAGCGGCCTGCCTGCCGCATCATCCACACAGGCGTGCGGTCGGTGGGCTGGCGCGTCAGCGCCCTGAGGACCAGGTCGTTCTGCAACGGGCTGCTCATCCACGGCCTCCGAAGGCCGCGGCGATGGTGGCCTGGATGCCCTCGGCCGCGGCCCGCGGATCGGCGGCATCGCGGATCGGCCTGCCCACCACGATGTAGTCCGCGCCGTTGGCGAATGCCTGCCCGACATCGACGACGCGTTTCTGGTCGTCGGAAGGCCGGTTCTCGACGGGCCGTATGCCCGGCGTCACGACGATCAGGCGGTCGTCCACACCCTTGCGCAGCATGGCCGCCTCGAGCCCGGAAGACACCACGCCGTCACAGCCGGCCGCCAGCGCGCGGCGGGCCCGCGACAGCACCAGCTTTTCCACGTCGCAGGCAAATCCCAGGTCGTCGAGATCGCCGCGATCGAGGCTGGTCAGCACGGTGACGGCCAGCACCGCGACGTCTCCCTTGGCCTCTGCGGCCGCTTCCATGATGGACTGGTTGCCGTGCACGGTCGTGAAGGTCACGCCCCGGTTGCGCAGGTTGCGCACGGCGGCCGACACCGTGGCGGGCACGTCGAACAGCTTCAGGTCGACGAACACGCGCTTGCCGCGCCCGACCATCCAGTCGAGCAGCTCGAAATAGCCGCCCGACATCATCAGTTCCAGGCCGAGTTTGTAAAACGCGACCGAGTCACCCAGGCGGTCGGCGAGGCGGCGCGCGGCGTCCGCGTCCGGGACGTCCATAGCGAAAATCAGGCGCTCACGCACCGGGATGCTGCTGCGATCCACCGTAATCTCCTGCGCCGGCAGGCGCACATGCTACTAGACCCGCCCCGGCCATGCCGGCTCCCGGCGCCGTGACGGTCCGTGGCGACCATGGCGCGTCCGCCTACTCCAGACGGGGCGACCCGAACAGCCGGCCGTGCTCCTGGAAGGCATAGCGGTCCGTCATGCCCGCCACGTAGTCGGCGACGGCCCGCGCGCGGCCGGCGGCCCCCGCGGTGGCCTGCAATGCCAGCGCCCGGGCGCGATGTTCCCCGGGCAGCCGGGCCACGTCCTCCATGAATGCGGCAAACAGCGCCTTCAGGACCTCGACCGCCTGCACCCGCATGTCCAGCACATGTTCGTGCCGGTACACGCGCTGCCGCAGGAACCGCTTCAGGTCGAGGTGCTCGGCGGCCCGTTCGCCCGACAGCGACACCAGCGGCACGCGCTGCGCGCGAACCTCGTCGATGCTGGCCGGGCGCGCCTCATCGAGCCTGCGCGCGGTCTCCTCGATCAGGTCGGTCACGACCTCGTCGATCATGCGGCGCACGATCTCGTGCACCAGCCGCCGCCCGGCGAGCGCCGGATGCGCCGAGCGCACCGCCCCCAGGTGCCTGCCGAATATCGCGAGTGCCGACAGTTCCTCGATCGTCACCAGCCCGGCGCGCAGGCCGTCGTCGATGTCGTGGTTGTTGTAGGCGATCGCATCCGCCAGGTTGGCCAGCTGCGCCTCGAGCCCCGGTCCGGTGCCGTCCAGGAATCGCAGGCCCACGTCGCCGAGCGTGGCGGCCAGCTCGCGCGGGCAGTGCTTCAGGATCCCTTCGCGCGCCTCGAAGGTCAGGTTGAGGCCCTGGAAATCCGCGTAGTGCTCCTCCAGCTCGTCAACGACGCGCAGTGATTGCAGGTTGTGCTCGAAGCCGCCGTACTCCTGCATGCACTCGTTGAGGGCGTCCTGGCCGGCGTGCCCGAAAGGCGTATGGCCCAGGTCGTGCGCCAGCGAAATCGCCTCGGCGAGCGGCTCCGACAACCGCAGCGCCCGGGCCACCGTGCGCGCGACCTGCGCGACTTCCAGCGAGTGCGTCAGGCGCGTGCGGTACATGTCGCCTTCGTGGTTGACGAAGACCTGCGTCTTGTACATCAGGCGGCGGAAGGCGCTGCAATGCACGACCCGGTCGCGGTCGCGCTGGAACTCGCTGCGATAGCCGGCGCGCGGTTCGACATGGCGGCGGCCCCGCGAGGTCGCCTCCAGCGCCGCGTACGGGGCGAGGCCGTGGTCGTGCGGGGGGGCGCCGCTCACCGGCCCGCACCTCCGAACCGCGCCTCGAGCAGGGACTGCAGCAGCGCCGGCGGGTACTCGTCGGTACAGGTCGCTGCCCCGATGCGCCTGAGCAGTACCAGCCGGATGCGCCCTTCGCGGACTTTCTTGTCCATGGTCATCGACTGCAGCGCGCGCGCCGCGCCGATCGCGGGCGCGTCTACAGGCAGCCCTGCCCGTGCCAGCAGCGCGCGCACCCGCGCGGCCTCCCCCGCCTCCAGCCAGCCCAGGCTCGTGGACATCTGCGCCGCGAGCTCGAGGCCCATCGCGACCGCCTCGCCGTGCAGCCACGTGCCATGGCCGGTCGCCGTCTCGATGGCATGCGCGAAGGTATGACCGAGGTTCAGCAGCGCACGCTCGCCACGCTCGCGTTCATCGGCGGCCACGATCGCGGCCTTGCACTCGCAGGCGCTGCGGATCGCGACGATGAGCGCCTGCGGGTCGCGGCCGAGCACCGCCTCGACGTTGTCCTCGAGCCACTCGAACAGGCCGGCATCGCGGATCAGGCCGCACTTAATGACCTCGGCCAGGCCCGCGCGCAGCTGGCGCTGCGGCAGCGTGGCCAGCGTGTCGGTGTCCGCCAGCACGGCGCGCGGCTGGTGGAAGGCGCCGATCAGGTTCTTGCCGGTGGCGTGGTTGATCGCCGTCTTGCCGCCGACCGCCGAGTCCACCTGCGCCAGCAGCGTCGTCGGCAACTGCACGAAATCCACGCCCCGCTGCCAGCACGCCGCGGCGAAGCCTGCCACGTCTCCGACCACGCCCCCGCCGAGCGCCAGGACCGCGCAGTCGCGGTTCATGCGCGCTGCAGCCAGCGTGTCGATCACCTGCGACCAGGCCGGCAACCCCTTGTGTGCCTCGCCGTCCGGCAGGATGCACTCGACCAGCCTCCTGCCACCCAGCGCCGCGCGCACGCGCGGCGCCCACAGCGGGGCAACGACCGTATTGCTGACCAGCAAGACGTCCCGCGCGCCGACGTGGCGGTCGAGCAGCCCGCCGTCGGCCAGCAGGCCCGGCCCGATCAGGATCGGGTAGCTGCGATCGCCGAGTTCCACCGTCAGCCCGTCCATGTCCCGTCCAATGCGGTCAGGCCCGCCCCGCGCAGCAGCTCGGCGATCTCCGCGGCCACCGCCACGGACGTGCGGCCATTGGTCCGCACCGTGACGGCGGCGATGGACCGGTACAGCGGCTCCCGCTCCTGCATCAGCCCGGCCAGGCGCCCGCGCGGATCGTCGGTGTCCAGCAATGGCCGCCGCTTGCTGCGCCGGGTCCGCGACAGCTGCTGCCCGACCGACGTCTCAAGATAGACGACGATTCCGCGGGCCGCCAGCCGTTCGCGGTTCTGGTGCGACAGCACGGCGCCGCCGCCCGTGCCGAGCACGATGCCGGGCAGCTGCGTCAACCGGTCGATGGCCTCCCGCTCGCGCAGCCGGAAACCCGCCTCGCCTTCCTTTTCGAAGATGAAGGCGATGTCCACCCCGGTGCATGCCTCGATGTCAGCGTCGCTGTCCAGGAACCGGTAGCCGAGCCGGCGCGCCAACTGGCGGCCGACCGTCGTCTTGCCGGAGCCCATCGGCCCGACGAGGAAGACGCTGCGGCCTGGCTCAGGTGGCATGATCATCCCTGGCAACGGAAACGGCCGCCCGAAGGCGGCCGTCAGACTCTGCCGGTGAGCCGGCCGGCGCGCAAGCCGGCCGGTCGGCCATCACTTGATGTTGGATCCTTCGCGCAGGATCTTCGGCGTCACGAAGATCAGCAGCTCGTCGCGGTTGTTGGACTTGCTCTTGGAGCGGAACAGCAGGCCGAGCCCCGGCACGTCGCCCAGGAACGGCACCTTGTTGATCGTGTCGCGCCGCTCGGTCTCCATGATGCCACCGAGCACCACGGTCTGGCCGTCGTTGACCAGCACCTGCGTCGAGATCGAGCGGGTATCGATGGACGGAACGAAGCCGCCGGTCGCGCTCGGCACCAGCTGGCCGACGCTGTCCTTGTTGACTTCCAGGTCGAGGATGATGCGATCGTCCGGCGTGATCTGCGGCGTCACCTTGAGCGACAGCACCGCCTTCTTGAACTGGGTCGTCGTCGCGCCGCTCGAGGATGACTCCTGGTACGGAATTTCGACGCCCTGCTCGATGACCGCCTCGCGCTGGTTCGCCGTGATGATCCGCGGCGACGACACGATTTCGCCCCGACCTTCCGCCTGCGCTGCCGACAGCTCCAGGTCGATCAGGAAGTCGTCGAAATCGAGGATCGCCAGCGCGATCCGGCCGGCCGGGTTGCTGACCGGCATGTTGACGTTGTAGCGGTCGAAGTTGCCGAACGGCACTTCCACCGGTGACACGCCGCCGGTCGTCGCGAGGTTGTCCAGCACCGAACCGATCATCGTGTCGGTGGACTGTGCGCTGCCGCTGATCGCCATCAGGTCGTTGACGTCGTTGGAAACCCGCGTAAAGCCGGCACGCACGCCGAGGTCACGCGAGAAATCGTCGCTCACGATCACGATGCGGGTCTCGATGAGCACCTGCCGCACCGGAATGTCGAGCGTCGCCACCATGGCGCGGATCTGGTCGAGCTGCTCGGCCGTGTCCTGCATGAGAAGCGTATTCGTACGCTCGTCGATGCTGACGCTGCCGCGCGCAGAGAGCAGCGAACCGCTGCCGCCCGACTTGAGCAGCTTGGCCATGTCGGCGGCCTTGGCGTAGTTGACCTGCAGGAACTCGGTACGCAGCGGCGCCAGCTCCTGGATGTCCTTTTGCGCAGCCAGCTCGGCCTTCTCGCGGTCCGCGATCTCGGCCTGTGGCGCCACCAGGATCACGGTGTCCTTGCGCCGCATGTCCAGGCCCTTGGTGCGCAGCACGATATCCAGCGCCTGGTCCCATGGCACGTTCTGCAGGCGTAGCGTTACGCGACCGGTGACGGTGTCACTGACCACGATATTCTGGCCGCTGGTGTCCGCCAGCAGCTGCAGCACGGCGCGCACGTCGATGTCCTGGAAATTGAGCGTCAGCCGCTCGCCGACGTAGACCTTGTCCTTGTCGGCGACCGCCGTCTTCTTGACGCTTTCCTTGACCTCGACGACGTAGGTGTCGTCCGTCTGGTAGGCCAGCTGTTCGAAATCGCCCTTGGCCGTCACGACGATGCGCGCGCCCGTCGCGCCGCGCGTCGCGTCCACGGTGGTGACCGGCGTGGCGAAATCCACCACGTCGTAGCGCTTCATGTACGCTTCCGGCAGCTGTGCGCCCGTGAAGTCGACGATCACGCGATTGCCTTCCTGCTTCAGGCTCGCGGGCATGCGGACGTCGGACAGCTTGACGACCACGCGGCCGGCGCCATCCGGTGAACGACGAAAATCGATGCCCGCGATGTGCCGCGGGCCCGCCGCGGTTGCCGCGGCGGTCGTCTGGACGGCCGCCGCCTGGGTGGCCGCCTGGTCGCCGATCGTGACCAGCACCATGTTGCCCTCGGCGCGCGCCGTGTACGGCATCAATGCGTCGAGGTTGAATACGACCCGGGTCCGGCCGCCCGCTTCCGCCGCGACGATCGAATCCACGCCGCCAGCCTTGACGTCGATACGCCGGTTTTCGAGTCCCAGCACGACGTCGGGCAGGTCCACCGACAGTCTGGCGGGCTGGTCGATGGTGAATGTCAGCGGCGCCGGAGCCGGCCCGCTGGTCCTCAGCCGCACCTGCAGCGAATTGCCCGCCATCGGCTGCACTTCGACGGCGGTCAGCGTCGTCGCCGGGTCCTGCGCTTGCGCGAGGCCGACCCATGCGAAAGCCAGCGCAGCGATCATGCCGCCCAAGGTCCGCTTCATGAGGCGCTCTCCATCTTTGTTAACTGCCGCCCGGTCGTTGCCAGCCATCAGAAATTCTCCCACGAATCAATCGCTTAGGGCGAGGGCCGCCGGCCGCTCGAGGTAGCCGCCCAGCCCATCCGGCACGATCTCGATCAGTGCGATGCGCGCATCGCTGACGGAGAGTATCCGGCCGTCGTTCTGCCCGACGCGGTTGCCCGGCAGCACGCGATGGATGAGGCCGTCCTTGGTCTGCACCAGGCCGTAGCTGGAGGCGCCCAGCTTCAGGGTGCCGACCATCTTCAAGGTGTCGAGCGGGAACTGCTCGAGGAATTCCCGCGGCCGCTTGCTGTCCGGCCGTGGCCCGGGTCCCGACTCGCCCGCGAGGCTCTGCAGGAACGGCGATCGCCGGTTCGCCATCGAGTAGGCGTAGGAGTCGTACGGTACGACTTCCGGCAGCGGCACGATGCGTCCGCCCGGGCGCTGCTTGGCCTGCTCGATTTGCGCGCGGAGGCCGTCCACCCCGCCGCCACAGCCGGCCAGCAACAGCGTCGCCGCCATGCCAGCCGCCACCACGAATTTCCTGTCGATTGCCTGGCTCATATCTCGTTCACCGCCGAGTGTTCCCTCACGGGTTGCCCTGGCCCTTGCCGGCCGCCACCAGTTCCGATTCCTCGAGGTAGCGGTAGGTCTTGGCCGTGATGTCCAGCGTCAGGTCGTCGCTCGCCGCACTCGCGCGCTGCCCGCGGGTCGCGTTCTGCGTGATCTGGATGTCGTGCAGCGTGACGATGCGCGGCAGGGCCGCTACGCCGCTGACGAACTGGCCGAACGAATGGTATCCACCCGTCAGGCGAATCTTGATGGGCAGTTCCGCGTAAAAATCGCGCCGCGATTCCTGCCCCGGCTGGAACAGCTTTTCCTGCAGGCCGGACGCCAGGCCGGTCTGCGAGATGTCCACGAGCAGGCTGGGCACTTCGGTGCGGCCCGGCAGCTGCCGCAGCATGGCGCCGAAGCTGCGCTCGATTTCCGCCAGCTGTTGCCGGTACGCCTCCAGGTTGGCGGCCTTGCGCTGCTTCTGGTCGAAGGTCGACCACAGCGTCGTCTGCTGTGCCTCTGCGGCGCGCAGGTCGGGCAGGTTGCCGCGGTACACGAACTGCCAGACCAGCAGCCCGGTCACGAGGACCAGCACGAGACCGATCGCCAGGCCGCGGAACAGCAGCGGCCAGCGGCCCACGTCCCGCATGTCGAGGTTTCGCAGCTGCTCAATGAAGCGGTTCAGGGCGTTCATCGGCTCGCCTCCTGGACACGCTTGGTCGACGCGGCCTGCGCGGCGGGTTCGTCAGCCGCCGGAGCGCGCAGCTGGGCCAGCATCGTGAAGCTGGAGCCGGCGCCCGACGTGCCCGTCTCGATGACCCTGAGGTCCGGCCTGGACAGCACGTCCGACGCATCCACGTTGCGCATGAATGCGGACACGCGCGTGCTGGACTGGGCGATGCCCACGAACTCGAGTTGCCTGCCGCTCTGCTTCACCGACGTCAGGAAGACGCCTTCGGGCAGCGTACCCACGATGTCATCGAACAACTTGACGACTTCCGGCCGGCTCTGCTGCAGGCGTTCGATGACCTCCATTCTGGCGATCATGCGTGCCTTCTGTTCCTCCAGGATCAGGATTTCCTCGATCTGCTTGTCGAGATCGGCGATCTCCAGCTTGAGGAGGTCGTTGCGGCGCTGCTGCGCGTCGATCATCGTGCTGACGTAGAAGTGCGCCAGCAGCGCGATGACCAGCGCCAGCGCAGCGGCGCCGACGAGTCCGACCACGAACTCCCTCTGCCGGCGCTGGCGAAGCTCAGCCCGCCACGGAAGCAGGTTAATACTTGGCATGATCGTCGAAGCTCCGCAGTGCCAGACCGCAGGCGGTCAACAGGGCCGTGGCGTCGCGCGTCACGCCGAGCGCCTTGGCCTTGGATGAAATGCGCATTTGCCCCAGCGGGTCACCCCGCTCGGCCGGGATTCCCACGCGACTGGCGATGACCTCCGCCACGCCGGGAATGTTCGCGCAGCCGCCACAGATCAGTATCTGTTCCGGCTGCGTGCGGCCACTGCCCGAGGCCAGGTAGAACTGCAGCGAGCGGCTCACCTGCTGGGTCATGTCGTCGATGAAGGGATCCAGCACTTCCGGCTGGTAGTTGGACGGCAGCCCGCCCTCCTTCTTCGCGCGGCCCGCCTCCTCCATGGAGAGGCCATAGGTGCGCATGATCTCCTCGGTCAGCTGCTGGCCGCCGAAGGCGAAATCGCGTGTGTAGATGATGTGCAGGTCGCGCAGGATGCTGAAGGTCGTGCTGCTGGCGCCGACGTCCACCACCGCGATCGTGCGCTGGATTCCGCCGTCCGGCATCTGGTGGGTCATCAGGCGGCAGGCATTCTCGAGCGCGAACGACTCGACGTCGACCAGCTTCGGCACGAGGCCCGCAGCCGTGACCGCCGCCGCGCGCTGCTCGACGTTGTCCGTACGGGTGGCGACCAGCAGCACGTCCTGCATCTCCGGGTCCTTCTCGGACGGCCCCAGGACCTGGAAGTCGTAACTGACCTCCTCCATGGGGAACGGGATGTACTGGTCGGCCTGCAGTTCGACCTGCTGCTCGAGTTCTGATTCGGACAGCGCCCTGGGCATCGGGATGGCCTTGGTGATCGCGGCATCGCCGCTGATCGCCACCGCGCATTCCTTGTTGCGCACGCCGGAGCGTTTCACGGCGCGGCGAATCGCCTCGCTGACGGCGTTGGCGTCGACGATGGCCTTTTCGTTGACCGCGTTGTGCGGCGTCGGCTCGGCCGCATACGCCTCAACGCGATACTGACCGCCGGACTCGACCAGCTCGATCAGCTTCACGGACGACGTCGTAATGTCGAGGCCGATCAGCGGACGTCGCCTCGAGCCCAGCGAAATCTGGGGCAGCTTCAGCACAATTGTTTCCTTTTCAGGTCAAGCGCTTGCGTTGCCTACGCGCTACGCCGGGTCAACTTTGCCGGCCAACTATATAGCAAGCAACTGTTAAATTGAACGTGACCGTTATCGCAGAATCGTCGGATTTGGACACCCATACCAGAAATATGCCCCACCAGGCCCGTCTCGGGATACCGGCCGCGAGCTCCGGGCGCCCTGGCGGTGGCGGTTCACCACGGTCGCGCTGCCGACCACGAGTGGCTTCCATGCCGATCCTGCCCCTATGCACCGCGCTTCTCCGTGCGCGACGTCACGGACCCGGCATCTGGGCGGGACGGCCAATCCCATGTCGCCGAGGGTGCCCGCCTAGGCATAATCGGCACCTTCCCTGGCCATTGACGGCAAGCCTCCGGTGAAAAGTCGCACGCGCCGCACTCTGCAGGTCGCCGCCATCGTGGTGGTCGCGCTGGGAGGGGTCGTCGGCATGGCGTTCCTGGCCACCTACTACTACCTGAAGCCCACCCTGCCCGATGTCGCGCAATTGCGGCAGCTGAAGCTGCAGATGCCGCTGCGCGTGTACAGCCGCGACGGCCGCCTGATAGGCCAGATCGGCGAGCAGAGGCGCCTGCCGGTTACCTACGGGGAGGTGCCCAAGGTCGTGGTGCAGGCGTTCCTCGCCGCCGAGGACGACCGCTTCTTCGAGCACCCGGGCGTGGACTGGATGGGCATGACCAGGGCGCTGTTCGTATCGGCCGGCTCACTGGAGTTCCGCCAGGGCGGCAGCACGCTGACCCAGCAGCTCGTACGCACGACCCTGATCGAGAACGAGCGCACCCTGCGACGCAAGCTGCGCGAGATCTTCCTGTCGCTGACTCTCGAGCACGAACTCGCCAAGGAGGAGATCCTCGAGCTGTACCTCAACACCGTGTTCCTTGGCCAGCGCGCCTATGGCGTCGCCGCGGCCGCCGAGACCTACTTCGGCAAGCGGCTGGCCGAGCTGAGCGTCGCCGAGGCGGCGCTGCTCGCCGGGCTGCCGCAGGCTCCGTCGCGCTACAACCCCGCGGCCAGCCGCGAGCAGGCCGAACGGCGCCGCGCCTACGTGCTGCGCCGCATGCAGGAGGTCGGCTTCATCACCGGCGAGGCGCACCGTGCCGCGCTGGAGGAACCGATCACCGGCGAACTGCACGGTCCGCGCGTCGAGGTCGAGGCGCCATACGTTTCGGAACTGGTGCGCCAGGCGCTGTTCGAGGAGTACGGCGGCAGCATCTACACGGACGGCATGCGCGTGATCACGACCGTCGACAGCCGCCTGCAGCGCGCGGCGGACATCGCCTTGCGCAGCGCCATCCTCGAGTATGACCGGCGCCACGGCTACCGCGGGCCGGTGGAGCGCGTGGAACTGCCTCCCGTGGAGAGCCAGGAGGTCGTCGAGGCCGTGCTCGGCCGGCACGGCACCGTCGGTGTGCTGCTGCCTGCCCTCGTGCTTGCCGTGGACGGGCGCGAGGCCAAGGTGATCACGCGCAGCCGCGGCGGGTTTTCGTTGCCGTTCGCGGGCATGACGTGGGCGCGGCCGGCGCTGGCGACCGGCGGCGTCGGCGCAGCGCCGCAACAGCCCGCCGACGTGGTGCACCGCGGCGATGTCGTGTACATCCTGCCGAGCGGGCCGGCCACCGCATTCCTGACGCAGGTCCCGGAAGTACAGGGCGCGCTGGTCTCGCTCGATCCGCATGACGGCGCCATCGTCGCCCTGACCGGCGGCTTCGATTACTACACGGCGAAGTTCAACCGTGCGACGCAGGCCAGGCGGCAGCCCGGTTCGGCGTTCAAGCCCTTTGTCTATTCGGCCGCGCTCGAGAGCGGCTTTACGCCCGCCTCGATCATTCTCGATGCGCCGGTGGTCTACGAGGCGCCCGAGGGTACCGACGAGAAGGACTGGAGGCCGGCCAACGTCGACAGCCGGTTCTACGGACCGACGCGGCTGCGGGATGCGCTCGCGCGCTCGCGCAACCTCGTGTCGATCCGGCTGATGCGGGCGATGGGCATCGACCATACGCGGCAGTACGCGTTGCGCTTCGGGTTCCCCGCCGCCCACGTCCCTGCCGACCTGACCGCCGCGCTCGGCACGGCGCAACTCACGCCGCTCGAGGTCGCCAGCGGCTTCGCGGTGTTCGCAAATGGCGGATTCCGCGTGCGGCCGCACCTGATCGAGCGGGTCGAAGACGCCCGCGGCGCGGTGCTGATGCAGGCGAATCCGCGGCTGGCTTGCCCGCAATGCGGCGAGTCGGCTGGCCGGGCCGCGCCGGGCGTGCTGACCGGATTCGCGACCACTACTTCCACGCGGTGGCCAGGCGACGGGCGCGGCGTCACCACGGCCAGCGAGGTCGGCGGTTCCCTGGACGCGCCTGCGGAACAGCGGGCTGCGGCCGTCATCAGCGAGGCCAACGCCTTCATCATCTCGGACATGTTGCGCGACGTGATCCGCATGGGTACCGGCCGGCGTGCCCTGGCGCTGGGCCGCAGCGACCTGTCCGGCAAGACCGGCACCTCCAACGACAGGCGCGACGCCTGGTTTTCGGGCTTCAATGCCGACCTCGTGGCGACGGCCTGGGTCGGCTTCGACCAGGAGCGAACGCTGGGCGCGCTCGAGGAGGGCGGTCGCACGGCCCTGCCGATGTGGATCTATTACATGCGCGAGGCTTTGCGCGACCGCCCGGAACACCAGTTGCCGATGCCCGAAGGGGTTGTCACCGCCCGGGTCTCGTCCACGACCGGCGAGCCGGCGACGCCGGGCGATCCGGATGCCGTGTTCGAGTATTTCCTGGCCGACCACGTGCCCGGCCGCGGGGCGACGACCGGCGGGCAGGACTCCGGGCCGTCGGTCGCACTGCCGAGGCCGGAAGAACCAATCTTCTAGGTGTGCCCATGTCCAAACGCTCGGTCCGGGGCGATCTGTTGCGGCGGGCGCTGGCGCAGGAAGCGGCGCGCATCATGGTGGAGCACGGCGTCGACGACTTCCTGCTAGCGAAACGCAAGGCCGCCGAGCGCCTGGGCGTTGCCGACCGGGCCGCGTTGCCGAAGAACTCCGAGATCGATGCCGCGCTCGCCGAACACCACCGGCTGTTCGGCGCCGGCTCGCACGACGGCGAACTGGCCGGATTGCGGCACGACGCCGCCGCCGCGATGCGGCTGCTGGCCGAGTTCGAACCACGACTCGTAGGGCCGGTCCTGTCCGGGACCGCCGCGGCGCATAACGGGATCCAGCTGCACCTGTTTGCGGACACGCCCGAGACCGTGCTGGTGGCGTTGATGGAGCGGCACATTCCGCACACGGTCGCCGAACGGCGCGTGAAAGTACTGCGCGACGCCGCCGAGTCCGTGCCCGTGGTCCGTTTCCAGGCCGGCAAACACGAGGTTGACGCCTTCGTGTTTCCCACCGACGGCATTCGCCAGCCGCCATTCAGTCCGGTCGACGGAAAGCCGATGCGGCGCGCGACGCTGCGGGACGTCGAGGCGCTCATCGAGCAGGGTCCCGACCCCACCTGAACGGAGAAACCCATGGCCCCCGACCGGCAACGCGACCCCTTCGAGGTCTTCAACCAGCCGCCTCCGCTGGTGGACTACAACCTGTATGACGCCGATACCGCGCTGCGCGAGGCGGTGCGGCGCGAAGGCGGCGGACACGACGAGGCAGCGCTGCAGGACTTTGGCCGGCGCATGGGCAGCGCTGCGGTCCTGGCACTCGGCGATCTCGCCAACCGCCATACGCCGCAACTGCATTCCCACGACCGCTTTGGCAACCGCATCGATGAACTCGAGTTCCATCCCGCCTGGCACGAGCTGATGCGGCTGGCCGTCGAGGCGGGGTTGCACTCGCGGCCCTGGTCGGAGCCGGGTCCCGGCGCGCACGTGGTGCGCGCGGCGCTGGTGATGCTTCGTCACCAGGTCGAGGAGGGCGCGAGCTGCCCGCTGACGATGACCTTCGCGGTGATCCCGACGCTCAGGCTCGAACCGCAGCTCGCGGCGGCCTGGGAGCCGGTGGTCCTGTCGCGGCAATATGATCCGCGCTCGCTCCCGCTGCGGGACAAGCGGGGCGCCATCTTCGGCATGGCGCTGACCGAACGGCAGGGCGGCTCGGACGTGCGCGCGAATACCACGCGCGCGCTGCCCGCGGGCAATGGCGAGTACCTGATCTCCGGCCACAAGTGGTTCTGTTCCGCGCCGCAGGCCGATGCGTTCCTGGTCACGGCGCAGGCCCCCGGTGGGCTGACCTGCTTCCTGCTGCCGCGGATCCGAGCGGACGGCACGCGCAACGCGTTCCATATCCAGCGCCTCAAGGACAAGGCGGGCAACCGCTCCAATGCTTCCAGCGAGGTGGAGTGCCGCGACGCCATGGCGTGGCGCATCGGCGCGGAAGGCCGCGGCATCGCCAACATCATGGAAATGGTCCGCCACACGCGGCTCGACTGCACGCTCGGATCGGCCGCGTCGCTGCGGCGCGCGGTCGCCGAGGTCACCCATCACGCGGCGCACCGCGATGCATTCGGCGCCCGGCTGGCCGCGCAGCCCCTGATGCAGGCGGTGCTGGCCGACCTGTGCCTGGAGTCCGAGGCGGCCACCGCGCTCGCCCTGCGCGTTGCCGGCAGTTACGACCGTGCACCGGGAGATGATGGTGAGCGCGCCTTCTCCCGCGTCGCAACCGCGATCGCCAAGTACTGGGTCACCAAGCGCACGGTGTGGGCCGCCGGCGAGGCGATGGAGTGCATTGGTGGCAATGGCACCATCGAGGAATCACCGCTGGCGCGGCTGTACCGGGACGCGCCGGTCAACGCGATCTGGGAAGGCTCAGGCAACGTGCAATGCCTGGACGTGCTGCGCGCCCTGGCGCGCGACCCTGACGCGAAACCCGCGCTGCTCGGCGAGTTGCGGCTGGCGCACGGCGCCAACCGCCACCTTGACGCCCTGACAGAGCGGCTGGCCGACCGGCTCGCGCGGCCCGATCAGCCGCAACGCGAGGCGCGGCTGCTCGTGGAAGACCTGGCGCTTGCGCTGCAGGCGTCGCTGCTGGCGCGGCATGCCCCGCCGGTGATCGCCGACGGTTTTTGCGCCGCCAGGCTGGGCGCTGCCCGCGGCCTGATGCCGGGCACCCTGCCCGCCGGGGTCGATTGCGCGGCGATCGTGCAGCGGGCCACGCCGGCGACCTGATCCGAGGGCGCGGCAGGCCCCCGAACGAGAAGGAGCCCGACCCCCGTTGGGGACCGGGCTCCTGCCGGGCGTCAGCGACGGCGGTCGCTGTCCGCCGTCTCGAACTCAGCGCTTCTCGATCGCCTTGTAGTCGCGCTTCGCCGCGCCGCTATAGATCTGCCGCGGCCGGCCGATCTTGAGTGGCGTCTCGGACAGCATCTCCAGCCACTGCGCGACCCAGCCAGCGGTACGGGCGATTGCGAACATCACGGTGAACATCGAGCGCGGGATGCCCAGCGCGCTGTAGATGATCCCCGAGTAGAAGTCCACGTTCGGGTACAGCTTGCGCGACACGAAGTACTCGTCCTTGAGCGCGATTTCCTCCAGCTTCACCGCCAGCTCGAACATCGGGTCCTCGGAGCCGCCGAGCTGCTTGAGCACCTTGTGGCACATCTCGCGGATGATCTTCGCGCGCGGGTCGAAGTTCTTGTACACGCGGTGCCCGAAGCCCATCAGCCGCACGTTGTCGTTCTTGTCCTTGACCCTCGCCAGGAACTTCTGCACGTTGGCCACGCTGCCGATGTCCTCGAGCATTTCGAGCACGGCCTCGTTGGCGCCGCCGTGTGCCGGACCCCAAAGTGCCGAGACGCCCGCGGAGATCGCCGCGTACGGATTGCAGCCGGTGCTGCCGGCGAGGCGCACCGTCGAGGTGCTGGCATTCTGCTCGTGGTCCGCGTGCAGGATGAACAGCAGGTCCATCGCCTTGGCGTGCAGTTCGTCCACTTCGTACGGCTCGCACGGCACGGCGAAGAACATGTTCAGCATGTTGCTCGTGTAGTCGAGGTCATTGCGCGGATAGACGAAGGGCTGGCCCGTCGAGTGCTTGTAGGCCGCCGCCGCGATGGTCGGGATCTTGGCGATGATCCGTTCCGCGAAGATCTGGCGGTTGCGCGGATCGTCGACATTCATGGTGTCGTGATAGAAGGCGCCCATCGACGCCACGATTGCTGCCGTCATCGCCATCGGGTGGGCGTTGTGGTGGAAACCCCGGTACATGTTCAGCAGCGACTCGTTCATCATCGTGTGGTGACGGATCGAATCGCTGAACGTGTCGAACTGCGCGGCAGTCGGCAGTTCTCCATTCATCAGCAGGTAGGCGACCTCGAGGTGCGAGCTCTTCTCGGCGAGCTGCTCGATCGGGTAGCCCCGGTACATGAGCACGCCCTGGTCACCGTCGATATAGGTGATCTTGCTTTCGGTCGACGCCGTGGCCATGAACCCGGGGTCGAACGTGAACACGCCGTGGTCCTTGTACAGGGAGGCGATGTTGACGACATCGGGGCCGATGGTGCCGGACAGCGTCGGCAACTCCGTGGTCTTGCCGGTGGCGACATTGGTCAGCTGGAACTTGTTCTGGGTCATGGTGTTGCTTCCAAGGGCAGGGTGCTGCCGGCGGGAACCGGCGGCGGTGCAGCGAGACTCGCATGGTGCATTGCAGGAATCAAGGCGGTTTTCCACGCGTAGAATTAGTACTTATGCCTGCGCTGGCCTTGTATGTGCACCTGCCCTGGTGCGTCAGGAAATGCCCGTACTGCGACTTCAATTCGCACCGCGCCCCGCGTGCGATCCCGCAGGAAAGGTATGCCGACGCGCTGCTGGCCGACCTGCGTGCCGACCTCGACCTCGTGGCGGGCCGCAGCGTGGACACCGTCTTCCTGGGCGGCGGCACGCCGAGCCTGTTCGGCGCCCCGGCCATCGGCCGGATCCTGCGCGGCCTGCGTCACGAACTCGACTTCGCGCCGCAGGCTGAAATCACGCTGGAGGCCAACCCGGGCACCGTGGAGCACGGCCGTTTCGAGGAGTACGCGCAGGCGGGGGTCAACCGGATCTCGCTCGGCGCCCAGTCCTTCGACAGCCGCTGCCTGGCAGCCCTCGGCCGGATTCACTCCCCCGCGGATACGTTGGCCGCGGTGCGGGAACTCGGCCGGGCCGGCATCGACAATTTCAACCTGGACCTGATGTACGGCCTGCCCGGCCAGACGGTGGACGGCGCCTGCGAGGACCTGCGGTCGGCGCTGGCGCTCGAACCCGCTCATCTATCCCGGTACCAGCTGACGCTCGAGCCCGGCACGCCGTTCCACCGGCACCCGCCCGACCTGCCGCCCGAGGACGCGGTGGCGGACATGTATCACGCCGGCCATGCGCTGCTGGGGCAGGCAGGCTTCTGCCGCTACGAGATTTCCGCCTACGCGAAGACCGGCAGGCAGTGCCGGCATAATCTCGCCTACTGGACCTTCGGCGACTACCTCGGTCTCGGCGCCGGTGCGCACGGCAAGCTGACGACGCCCGGGGGCATCGTTCGCACCGAGCGGTCGCGCAACCCTCTCGACTACATGACCAGGGTCGCCGCCGGTACCGCGGTGTCGCGGCGCCTCGTGCCGCCGGATGACCTGCCGTTCGAGTACATGCTGAACGCGCTGCGCCTCGCCGCAGGTTTCACGTTCGACGATTTCGAGCGGTCCACGGGCTTGCCTGCCGATACGGTCAGCCCGACGCTTGCATCACTGGCCGCTCGCGGGCTGTTGCACCTGTCGGGCCGACAGGTGCGGCCCACCGCCCTCGGCTTCGATTTCCTCAACGACCTGCAGTCGGCGTTCCTGCCGGAGGCGCGCGGCGCTGCAACCCCGGTTGCGGGCGAAAGCCATCGCGGGAGCCGGGCTGGCGTCGCTTTTCCGGACCGCCTGCCTCCTTGACCTGCCAGGAACGTCCGCTGACGGTTGTGCACAGCAGCGGTCAGACCCCAGCAGGACCGGCACTTTCAGTACATTGTTATGTATCCTCATTAACTTGCTGGCGTTAACTGATTGTTTCTATTAAGCAAATAGGCATGGTTAAATCTTGACCAAGTCGGCACAAATACGACTTTGCGCGTGATTAGGGCGGTGAGGCATGGCGCTATCCACAGAGTTATCAACAGGATTTGTGGATAAGGAAAAAACCCGGTCGAATCCGGTCACTTAGGCAAGCGGCAAGACCAAGTCCAGATCCGATCCGGCCGCAGGCGCGGGATCCTGTGTTCCGTGCATGCCTTGAACCAGGACGTGCTGGCCGCTAGACTTCGCGCCCTTTCCACGAAGCCCCGGCGGGGCTCGCGACGGACCATCGCCATGAAATCCGACATTCACCCCAAGTATCAGGAAATCGCGGTCACCTGCGGCTGCGGCAACGCCTTCAAGACGCGCTCGACGCTCGGCGAAGATCTGCAGGTGGAGGTGTGCTCGAACTGTCACCCGTTCTACACGGGCAAGCAGAAGATCGTCGACAGTGGCGGCCGCGTGGACAAGTTCCGCAAGAAGTACGGGCTGGCCAGCTGAGCGGACGGGCCGTCGCCGGATCGCGAAAGGGCGCCTGACGGCGCCCTTTTCATTGAAACGGCACCTGGCGGCGCCCCTTTCATCTCACGGTGCGGTGCGCGCCGCATGTCGGTCAACTTTTTCGTTGCCCAGGCGTCCAATCTCATATCGCTTGAGCCTGGCTGCGGGTCGGGGCTATAAGCGGTCATCTGCGGGAGAGTCCTCATGCCAAGGCCCACCAGGATCATGATCGCGGTCGTGGCCGCCGTGCTGTCGGTACTGGCCGGCTGCGCGGCCAACCCGGTCACGGGTCGTTCCAACACCGTCTTCATGTCGGAGGACAGCGAGATCAAGCTCGGCAAGCAGCTGCATGTCGAGGTCACCCAGAAGATGGGCGTGTACGACGATTACAACCTGCAGCAGTACGTGCAGGAGCTCGGCGAAAAGCTGGCGAAGCAAAGCCACCGTCCCGACCTCGAGTGGAAATTCACGGTCGTCGACACCGACGACGTGAACGCGTTCGCGACGCCGGGCGGCTTCGTCTACATCTCGCGCGGCATCCTCCCCTACCTGGCCAACGAGGCGGAACTGGCCGCCGTGCTGGGCCACGAGATCGGGCACGTCACGGCGCGCCACTCGGTGCAGCAGCACAGCAAGTCCACGATGGCCGGCATCCTCGGTGCGGCCGCGACGATCTTCACCGGCCAGCCGGCGCTGGGCGATCTCACCAACATCGCCGGCGCCGCGATCATCAGCGGCTATGGGCGGGAGGCGGAACTCGAGGCGGACAAGCTGGGCGCCGAGTACCTGGCGCGCACCGGCTACCGGCCCGACGCCATGATCGACGTGGTCGCCGTGCTCAAGGACCAGGAAATGTTCGAGCGCGACCGCGCGCGCTCCGAGGGCCGCGATCCGCGCATCTATCACGGCGTCTTTTCGACCCACCCCGACAACGACACCCGCCTGAAGGAAGTGGTCGCGTCGGCCGGGCGCATCGAAGGCAGGGCGACCGGCCAGGCCGAGAACCGCGACCAGTTCCTCAAGGCCATCGACGGCCTCGCCTTCGGCTCGAGCCGCCGCCAGGGCATGGTCCGGGACAACCGGTTCTACCACGCTGATCACCAGTTCACGCTGGCCTTTCCACAGGGCTGGAAGATCCAGAACGACCCGCAGCAGCTGCTCGCGGTCTCGCAGGACAAGAACCACGTCATGCAGCTGACGGCGCAGGCGCCGCCCGCCGGAATCGCCCGGCCGCGCGATTTCGCGCTGCGCGGGCTCGCGAGCAAGCGCCTCGATGGCGGCCGCGACCTGAACATCAATGGCCTGCAGGCGTATGCGGTCGTCGTGCGCGGCGATGCCTCGCCGTTCGGCAGCTCGTCAAACGTCCGTTATGTCGTGATCGGTCACAACAACCTGATGTGGATCGTGCGTGGCGCCAGCCGCACGGGATCTCCCGCCCCGTCGGGAGACGCGCTGTTCATGTCGGCCTCGCAGACCTTCCGGCAGTTGCGGTCGAACGAATTCGCGTTGGCCGAACCCTACAAGCTGCGCATCGTGCCCGCGCCGGCCGGCGCGACCATCGAGCAGCTCGCGGCCAGTTCGCCGATTGCGAAATATCCGGTCGAGCAGTACCGGCTCATGAACAGGCTCTATCCGAAAAAAGAACCCCAGGCCGGCCAGCCCCTGAAGATCGTTCGCTGAGCAGGGTCGCGCGCAGGGCACGGATCCCGGCTCAGGAACCTGCCCCCTGCGCTGCCAGTGCCGCCACGAGCGCCCGCAACGCCTGCCCACGGTGGCTGGCCTCGTTCTTCTCTGATGCAGGCATTTCGGCCGCCGTGCGCGTGTCGCCTCCGATTTCGAACAGCGGGTCGTAACCGAAGCCGCCCGCGCCGCGGGCCTGCGCCGCGATGCGCCCTTCCCACGATGCCTCGCAGACCACCGGCTGCGGATCGTCCGCGTCGCGCACGAACACCATTGCGCAGCGGAAGCGCGCGCCGCGCGCCGGCGGCGGCACGCCCGCCAGCTGCGTCAGCAGCTTCGCGTTGTTGGCGTCGTAGGAGCAGGCCTCGCCGGCGTAGCGCGCCGACAGCACGCCGGGCCGACCGCCCAGCGCATCGACCTCCAGCCCGGAGTCGTCGGCGATCGCCGGCAGTCCGCTGGCCCGTGCAGCGTGGCGCGCCTTGGTGAGGGCATTGTCGACGAAGGTCGCGCCCTCCTCGGGTGGCGGGATGACACCGAAATCGGATTGCGGCAGCGCTTCGAATCCGCAGCCGGCTAGCAGCGCCTGGATTTCGCGCAGCTTGCCCGCATTGCCGGTGGCCAGCACCACCCGCCGGGTCACGGCCACGTTCAGGCCCCTCGGCCGTCCAGCGCCTCGAGCTGCAAGGCGCACAGCCGAGCGATCCCCGTGGCCGCGAGGTCCAGCAGGCGGTCCAGCTCCTCGCGCCGGAAGGCATGGCCTTCGGCCGTGCCCTGCACCTCGATGAAGCCGCCGCCGGCATTCATGACGACATTCATGTCGGTCTCGGCCTCGGAATCTTCCTCGTAGTCGAGGTCCAGCACCGGCTCGCCGCCGCAGATGCCCACGGAGATTGCCGCAACCTGCCCGTGGATGGGGTTGGCGGCCAGCTTGCCGCGCTTGAGCAGTACGCGGGTGGCGTCGACCAGTGCAACATAGCCGCCGGTGATGGCGGCGGTTCGCGTACCGCCGTCCGCCTGCAGCACGTCGCAGTCAATCGTGATCGTGTGCTCCCCCAGCGCGCGCAGGTCCACGCACGCACGCAGCGAGCGCCCGATCAGGCGCTGTATCTCCTGGGTGCGGCCGGTCTGCCTGCCGCGCGCCGCTTCGCGCGGGCTGCGGGTGTGCGTCGCGCGCGGCAGCATGCCGTACTCGGCCGTCACCCATCCCTGCCCGGAATTGCGCAAGAATGGCGGCACTCCTTGCTCGACGCTGGCCGTGCACAGCACGCGCGTGCCGCCGAACTCGACCAGCACCGAACCCTCGGCGTGCCTGGCGAATCCGCGGGTGAAGCTCACGCTTCGCATCTCGTCCTGGGCGCGGCCGCTCGGCCTCATGTGCGAATCCTCAACGCGGCTCAACCGAGCCAGCGCAGCGCGGCCGCGGTCGCATTGTCGCTGTGCGGTGCCGAAGCCCTGACGGCCTGCTCGACGAGGTCCACAAGCGCCTGCGCCAGCGGCTTGCCGTCAGCCTGCCAGAACGCCGCGATGTCCGCGTCGTCCAGGTTCGCCCACAACCCGTCCGAGCACACCAGCAGGATGTCGCCGGCGCACAACGGGTTGCGCAGCGAGATGGACATGTCCGACAGCACCGGATCGCCACCGATGCAGCAATCGACGTAATTGCGCATCGGATGCCCCTGCACCTCGTCCTCGCGAATCACCCCGTCGCGCAGCAGCGACTCGACATGACTGTGGTCGCGGGTCCGGCGCAGCACCGCGCCATTGCGGATGTGGTAGACGCGGGCGTCGCCGAGATGCGCCCAGTACGCCGCGCCATCCTGCACGAGGCATACCGCGCAGGTCGCGCGCGGGCGCTGGTCGACCGGCAGCGCCTGTCCTGCCTCGACGACCGCCTCGTGCGCGCGGCCGAGCGACAGGTGCAGGAAGCCCAGCGGATCGAACAGCGGATGGGTCTCGGCGGCAAATGCGCCGAGCAGCGTGGCGCGGCCTATCTCGGCCGCCTGCGCGCCGTCATTGTGTCCGCCCATTCCGTCGATGGTGACGAGCAAAGCGGCGTTCGCATCGGCGACCACGGCGGCACGATCCTGGTTTTCGTCGCGATGTCCGACATCGCTGACATCCGCGTATTCAACCTGCAATCGCCCTCCCGGCTCCGGCCACAACGGCATCTGTTATTCTCGCGCGAAAGCTTACATCAAACGGCCACTGGCGGCTGGTTCATGCCCGGCGAGGCATGGCGATGATCGCCGAGCGGGGAATGCATGATGCGCAGCATGACGGGCTTCGCGCGCCGCGAGCAGCTGGCCGCCTTCGGCCACCTCGCCTGGGAACTGCGCAGCGTCAACCACCGCTATCTCGAGGTGTCGCTGCGCCTGCCGGAGGACTTTCGCGGCGCCGAAGCTGAATTTCGCCAGGCGGTCAGCACGGTCGTGCGCCGCGGCAAGGTGGAGGCCTCGCTCCATTTCAAGCCGGCAGCGGAAACGGTGCGCGGCTTCGAACTGAATGAAGGGTTGCTCGATGAACTGGTCGACCAGGCGGCCCGCATCCGCCGTCGCCTGCCGGACGGCGCGACCGTCAACGTCCTGGACCTGCTGCGCTGGCCCGGCGTGGTGCGCGAGCCCGAACGGGATTCCGGTCCGCAGGTCGAGACTGCCCAGGCCCTGCTCGAGGACGCGCTCGCCGGCCTGGTCGAATCCCGTTCCAGCGAGGGCGGACGCATCGCCGAGCTGCTGCTCGAGCGTTGCACAGGCGTCGCGGCCCTTGCCGATGAACTGACTGCACGGCTGCCCGAGGTGCGCGAACGCATCCACGCCAGGCTCAATGAGCGATTGTCGCAGCTCGCGGCCGAGCCCAATGCCGAGCGTCTCGAACAGGAAATCGTCATCGCCCTGCAGAAGATGGACGTGGACGAGGAGCTGGACCGGCTGCGCAGCCACGTCGCCGAGGTGCGAAAGGTGATCGCCTCGGGCGAGCCGGCGGGCCGGCGCCTGGATTTCCTGATGCAGGAGTTCAACCGCGAGGCCAACACGCTCTCCTCCAAGTCGCAGGACGCCGAAACGACGCGCGCCGCGGTTGACATCAAGGTGCTGGTCGAGCAGATGCGCGAGCAGGTGCAGAACGTCGAGTAGCGCGTGTCGGCCATGCCGCGGCCAGGCACCACCTCATCGCCCGGCGCCGTGGCACCGCCATGGGCGCACCAGCCTGCTCAGCCTCCGTCGCGAGGCGTACGGCGCGCAGCCGAACGCGAGCCGATGCGGGACATGACCAGGAACGCAATCACCGCCAGCGCGATGAGCAGTCCGCGGTAATCCTCGAACGAATCGCCCTTGCGGCCGCGCAGGAAGGCGAACACGCCCATCACGAGCGCCACCAGCAGCGGCGCGGCGGCGCCTTGCAGGAACGAGCGGCGCCGCGGCGTGCCCCCAGCGTCTTGCGCCTTGTTCGCAGCGTGCAGGGCGTGCCGGCGGTGGGCCGCCTGGCCACTCGCGCCGTCGAGCGCCCCCTCCGACAGGGTCCAGCGGTTCGCGGCACGCGACGTCGGCGCCGGCACCGGCGGCAGTTGCGTCACCTTCTCGGGCGAGTCTCGCGTCTTCATCCTGCTGTGCCCTCCGCCTGCCTCACGGTTGCGCGCGGCGCCGCGCCAGCGTCAGCCCGTCGCCGATCGGCACCAGGCTGAGGTCCACGCGTTGGTCTTCGCGCACGTGCTCGTTGAAACGCCTGATCGCAGCCGTCTCCGCGGAGATGTCGGCGGTATCCGCGACCGCGCCGCCCCACAGCGTGTTGTCCACCGCCACGAGGCCGCCGGGGCGCAGCAGCGCCAGGGTTCGCTCGTAGTAGTCCACATAGCCTTCCTTGTCGGCGTCGATGAAGGCGAAATCGTAGGACCCCGCCTCGCCGGCCCCGAGCCGCGCGTCGAGCGTCTCAAGCGCGGGTGCCAGCACCAGCTCGATGCGTTCCGTCACGCCCGCCGCGGCCCAGTGCCAGCGAGCCACCGCGGTGAACTCGTCGCTGACGTCGCAGGCCAGCAGGTACCCGTCGGGCGGCAACGCGAGTGCGATGGCCAGGCTCGAATAACCGGTGAACACGCCCACCTCGAGCACCCGCCGGGCGCCGGTCAGCCGCACCAGCAACTGCATGAACTGCCCCTGTTCCGGCGCGATCTGCATGTTGGCCTGCGGGTGGCCGTCAGTCTCCGCGCGCAGCGCCGCCAGCGCCGGCGGTTCCCGCAGCGATGCCTCCAGGACATACCGGTAGAGCCGGTCGTCCAGCGGCAGGGTGCGTCGTGACATGGCTCGGCTCCGCAGTGGCGCGGCGCCGTCGCGCCGCCCGCGCTGCTGTCGATTACACCACAAGGTGGGTACTGTGGTCCGCGGGGCCACCCCGTTGTGCGGGCTTGAACCGCGCAGCGGTCGCCCCGATGTCCTGTCCTCGCCCTGCGGCCGGAGCTCGCCTTGTCCGCCAGTCCCCTCGCGCTCGATCTCACGGAACAGGCTGCGGCGGAGTTCGCCCTGGTGCTTACAGCGGTCGGCGTCGCCCATGAACTGCGCACCGGCGATGCCGGCACGGAGATCTGGGTCGACGAACGCGACCGGCCACGCGCCGTCGACGAGCTGCGCCGTTACTTCGGCGAGAACCGTCGTCTGCCGCCTCCGCCACGTGCCTTGCCCTGCTATCCCCATGCGGTCTGGGGCGCTGCGGCCTATGCGCTCACGCTCATGAGCGTGAGCGCCGCGGCGTTGTACGGCTTCGCCGGGCGCAACTGGGTGAGCCGCGGCGTGCTGGAGACCGACCTGCTGCTGCGCGGCGAATGGTGGCGTGCGTTCACCGCGTTGACGCTGCATGCGGACGCCGGCCACCTGCTCGCCAACCTGCTGTTCGGTGTGTTGTTCGCCTATCCCGCCGCGCAACTCGTGGGCGTCGGCGTGGCGTGGCTGGTGATCGTGCTGGGCGGGGGCCTGGCCTACGCGCTGGATGCATGGCTGTCGCCGTCCGGCCACAGCGTCCTCGGCGCGTCCACCGCGGTGTTCGTCGCACTCGGCCTGGCTTCGGCTTTCGCGTGGCGCCGCCGCGCGTGGGCTGCCCTCACGCGCATGCAACGGGCCGCGCCCCTGATCGCGGGTGTCGCCCTGCTGGCATTTACCGGCAGCGGCGGTGAGCGCACCGACCTGCTGGCCCACCTGCTCGGGTTTGCCGTCGGCGCGATGGCCGGCCTGGCCCTGTCTCATGCGCGCCTGCCTGTGCCCGGCAACGACAGGCCACAATGGTGGACGGCAGCCGCAGCAGGCATCGTTTTGTGCATATCCTGGGCGGTGGCCCTGTCCTGACCAGAGCCGCCTGGTGAAAATCCGCGAACAGGCACGTAAATGCGCCTAATTTCCATAAAATATACTGGATCGTCTCGAAACAGGGATGACGACGCACCGGACAGACCGCTGTCAGGCCTGGTCTGGCGTGCCTCACCGGCGCCGCCGCGACGGGCACTGCGGCTTTCATTCCCCGCAGCGCTCACGCATCCTTCCGCCCCCGATCAGAATGCTCGCGCCCATGTCCGCTGATTCACCCGCTTCCGGCCGGCTCTTCGTGATCGCTGCTCCGTCCGGCGCCGGCAAGACCAGCCTGGTCCGCGCCGCCATGCAGCGGGACCCGGCGCTGTCCTTTTCGGTGTCCCACACGACCCGCCCGCCGCGGCCCAACGAGGTGGACGGCCGCGACTACCACTTCGTCACGCCCCAGGAATTCGAGCGCATGGCGCGCAGCGGGGCGTTTCTGGAGCACGCCGAGGTCTTTGGCAACCGCTATGGGACCGGCCGGGCCGCCACCGGGGCGGCGCTGGCACAGGGCCGCGGCGTGATCCTCGACATTGACTACCAGGGCGCAAGGCAGGTCCGCGCGCAGGTGCCCGACGTCGTGGATATCTTCATCCTGCCGCCGTCCAGGGCCACGCTCGAGCGGCGGCTGCGGGACCGGCGGACCGACAGCGCAGCGGCGATCGCCCGCCGGCTCGCGGACTCGGTCAACGAGATATCGCACTGGTCGGAGTTCCGCTACGTCGTGGTCAATGAGGACTTCGAGCGCGCCCTGCAGGACCTGACCGCCGTCATGGCCGGACGGGGCGCCGCCTTCACCGCCGACCGGCCCGGCCTCGACACGCTCGCGGCCAGCCTGCGCGGCTGAACCCTGCCGCTGGCGGCGTACCCCCCGGATCGGCTAACCTGTAAGGCCGTTCGCCTTACTCCCACCGGTTTCCCCATGGCCCGAATTACCGTCGAAGACTGCCTGCAGAAGATCGACAACATGTTCGATCTCGTGCTCCTTGCCGCCAAGCGCTCGCGCCAGCTTGCCAATGGCGCCGAGGCGCGTGTCGAGTGGGAAAACGACAAGCCGACGGTAGTGGCGTTGCGCGAAATAGCCGAAGGCCAGGTCACGCTGGAGTTGCTGGAAGAGCCTGACCCGGAGCCGGAGTCGGAGGTGATTCCGGAGAACCCGCTCGACCTGGCAGACGATTTCCGCGCCCCGCAGCTCGGCATGGGAGACTGAGCCGGGGCGCCGCGCCCCATGAGTTACACCTCGACGCTGTTGGGCTTCCTCCCGGGCGGTCGCCGCGCTCCCGGCATCGGGCAACTCCTCTCCAAGCTGGAAAGCTACCTGCCCCCCGACCAGGTCGAGCGCGTGCGCGAAGCGCACGAGTACGCCGAGAACGCCCATGAGGGGCAGAGGCGCCACTCGGGCGAGGCGTACATCACCCACCCGGTCGCCGTCGCCGACGTCCTTGCCGACCTGCAGATGGATGGCGCGACCATCGCCGCCGCGATCCTGCACGACGTGGTCGAGGACACCGTCGTCTCGACGGGCGACCTGACGACGCGTTTCGGCCACGAGATCGGCGAGATCGTCGACGGCGTCACCAAGCTCGACCAGATCCGCTTCAAGAGCCGCAAGGAGGCGCAGGCCGAGAGTTTCCGCAAGATGGTGCTGGCGATGGTGCGGGACATCCGCGTCATCATGGTCAAGCTGGCGGACCGGGTGCACAACATGCGCACACTGGACGCGATGCCGCCCGCCAAGCGCAGGCTGGTCGCGCGTGAAACACTCGACATCTACGCGCCGATTGCCAACCGGCTCGGCATCCACTCCATCAAGCTGGAACTCGAGGACCTTGGGTTCCGGGCGCTCTACCCGCGTCGCTACCGCGTCCTCGAGCGCGAACTGAAGCGCGCGCGCGGCAACCAGAAGGAATTCCTGCCCAAGATCACCAGCAACCTGCGCAAGGCCATCGAGGAAACCGGCATCGAAGGCCGCGTCGAGGCCCGCGCCAAGCACCTGTTCAGCGTGTACGCCAAGATGCGGCGCAAGAAGGTGCCGCTCAACGACGTCATCGACGTGTTCGGCGTGCGGATCATCGTCGGCACGGTCGACGAGTGCTACCGCATGCTGGGGCTGGCCCACGGCCTGTACCGGCCGATGCCCGGCCGCTTCAAGGATTACATCGCGATACCCCGGCTGAACAGCTACCAGTCGCTGCACACGACGCTGTTCGGCCCGAACGGCATGCCCATCGAGGTGCAGATCCGCACCGAAGAAATGCACCGGATGGCCGAGTCAGGCATTGCCGCGCACTGGGCCTACAAGTCAGGCGAGACCGACGTCGACTCGCGGCAGGATCGCGCGCGGGAGTGGCTGAAGAATGTCGCGCAGCTGCAGGACGCTTCGGCCGAGGAAGTCCTCGAAAGCGTCAAGCTGGACCTGTTCCCGGACAAGGTCTACGTCTTCACTCCGAAGGGCGACATCATCCGCCTGCCACGCGGCGCAACCTGCGTGGACCTCGCCTACGCCGTGCACACGGATGTCGGCAATCGCTGCGTGGCGGCCAAGGTCGACCGCCGCCTCGCACCGCTGCGCACGATGTTGCGCAACGGGCAGACGGTCGAGATCATCACGGCCAAGGGCGCCCGGCCCAATCCCTCGTGGGCGGGATTCGTGGTCTCGGCCAAGGCGCGCGCCGCGATCCGCCAGTACCTCAAGAACCTGCGTCGCGGCGAGGCCGCCGAGCTGGGTGAGCGGCTGTTGAACCAGGCCCTGGAGGAATTTCGGCTGTCGCTGCGCAGCCTGCCCGAGGGTCGGCTGGATCATGTCGCAACGGCGCTCAACCTGCGCGACGGCAAGGAACTGCTGGAGAAGATCGGGCTCGGCGAACGGCCGGCGGCACTGGTGGCGCGGCGCGTGCTGCCACGCGGCGACGAAGCCCAGGACGGCGGGCCACCCGCGCCGCTGGTGATCGCCGGCACCGAAGGGCTGCTCGTGTCGTATGCGCGTTGCTGCTTCCCGGTTCCGCCGGACGCGATCGTCGCCTATCTCTCGAGCGGCCGCGGCGTGGTCGTCCACCGGGAGAAGTGCGGCAACGTGGCCAGCTTCAGGAAGCAGCCCGAGAAGTGGATCCCGGCGCTGTGGCAGAAGCACTCCAGCCTGACCTACCATTCCGAGCTCGTCGTGCACGTCTCCAACCGCATGGGCGTGCTGGCGCAGATCGCCGCGCAGATCGCCGCGAACGAGACCAACATCCACCACGTCAACGTCACGCCGGAAGGGGATGACACCTCGAAGATTACGCTCGAGATCGAGGTGCGGAACCGGCCACACCTGTTGCAGCTGCTGCGGGCCATCAGGGAGATGCCTCATGTGCTGGCGGCCCACAGGACGCTGGCGTGATGGCGGCCGGCCAGCGCGATTCACGATCCGCGATCCGCTAACATCCCGGCACCTCCCCCGCAACGGTGCCCACATGAAGCGACAAGCCATTTCCACCGACAGCGCTCCGCAGGCGATCGGCCCGTACTCGCAGGCGATCAGGTCCGGCGACACGGTGTACCTGTCCGGCCAGATTCCGCTCGAGCCCGCCACCGGCGAGCTGGTCGGCGGCGATTTTCGCGCCGCCGCGCATCGCGTCTTCGAGAACCTGCGCGCAGTCGCCGTCGCCGCCGGCGGCTCGCTCGACGATGCCGTGCGCGTCACCATATTCCTGACCGACCTCGGCAAGTTCCCGCAGGTCAACGAGGTCATGGCCGAGTACTTCACGAAGCCGTATCCGGCGCGCGTGACGGTCGGCGTCGCCGCGCTGCCCAAGGGCGCCGAGGTCGAGGTGGATTGCATCCTTGTCCGGTGACCGGCAGTCGCAGCAGGAGTCGGACCCCGACCGCCCGGTCGTGGCCCTCAAGGGCGTCGGCAGCGCGCTGGCCGCCAAGCTTGAAAGACTCGGTGTCGAAACCGTCCAGGACCTGCTGTTCCTGCTGCCGCTGCGCTACGAGGACCGGACGCGGATCGTGCCGATCGGTTCGCTGCGACCGGGCGACCGCGCGGTCGTGGAAGGCGAGATCGAGCTGGCGGAGGTCGTGTTCCGCAAGCGCCGCACGCTGCTCGCACGGCTGGCCGACGGCACCGGGTTCCTGACGCTGCGTTTCTTCTATTTCTCCGGCGCACAGCAGGAGCAGCTCGTGCGCGGCACGCGCCTCAGGTGCTTCGGCGAGGTGCGGCGCGGGCCGGTCGGGCTCGAGATCGTGCATCCCGAGTACCGCCGCGCCGAGGCCTACGACGCACAGCGGGTCGAGGACGTGCTGACTCCCGTATACCCGGCGACCGAGGGCGTGCAGCAGGGCCGCCTGCGCGTGCTCACCGCGCAGGCGCTCAAGGAACTCACCGCCAGCAACGTGCGCGACTGGCTGCCGGCCGACCTGCTGTCGGACCTGTGCCTGCCGACGCTGCGCGAAGCGCTGGAGTACGTGCATCGCCCGCCGCCGGAGGCCCCGCTCGAGCTGCTGGCGGCCGGACGGCACCCGGCGCAGCGGCGGCTCGCCTTCGAGGAATTGCTGGCGCATCACCTGTCGCTGCGCCTGCTGCGGCGCGAAGTGCAACGCGATCCGGCCTGGCCGGTCGCCGGCTCCGGTGCGCTCGAGGAGCGGCTGCTCGGCTCGCTGCCGTTTTCGCTGACCCCGGCGCAGCGCCGCGTACTCGGCGAGCTGCGCGCCGACCTCGCGCGGGCCAGCCCGATGATGCGGCTCGTGCAGGGTGACGTGGGCTCGGGCAAGACCGTGGTCGCGGCGCTCGCCGCGCTGCGCGCGATCGAGGCCGGCCACCAGGCGGCACTGATGGCCCCCACCGAACTGCTGGCAGAACAGCACGCACAGAATTTCCAGCGCTGGCTGGACCCGATCGGCGTCGGCATGACGCTCTTGTCCGGCCGCCTCAAGGGCAAGGCGCGCCAGTTCGCGCTGGACGCCATCGAGTCGGGCGAAGCGCGCATGGTCATCGGCACGCACGCCCTGTTCCAGCAGGGCGTGCGCTTCGCCAGGCTGGCGCTGGTGGTGGTGGACGAGCAGCAGCGCTTTGGCGTCCACCAGCGGCTGGCGCTGCGCGAGAAAGGGCGGTCCGGCAGCCGCTTCCCGCACCAGCTGATCATGACCGCCACGCCCATCCCGCGCACGCTCGCGATGACCGCCTACGCGGATCTCGACGTATCCATCATCGACGAACTGCCGCCCGGCCGCACGCCCGTCACCACCGTCGTGCTGCCCGAGACGCGGCGCGACGAGGTCGTCGCACGCGTCGACGCGGCCGTGCGCGATGGCCGGCAGGCCTACTGGGTGTGTCCCCTGATCGAGGAATCCGAGGCGCTCGAGGCGCAGGCCGCAGAGGACACCGCCGCGGCACTTGCCGGCGCGCTGCCCGGCATAGAGGTGGCGCTGGTGCACGGCCGCATGCCGCCGGCGGCCAAGGAAAAGACCATGGCCCGTTTCAAGGCGGGCGCCGTCGGCCTGCTGGTCGCCACCACCGTCATCGAGGTCGGCGTGGATGTGCCGAACGCCAGCCTGATGGTCATCGAGAACGCCGAACGCATGGGTCTCGCCCAGCTGCACCAGTTGCGCGGCCGCGTCGGCCGCGGCGAGCACCCGAGCAATTGCGTGCTGATGTACAGGCCGCCGTTGAGCGAGACGGCTCGCGAGCGCCTCAAGGCGCTGCGCGAGACCAATGATGGCTTCGAGGTTGCGCGTCGCGACCTCGAGCTGCGCGGGCCGGGCGAGCTGCTCGGCACCCGGCAGACCGGCCTCATGCAGATGAAAGTCGCCGACCTGATGCGCGACGCCGACCTGTTGCCGCGCGTGCACGTCGCGGCCGAGGTGATGCTGGCGCAACATGCAGATAACATAGCCCCGTTAAGGCGGCGCTGGATCGGCGCCGACACACGCTACGGCAAGGTATGACTGCCCCACAGACCGTGACAGCCGCTGACGATTCCGCCCCGACGCGGTGGGTGGCCGACGCCGCCTTGCTGCGCCCTGGCGCGGTGGTGCTTGGCTGGCTGACCGACCCGGGACTGCTGACCGAGCGCATCGCGCTGCGCTGCGGGGCCGATTCGGCCCTGCGTGTCGTGGACCAGCGTCGCGACATCATGCCGCCCGCCGATGCCGCCGCACTGGGCCTCGACGGCCAGGCGGTATTCGTGCGTGAGGTCGAACTGGTCTGCGCGTCCGTCGTCTGCGTCTTCGCACAAACGCTCGTTCCGCTGGCGACCCTCGCGGCACAGCCGTGGCTCGCGGAACTCGGCGATGATGCGCTGGGCCACAGGCTGGCGCGCACCGGCGACGCAGCGCTGGAATCGCTGGAGTTCGCGCTGCTGATGGCCGGCGACACACTGCGTGAGCGCGCATTGCGCGACCGGCCCGGCGCGACCGAATCGCTGTGGGCGCGCCGCAAGCACTACCGGCTTGGCGGCCGGCCGCTGGTCGTGCAGGAAGTATTCCTGCCGGAGACATTGCGGTGAACGCGGAGTTCCGGCCCGCGCCGGCGCCCAGGCGGCGGCGCGACCCGGCCTACAAGCCGACCTACCGGCCGCGGCCAGCCAGGGACTTCGCCGTCATCATCGGCCGCGCCTTGCGCGAGTACGCCGAGTTGATGCGGCTGCACCGTCCGATCGGCATCTGGCTGCTGATGTGGCCCGCCCTGTGGGGACTGTGGATTGCCGGTGTGGGACGCCCCGATCCGCGCATCTTCGTGATCTTCATGGCAGGTGTGGTGATCATGCGCACCGCTGGATGCGTCATCAACGACTACGCGGACCGTGACCTGGACTCGCTGGTCCGGCGCACGGCCGTGCGTCCGCTGGCGGCGGGCAGGGTCAAGCCGGGCGAAGCGCTGACGCTGTTTGTCGCGCTCGGACTCGTCGCGACCTACCTGGCGCTGCAGCTCGACCCGCTGGCCCGGCTGTACGCCGTCGCCGGTGGCGTACTGGCGGTGACCTACCCCTTCATCAAGCGCTTCGTCCACGTGCCGCAGTTCCACCTCGGCATCGCATTCGCATGGTCCATTCCGATGGCGTTCGCGGCGCTGGTCGGGTCCGTGCCGAAACTGGGCTGGCTGATGGTCACGGCCGTCGTGCCGTGGGCCGCCGTCTACGACACGATGTATGCCATGGTGGATCGCGACGATGACCTGAAGATCGGCCTCAAGTCCACGGCCATCCTGTTCGGCGACGCGGACCGCGTGTTCATCGGCGCGATGCAGGTCATGGCGCTGCTGGCGCTGTACCTGGTCGGTGACGCGGCCGGCCTCGGCGTCTGGTACCGGTGCGGGCTGGCCGCCGGGCTGGTGATCTTCATTTACCAGCAGTGGCTGATCCGCGACCGGGATCCTGACCGCTGCTTCCAGGCGTTCAACAACAACAACTACTTCGGCATGGTCGTCTTCATCGGGCTGGCGCTCGACTACCTGTTCCGCTGAGTCCCTGGCACCGGGAACCTGGCGCCCGCGCCGGGGCCCGACAGGACGCGCGCGGGCAATTGAACACGGCGGGAGCGGCAACGGGCGATGCAGTGCACGGCAAGCAGATCGAGGATCCGCCAAATGGCGGTCCTGTGGCACCTGCCGGCGCTGGCGGCGACGGCCTGGTTGTCGCCACAGGCGACACTGGCGCAGGAGGATCCGCTGGCCGGCGCACGCAAGCAGTTCGTCACGGCCCATGCAGCGGCCCGCGACGCTGCAATCCCTCCGGCGCTGCCCGATTCCGAGGCGTTGCGCGACTACCCGCTGTATCCCTATCTGGAAGCCGCGCGGCTGCGCAGCATCCTGTCGGCTGCGAGCGGCGCCGCTGAGTCTCCGGCGGACGCCATGGCGGCGGAGTTCCTGGCGCGCCAGGGCAATGAACTCGCAGCAGGCGGCGTGCGCAATGCCTGGCTCGCCAGCCTCGCCCGGCGACGCGCCTGGGACCGTCTTCTCGCGCTGTGGAGCGAGGCAGATGCTGCGGACCCGGAGTTGCGCTGCCAGGTACTGGCCGCGCGCGTCCTGCTGCGGCGCACGGAGGGTCTCGCCGAGGCGGCCACCTCGGCCTGGCTCACGCCGCGCAGTGTGCCAGAGCAGTGCGACCCGGTGTTCGAGTGGCTGCGCGCGCAGGGCCGGCTGGACGCCGACCTCATCGAGCGCCGCACGCGGCTGGCGCTGGCGGGCGGCGAGACGCGCCTCGCCGGCTGGCTGGCGCGTTCGCTGCCCGAGCCACGCGCCCAGCCGCTGCGCGCGTGGATCAGCCTCATCGAGCGGCCGCGCGAAGCCATCGATGCGCTGATCGAGCGGCCGGACGTGGTCGTCGAAGAGGCCGCCCTGCAGGACGGCTGGTCCCGGTTCGCCCGTCGCGACCCCGATGCGGCACATGAGCGTCTTGATGCCTTGAGCGCCGCCCGCCGTTTCGACGCCAGCCAGGCGAGCCGCTTTGCGCGCGACCTGGCTCTGAGCCTGGCCTGGAGCCGGCGCCCGGAGGCGCTGGCGCGATTCGCGCAGGTTGCCGCCGCCGACTACGACGACGTGGCGCACGAGTGGCGGGTGCGTGCAGCCTTGTGGACCGGGGACTGGCAGGCGGCGTCGGCCGCACTGGAAGCCATGCCCCAGCCGCTTCGCGACGAAACACGCTGGCGCTACTGGGCGGCGCGGTGCGCCGATGTGCTGGGCAGGCCCGAGCGGGCGCGGCCGTTGTATGCGGCGGTGATCCAGACCGACAACTGGTATGCGGTGCTCGCCGCAGCGCGGCTGGGAGTGCCATTCGCGCCACACCCCGAGCCGCTGGCCTTCGATGCCGCCATCGTCGCCCGGCTCGGCACACGACCGGCCTTCGTGCGGGCCCGCGAACTGCTGCTGGTCGGGCTCGAACACCTGGCGCCCGCCGAATGGAGCCGCGGACATGCCGCGTTGCCGGCCGCCGAACAGTTCCAGGCCATCGGGCTTGCCGCCCAATGGGGCTGGCATTTCCAGGTCATCGCCAGCGCCGCGAAGCAGGGCTTGTTCAACGACTACCGGCTGCTGTACCCGCGTCCGTACGACAGCGAGGTCGGCGCCGCGACCGAACTGACCGGGCTGCCGGCCACGCTGGTGTATGCCGTCATACGCCAGGAGAGCCTCTACCAGCCGCAGGCCGTTTCGAGCGCCAACGCCATCGGCCTGATGCAGCTGCTGCCGGCGACGGCGCGGCGCACCGCCGTCGAGCTGCGCCGCCGGCCGCCCAGCCACACCGCATTGACGGATCCATCCGTCAACGTCGTGCTAGGCGGCGGCACCCTGGTGGGACTCATCGCGCGCTTCGACGGGCAGGTGCTGCCGGCGCTGGCAGGTTACAACGCCGGCCCCAACGCGGCGCTTCGCTGGCTGCCGGCACAACCGCTCGATGCCGATGTGTGGGTCGAGAACATCCCGTTCAATGAAACGCGCGGTTACGTGCAGCGGGTGATGTGGCACAGCGTCGTGTTCGAGTGGCTCGCCGAGGGCAAGCCGCAGGACGCCACCACCTGGCTGCGCACCGTGCAGTAGTCTCCTCACGCCCGGGCCACCGCCCACACCTCGACCCAGTCCACGCCGGCTGCTTTCAGAACGGCGGCCAGTTCGTCCACGGTGCTGCCGGTCGTCAGCACGTCGTCCACGATCGCGATGCGCTTGAAGTCGGGCCGGCGCGCCAGCGCGAATGCGCCCCGCAGGTTATGGCGCCGTTCCGTCGCGTCCAGGCCAGCCTGCGGCGCCGTGTCGCGCGTGCGACGACAGGCATCGAAGGCCACCGGCAGACCCAGGTCGCGCCCCGCGTAGCGCGCGATTTCCAGCGCCTGGTTGTAGCCGCGACGGGCCTCGCGCACGCGGTGCAGCGGCACCGGCAGCAGCGCTTCGACGTGCACCATGTGCGATGAGCGCACGAGTTGCCCGAGCAAGGTCCCGAAGACACGCGCGGCGGCAATCTCGCCCGCGTACTTCATGCGATGGATCATCCAGTCCACCGGATGCCGGTACAGGTATGGCGCGAATGCGGCGTCGAACGCGCGCGGCCGGACCAGGCATTCGCCGCACAGGAACGTCTCGGGCCGGGGCAGTTTCTTTGCGCAGCCGGTACACGAAGGCAGGTCGCGCGCCAGGTCGGCCTGGCACCCTGCGCAGAGGTCCAGCGCCGGCGCCTGCCCCGGGTCGAGGCACAACAGGCATCGTGGCGGGAAGACCCGCGCCAGCATGCGGTCGCAATACCCGTAAACCCCGTTCGATGCTTTGGGTTGACAGGCCCGCGCCGCGTTCCAATACTTGCCCGGTTTCATGCCACCCGAGCGTGCGCCGACCACGGGCGCCTGCGGCGCGGTCAATCGAGCCGAAAGGAACGAAAAGTCATGTCTGCTGGCACCCTGCACCCCGGCGAAGTCCGCTCAGACTGGACGCCCGACGAGGTCGGCGCCCTGCTGGAGCTGCCGTTCGCGGATCTGCTTTTCCACGCACAAACCGCCCACCGGCGTCATTTCGATCCCAACGAAGTGCAGGTCTCGACACTGCTGTCCGTCAAGACGGGCGCCTGCCCGGAGGACTGCGCGTACTGCCCGCAGAGCGTGCGCCACGATACCGGGCTGTCGCGCGAGGCGCTGATGGAGGTCGAGGCCGTGGTCGAGCGGGCCCGCGCAGCCAGGGAATCCGGCGCGACGCGGTTCTGCATGGGCGGCGCGTACCGCAGCCCCAAGGACCGCGACCTGGCGGTGATCACGGAGATGGTGCGCGGCGTCCGCGAACTGGGCCTCGAGACCTGCGCGACGCTCGGCATGCTGACCCCGGACCAGGCGCATACCCTCAAGGACGCCGGGCTCGACTACTACAACCACAACCTCGACACGTCACAGGCCTTCTACGGAAAGATCATCTCGACGCGCAGCTACCAGGACCGGCTCGACACACTCGAGGCCGTGCGCGGCGCCGGCATCAACGTCTGCTGCGGCGGCATCCTCGGCATGGGCGAGGAACCCGCGGACCGGGCGGCCCTGTTGCACACGCTCGCGACGCTCGACCCGCACCCCGAGAGCGTGCCGATCAACCAGCTCGTGCCCGTCGCGGGCACGCCGCTGGCCAGGACCGGACCGATGGACCCGCTGGATTTCGTGCGCTGCATCGCGGTCGCGCGCATCCTGATGCCCCGCTCGCACGTGCGGCTGTCCGCCGGGCGAGCCGACATGAGCGACGAGATGCAGGCGCTGTGCTTTCTGGCCGGCGCGAACTCGATCTTCTACGGCGAGAAGCTGCTGACCACCGGCAATCCGGACACCGCGCACGACCAGGCATTGTTCCGGCGGCTGGGGATCAGGCCGGAAGCCGCGACCGGGCGGTCGCTGCAGGAGGGGCCAGACCCCTGCGGGGCCAGCCTCCGGACCCAACGAACGGCGGACACCCTGGCTGGCGGCGCCTGACCCCTGCGGGGTCCGTCCCCCTCCATCCGCATGCTCAGGCAACGACTCGACGATCTTGCGGCCCGCGGCCTGTACCGCCACCGGCGCGTGGTCGAAAACCCGCGAAACCCGCGACCCGGCACCCATGTGGTGGTGGATGGCCGCGAGTGCCTGACTTTCTGCTCCAACGATTACCTGGGACTGGCCCGGCATCCGGCCGTCAGCGAGGCCTTCGTGCGCGCGGCACGCGCCTGCGGCGTCGGCAGCGGCGCCTCGCACCTCGTCTGCGGCCACCACGCCGAGCACCGCAAGCTCGAACTGGCGCTGGCGGAATTTACCGGCCGTCCACGCGCCCTCTTGTTTTCGACCGGCTACATGGCGAACCTCGGCATTGCCAGCGCGCTGCTGTCGCCCGTCGACGCCGTGTTCGAGGACCAGCTCAATCATGCCTCGCTGCTCGACGCCGGCCGCCTGCGGGGCGCGCGCTTCCATCGCTACGCGCATGGCGACGCAACGGCGCTCGAGGAGCAACTGGCTGGCGACCGCGGCGGCCTCGCGCTGGTCATGACGGACGGCGTGTTCAGCATGGACGGCGACCTCGCCCCGCTGCCTGCGCTCGCGGCCAGCTGCGCCCGCAACGGCGCGTGGCTCATGGTCGACGACGCGCACGGCCTGGGCGTGATGGGCGCGAGCGGCCGGGGATCTGTGGAACGCTGGGGCCTGTCCGGATCCGACGTCCCGATACTCATGGGCACGCTCGGCAAGGCCTTCGGCACGTTCGGCGCCTTCGTCGCCGGCGGCGAGGACCTCATCGAGTTGCTCATCCAGCGTGCCCGCACTTATATCTACACGACGGCACTGCCGCCCGCGGTGGCTGCGGCGGCGCGCGCAGCGCTCGTCCTCAGCGACGCCGAGTGCTGGCGCCGCGAGCGCGTGCTGTCGCACGCCGCCTTGTTCCGCAGGCTGGCGACCGGCGCCGGCATTGCGGTCGCCGAGTCGCAGACGCCGATCCAGCCAGTACTGCTGGGCGATCCGGTCGCGGCCGTGGCCGCCAGCGATGCACTGCTCGAGCGTGGCCTGCTGGTGACGGCCATTCGGCCGCCGACGGTGCCGGCGGGCACCTCGCGGCTACGGGTCACGTTCTCAGCCGAGCACACCGACGCCGAGGTGGAGCGGCTGGTCGAAGCACTGCGGGAATGCCTTCCGCAGCGGGACGACCCTGGCCGGTCATGACCGCCGACCTGGACCTCCGCCGCAGCGCGCTGCGCCGGTCGCTCGACCGCGCCGCGGCCACCTACGACGATCACGCAGTGCTGCAGGCCGAGGTATGCGACGACCTCATGGAAAGGCTGTCCTACGTCGCGCTCACACCCGCGACCATCCTGGACCTGGGCTGCCGCACCGGCCGCGGCGCGCGGGCCCTCGCCGCACGTTACCCGGCCGCTGTGGTGATCGCCATCGACCTGTCCCTCGGCATGCTGCGCCAGTCCGGTCGGGCGCCGCACGCGCGCGTCTGCGCGGCGGCGGCACGGCTGCCGCTGCCGGACGCCAGCGTTGACTTGCTGTTCAGCAATCTCGCGCTGCCATGGTGCGACGATCTCGACGCGGCGTTTCGCGAGTTCCGGCGCGTCATCACGCCGAATGGACTCGTTCACTTCACGACCCTCGGCCCCGACACCCTGCGCGAACTGCGCGCTGCGGCCGGCGCCGGCGCGCCAGACCACAGCTTGGCGGACATGCACGACATCGGCGACGGCTTGCTGCGCGCGGGCCTCGCCGAGCCCGTTCTCGACGTGACGCGCTACACGCTGACCTACGGCGACGTCACCGCATTGCTGCGCGACCTTCAGGCGGCCGGTGCCAGCAACCTGTCGGCCGCTCGCACGCGTGCCCTGACGGGGCGCGGCCGCCTGACCGCGATGGCCGCGGCCTACGAGCCGCTGCGCCACAACGGCGTGCTGCCGGCCAGCTTCGAGGTGGTGCACGGCCAGGCGTGGGGACCGGCCGGCGCGCCGCAGCGCGTGCAGCGGCGCGGCGAGTTCACCGTGGATGCCGCCGGCATCGGTCACAGGCACAGGGGGTGACCGCCATGACGCGCCGCGACTTCTTCGTCACCGGTACCGACACCGGCGTGGGCAAGACGCTGGCGGCCTGTGCGCTCCTGCGCGCGTGGCGCGAGCGCGGCCGCTCGGTCGCGGGCATGAAGCCCGTGGCGTCGGGTGCGCTTGGCACGCCGCAGGGCCTGCGCAACGGCGATGCGCTGGCGCTGGCGGCGGAAAGCTCGCGCCAATGGCCCTACGAAGTCGTCAACCCGTACCTGTTCGAACCGGCCATCGCGCCGCACATCGCGGCGGCCGAAGCGGGGCTCGAGATTCGTCTCGAACCGATCGTGCAGGCGCTGTCACGCCTGCGCCAGGGCAGCGACGTGGTGGTCGTCGAAGGCGCCGGGGGATTCCTGGTGCCGCTGGCGCCGCAGCACTCGTTTGCCGACCTGCCGGCGGCGCTGGGGCTCGAGGTCGTGCTGGTCGTCGGCCTGCGGCTCGGCTGCCTGAACCATGCGTTGTTGACCGCCGAAGCCATCACAGCGCGCGGACTTGGTTTCGCCGGCTGGATCGGCAGCGCGATTGATGCCGGCTTCGAGCGGCTCGACGACAACCTGACGAGCCTGGAACGCGGCCTGCCCGCGCCGTGCATCGGCGTCATCGGCCGTTTGCTGCAGCCGGACGCCCGCCGGGCCGCGACATTCCTCACCCGCCTGCCCGCGCTGACGCCCGGTTCCTGACCGCTGGCCGGGACGATGTGCCCTGCTAGCGGATCTCGATCTCGCAGACCTTGAGCTCGTTGCCGCCAGTCACCTGCAGCTGGTGACTGCCGCAGCGGGGGCAGGGTTCGATCAGGCTGGACAGCGGCACTGATTCGCCGCAGGACCTGCACCAGGCGCTGCCGCCGGGCTGCTCAATGACCAGCGTCGCGCCCTCCGCAAGGCCCGTCCGGCTGGCGGCGCCGATGCAGGATCGCAGCGCCTCGACCTCGATGCCGGCCAGCAGTCCGACCTGCAGCGTGATGGCGCTCACACGCGTTCCGCCATGCTGGCGCGCGGTCCCCTCCACGATCCGGATCACGCTCTGGGCGAGAGTCATCTCACGCATCTTGCAGGTCCACCCCCGTGACACTGGGGACCGGGTTTCGCAACGGTCGGGGTCCGCACGAGCCGGGCAGCTAACTGTACTACGCGCCCGCAGTCGGGCCGAACCACGTCATTCCGCGGCCTAGACGCGCTATCCCAGTGAAACGACTGGAGTTTCTGGCTTGCGGCAATTACCTATCAGCCTGTACGATGGGCAGTGTTCACGGCATCCGGGGGGCGGCGGGCCGTGTTGGACGGGCCGGCCGGCGGAGCCGGCCACCAGGAATCCGGCGGCCAGATTGAACTTCAACTGCTCGCTGACATCGCGACAGGCCGCGGCCTGTCACGTCGACGTGCACGGGCGGCTTGAAGGCGGGCCGCGCATTTCTCATAGGGGTCGAAGATGACGATTGCTGTGGTACTGATCCTGCTGGTCATCGGCTCGCTGGTCTTCCACTTCCTGAGTCCCTGGTGGTTCACGACGATCGCGTCGAACTGGGGGACCATGGACGACACCGTCGTCCTCACGTTCTGGGTGACCGGCGCGGTGTTCGTCGCGGTCAACCTGTTCCTGGCGTGGGTCGTGATCCGCTACCGCCACCGCAAGGGGCAGAAGGCGGATTACGAGCCCGAGAACAACAAGCTGGAATGGTGGCTGACGGGCATCACGACGGTCGGCGTCGTGGCGATGCTGGCGCCCGGACTGTTCATCTGGGGCAAGTTCGTCAACCCCCCGGAAGGCGCGGCGGAGGTCGAGGTCGTCGGCCAGCAGTGGCACTGGAACTACCGCTTCCCCGGTCACGACGGCGTGCTGGGCGCCAGCGCCGTGGAGCTGGTCGGTCCCGGCAACCCTTTCGGCATCGACCCCGCCGATCCGCACGGGCATGACGACGTGCTGATCGCCCGTCCCGAACTGCACCTGCCCGTCGGCAAGCCCGTCAAGCTGCTGCTGCGGTCGAACGACGTGCTGCACAACTTCACGGTCCCGAACTTCCGCGTGAAGATGGACATGATCCCGGGAATGATTACTTACATGTGGCTCACCCCGAGTCTCGTCGGCGAATTCGACGCCCTGTGCGAGGAACTCTGCGGCATGGCGCATTTCGCCATGCGCGGCCGCGTCATCGTGGACGAGCAGGAGGACTTCGACGCATGGCTCGCCGCCCAGCCGACGTTCGGCAGCATGCAGGCGCGGGCCGCGCCGGATGCTGCGGCGGGCCAGGCCCTGTTCGCCGTCTGCACCGCCTGCCACGGCGCCGCGGGTGAAGGCAACGCCGCGCTGAACGCGCCCAAACTGGCCGGCCAGCAATCCTGGTACCTGCAGCGGCAACTCGACAACTTCAGGCACGGCCTGCGCGGCGCGCAGGCCGGCGACGACTACGGCGCGCAGATGACGGCCTTCGCCGCCATGCTGCCGGACGAGGCCGCCAACAGGAACGTGCTGGCCTACATCGCCACGCTGCCCGACCGGCCGGTGCCGGTCACGGTCAGCGGCGACGCAGAGCGCGGCAGGAAGCTGTACGTCACCTGCGCCGTCTGCCACGGCGCCGCGGGCCAGGGCGCCTGGTCGCAGAACGCGCCGCGGCTGGCGCAGATGAGCGACTGGTACACCGTACGGCAGTTGCAGAATTTCAGGAGCGGCGTACGCGGCAAGCACCGGCAGGATTTCTATGGCGCCCAGATGATCGCCATGTCCGACACGCTGAAGGACGACCGCGCGATCGCCGACCTGGTTTCCTACATCAACACGCTGCCGGTGCCGCCGCCGGCGATCCCGCCGGGCGGCGGCGTCATGAAGACCGCGAAGGCGAACGGAGGACATCACTGATGGCATACGTGGCAATCGCGGACCGGGACCACGAGGCCCACATGCATGAGCCGCAGGGGTTCATCGAGAAGTACGTGTGGAGCCAGGATCACAAGGTGATCGCGATCCAGTACGGCTGCGTGGCGATCTTCGTCGGGCTGGTCGCGCTGGTGCTGTCCGGGCTGATGCGGCTGCAGCTCGGCTTCCCGGACACGTTTCACTTCATCAACCCGCAGGACTATTACCAGTTCATCACCATGCACGGCATGATCATGGTGATCTACCTGCTCACCGCCCTGTTCCTGGGCGGCTTCGGCAACTACCTGATTCCGCTGATGCTGGGCACCCGGGACATGGTGTTCCCGTACCTGAACATGCTGAGCTTCTGGGTCTACTTCCTGGCCGTGCTGGTGCTGCTGGCGAGCTTCTTCGTGCCCGGCGGACCGACCGGCGCGGGCTGGACGCTGTACCCGCCGCAAGCCGTCACGCCCGGCACGCCGGGCGCCGGCGCCGGCATCGTGCTGATGCTCGTGTCGCTGGGCATCTTCATCGTCGCCTTCACCATGGGCGGCCTGAACTACGTCACGACGATCCTGCAGGCACGTGCGCGGGGCATGACGCTGATGCGCATGCCGCTGTCCATCTGGGGCATCTTCATGGCCACGATCCTGGGCCTGCTGGCGTTTCCCGCGCTGCTGGTCAGCGCGATCATGATGACGCTGGATGCCACGATCGGCACCAGCTTCTTCATGCCCGCGGTGCTGTCCCAGGACACCGTACTCGATCACCAGGGCGGCAGCCCGCTGCTGTTCCAGCACCTGTTCTGGTTCTTTGGCCATCCCGAGGTCTACATCGTGGCGCTGCCCGCCTTCGGCATCGTCTCGGACCTCCTGAGCACGCACGCCCGCAAGAACATCTTCGGCTACCGCATGATGGTCTGGGCCATCCTGGCTATTGGCGGCCTCAGCTTCGTGGTCTGGGCCCACCACATGTACGTGAGCGGCATGAACCCCTACTTCGGGTTCTTCTTCGCGACGACCACCCTGATCATTGCCATCCCGACGGCGATCAAGGTCTACAACTGGGTGCTGACGCTGTGGCGCGGCGACATCCACCTGACCGTGCCCATGCTGTTCTCGATCGGGTTCATATTCACCTTCGTGCACGGCGGCCTGACCGGCCTGTTCCTGGGCAACGTCACGGTGGACGTGCCGCTGTCCGACACGTACTTCGTGGTCGGCCACTTCCACATGGTGATGGGCGTGTCGCCGGTGCTGGTGCTGTTCGGCGCCATCTATCACTGGTACCCGAAGGTCACGGGCCGCATGTGGAACCAGGGCCTGGGCAAGCTGCACTTCTGGCTGACCTTCCTCGGCACCTACGCGATCTACCTGCCGATGCACTACCTCGGCATCCTGGGCGTGCCGCGGCGTTACTACGCGCTCGGCACGACCGACTTCATCCCCGACTCGGTGCACACGATCAACGCGTTCATCACGATCGCGGCGTTGCTCGTCGCGGCTGCCCAGCTGCTGTTCCTGTACAACGTCATCACCAGCCTGTGGAAGGGCGAGAAGGCCGGCCCCAATCCCTGGAACGCCACGACGCTCGAATGGCAGACGCCCGACACGCCGCCGAAGCACGGCAACTGGGGCGCCGAGCTGCCGGTCGTGCATCGCTGGGCCTATGACTACAGCGTGCCGGGAGCGCCCAGGGACTTCATCCCGCAGAACGTGCCGCTCGACCCGGCTTTCGAGGGCGGCCGGCAACACGGGGACAAACATTGAGCGCCGTCACCATCACCACGGCGCTGCTGGTCGGGATCGTCATCTGGATCCTGGTCGTGCGGCGCCTCACGGCACGGTCCTGGGACAGCACCGCGCAGGGCGGTGACGTCGGCGCGATCAACGTCGCGCCCACCCGCATCGGCCTGTGGATCTTCCTCGCGGTCGTGACGTCACTGTTCGCGCTGTTCCTGTCCGCCTACTCGATGCGGATGCACCATGGCGAGTGGAGCCACGTCGCGTTGCCGCGCATCCTGTGGCTGAACACGCTGCTGCTGGTCGCCGCCAGTGTCGCATTGCAGTTCGCGCGCAGCGCCACCGGCCGCGGTCGGCCGGGCAGCGTCAGGAGCGGCCTGCTGGCCGGCGGCGTGCTGACCCTGGCGTTCCTCGCCGGCCAGCTCGTCGCCTGGCAGCAGCTGGGCGACGCCGGCTACTTCGTGCAAGCCAGCGCGGCGACCGCCTTTTTCTACCTGCTGACGACCGTGCACGGCCTGCACCTGCTGGGCGGCCTGTGGGTCTGGGGCCGCACCACCGGACGGCTGCTGGGCGGCGCCGAACTGATCGACCTGAAGCTGAGCGTCGAACTGTGCAGCGAGTACTGGCATTACCTGCTGCTGGTGTGGATCGTCGTGTTCGCCGTATTGCTGTACATGTAAGGGAGCCTTCCTCGATGGCACAAGACGCGCAAGTAGCCGCAGCCACCAGCCCCTGGCGGGAAGTGGTCGCCGATTACGCCGCTGACAAGCAGGCGTTCTCGGTGCCCTGGGGCAAGGCCATGATGTGGATCTTCCTGCTCAGCGACACGTTCATCTTCTCCTGCTTCCTGGTGGGGTACATGAACGTGCGGATCTCGACCACGGTGCCGTGGCCGCTGCCGACCGAGGTGTTCGCGCTGACCGTCGGCGGGGTTACGCTGCCGCTGCTGCTGATCGCCATCATGACCTTCGTGCTGATCACCAGCAGCGGCACGATGGCCATGGCGGTGAACTACGGCTACCGGCGCGACCGGCGGAAGACGGTCGCATTGATGGTGGCGACCGCAGCGCTGGGCGCGATGTTCGTCGGCATGCAGGCTTTCGAATGGACCAAGCTGATCCACGAGGGCGTGCGGCCCTGGGGCAACCCGTGGGGCGCCGCCCAGTTCGGCTCGTCGTTCTTCATGATCACCGGTTTCCACGGGTTGCACGTCTCCGCCGGCGTCATCTACCTGCTGGTCGTGGCGCGCCGGGTCTGGACCGGCGTCTACGAGCGTCGCGGCAACTACCAGACGGTCGAGATCGCCGGCCTGTACTGGCATTTCGTCGACCTGGTGTGGGTCTTCATCTTCGCTTTCTTCTATCTCTGGTAGGAATCCGCCATGGCACAGGAAGGACAACAACATCCCATCGGCCTGTACCTCGGGGTCTGGCTGCTGCTGTTCGTGTTCAGCACCTTCTCCTACATGGTCGACTACTACCATCTTGAGGGGATGCTGCGCTGGTCGCTGATCATCACGTTCATGCTGATCAAGGCCGGCCTGATCATCGCGGTCTTCATGCACATGAGCTGGGAGAGGCTCGCGCTGAAGCTGGCCATCCTGGTGCCGCCGCTGTGCCTGCTGGTGCTGATCGCGCTGATGACGATCGAGGGCAACCACACGTTCATGACCCGGCTGGGAGCGTTCGTGAACTGATGGTGATCGGCGGTCACTGAGCGCCCGAAATAGCCCATAATCGCGGCGGCATGGCCGCCAAGAAATTCATCGCGCTCGCGGGCAACATCGGCGCCGGCAAGACGGAGCTGACCGAGTTTCTGTGCCGCAAGTACGGCCTGAAGCCCTTTTTCGAGCCGAACGACAGGAACCCGTACCTCGCGGATTTCTACCGGGACATGAAGACCTGGGCGTTCCGCTCGCAGGTCTACTTCCTCACGCACAAGTTCCGCCTGCACCTGAGCATGCAGGACGAGCCGGGCACGGTCGTGCAGGACCGCACGCTGTACGAGGACGCCGAGATCTTCGCGCGCAACCTGCACCGCCAGCGGCTCATCAACAAGCGAGACTTCGACACCTACTGGGCGTTGTACCAGTCGATCCGCCGTTCCCTGCACCCGCCCGACCTGATGATCTACCTGCGCTGTCCGGTACGCACGCTGCGCCAGCGCATCCGCTCCCGCGGCCGCGCCATGGAGCAGGACATCCCGGTCGGTTACCTGCGCCGGCTCAATGCGCTCTACGAGGAGTGGTTCAAGCAGTACGACCTGTCGCCGGTGCTGACGCTCGAGACCGACAAGCTCGACTACATCACCGACCTCGTGGACTGCGTGGACCTGTTCCGGCGCATCGAGCGGCACCTGTAGAGCGCCGCCTGCCTGTCACGCACCCGCCTGCCCGCCGCGTTCCGCCTACCCCTGGCAACCGCGAATCATGCTTCCGGCCGCGCACAGCGTAGAATCCGCGGATGGACGATTCCGCAGCAGCCGGCCACGGCGCCGGCCCCGACCCGCTGCCGGCCGGTTCGCGACTCGTCATCCCGCATGACGAGATCCAGCGCGCCCTGGACAGGCTGGCGCGCGACATCACCGCCGACCTGGCCGATCGCCGGCCGCTCGCGGTCACCGTCATGCAGGGCGGCCTGGTCTTCGCCGGGCAATTGCTGCCGCGGCTGCGCTTCGCGCTGGACTGCGACTTCATCCACGCGCGGCGCTACGGCAACGCGACCCGCGGCGGCGAGCTCGAGTGGCTGACCGGCCCGCACGAGGACGTGGCCGGGCGCACGGTGCTGCTGCTCGACGACATCCTGGACGAAGGCCGCACGCTGGCGGCACTGCATGGCGCCTTGCTGGCGCGCGGTGCCGAGGCCGTCTTTGTTGCGGCCTTTGCGCGCAAGCAGCGCGCCCTGCCACCCGTGATCGAAGCGGACTACGTGGGCGTGTCGGTACCAGACCTTTTCGTGTTCGGATTCGGCATGGACGCGGCCGGCGCGTGGCGCAACCTGCCGCAGATCTATGCGCTGCCGCCGACGGCGGGGGCTGGCGCCTGACGGCGCGCAGGATGACTGTATCCTGTCGACCCGCTCAGCAAGCTGATAATGGGCTGCCCGCGCGGCGCGCGGCCAGCCCGGGCTCTCGAATACCGGCCGACCGTCGGCCGCGGCCATTGCGACGGAGATAGGCATGCAAGGCAACAAGCGTCTCGGCTGGTTCAGGTGGATGGCGCGTGCCGCGACGGTGCTGTGCGCCATCGTCGTCGTGGTCGGGGCATTCGTGCGGCTGACTGACGCCGGCCTCGGCTGCCCCGACTGGCCCGGCTGCTATGGCCACATGCATCCGGCGCAACTGACCTCGCAGGTCGGCGAGATCAATGCGGCGTATCCGGAGCGCCCGTTCGAGTACCACAAGGCGCTCAACGAAATGGTCCACCGCTACATTGCCGGTACGCTCGGCCTGCTCGTGATCGGGCTCGCCGCGCTGTCCGTCTGGAACCGCCGTGACCCGGTTCAGCCGCGGGTATTGCCGTGGGTGCTGCTGGGGACCGTGGTGCTGCAGATCCTGCTCGGCATGTGGACCGTCACCCTGCTGGTCAAACCGCTGATCGTGACCCTGCACCTGCTCGGCGGTCTCACCACCCTCGCCATGCTGGGCTGGCTGTCACTGGATCCGGAGCGCCGCGACCTCAAGGCGGCAGAACGCAGGGTCCGGCGGCTGGCCATCGTCGCGATGGTCTTTGTGCTGATGCAGGCAGCGCTCGGTGGCTGGACCAGCAGCAATTACGCCGGGGCGGCCTGCCCCGATTTTCCCAAGTGCCAGCAGAGCTGGTGGCCGGACATGGACTTCGGCAACGCCTTCGTGCTGTGGCGCGGCCTCGGCATCGACTACGAAGGCGGCGTCCTGGACGCACCGGCGCGCGTTGCCATCCAGCAGACGCACCGGATTGGCGCCTACCTGGTGACCGTGCTGTTGATCACCCTCGCGATTTCCGCGTGGCGGCGTGGCCAGACCCGGCCGGTCCGTATCGCGGCGGTCGCCGTGCTGGCCAGCCTGCTGCTGCAGCTGTTGATCGGGACCAACCTGATCTGGCAGGGGTGGCCGCTCTGGCTTGGCACGGCGCACAACGCCGGCGCTGCGCTCATTGTGCTGGCGATGGTCGCCTTGCTGCGGGCACTGTTCCCGCGCCTGCCATAGGGGCTGGAGCGCATTAAGCCAGCAGCAGCGGTGCGGCCGCTACCGCCAACCCGGCCAGGACTGCCCAAAAGGACCGATTGAACAGGAACATGGCCTTACTCCTCTGTGGTTTCATCACGGGGAGGAGCATGGATCCAAGTATTGTTTAGAAAAAGACCAGTCTATTGAAATCTTTATTCACTAATAGTGAATAATACGGGCATGGATTACCTCGCCGCCATGCGGACCTTTGCCCGGGTCGCTGAGCTACGCTCGTTCTCGCGCGCGGCCGAAGATCTGGACCTGTCTCGCGCCATGGTCTCCACCCAGGTTGCCCGCCTGGAGAAGCACTACGGCGTCAGGCTGTTGAACCGGACCACCCGGCAGGTGGCCCCGACCAGCGAAGGCCAGAGGTTTCTGGAGCGCTGCCACCGCGTCCTCCAGGAACTCAGGGAAGCGGAGGATGACCTGACCCAGGCCCAGGAGAGGCCCCGCGGCGTGTTGCGAGTGGACGTGATGGCTCCTTTTGGCCGGCACTTGTTGATTCCCGCCCTGGGGGGATTCCTCGAGCGCTACCCGGAACTCGAGCTCGACCTTCGCATCAGCGATCGCGTGGCAGACCTCGTCGAGGAACAGGTGGATGTCGCGGTACGCGGCGGCACCGTCACCGACCCGCGCCTGGTCGCGCGTCGCGTCGCGACCAGCCACTTGATCACCTGTGCCTCACCGTCCTATCTCGACCAGCACGGCTGGCCTCAATCCGTGGACGACCTGGCCTTGCATCGGCTGATCGGCTTCCGGCCGGCCGGCGCCGCCCACGCCCAGCCCTGGCTGTTCAGCGAAGGTGGCCTCCAGCGCAGCCTGACGGCTGATTTCCGCACCATTTCCGACAGTGCGGAAAGCGTACTGCTGGCCGCCGTGCACGGCGTCGGGATCGTGCAGACGTTCGATCTGCTCGCCTCGTCAGCGCTCGAGCAGCGCGAGCTCGTCGTGCTGCTGCCCGGCAGCTCGGTGAGCGGCCCACCGGTGTCGGTCGTGTACCCGCCGGCAAGTCATCGCCTCGCCAAGGTCCGGGTCTTCACCCAGTTCACGCTCGAGCTGATGTCGCGCTGGCAGCGCCGCGTGGCGGCCGTGACAGGCTTGCTCGATCCGGCGTGAACGGTGGCTGTGATAGCATTTTTGCCACGTTTCCTCGGCACGCAATGAAGGCCGCACATTGACCGTCAAAGAGTTGGTTGCACAGACCGGGGAACGGCCGGCGGCATGCGCCCGCAGCACGACCGCGGCGGGGTCCGCATGAACCCGCTGTACATGTTCACGATCGACTGGCATGCCATCGCGGTGCTCGGCATCGCAGCGATGACCTTCTGGCTGTTTGCCAGCGAGCGGTTGCCCATCCAGACCTCGGCGCTGCTCGCCGTGCTGGCGCTGATGCTCGTGTTCGGCATCTTCCCGTACGCTGCCGAGGGTGGCGAGCTGGGCCCGGAGGTGTTCCTGGCGGGCTTCGGGCACACCGCGCTCATCACCATCTGCTGCCTGATGGTGCTGGGCCGCGGCCTGGTCGCGACCGGTGCGCTCGAGCCCTTCGCCAGGCTGCTCGCGCGCGCGTGGATCTTCGCACCGCAGGTCGCGTTTCTCATGATGCTGATCTTCTGCATGATGGTCAGCGGCGTACTGAATGACACGCCGATCGTGGTGCTCATGATGCCGGTGCTGCTCTCGGTCGCCGCACGTACCGACAGCAGCGCCACGCATACGCTGCTGCCCATGAACTATGCGGTGCTGATCGGCGGCATGGCGACCACCATCGGCACCTCGACCAACCTGCTGGTCACGGGCATCGCCGCAGACCTCGGCCTGCCGGCATTCGGGCTGTTCGACTTCCTGCCCATCGTCGCCGTCGCGGCCGCCGTCGCGCTGCCTTACCTGTGGCTGGTTGCTCCGCGTCTCCTGCCGAGCTCGGACTCCGGGGCGCGGCGTGCGGCGCGGTTGTCGTTCGATGCCGTGCTCGACATCACGCCCGGCAGCTATGGCGACGGCCGCGAGCTGCGCAGCGTCCTGAAGCGCGCCGCCGGCATGCGGGTCATGCGCCTGCTGCGTGCCGGCAACGAACTGGCGCGCCTGCCGACGCAGACCCTGCGGGCCAACGACCGGCTGGTCGTGGCCGATACGCCCGAACAGCTGCGCGAGCACACCGCGGCGCTGGGCGCCGCGCTGCGTTCGACCCAGCCACGCGATCCGGGCGACCCGGCCGGCCAGACCCTGTCGCAGGTGCTGGTCACCGAGGAATCGGAGCTGACCGGCACGTCGACCGGCGTCGCCCGTTTCGTCAACCAGCACCGGCTGGCGGTGCTCGGCCTGCACCGGCCCGGTCGCGACGAGGCGCTCGATCCGGCCAGCACCCCGCTGCGGCCTGGCGATGTCCTGCTGGTGCAGGGTCCCGCCGACCGGGTCGAGACGCTGAAATCGGCTGCAGGCGCCCTGGTGCTGGACGCGGCGCTGCCGTTGCCGCACACCCGCAAGGCGCCAATCGCCCTGCTGATCTTCGCCGGCATCATCGTGCTCGCCGCGACCAAGCTGCTGCCGATGGTGATCGCCGCCGCGCTCGGCGTCGCATGCATGATGCTGACCAGCTGCCTGCGCTGGCAGGAGGCGACCGACGCGCTGTCCTCGAACGTCATCATGATCGTGGTGGCGAGCCTGGCACTGGGCGCGGCCCTGACCGCGACCGGCAGCATTGCGGCTGCGGGCCACGGACTGGCTGCCATCGGCGCCTACGTGAACCCGGTCGTCCTGCTCGGCGCGCTGATGCTGTTCATGGCCATCGTGACCAACTTCGTGTCGAACAACGCCGCGGCCATCGTCGGCACGCCCGTGGCCTTCGTCATGGCCACGACCCTGGGCGTCGACCCGCGACCATTCGTGCTGGCGGTGCTGTTCGGCTGCAACCTGAGTTACGCCACGCCGATGGGCTACCAGACCAACCTGCTGGTGATGGCGGCTGCCGACTACCGGTTCAACGACTTCGTGCGCGCGGGCCTGCCGCTGTTGATCATGATGTGGGGCACGCTGACCTACATGCTGGCGCGCACCTACGGGCTGCTGTAAGCGTGCGCGCGAGGTGGTCGCGGTCCGCGTAGCGGGCGAATCCGGTTCAGGGAGCGAAGCGGGACCCGGCCGGATCCCGCGCGCACGCGGCGATGCGCCGTCGCTCACGGCACGGAGAGGTCACGCTCCCTCTTACGGCCGCTGGCCTTTTGCCACGGCCGCGTCGCTGACGAACGGATTGGACCGGCGTTCCTCGCCAAAGGTCGACATCGGACCGTGGCCCGGCACGAAGCGCACGTCGTCGCCCAGCGGGAACAACCTGTCGCGGATCGAGCTGATCAGCGTGTCGTAGTCGCCGCGCGGGAAGTCGGTGCGCCCGATAGAACCGGCGAACAGCACGTCGCCCACGAAGGCGATCTTCGTTGCCGGGTCGGAGAACACCACGTGTCCTGGCGTGTGTCCCGGGCAGTGCAGCACGTCGAATCGCACCTCGCCGACCGTCACGCTGTCGCCCTGATTGAGCCAGCGAGTCGGCTCGAACGCCTCGACCTGCGCCACGCCGAACATGGCGGACTGCTGCGGCAGCTGCTCGATCCAGAACCGGTCTTCTTCCTGCGGGCCCTCGACCGGCAACGACAGCCTGCGCGCCAGTTCCGCCGTGCCACCCGCGTGGTCGATGTGCGCGTGGGTCAGCAGGATCTTGTCCAGCTGCACCTTCTGTGACTTCACCTCTTCGAGGATGCGGTCCAGGTCGCCGCCCGGGTCGACGACGGCGCCACGACCGGTCGCATCGCACCACACGACCGAGCAGTTCTGCACGAACGGGGTGACGGGAACGATGGACGCGCGCAGCGGCATGCCGGGGATTCCAGGACGGGGCGGAGCGGGCGAGTGTAGCGGCGCGGCCGGCCCGCGGCAAAGCACGGATCGACGCCGTGGTGTCGCATGGCCTGCCGCTGCCGCGGCTTCAGAAGGTGGCGGTGATCTGCAGCCAGGCTTTCCGCGTGTCCGCGAACAGCCCGCCCGCGGAATAGTCGGCGAACTTCGCCAGCACTTCGTAGCGCTTCGCGATCCTGTACGACACCGACAGGTCGAGTTCGGTGCCGTAATCCGCGCTGGTCGCCTCGGCGGAGAAATCGTGCCAGACAGCCTGCCAGGCCACGCCGGCGTGCGTGCCCGACACGTTCAGGTAGACGTCCTCGATGCCGCCGCCCGGCGTCGTCAGGAACTTGTCCGCCCAGCCCTGGAAAGCGTGCAGCGTCGCGAGCGGCGTCTGGAACGCAGGATTCCGGTTCGAGGCGAACGTGCCGCGTTCACCGCCCAGGCGCTCGATGCCGATCGCCGCGCCGACCCTGGCTCCCTTGAGTCCCGCCTCGAGCAGCCAGTAGTCGGTGCTGATGTTGGTCGGGTTGTCCGCCCAGTCGCCCTGGCTGGCGTACTCGGCGCGCCAGGTCATGGTCGCGGCGTCATTCAGCTTGCGGCTGCCGTCGAGGCGCAGGCCGACGGTGCGCGACGAGAGCGTCGTGGCATCGTCGAAGTCGAGGAAATAGCCATAGGCGGTGACGGTGCCGACCGGCAATCCAGCGTACTTGACGTTGAGAAGGTGCGCATTGCCCTCGAACTTCGCGGCGGGACTGCCTGCGTCCGGGCCGAATACGCGCCGCACGGTGTCCACCCAGGCATAGGTGACGGTCGTGCCGGGCAGCCCCTGATTCTCGATCGAGAAGGCATCGTAAGTCTGCTCGTTCTGCCGCCAGCCAACCGCGCCCACGAAGCGCTGGTTGTCGAGCGTGATGCGCTGCCGGCCGAGCCGCAGCACCGTTGCCGGCCAGCCCTTGTACTGCAGGTAGGCCTGATTCAGGTCGGTGCCCTCGGGGTCCGCCACGACCGGATAGGTTGTGCGGCCATTGCGCGTGCTGTTGTAGTCTTCCGAGAACAGCGGCTGCAGGCGATCGCCCTCGATCACGGCGCTGAATCCGCCGACCGCGCCGCTCGTGAGGTTCAGCCGCAGCCGCAGGGTGTTGGCCGTCGCATCGCGGCCGAGGCCGTCCTGGTCCACGTTCTCCAGCCGGTAGCGCAGCTGCAGCGACGCCTGGCCTCCGCTGACCAGCCCGTCAAGGCCCCCGGCGGCGGCCGGGCCCTGGCAGGCCAGCCCGATGACCGAAAACAGCAACAGCTTCTTCATGACGTCCTCCACAACCATTTCCGGTGCGCGCACGGCACCCGCGTTGCCTGCGCAGATCCCCCCAAGTCTGGCGCGGCTGCGCCAGATTGTGAATGACGCAGGTCAACGAGCCGGCACGCCGCGCGGGCCTGCGGCATCCCCGGCATCGTAGAATGCGTCCTATCGTGATGGGGGTGTGCCCGCGCGGGGCACAGGAGACCGGACCATGAGCACCTCGACCTACCCTGTTCTGGACTCGTTCGCCGCCACGGCGGTCGTCGACGCCGGCGGTTACCGGCAAGCGTACGAGGAATCCGTGCGCGATCCCGCCGGTTTCTGGGCACGCATCGCCCGGCGCCTGGAGTGGATGCGGTTCCCGACCCGGATCCGAGACGTTTCTTTCCGCGAGGAGGATTTCAGGATCCGCTGGTTCGACGACGGCGAGTTGAACGTGTCGGTCAACTGCCTCGACCGGCACCTCGCGGAGCGCGGCGACCGTACGGCGCTGCTGTTCGAGGGCGACGACCCGTCCGTGTCCCGCCACATCACCTACCGGGACCTCTATGAGCAGGTCTGCCGGTTCGCAAACGGCCTGCGTGCGCTGGGGGTGGTGAAGGGCGACCGCGTAACGCTGTACATGCCAATGATTCCGGAGGCGGCCGTCGCCATGCTGGCCTGCGCCCGCATCGGCGCCATTCATTCGGTCGTGTTCGGCGGCTTTTCCCCGGAGTCGCTGGCCGGGCGCATCCGCGATTGCCAGTCGACGCTCGTGATCACGGCCGACGAGGGCGTGCGCGGCGGCCGCAAGGTGCCGCTCAAGGCCAACGTGGACGCCGCGCTGGCCAGGCCGGAATCGCGCTGCGTGCGGCGCGTGATCGTGCTGCGCCATACCGGCGGCGACATCGCCTGGGCCGGGGGCCGCGATGTCTCGTACGAGGACGTCGTGGCCGGCCAGCCGGCGACCTGCGAGCCGGAACGGATGAATGCGGAAGACCCGCTCTTCATCCTGTACACGTCCGGGTCGACGGGCCAGCCCAAGGGTGTGCTGCACACGACCGGCGGCTACCTGGTCTATGCGGACTACACCTTCGCGACCGTCTTCGATCATCGTGACGGCGACATCTTCTGGTGCACGGCTGACGTCGGCTGGGTGACCGGACACAGCTACGTCGTCTACGGGCCGTTGTCGAATGGCGCCACCAGCGTGATGTTCGAGGGCGTGCCGAACCACCCGACCGCAAGCCGCTTCTGGCAGATCGTCGACAAGCACAAGGTCACGCTGTTCTATACGGCACCCACCGCCATCCGTGCGTTGATGCGGGAAGGTGATCAACCGGTGGCCGCTTGCTCGCGCAAGAGCCTGCGCCTGCTCGGCACGGTCGGCGAGCCGATCAACCCCGAGGCCTGGGAGTGGTACCACCGGGTGGTCGGTGACCGTCGCTGTCCGGTCGTGGACACGTGGTGGCAGACCGAGACCGGCGGCATCCTCATCTCGCCGCTGCCGGGCGCAACGCCACTCAAGCCCGGCTCGGCGACCCGGCCGCTGCCGGGCATCCGGCCGGCGATCGTCGACGGCGACGGCAGGCCGGTGGATGGCCCGGCCGAAGGCAGCCTCGTGCTGCTCGACAGCTGGCCGGGGCAGATGCGCACCGTCTATGGCGATCACAAGCGCTTCTTCGTCACCTATTTCACCACCTACCCCGGCATGTACTTCACCGGCGACGGCGCGCGCCGCGACGAGGATGGCTATTACTGGATTACGGGCCGCGTGGACGACGTCATCAACGTTTCCGGCCACCGGCTCGGCACGGCCGAGATCGAGAGCGCACTCGTCGCCCATTCCAAGGTGGCCGAGGCGGCCGTCGTGGGCTGCCCGCACCCGCTCAAGGGCCAGGGCATCTATGCCTACGTCACACTGATTGCCGGCGTGCAGCCGAGCGACGTGCTGTGCCAGGAGCTGCGCCAGTCAGTGCGCCAGCAGATCGGCGCGATCGCCGCGCCCGATGTCGTGCAATGGGCGCCCGCCCTGCCCAAGACGCGGTCCGGGAAGATCATGCGACGGATCCTGCGCAAGATTGCGGCGGACGAAGCCGGTCAGCTCGGTGACATCTCGACACTGGCCGACCCGTCGGTCGTGGCATCGCTCGTGAAGGACTTCCGGAGGATCCCGGAGTGACGCGCCTGATGGCCGGGGCAGCGCGGCGGGTCGGGCAGTTTGCCCTGTCGGGGTCGTGCCTGCTGTTCGGGATTGCGCTGGCCGGCTGCGCGCGTGCCTCGCTCGACGAGCCGCCCGCCGGCGCCACGCTGACGCTGGCGACCTGGAACATGGAGTGGCTGATGGAGCCGGCCGTCTTTGACCGGCTGGCACAGGACTGCCTGCCGCGCGGCGCGCGGGCGTCCGGTCGCGACCGGGCAATTCCCTGCGACCTCGTGCCGCGGGCGCGCTGGGGCGACGGCGACCTCGAGCGATTGCGTGGCTTCGCCGCCGGCATTCACGCCGATGTCGTTGCGCTGCAGGAGGTGGACGGCAGCGGCGCAGCGGCGCATGTGTTTGCGGACCACGATTTCTGCTTTACTGCGCGGCGCCACGTGCAAAACGTCGGTTTCGCGATCCGCAAGGGCGTCCCGCATCGCTGCAACCGCGACTACCGCGCGCTGGGCATGCAGGGCGACAACGTGCGCTGGGGCGCGGACCTGACCCTGTTTCCCGGCACATCGCGCGAGATCCGCCTGCTGGCCGTCCACCTCAAGTCCGGCTGCAATAGCGACCCGCTGACGCGACGCGAAGGAGCCTGCCGCACGCTGCAGCGCCAGGTGCCGATGCTGGAGAAGTGGATCGACGCGCGCGCTGCGGAAGGCCGCCCGTTTGCGGTGCTGGGGGACTTCAACCGACGCTTCGACCGCGAGTTCCCGCCGTCGCGCGACGCGCGCGGCAACATCATCGCAATGTGGTACGAACTCGACGACGGCGACCCGCCGGAAGCGGACCTGGTCGACCCGGGCACGGCGCCGCCCACCGAGGCATGCCGGCGGCAGGACCCGGTACGCTCCGCCATCGACCACATCCTGCTGAGCGCCTCGCTGGGCCGGGCGCTGACGGCGGATTCGTACCGCATGTGGATCTACCCGCGCGGCGATGAATCCGCTCGCTGGCCGGATCATTGCGTGCGCAGCGTGCACATCGACCTGGCCAGGCTCGGCGGCTAGCCCGCGCGCCGCTGCTATCCTAGGCCCCGCCGGCAGTCACGGAGTCCCGACATGGCCTACGACCCGTCGAACATATTCGCGCGCATCGTGCGCGGCGAGATTCCCTGCCACAAGGTCTTCGAGGACGACGACACGATCGCCTTCATGGACATCATGCCGCAGGCCGATGGCCACACGCTCATCGTGCCCAAGGCACAGGGCGAGAATATCTTTGAGCTGCCCGAGGAGGCGCTGGTCGCGGCGATCCGCACGACCCGCCGCGTTGCGCGTGCCGTGCAGGACGCCTTCGAGCCGCCCGGCATCATGATCGCGCAACTGAACGGCGCGGCGGCCGGGCAAAGCGTGTTCCACCTGCATTTCCACGTGGTGCCGCGCTACAAGGGAAAGGAACTGCTGTTGCCGGCCGGCGACATGGCCGAGCCGGCAACCCTCGCCGCGCACGCCGAGCGGATTCGCGCCTGCCTGTAACGGCGTTGCGCCGCCCGGTCAGGTTCCGGCGTCAGCTCCGTCCGCCGCGCGCTCGACCGGGCGCCCGGCCGCAGTCCAGCCGCGGAAGTCGCCATCCAGGTGCAACAGGCGGGTGAAGCCCGCCTGCCGCAATGTCTCGATGGCGATGCCCGTACGGCGGCCGCTGTGACAGTAGATGACCAGGTCCTTGTCCCGCGCACCGGCGAGCTCGCTGAGGCGCGCCCCCACTTCTTCGTGGGAAATATTGCGCGCACCGGGCACGTGACCCTCGGCAAATTCCGCGCCAGTACGCACGTCCAGCACGACCAGCTCCGCATCCTGCGCAGCGAGCCTCGCCAGCAGCGCTTCCTGACCGATCAGGCTGGCGTCATCGCCCGCGCAGGCGACGGCCGACGCCAGCACTGCGAGCGCTGCGAACAGGGGGGGCAGCCGGGGGTCCCTCGCCGCAGGGTGTGGCACGTGGCTCATACCAGAACGAAAGTGGCCTTGAGCCGCACCTTGTAGCCCGTGATCTTGCCCTTCGAGACCATCACTTCCTGGTCTGCGACCCACACCGACGAGACGTTCTTGACCGTCTTGCTGACGCGTGCCACGCCGACGGCGATCGCATCGTCGAAGCCCTTGTTCGAGGTGGCAATGAACTCGGTAACCTTTGCAACTGTCATGCTGAATACTCCTTAAGAATGGGGCACCCGCCTGCCGGCGTCGCCGGCGGCACGGACCATCAACCTGGGTGCGGACGCATTTTACCCGATATTCCAGCCTGCGTCCGGCGCGACAGTTCCGAGGTGTCAGGATCGCGCCACGCGCTGCAGCGCTTCGCCGTCCCAGCGGAACACGTTCCACTCGTTCATGCGGCGGGCCCCCAGGCGCTCGTAGAAGTCGGCAGCCCGCGAGTTCCAGTTCAGCACCGCCCACTCCATGCGGCCGCAGCCGCGCGCCACCGCAATCGCGGCCAGGCGCCGCATGAGGGCCTCGCCGTAGCCGCGGCCGCGGAATTCCGGACGCACGTACAGGTCCTCGAGGTACAGGCCCCGGCGGCCCACGAACGTGGAGAAGTTGTGGAACCACAGCGCAAAGCCGACGACCGCTTCGCCCTCGCGGGCCAGCAGGGCCTCGGCGCCACGATCGTCGCCGAACAGCGCCTCGTGCAGCCGCTCGGCGGTTGCCTCGACCTGGTCGAGCAGCCGCTCGTAACTGGCCAGCTCGCGGATCAGCTCCAGCAACACCGCCATGTCGCCGGGAACGGCCGTGCGAATCGTGAAAGCCGCATCGCCGTCGGGCGGCCGTCCTGCCGCGTGTTCCGACCGGCGCGCCACCGGGGCGGCGCGCGGCGGCTGCCATAGCTCCACGCGGGTACCGTCCGGATCCATGACCCAGCCGAACTTGCCAAACTCGCCGTCCTCGGTCTTGTCGTCCACCTGTTCGCCGGCGGCGCGCAGCTCCGCAAGCAGCGCCTCGAGGTTGCCGACGCGCAGGTTGACCATGAACGGCCGCTCGCTGGGGTCGAAGTAACCGCTGTCCTGTCTGAAGACGCCCCAGACGGAGTAGCCGACCAGGTCCGGGTTCACCTTGTCGCACCACTCGAAGCGGGCGCCGAATTCGTCGACCTCGATGCCGAGCCGCGTGCGGTACCACTGCATGAGCCGGGCGGGATCAGCAGACTTGACGAACACCCCCCCGAGACCCGTTACATGGCGCATACCCGCTCCTCCTACGACGGAACCGACGAGCGGCTATGATGCCAGTCGGCGGCGGACCGAGTCCGGTCGGGCTGCGTCACGGAGGGGCGACATGCTGAAGAAACTGAGCAACGTGCTGATGCGCGGCCTGGTGGTGGTGGTGCCGTTCGCGGCGACGATCTGGTTGTTGTGGTGGATTGGCTCCGGCACCGAAACGCTGTTGCGCAACCTGATCGTGCTGGTCGTACCGGAGCGCTTCTACCAGCCGGGCATGGGCATCGTCGCGGCCCTCGTCCTGCTGCTCGCGGCCGGCGTCCTCGTCAATGCCTTCCTGGTGCGCCGGCTGCTGGAATCCTGGGAAGCGTTCATGGAGCGCATTCCCGTCGTCAAGAGCGTGTATGGCGCATTCCGGGACTTCATGCAGTTCCTGCCTACCTCCGGCAAGCGCAGCGAACTGCAGCGCGTCGTGCTGGCGCGCTTCGGCGGCGCGAAGCTGATCGGCTTTGTCACCCGCGACGATGGCGCCGAACTCGGCCTGAGCGCCGCAGGCGCCGACATGGTCGTCGTATACTTCCCGATGAGCTACATGATCGGCGGTTATACCGCCGTGATGCCGCGCTCGGCCGTCGAACCGCTCGACATGCCGGTCGAAACAGCCATGCGGCTCGTGCTCACGGCCGGCATGTCCGGCGCGACCGTCAGGCCGTAACGTCGGGCCGCAGCGCGCCTGCGGCATTGCGCCCGCGCACGGTGACCTCCAGCGGGTAGTGATCGGAACCGACGAACGGGCCGGTCGTCAGCCGCGTCACCTCCAGCCCTGGCGCGCGCAGACAATGATCGATCTGCAGGTACAGCGGCGGGAACAGCGCCGGCCAGGTCGGGTGCAGCCCTCGTCCGGCAGCACAGTCGCCCAGCCCGCTCCGCGCCAGCAAGTTCCTGAATGCAGGCGAGAAGGCCGTCGTATTGAGGTCCGCCAGCACCAGCAGCGGGCCGTCCACCGACCGGGCCAGCCCCGCCAGCGCATCCAGCTGCCCGTTTCGGGCCGCCGACACGCGCGGTCCCAGCGGCCAGTCCGCATGCGCGGCGATCAGCGTCAGCGGCAGCCCGTCCGACGCGGCCTGGAATACGACCGCGCCATTATCCCGGCCGGTCAGCGGCACGCTGCGCAGCGCCGCCAGCGGCTGGCGGCTGGCGACGAATATCTCGCCCACCCGGGCCTGGTAGGGCAGTACATCCTCCAGCGAGCGCAGCTCGTCAACCCAGGCCGCCGTGGTTTCGAGGAATACCGCCACATCCGGTTCCGCGCCACGGACGTAAGCAAGCACGCGCTCGTGACTGCCATTCATGAAGAACACGTTGAGCAGGACCGCCTTGAATTCGGGCCCGGCGGCAACCGGCCGCTCCGTGCCGCCTGCGTAGTAATAGAGCAGCGGCGTCGCGTTGACCGCCGCGAGCGCCAGCGCGGCGAGCGCAAGTCCCGGCCGGCGCAACCACAGCAGGGCGACGCAGCAGCCGGCGAGCCAGATTGCGTATTGCAGTCGGAAATGCGTGAACAGCTCCAGCCACCAGGCCAGGTGGCCGAGCGACGCCAACACCCCCGCCAGCGCTCCGGCAGCCAGCGCGAAGAACACGAACACGTCGGCACGGCGGCGGTCGGGTCGCATGATCTCCGGGCCCGTCCCGCCGGGCCCCCCAGGGCTGCTGCTACTACTTCTTGATCTCGGTGATCTTGGAGCCCTCGAATGTCAGGTTGTACATCAGTCCCTTGTTCGAGTAGATGAAGCCGATGATCGGCTTCTTCGACGTCTCGGTGTCGATCTGCCCGCCCGCGCCCAGCGTGGCGATTGCCACGCTGCCGTCCACGCCTACCTTCCAGCCTTCGCTGTCGCGGAACTTCTGCAGTTCGCCCGGATTCATGAACAGGATCACCTGGCTCTTCTTCTGCGCGCCGAGCTGGAAGCCTATCGACGCCGACACGGTGTTGTAGTACGCGACCGTGCTGCCGCCGATCAGCAGCGCGCCCTCGCCATACTCGCCGCCAATCCCCATGCCGCCCTTGTACACGTTCGGGAACACCAGCATCCCCGAGGCCCTCGCCGCGAGCTCCTTGGCCGCGCTGGAGTGCTCATACAGGGTGTTGACGGCCTCGCGCACCTCGGCGTCGAGTTGCTCGCGGGACCCCGCCTCGGCGACCGGCACGGCCAGCACGGCCAGCAGCAGCATCCAGGAATTGACCAGACGGTTCATTGCATTACCTCCTGCGGCGGGCCTCGCCGCCCCCGACGGGGCAGCCTTTCGGCGTTGATCCTAATCCTATCGGACCACGGCGCCGTGCAGGCGTTCATACCGTCGCCACGACGGCGCCGCGCAGCGGTGTCAGGAGGGGCTGTGAGAGGCCGGCCGCGCGGCCGGCTCAGAGGCAGACGGTCGCCGCGCGCTCCCTGCTCTGCGAATAGAGCAGCTGGATCTGGCGAATCCCGGACGTGCTCCGTGCCACGCGCCGGACGGCCTGCACCAGCCTCAGCAGCAGGTGCTCGCGCGCAAAGACGCCGCCGGCCGCATAGGCCTCGGCGATCACGATATGCATGACCGTGATGCGTTCGAAGCTGTCGCGCGTGTACAGGACAATCCCGACCGGCCGGCATGTGTCGCCGTGAGACTCTACGGCAAACAGGCACTGGGCCTCCGCCGGACCGGTCACGCGCACCCGCAGGCCGCGGGCATCGCTGACGATTTCCGGGGCGCCGTAACGGTTGATGGCATCGACGATGCCGCCGCGCACCTTGTCCTGGCGGCCATTGAAGAACAGCAGGGTTTCGAGCTGCCGGTGACACTCCTGCGGCAGGCTCGATGTGAAGGTAATCTGTCGCGCCGCAGCGCGTCGAATGCCCATACCCAATCCTCTGTCCCGGTCCCTGCCTGCCTGCGGCCGCCGCCCCGGCCGCCGCGGTCACCGCACAAGAGGCCTGGCGCGGCGCTGCCCATTTGCGGGGGCAACATACGCCCGGGCCGAAACACTTGTCGAGTTTCACATAAGGCCTTGATGCTCCCAGTCCCGGCCTGCAGTGACGCAATTACGCAACATATCCGCGGCCAGGCATCATCCTGACCCCCGGATTGCCGCTAAGTCACAGAATTCACGGAGATTTTTGAACTGCATCACAGGCCCTGACGCAGAAACGCGACCTGTGTCTCCATCACCACTGGAGAAAATGTCAAAGATTGCCCTGTAGTCCTGCCGGCACGCGAAAGCCGTTCTTTCGGAGGCCCTTCGCGCATGCCGTGTCCAAGCGAGGCTGTGCATCGAAGTGCCCGACAACTTGACTACTGCAGGCAAGGCCGCGGATGCGGAGGGTACCACCGCGTCTGCCGCCAGCGTGTCGGCGAGCGTCGTCGTGCTGGTCGACGATGCAACGCTGCTCGACATGCTCGGCAAGGCGGTCGAGGGCCGCCGTCGCATCTGGCGCGCCGAAAACGCGATGCATGCCGCCGACCTGCTGGTCGCGGCACCCTACGCGATACTGATGATCGACGCCGCGTTGACCGGCAAGCGCACGGCGGAATTCATCGATCGGCTGCGCGATCAATTCACGGACCTGCCCATCATCGTTTCCGGGCGCCTCGACGACGAGGTCGAACTCGGGCCGCTCATTTCCAACGGGACTGTCTTCCGGTTCCTGCACAAGCCGGTCTCGATCGAGCGGGCGCGGAACTTCATCGAGGCCGCGGTCAGGCGCCTCGACGAGGTGCCGGTCCGTCGGACGGCCGGCGAGGTTGCGGACCCGTCGCAGACGGCTCGCGTACCCGCCTTCAAGCTGCCGCGGGTCACGCTGTCGCGCCAGCTCATCCGTCGCTCTGCGGCTGCCGTCGCGGCGCTGCTCGCGCTGGGCCTCGTGGCCTGGGGCATCGCCGCCCTGATCCAGCGGGCGCCCTGGAAGGCGATCGATTTCAGCCTGCCGGACGGTCCGGCCAGATCCGATCCCGATCCTGACACCATCGCAGTCCAGCGGTTGGTGGACGCGGCCGGCGTCGCGCTCTCGCAAGGCAGGCTCTTCGAGCCCCAGGATCGCAACGCCGTCGCCCTGTACCGCGCAGCGCTCGCCCGCGACCCCGCCAACGCGCAGGCGCGGCAGGGCCTGACGCGGGTGGCCGACGAGTTGCTGGGCCAGGTCGAACAGGCGCTGCTGGCCGACGACATTGCCGCCGCTGCCAACGCCCTCGATGCGGCGCGCAGCGCCGATCCGAGCCACTCACGGCTTGGATTCCTCTCGGCGCAGCTGGCCGAGGACAGCAGGCGGCTCGAGCAGCAGGCCGCCGAGGCAGCGTCTGGCCGCCCGGCCGCAGCGCGCGAGCTGGAGCAGCGGGTGACTTCGCTGCTGGCGGTCGCCGACCAGCGCATGAAGGCCGGCAAGCTGGTCGGCGGCATGGACAGCGCGGAGGCCTATGTGCTGCAGGCGCGCCAGGCGGCGCCAAACGATGCGCGCGTCAGGCAGGCACTCAATGCGCTGTCCGCCGCCATGCTGCTCAATGCCCGCCAGGCGTGGGCCGACGGCAACGAGCCGGTTGCGCGGACCTGGCTGCAGCGCGTCCAGGCACTCGGCGTCGATCCCGAGGGCGTGGCCGGATTCAATGCGCAGATGGCCTCGGATCGGCTCGCCAGCATGGTCGAGGACCGCTCGCGATTGCTCGTCCTCGCCAACCAGCGCCTTGCGCAGGGCCGGCTGCTGGAGCCGGTCACCGATTCAGCGCGTCACTATCTGGACCTGTTGCGCGCCGCCGACCCCGCGTTTTCCGGGGCCGCGGACACCGAGGCGCTGCTGGCCCTGAGGCTGCTCGACGAGGCGCGGCGCACGAGCCGCGAGGGCCGCCACGCGGATGCCGAGCGCTACGTGGCCGCGGCCGAGACGGCTGGCGCGCGACGGGCCGACGTGGACGCCGTACGTACGGCCGTCGCCAGCGCCCGCGACGCGGTAAAGCAGGTCCAGTCCGTGCTCCCGGAAAACGCCCTGAAGAAGATCGCCCACACGGCGCCTGCGTATCCTGCACGCGCCGCGGCTCGCGGCACCGAGGGCTGGGTGGACATCGAATTCACCGTGATGGCCGACGGCACCACCAGCGAGGCGGTCGTGATCGATGCCACCCCGGCCGGGGTATTCGACGATGCCGTCCTGAGTGCCGTGCGGCGCTGGCGCTACGAGCCGCACATGGTGTCGGGCGCCCCGGTCGACCAGCGGGTCAAGGTCCGCCTGCGATTCACTCTGGCCGGCGGCTGACGCTTCGGGCCCGTTCCGGAACCGTTTCCGGCGCTGGCTTCATGCGCTCATGGTGCCGGCCCAGCAGCACCGCCACCGCCACCCACACGGCCGCCACCACCGCGCCCAGCCACGCGATGCCGGCCAGTCCCAGCGACAGGCTGCGGATCACCGCCTCGTGGGCCGAGGCGGACAGCGCGTCCCCGCCGCGATAAACGACCGTGTCTATGAAATTCTTGGCCTTGTACTTGGTCTCGCGACTGACGGTCGTGAACAGCATTTCCCGGCATGGCCGAGTCACCGCGTACTCGCCCGCGCGCCGCGCGATCATGACCGCCACCAGGGTGATGAGCGCCGGGTTTGTCGCCAGCAGCACGAAGCCCGCCGCCATCATCAGCGGGATGGAAGTCAGCATGACGGCCACTCCGAAGCGGGCGGTCAGCCTGCCGACCGCGAGCAGCTGCAGGGTCACGGCAAGCAGGTTCACGGCCAGGTCTATGCGGCCCAGAAACGCCGTGCGCGCCGACCCGTCCGGCAGATGGCTGGCCAGCAACTCGGCCTGCTGCAGGTACAGGAATGTCGATACCGTCACCAGCAGGAAGACGAAGACGCCGATACCGATCAGGTACCCGGAGCGAGCCACGAGCGCCGCGCCGGCGAAGGGGTTGCCGCCGATCGGCAGGTCCGCAATGCGCGTCGCCGGCGTGTCGCGCTTCGCGCTCCATGCCATCAGCATCCGCATGGGCAGCAGCGTCGCGGCCAGCAGGCCGGCCGAGACCAGCAACAGGTTCACGTCGCCGACCGTCTCGGCCAGGAACGCGGTGAATCCGGAACCGGCAATGGCGCCCGTGCTCGCGCCGCCGGCAATGAAGGCGAACATGCGCCGCGCCTGCTCGCGGTCGAACAGGTCGGCCATGAAGCTCCAGAAGACCGACACGACGAAGAGGTTGAAGACGCTGAGCCACACGAAGAACACGCGCGCCGTCCATACGTCGTCGCCCGCCAGCCGGAAGGCAAGCCAGAAGCCGATCAGGTTGGCGATGAAGAACCCGTAGGTCCACGGCAGGAACACGGCGCGCCGGTACCGTCCGCACAGCCAGCCGAATACCGGCATGGCAGCCAGCATCGCGGCGAAAGTGAACCAGAACAGCTCGTCGAGCGAGCGCACGCCCGCCGTGATGCCCATGCTGTCGCGCAGCGGTCGCAGGATGTAGTACGCCATGAACAGCAGGAAGTGGTAGGAGAACGCCATCGCAAGCGCCGGCGCCTCGTCGGCGCGCACGTTGACGGCCCGCCCGAAGACGCGTGCGATGGGTGCGGCAGGGGCTGCGGCGTCGCTCATGGGCCTGGCTCGCGCAGCGGCCTAGCCGGCGATACCGGCGAGGTCGAGGAGGAACGCGTACTCCTCGGCCACCTCGCGGATGCGCTGAAAGCGTCCGGAGCGGCCGCCGTGACCCGCCTCCATGTTGGTGCGGAGCAGCAGCGGGTTGCCGCCCGTCTTCAGCTTGCGCAGTCGTGCCACCCACTTGGCAGGCTCGAAGTACTGCACCTGGCTGTCCCACAGACCCGTGGTGACGAGCATGGCCGGGTAGTCCTGCGCAGACACGTTGTCATAGGGCGAGTAGGACAGCATGTAGTCGTAGTGAGGTTTATCGCGCGGGTCGCCCCACTCCACGAACTCGTTGGTGGTGAGCGGCAGGCTGTCGTCCAGCATGGTCGTCACCACGTCCACGAAGGGCACCTGCGTGACGATACCGCGGTAGTCCCGCGGCGCCAGGTTCACCACCGCGCCCATCAGCAGCCCACCGGCACTGCCGCCGGTCGCGAACACGCGCTGCGGGTCAGCGTAGCGCTCGCGCACCAGGAACCGGGTCACGTCGACGAAGTCGGTGAAGGAATTCTTCTTCTGCAGCAGCTTGCCACCGTCGTACCAGCGGCGGCCCATTTCGCTGCCGCCGCGAACGTGCGCGATGGCAAACACGAAACCGCGGTCCAGCAGCGACAGTCGCGACACCGAAAACGCCGGGTCGCTCGAGTAACCGTAGGATCCGTAGCCGTACTGCAGCAGCGGCGCCCGGCCGTTGCGCACGAAGCCCTTGCGGTATACCACCGACACCGGCACCCGCGCGCCGTCGCGCACGTCGGCCCACAGGTGCTCGGTCGCGTACCGCGCAGGATCGAAGTCCCCGAGCACCGGCTCGCGCTTGAGCAGCGTTCGCCTGCCGGTGCCCATGTCCTGGTCGTAAGTCGTCAGCGGCGTCGTCAGCGACGTGTACGTGTAGCGCAGCAGCGGTGTGTCCAGCTCCTCGTTGACGTCGAGTCGCATGGTGAAGGCCGGCTCGTCGGCGTCGATGACGGACTCCGTGCCGTCGTCCCACCGGCGGATCCGGATCCTCAGCAGGCCGCCGGAACGCTCGTTCACGGCCAGGAACCCGTCGAACACGTCGAAGTCCTCGACCGCCGCGTCGTCCCGGTGGCCGATGAGTTCACGCCACGCCGCGCGCTGTCGCTCACCGCCGACCGGCACCTCGATCACGCGGAAGTTCGGCGCCTGCCAGTTCGTGCGCACGATCCAGCGGCCAGCGTAATGCTCGACGTAGTACTCGTGGCCGGGCTCCTTGGGCAGCATCGTCGCAAAATGCAGCGCCGGATCCGCCGCCGCTGCATAGCGGACTTCCGTGGTGTCGTGCCCGCCCGCCACGATCAGCAGGTACCGGTCGTCCTTGGTCAGCGATACCGAGGTGAACAGGCTGGTGTCGTCCTGCTCGTAGACCAGCGCGTCCTGTTGCGGGTCCGTGCCCAGCACGTGCCGCCGCACCCGGTATCCGAGCAGCGTTTCCGGGTGCTTCTCCACGTACAGCACGCTACGGCCGTCGGCGGCCCACGCCATTTCGGCTTCCGCATTCCCGATCCGGTCCGGCAGCAGTTCGTCCGTTGCGAGGTCCTTGAAGCGCAAGGTGTACTGGCGGCGGCCCACGCGATCCTCGGCCCAGGCCAGCATGCGGTTGTCCGTCGCGACGGCCAGCCCGCCGATCCTGTAGAAATCGGATCCGGCCGCCAGCAGGTTTCCCTCCAGCATCACCTGCTCCGGCGCGTCCGCATCGTCTGCCTTGCGGGCATGGATCGGGTATTCCTTGCCGGTCTCGTAACGCGTGTAGTAGCGGTACCCGCGCTTGCGGTACGGCACGCTCGTGTCGTCCTGCTTGATCCGACCCAGGATCTCCGCGTACAGCCGGTCCTCGAGCGGCCGCACATGAGCCATCATCGCGGCTGTATGGGCATTCTCCGCCTGCAGGTGCGCCAGCACCCGCGGGTCGCGGCGCGTGTCATCCCTGAGCCAGTGGTAATCGTCGCGGCGTACGCCGTGCGGCGAACGGATTTCGTGCGGTGTCTCGATCGCCACCGGCGGGGTCGCAGCGCTCTGCTTCTGCATCGGGGTCACTGCCTCCGGGTGGCTCGCGGTGCATGCACTGGCCGGCATGGCGGCTGCAGGCGCGGCGGATGACCTGTGCGCCGTGCAGCCTGGCCAGATTTGACCGGCCGACATGTTACAGGTCCAGGCCGCCGCGCGGCACGGCCGGGCTTCAGTGCAGCGTGCTGCCGAGCGAGCCGCGCAGCTCCTCGACTGCCGCGCTGACGCCGGCCAGGTGCGGGTTGATCTCGAGCGCCGCTTCGAACGCCAGCAACGCCGCGGCGCGCTGGCCGCGGCGCAGGCAGATCTGCGCGAATCCGCAGACCGCGCCGAAATGGCGCGGCTCGAGTTCGAGCGTACGGCGAATGTCCTCGAAACTCTCGGCGTCGCGACCTTCCAGGTAGCGCAAGGTCGCGCGCTGGTTGTGCACCTCGGCCCAGTGCGGGTATTCGTTGACCAGCGGTTCGAGCAGGCGCCCGGCGCGCGCGAATTCCTCGCGCGCCAGTGCGCGCGTTGCCAGCTCCAGCCGCCTGGCCGAAGCCGCGTCCGGGTGGCCCGCCCACAGCGCCCAGATGCGCTGCTCGATGCCCTCTACCGGACTGCCAGGACCGGCCGACCGCAGCGCCTTGAACAACTCGTCGAGCTGCGCCGGCTGCGTGGCCGCCGGCTGCCGCGTACGCAGCGACGTGACCAGCTTGAGCAGCGCCTCGAGGGTCATCTGCATGGCCGGCTCAGGCCGCGTGCCCTGCCGCCAGGCGACGGCCCAGCGCATCGCCGGACAGGAACGCCGCTTCGACCCGGGCGTCGAGGCACCAGTCGCCGCAGAAATAGATTCCCGCCGCGACATCGGCGACGTAAGAATCGCCGAGCGGCGTTTCGACCCGCGAATGCAGCCAGCGATGCGCCTTCACGACTGCCGCCGCAGGCAGTGGCACACCCAGGGCCCGCGCGAAGCGCGCCAGCAGCGCCTGCTGGATCGCCTGCGGCGCCTCATCCAGCTGTTGTCGTGACCAGTCTCCCCCCGCATGCAACACCCAGGCATCCGGTCCCGTGCGGCCCGGTTTCGATGTATTGCGCGCGAACCACGGCAGCACCGGGTCGTCGCCCCAGTGTGCGTCCAGTGGCGCCGCGACCGGCTGCTCAAAGGCTGCCATGACGGTCCAGCACGGCGACATCGGCACCGCGGCCACCCGTTGGGCGGAACCGGTGTGCCCGCCGGCCAGGGCGGCCGCCTGCGGCGCCGGCAGCGCGAGGATGACCGCGTCGTAGCGGTCTCCCTGCCAGCGTCCCGACTCGTCCTGCAGGGCCCAGTGCCGGCCGCTGCGCGACAAGGCTGTGATCCTGCAACCCACATTGACGTCGAGGCCGGTCGCAAGCCACGCGCCCAGCGCGGTCATGCCGGGCACGCCGACCCACAGGTCCTGGGTTTCCTGCTCGCCGCCGGGCCAGCGCGGCACCCAGCGGTCGGCGCATCCCGCCGCCGCCGCGCCGGCCACCAGGTCCGCGAAGCCGGCGTCCCGCACGGTGAAGTACTGCGCGCCATGGTCGAATGCGGCCTGCTCGCCGTCGCGCGTGGCCAGGCGGCCTCCTGGCCGGCGCCCCTTGTCGAACACGCGCACGCCAAGCCCGGCCGCCCGCAGCCTGCGCGCGCAGGCAATGCCCGCCAGTCCCGCACCGATCACCGCATAAGCCGGCATGGACTCGCCGCTCCCCGTGCCATCCGCTGGGTCGATTCTAGGCTCCGGCCGCGCCCGGCGCAGGACGCCGGGCCGCAGGCGCCCTGGGCCGACTGCGGCATGCTAGCCTCTTGCGTCCCGTACCACCCCGGCCATGCCATGCGAAAGGCGCCCGCCCTCATCATCCTTGTGGCCACCTTGGCGAGCGGTTGTGCCGCGTCGGCGCGGCCTTATCCAGCCGCGCTGGATGCGCGGTTCGCTGCCTATGACCGGGCGGCGTCCTGCTGCGACGACCCGGCGGCATTCAACTATGCGGAGCTGCCGCAAGCCGGCGCGCTGGATGTGGTGATCGGCACGCTGAGCCCGGTGTTCGAGTTCCAGAGCGGCCGCAGTCATTTCGCAGCCTTCCGCCTTCCCGAATCGGCTCAACCGTACCGCGTACGCGTGCGCAGCCTGTTCGACGACCCGCAGGCGGATCGCGCGAGCGTGTTTTACCCGGTGCTGGCAATGATGGACGACACGTTCATCGTGACCCGCGTGTCCGGTCTCGACAACCTGCGCCTGGAGCAGGGCCTGACGGTGCCTGGCGGGGAGCCCGGCCTGGCCATCACGGCACCCTTCGATCCTGCGCTGGCCAGGGAACGGTACCTTGTCGTATTCACGCCTGCCGTGCTGCTCGGCTCACCGCCGCCGGAACGTCGCGACGGCGACCTGCTGACCGCGGCAACCCGCCTGTGGCTCGAACGCCGTGGTGACGCCGTGGTCGAGCCGTCGCCCTACGGCCGGCTCAGTATTTCAGTCGCCCCGATCGATCCGCCCGGCGCGGGCTGACTCCCCATGCAAGAAAGGCCGGCGCGGTCGCCCGCGCCGGCCTGGTCTGGTCCGTACTGCTGGCGCGGCCTCAGCCGGCGGGCGGCATCTCGGCGGCGGGCGCCTCGCCCATCCCGCCTTCGCCCATCTCGCCTTCGCCCATCATGTCCTCACCCATCGCCGGCTGGTCTGTCTCGCCGCTGCAGCCCTCGATGCCGTCGATGAAGATGACATTCAGGTCGCCGTCAGCGGTAATCGTCTTCTTGCAGGTCGCCGCGCCGGAGCGCAGCGGTGCGCTGAACTCCCATTCGCCCGGCGCCATCGGCAGCGACTCCCCGGTACCGCTGCACATCGGCGCGCCGTTTTCGTCGGTCGGGCCGCTCATCGTGATGTCGGTGACCATCATGCGGTTGTTGGCGTACTTGTTGGCCACGCCGCTCAGCGCGACCGGAGAAATCCGCACCGGGATGGTCTCGCAGACGCCGCCCGCCGAGATGGACTTGACGCTGATCTGCGTCCGGATCAGCGGCAGGGCGTCATTTGCGCTGCCGCCGCATCCGGCCAGCGCGAGCATCGCGGCCGCCGCTCCCAGCACAATACCGTTGCCGCTACCGTTGAAACTGGTCATGTCCTCTGGCTCCCCTGGTTGTATTCGCCTGCCAGCATGCGGCAGGTCGGTGCTTGCAGCCTATTATTCTACATTTTCCGCCAGCCCGCAGGCCTGCCGTCACGCGCAGGCGGCCCAGCGCACGCTCCGGCCTGCCGCGCCCCGGGGCCGCCTGACTGGCCGGCAGGCACGGCGCAGTCACGGCCGGTCGTGGCGATTCAGCGGCTTGCGGGCCAGCTCCGCTCGAGGTCCCACAGCACGGGCTGGCAACCGCGTCGCGCCAGCAGGCCTGCGCCGACCGGGTGGAAATTCCGCGCCAGACGCCGCCGGTACCAGCCGGCCTCGCGCAGGTGCACGCCGCCATCGCTGCGCGAGCGGTCCGCCGCGCCATTCCAGTCCCCGAGCGTCAGTGCGCTCACGTAGACGGCGCCACGGCTCAGCCGGCCAAGGTTCGCCAGTGCCCCGATGGCGGTCCGGTCGTCGAGGTACTGCAGCACGTCGTGGCAGATCACGAGGTCGAACGGCGCCCGCGGCCGGTAGGCCTCGAGTCCCGCGTGCACCCAGCCGTGACGCCGCGCGACGTACTCGCTGGCCTCGAGACCGACGTAGCGGGCGCGCGGAAAGCAGCGCGCGACCGCGGCCCGCATGTAGCCCAGCCCGCAACCCGCGTCCAGCACGCGTCGCACGCGAAACCCCAGGTAAGCCGTGTAGGCGCAGACGAAATCTGCAAGCCGCTCCTGCTCGGCACGGCTCGAGACCCGTGTCGCGGGATCGCGGTAGTACTTGCGGTAGAAGGCGGCGTCGAAGCGCATCGGCTGCGGCGCAACGCCGGGCGGCCGGTGGCCGCCCGGCAGCCCGTTACTCCCCACCTTGCTCCGCGCCGCCGCCAAAGCGGTAGCGGAAGGACAGCCCGATGACATTGACCGTGTAGTTGTACGGGTCGGCGCCCAGGCCCAGCACGTTGCGCACGGTCACCGGCTCGACGCCGTCCAGCGCCCAGTCGCTGGAGGAGTAGTCCTCGCGCGCATACGACAGGCCCAGGCGCAGGCGTTCACTCACGTCGTAACCGGCCGTGAGGCGCACGGCCTTGAGCTTCGACTGCAGCAACGGGAACGCGCCGGCCACGCCGGGCACCGCGGAACTGGTGTCGATCCAGCCCTCGGACGCCGCATAGGTGTAGTCCAGCCCGAGATCCAGCTTGCCGCCGATGTCGCGCCACTGCACGCCGCCGCCGCCGGTTTTGAAATCGTCCTCGTGCGACGCGCGCCACAACAGCGTGTTGGCCGGCCGGCCCTCCTCGCCCGCCTGGTCGGTGACGATGTTCTGGTAGCCCGCCGTGGCATAGACGGACACCTTGTCCGTCACCGCCCAGGAGCCCGTCCCCGAATAGCTGTAGTCGCGGCTCGACCCGAGTCCCAGCGCCGACAGCCGGTATTCGTCGTTGGCGTAGGACCCCTGCAGCGCGAACGACAGCTTCCACGGCGTCCACGTCAGCATCGCGTCGGCGAAGTCGCGGTCGCGGTTGGTCAGGTAGAACTTGCGCAGCAGCGGATTCTCGGGCGGCAGGAAGGCCTGCACCGTGTAGCGTCCGTCGTCGGCGTCGCGGTGCGATTCACCATAGGTGCCGGTGATCTCCACGGTCGCATGCGGCCGGACCCGCAGCCGGCCCCAGGTGGTCAGCTCCTCGGTCTTCGCCGTCGGCTGGTTGTTGCGCTTGGTATCGTCCTGCTCGGCGCCGCCGGACACGTACAGCCAGTCGAGCACGCGAACCTCGCCATAGGCGTCGAGGCGCGAGCGCTCGTAGCCGTAACGCGTGGTGCTGACTGCCGGTCCACCGGCGGAATCGCTCTCGACGTAGTCGGCCAATGCGAATGGCGCGGTGTTGTCGTCGCGCTCGTCGTAGCGATAGCCCGCGCGCACCCGCAGCCTCGAGTGCGGCCGCAGCGACAGGCTGGCCCGGTAGTGCGTCGCGTCCACGTCGCCATCGAGCTGCGTGCGCGGCAGCGGAATACCGAGCGCAAGCGAGGTGCTCGTGGACAGCGGCAACAGCAGATCGTCCTGCTTCATCGTGCCCTCGGCGAATCGATAGCTCAGCACGCCGTCCCACCATGGCAGGCGGACATTGCCGTCCAGCGCCAGCTTGTGCGCCTTGTTGTCGGGCGCCAGCGCCTTGCGGCCGAGGGTCGTGTCCGACGCCTGCGGCAGGTAGGGGTTGTCGAAGGTGACCGAGCCCAGTTCGTTGTCGTACGTCGAGCCGTACCAGGACAGGCGCACGAAGCCGCCCCTGAACGTGTACACGGCGCCGACCTTGAACTGGTCGTGCGTCGCCTCCACCGGCTCCGCGAACTGCAGCGCCTGCATGATGAAGTTCGCGCCACCGAGGCGACTGCCCTCGGAGTCCTCGCGCCGGAAGTCCGCGAAGAACTTCAGCCGGTCGCCGAACAGGTAATCGAGACCGGCGCCCAGCGAGGTGCGCTCGGTGCCGATACCGACCGGCGCCAGCGCCGCTGGCAGCGCCGTCATCCCCGTCGTGCTGCCGCTTCTCACCCAGCCCGCCGGCAGCACCAGCGTATCCCGGCCCGACCGGCTGAACGGCGTGACGGTGCTGTCCCACGCGTTGCGCGGACTCTCATCGTAGGCCAGCCTCGCTTCGAACCGGCCCTCCTTGCCTGCCGTCAGCGCGGCCTCCGGATCGAATCCCAGGTCGGCGATTTCGTAGCGCCAGTACGTGCCCGACTCATCGCGCTTGCCGCCGCTAGCGCTGATGGCAGGGTAGGCGCCCTTTTCGTCCAGCCCGTTGTACTCGCCGAATTTTGCGGAGTCCTCATCCACGTATAGCCCACCGGCGTCCACTTCGGACTCGTAGGCGGTCGGGAAGGGGCAGGACTCGCACTTCCACTCCGACGTGTCGACGCCGTGCGCGGTGTCGGCGTATGCCGCCGGCACGGCGAGCGCCGCAGCGATGGCCAGAGCGAGTTTCAGGTCGTGTTTCATGGTCATTCCTCCGCCGCGCTCAGCGGGTCAGCTTGCGGCCGGACGGGTGATTGGAGCCGTGCACCTGCGAATGGCAGTTGACGCAGCTGCTGCCCAGCAGCGCCGCCGACGGTGTGCCGCCGGGCAGGCTGGCCGGCAGGCCCGGCACCGACGGGTGGCCCTCGCGGCCATGACATTGCTGGCACAGGAACGGCGCGCGCTGGCTCAGCATGCCCAGGTGCGCGGAGCCGTGTGGCTTGTGGCACAGGCGGCAGTCTTCCGTCGCCGGCGCGTGCTCCCACAGGAACGGGCCGCGCTTGTCGGCATGGCACTGGAAGCAGGTCTCGTTGACGGTATCGCCCTTCAGCGAAGCATCGGTCATCGAGCCGTGCGGCGTGTGGCACGACGTGCAGCCCATCTGCCCTTCCCGCACGGGATGCGCGAAGGGCAGCAGCGTGTCCGCCTTCTGGATCTGGTGGCAGGTGCCGCAGACGCCTGCCTGGGTCGCCTTGGCGCGCACCGGATCGTGTTTCGCATGCAGCGCGTGGCAATCCGCGCAGGCCACTTCGCGGTCGTCATGCGCCGACGCATGCCATTCGCCCAACTGGGATTCATGGCAACCGAGGCACATCTGGTTCTGCTCGCGGATCGGCGTGACCTTCCCACGTCCGAACTGCACGACGGGCGGCCTCTGTTCGCCGCGCTTCACGCGGGCCGTGTGCTTGCCGCCGGGACCGTGGCAGGCCTCGCACTGCAGCTGGCCCTTGCCGAACGGGGTCCGCGGATCGCCCCGGTAGGCATGCCGGGTGTGGAAGATGTCGTCCACCTCGGGACTGCCGCCGTGGCAGCCCAGACAGGTGTCCGCGCCGCTGCGGCTGTATTCCGGCGCCTCGCCCGCGCCCTCCTGGGCCAGCGATGCGCCACCAGCCAGCACGGCGGCGGCTCCCACCGTTGCCAGCGCCGCGATCCAGCGTCTTGCTGCCATGTCTAGAACCCCTGTCTGCAATGAGGCGGCGGCGGGGATGCGCCCCGCCGCCGGCCGTCGGTCAGTTGAAGCGGAAGAAGGCGATGTTGTGGACCGCTTTCACGTCCACGTCGCCGCGCGGGCCGTGGCACGCCGCGCAGTTCTCGATCCGCGGCGAGATCATCCGTCCCAGGACGTCCTTGCGCGCCAGGTAGTCGGCGCCGTGCAACGTCATGTGCTCGACCGTCGCGGCGCCGGTATGGCAGCCGCTGCACACGGCCGCGTTCGGCGACACCGCCACGTCGTCGGTGTACAGCGCCGGGTTGTTCGCGTCCACGGTCGGCCCGTACACGCGCGCCGGGTCCACCGGGTAGTAGGTGTCCGGCCGGTGGCAGCCCTCGCAGTTGTTCAGCGCGCCCGGATAGGTCACGTTGAAGCGTTGCGTGGAATCGCCGAACCCGCACACCTCGTAGGGCACGCCGGTCTCGCCGCTGGCGTGGATGCGGTGAATCATCGTCTTGAAGTCCACGGACACGTCGTCCGGACCGAGGTCGGTGAGGCACTGGCCGGCGCGCCGGTTGACGTCGGTGGCACCCGGGTTGTGGCAGGTCACGCAGGCCTCGATGCTGTCGGTGCGGTTGTTGCCGTGCAGCGAAAGCTGGCTGTGGCACTCATTGCACCGGCGAATCTCGACCACCGCGCGGCGCGGCGTCGCGGATCCGGTGATCGCGGCGTAGGCGAACGCATTGGGCACCGCGATGCGGTCGATCGTGCCGTTGCCGTCGGCGTCGAGCGCCGGGTGGCCCTCGAGCACCGCCATCAGGCTTGCGGACTGGTTGACCGGCACCGCGACCGGAGAGGTCACGGTGAACGAGCCGTCGCCGTTGCTGGTCGACGCCCCGCCGCAAGCGGCCAGCGGGTTGATCTGGATCGGCTGCGCCGGGAACGTCCCGGTGCCGGCGTTGGTGAACTCGGCCGAGTTCCAGCCGACGACTATGGCCAGGCGGCTCGCACCGCCCGTGCACTGGGTGAACGGCGCGGCGTTATGGATGTTCCAGGCAGCGTCATTGTCGGTCGGGTCGGTGACCGAGAACCTCACCGACGGGAACTGGCCCGGCGCGGTGTTGGTCACGGACAGCACGTTGAAGCGGAAGCGCGCGGCGGCTTCCCGCAGCGGCAGGGCATGGGCCCGGGTCACGCGGAGGGCGCCGTCATAGAGCGTCGCGTTCGGTCCGTGGCACAGCGAGCAGCTATCATCGGTGGCGGCGCCGGCAGCGTGACCCGTTCCGGTGGTGAAGTCGACGTCGTCGTGGCAGCTGCCGCAGGCGGCCGCATTCTGCACCAGCCGCCAGTTCTGTGCCTGGGGCGTCTTGGCGTCCGACTCGTCGTGGCAGGTCCTGCAGTTGCGGATGTCCTGCGACCAGGCCACGCCCGAGTAGTCGTGCACGCTGTTGCCGAAGCCGACGATGAAATAGCTACCGCCCGCCTTGACACTCGGCAGTCCGGCGCCGTGGTGGATCTTGTGGATCATCGCCGTGAAGTCGACCGTGTTGCCGCTTTGCGCGTCGGCCGAGTACGGGTTGTGGCAGGTCACGCAGTACTGCACGTCGCGGCGGGTGCCGCCGTGGAACATCAGCCGGTCGTGGCAGGCGTTGCAGGTGTCGTCATCGACGATCTCGCGTGAAAAGATCCCGGACACCGCCCCGGACGCCGGCTGCCAGGTGAAGGCGGCATTGCTGTCCACCGGCAGCGAGCCGGGGAACTGCATCGCGACGCGGTGCGTCAGCAGATCGTCGTACGGCAGCCCGGCGACCGTGGTGATGTCGGACGCGAACTGGTATGTGTAGCTGCCGTCGCCACGGTCCGTGAACACGCCTGCGGTAGTCGCCTCGTAGTTCGCCTGCATCGCCTGCATCGTGCCGGGGAAACCGGCTACCGGGTCCTCGGCGCCGGCAATGTAGGACCGCCACTCGCTGGAGCGGCCGCCGATGGCGGGGATGAGCCGGGCGATCGTGAAGCGCAGCGACGACGACGGCGTCAACCCCGTGCGCGGGTGGCCATCCTCGTCGGTCAGTCGGAATGTCACGGTCGGTCGGCCGCTTCCGACCGCGACACTGATGATCAGCGGATTGAGGACATTGGCGCCGCTGAGGCCGCCGATCGGCGACCCGACCGGCGGGATCGACGGCCCGCTGCCGCTACCCGGCGCAGCGGCACCCGCGTCGCGGTCATCGGGCGAGCAGCCGGCGAGTCCGAGCGCGAGGCAGGCGGCCAGCGATAGCGCGGCCAGCCGGCCCGGATGATGCAGCTGAACCTGGAACATGAGCGTCGCTCCCTCTCTTCGCATTCCCGGCAGACCGGGCGGCGTTCACGGATTCCACGCGAGTCGGCCCCACCACCCGGTCAGGGCGGCCAAACCTACCCGTGCCGGACCAGCACCGGAATAGGTACTTGGCCCTCCCCGGACCCCATCTCGCAGATGCCCAAAGTATAGCCGTCCTGCCAGGGAAAGAGGGCGCCCCGCAGGGCGCCTCTCGAGGAGCGAGGCGCCGGCGGGGAACCCCGCCGGTCCGCTGCCGCGCCGGCGGTCCCACTTCTTGAAGAAATCGATGTTGTGCATGACCTTGAGGTCGGCGGCCTGACGTGGCCGTGGTACAGCGTGCAGGTTTCCAGCGTCGCGCACACCATCCTGCCCGCTTCGTCCTTGCCCGCGTTGAAGCCGGCGCCGTTGGCCTTCATGTGGCTCGCCGCCAGCGCGCCGGTTGATGTCCGTTGCATCCTGGTTGTGGCAGGTACTCACTGGCCTCCAGCCCGACGCGGGAGCTTGCGGTGGCACCGGAGCTGCGCACGCAGCAGTGAACCATCCGTTAGAATTCGCCTTCCAGAAACTTCCATCCCCCTTCCACCGGCCCTGGAGAATCTCCCTGTGATCAAGGCAACCGTCGGCAGTCTGCTCGTCCTGACGCCCCTCGTGCTTCTTTCAGGCTGCGGCAAGGATCAGCCTCCGTCCCGGGAAACCGCGGCCCCGGCCGGCGCACCGGTCGCCGTGACGCACCCCACGCCCTTTGCGCCGACAAGTGCCGATGTCGACCTGTCCGGCATCGCCAGGGCAAAGGGCGGCAAGACCGTCGCCGAACTGTTCGCGGAGAAAGACGCGCTGGCCGGCACGAAGGTCACCGTCCGCGGCAAGGTCGTAAAGGCCAATGCCATGATCATGGACAGGAACTGGCTGCACATCCGTGACGGCAGCGGCACCGAGGGTACGAACGACCTCACCGTGACGACCTCCGCCGATTTGCCGGCGATAGGCGCCACCGTCGTCGTAACCGGGACGGTAGCGCTCGACCAGCAGTTCGGCATGGGCTACGAGTATCCGGTCATCCTCGGGGAGGCCGAGGTCACCGTCGAGTAACGGCGGCTCGCATTCCAGACAATGGATGAGTCCTGATGGCCTGGAGGCTGAACCGGCGGCTGTTGTTTGCCGCCGTCTTCCTTTCCGGATTTTCCGCCCTGGTCTATCAGCTGATCTGGGTCAGGCTGCTGGGCCTGGTCTTCGGCGTCAGCAGCCTCGCCGTGGCCACGGTCGTGGCGGTCTTCTTGCTGGGGCTCGGGCTGGGCAGCTATTTCTTCGGCAAGTGGTCGGAAAGAACCCGCAATCCGCTCAGGATCTACATGTACGTGGAACTGGGCATCGCGCTGCTGTCCCTCGCTTCCTACCTGATCATCGACCATCTGCCCGTCTACAGGTACCTGTACGAGTACGCGTACGGCCATCTCGACTTCTACGGGCTGTCCGTCATCCGCCTGATATTGTCGGTCGCGGTGCTGCTTCCACCGGTGTTCCTCATCGGCGGCACCATGCCGCTGATCTCGAAGTACTTCCTGACCGCCTCGAGCACACTCGGGTCGGGCTTCAGCAAGGTCTACTATTTCAATACGCTGGGAGCCTTCGCCGGCGCGTTGCTCACCGGCTTCGTGCTGGTCAGGTACCTGGGTGTCTTCATGACCCTGTGCGCCGCGGTCGCAGGCAACCTGGCGGTGGCGTACATCATCGGCGCCAGCAAGTCGGACTCGGTGCCGGAGCCGGAACCGACCGAGGAGAAGACCCCGCATTCCTACATGCTGTTTATCCTGTTCCTGACGGGTTTCATCAGCCTGAGCTACGAGATCCTCTGGGCCCGGGTCCTTTCCACCTACGGCCTGTCGACCTCGCAGGCCTTTGCACTCATCGTGGCCGGCTTCCTGCTCGGGTTCGCCATCGGTTCCTGGCTGGTGTCCCGGTCGATCGACCGGCGCAAGGACCTGGAGACGGCCTTCGGCCAGGCCTGCATCCTCACTGCCCTGAGCGGCGCGCTGGTGCTGTACCTGTTCCAGAGATTCGAAGCGGCCACGAGGCTACTGGAGAGCACGCTGCCGATCGACCTGTTGACGGCCAACCTGACCCTGGCCTTCGTCGTGTCGTTCATCCCGGCAGTCTTCATGGGATTCCTCTTCCCGATGGGCCTGAAGATCTACGCGCACGACATTCACAGGATCGGCACCAAGGCCGGAAACATCTTCTTCTCGAATACCGCCGGTTGCGTGGTGGGCACCCTCCTGACCGGATTCCTGCTGATCCCCTTTGCCGGTATGTGGAACACGACGCTGGTCCTCGTGAACCTGAGCCTGCTCATCGCCCTGTTCATGCTTCTCCGCGGGCGCGAGTCCTCTGGTGCGCGTTGGGCCTCCCTGCTGCTGATCTGCCTGCTCGCCAACAGCCTCGTCTTCTCGGACAGCAAGACCTTCCACGCGCAGCTCAATGGCTCCAAGGTCATCTACTACGCGGAGGGCCTGTCCGGCACGGTTACGGCGATCGAGAAGCCAGGCTATCGCGGGCTGTTCGTCGACGGACAGAACGTCTCGGGTACCGACCCCGTGCTGGTAGCGGACTCCAAGATGCTCGCCCACCTGCCGCTGCTGCTGACCGACCATCCGCAGGCAGCCTTGACGGTGGGTTACGGAACGGGAACGACCTCCGGGAGCATGCTGCTGCACGGCGTCAGCGTCGACGCGGTGGAAATCGAGGAAAAGATCCTCGAGGCCGCCCCGCTGTTCAGCGAGGTGAACCGCAAGTCCTACGCCGACCCGGACCTCAACATCGTGCTGGACGATGCCCGCAGCTACATCGGCTTCGTGGACAAGAAGTTCGACGCCATCGTCACCGACGTGACGAACCTGAAGTACAAGCGCAATCCTTACCTGTACACCAGTGGCTACTTCGGGATCATGAAGGACGCCCTGAGCGACGACGGGATTGCCGCCGCCTGGCTGCCCCTGGGCGGACTGTCATTCCAGGACCTGCGGATTCTGATCGCCACCTTCGACCGCGTCTATCCGCACACCTCGGTGTGGTACTTCACGCAGTACCCCACGCACTTCATCATCGTCATCGGCACACCGGGGCCATTGACGGTGGATCTTGCCGGGCTGGCCCAGAGGATCGAGATGGAGAGGATCCGGGCGGACCTGAAGACCCTGCGGATCGACAATGTCTACGAGGTTGCCGCCATGCTGCTGCTGGGGGAGCAGGACGTTGACGACCTGGTGAAGGGCGCGCCTGTCCACACCGACAACCGGCCGATCCTTGAGTTCTCCGACATGGATCTGTACATGATGGTCGACGTCGCGCCGAACCTGAAGCGCCTGCTCGCCTACCAGCAGGAAGACCTGAGCCGGTATTTCGCCGGCGCGCCGGGGCAACTCGCTGCCCTGACCAGGCATCTCGACAAGTACAGCGCCTACTACCGGGACTACGTCGAGCGCTATGAGCGCCACGCTGGCCGTCAGGCCAGGTGAACTCCATCGGTCCCGGAGAACGGGCCCCTGTCGCCCATGAAAAAGAGGCGGACCCGCAGGTCCGCCTCGTAGTGTCTTCCCCCGGTGACGGGGTGGACCCGATGGTCCACCCCGCGTGCAGGGTCAGTCTCGACTCGCCCTAGTTGGCGTCGTCGATGATCGACTGACGGCCGTTCACGAAGGTCCGCGGCGCCCAGCCATTCTGGTACGCATGGCCCTTCGAGGCGGCGTCCGAGTGGCAGCTGGTGCAAGCGGCCGCACCCGCGCCCTGGAGCACGTCATCGATCTGGTTGGTCCACGGAGCCGCGCCCGCTTCCAGCGTCGTCGCCATGGCCATCGTCTGGTCAGGGATGACGCCGAACCCGGCCGCATGGCAGGCGCCGCAGTCGTTGCCCAGCCGCGGATAGGTCGGGGTGTGGAAGTTGTGACTCTGCGTCACGTTGGTCGACCCGAAGACGATCTGATCACCCTCACCCGGCCAGTTCGGCAGCAGGTCCCTGCTGGTCGCCCAGGCAAAGATGCCACGGTTCCGGTAGATCACGATCGGGGCCGCACCGTCCGTGCCAGCCGAGTGCACAGCATGCAGCATGCTCTTGAACTCGTAGGTCTGGCCGGCCTTGCGGTCGTAGGCCTCCGATGCCACGACGCCCATGCCGACGCGGACGTTCTGCTCGTTGGACGCCGAGTTGTGGCAGATGACACACATTTCGACGTTGTCCACACGGTTGCCACCATGCTGGTACAGCGAACCGACATGGCACTTCAGGCACTGCCCGGTATCCGCGATCGCGCGGCGGGCGGGGGCCAGATTGCCCGAACCTACGACAAAGTCGTAGACCGGGGTCACGGCACGCACCTGCATCGTCGCGGTCGGACTCGCCACGCTGACCACCTGCGGCTTGCCCTGCAGGGCGATCCTGGCCACTGTCGCGCCCGTGACGCGGTTCGGCGTGATGGTGGTGGTCGCCACATTGGCCGCACAGGTCGTGTTGGTCGTGCTGAGATTCACGCTATCGGCCTGGCCCGGCGCATTGGCCGTCCCGCGGATCGGGTCACCGCCTTGCAGGTAGGTGTACAGGATGCTCAGGTTGCTGCCTGTCACGGCATGGAACCCGGGAGCGCCTACGCCAACCGTGGCGTTGCACGGATTCACGCCAACGCTGTTGTAGCTCGCGATCCAGGAGATCGCCAGCGTCGTGCCATTGTCCACGACCCCGGTGATCTGCCAGTTGAACCTGGCACCCTCCACGACCGACGTGTCCACGCCGTCCCAGATGATGCCACCACGCTCGGTGACGCTACCGTTGTGGAAATCCGCCACGTCCGTCAGGGTCGGCACGACGCCACCAGGATTGTGGCAGGCCGACGCGCAGTCCGTGGTCTCGTTGTAGCTCAGGTGGAACGACGAACTCGTGAAGCTGCCCAGGCCCGCCATGGATTCGTGGCAGCTGAAGCAGTTCGCGGGCGAGACCGTCATTGAATTCGCCGCGGCGAGCTTTGACGAATCGTCGTGGCAAACGCTGCAGTTGTTCATGTAGGTCGGGTAGGTCGTATCGAACACGTCCGTGTCGTAGGTGTAGTGCCCGCTCGGCCTGATGTGTGCAGCGTGGATGCCGTGAACGATGCCGACCCACGGATCCTCGAACGTATAGGCGGTCGACTTGTGGCATACGGTGCACGCTTCCATGCCCGCCGGCTTGGAGTAGCCGCCGCCGTGGATCTGGTAGATGCCCGTCGCACCGTGGCAGTTGTTGCAGGCCATATTGCTGACCTGGTCCGTCCACGGGGCCGCCGGGAAGTCCTCGACGATGACCGCGCGCAGCCCGGCCGGGTTGGCGACCCGGAACATGTAGCGTGAATTCGTCCCTGCGGCGGCTGCGCCACCCGGGATGGTAATGCTGTAGTTGCCGCTGCCGGTCGAGGTCGCAACAGTGATCGTGCCAAGGTCGAAGCGCGTGCCGTCCGCCTGGGTCCGGTAGTCGCGCTGCACCGTCGTGAAGTCCGTCGTGTTGACGCCATCGGTCTTCAGGTTGTAGGTGACGACCATGTCGGCGGCACCGGCAGTGAAGACCACGTTGCTGACCGTCGGAATACCCGTCACGGCGTGCGTGGCCGTGGCATCTGCGTACGACCCGCCGTCGTGGCAGACGCCGCAGCTCTCGAGCGCTATCGTGGTAGCGGGAGTCCCCGGCGCTCCGGGCGCTCCTGGCGCACCGGGCGCACCGGCCGCACCGGTCGCACCGGTCGCACCGGCCGCACCGGCCGCACCGTCATCGCCGGAACAGCCGGCGAAACCAATGGCCAACAGAGCCGCCAGCGCAACACTGGCCACCCCGCCCAATTTCGTATGCGCGAGTGCGAACATGGTTTCTTCCTTCGTATGTCTCAATTTAAACCCCGACAGTCCAGGCCGGCGGCGCCTGAATCTTGTTTGTTCCCCAACCTGTCAGGACCTCTCGCCACGCAGCATATAAGATACAAGAACCCGTGAAATAGGCACTTTCAGCCGCGTCGCGGAGAAAGTACGAGGAAACGTAGGTAGTTCTACTCATCGTGTTACGGAAAACGAAGGTTGAGGCAACCAGGCTTCGACCGGTGGCAGCGTGCAATCGGCCCACGGCCGTCGCTGATCCGGGGGCATCAGACCCCTTCTTATTCGACGGTCACGCTCTTGGCGAGGTTGCGCGGCTGGTCCACGTCGGTGCCTTTCAGCACGGCCACGTGGTAGGCGAGCAGCTGCAGCGGCACCGTGTACACGGCCGGCGCCTGGAAGTAACTGATGTGGCGCGGCATCGTGATGACGTGCACGCCATCCGACGGCTCGATGCCCGATTCCGGGTCTGCGAACACGTACAGCTCGCCGCCGCGCGCGCGCACCTCCTGCAGGTTGGACTTCAGCTTCTCCAGCAGGTCGTTGTTCGGCGCGACCGCGATCACGGGCATGTCCTCGTCCACCAGCGCCAGCGGCCCGTGCTTGAGTTCGCCCGCGGCGTAGGCCTCGGCGTGAATGTAAGTGATCTCCTTGAGCTTCAGCGCCCCTTCCCGCGCAATCGGGAACAGCGCGCCGCGGCCCAGGAACAGGGCGTGGTGCTTGGTGTGGATCTTCAGCGCCAGTGCCTGCACGTCGCGGTCCAGCGTCAGCGCCAGTTCCAGCAGGCCCGGGATCTCGAGCAGCCGGCTGACCAGCATCCGTTCGCGCTCGCGCTCGATGCCGCGGTGCTTCGCCAGCGCCACCACCAGCATGCCGAGCGCCGCGAGCTGGGTCGTGAAGGCCTTGGTCGAGGCGACGCCGATCTCCGGTCCCGCGCGCGTCAGCATCACCAGTTCCGACTCGCGCACCAGCGAGCTCTCCGGCACGTTGCAGATCGCCAGCGTGGACAGGTATCCCGCTTCCTTCGCGAGGCGCAATGCCGCGAGCGTGTCGGCGGTCTCGCCCGATTGCGAGACCGACACGAACAGCGTGTTCGGCAGCACGACCGGCTGCCGGTAACGGAACTCGCTCGCGATATCCACCCAGCAGGGCAGCTTGGCGATCTGCTCGATGAAGTACCGGGCCACGCAACCCGCGTGATAGCTCGTGCCGCAGGCCACGATCTGCACGGCCTCGGTACGCGCCAGCACACCAGCCGCCGCGGGACCGAAGGCCGCCGCCAGCAGCCTGCCGCCGACCGCGCGCTGTTCTAGGGTCTGCGCAACCGCGCGCGGCTGTTCGTGGATTTCCTTGAGCATGTAGTGCGCGTAGTCGCCGCGCTCGACCGCATCGGCATCAAGCTCGCTCTCGCGCACCGCGCGCTCCACTGCATTGCCGCGCAGGTCCTCGACCTGCACGCTCTTGCGGTGGATGGCCGCGACGTCGCCTTCCTCGAGGAACATGAAGCGACGGGTCACGGGCAACAGCGCCGAGACGTCCGAGGCCACGTAGTTGCCGTCTTCGCCCAGGCCGATCACGACCGGGCAGCCGGCGCGCGCCAGCACGATGGTGTCGGGCTCCATTTCGGACACGACCGCCAGTGCGTAAGCGCCGTCAAGTTCCTTGACCGTGGCCTGCACGGCCTTGAACAGGTCGTGGCTGCGGCCCAGGTTGAAGTGGATGCGGTGCGCGATGACCTCGGTGTCGGTCTCGGACGTGAACTGGTAGCCGTGACCCTCGAGGTCAGCCCGCAGCGCCTCGTGATTCTCGATGATGCCGTTGTGCACGAGCGCGACACCGTCGCGGGAGATGTGCGGGTGCGCGTTGCGCTCGCTCGGTACGCCGTGGGTCGCCCAGCGCGTGTGCGCAATGCCGAGCTGGCCGTTGGTCGGGTCGCCGGCCAGCGCATCCTTCAGGTTTTGCACCTTGCCGACGGTGCGCAGCCGCACCATGTGCTTGCTGCCATTGAGCACGGCCACGCCTGCGGAGTCGTAACCGCGGTACTCGAGGCGTTGCAGCCCCTCGACCAGGACGGGGACGATGTTCCGGTCAGCGACCGCACCGACAATGCCGCACATGTTGACCTGCCTGGACGATGCGCAACGGACAGCACGACTGCGGCCCGGCATGCATCGCCGAGAGACGAACCGGATCGGCGACCTGCGGCGGCCCGGAGAGGGACGCCCCGGCCGCCTGCTGCGCCATTCTAGTCCAAACCCGCCGCGGGCGACCCCGACGCCATTTCACAGAATCCCGGCAGGAAAGCCTCAGGGACACAGCACGGCCGAACCAGCGGCGGGCGCCGGACGGGTCAACGCATCGCCCACCGCCGCCTGGATGGCCCGGCTGGTCGTCGTTGCGCCCGTCACGCCGTCCACGCAGGTCGATTGTGCGGCCACGATCTTGCGTACCACGCGTTCGGCGCGACGCGCGTAGCCGCTGTCCCGGTTGCGCAGGATCTGCACGCCCAGTAACCGCCCGCCCTCGACATGGGCGCTGACCCGGTAAGCGAACCCGCCGGCCACGGCCGAGCCTTCGTGCCTGCCATCCGGGAGCCCCGCGACGGCCGGCGACTGCACCGGCATGCGGCGCCAATGATGCAGCGCCGCGGCCTGCCACACGAAAGCGGTAACGAGACCTGCCGCGAGCAGCGACACGGCAAGCTGTACGCGGCGGGACGTTGTTCCCTGTAACGGCACGCGCGCGCGCCCGGGCTTGAACACCGACAGCGCGACCAGGCATACGGCACACAGCAGGCACCCACTTCCCCACAGCCAGGTCGTGTCGATGGACGCCGCGTACGCAGCCGCTTCCGCGGGGTCGAGCCCGGTGTCGGAGAGGGCTGCAAGGGCCGCCACCGCCGGCGCAAGCCCCGCCACCAGCGCCATGCCAAGCGTGGCGGTACCCAGCCACTTGGCGATGATCCACGGATAGCGAACGAAGCCCCAGCGGGTGTAAAGCGAGAAACCTGCGCCCGTCACCACGAACCCAAGGCTGGCCGGTATGACCAGGTACTCGAGCAGCACGAACGCCGCGCGATCGCCCGCCGTCGGCATGGCGGCATGGCGCAGGGACAGCACCGCCAGCAGTCCGGCGAGGCCGCCCACGATCACCGCGGCAAGCAGCACGTGCACGACGACCAGCACACGCCGTCCGTTGGGTGGCAACTCCAGTCCTGGCCGTGTCCTGGTTCGGTCGTTCACCGGTTCGACACCCGTCTGCGCCTGTCCGTCGCGGGACGCCGCCCGCTACGGCGTCACCACTGCAAACGACGGCGGAAACGCATCGAGCAGGCCAAGAAACTCCGCCACCGCCGCCGGGCGACCCGTGACCGTGGCGTCGCCACCCGCCACCAGTTGCCCCAGGGTTGCCTGCCCCAGCAGCAACGCGTTGAGCGCCGGCCGGCTTATTGCGAGGTTCGAGTCGGCCCCGGCGCGCACCTTGCCCGGCCAGTGGTTCAGCACGCCATTCTCGACCACCAGCAGGAAATCCTGTCCGGAGTCCGTGAATCGCAGGTTGAGCGCCAGCGTCCTTCCCGAGGCCCGCGGACCGTTCAGCCGCACGGCGAGATAGTCGAACAGCATTCCGGGCGGCATCGCCGCCACGACACCGGACTTCGAGGTAACCAGCTGCGGTGGCGGCGGGCCGTTGCGCAATTCCCATGCACCCTGCAGGTAGGCGTTGCGCCACACGCCCGACTCCGCCTGGTAAGCGAGCTGTTCGAAGGCGGCAGCGGCCAGTTCGCGCGCCGCGCCGTTGTCCGGATCCGCAAAGACGACTTCCTTCATCACCTGCGCGACCCAGCGGTATTCGCCCGCCTCGAAATCGGTCCGCGCGCGTTTCAGCACCGCTTCCGACCCGCCCATGTAATCGACGAACTTCTTCGCGGATCCTTCCGGCGGCAGGGGATCGAGATTGGCGGGGTTGGCGTCGTACCAGCCGAGGTAGTACTGGTAGACGGCCTTGGCGTTGTGCCGGACGGTGCCGTAGTAGCCGCGGTTGTACCAGAGCGCGTTCAACTCTGCCGGCAGCTCGAGCTGCTCCGCGATCTCCTGCGGGGTGAAACCATGATTCATCAGCCGCACCGTCTGGTCGTGGATGTAACGGTACGTGTCGCGGGTCTTCGCCAGGTAGTCGAGGATCGTCGCGTTGCCCCAGCGCGGCCAGTGATGCGACTGGAACACGACATCCGCGTCCGCCGCGTACAGTTCCATGGCCTCGTCGATGTAGTGCGCCCAGGCGCGCGCGTCGCGCACCCGCGCACCGCGCAGCGTGTAGACGTTGTGCAGCACCGCCGTGCAGTTCTCGGCCATCCACAGCGCCCGGAACTGTGGCAGCCAGGTGTTCATCTCCGCAGGCGCCTCGGTCCCGGGCGTCAGCTGGAACACCATGCGCACGCCGTCGATCACGAGCTCCTCGCCCGTGGCCTCGATCGTGCGGGTCGGCGGGATCAGCCCGATCGTGCCGAACGAATATGCCTGCCCGAGGCCCGCGCCCACCACGCCGTTCGGCCCGCGCGGCAGCGTGGGGGCGAACTGGAACTGTGCTCGGCGGCTCATCGCGTTGCCGGCGGTGACGTTCTCGCTGATCGCGTGCTCCATGAAGCCGGCCGGCGCAATGACCTCGACCTTGCCGGCGTGAACGTCCGCCGGATCCACGATTCCCAGCACACCGCCGTAGTGATCCACGTGTGTGTGGCTGTAGATCACCGCGCGCACCGGGCGCTCGCCCAATTCGGCCGTAACCAGCGCCAGTGCCGCGCGGGCCGGTTCGGCGGATACCAGCGGGTCGAAGACGATCCAACCCGTCTTGCCCGCGACGAAGGTGATATTGGAAAGGTCGTAGCCGCGCACCTGGTAGATGCCTTCCGACACCTCGAACAGGCCGTAGCGCATGTTGAGCTGCGCGTTGCGCCACAGGCTGGGGTTGACCGAGTGGGGCGCCGACCCAGGATCGTTGATGAAACTGAACGCGGTCATGTCCCACACGACGCGCCCATCAGCGGCCTTGATCGTCAGCTGACCCGGCGCCGCGATGAAGCCGCGTTCCGCGAACTCGAACTCCTCGTGGTCGGTAAACGGCAACTGCGTGTAGACGGCCGCATTGACGGCGCGGGTGTGTTCCGTGGCCGGGGCCGGTTCAGCAGCGGTTGCCGTCGCCTGCCAGGCGAGCGTCACAACAAGGGCGGCGAGCGCGCACACGCCGCGCACCGCGGTCGATCCATTCATCTCCATCGCTGCCTCCCCCGGCCGGTGTCTCGCAGCGGCGCTGCCGCAATTACTTGCCGGACTTCCTCTGCGGCCGTTTCCAGCCTTCCAGGGTCTGCTGCTTCGAGCGCTCGAGCGTCAGCGTGCCGGCCGGTGCGTCCTTGGTGATCGTCGACCCTGCGCCTATCGTCGCGTTGTCACCAACCGTCACCGGCGCGACCAGCATGGTGCCCGAGCCGATGAATGCGCCGTCGCCGATGGTGGTGCGATGCTTGTTCACGCCGTCGTAGTTGCAGGTCACCGTGCCGGCGCCGACGTTGACGCCGCTGCCGATGACCGCGTCCCCCAGGTAGGTCAGGTGGTTGGCCTTGCTGCCCTCGCCGAGCCGGCTCTTCTTGACCTCGACGAAATTGCCGACGTGCACGCCGCGCGCCAGCTCGGCGCCCGGCCGCAACCGTGCGAACGGGCCGATCACGCAGTCGGCGCCGACCGTGCTGCCCTCGATCACGCAGTTGGGACGCACTTCCGTGCCGTCGCCGATCTCGCAGTCCTGCAGGCTGCAGTTCGCCCCGATGCGCACCCGGTCGCCGAGCTGCACCCGGCCGGACAGGATCACGTTGACATCGAGCGTCACGTCACGGCCGCAGCTCACCGTGCCGCGCACGTCCAGTCGCGCGGGATCCACGACCGTGACGCCCGCCTGCATCAGTTCCGCGGCCCGCCGCCTGCGTTGTTCCGCCTCGGCCTCGGCCAGTTGCAGCTTGTCGTTCACGCCCAGTACCTCCGCGGCAGTTGCCGCCACCACCGCCTTGATCTTGACCCCGTCGCGCACGGCCAGCGCCACGATGTCGGTCAGGTAGTACTCACCCTGCGAGTTGTCCATGGAGAGCCGCCCGAGCCACTCCTTGAGCGGGGCCGCGCGAACGGCCAGTACACCGGTGTTCGCCTCGTTGACCGCGCGTTCCTTGCGGGTGGCGTCCTGCTCCTCGACGATGCGGTACACGTTGCCGGTCCCGTCGCGCAGTACGCGCCCGTAGCCAGCGGGATCGTCGAGCCGTACCGACAACAGCGCCAGCGTCTGCGGCTCGGCGGCATCGAGCAGCGCGCGCAGGGTGGATGCGGGCGTCAAGGGTACGTCGCCGTACAGCACCAGCACCGTGTGGTCGTCCGGAATTCCGGGCGTGGCCTGCAGCACTGCATGGCCGGTGCCGAGTTGCTCGGCCTGCAGCACCCAGCGGATGTCTGCCCCGGGCAGCGCGTCGCGCACGAGTTCGCCGCCATGACCATGGACCACGTGGATGGCATCGGGCCCCAGTTCGCGCGCGCACGCCAGCACATGCCACAGCAGCGGCCGACCGGCCAGCGGCTGCAGGACCTTGGGCAGGTCGCTCTTCATGCGTTTGCCCTGGCCGGCGGCCAGGATGACAACGGACAGCGGCATGCGGGCTCCGGGTGTCGGACGCCCGGATTCTATCGCGTGTGGTCCACAGGGGTCAGACTCCCGGCAGGGGCCGGCCCTGCCTGCGCCTCAGCCGCGCTTGAGCTTGCGCAGCTTCTCGATCGCATGCAGCTGTGCGGAGGCGCGGGCCAGCTCGGCCTGCGCTTCGGCGACCTCGATCGCGCTTTCGCGGTTCCGCAGCGCATCCTCGGCGCGCTGCATGGCCGCCAGCGCCGCCGCTTCGTCGAGGTCGCGCGCGCGCGCTGCCGTATCGGCCAGCACGGTCACGAGGTGCGGCTGGATCTCGAGGGCTCCACCGCCGACCCAGAACAGCAGCTCCTCGCCACCCGGGGTCTTGACACGGACTTCGCCCGGCTTGAGCGTGGTCAGCAACGGCGCGTGGCGTGGTGCGATGCCGATCTCGCCCTGCGACGCCGGCACGAAGACCATTGCGGCCGGGCCCGAGTAGATCTCACCCTCGGCGCTGACGATGTCTACGTGGATGGTGTTGGCCATGGACAGTCCTCAACTCAGCGTCTTCGCCTTCTCGACCGCTTCCTCGATGCCGCCCACCATGTAGAACGCCTGTTCCGGCAGGCTGTCGTACTCGCCGGCGATGATGGCCTTGAAGCCGCGGATGGTGTCCTTCAGCGACACGAACTTGCCCGGGCTGCCGGTGAACACTTCGGCAACGTGGAACGGCTGCGACAGGAAGCGCTGGATCTTGCGCGCCCGCATCACGGACAGCTTGTCGTCCTCCGACAGCTCGTCCATGCCGAGGATCGCGATGATGTCCTGCAGTTCCTTGTAGCGCTGCAGGACCGCCTGCACGCCGCGCGCCGTCTGATAGTGCTCCTCGCCGATCACCAGCGGGTCGAGCTGGCGGCTGGTCGAGTCCAGCGGGTCCACCGCGGGGTAGATGCCGAGCGACGCGATCTGGCGCGACAGCACCACGGTCGCGTCGAGGTGCGCGAAGGTGGTCGCCGGCGACGGGTCGGTGAGGTCGTCCGCAGGCACGTAGATCGCCTGGATCGAGGTGATGGACCCGGTCCTGGTCGAGGTGATGCGCTCCTGCAGTACGCCCATTTCCTCGGCGAGCGTCGGCTGGTAACCGACCGCCGACGGCATGCGGCCCAGCAGCGCCGAGACCTCGGTGCCGGCCAGCGTGTAGCGGTAGATGTTGTCGATGAACAGCAGCACGTCGCGGCCCTTGCCGCTCGCCTGCTTCTGGTCGCGGAAGTACTCCGCCATGGTCAGGCCGGTCAGGCCGACCCGCAGGCGGCTGCCCGGCGGCTCGTTCATCTGACCGTACACCATCGCGACCTTCGAGTTCGTGAGGTCCTTGGTGTCGATGACGCCCGACTCCCTCATCTCGTGGTAGAAGTCGTTGCCCTCGCGGGTGCGCTCGCCGACGCCGGCGAACACGGACAGCCCCGAGTGCGCCTTGGCGATGTTGTTGATCAGTTCCAGCATGTTGACGGTCTTGCCGACGCCGGCGCCGCCGAACAGGCCGATCTTGCCGCCCTTGGCGAATGGCACCAGCAGGTCGATCACCTTGATGCCCGTCTCGAGCAGGTCCTGGCCGCCCGCCTGGTCCTCGTAGGACGGCGCCGGGCGATGGATCGGCAGGTAGTCGGTGGACTTGATCGGGCCGCCCTCGTCCTGCGGGTTGCCCAGCACGTCCATGATGCGGCCGAGCGTGCCGACGCCGACCGGCACCGTGATCGGCGCGCCGGTCGACTTCACGGACAGGCCGCGCTTGACGCCTTCCGTCGACCCCATGGCGATCGTGCGCACGATGCCGTCGCCGAGCTGCTGCTGCACCTCGAGCGTCAGCTCCCGCTCCTGGAGCTTCAGCGCCTCGTAGACCAGCGGGATGCCGTCCCGCGGGAATTCCACGTCGATCACCGAGCCAATGACTTGCACGATCTTGCCCGTTGCCATTCTCTAGTCCTCTGTCGATTCTCTTGCAGGCTCCGGAGGGGTCGGATTCCCCCCTGGCGCCTTTCCGGCATCTGGATTCCGATCCGGCTCCCTCAGGGAGCCAGCGCGGAACCAGGCCCCACTAAACCGCTGCCGCGCCGCCGACGATCTCCGAAATTTCCTTGGTGATCGCGGCCTGGCGGGCCTTGTTGTACACCAGCTGCAGCTCGTCGATCAGGTTGGCGGCATTGTCGGTCGCGCTCTTCATCGCCACCATGCGCGCCGCCATCTCGCACGCGAGGTTCTCCACGACCGCCTGGTAGGCCTGCGATTCGATGTACCTCATCATGTAGCCATCGAGCAGCTCGGACGCCGTCGGCTCGTAGATGTAGTCCCAGCGCGACTGCAACTCGGACGCGTCGACCGTTTCTGCCGGCAGCAGCACGCGCTCGTCCGGCCGCTGGGTCATCGTGTTGATGAAGTTGCTGCTGATCAGCGCAAGCCGGTCGATCTTGCCCGTTCGGTACAGGTCGAGCATCACCTTGACCGAGCCGATCAGGTGCGAGTTGTGCGGCTTGTCGCCGAGGTGCGATACGCTGGCCGCCACCGGCAGCTTCAGTCGGCGGAAGAACTGCAGGCTCTTGGACCCGATCAGGCAGAGTTGCACCTGGCAGCCCTTCTCCTGCCACGCGCGTATCGACGCCAGGGTCTGCTTGAACACGTTGATGTTGAGCGAACCGCACAGTCCACGGTCCGAACTGACCACGATGATGCCGACCGACCGGACCTCGCGTTCCACCAGGAACGGGTGGTGGTGGTCGGGGTGGGCAAGCCGGATATGGCCGATGACCGTGCGGATCTTCTGCGCGTACGGCCGCGCCGCCTTCATGCGCTCCTGGGCGCGGCGCATCTTGCTCGCAGCGACCATCTCCATGGCCTTGGTGATCTTCTGCGTGCTCTGGATGCTCGCGATCTTGGTGCGTATTTCCTTGGCGTTCGGCATCTGTCCTTTCCTGGGCGTTGCGTACGACGGGGGCGGGCCCCGCTCAGTACGTCCCGGTCGCCACGAACTCCTCACAGCCCTTCTTGAGGGCCGCGTCGAGTTCCTTGGTCAGTTCCGGCTTGTCGTCGATCTGCTTCAGCAGCTCGCCGTAGCCGGTCCTGAAGAACGCCAGCAGCGCGTCCTCGAAGGCCACCACCTTGTCGCGCTCGACCTTGTCCATGTAGCCGCCGTTGACCGCGTACAGCGACACGGCCATCTCCGCAACCGACAGTGGCGAGTACTGCTTCTGTTTCATCACCTCGGTGACGCGCACGCCGCGTTCCAGCTGTCGCCGGGTCGCCTCGTCGAGGTCGGAGGCGAACTGCGAGAACGCCGCCAGCTCGCGGTACTGCGCCAGCGCCAGGCGGATGCCGCCGCCGAGCTTCTTGATGATGCTGGTCTGCGCCGCGCCGCCCACGCGCGACACGGAGACGCCGGCGTTCATCGCCGGACGGATGCCCGCGTTGAACAGGTCGGTCTCGAGGAAGATCTGCCCGTCGGTGATGGAGATCACGTTGGTCGGCACGAACGCGGTCACGTCGCCGGCCTGCGTCTCGATGATCGGCAGTCCGGTCAGCGAGCCGGTGCGGCCCTTGATCTTGCCGCCGGACACTTTCTCGACGTAGTCCCGGCTGACGCGGGCCGACCGCTCGAGCAGCCGCGAGTGCAGGTAGAACACGTCGCCCGGGTATGCCTCGCGTCCCGGCGGGCGGCGCAGCAGCAGGGAGATCTGCCGGTAGGCCCAGGCGTGCTTGGTCAGGTCGTCATAGACGATCAGGGCGTCCTCGCCGTTGTCCATGAAGTACTCGCCCATCGCGCAGCCGGCGTAGGGCGCGATGTACTGCATCGAGGCGGGTATCGAGGCCGATGCCGCGACCACGATGGTGTGCTCCATCGCGCCGTGTTCCTCGAGCTTGCGGACCACGTTGGCGATCGAGCTCTGCTTCTGGCCGATCGCGACGTAGATGCACTTAACGCCGGCGCCCTTCTGGTTGATGATCGTGTCCACCGCCAGCGCGGTCTTGCCGGTCTGGCGGTCGCCGATGATCAGTTCGCGCTGGCCGCGGCCGATCGGCACCATCGCGTCGATGGCCTTCAGGCCGGTCTGCACCGGCTGCGACACGCTCTGGCGCCACACGACGCCCGGCGCAACGCGTTCCAGCGGCCGGCGCTCGCTCGCCTTGACCGGGCCCTTGCCGTCGATTGGCTTGCCGAGTGCGTCCACGACCCGGCCCAGCATGGCGGGACCGACCGGCACCTCGAGGATGCGGCCGGTCGTCTTGACGGTCGCGCCTTCGGAAATGTGGCGATACTCGCCCAGCACCACGGCGCCGACCGAGTCCTGCTCCAGGTTCAACGCCAGGCCGAAAGTGTCACCCGGGAACTCGAGCATCTCGCCATAGCCGACGTCGGCGAGACCGTGGATGCGGCAGATGCCGTCGGTCACGCTGACCACCGTGCCGACGTTGCGCGCCTCGGCCGCCGCTTCGAATTTCTCGATGCGGGCCTTGATCAGTGCGCTGATTTCCGAAGCCTTGATGGACATGATCAGTTTCTTCCTTCCTTAAGCTGTCATCGCCGTGGCCAGTCGCTTGAGGCGGCTCACCAGCGAGCCGTCAATGACCAGATCGCCGGCCCGCACGACCGCGCCGCCGATGAGCGACGCGTCGATGCGTGTCTTGATCCGTATCTCGCACCCCAGGCGGCGCTTGAGGGCCTGCTCGAGGCGCGCAAGCTGCTCGGGCGCAACCTGCATGGCGGCCACGAGTTCGACGTCCGCCACATTCTCCGCCCTGGCCCGCAACGCCTCGTACTGCGCCGTGATTTCCGGCAGCAGGCCCAGCCGGCGGTTGTGCGCCAGCGTGCGCAGGTAGTTGCGCGCATGCTCGTCCGCGGCGGCCCCGGCCGCGTCCGCCAGCAGCGACACCAGGTCGTCGTCGGTGACATGCGGACTGCCGAGCAGCCGCGCCACGCGCGCATCCGACACCACCGCGCGGGCCGCGCCGAACAGTTCCGACCACTGCGGCAGGCAGCCGCGCTCGCGCGCGAATTCGAACGCCGCGCGCGCGTAGGGCCTTGCCAGGGTCGCCTTGTCTGCCATGCCGGACTCCGCTCAGCCTCGCTCGATCTCGGCCGCCAGCTGTTCCAGCAGTTCCGCGTGCGCCTTCGCATCCACTTCCCTGCCGAGCAGCCGCTCCGCACCCGCCAGCGCCAGCGTCGCGACTTCACGGCGCAGGCCGTCGCGCGCGCGGGCCGACTCGGTGGCGATTTCGCTGCGCGCCGCCGCCACCAGCCGCTCGCCCTCGGCGACCGCCGTGTGCTTGGCTTCGTCGATCAGCTCGTTCGAGCGCCGGTGCGCCTGGTCGACGACCTGCGTCGCTTTTTCGCGGCCCTCGCGGATGCTCTCGTTCGCGCTGGTCTTGGCCTCGTCGAGGCTCCTCTGGCCCCGCTCGGCGGCCGCGAGGCCGTCGGCGATCTTGCGCTGCCGGTCCTCGATGGCGCCCAGCAGCGGCGGCCAGATGAACTTCCACGTGAACCAGACCAGGACCAGAAATCCCAGTGCCTGGCCGATGATGGTCGCGTTGATATCCATGGCGACGGCCCCCGGACGTGCTTTGGTTCAGTCCTGCTCAGCCGAGCTTGGCGAGCAGCGGATTGGCAAACGCGAAGAACATCGCGATGGCCACGCCGATGAGGAACGCCGCGTCGATGAGGCCGGCGAGCAGGAACATGCGGCCCTGCAGGGTCGGGATCAGTTCCGGCTGGCGCGCGGCCGACTCGAGGAACTTCGAGCCCATGATGCCGATGCCGATGCAGGCGCCGATGGCGCCGAGTCCGATGATGATGCCGAGGCCCAGCGCGGTGTAGGCCTGAATCAGCGCGATGTGTTCCATCGTAGTCTCCCGGGTCAGGATCTGAGGTTGAGGATCAGTGGTGTTCGTGCGCCATCGAGATGTACACGACGGTCAGCACCATGAAGATGAAGGCTTGCAGCAGGATGATCAGCACGTGGAAGATCCCCCAGGCCGCGGTCAGCAGCACCTGGCCGATGAAGCCGAGCGCAAAGCCGAAGATGTTGCCGTCCGCCAGCGCGCCCGCCCAGGCGAAGCCGAGCAGTGCGATCAGCATGAAGACGAGTTCGCCCGCGTACATGTTGCCGAACAACCGCATCGCCAGCGACACCGCCTTGGCCAGCAGTTCAATGATGTTGAGCGCGAAGTTCGGCAGCCACAGCAGCGGGTTGCTGCCGAACGGCGAAGCGAACAGTTCATGCAGGTAACCGCCCGCACCCTTGACCTTGAAGCTGTAGAAGATGATCAGCACCAGCACGGTGATGGACATCGCGAAGGTCGTGTTGGCGTCGGCGGTCGGCAGTACGCGCCAGTAGTGGGCGCCGAACCCGTAGGCCATCAGCCCGGGGATGTCGATCGGGATGAGGTCCATCGTGTTCATGAAGATCACGAGGACGAAGATCGTCAGCGCCAGCGGCGCCAGGAAGCTGCGGTCGCCGTGGAAGACTTCCTTGATCTGCCCGTCCACGAATTCCACGACCAGCTCGATGAAGGCCTGGAACCTGCCCGGCACGCCCGTGGTGGCCTTGCGGGCGGCGGCGCCGAACATCCACGCGAACGCGACGCCCAGGATCGCGGTCATGATCAGCGTGTCGGCGTGCAGGGACCAGAAGCCCTCGCCCACTTTCAGGTGCGACAGGTGATGGGGGATGTAGTCCGCGCTGGAACCTGCCATCGACGTTTCGAGCCTCTTCGCCCGCGCCAGCCCTGGCGCTCAGACCTTCCGCGGCGCACGTGGCGCCGTCCAATAACCTGCAAAACTCGCCGCGTAACCGGCCAGCAGCGCCGCCGGCACGATTCCCGGCGACCGGAACGCGGTCACCAGCAGCGCGATCGTCAGCGCCACCTTCAGCACCTGCCCGAGATAAAAACTCCCGGCGGCCCGCAGCGCACCGGCAGCCTCTCCTTGGCGAAACAGCGCCAGCGCCATCAGCGCCGTGGCCGCCATACCGATCCCGCCGCCCCAGGCCGCGGACCAGGCCGCCGCCGCGCCCCAGCCGATCGCGCATACGGCTGCGATGGCCAGCGTGATCGCTCCCTGTGCGAGCACGACCCGTAGCGCGGCCCGGCGTTCGGCCTGCACGCGTGTCAAAGGTGGCGTCACGCTCCCGGAAAACAAAAAAGCCACCTTCGTGACGGTCAGGCCCCCGAAGTGGCGACAAAAATGCTGTCTTCGTCAGCCCGGACCGGTCCGGGGCCTGCAAAGCCGCCGCATTCTACCGGGGTTCCGGCGCTGCATCAACGCGAGGGGGAGGGGGCCGGTCCCTGCTACTGAATGTGCGCCAGGATGCCGTCCAGTTCGTCCAGGCTGTGGTAGCTGATGACGACCCGGCCCTTGCCGCTGGCCGCATGGCGGACCTCGACCTTCGCGCCGAGCTTGTCTGCCAGGTCTCGCTCCAGGCGCGTCACGTCGGGATCCTTGCGGGATTCTTTGCTGGAATCGTCGCGCCCGGCCGGTTTCGCCAGCAGCCGGCGCACCAGTGCCTCGGCTTCCCGCACCGACAGGCCCTTCTTGGCGATCAGCGAGCCGACCTCCACCTGCTGGCGTCGCGCCGGCAACCCCAGCAGCGCGCGGGCGTGCCCCATTTCCAGCGAGCGCCGCTCGACCAGGCCTTTGATCTCGTCCGGAAGTTCCAGCAGCCTGAGCAGGTTGCTGACCGCCGCGCGCGAGCGGCCAACGGCGTCGGCCGCCTCCTGGTGAGTCAGCTCGAACTCCTTGATCAGCCGCTCGAGAGCCCCGGCCTCTTCCAGCGGATTGAGGTCCTCGCGCTGGATGTTCTCGATCAGCGACATCGCGACCGCGGCCTCGTCCGGCACCTCGCGGATCACCGCCGGGATGTCGGCGAGGCCCGCGATCTGGGCCGCCCGCCAGCGCCTCTCGCCCGCGATGATCTCGTAGCGTGTCGTTGCGCCCGGCGTCCTGGCGGCCAGCGGCCGCACGACGATCGGCTGCACGACCCCCTGGGCGCGGATCGAATCGGCCAGCTCCGCCAGCGACTCCTCGCGCATGTCGTGGCGCGGCTGGTACCTGCCGCGTTCCAGCAGGTCGAGCGGCAGCCGCAGCAGCTCGTCACGGCCCGGCCGTGACGCATCGCCAGGCTTCGGCACGACCTGGCCGAGCAGCGCTTCGAGGCCGCGTCCGAGTCCCCGTTTCTTGTCAGCCATCGAAGCCCCCGGTCCCGAGAGGAACGCAGTTTAGCCACCGGCCGCCGGAAAAATCATGCCGGCAAGCCGCGCGTGGCGCGTTTCGGCCATTAATCGCCGCGGGAGCTGCGCCGCGGACCCTAGGAAACCGCTGTGGCGCCTTCCTCCTCGCGGCGGATCATCTCGCCCACCAGCGCCAGGTAGGCCAGCGCGCCGCGCGAATCCTTGTCGTGGAAGATCACCGGCACGCCAAAGCTCGGCGCTTCCGCCAGCCGCACGTTGCGCGGAATGATGGTACGGAATACGCGCTCGCCGAAATGCTGGATCAGCTGCGCCGATACCTCGTTGGACAGGTTGTTGCGCGGGTCGAACATGGTGCGCAGGATGCCCTCGATGCACAGCCGCGGGTTGACGCTGTCGCGCACCTGTTCGATCGTCGCCACCAGGCTCGACAGCCCCTCCAGCGCGTAATATTCGCACTGCATGGGGATCAGCACCGAGTCCGCCGCCGTCAGCCCGTTCAGCGTCAGGATGTTGAGCGCGGGCGGGCAGTCGATCACGATGACGTCGTAGCGGTCGCGCACCGCGGCGAGCGCATGTTCGAGCCGGTGTTCCCGGCCCGCCGGTGCATGGACGAGCTGCACCTCGGCGGCCGTCAGGTCCTGGTTGCCGGGCAGCAGGTCGAAGCCGCCGGGTTCCGAACGCACAATGGCGTCCGCCGCGGGAATCTCGCCGAGCAGCACGTCGGTCGTCGAACGCTGCAGCGTGCGCTTGTCGACGCCGCAACCCATGGTCGCGTTGCCCTGCGGGTCGATGTCCACGAGCAGCACGCGACGGCGCGCCGCGGCCAGCGACGCGGCGAGGTTGACGGCCGTGGTCGTCTTGCCGACCCCGCCTTTCTGATTGGCGATCGCGATGATGCGCTTCATGGGGAGGCGCAGATTGCAGGAAAGCGCGCCGCGGCGCAAAGGGCAGGGGCCGGGACGCCCGGCGGGGCGGCCTGGTTCGGGGTCCGGACCCGGCTAGCGCCGTGTCAGCACCACGACGTGCCGTTCCGCGTCCAGCCCCGGCACCACGACCGGATGCACGCCGGCTGTCTTCCAGCCACGCGGCAGCGCCTCGATCTCGTCCTGTGGGTACTTGCCCTTCATGGCGAGCAGGCAGCCGCGCCTCGCGCACAGGTGGCCCGCAAAGCCCGTGAATTCCGCCAGCGTGCCGAGCGCCCGGCAGACGACCGTGTCAAAGGGCGCCGCCGGCCGGTATGCCTCCGCCCGTTCGTTGACGACAGACACGTTGGGCAATTCGAGCAGCTGCACGACATGCTCCACGAAGCGGGCCTTCTTTGCGGTGGATTCGATCAGCGTGAAACTCGCGCCAGCGTGTGCGATGGCGAGCGGCAGGCCGGGGAAGCCGGCGCCCGTGCCGACGTCGGCGATCCGTCCTCCCTGCAGCCATGGCAGTGCCGACAGCGAGTCGAGCAGGTGCTTGCGCAGCATGTCCGCCGGCTCGCGGATCGCGGTCAGGTTGAAGCGCCCGCTCCACTCCCCGAGCTCGGCGAGCAGCGCGAGCAGCCGCTCGCGCTGGCGCGGATCGAGCGCGATGCCGAGCTGGTTCGCACCGGCGACCAGCGCCGGTTCCAGGGCGGCGCCGGTCATCGCGGCGTCAACCTCCAGGGTGGCGTGCCGCCAGGCGCCGCACCAGGTTCTCGACCTGGATGGCGCCCGCTTCCGTGCGCGCAGCGTCGAGCGGCCGCTGGCCGCCGAGGTCCACGCTGGGGGTCATGAAGAACAGCTCGATCGCGTCCTCGTCTTCCCACAGTGACTCGACCAGGTCGATGATGCGGGCAACCGGTCCGGTGGCGGCGATCTTCTCCTCGCGGTACATGCTGCACCTCCGGCGTCGTGGTCAGCCAATCCTCACCACGGTCCGGCCGGTGACGCCGCCCTCCAGGAACGCGGCGAACGCCGCCGGCAGGTCCTCGAAGCCGATTGTACGCGTCGCCAGCGCATCCAGGTGCCGCGGCCTCAGGTCGGTGGAAATGCGCTTCCAGACCACCAGCCGGGTGGGCCGCAAGGTGGCGGATGAGTTGATCCCGAGCAGGTTCACGCCGCGCAGGATGAACGGCAGCACGGTGGTCTGCAGCTCGGTGCTGCCGGCCAGGCCGATGCTGGCGATGCTGCCCCAGAAGTCCATCGTGCGGGTCAGCCAGGTGAGCATCTCGCCACCGACATTGTCGATCGCGCCGGCCCATTGCGTGGCCTCGAGCGGGCGCTTGCCGAAGTCGATGTCCTGGCGGCGCAGGATGCGCGATGCGCCGAGCCCGCCCAGATACGCGCCGCTGTCGGGCTTGCCGGTGACGGCGACCACCTCGTAGCCCCGGCCGGCGAGCATGTCCACGGCAATCGAGCCGACCCCGCCGGAGGCGCCCGTCACGATCACCGGCCCGCGCGCCGGCTCGAGCCCGTTGTGTTCCATGCGGTGGATCGCCAGCGCGGCCGTGAAACCCGCCGTGCCGAGCACCATCGCCTGGAACGGGTCGAGGCCGTCCGGCATGGGGATCACCGAGTCGCCGGCCACCCGCGCATATTCCGCGTAGCCGCCGTCGACGGACTCACTGAGGTCGCAGCCAGTCACCAGCACGGGCTGGCCCGGCGCGTAGCGTGCATCAGAGGACGACTCGACCTCGCCGGACAGGTCGATGCCGCCGTTCAGCGGGTACTTGCGCAGGATCGGCGCAGCGCCCGTCGCCGCCAGCGCGTCCTTGTAGTTGATGCTCGAGTAGCGAACCCGGATCAGCACGTCGCCCGGGCTCAGGCCGGCGACGGACATGCGCTCGAAGCGCGGCACGATGCGCCCGTCTTCCTTGTGGATCCGGAAGGCCTTGAAGTTCTTCATGCTGGTCGTTCCATGCGGATGCGTCGTGCCGTGATCGCCGGCCGGGAGGGGTCTGGCCCCTCCTATTGCCGGTCGAGCCAGACTTCGATGCCCTGCACATTCAGGTCGATGTCGTCGTCGAGCAGGCGGTGCCGCTCGTCCGTGTCGCCCGCGTACCCGTGCTCGTCGAGCCACGCCGACAGCTGCGCGAACATCGCCTCGCGCATGCGCGGCGCGCGCTGCGGCACTGCGGCCAGCTCGCGGCCGAGCGTGACGAAGGCGTCGACGCCGCGCTTGAGGTCGCCGGCGAGACGCAGTACGTCGCGTACCTCGCTGTAATGCGTCAGGTACATGGCGTGCGGCGCGTAGGCGAGCAGGCGATCCACCGATGCCTTCAGCGCCTCGGGGTCGAAGTGCACGGGCGTCGTGGTCGGCATGACGAACTCGCGCCCGTCCACGTCGAATTCGCGGTAGGAAATGCCGAAGTTGTCGCCCGGAAAGATGCGCCGGTTCTCGAGGTCCACGATGCAGTAGTGATGCAGCGCATGACCCGGCGTGTGGATCAGTTCCAGCGGCCGCCTGCCCAGCATGATGCGCTCGCCGTCGGCCGGTAACAGCATGCGGTCTTCCGCGACGGGCACGATTTCCCCGTACAACTCGTGGTAGCGCCGCTCCCCGTACACCACGATCGACGCCGCGACCAGCTTGGCCGGATCGACCAGGTGCCGTGCGCCACGCGGGTGGGTGACGCAAAGCGCATTCGGCAGGTGCCGCATCAGCTCGCCCGCGCCGCCGGCATGGTCCAGATGCACGTGGGTGGTCAGCACCCAGTCGACCTGGTCGCGGCCGACGCCGCGTGCCTCGAGTGCCGCGAGCAGGTTTGGCACCGACAGCGTCGTGCCGGTGTCCACGAATGCCGCCCGGCCGTTGTCGACGATGAGATGGCTGGCGTCCAGGCCCGGTCGCACGTAGTCGGTGTCGATGGCCGTGATGCCGTCCGCGAAGTCGGTCAGTTTGCCTTCGATGTTCATGAGGTCAGCCGCAGCACCTGCGCAGCGGTCGCGGCGAATCCCGACACGATGTGTTGTCTCGCTCCGCAGGTCCCCCGTCCCGTCCGGGGCGGGGGCAATACTAGGGGCCGAGGCGGCAAAACGCCACCGCGTGCGGCCGTCACTCCACGCGGGCAGCCGCCGTCGTGAGCTTGACGGAACCGGAACCCGTGTCGATGACGCCGCGCGCGGCGCCGTCGCCGATGCGCACGACACGATCGCGCCCGTCCTGGCGCGTGACCTCGGCATCGGGAATGTCCACCGACACGCTCCCGGACCCCGTGTCCACGCCGATCGACATCGAAGGCCACGCAGAGGCCTCGATGGCGACGCTGCCCGAACCCGTGTCGATATGCAGGCGTTCGAGGCGCGACAGGTCGCCGCTCACGTGGACGCTGCCGGAGCCGGTGTCCGCGACCAGTTCCGTCGCGTCGGACAGGCCTTCGATCTTCACCCGGCCGGAACCCGTGTCGGCACGCACCGGGCCCGCGAAATTGCTGACCGTCACCGAGCCGGAGCCGGTATCGGCCGCCAGTTCGCCCTCGCTGTCGACGATGCGCACGCTGCCGGAACCGGTGTCGGCGCTGATCCGGCACTTGCAGTGTGCGATGGCGACCGGGCCGCTGCCCGTATCCGCGCGCACCTCGCCTTCGTGGCTCGTGACCTCGGCGCGGCCGCTGCCCGCGTCGAGCACGAGCCGGCCTGTGCCATTCGACGAGGTGACACGGCCGCTCGTGCCGTCCAGCGTCACGTCGCCGGTGACCCCTTCCGCCAGCGCATCGCCGAGCTTGTTGCGGACCGTGAGGCGCGCGCCTTCGGGAACGCGTACGACCACGTCCACGCGAATGCGGACGCCTTCGTCGGGGTCGCCCGTCAGGCGCCGGCGCTCACCCAGGTACTTCACGTACATGCGCCCGCTCCACCAGCCGGCCGGCGCGTCGGGCCAGTAGATCTTCGCGAAGTGCGCATCGGGGAACCTGACCTGGAACAGCGACGCAGCGCCCGCGTCGCGGCTGCGGAATTCGACGGCGTTGACCAGCGCCTCGGCCTCGCTCTCGGTGGCCGCCTCCGCGACCGCCCGCACGCTGACCTGGAAACCCGCGCTCGCGCCCTTCTCGACGCGCACGTCGCCGATCAGGTTGTCGAGTTCGAGGCCCGCCGCCGAGGCGTCCTTGTATTGCCAGGCCCGAGTGACAGCGGCGCTGGCGGCGTCCGCCGCCGTGGCGACCAGCAGCGCGGTAGCGGTAACGAGGACCGCGAGAATTCTGTTCATGGCTTCATGGCCCCTTGTCTTGGAAGTAGGCACCCACCCGGCAGCGCGCCTGGCGAGCCGATGGACTCAGGTGTTCTCTTCCCGATAACGCCGGCCCCAGATGGCCGCGGCAATCAGCAGCACGGCACCCAGCAGGCCGATGAGCATGGACGGCGAGATCACGAAGTCCAGCACGCGGCTGCCGAATTCGGCGGCCGCTGGCGATGCGCCCGAATCGCCCCCCTGCTGCACGATCACGCCGTGGCTGTGGCTGGCATCGCTGAACAGCGCCTTGATGGGCCCGAGAAAGCGGTCGCCCAGAAGGTCCTTCACGTGCGACGTGCCCAGCGTGATGCGTTCCAGCATGGCCACGGCCACCGGCGGCAAGGCCGCCCACAGGAACGGCGAACGCGGCGCCCAGGCCGACACCACCAGCAGGTAGGCCACCAGCGGCGCGTACCACAGCACCGACACCGCGGCGAGCAGTCCCGACGAACCGAGCGCTGCGCCCAGCACCAGCGGGTTCCACAGCACCGACGGGTCACCGCCGATCATGGACACCTTGGCCGCTGCGCCGGCCGCCGCGATCAGCTGGGCCAGCAGCGCCGCGACGGCCGCGACCAGCGGAATGGCGATCGCCGCGGTAAAGAACTTGGCGAGCACCGTTTCCGCGTCCGACAACGGCAGCGACTTCCAGAACAGCATGCTGCGGTCGCGCCGGTCCGAATACAGTGAGTCCAGCGAGTAGAAGAAGGCGATCGTCCCCATCACCAGGAAGACGAGCATCGCCACGGCCGCATAGAACACACTGACGATCTTCACCTGCTTGGCCTGCGGCACCATGCTGAGAGCTTCGGCCGGACCGACGACGCGGCGCGATTCCGGCCGCGCCAGCTTGTCGAGGGCAGCGCGCCGCTCCTCCTCGGTCATGGCCCCGACGACTCCACCTTGCTCGATCGAGCGCTTGAGTTCCGCAACATCCTCTTCCGACAGGGTCGCACCGGCCTCGGCGCCCGGCGCTTCGGCGTCCACGACGATGTCGCCTATGAACAGGTAGCCGGTCACCGCGCCCAGCAGCAGCAGCGCGAGCACGACGGCGGGCGCCATCCAGATGGCGCGATGTTCCCAGATCTCACGGCGCACCAGCCAGGCAAAGCGGTTCATGACTGGCCTCCCTGCATGAGCGCGACGAACAGGTCCGCCACCGACGGCACGGCTACTTCACCGAGCGACTCGAGCTGACCGCGCGCGACGCCCTCGAACAGCATGTGCGTGCGGCCCAGCCCCTGCCGCACGGCGATCGGCTTGAGCGCGCGCGCCTCCTCGGCGCGGTCCGGCCGGACGGCCAGCTGCACGTAGCGCATCGCCAGGTCGTCCATGGATGCATCCAGCACGATGCGTCCGCGATTGATGAACAGCAGGTCGGTGAGCAGGTGCTCGACTTCCTCGACCTGGTGGGTCGTCACCAGGATGGTGCGCTCGCCGTCGTAGTAGTCGTTCAGCAGCGTCTCGTAGAACTGCTTGCGCATCAGGATGTCGAGCCCCAGCGTCGGCTCGTCGAGCACCAGCAGTTTTGCATCGATGGCGATCACCAGCGCCAGGTTGAGCTGCGTGACCATGCCCTTCGACAGTTCCTTGACCCGGCTTGTGCGCTTGATGCTGGTGCGCGCGAGAAACCGCTCGCAGACGTCGCGCCGGAAGCGCGGGTGGGTCGCACCGATGAAGTCGATCACCTGCTGCACGCGGATCCAGCGCGGCAGCACCGCCACGTCAGCGATGAAGCACACCTCCTGCATGAGTTCGTGACGCTGGCGGAACGGATCGCGGCCGAGCACGGTCAGCGCGCCCTCGAAGCGCGCCAGTCCCAACACGGCCTTGAGCGCGGTGGTCTTGCCGGCGCCATTCGGGCCGATCAGGCCGACGATCCTGCCGGCGGCGACCTTGAAGGAAACGTCGTCCAGCGCGCGGGTCTCGCCGTAGCGCTTGGAGAGGCCGGCGGCCTCGATCAGGTCAGGCACCTTGATCCTCCTCGCCCGTATTCTCGGCACGGGTCGGTGCAAGCTGGGTGGGCTCCGCGGCCGGCGCGTTCTGCGCGGCCTTGAGCAATTCCTCGACACTGAAGCCCAGTCGCTGGATACGGGCGCCGATCCGCGGCCACTCGTCGTCCAGGAAGCGCTGCCGCTCGTCCTTGGTCAGCGCGCGACGCGCGCCTTCGCTGACGAACATGCCGCGGCCACGCTTCTTCTCCACGAGCTGTTCTTCGACGAGCTGCTGGTAACCCTTCAGGACCGTCAGTGGATTGAGCCGGTACTCGGCGGCGACACTGCGCACCGAGGGCAGCGGGTCCCCGTCCGCGAGGACACCCTCCAGGATCATGGCCACAACCCGGTCCCGCAACTGGCGGTAGATGGGTTGGGTGTCGTTCCAGATCGTATCCATGTTGGTCAACGCCGCTGCTTTGCTTGGCTACTACACTACTTTAGCAGAACACTTTGCCAATCAAGCCTTTTTCTCAGGCTGATGGGTCATCGCACGGTACCGGCCGCTGCGGCGACGGCGCCCGCACGGCGCGCCTTGGACTGCGCCACGAACCGCTGTCCCTCGGGGGCCGGACGCGTGGCGGTGACGACGATTTCCGGCCACGTGACCTGTGCCAGTGTCTCGAGTCCGACCGGCGTCAATTCGCCCACTTCGACCGTGCCGAGCGGGGCCGCCGCAATGTGGCCCTGGTCGAGGGTCAGTCCCGCCAACATCAGTACCGCCACCGCGGCCGCGCCGCTGACCAGCTGCCGGGGGGTGCTTTCATAGGTGCTGAACATGTCCGTCTCCTCGTCGAATGCGCGCTACAGGCGCGATCAGCTCTTGGTCAGGCCGGCGTCAACCTGCCGGGCGGCCGCGAACCGGACGCTGCGCTCGGCCGTGACGACGATCTCGGGCAGCGTGGCCTGCGCCAGCTTCTCGAGCCCAACCGGGGTCAATTCACCCACTTCGACCGTGCCGAGCGGGGCCGCTGCAATGTGGCCCTGGTCGAGGGCGAGGCCGGCGAAAGCCACGATCGCCACTGCCGCCACTGCACTGATTGAACGCCGTGTGTTTTCGGTAATCATCGTCAACATGTCCGTCTCCTCAAATTGGCGGGTGGTGCTTGTCACCGACCCTGTTTTTGCGTCTCTGAGCACCCAACTGATCTAGTGCTGTGCTCCTCTGGTGTTGTAGTGAACTATAACACTAACAAGATTGCAAGTCTTTTTTGAGGACCAGACAGAAAAAACTATATTTATCATTTAAATCAAATAGTTATACACGTCACTTTTCGGCGGCCCTGGTAACCTGCGGGGCCGTGCGGGCAGATTTCCAGGATTTCCGCGCAACCCGACAGGCCTGCGGCGAGCCGGTCGCGGCGGCAATCACCGCTTGCGGAGGTCGAGCCAACGTGTCGAAGCGACGGCCGCGGCCGTGATTCCCGTTGCCTGGCCGCGCCGCAGCCCCGGCCGCTCTGACAACGGGCGCAAGGCACGGGGCGCGGCGCGCGATCTGGCGTCGTGGATTGACGCGTCGCGCATCGGTAAGCCGCAGACCGCGATTCGGGGCCGCTGCTAGAATTTGCGATTGCGCGCGCCACGCGCCGCGCCACCCGATTCCCGAGCAAAGAGAGCACATTCATGAAGAAGCCCGTCACCGTCACCATCACGGGCGCAGCCGGCAATATCGGCTATGCGCTCGCCTTCCGAGTCGCCTCAGGGCAGATGCTGGGACCCGACCAGCCGGTCAACCTGAACCTGCTCGAGATCACTCCCGCCCTGGGAGCACTCAACGGCGTGGTCATGGAGCTCAGTGACTGCGCCTTTCCGACGCTGAACGCGATCGTCGCGACCGACGACCCGCGCGCCGCGTTCAAGGACTGCGGCGTCGGCCTGCTGGTCGGTGCACGGCCGCGCGGGCCCGGCATGGAGCGCAAGGACCTGCTGCTGGCCAACGCGCAGATCTTCTCGGTGCAGGGCAAGGCCATCAACGAGGTCGCGGCCCGCGATATCAGGGTGCTGGTGATCGGCAACCCCGCGAACACGAACGCGCTGATCGCCGCCTCCAATGCGCCGGACATTGCACGGGCCAGTTTCACGGCGATGACGCGCCTCGACCACAACCGCGCCATTTCGCAGCTCGCCGCCAAGACCGGCGCGCACGTCACCACCATCAAGGGCATGATCATCTGGGGCAACCACAGCGCGACGCAGTACCCGGACATCGGCCACTGCACGGTCGGCGGCAAGCCTGCCAAGTCGCTGGTGGACGACGCCTGGTACCGCGACCAGTTCATCCCGACCGTGCAGCAGCGCGGCGCCGCGATCATCAAGGCGCGCGGCGCATCCTCGGCGGCTTCCGCGGCGTCCGCGGCCATCAACCACGTGCACGACTGGCTGCTCGGTACGCCGGCTGGCGACCGCGTCAGCATGGCGATTCCGTCGGACGGCAGCTACGGCATTCCGGAAGGCGTCATGTACTCGTACCCGGTGACCTGCGCGGGCGGTCGTTACTCGATCGTGAAGGGCCTGTCGATCGACGAGTTCAGCCGCGGCAAGATGGACGCCACGCACAAGGAACTGCTCGAGGAACGCGACGGCGTCAAGGACCTGCTGTAGTCGTTGCAGCGCCGCAGGGCAACAGGAAGGCCGCCGCAGGGCGGCCTTCTTGGTCTGCGCCACAAGAGCCGGCCTCGCGGCCGGCCCTTGTTTTGCGCCGCAATAACGCAGGTCACCGGAACCCTGCACTGTGGCAACGACCCGGGCGTCTAGGGTGTACACCCTAATCGGCACGCTCATTCTGCGCGTGTAGTGGAGATACACTCCCGCGCGAAGGCCGCGCGAACGGCGTCGCCTGCGGCACTTGTTTTGCGTCTGGCTCTCGCGGGAGTGACGAAGACCTCCGGGCTTTCTCAAGGAGTAGCGCCATGTTGTCCGTCCTGTGGGTCCTTCTGTTCGTGGTCGCCCTGCTGTGGCTCACGTACCGCAAGTCGAGCCTTGCACTGACCACGCTGACGCTCGGCGTGCTGCTGGCGGCCTATACGGTCCTGGGCACCGCCGCGATGTGGTGGAAGGTCGCGCTGTGGGTCGTGTTCGCGCCCGTTGCGCTGCTCAATATCAAGCCGCTGCGCAGGCGCATGATCAGCCGGCCGTTCCTGCGCGTGTACAAGCGCATGCTGCCGACGATGTCGTCGACCGAGCGGGAAGCGCTCGATGCCGGCACCGTCTGGTGGGACGGCGAGCTGTTCACGGGCGACCCGGACTGGAAGAAGCTGCTGGATGCCAAGCCGCCGCAGCTGCGCGCCGAGGAGCAGGCGTTCATCGACGGTCCGACCGAGCAGCTGTGCCGCATGCTCGACGAGTGGGACATCACCCACAACCGCGCCGACATGCCGCCCGAGGTCTGGGATTTCATGAAGACCAAGGGCTTCTTCGCGATGATCATCCCGAAGAAATACGGCGGCCTGGAATTCTCGACCTACGGGCATTCCTGCGTGCTGGCCAAGATCGCCAGCCGCTCCGGCACGGCCGCCGCCACGATCGCCGTGCCGAATTCGCTCGGCCCGGCCGAGCTGATCAATCACTACGGCACCGAGGCACAGAAGAACCGCTACCTGCCGCGCCTGGCCAGCGGCGAGGAAGTGCCCTGCTTTGCGCTGACCGCGCCGCGCGCGGGCTCGGACGCCACCGCGCTGCCGGACACCGGCATCGTCTGCAAGGGCATGTGGGAAGGCCGCGAAATCGTCGGCCTGAAGCTCAACTTCTCGAAGCGCTACATCACGCTGTCGCCCATTGCAACGCTGATCGGCCTCGCGTTCCGCATGTTCGACCCGGACAAACTGCTGGGCGGCAAGACCGACTACGGCATGACGGTCGCGCTGGTGCCGCGCAGCGTGCCGGGCATCACGGCGAACCGGCGCCATTTTCCGCTCAACATCGCGTTCCTGAACGGCCCCATGGAGGGCAAGGACGTGTTCGTGCCGCTCGACGCCATCGTGGGCGGCCAGCCGATGGCGGGACAGGGCTGGCGCATGCTGGTCGAGCAGTTGTCGGTGGGCCGCTGCGTGTCACTGCCGTCGAATGCGGCCGGCGGCGCCAAGGGCGCCGTGTACTCGACCGGCGCGTACGCACGCATCCGCCGCCAGTTCGCGATGCCGATCGGCAAGTTCGAGGGCATCGAGACGATCGTGGCCCGCATGGCCGGCAACGTGTACCTGATGGACGCCGCACGCTCGGTCACGGCCGGCGCCATCGACGGCGGCGAGAAGCCGGCCGTACCGTCCGGCATCCTCAAGTACCACGTGACCGAGCTCGGCCGCGCGGTCGTCATTGACGGCATGGACGTGCAGGGCGGCAAGGGCATCAGCCTGGGACCGAAGAACTACCTCGGCCGCGGTTACCAGCTGGCGCCGATCGGCATCACGGTCGAGGGCGCCAACGTGCTGACCCGCAACCTGATCATCTTCGGCCAGGGCGCGGTGCGCTGCCACCCGTGGGTGATGAAGGAAATGGTGGCCGCGCGGAATCCCGACAAGGCCAGGGGCGTCGCAGACTTCGACACGGCATTGTTCGGGCACATGGGCTTCACCGTTTCCAACGCAATCCGCTCGCTGTTCATGGCCCTGACGCTGTCGCGCATCACCAAGACGCCGGTGTCCGGGCCGACGGCGCGCTACTTCGAGCACATCAACCGCTTCAGCGCATCGTTCGCATTCGCGACCGACGTCGCGATGCTGTCGCTGGGCGGTTACCTGAAGAAGAAAGAGAACCTGTCGGCGCGGCTCGGGGACGTGCTGTCGTACATGTACCTCGCCTCGATGGTGCTCAAGCACTGGGAGAACCAGGGCCGCAAGCAGGACGACCTGCCGCTGGTCGAGTACGCGTGCCGTACGCTGCTGTACCGGGCGCAGGAACAGCTGCACGGTTTCCTGCGCAACTTCCCGATCCGCTGGCTGGCGGTGGCGATGCGGGTGTTCATCTTCCCGCGTGGCCTGACCTATTCCGCGCCCAGCGACCGGCTCGGCCGCAAGGTCGCGGAACTGGTCATGCAGCCCAGCGAGGCGCGCGAACGGCTGTGCGACGGCATCTACAAGACGCTCGAACCGACCAACCACCTCGGCCTGGTGCAGGAAGCGCTGCAGCTGACGATCGCCGCCGAGCCGATCGAGAAGCGGATCCGGGTCGATGGCGTCAAGACCGGCATCGTCACGGCCCTGGACCTGCCGGGGCAGATCGAGCAGGCGCTGGCCGCCCGCATCGTCACGGCCACCGAGGCCGCGCAGTTGCGCGAGTACGACCGCAAGGTGATGGACATCATCCACGTGGATGACTTCACCAACGAGGAGCTGATGGCAGGCCAGGCTGAGTCGCCGCAGCCCGGACTGACCGCCCGGGTCGCCTGAAACCTGGGCCGGGTGCCAACGACGGCGGGCCGGCAACGGCCCGCCGTTTTACTTAACGCCGGCCACCCACCCTCGGTTAATGCTAACGATTATCATTTAGAAATAGGCTAGCATGGGGCCCTTCCGGAGGTCGCATGTCCATCCATCTTCATGATCACGTCGCCGACGCCCCGCCCGTCGCGTTGTCCACGCTGCGCAAGGGCGACGTGGCGATCGTGCTCGGCATCCAGGATGGCCGCGAGGACCTCGGCGACGAGGTTCGTTCCACCCTGGCGCAGCGGCTGCTCGAACTCGGCTTCATCCCGGGCGAGCCGGTCGAGGTCATCGGCACCATCTGGCCGGGCCAGGACCCGATGGCCGTGCGGCTCGGGCGCAGCCTGTTCGCGCTGCGCCGCCGCGAGGCCGCGGCCGTGACCGTCGCCGTCACCAACGGCAAGCGCCAGCCATGACCACGGCCGCCGTCGGCGAGTTGCGCCTTGCGCTGCTCGGCGTGCCGAATTCCGGCAAGACAGCGCTGTTCAACCGCCTCACCGGCGGCCACCAGAAAGTCGCCAATTACGCGGGCGTCACGGTCGAGCGCAAGGAAGGCCGGTTCACCGGCACCCGCAGCGGCCGCAGTTACCGGATCCTCGACCTGCCCGGCGCGTACAGCCTGACACCCACGTCGCTGGATGAGGCCATCACCCGTGATGCGGTGCTGGGCCGGCTTGCCAGCGAGCCACCGCCGGAAGTCGTCATCTGCGTCGTCGATGCCACCAACCTGCGGCTCAACCTGCGGCTGGTGCTGGAACTGGCGCGGCTCGGCATCCCCGTGGTGGTCGCCCTGAACATGAGCGACGTGGCGCACGCGCGGGGCTTCCGGCTCGACGCGAAGGCACTGCAAGCCGAGATCGGCCTGCCCGTCGTCGAGACCGTGGCGGTCGCGGCACACGGCGCGCAGGCGCTGATTGACCACCTCGAGTCGCGGCCGCCGCCGGCGCCGCGCGCGCCCGTTGCCTATCGCGATCCCACCCCGGAACAGGTCGTGGACACGCAGCGCGAGGCGCGGCGAATCCTGCACCGTATCGGATATCAGGAGCCGGCGCGGCAGCGGGTCCTGCAGCGGCTGGATGCCATCGTCATGCACCCGGTGCTGGGCCTGCTGCTGCTGGCGGCGCTGTTGTTCGGGGTCTTCCAGGCCGTGTTCAGCTGGGCCGCGGTGCCGATGCAGGCAATAGACACGGGCGTGTCCTGGGTCGGCGGCTGGCTGCACGGTGCACTGCCGCCAGGTCCGTTGCGCAGCCTGCTGGTGGACGGCGTCATCGCCGGCGTCGGCAGCGTGCTGGTGTTCCTGCCGCAGATCCTGATCCTGTTCCTGTTCATCCTCGCGCTCGAGGAAAGCGGTTACCTGCCGCGCGCCGCGTACCTGCTCGATCGAGTGATGGGCAGCGTCGGCCTGTCCGGGCGCGCCTTCATCCCGCTGCTGTCCAGTTTTGCCTGCGCCGTGCCGGGCATCATGGCCACCCGCACGATTCCCAACCTGCGCGACCGCATGGCGACGATCATGATCGCCCCGCTGATGACCTGTTCGGCGCGCCTGCCGGTCTATGCACTGCTGATCGGCGCCTTCATTCCCGCGCAGAAGGTCGGCCTCTTCAACATGCAGGGCCTGGTGCTGTTCTCCCTGTACCTGGCAGGCGTGGTCGCCGCCCTGCTGGTCGCGGTCGTGCTCAAGCGCACCGCGCTCAAGGCCAGCTACCACCCGCTGTTGCTCGAATTGCCCGAGTACCACTGGCCGAGCGCCCGCAGCCTCGCGATCGGCCTGTGGGAAAGGGCGCGCATCTTCATCCGTCGCGTCGGCACCATCATCCTGTCCATGATGATCGTGCTGTGGTTCCTCGGCAGCTATCCGGCGGCGCCCGCGGGCTCGACGATGCCGGCCATCTACCACAGCTTCGCCGGCATGATCGGCCGGGCGCTCGAGGTCGTGCTCGCCCCGATCGGCTTCAACTGGCAGATTTCCATCGCGCTGGTGCCGGGCCTCGCCGCGCGCGAGGTCGCGGTCGGCGCGCTGGGCACCGTTTACTCGCTGTCCGCCAGCGACGAAGCGGTCGCTGCCACGCTGACACCCATGATCGCCGGCACCTGGAGCATCGCGACCGCCCTGTCGCTGCTCGCGTGGTACGTGTTCGCGCCGCAATGCCTGTCCACGCTGGTGGTCGTCCGCCGCGAAACGGGCAGCTGGCGCTACCCGCTCGCCATGGCGGCCTACCTGTTCGGCCTTGCCTACCTGGGCGCCTTCGCGACCTACCGCATCGCGCTGGCGCTGGGGGCCTGAGCATGTGGCAGACCGCACTCGTCGTCGTGATCGTCGCGGCCAGCGCAGCGTATGCGCTGTGGTTGCTGCTGACGGTGCCGCTGCGCGCTCGGCTCGCCGGCTGGCTCGCGGCCAGGCTGCCGCGCAGCGAGGGCCCGCCTGGCCGGCTGCATGCCTGGCTGGCGAAGACAGCGCGGCCGACCGCGCCTTCGACCGGTTGCGATGCCTGCCCGCAGTCACGGATCGGCCCGCCGCCCACGCGAAAGCCTCCGCCCACGCCCTGAGCTAGACTGCTGCATGACGGGCCGGGGTCGCGAACGCCGCGTCCCGGTTGCCCGGACAGAGGTCTCCTTGGCGGCACGCGGAACGCAACAGGTCATCTACGAGGTCGAGTGCGCGCTCGATCCTGCGGTCGTCGCCGAGTTCGACGCCTGGCTGCCGGGGCACGTCCGCCAGGTGCTGGCCTGTCGCGGCTTCACTGGCGCCGAAATCCAGGTGCCTGCGCGCGGCGCAGCCGCTGCACCAGTGCGAAGGGTCCAGTACCGGCTCGAAGACGCCGCGGCGCTCGAACGTTACCTTGCCGAGGATGCCGCACGCATGCGCGCCGACGGCGCGGCACGCTTTGGCGACAAGGTCCTCTACACCAGGCGGGTGCTCGAACCCGACGTCGTGAGTCCACGCCTGCCACGGGCACCCGTGACATGCCGGAACTGCGGCGCGGCAGTGGCCGGTAGCTACTGCGCGGATTGCGGGCAGTCCGGTGAAATCCACGTGCTGACGGTCAGCGACGTTGCCCACGATGTCGTGCACTCCGTGTTGCACCTCGACTCGAGCGTCTGGCGAACGCTCCGCTCGCTCGTCCTGAGGCCCGGCGAACTGACCACTGAATTCATCGCCGGCCGCCGGCAACGCTACCTGCCGCCGTTCAGGCTCTACCTGGTCCTCAGCGTCGCGTTCTTCGCGCTGTCCGCTTTGTTGCCGGACCAGCCGATGCTGCGCGTCGACAAGGAAGGCAATACGGTGTTCGCGCCGATCACCCTGAACTTGCCTGACGGCCAGACTGGAACGGACGATGCCGCGCGCGAAGCGGCGTCAAACGAGTTGCATCGGGCCGTGAAGGAGCTGGGTTCCGCGCCCGGCACGCCTGAAACGATCCGGCGCGCCGCCGAGCTGGCCGCAGAAACCACGGAAGGCAAGGGGCAGTCGGCCGGCTGCAATGTCGACATCGACCTGCCCGTGATCAGGCGCCTGAATCCCCTGTTGCAGGAAGCCTGCCGCAAGGTGGAGGCGGATGGCGGCAGACGGCTCGGCGCCGTGTTCATCAGCACCGCGCCAAAGCTGATGTTCCTGTTCCTGCCCCTGATGGCTGCGCTGGCGATGCTGTTCTACTGGAAGCCGCGCAGGCTGTATGCCGAGCACCTGGTGATGTTCCTGCACGTGCACTCTTTCGTCTTTCTCTGGCTGGCGGTCAACGCCCTGATCAACTTCGTTGCCGCCCTCAAACTGCCGCTGATCGGACTGCTCGGTTTCGTGGGTCTGCTGCTGATCGCTTACGTGCCCTACTACGTTTTCCGCGCGATGCGTGTCGTCTACGGTGAGAGCCGGGTGCGCACGGCCGTCAAATTCGTGGCGATCTCGCAGCTGTATTTCATCCTGCTGGCGCTGACCATGGCAGTTGGTATCGTGTACTCGATGCTGTCGCTCTAGGGGGTCGCCACCGCGACGCGGACCGTGAACAGACATCGCGCCATCCTGCACGTGGACATGGACGCGTTCTTCGCGTCGGTCGAACAGCTCGACGATCCCGGGCTGGCCGGCAAGCCGCTGGTCGTCGGCGGCCAGGGCGGCCGCGGCGTCGTGGCGGCGGCCAGCTACGAGGCCCGCCGCTTTGGCATTCACTCCGCGATGCCGATGCGGGAGGCGCTGCAGCGCTGTCCGCACGTCGCATGCGTGCCGCCGCGCATCAAGCGCTACAAGGAGGTGTCGCAGCAGGTCTTCTGCGTCTTCGAGGAGTTCTCGCCGCTGGTCGAGGGCCTGTCGCTGGACGAGGCGTACCTGGACGTCAGCCAGAACTGCAACGGGCTCGAGGCGGCCAGGGCGGTCGCCCGTTCCATCAAGCGCAAGATCCACGAACGCACGGGCCTGACGGCCTCGGTGGGCGTCGCCCACAACAAGCTGCTGGCCAAGCTGGCCTCGGAGATGGACAAGCCTGACGGCCTGACCGTGATCCGGCCGCAGGATGTCGAGGCCGTGCTCGACCCGCTGCCGGTGCGCCGCCTGCACGGCATCGGCAAGCGCACGGCCGGGCGTCTCGAGGAGCAGGGACTGTTCACGCTTGGCCAGTTGCGGCGTGCGCCCGAGTCCGTCCTGTGGCCGCTGTTCAGGCGCGACACGCGGACCATGCGCGAGCGTGCGGCGGGAATCGACGACCGGCCGGTCGTTGCCGAGATGGACCTGAAGCAGGTCAGCGCGGAGGAAACCTTCGAGACGGACATCCGCGACCACCATGAACTGCATCGACGGCTCGCCGGCCTCGCCGGCGTGACCACCGGCCGGCTGCGCGACCGTGAGCTGAAAGCGGCGCAGGTCTTCATCAAGGTGCGCCAGCGGGATTTTGTCACCTTCACGCGGCAGCGGACCTTCACGCCGCCGACCCAGGAGCGGCGGCTGATTGCCGAGGTTGCCCGCGGGCTGCTGGAACGCTGGTTCGAGGACCATCCGCGCGTGGCCGTACGGTTGCTGGGCGTCGGCGTCAGTCATCTGTCGCCGGCCAGCCAGCTGGACCTGTTCGCCACGGGAGGGGGCAGGCTCCAGAAACGGGAGCAGACCCCGGCCGGCAACGGAGCCTGATTTCCCGGACTTTGCACCGCCCCGCCCGAGCAGGCATGATTGTCGCCCCCCGGAACCGGGACGGGCAGCGTAAGCCCCTATGTACACAAGCTTTTTTGGGCTCACCGAGAAGCCTTTCGCGATCACGCCGGACCCTCGCTACCTCTACCTGAGCGAGCGGCACGCGGAAGCGCTGGCGCATCTTTCCTACGGCATCCAGGAAGCGGGCGGCTTTGTGCAGCTCACCGGCGAGGTCGGCACCGGCAAGACCATGGTGGTGCGCAGCCTGTTGCAGCAGCTGCCCGCCAACTGCGACATGGCCCTGATCCTCAACCCGCGGGTCACCGCGCCCGAGTTCCTGCTCGCCATCTGCGACGAATTGCACGTTCCGGTCGCCGAGCCGATGACCCACAGCGTCAAGGCCCTGGTCGACCTGCTCACCGGTTTCCTGCTCGACGCCCACTCGCGCAGCCGCCGCGTCGTGCTGATGGTGGACGAGGCGCAGAACCTGAGCCCGGACGTGCTCGAGCAGGTGCGCCTGCTGACCAACCTCGAGACCGCCACGCACAAGCTGATGCAGATCATCCTGGTCGGCCAGCCGGAGCTGCGCGAGGTGCTGGGACGCACCGAGTTGCGGCAGCTGGCGCAGCGCATCACCGGACGTTATCACCTCGAGGCGCTGTCACGCCCGGAGACGATCGCCTACGTGAAGCATCGCCTGCGCGTGGCCGGCGCGACCACCGAGGTCTTCGCCCCTGGCGCGCTGCGCGAGGTGCACCGTGTTTCAAGCGGCATCCCGCGGATCATCAATGTGGTCTGCGATCGCGCACTGCTCGGCGCCTTTACGCGCGACGAGCACCGCGCCAGCGCCGCCCTGGTGCGGCGCGCCGCGGCCGAAGTATACGGGCGTCCCGTGATCTCGCCGTGGGTGCGCTGGACGGCCATCGCCGGTGCCAGCGCGGGCGCCGCGTTGCTCGCCTTCACCTTGTGGCAGTCGCTGCCGCTGCGCGGCGCCGCTGACGAGGCCGCGCCTGCCGCGCCGCCCATCGCCGCCGCCGACGTGGTCGAGCAACCGCCAGCGGCCATCGCGTCGCGGCCGCTCGTCACGCTGCTCGGGGAAGCCGCCGCGCGCACGACGACCGACGAGGCCTTCGCCGGGCTGCTGTCCCTGTGGGGCGCGACCTACGTACCGGGCGCCGCGCGCCCCTGCGACCAGGTTGCCGACCAGGGCCTGCAGTGCGTCGCGCAGCGCGGCACGTTCGCGCAGCTGAAGCTCATCGACCGGCCGGCCATCCTGTCGCTGGCGGACGCCGCGGGCCGCGAGCACCAGGTGGTGCTGGAAACGCTCGCCGGCGACACCGCCCGCATCTCGATCGGCGGCGAACAGCACGACGTTTCGCTCGCGGAACTCGCGGATCACTGGTTCGGCGAGTTCCTGGTCGTGTGGCGTCCCAGCATCCCGCTGGCCAAGGAACTGCGCCTGGGCATGCGCGGCGACGACGTGCTCTGGCTGCGGTCGGGACTCGCGCAACTGGACGGACAGGCCGTGACGGCGGACCGCCCGGACCTGTTCGACGGCGAACTCGAGCGGATGGTGCGCGATTTCCAGCGCAGCCGCCGGCTGCTCGTGGACGGCATCGCCGGGGTGCAGACGCAGCTGGTGCTGGAATCCGCCATCGGCGTGCCCGGCGCGCCGACGCTCGGCCCGGCAGGAGGTGGGGCATGAGCTTCATCCTCGACGCGCTGCGCAAGTCCGAGCACGAGCGGCAGCGCCGGGCCGGACCCGCCATCGCCGACCTGGTCGTCGCCCCGCAGCGCTCGAACGCAATGCCGGTGCTGATCGGCATCGGCGCCTTGCTGGCCATCAACCTCGCCGCCGTGGCGTACTTCGCGCTGCGCGACGAGCCGCTCCCGGCCGGCGCCACCACGGTCGAGGCTGCGCCCGCGGCTGCCACGCCCGAAGTGGCCGTGCCACCGGCCGGCGCGACCGCGATGCAGCAGCCGGCCAACCCGGTGGCCAGGCTGCCACGCGCCGTGCGGCCGCTGGTGGCGGAGGCCGGACCGGCCGGACCGGTGTCCATGCCCGTGCCCGATGCCACGCCGCCGGCGGCGCCCGACCCGTTGCTGTTGCCGCCACCGGGCGCGCAGCGACCACCGGCACCAGTGGCCGGTCCGGGTCCTGCCGCCACGGGCGACTACGTTCCGCGCCTCGACACGCTGCCGCCGCAGGCCACCGCCGGGCTGCCCGTCCTCAACCTCGACCTGCACATCTACGCCAGCGACCCGGCGAAGCGCGCCGTGTTCATCAACGGCCGGCGCTATCGCGAAGGCGATTCGCTGCCGGAAGGCATCGAGGTCGTGGCCATCACCGCCGACGGCGCCGTGCTGCGGCACCGCGCGCAGCGATTCCTGCTCTCGCGTCACTAGCCTCATGCACGCCATCGTCGCGGATCCGCACGCACTGGACGGCACGCGCCTCGCGCACGCGCTGCGCGCGGGCATCTACCGGTTGCTGTCGCAGGTCGAGGTGATCAACAAGATCAACGTCTTTCCCGTACCGGACGGCGACACCGGCACCAACCTCGCGCTGACCCTGCACGCCGTGCTGCCGAGACTGCGCGAGCAGACGCATGCGCACGCCGGAAAGCTGCTCAACAACGTCGCCGACGCGGCACTCGACGGCGCGCGTGGCAATTCGGGCGCCATCCTCGCGCAGTTCCTTCTGGGCCTCGGCGACCGCGCGGGACACCTGGATGCGCTCACCACCGGCGATTTCGCCGCCGCCATGGCCGACGGCGCCAGTTACGCCCGTGAGTCGCTGGCCGAGCCGCGCGATGGCACGATCCTGACCGTACTGGCGGACGTCGCGCACGAGATCCGCTCGCAGGTGAACGGCAACGGCGTTCGCGACTTCACGCAGCTGTTCGGCCTGGCGCTGGCGCGCGCCCGCACCTCGCTGGAAGCCACGCGTACCCAGCTCGAGAGCCTGCGTCGCGCCAACGTCGTGGACGCCGGCGCGCTCGGCTTCGTCGAGATGCTGTCCGGCATGTCCGACTACCTGCGGACCGGCGAAGTGGCGGACAGCGACGAGGCCATCCCGGTGCTGCACGACGAGGCAACGGCCGCCGGCGAGGAGGAGGAACTCAGCCATCGCTACTGCACCGAGTGCCTGGTGGCCGGCGAGCAGGTGGACCGGCGGCGGTTGCGCGAGGAACTCTCGACGGTCGGTTCGAGCCTCGTCGTGGCCGGCACGATGCGCAAGGTCAAGGTGCACATCCACGTCAACGACCCGGGCGCTGTGTTCGACACCGCGGCGCGCTACGGCGCGGTCAGCGGCGAGAAGGCCGACGACATGGAGCGCCAGCAGGATGCCGCGCATCACCGCGGGCGGCGCAAGGTCGCCGTGGTGGTGGACTCCGCCGCCGACCTGCCGGACGCCGCGCTGGAGGAACTCGACATCCACATGGTTCCGGTGCGCGTGCATTTCGGCGCACACAGTTACCTCGACAAGGTCACGCTGACGTCCGAGCAGTTCTTCCACGAACTGGCGACCAACCCGCTGCACCCAAAGACCTCGCAGCCACCGCCGGGCGACTTCCGGCGCGCCTTCGAGTTCCTGGGCTCGCATTACGACGGCGTGGTCTACGTCGGGCTGTCACCGAAGGTCAGCGGCACTTTCCAGTCCGCGGCGGTGGCCGCCACGCGCAGCCGGGCGCACGGCCGCATCGTCGGCGTCGACTCGCGCAACGTATCGCTCGGCCAGGGGCTGATCGCGATGCGCGCGGCGCGCTGCGCAGCCGCCGGCGGCAGTCTGGCGGACGTCGAGCGTGAGGCGCGCGCCGCCTGTGCAGTGACCCGCACTTTCGGCTGCCTCGCGACCCTCGAGTACGCGGTGCGCGGCGGCCGCTTGCCGCGCTGGGTCAAGCCCGTCGCCGACCTGCTGCACATCACGCCGCTGCTGGCGATCCGCGCCGACGGCACGGTCGGGCTCGGCGGCGTGCTGTTCGGCCGCGCCAATGCGGCGGCGCGGTTCGCGCGTTTCGTGAGGCGCAGGATGCGCCGCGATCGCCGCTGGCTGCTGGCGGTCGGTCACGCCAACGCCGCGGCCGAGGCGGCCGTGTTCCGTGCCACGGTGCTCGAGGGCCCCGACAACGTCGACGACAGCTTCATCGTGCCGATGGGCACCGCCCTCGGCGCCCACGGCGGACCAGGATGCCTGGTCGCGGCGATCCAGGAGAATCAGGCGCCTCTCGCCTGACGGGCGGCCGGTTTCAGGCGCCGGCCGGCGCCGCGATGCGCACGGGCCGCCGGCGCCTGCCCCAGTTCCCGGCCGGACCGTCGAACATGCCGTCGCACGCCGTGCCGCAATCCGCGCAGTGCCCATCGTCGGTCAACCGGTAGGCGCCAATCTCGTACCAGTCGCGCTCGATGAGCAGCCCGCCGCAACCGTGGCAGAACGTGCTGCCGCCGGTGGTGTCGTGAACGTTGCCCGTATAGGCGTAGCGCAGGCCGTTGGCACGCGCGATGTGGCGCGCCCGGGTCAGCGTGGCCGGTGGCGTCGGTGGCCGGTCGCGCATCTTCCAGTCAGGATGGAAGGCGCTGAAATGCAGCGGCACGTCCGGACCCAGCCGCGCCGCCACCCAGCCGGCCAGCGCGCCCAGTTCATCGTCCGAATCGTTCAGGCCCGGGATCAGCAGCGTGGTCAGTTCCAGCCACACGCTGGTCTCGTGGCGCAGGTACTCGAGGGTTTCCAGCACCGGCGCCAGTTCGCCGCCGCAGTAGTGGCGGTAGAAGTCGTCCGTGAAGCCCTTCAGGTCCACATTGGCCGCATCGATGTGCCGGAAGAACTCCGCGCGCGGCGCGGCACATACGTAACCGGCGGTGACCGCGACCGCGCGCAGGCCGCGCTCGCGGCAGGCCTGCGCCACGTCGATCGCGTATTCCATGAAGATGACCGGGTCGTTGTACGTGAACGCCACGCTGCGACAACCGGCCGCGGCCGCCGTCTCGGCGATGGCCCGTGGCGACGCCTCGTCCATCAGCGTGTCCATCTCGCGCGATTTCGACATGTCCCAGTTCTGGCAGAACCTGCATGCCAGGTTGCAGCCAGCCGTGCCGAAGGACAGCACCGACGAGCCAGGCAGGAAGTGGTGGAGCGGCTTCTTTTCGATCGGGTCGATGCAGAAGCCGCTGGAGCGTCCGTACGTGTGCAGGACCACCGCACCGTGCTCCGCGCCGCGTACGAAGCACAGGCCGCGCTGCCCGTCCCGCATTCGGCAGGCCCGCGGGCACAGGTCGCATTGCACCCGCCCGTCCTCGCAGCGGTGCCACCACCGCGTGGCGGTCATCGCCGCATCCGAGTAGCGGTTATTCACGATTCATCCGCCCCGGCCTGACCGCTAGCGTCAGGCGGTAACCCTGGGCCCGCGGCGGCCAGTGCCTGCCATCGTACCTCTGTTGACGGCATTTCCGCAGTCCCGGCCCAAGGGGGCCGCCATACAGATGAACGGCAGCGCCATGCACACCCGCCCCCCCGCCGTTGCCGGGTTGTTCTATCCGGACGAACCATACGAACTGCGCGTGGTCGTGCAGCGCTACCTCGACGCCGCGCCGCAGGGCGACGAGCGTCCCAAGGCGCTCATCGTCCCCCACGCCGGTTACTCGTACTCGGGCCCGATCGCGGCGGCCGCCTACCGCCGCCTGGTCGGGCTCGTCCCTGCGGTGCGTCGCGTCGTACTCGCGGGGCCGAGTCACCGCGCGCCGCTGCGTGGCATCGCCCTGCCGGACGTCACCGCCTTCGAGACGCCGCTCGGCATGGTGCCGATCGATGCGCCCTGTGCGGCTGCGCTGCGCGCCATGCCCGGCGTATCCGTCGGCAACCTGCCGCACCGCACCGAGCACAGCCTCGAGGTGCAGCTGCCCTTCCTGCAGGTGGCGCTGGGCGACTTCACGCTGGTTCCGCTCGCTGTCGGCGATGCCGATCCGGCGTCGGTCGCCGCCGTGCTCGAGGCGTGCTGGGGCGGGATCGAGACGCTGGTCGTCGTCAGCACCGACCTCAGCCATTTCCTCGACTACGAGACGGCGCGGGCCGTCGACTCCGCCACCGCACGAGCCATCATCGCGCGCGCCGCGGACTTCGACAGCGAGCAGGCCTGCGGCTGCCGGGCCCTGAATGGCCTGATGCGGGTGGCGCACCGCCGCGGCCTGCGCGTCGAGGCGCTCGACCTGCGCAATTCCGGCGACACCTCCGGTGACCTGCAACGCGTCGTGGGTTATGGCGCTTTTGCCCTGCATGGCGATTGACCCGGCCGACCGCGCGCGGCTGCTGGCGCTGGCGCGGCAGTCGATCATCGCCGGGCGCGGCCGGCCGGCGGCGGCCGCGCCGCCGCCGCTGCAGGACCTGAGCGCGCCGCTGCGAGTGCCGCGTGCCAGCTTCGTCACGCTGCGCCGCGCCGGGCTGCTGCGCGGCTGCCGCGGCGCACTCGAGGCCGAGCGCCCGTTGGCGCACGACGTCTGGGACAACGCCTGGGCCAGCGCCTATGACGACCCGCGCTTCCCGCTGCTCGAGGCCGACGACGAAGCGGCCATCGAGATCGGCGTGTCGGTGCTGTCCGCGCTAGAGCCGGTCGCGGCAACCACCCGTGCCGCGCTGCTGGGCCAGATCGAGCCGGGGCGGCACGGCCTCGTCCTGGTAGCCGGATCGCGTCGTGCGACCTTCCTGCCGCAGGTGTGGCGGTCACTGCCCGAACCGGCGGACTTCCTCGATCAACTGCTCGCCAAGGCCGGCCTGCCTGCGACGCCGTGGTCACCGCTGACGCAGGCCTGGCGTTACACGGCGGAATCGTTCGGCCCGGAACCCTGAGCGCGGGCGTGGCAGTGGGCCGCCCTTGCTAGAATGCGCGGCCCATGTCCCCCACCCGTCATCTGCTTGATGCGCTGAACGATGCGCAGCGCGCCGCCGTAGGCGCAGCGCTCGCGCCGACGCTCGTGCTGGCCGGCGCCGGCAGCGGCAAGACCCGCGTGCTGACGCACCGGGCCGCCTGGCTGATCGACGAGGTGGGCATCGCGCCGCAGGGCCTGCTGGCGGTCACCTTCACGAACAAGGCCGCCAGCGAGATGCGCGGCCGCATCGAGGTGCTGCTCGGCATGCCGGGCAGCGCCCTGTGGGTTGGCACCTTCCACGGCATCGCCCACCGCGTGCTGCGCCGGCACTGGCGCGAGGCCGGCCTGCCGCAGCACTTCCAGATCCTCGACCAGGACGACCAGTTCCGCCTGCTGCGCAAGCTGCTCAAGGAACAGAACCTTGACGAGGAACGCTGGGCGCCGCGTGAAGTGCAGGCCTTCATCAATCGCGAGAAGGACGAGGGACGTCGCGCCAAGCACCTGCAGGAGCGCGGCGACCCGATGCGGCGCGAACTGATCCGCCTGTACGACCTCTACCAGCGGCGCTGCGACCAGCTGGGCGTGGTGGACTTCGCGGAGTTGCTGCTGCGCAGCTTCGAGGTGATCCGCGACCAGCCGCAGCTTACCGCGTTGTACCAGGACCGCTTCCGGCACGTCCTGGTGGACGAGTTCCAGGACACCAATGGCGTGCAGTACCAGTGGGTGAAGCTGATCTGTGGCGAGGCGGGGCTGCCGTTCGTGGTCGGCGATGACGACCAGTCGATCTACCGCTGGCGCGGCGCACGGGTCGAGAACATGCAGCACTTCCGCCGCGACTTCAAGGCGACGGTGTTCCGGCTCGAGCAGAATTACCGCTCCACGGCGGTCATTCTCGGCGCGGCCAACGAAGTCATCCGGCGCAACGAGGACCGGCTCGGCAAGGAACTGTGGACCGCCCAGGAGGGCGGCGAGCCGATCCGGCTGTACGCCGCGTTCAACGAGCGCGATGAGGCGGATTTCGTCGTTGAGCGCATCCGCGAGCATGCCCGCCGCGACCTGCCGCTGGCCGGCGCCGCCGTACTGTACCGTTCCAATGCCCAGTCGCGCATCTTCGAGGAAGTGCTGACAGGCGCGCGCATTCCATACCGCGTGTATGGCGGGCTGCGGTTCTTCGAGCGGGCGGAGATCAAGGACGCGCTGGCCTACCTGCGGCTCACCCAGACCCGCAGCGACGACGTGTCGTTCGAGCGCGTGGTCAACCTGCCGACCCGCGGCATCGGTACCTCGACGCTGGACCGGGTGCGACAGGTCGCGCGCGACGGGCATCTGCCGATGTGGGACGCCACGATCGCGGCCATCCCGGCGTTGCCGGCGCGTGCGGCCACGGCGCTGCGCGGTTTCATCGACCTGATCGACGGCCTCGGGCGCGATATCGCCCAGTTCGAGCTGCATGAACAGGTGCGCCGCGCCATCGAGGCCCCGGGCCTGCGCGAGCACCACGCCCGCGAACGTGACAACCGCGGCGAGGCGCGCGTAGAGAATCTCGACGAACTGGTCAATGCCGCAGAGGGGTTCCTGCCCGAGCCCGGCGACGAGCTGCCGCTGCTGGCATCGTTCCTGGCCCATGCCACGCTGGAATCCGGCGAGACACAGGCGGCGCAGGGCCTCGATTGCGTGCAACTCATGACCCTGCACAGCGCCAAGGGGCTCGAGTTCCCGACCGTGTTCCTGGTCGGGCTGGAGGAGGGTCTGTTTCCCTCGGAGCGCTCCGCGGCGGACCCGGAAAAGCTGCCCGAGGAACGCCGCCTGTGCTACGTGGGCATCACCCGCGCCATGCAGCGCCTCTACCTCAGTCACGCCGAGACGCGCCGGATCTACGGGCGGACCGAGTACCGCGCACCGTCGCGTTTCCTGGCGGAGATTCCCGCCGGATGCCTCGACGAGGTGCGGCCGAGGCTGTCCGTGTCGCGGCCCCTGTACGACCCGGGCCACGATGCACGGCCGCCACGGGGCGGCCGCGCCGCCGCGCAGGCCGCGCCGCGCAGGCCGCACCGCAACGTCGCGGGCGAGGATTTTCCGATCCGGCTCGGCACCCGCGTGCGGCACCCCAAGTTCGGCGAAGGCATCGTGCTGGGTTTCGAGGGCAACGCCGAGCACCGGCAGGTGCAGGTCAATTTCGAGGTCGTCGGACCCAAGTGGCTCATGGTTGCCTACGCCAGGCTCGAGCCGGTGGGCGGCCGTTAACCGCCGACGGCCTTTTCCCCCTAGAATCCCACTTCTGGACGGCTCAAGCCGCCGCCACACCGGAACCACCGTTGAAAATCATCATCCTCGGCGCGGGTCAGGTCGGCCGCTCGGCCGCATCCCAGCTGTCCCGCGAGCAGGGCAACGACATCACCGTCGTCGACATCGACACGGAAACCCTGCGCGAGTTGCGCGACCGTCTGGACATCCGCACCGTCGCCGGCAACGCCGCCCATCCGCGCACGCTGGAGGCGGCGGGCGGCGAAGACGCGGACATGATCGTCGCGCTGACCAACAGCGACGAAGTCAACATGATGGCCTGCCAGGTCGCGTTCGCCCTGTACCGCACGCCCACCAAGATCGCCCGCGTGCGCGCCACCGACTATGCCGCCCACCCCAGGCTGTTCGAGGAAGGCGGCCTGCACGTGGACGTGCTGATCAGCCCCGAGCAGCTGGTCACCGAGCACGTCGGCCGCCTGATCCAGTATCCCGGTGCGCTGCAGGTGCTGGATTTCGCTGACGGCCGCGTGCGCATGATCGGCATGCGCGCCGTCACTGGCGGCCAGCTGGTCGGCCACGAGTTGCGCGAGCTGCGCGAACACCTGCCCAGGCGCGATGCGCGCGTTGCGGCCATTTACCGCCAGGGCCGCAGCGTCCAGCCGGAGGGCACGACCGTCATCGAGGCTGGCGACGAAGTGTTCTTCATCGCCGCCCGCGACGATATCCGCGTGATGATGAAGGAGCTGCGCACCGAAGAGGCGCCGGCCCGTCGCGTCGTGATCGCCGGCGCCGGCAGCATCGGCTACCGGCTGGCACGGTCACTCGAGGAAGACAACCAGGTCAAGATCATCGAACGCAACCCGGAGCGCGCACGCATTGTCGCCGAGACGCTGCGCCGTGCGCTGGTGCTGGTCGGTGACGCCGCTGACGAGGAACTGCTGCTCGAGGAGAACATCGACGATGCGGACGTGTTCGTGTCACTGACCAACGCCGAGGAGGCCAACATCCTGTCGGCCATGCTCGCCAAGCGGCTCGGCGCACACCGCGCGATGGCCCTGATCAACCGGCCGTCGTATGCGGAACTGATCGAGGGCGGCACCATCGACGTCGCGATCTCGCCGCAGACCATCACCATCGGCGCCTTGCTGGCGCGCGTGCGGCGTGGCGACGTTGCGCGCGTGCACTCGCTCAGGCGCGGCGCGGCCGAGGCCATGGAGACGATCGTGCATGGCGATTCCCGCAACTCGCTGATCGTGCGGCGGCGGATCGACCAGATCGAGCTGCCGCCCGGCACCACGATCAGCGCGGTCGTGCGCGGTGAAGAGGTGATCATGGCCCATCACGACACCGTCATCGAGGCGGATGACCACGTGATCCTGTTCCTGACCGACCGGCGCCACGTCGAGTCGGTCGGCAAGCTGTTCCAGGCAGGCACGACGCTCGCCTGAGCGGTCACCGGAACACGTCATGCATCTCGCCATGGTCCAGCGCATCCTCGGGCTCATGCTCGGCATGTTCAGCCTGACGATGCTGCCGCCGATCGGCGTATCGCTCGCCTACGGCGACGGCCACTGGCACCCGTTCCTGGCGGCCTTCGGCATCGTCGCGGCTGCGGCGGTATTGCTGTGGTTCCCGGTACGCAACCGGCGAGGCGATCTCAGGCTGCGCGACGGTTTCCTGGTCGTCACCCTGTTCTGGGTCTGCCTCGGCCTCGCCGGCGCGACGCCGCTGCTGATCTCCGACCAGCCGATGCTGTCCTTCACCGACGCGGTTTTCGAGGCGGTCTCGGGTTTCACCACGACCGGCGCCACGGTGATCACCGGGCTGGACCAGCTGCCGATCTCGATCCTCTACTACCGCCAGCAGATCCAGTGGTTCGGCGGCATGGGCATCATCGTGCTGGCGGTCGCACTGCTGCCCGTGCTCGGCATCGGCGGCATGTCGCTGTACAAGGCCGAGACGCCGGGACCGGTCAAGGACCAGAAACTGACGCCGCGCATCACGCAGACGGCCAAGGCGCTGTGGATCGTCTATGTCTTCCTGACCGCCGCCTGCGCGGGCTGTTATTACCTCGCCGGCATGGGTCCCTTCGACGCCGTCGTGCATGCCTTCTCGACGCTGGCCACCGCCGGGTTCTCGCCGCACGACGCGAGTTTCGCGTACTTCGACAGCTACGCCATCGACATCATCGCCACGGTGTTCATGTTCCTCGGCGGCGCCAGTTTCGCCCTGCATTTCACGGCCCTGCGCCGGCGTGTGCCGGGCGCCTACTGGCGTGACCCGGAGTTCGTCGCCTACTTCAAGATGGTCATCCTGATCGTCGTCTTCACCACCGCCTACCTGCTCGTCACCGACACGTTTCGCGACCCGGCCCAGGCGTTGCGGCACGCCGCCTTCCAGGTGGTCTCACTGCTGACCGGCACCGGATTCGTGACGACCGGCTTCGCGCACTGGCCCGGCGCCTTGCCCGTGCTGCTCATGCTGATCACCTTCATCGGCGGTTGCGCCGGCTCCACGACCGGCGGCATGAAGGTCATCCGCTGGCTGCTGGTGTTCAAGCTGGGGCTGAACGAGCTCAAGCGCCTGGTGCACCCGAGCGCCGAGATCCCGGTCAAGATCGCCGACCGTTTCATCCCGACCCAGGTGGTGACCGGTGTGGCCGGTTTCTTCGCCATCTACCTGATCGTGTTCGGCGTGCTGATGCTGCTGCTGATGATGCTGGGACTCGACCAGGTCACCGCCTGGTCCGCGATGGCGTCATCGCTCAACAACATCGGCCCGGCGCTCGGCGAGGTCGCGGCCCATTTCCAGAATATCCCCGACGCCGCCAAGTGGGTCTGCATCGTCGCGATGATCGCCGGCCGCCTGGAGATCTTCACGCTGGTGCTGCTGCTCACGCCGGACTTCTGGCGTCGCTGACATGAGCCTGCGCGACAACCTCGAGCTGATGCTGCAGCGCGGCCAGGATTCGCCGCTGCTGCGGTTCTCGCTGGGCGGCGCGTGCCTCGACGACGGCGACCTGCTGCCTGCCATCACGCACCTGTCGGCCGCGGTCGAGCAGAACCCCGGCTATTCGGCCGCCTGGCGCCGGCTCGGCGATGCCTGCGCACGCGCCGGCTCCATCGAGCGCGCCGCCGAAGTCTACGAGCGCGGCATCGAGGTCGCGACCGCCGGCGGCGACCTGCAGGCGGCACGCGAAATGGCGGTGTTCCTGCGGCGCATCCGCCGGTCCCGGGAGGACGCGGCGTCGTGAGCGACCGCTGGACGCGTGTCTCGGACGCCCTGGACGCCGTCAGCCGCCGCACCGGCCACGCAATCGCCTGGCTGACCCTCGCGCTCGGCCTGGCCGGCACGGCCGTGGTGGTGCTGCGCTACGCCTTCGACAGCGGCTGGATCTGGATGCAGGAGTCGCTCACCTGGATGCACGCGCTGACCTTCATGCTCGGCGCCGCCTACACGCTCGAGGCGGACGAGCATGTGCGCGTGGACATCTTCTACCGCGGCTGGTCGCCACGCGCGAAGGCGGTGGTGGACCTGCTTGGCACGCTGCTGTTCCTGCTGCCCTTGTGCGCCTTCCTGCTGTGGGCCAGTTTTCCCTATGTCGAGGGCGCCTGGCGAATCGGCGAACGTTCGCGTGAGGCCGGCGGCCTGCCGGCCCTGTACCTGCTGAAGACCGCGATCCCTGCGCTGGCCGTGCTGCTGGCGCTGCAGGGCGTATCCGGCGCACTGCGCTGCGTCGTCACGCTCGCGCGCCGGCCGGGGACGTGAGCGTGGACTGGCTGCCGCTCGCGCTGTTCGCGCTGGTCGTCGCCGCGCTGCTGGCCGGCTATCCGGTGGCCTTCACGCTGGCCGGCGTATCGCTGATTTTCGCCGGCGCCACCGCGGCCTTCGGCCATTTTGACATGGCGTACCTCGAGGCGCTGCCGAGCCGCGTGTTCGGCGTGATGAACAACGAGACACTCATCGCCGTGCCGTTGTTCGTGTTCATGGGCCTGGTGCTGGAACGGGCGCGCATTGCCGACGACCTGCTCGAGACGCTCGGTCTGCTGTTTGGCAGGGTCCGCGGCGGGCTGGCGGTCTCGGTCGTCATCGTCGGCGCGCTGCTGGCGGCCAGCACCGGCATCGTCGGCGCCACGGTGGTCACCATGGGCCTGCTGTCGCTGCCCGTGATGCTGCGCCGGGGCTACGATCCGCGGGTCGCGACCGGCACCATCTGCGCCGCCGGCACGCTCGGCCAGATCATTCCGCCGTCCATCATCCTGGTGCTGCTCGGCGACGTGCTGTCAGGCGCCTATCAGAGGGCGCAGCTGGGGCAGGGTAACTACTCGCCGGACACGGTTTCCGTGGGCGACCTGTTCGTCGGTGCCTTGCTGCCAGGCCTCGCGCTCGTGGCAATGTACGTCGTCTGGGTGCTGTTCAAGGCCTGGCTCACGCCGTCGGCCATGCCGGCGCTGGCCGGCGACGAGCACACGCGGCCCGCCCTGACGCGGGCCTTCGCGACGCGGCTGTTCGGCGCGCTGGTCGTGCCGCTCACGCTCATTCTCGCCGTGCTTGGCTCGATCCTTGCCGGCATCGCCACGCCGAGCGAAGCCGCGGCGGTCGGCGCAGTGGGCGCGTTGACGCTGGCGCTGCTGAGGCGCGCACTGGACTTTGCGCGTCTCAGGGACGTGATGCGCGGCACCGTGCGGCTGTCCTCGATGGTCTTCCTGATCCTGATCGGCGCCTCGGTGTTTTCGCTCGTGTTCCGCGGGCTCGGCGGCGACGACCTGATCCGTGTACTGCTGTCCGACCTGCCGGGCGGCACCGGTGGCGCCGTGCTGGTCGTGATGGCCGTGCTGTTCCTGCTCGGCTTCATCCTGGACTTCATCGAGATCACCTACATCGTCGTGCCGATCGTCGCGCCGGTGTTGCTGGCGATGGGCGTCGACCCGGTCTGGCTGGGCGTGATGATCGCCGTCAACCTGCAGACGTCGTTCCTGACGCCGCCCTTCGGATTTGCGCTGTTCTACCTTCGCGGCGTCGCGCCGCCGGTCGTTGCGACCTCTGACATCTACCGCGGCGTGATCCCGTTCGTGTGCCTGCAACTGGTGATGCTGGCGGCGCTGGCCGCCTGGCCGGCGCTCGCGACATGGCTGCCGGGCCTGATCTACGCGGGTTGAAGCGCCGGCCGGCCCGGTGGTCAGCTGGAAAAGACGAAGCCCTTGTCGCGGAACAGGCGCAGGCAGGTCCGCGCGGCTTCCTCCCAGTACAGGCGCCCGGCGTTCTTCTCGATTTCCTCGAGCGCCGTCTCGATGCCGAGTGCCGGCCGGTACGGGCGGTGCGACGACATGGCCTCGACCACGTCCGCCACGGCCAGGATGCATGCTTCGCGCATGATCTGCCCGTCCTTGAGTCCGCGCGGGTAGCCCGAACCGTCGAGCCGCTCATGGTGCTGCCACGCGACTTCGGCGACCGGCCACGGGAATTCCAGCTTCCTGAGAATCTCGTAGGCCTGCCGCGGGTGCTCCTTGATCATCTCGAATTCGAGCCGCGTCAGCTTGCCGGGCTTGACGAGCAGTTCGGTCGGCACGGTGATCTTGCCGACGTCGTGCAGGTCTCCCATGATCTCCAGCCCGCGCAGCGCCTTGGCGTCCATGCCGAGTTCCCGGCCGATGGCCGCCGACAGTTCGCCTACGCGGCGTTCGTGGCCCGCCGTGTACGGATCGCGTAGCTCGCCGATCTTGATCACCGTCTCCACCGTGGCATGCAGGGCCGACTCGAGCATCGCCATGTGACGGTCCAGGTCCCGCCGGGCCTGCACCTGTTCCGTGACATCGTTGGCCAGCGCCATGACGGCCAGCCGGCCGTCGAACTCGACGACCTTGGCGAATACCTCGACGTCGATGATCTGGCCGCTCTTCAGCTGGTGGCGCCACACGCCCTGAGTCGTGAGGTCGCGCGGACCCTCGCGGATCCTGTCCATCGTCGTGCGCGAGTCGTTGCGCTCCTCGACAGGGCGGAGTTCCATCGACTTCTTCTTGATGAACTCCTGGCGGCTCCAGCCGTATTTCTGGATCATGGCGTCGTTGACGGCCAGGATCTGCATGCCGTCCATGTCGATCACCCACATGGGCAGCGGATTCAACTCGAACAGCTGGCGGAAGGCGTGCTCGCGCTCCGCCAGCGAGACGTTGGCCTGCTCGAGTTCGCGAACCTGTTCCATCATCTTGGCCGCGACCATCGCGGCGTGCCGCGACTGGAAGGACTCGTCATCCAGGCTCCGGAGCCGCGCCGTCGTGTCCGCGGCCGGCACTGCTTCGAGCAGGGCGCTGACCATGTCCCGTATCTCACCGGGTCCTGCCGGCTTGGCCATGAACGCGGACGAGCCGATTTCTCTTGCGAACGCGATGTCGGTTGGCTGCACGTAGTTCGCGCTGCAGTGCATGAACGGCACGCGACGCAGTTCCGGGTCTTTCTGCCAGGCGCGGCACAGCGCGAAGCCGTCCATGTTCGGCATCAGGATGTCCGAGATCACGAGGTCCAGCGGCCCCGTCCGGGCCGCTTGCAGCGCCGTGACGCCATCCTCCGCCTCGCGGATGTCATGACCGTCGGCCTCCAGCACGGTTCGCATCAGGAACCGGTCGTCCGGGTTGTCGTCAACGATCAGGATGTTCGCCATCTTTCTTGATTCCTCAGGATCGTGCGTTGCCGGCCGGCCCGGCGTCAGGCCGCCAACTGGCCTCGCGCAGGCAGCCGCAGGCGGAAGGTGCTGCCCAGCCCGATCGTGCTCTCGACTTCTATCGAACCACCCAGCGCGTCGGCCAGCTTTCTGGAAATCGCCAGCCCCAGGCCGACTCCCTGCCGCGGCTGGCCCGGTTCGCGCGGCAGTTGCACGAACGGGTCGAAGATCCGTTCCTGTTCCTCACCCCGGATCCCGATGCCGGTGTCGGTCACGGAGATCACGACCTCGTCGTTGATGACGCCGGCGCGCACCGATACCGAGCCGCTGACCGTGTACTTGATCGCGTTCGACAGCAGGTTGCCGAGGATCTGCTCGACGCGGGTGGCGTCCGTCACGACGTCGACGGCAACGTCGCTGGCATCGATCACCAGCGCGAGCCCCCTGGCCCGCGCGTCCAGGCCGAACCCGTCGGCCGAGCGTCGCACCAGGTCGCCGATCGCTACCGGCCCCAGCTCGAGATTGAGCCGTCCGGTCTCGATCCGCGAAATGTCGAGCAGGTCGCTGATCAGGGTGCGCAGCCGCCGTGCCGCATCGCGAACGATCGTCAGCTGGCGCTGCTGCCGTTCGTTGAGGGCGCCGCTGGTCTGCTCCAGCAGCACGTCCGTGAAGCCGACGATCGAGTTGAGCGGGGTGCGCAGGTCGTGCGACACGGACGCCAGGAACTCGGTCTTCACCGCGCTGGCCCGTTCCGCCATCTCCTTGGCCGCGCGGTATTCCACGGTGCGCTCGGCGACCTGCTTTTCGAGCATGTCCTCCTGCTGCTTGAGCCGGGTGATGTCGGTCGCCGTGCCGACCACGCGCTGCACCTTGCCATCGCCGTCGGGCACGGGGTGTGCATGCGCCAGCAACCAGCCGCTCGTTCCGTTCTTGCCCGTGAAACGGAATTCCTGTGGCGTCAAGACCGCGCCATCGAGCACCTCACGCAGCAGCCGTGCGGCACGCGGCCGGTCCTCCGGCAACAGGAACAGCCCCCGCGCCGCGTTCCGCAGGTTTTCCGTTCCGAGCCCCAGCATGTCAATGAGCATCGGGTTTGCATAACTGATGACGCCGTCCGGGCCGAGCTGGAACACGCCGACCGGCGTCGTCCGCGCGAGCGCCTCGAAGGTCGCCTCGCCTGCCTCGACCTCGTGCTTCAGCTCCAGCTCCGTGGTGAGGTCCTCGCACACCGCCAGCAGGCCTGCAAAATCGCCGTTCGCCGTGCGCAACGCGGTATTGGTCCAGCGGCAGGTGATCACGCGGCCGTCGCGCGTGCGGTTCCTGTTCACGTTGACCAGCGGACCGGGGCCTGACCTGAGCGATTTGAATACCTTCCGCACGCCTGGCAGGTCGGTCGGATCGACGATCCGGTCGAGGTTGTCGAGCCCGGCCAGTTGGCCCGCGGTCCAGCCGAACAGCCTTTCGAACGCCGGGTTGGCATCCACCACGCGCAGGTCCACGTCCGTGATGACGCAGGCGAACGGCATGCCATCGAACTGCAGCCGCAGTTGCGCTGCCATCAGATCGCGCTCGGCAGCCAGCCGCAGCATCTCGGCCTCGCGGGCCTTGCGCTCCGAGATGTTGCGCACGATGGCCTGGCTGTATTTCTGGTTCCCGATCTCGAAGCGCCTTGCGGAAACCTCGACCGGGATGGTGCTGCCGTCCTTGCGGCGGTGCACCGTCTCGAATATGAGCGCCAGCGTTCCCGTGTCGCCGAAGCGCCGGACGGTCGGGCCGTCGTCATTCATGCCTTCGGGCTGCAATGCCGTTACGGCGAGCCCGATCAGCTCCTTGCGGCTGTAACCGTAGGTTTCCACGGCGCGTTCGTTGGCCTGCACCACCAGGCCGTCCGGACCGACCAGCAGGATGATGTCATTGGCGTGCCGGCTGGCCAGCTCGAAGTGCTCGGTCAGGGCCCCGATGCGCAACTCTGCATCGGCCGTCCTGGCCTGCACGTCTTCCTGCGCGCGGCGCCTGATCATGCCGATCGAAACGACCAGCGCGAGCACGAGCAGGACCAGCACGGCCAGCCCGAGCTGTGCAAGCTGCAGGGTCGTGCGGTAAATCTCCGACCGGTCCGCTTTCACTATGACGTACCAGTCCGTTCCCAGGACCCGGCGGGCGGTCGCCAGGACCTCGATGCCGCGCCGGTCCAGCGTCTCATCAAGCGCATGATCCCGCCCCGTGGCGATCAGCCCGGCAATTCCGCCGTCGCCAGCCTGGTAGTCGAGCGTCTCCCAGGTCGCGCCACGTCGGCCGCTTAGCAGCGCAATCTGGCCGCCCCCGCGGTACGCGAGCAGCGTCTCGACCGACCGGCGACGGCCCTCGCCGTCTGCCTCCTGCACGGGGTCCAGCGCGTCGTGCATGTCGAATGTCGCGACGATCGCCACGGTGGCCGGCGCAAGGTCTTGCTCGCCGAGCGGCGCCGCGACGGCGATCAGCGGCCGCCCTGCCTGACCGTGGCCAACGTACGGCGCTCCGTACAACGGCCGTCGCGCGCTCAGCGCCGCCGCCGCGAGCGCGCCATCGCTGCCGGTCGCACCAAGGTCGCCGGTGAAGAACAGCACTCGGCCATCCGACGACAGGAGTACGACGGACACGATACGTCGTTCATTGAGGGCGCGCAGGTCGTCGATACGACCGAGTACCGCCGCCGCCCTGTCGGCGTCCGGCGCGGCTCGCCAGGCGCCGAGTTCCCGCTCCAGCAGCTCCGATCCCGCAATCAGCTGCACCACGGCCAGTTGCTCACGCAGCCAGTCGTCGACATGTTGAGCCTCGGTGTCGGCGCGGCCGTTGAGTTCAGCTTGCCAGTCATGCAGCGTCGCGTCCGCGTGCACCCGGAACAGGCCATAGCCTGCCAGCATCACCAGCGTCGTCGTTGCGAGCAGCAGTGATATGGTCACCACCGCTGAAGCCGGTCGCGCCGATCCCCTGGCCCGCCCGATCTTGCGCAGCAGCGCATACAGCGCGACGGCGCTCAGTACGATGAAGACGCCTGCCTTGGACGAAGCGGCCCAGGCCAGGGTCCTGTCGTCCCCGCCCAGCATGGCTGCTAGCAGCAGGTCGCCGCCAAGGATCCACGCGATTCCAATGACCACGTACGCGATCGGCGCGGCCACGCGTATCGGCAGCGCGTTCCTGATTCGCGGAGGTAGTGGCCGCATGACGTCGTCTGGCCTCGCTGGCCCGGCTTTGATTCGCGCCGGGTCGCCGCATTATGGTACGTGCCATGCCGCGTGCGAGATTTCGCGGCTGGGGCTGTGACGACGTTCACAGCCGCGCGCGGCGCGGGTCAGAGCTTTCGCGTTCTCAGGTAGGCGGCCTCGGCAACCTCGAGGTACGCCGACGATTGCGACTGGAAGGCCTGCAGCGATTCGTAAGTTCGCGCATACAGCGGGTCGCGCGCCACGCCCTCCGCGATTACCTGCGCGGACAATTCGCGCAGGCGCTTCAGGACTTCGTCCGGAAACGGCCGCAGCTGCACGCCATGATCGCGGACCAGCGTCTGCAGCGCTTCGCTGTTGCGCGCGGTGAACTCGGCCAGCATCTGGTCGTTGATCGCGCGGCAGCAGGTCATGACGATCTGCTGCAGGTCGGGCGGCAACTCCTCGAACGCCTGCCGGTTGATGATGGCCTCGAGGGTCGAGCCCGGTTCATGCCAGCCGGGGTAGTAGTAGTACCTGGCCGCCTTGTACAGCCCGAAGGCGAGGTCATTGTAGGGTCCGATCCACTCGGTCGCGTCGATCGCGCCGGTCTCGAGGGCGGTGAAGATCTCGCCTCCGGACAACGTCACCGGCGTGCCGCCGGCGCGCGCCAGCACCTCGCCGCCAAAGCCTGGAATGCGCATCTTCAGGCCCTTGAGGTCCGCGACCGAGCTGATCTCCTTGCGGAACCAGCCTCCCATCTGGCAACCGGTGCTGCCGCAGGGCGCAGGGATGACGCCGAACGGCGCGTACGCTTCTTTCCACAATTCCCACCCGCCACCGAAATACAGCCACGCGTTCATTTCCTGCGCCGTCAGCCCGAACGGCATCGCCGAGAAGAACGGCGCCGCCTCGATCTTGCCCTTCCAGTAGTACGCGGCGCCGTGCGCCATTTCGGCAGTGCCACCGGTCACCGCATCGAACGCCTCAAAGGCCGGCACCAGCTCATTGGCGCCGTAGACGTGGATCTTCAGCCGGCCGCCGCTGCACGCCTCGACCAGCTGCGCCAGGTCATTGGCGCCGGTTCCAAGGCCCGGAAAGTTGGGCGGCCACGTCGTCACCAGCCGCCACTTGAACGATTGGCCGCTGCCCTGGCTCGCCGGAGCCGCCGCTTCGCGCGCACAGCCGGCGGCGGTCGCCGCCAGTGCCCCGAGTCCAAGGCCCTTGATGATTTCCCTGCGTTGCATCGCCCCCCCTCGGCGCGGCGCGCCGGTGCATCGCCTAGACATAGCACAGGATGTCGGCGGGCGACGATGTGCAGGCCGATACGCCCGGCCGGCGCCATGGTGAACCGTTGACATGGGCGTTCTGGCATGTATTTGCCACGAAGGTGCATGAACATTCCAATAACCAATATAATCCGCCCACTACTTAATAATTACTGCCAGATCCTTGTAATTACTTCCCACATAACGAATAAGTACTCCTAGGTGGCAATTGTTTGTGGAGATCTCCACCAGAATGGCTATCTGGTGGGCTGGAGGTCATAGGTTTTTGCTGAGAGTTTCATCCGCGTGCCAGGACTTTCACCACCATGGCGTTTCGCGGATGATCGGCGCCCCAAGGAGCGGTCGGAGCCCTGCCTCATGATTGGCTTGCTGCAGCGTGTCGCCGAGGCCTCAGTGAGCGTCGATGCCAGCGAAGTAGCGCGCATCGGCCCCGGGTTGCTGGTGCTGGTGGGCATCGAGCGCGGCGACGGCGACCGCGAGGCCGCGCGCCTGCTCGAGAGGCTGGTCACCTACCGCGTGTTTCCGGACGCCGGGGGGCGCATGAACCTGAGCCTCGAGGACACGGGCGGCGGCCTGTTGCTGGTGCCGCAATTCACGCTGGCGGCCGATACCGGCAAGGGTACGCGCCCGGGTTTCAGTCCCGCAGCGGCGCCGGACGACGGCGAGCGCGGCTTCGCGAACTTCGTGGCGCTCGCGCGGGCGCGGCTCGGCGGCGTGCAGGCCGGCCGCTTCGGGTCCCACATGCGCGTCTCGCTGGTCAACGACGGTCCGGTCACGTTCTGGCTGCGGGTTCCACCGGCGGCGTGACGTGGCGCCGGGTTTCGTGGCGCGAACGGGCGCAGCGGCGTTGTTGGCGTATCATCGCGATTCCGCCCGTTGTCCGGGCCAGAGAAGTGTCATATGGGTATTGGATTCCGCGAACTGCTGATCATCCTCGCCATCGCGCTGCTGATTTTCGGCGCCAAGAAACTGCGCACGATCGGCTCCGACCTGGGCTCTGCGGTCAAGGGCTTCAAGAAGGCCATGAACGAGGGCGACAGCGACGAGTCGACGCGCCAGCTCGAGCAGGACAAGCGCCCGGACGCCGGGTTCGAGAGCGACAAGCAAGAGTCGAGCGACTCGAAGCGCGCCTGAGCGTCAGCCGATGTTCGAGGTTGGCTTCACCGAGATCGTACTGATTCTCGGCATCGCGCTGGTCGTGCTCGGTCCCGAGAAGCTGCCCAGGGTGGCCTCAGAGATCGGCCGCTGGCTCGGTCGCGCCCGCGCCATGGCCCGCCAGCTCAAGGTCCAGCTGGACGAGGAGACCATCAAGGTCGAGCAGCCGTGGATGAAGCAGCGCAGGACCTGGCAGCCGCCCGCGGCCGACGCGGATGCCGCTGCGACCGGCCAGGACCCCTCCCCGCACGACGCACCGGCCGCCGGGGCGGCCGCCGAACCACCGGCCGCGCATCCAGCGGCAGCGGCGGCGGATGACGATGCCGGGAAGCCCCCGGCATGACGACCGGCGGCGGCGCGGAAAAACTCGGCGAAGGCACCCTGCTGTCGCACCTCGTCGAGCTGCGCACCAGGCTGATGCGCGCGATGCTCGCGACGGCCGTCACCGCGGCACCGTGCCTGTACTACGCCAACGACCTGTTCACGTGGCTGACCGGCCCGCTGCGCGAGCGCCTGCCCGAGGGCTCAGGACTGATCGCGACCAGCGTCGTGGCGCCCTTCATGACGCCGTTCAAGCTGGCGCTGCTGGCGGCCGTGTTCTTTGCAATGCCCTTCATCCTCTACCAGATCTGGGCCTTCGTCGCGCCGGGGCTGTATCGCAAGGAACGTCGCTTCGCGCTGCCGCTGCTCGTCTCGAGCATCCTGCTGTTCTATGCCGGCGCGGCCTTCGCCTACTTCATCGTGTTCCCGATCATCTTCCAGTTCTTCATCTCGACGACCCCCGTCGGCGTCAGCATGATGACCGACATGACGCAGTACCTCGATTTCGTGGCGCTGCTGTTCTTCGCATTCGGCCTCGCCTTCGAGATCCCGGTGGCCACGGTGCTGCTGGTGCGCGCCGGCATCGTGCGCATCGAGTCGCTGGGCAAGCATCGCGGCTATGTACTGCTCGGCATCTTCATCGTCGCGGCGTTCCTGACGCCGCCGGACCCGGTCTCGCAGTCCATGATGGCGGTGCCGATGTACGTGCTGTATGAGATAGGCATCCTGATGGCGCGCTTGTTCACCAGCAATGCGCCGCAACCGCCGGACGAGGGTGAGCCGGACGGTGCGCGGCCCGTCTGACCCGCTGGCCGGCCGCCGCGCGACATTCCGGCCTTGCCGACCGGCCACCAAATCGCCCAGACTCGCCGCACTCCGTCGCGAGACGACATTGCAATAGACATGAAAACGGGTATCCGATGAACGCTCAACTCGCACCCCCGGCCGGTAACTTCCTCGGCCACCCGCGCGGCCTGTTCCTGCTATTCGCCACCGAGATGTGGGAACGCTTCAGCTACTACGGCATGCGCGCCCTGCTCGTGCTGTACGTGGTCGCCGCCACCAACGCCGCGAACCCCGGGCTCGGCTGGGACAGCCCGCAGGCCCTCAAGTTGTACGCCTGGTACACCGGGTTCGTGTACCTGACGCCGCTGGTGGGCGGCTGGCTGGCCGACAACTACCTGGGCCAGCGCAAGTCGGTGATCATCGGCGGCGTGCTGATGGCGCTGGGCCAGTTTTCGCTGGCCGCACCGCTCGGCACGTTCGGCATCAGCGCGCCGTTCGAGTTCGGCGCGCTTGGCATCTCCTTCCCGGCGACGGCGACCAGCTTCTATGTCGGCCTGATCCTGCTGATCGCCGGCAACGGCTTCTTCAAGCCGAACATCTCGACGATGGTGGGCGACCTCTACCGGCAGGGCGACGCCCGCCGCGACGGCGCCTTCACGATCTTCTACATGGGCATCAACCTCGGCGCGTTCATCGCGCCGCTGATCTGCTCGACGCTGGGCGAGGATCCCGCCTACGGCTGGCGGGTCGGCTTCTTCGTGGCCGGCTGCGGCATGACGCTGTCGGTCATCATCCAGCTGCTGTTCGCCAAGCGCTTCATCGGCGACGTCGGCATGGAGCCCGCGGCACAGCGCGCGCTGAAGCTGGCCGGCGGCAAGCACCAGCCGCTGACCAGGGAGGAAGTCGACCGCCTCAAGGTCATCTTCATGACCTTCGTGTTCGTCATGATGTTCTGGGCGGCCTTCGAACAGGCTGGCGGACTCATGAACCTGTTCGCGGACAAGTACACCGACCGTTCGCTGGGCAGCTTCACCGTGCCGACCGGCTGGTTCCAGTCGCTGAATCCGTTGTTCATCGTGGTGCTGGCGCCGGTGTTCTCGATGCTGTGGAGCGGCCTCGCCAGGCGCGGCCTCAATCCCTCGACGCCGGCCAAGATGTATACGGGCCTGTTCCTGGTCGCGATCGGCTTCGGCTTCCTGGTGATCGCCGTATTCCAGATGCAGCACGCGGCGGACGTGCGCGCCGGCATGGGCTGGCTGGTGCTGGCCTACCTGTTCCACACGCTCGGTGAGCTGTGCATCAGCCCGGTCGGGCTGTCCATGGTCACCAAGCTCGCGCCGCTGCGGCTCGCGTCGCTGATGATGGGCGTCTGGTTCCTGATCAACTTCTTTGCCAACACGCTGGCCGGCTACGTCGGTGCGTTCTCCGAGAACATGGGTGAGTACGCATGGATGCAGGACATCGCCGTCGGCGTGAACGTCAGCGCGGAGCATGCCGGGCTGCTCGGCATCTTCGGCGGCATCGCCATCGTGCTGGTCTTCTTCAGCGTGCTGCTGTGGTCGCTGTCGGGACGCATCATCAGCTGGATGCACGGCGCCGAGGACGTGATCAAGGCCTGAGGCGCCATGCGGCGCGTAATCCGGCGGCGTCCCGCGGGGACGCCTGGAGAGTGAACCGATGCTAAGCGAAGACCCGGCACGGCAACTGACCGTACGCGCGATCGTGCTGTCGATCATCCTGACGGTGATCCTGGCAGCCGCCAACGCCTACCTCGGCCTGTTCGCCGGCATGACCGTCGCGACCGCCATTCCGGCTGCCGTCGTCTCCATGGGAGTGCTGCGGCTGATGGGCCGCTCCAGCATCCTCGAGAACAACATCGTCGCGACCGGCGCCTCGGCGGGATCATCGATCGCGGCCGGCACCATCTTCACGATCCCCGCGCTCGTGCTGCTCGGCCACTGGCAGCGCTTCGACTACTGGTGGGTGCTGGCCATCGCCGGCCTCGGCGGCCTGCTCGGCGTGCTGTTCTCGGTGCCGCTGCGGCGCACGCTGATCATCGAACAGAAGCTCAAGTTCCCCGAAGGCGTCGCCACGGCCGAGGTGCTCAAGGTGGGTGCCGATCCGGGCGCCGGCGTCCGCGCGCTTGGCCTGGCTGCGCTGGCCGGCGCGGCGTTCAAGGTGGCCCTGTCCGGCCTCAAGCTGTCGCCCGAGGCCTTCACCCTGTCACGCTTCATCGGCGAGCGCGGCATCGGCTTCTTCGGCCTGAACCTGTCGCCGGCGCTGCTGGCGGTCGGCTACATCGTCGGGCCCAACATCGGCACGCTGATGGTGTCCGGCGGCATCCTCTCCTGGTGGGTGTGCATACCGCTCTACAACATGTTCTTCATGCACCTCGACCCCGCGCTCGCGGCGAACATCGTGGGCGCCCACGCCGAGGACGCCGCATTCATGATCTGGAGTGCGCAGGTGCGCTACATCGGCGTCGGCGCGATGCTGGTGGGCGGCCTGTGGTCGCTGTGGACGCTGCGCGGCTCGCTGCTGTCCGGGGTGCAGAGCGGCCTCGGCATGCACAAGCAGAAAGGCGAGGTGCCGCATACCGAGCGCGACCTGCCGATGAACGCGATCCTGATCGGCATCGTGATGTTCGTGCTGCCGCTGTTCGCGTTGTACTACGTCGTCGTGGACAGCCTCGGCATCGCGGCCACGATGGCCGTGATCATGGTCATCGCGGGATTCATCTTCTCGTCCGTCAGCGGCTACATGGCCGGCCTGGTCGGCTCGTCCAACAACCCGGTGTCCGGCATCACGATCTCGACCATCCTGTTCGCCTCGCTGATCCTGGTCGCGATGATGGGCCGTGGTTCCACGGTGGGCCCGGTGGCCGCGATCATGATCGGCGCCGTCATCTGCAACGCCGCCGCGATCGCGGGCGACAACCTGCAGGACCTCAAGGCCGGCCAGCTGGTCGGCGCGACGCCCTGGCGCCAGCAGGTGATGCTGGCGATCGGCGCGGTCTGCAGCGCGGCCGTCATGGCGCCGGTGCTGAACCTGCTGCTCGAGGCCTACGGCATCGGCACGGCGGCCCACGCGGGCGTCAAGGCGCTGCCGGCACCGCAGGCGATGCTGATGGCCTCGGTCGCCAAGGGCATCTTCGTCGGCGGCCTGCCGTGGGGCATGATCGCCATCGGTGGCGCAGTCGGCGTTGCCGTCATCCTGATCGACGAATACAGGAAGCGCACGGCGCCGGGCCGCTGGCACGCGCCGATCCTCGCGGTCGCGGTGGGCATCTACCTGCCGCTGGAACTGTCCACGCCGATCTTCGCCGGCGGCATGCTGGCCCACATCGTCGAGCGCTGGCACCGCACGCGCGGCGACGGTTTTGACCCGGAGAAGCTGAGCCAGACCGGCCTGCTGTTCGCGGCCGGCCTGATCGCCGGTGAAGCGATCTTCGGCGTGCTGCTCGCCATCCCGATCGTCATGAGCGGCAATGCCGACGTCCTGTCGGTCGCCGAAACGCTGCGCCCGGGACAGTGGATCGGACTGATGGCGCTGGCGGCCGTCGCCTGGTGGATGTACCGCATCGCCACGGTCGGCTCGAGGCGCAGCGAAACGAAGGCGTCGAACTGACGGGTCTGCACAACACGGGGACGCCCGGCGGCGCGGAACGCCACAGGACGCAGGTCGCGCTCGCGCTCGCCGCCGTCTACCTCATCTGGGGCTCGAGCTACCTCGCGACCAAGGTCCTGGTCACGCACGAGCCGCCGCTGCTGGCGGCCGGCCTGCGGTTCACGCTGGCCGGCGTGCTGCTCGGGGCATTTGCCTGGTGGCGCGGCGGCCCGCCGCGCATGTCCTGGCTGGAACTGCGCCATCTCGCCGTCATCGTTCCGGGCGCCATCATCGTCAGCAACGGCTGCAATGTCGTCGCCATGCAGCACGTGGCCTCGAACGTGGCGGCACTGCTGAATGCGACGCCGGCCCTGATCATCACCTGGCTTGGCACGTTCGGCCGGCGCGCGACGCCTTTGTCGCGGCGCGCATGGATCGGGCTGGCGGTCGGCTTCGCGGGCGTGGCGCTGGTGCTGACGCCGCCGGTCGGCACGCCGTTGCTGGACCGGCTCGGCTGGCAGTTGCTCATCCTGGTCGGCTGCGTCGGCTGGTCGCTTGCCACCGTGTATTTCCGCAATGCCGACACCATCAACAGTTCGACCATGTTCCTGGCGATCCAGATGCTGATCGGCGGCGCCGGCCTCATTGCCTGCGCGGTGGTGTTCGGCGAGCCGCTCGCCATGACCTGGACCGTCGCCAGCACTGCCGCGTTCCTGTGGCTGACGATCATGAGCTCGTGCCTCGCGTATTCCGCCTACATGTTCCTGGCCGTGACCACGACGCCGGCCGTGGTCAGCACCTACGCGTACGTCAATCCGGCGGTTGCGGCGCTATTGGGCTGGCTGGTGCTGGGCGAGGTGCTCAGTCTGCCGCGCATCGCGGGCATGGCGGTGATCCTGGTCGCGGTCGCGCTGGTCACCGGCTACCGCGGCCCGCGCATGCCGGACGTGCTGCGCATCCCCGGCGGGCGGGCGCGGCCGTGACTGGTGCGTGGGAGCCGGATGCCTTCAGACCATGTGCGTAGGCTTGTGCGCGCGGGATCCGGTCGGGTCCCGCTCCGCTCGCTCCGAAGAAAGTCGCTCGCTACGGGGACCGCGACCACCTCGCGCGCACACCGGAAACGTGGCCTGGATCCTGGCCCCGCCCAGGGTCAGACCCCGGCGCTTCAGGTACGCGGCCCGACGACCGCCCAGCCAATCCAGCTGACGATCGACACGACCAGCGCGCCCAGCATGGCTGTCCAGAAGCCCGCAATGTGCATGCCGGGCAGCAGCGCTGCGACCAGTCCCAGCATTGCCGCGTTGATGACCAGCAGGAACAGCCCGAGCGTGACCAGCGTGAAGGGCAGCGTCAGCAGTATGACGATCGGCTTGACGACGGCATTGACGATGCCGAGCAGCACGCCAGCCAGCAGCAGCGTCAGCGGCGCGTCGATCGCGAGCCCCTCCAGCCACTCGGTGGCCAGCCACAGCCCGAGTGCCGCAATCGCCGCCCGCAGTATGAATCCGGTCATGTTCGGTCCTCCGCGTGCCGTTCGCGCGAGGCCTATTATGGCCTGAAGTTGCCTAGCGATGCCGCAGGCCGCGGCGTATCACGATATCCACGCGCTGCAGCAGCGCAGGATGGCGCAGCACGTCGCCGCGAACCGCTATCACGTCCGCGTACTTGCCTGCAGAAAGCGTGCCGCTCTCGTGCTCGACACGCATGGCGGCCGCGGCGTCGTGGGTGGCCGCGCGGATGGCGGCGGCCGGGTCGATGCCACAGACCCGCACCCAGTAGTCGATCTCCTGCCAGGTCGCACGCGAGTGCAGGTGGGCGGGCGCTCCCGCGTCCGACCCGATCACGAGGTTGACCTTCGCCAGCTCGAGCTGGCGCAGCTTGGTGCACAGGGTCGGCGCGCGACTCGCCGGCATGTCGTACCACGTCACCTGGTCCAGGCGGACCAGCGACGACAGCACGTCTGCAGCGACCAGCGGCGGCAGCACCGCCATGAAAGCAGGATCGTCGAGCGGTTCCGGGTTGCGGCGCAGGTCCTCATAGTTCAACAACGCCGATATCGCCGGCGACCACGACAACGGCCGTGCTCCGGACTTCGCCAGCCGCTCGCCGACGGCCCGCATCACCCCCTGCGGAAAGCCGGCGTTCGCGCCGAGCCCGATGCCGAGGAATCCGTCCACGCCGGCATCGAGTCCGCGCAGGATGCCGTCGGCGCGCTCGCCGTACGCATAGACGGGCAGGTTGCGCTGGTGCGCCTCGCTCATGCTTGCCGCCAGCTCGTCGTCGGTCCACAGGTCCAGGTCGGCGAGCAGCAGGTAGTCGACGCCCGCCGCCGCCAGCTGCACCACCTTGCTGCGAGCGTCGTCGGGCCCGGCCACCGACCATTGCCACGACTCGGCGCCCGGCCGGACCGTCTTGCCGAGCTGCGGCCCGGCCACGAACATCCGCGGTCCCGGAACCCGCCAGTCCTGCACACGATCCCGCACGGCAATCGCCGCTGCCGTCGGCGAGCCTACGACGCGCACGCTGGTGACGCCCGCATCGAGCAGTTGCCGCGCCGCCAGCGGCATGACGACACGCTCGGCGAGCGGCATGTAGGTGGCGGCCCAGCGGCGATCGTCGCCATGGCCCAGACGTGCGAGGTGCACCTGCATGTCCCACAGGCCGGGCAGCACGGTCATGCCCTCGGTGGAAATGACCTCGGCGCCGGGCGGCACCTCGACCATGCCGGCCGGGCCGACCGCGCTGATCCGTTCGCCTTCGATCACCACGACGCCGTTGCGGATCGGCGGGTTGCCATAGCCATCCACGACCGTGCCGCCCGCCAGCACCAGCGGCGGCCGGGCCTCGGCCGCTGCGCATGCGACCAATGCAGACAGCGCGGCGAACAGGAGCCGCGCGGTCACGGCGACCGGATCTCCGGCGGCGGGTCGGCCAGGAGTTGCTCGAGCTTGGCGAACGCCACGGCCCAGGCGGCGCGCAGACGCTTGAGGGTCGCATCCCATTCGCTGCTGCCCGGCACGCCGGAGCCGATCAGTCGCAGCACCGTTTCCCGGCCGTTGGTATCGATCATGAAGTCCTCGATGATCACCGCTTCGCCGGTCGTGGGCCAGTCGGGCGACGGATTGAGAATCAGCCGCAGCCTCCGGTTGGGTTCGTACGCATCGATGTGGGCCTCCCGCGGGCCGAGCAGCCGCGCCTTGATCGAGTAGTGCCCGCCGACACGCCCGTCCACCTGCGCCTGCTGGGCGCACCACAAGACCAGTGCGGCCGGTTCGACGAGCGCGCGCCACACGGCATCGGCCGGCGCCTTGCAGCGCAGGATCTTCACGTAACCGCGTAGCGTCTCGCGCACTGGATCCGTTCACTCCCCGGGTAATGACGTCATTCTGCAGAATGACGGCTCACGTCAACAATGCCAGATCATCACTTTCATGGCTGGGGCTGCGCGCAGGCCGTCATCACAGGCGGCGCGGTCGCGGTGGCTCCGGATCGCCAGGCTGCCGCCTCAGGTTCTTGTCCTTGAGCATGTTGCGGTCGGCGACCAGCAATAGGTCGTCGGGCGTCAGGCCATCGCGCGGATAGGCGGCGATGCCGACGCTGGCCGTGACCCTTTGCAGCCGCCCGCCTGCCTTGAACAGGCTCTGGTAGACGGCGTTGCGGATGCGTTGCGCGACCGCCTCGGCCACCAGCGCGTTGGCCCCCGGCAGCAACACCACGAATTCGTCATCGCCGTAACGGCAAGCCACGTCGCTGGCGCGGATCGCGCGCTTGATCGCTTCCGCGACATTTCTCAGCGCGGCATTGCCGCCTTCCTGTCCAAAGTGGTCGTTGACCTTCTTGAGGTGATCGAGGTCCGCCATCAGCAACGAGTAGTCCGCGCGTCTGGCCGCCTCGCGCGCGGCGTGCTCAGTTTGCAGCAGGCCGCGAAAGCTGTGCAGGTTGACCAGGCCGGTAAGGCCGTCGCGGTCCGCCAGGTCCGCGATGCGGCGGCGCGCCGCCCTGATCGAGCTGGACAGGCGCTCCGTCATGTAGGCCACGAGCACCAGCGGCCCGAGTTCCCCGAACAGCCGCGCGAACAGCGCCAGGTTGGAGATCTCGGGCCTGCCGCGCAGCAGAAACACCCCAGTCCAGGCCAGCGCCGTCGCGACCACCACCACGATCGTCGGCCGTGCACCGAGCGTCACGGCCGCCAGCACCACCGGCAGCAGGAACAGGCTGGCAAGCGGGCTGTCCGGTCCGCCGGTCTGTGCCACCACGGTGGTGATGAACGCGATCATCACCGTGACTTCGAGCATGATGCGGGAACGCGGATTCCTCACCGGAAAACGCGCCGAGCGGAAGGCCAGCACAAAGACCGCAAAGGCCGCCATGGCGGACAGCGTCACGACCGGCCACTGCAGCGGCTGTGCATTGACCAGCAGGAACAGCGCCACGACGCCGAGCGTCAGGCCGTCCACCATGAGGATGCTGCGGATGAACGATTTGTAGTCGTCGCGCCGCGCCATTTCCGCCGCGCGTGCCGGGCCGTCTCCGCCTGGCGATGGCCCTTTCACGGCCCGCCCTGCCCCGCGGCCATCTTTGGCTGCGCCGCGTCCTTCAGCCAGGCCAGCGCCCGCGCGACCTCCGGGTCGCCGGCCGGGGCGGACCGCACCGTGCGGCCGGCCGCGCGCGACAGGCCATCGGCCGCCTCGCGCGGCGTCACGATGTCCGGCGTGACGCCCGCATCCTGGATCACCGTCCCGGCCGGCGTCAGGTAGCGCGATGTCGTCAGTTTCAGCGCCTGGCCATCGGACAGCGGCAACACCGTCTGTACGGAACCCTTGCCGAAGGTGGTGCGCCCGATCAGGGCCGCGCGGCCGTGATCCTTCAGCGCGCCGGCGACGATTTCCGCCGCCGACGCCGATCCGGCGTTCACCAGCACGGCGAGACGCGCGCCTCGCGAGATATCGCCGCGCTTCGCCTCGAGTGTAAAGCGCGCCTCACGCGTACGGCCGTTGGCCGTCACGATCACGCCGTCGTCGAGGAAGGCATCGGCCACGGCGACGCCGGCCTCCAGCACTCCGCCGGGGTTGTCGCGCAGGTCCAGCACGAGCCCCAGCAGCCGTCCGCCCGCCGCCGAGCGCAGCTGCGCAACGGCCGTGTCAACATCACGCTCGGTCGTTTCGCTGAAGTGCGTGATGCGCAGGTACCCGTAGCCGCGCTCGAGCAGGGTGTGCCGGACGCTTTGCACGTGTATTTCCGCGCGCCGGATCGTGAACTCGACCGGCTCGTCGAGCCCGCCGCGCTCGGCGGTCACGCGCACGAGCGTGCCGGCCTTGCCGCGCATCCGCGACACCACGTCGCTGATGCCGGCCGCCGCGGTCGCGCGGCCATCGATCGCGATGATCAGGTCGCCGCTGCGCAGCCCGGCAAGATCCGCGGGCGAGCCCTCGATCGGTGCGACCACGACGATTGCGCCACGCTCATAGGACACCTCGATGCCGACCCCGGAGTAATTGCCCTCGGTCGCGATGCGCAGGTCCTCGACCTCGCGCTCGTCGAGGAACGAGGAATGGGCGTCGAGGCCGGACACCATGCCGCGAATGGCGTGCTGCATCAGCTCGTGATCGCCGACCGGATCCACGAATTCGTCACGGACCCGTCCCATGACCTCGGCCAGCAGCTGCGCATCTGCCGCCGGCAGGCTGGCCTGCGTTGCGGCGCGCCCGGCCAGCACTCCGCTGCTGACGGCGATGGCGAAACCAGCGACCGCGCCGAGCAGCAGGGTGAGCAGGGTGGGGCGATTCAGGTGCATGGCCTCGGTCCGCTTCGCGGCGGACGCATGATGGTACCGCTTCCCGGCGGCGTCAGCCCTGTGCCGATTGAACCGCCAGCGCGTCATACAGCGCAAGGTCGCCGAGGATCTCCGCCAGCGGCAGCGGCTTGCCGATTGCAAAACCCTGGCCGAAGTCCACGCCCAGCGCCGCCATGCGCATCCTGAGCTCGTCGGTCTCGACGTATTCCGCGACCGTTTCCATGCCCATGGTGTGGGCCAGCTGCGCAATGGCGCGCACCATCGACTCGGTACGCTGGTTGGTGGCCGCATCGCGCACGAAGCTGCCGTCGATCTTCAGCATCGAGACCGGCAGCGCCTTCAGGTACGCCAGCGATGACAGGCCGGTGCCGAAGTCGTCCAGCGCGAAAGTGCATCCCAGCGTGCGCATGCGCTGCATCAACCGGTCAGCACGTGCAAGATTGGAAATCGCGGCTGTTTCCGTCAGCTCGAAACACAGCAGTTCCGGCGGCAGCCCGCTGTCGCGCACCGACGATTCGAGGTGCTGCAGGAAGCCCTCGTCCGCGATCGACGGGCCCGACAGGTTGATGGAGAAGCGCATGCCGCGTCCGCGCAGCGCCCCGACCTGCGACTTGAGCGCTGCCAGCGCATTGCGCAGCACCCAGCGATCGATCTGCGGCAGCAGCTGGTAACGCTCGGCGGCCGACAGGAACTTGTCCGGCGGCAACATCTCGCCATCCTCGGCGACCATGCGCAGCAGCAGTTCGAAGCGCGGCTCGCCGCCTTGCTCGCTGAGCGGCAGGATGGGCTGGCAGTACAGGGCAAAGCGGTCGTGCGCCAGCGCGTCGTGAACGCGCTGCACCACCAGCACGTCCGTGTGCCGGCGCATGATGCTCTGGTCGGCGTCCTGCAGGATCTCCACCCGCGAGCGACCACGGTCCTTGGCCGCCTTGCAGGCGATCTCCGCGCCGGCCAGGCCGTGCGCCAGCGGCGACTGCGACTCCTGCAACTCCGCCACGCCGATGCTGACCGAGACCTGGACCGTGCCATCGCCGCGCACGTAGGTCAGCTCGGCGACCTGCCTGCAGATCGATTCTGCAATCTGCTCCGCGAATTCCAGCTTGCAGTCCGGCAGCAGCATGGCGAACCGGTCGCCGGCGATGCGCGCCGCCAGCGCGCCCGGCCGCACCTTGCGGCGCAGCACATCGGCGACCTTGCAGATCACCTCGTCGCCGATGTGCATGCCGAAGTTGTCGTTGATCACGTGCATGCGGTCGACGTCGAGGTACAGGACGCAATTCGCCTTGCGGCTCTTCGAGGCCGCCAGCGTCGCGTTGACCTGCAATTCGAACGCCGGGCGGGTCAGCAGCGAGGTCGCCGAGTCGAAGTTGTTCTGCAGGACCGTGCTTGCCTTGCGCGTCAGCAACTCGGACAGCCGCTCCGCCCGCACGTCGAAGTCGGGCGCGTCCGCCGGCCGGAACATCGCCAGGAACCCGGTGATGCGCCCGGACGGGTGACGCACCGGCACCGCGAGGATCTTGTACGGGGGCAGGCCACCGGGTTTCGTGTTCACCTGGTTGATGAGCAGCACGCGGCGTTGCAGCTGTGTCCAGTTGAGCAGGTGCCGGTGGGTCGCCGTCAGGATGCTGACCTGCGGCTTCGCGCCGCGGCGCGCCTTGCAGATCGCGACATTGCGCTCCGGGACCACCAGCGCGCCCAGCACGCAGTCCAGGTGGTCCACACAGGCTTGCGTCAGCAGCCCCAGTTCGTCGGCCTGTTGCGGGTCTTGCGGGTCATCCGGCGCGACCTTGAGCAGCAGGTCCAGGTCGTCGTCGCGCGCCCGCAGGCTGCGGTTCATCGTGCCGAGCGACTCGCGCGCCAGCAGCTCGCGCTGCATGCACTCCAGCGCCGGCTTGACCATGTGCAGGACGAAGGAGTAGGGCTGCTTCTCGTTGTCGCGGGTCAGCAGCGTCGCCAGCGCGATGATCTCGCCCGCATCGTTGCGCAGGCGGAAGGCATAGGCCGGCGCGCCGTGGAAGTCGCGCGCATAGCCGTCGATCCGGGCATTGGTCGCCGGCGCCGCGCGCTTGAGGGCCTCGTCCACGATCGGCTGCGGGTCCGGGCCGTCGTAGTCGCCGGACATCCACAGCTGCTTGCCGCCGGCATCGTGGAAGGCGATGCCGGAGGCGCGCGGCATCAGCATGCGCAGCAGCTGGCCGTAAGGGTCCAGGTTCGGCCGCGTGGCGCCCAGATTCGTAGAAGCCGTTGTCATCTTGTTCCTTCCATGCCCATGCCAGCCCCCCTGCAGGGCCGGTATTCCCTGCAAGCCTGAGCCACGGCGCGGCGCCGCGTCTTTGACGTAATCCGCAGTTCCCGCGCCTCAGGGCGGCCCGCCGCGGAACCAGCGCCGCGGATCCTGCGCCACCGTACCCTTGCGCACTTCCAGATACAGTTCCGGCCGCGACTGCCCGCCGCTGTCACCGACCGTTGCCACCACTTCCCCGGCGGCGACGCTTTCGCCCAAGCCCTTGAAAAGCTGGTCATTATGGCCGTAGAGCGTCATGTAGCTCCCACCGTGATCGATGATCAGCAGCAAGCCCAGCCCTGGCAGCCAGTCCGAGTACACGACACGCCCGGAATACGGTGCCCGCACTTCGGTGCCGCGCTCGGTGGCGATCCGCACACCGGTCCACTTCAGGCCGCCACCCCGCGACTGCCCGAACTGCGCGACGATGCGGCCCGGAACCGGCCACGGCAGCTTGCCACGCACTCTTTCGAACGGCTGCCCGCCTGGCGCCGGCGCCCGGTCCAGCGCCTTGCGCAGGTCGGCCACCAGCTTTTCCAGTGCCGCGGCCTGGCGCTTGAGGCGCGCAATCTCGTCGCCGCGCGACTTGATCTGGCCGTTGAGCGCGACCAGTGCCCGGCCGCGATCCTGGCGCGCCGCCTCGACCGCCGCCAGTTCCCGCGCGCTGTCCGCCTCGCGCTCGCCCAGCCGCGCGCGCTCCGCCTGTTCTTCCGTCGCGAGCTCCTCGAGCCGCCGCACGGCGCTCTCGATTTCCGCGATCTTGCCGGCGCGCGCCTGGCCGAAATACGAGTAATACACCAGCGTGCGGCCCAGCGCGGTCGGGTCCTTCTGGCTCAACAGCAACTTGAGGTGCTCTTCGCGGCCCGCCACGTACGCAGCCCGCAGCTGTGCGGCCAGCGCATCGCGTTGCTCGACCAGCAACTGCTCGTTGCGGGTCTGCTCGGCGGCGATTTCGCGCAGGCGGCGGTCACTGTCGCCGACCATTTCGCGGGCCGCGGCGTGCCGTTGCCGGGCGGCACGGACCTGCTCCTCGGCATCGCGCAGCGCCGTGGTCAGCTTGTCGCGGCGCGCCGTATCGTCGCGGATCGCCTTTTGCAGTTGTTCGATGCGCTGCTGCACCCGCTGCAGGTCGGCGGCAGGGTTGGCCGGAGCGGACCGGGCGGGGACCGCGAGCGCGAGCAGGAGCAGGAGCAGCGGCAGGCAACGCATGGCGACCCGATCGGTGAAAGCAGCGGCCATGGTACCGGACAGCCGCCGGCGCGGGGCGCCTAAGCCGTTGTTTTTGGCAGGTTCCCGGGCAGATCGTCCGCCGCGGGGCACTGTTATAATGCCGGGCTGTACTGCGGGCTGGTGCCCGCATTTATTTGCAGGCCCCGCATGGACCGATTGCTCGAATACGCCAGTAACCACCCGCTGCTGACCGGTGCCGCGGTGCTGGCCGCCGTCATCGTGCTCGGTTACGAACTGCGCCAGCGCGCCAACGCGTCGGCCACGGTCTCCTCGGGCGGCGCGGTGCGGCTGATGAACGATGGCGCGACGCTGCTCGACGTGCGTGCCGCGAACCAGTTCAAGGATGGCCACATCGCCGGCGCCCGCAGCGTGCCCGCGGACCAGATCGCGGACGGCGCCAAGTCGCTGGACAAGCTGCAGGACCGCATCGTGATCGTCTGCTGCGACAACGGTACGACGTCGGCCGCGGCAGCGCGCACGCTCCTGCGGCTGGGCTTCAAGAGCGTCTACAACCTGCGCGGCGGACTCGCGGCCTGGCGCCAGGACAACCTGCCGCTGGTCAAGGGCTGATCCCGTGGGCGACACCCCCGTCACGATCTACACGACCGGCTGGTGCGGCTTCTGCATGCAGGCCAAGGCGCTGCTGGCCCGCAACAATGTCGCTTTCCGTGAAATCGACGTCGGCGATGGGCCAGGCCTGCGCGACGAAATGGTCGCACGCAGCGGCCGGCGCACCGTGCCGCAGGTCTTCATCGGCGAGCGGCACCTGGGCGGGTTCGACGAACTCGTCGCGGCCGAGCGCGATGGCGAGCTGGACAAGCTGCTCGAGGCGGCGGGCTGACCCGCCACTATTTCATTTTCTACCAAGGCAATCGCCAACCACCGAGGATCCCATGGCTGAAGAAAAGACCCAGGACGGCAATGCTGCCGGCACCACCGAGCAGGGGCCGAATGTCGCGCTGCAGAGCGTGTATGTGAAGGACCTGTCGTTCGAGGCCCCGAAGGGCCCGTTCGTGCCGGCGCAGGACCAGGAACCGAAGATCCAGCTCAACCTCAACACGTCCTCGAGCGTGCTCGGCACCGGCGTCCACGAAGTGGTGCTGACCGTGACGCTCGAGGCCAAGAGCGGCGCGCAGCCCGTCTACCTGGCCGAGGTCAAGCAGGCCGGCGTGTTCACGGTCCAGGGTTTTGGCGCCGACGACACGCGCCGCATCCTCGGCTCATTCGCGCCGAACGTGCTGTTCCCGTACGTCAGGCAGACCGTGTCCGACATGACCAGCAAGGGTGGCTTCCCGCCGTTCTTCCTGCCGCCAGTGAACTTCGACGCGCTGTACGAGCGTTCGCTGCAGGAACAGGCGGCGCGCCAGGCGGCGGCGCCGGCCGCCGGAGAAGAAGCACCCAAGCAGGTCAACTGAGCGGCGCGCCGGCGGCGGGCCCATGAAGCCGATCGTCATCCTCGGCGCCGGATCGTGGGGGACCGCGCTCGCGATCCAGTTCGCCCGCGCCGCGCGCCCGACGGTCCTGTGGGGCCGCGCCGAGGACGAGCCGCACAAGCTGGCCCGCGAACGCCGCAACGACCGCTACCTGCCCGGCACGGCTTTCCCCGCGGCGCTGGTCATCGAGGCCGACCTCGGCAAGGCGGTCGCCACCGCCGAGGACGTGCTGCTGGTCGTGCCATCGAGCGCGCTGCGCGCGGTGCTGACCAGCCTCAAGCCGCTGCTGGGCGCCGGCGCACGGGTGGCATGGGCGACCAAGGGCTTCGAGCTGTCCACGGGCAAGCTGCCGCACCAGGTGGCGCTCGAGGTGCTCGGCCCGGATGTGCCGATCGCCGTGCTGTCCGGCCCGACCTTCGCGAAGGAAGTCGGTCTGGGCCTGCCGACCGCCATCGCCTGCGCGTCGCCGGACGAGCATTTTGCATTCGAGCTGGCGCACAGCCTGTCCACGCCGAACCTGCGCGCCTACACGCAGGCGGACATCCTGGGGGTCGAGGTCGGCGGCGCCGTCAAGAACGTCATCGCGATCGCCGCCGGCGCCTCCGACGGCATGGGCTTCGGCGCCAACGCGCGGGTATTCCTCATCACCCGCGGCCTCGCCGAGATGGTCCGCCTGGGCACCGCCCTCGGCGCACAGCGCGACACGTTCATGGGACTGACCGGGCTTGGCGACCTGGTCCTGACCTGCACGGACGACCTGTCGCGCAACCGCCGCTTCGGGCTGGCCATCGCCGGCGGCCGGCCCGTCGACGACGCCATCCGCGAGATCGGCCAGGTCGTCGAGGGCCATCACGCCGCGCGCGCCGTGCGCGAGGTGGCCGTGCGTCATGGCGTGGACATGCCCATTTCAGAACATGTCTACAGGGTCCTGTACGAGGGCATGCCCATCGGGCGCGCCGTCGAGGCGCTCATGACCCGGGCGGTGTCGGCCGAGTAGCAAACCCGCACTGCCGCCAGGCCTCGAACACCACGATCGCGGCGGCATTCGACAGGTTGACGCTGCGGTTGCCCGGCAGCATCGGCAGCCGCAACACGTTTGCCGCCGCGAATCGCGCCAGTACGTCCGCGGGCAGTCCCACCGTCTCGCGCCCGAACAGGAATGCGTCGCCTGCGCGAAATGCCGCCTCGGCATAGAGCCGGCTGCCCACCGTTTCAATCGCGAATACGCGCGCGCCCTGCAAGCTGCGCAGGCAGGCATCCAGGTCCGGGTGCTCGCGCACCGTGGCGATATCCCGGTAGTCGAGCCCCGCGCGCCGCAACTGCGCGTCGTCGAGCGAGAACCCGAGCGGGTGCACCAGGTGCAGCGTCGAGCCCGTGTTGGCGCACAGTCGCATGACGTTGCCGCTGTTCGGCGGGATCTGCGGCTCGTAGAGAATGACGTGGAACATCTCGCGATTCCTTGCGGGTAAGATACACGGCGCGCCAGCCGCCGCCGCGACCGGCCCGCCATCGAGGTGCCCATGTTCGACGCGCTCGAGACCCTGCCCCCGGACCCGATTCTCGGCCTGTCGGTCGCCTTCCGCGAGGACCCTTCGCCGGACAAGGTGGACCTCAGCATCGGCGTGTATCGCGATCCCGCCGGTCAGACGCCCGTGATGGCCGCCGTGCGCGAGGCCGAGCGGCAGATTGTCGAGACCCAGTCCACCAAGTCGTATCTGCCGCCCGCCGGCGCGCCCGGCTTCCGCGAAGCCATCTTCGGGCTGGTCATGGGCAGCGACGCCGGCGACCTGCGCCAGCGCTGCGGGGTCATCCAGACGCCGGGCGGCTGTGGCGCGCTGCGCCTCGGCGCGGAACTCGCGACCCGCGCGATACCCGGCGCCGTCATCTACCTGAGCGAGCCGACCTGGCCCAACCATGGCCCGCTGCTGTCGGGCGGCGGCCTGAAGCTCGAGCGCTACCCGTATTACGACCCGGCGAGCCGCTCGCTGCAGGTGCAGGCCATGGTCGACAAGCTCGATCGCGTGCCGGGCGGATCGCTGGTCATGCTGCAGGCTTCGGCGCACAACCCGACCGGCGTGGATCCCGATCGCGAACAGTGGGCCGCCATCCTGGAGGTCATCGCGCGGCGGCGCCTGGTGCCATTCTTCGACATCGCCTACCAGGGCCTGGCCGACGGCATCGACGAGGACGCCCGGGTGATCCGCGAAGCGGCGCGCCGCATGCCGGAAATGCTGGTCGCGATGTCGTGCTCGAAGAGTTTCGGCCTGTACCGCGAACGCACCGGCGCACTGATCGTGATGGGCGAGAACGCCGATCGCGCAAAGGCCATCGAGAGCCAGGTCAACAAGGCGGCGCGCTCCATGTACTCCATGCCGCCGGCGCACGGCGGCCTGATCGTCGAGCGCATCCTGTCGCACGCCGCTCTCGCGACGCAGTGGCGCAAGGAACTGGCCGCGATGGCGGCGCGCATCCGCACCCTGCGCGGGTCGTTCGCCGCGGAAATCAACCGGGTCCGCGCCGGGCAGGACCTGGCGTGGCTGACCAGCCAGCGCGGCATGTTCTCGCTGCTCGGCCTGCCGCCCGAGACGGTGCGCGCGCTGCGCGAGCAGCACCATGTCTACATCGGCGCCGACAGCCGCATGAACATCGCCGGCCTCGGCGAGGACCGCATCGCGCACGTCGCGAAGCTGATCGCCCCGCACCTGCCGTGAGCGACGCCCGCGTGACGCCCGACCCACTGCTTGCGGTCGAGTTCTGCGGGCTGCAGCTCACGTCGCCGATCGTGCTGCTGTCCGGCTGCGTGGGCTTCGGCGAGGAATACACGCGCATCGAAGGCTTCTCCAACACGGACGTCGGTGCCATCGTGCTGAAGGGCACGACCGGCAGCGCGCGGCTCGGCAACCCGCCGCACCGCGTCGCCGAGGCGCCGATGGGCATGCTCAACGCCATTGGCCTGCAGAACCCCGGCGTGGACCACGTGGTGCGCGAAATCCTGCCGACGCTGGACTTCAGCGAGACGCGCTTCTTCGCCAACGTCTGCGGCTCGACCATCGACGAGTACGTCGAGGTCACGCGTCGCTTCGACGATTCGCCGATCGACGCCATGGAGATCAACATCTCCTGCCCGAACGTCAAGGAAGGCGGCGTGCAGTTCGGCAACTTCCCGGACATGTCGGCGCGGGTCGTGGCTGCCTGCCGCAAGGCCACCAGGAAGCCGCTGATCACGAAGCTGTCGCCCAACCAGACCGACATCGCGGAGAACGCGCGCGCCTGCATCGAGGCCGGCAGCGACGGGCTCGCGGTCATCAACACGATTTCCGGCATGGCCATCGACGTCAAGACGCGCCGGCCGGTCATCGGCAACATCCAGGGCGGGCTGTCCGGGCCGGCCATCAAGCCGATCGCGCTGCTCAAGGTGAGGCAGGTCTACGAGGTCGCCGCGCCGCACAAGGTGCCGATCATCGGCCAGGGCGGGATCTGCTCGGCGGAGGACGCGCTGGAATTCATCATCGCCGGCGCGAGCCACGGTCGGCGTCGGCACCGCGCTGTTCTACGACCCACTGCTGTGCAGGAAGATCAACGCCGGCATCGCGGCGTACCTGGAGGAACACGGCTTCGGCTCGGTCGCCGCATCTGACCGGCACGCTGCAGGCCTAACTCTTCCTCATCTCCGCGTTGTACTGCACCACCGTCGGGTAGGCGAACTCGATCCCCGCCTTCTGGAACTCCTCGAGGAGCGCCAGGTTGATCGCCTGCTGGGTGTCCATGTAGGTCCCGTAGGCCGGGTCGAGCACGAAATACACCGCCTCGAAGTTCAGCGAGAAGTCGCCAAACGCCGTGAAATGCGCGCGGTCGAAGCGCGCCCTGGGCTGCGCGCGGATGACCGATTCGAGGATCTTCGGCACCCGCTCGATCTTCTCGCGCGGCGTCTCGTAGACGATGCCGATCTTGAAGTTGATGCGGCGCTCGAACAGCAGCCCGAAATTGCGCACCCGGCTCGACAGCAGGTCGCTGTTCGACATGACGATCTGCTCGCCCGAGATCGAGCGCAGCCGCGTGCTCTTGATGCCGATGTGCTCGACCGTGCCCTTTCTCCTCGCCGATGGTCAGGAAGTCGCCGACCTTGAACGGCTTGTCCAGCGCGATGGACAGCGAGGCGAGCAGGTCGCCCAGCACGTTCTGCACCGCCAGCGCGATGGCGATGCCGCCGATGCCGAGGCCGGCGATCAGCGTCGTGATGTTGATGCCGAGGTTGGCCAGCAGCATCAGGAAGGCGACGACCCAGACCAGCGCCACGCCGACGAAGCGCAGGATGTTGAGGCTGGCGGCCCCCTCGGTCGCCGTCTCGTCGCGCCTGCGGCGCTGCTCGATGAGGTAATTCACCGTCGCGGTGCCCCACCGGGCAACCTGCAGCCACAGGACGAGCAGCAGCGCCGCCATGATCCAGCGGTCGAACTGATCGGGGATGGTCAGCCAGCGCAGCGCCAGCCAGGTGGCCACGACCACCAGGAACAGCCGCGTGGTCTTCTTGAGCAGGGCCAGCACCAGCTCGAGCGGCGCGGCCGACTGCTCCGGCGCCAGCGCCTTGACGCGGCGCGTGATGAAGGCCCGCAGCAGCGGCAGCACGGTGAACCACACCGCGAATTGCGCGGCCGCGATGATCCAGGAGCGCAGGTCGTTGTCCAGGAACAGGCGGCTGCCGACGTCTGTGAATGCGTTCATCGGTGGTCCCAAAAAGCGAGAGAAATCAACGCCCGGCGCACAGGCCGCGTACGGCGGCGCAATTGTACCTGCCGCGGCCGGTATTCAGCGTCTGGACCGGCGCCATGTTATGTCAATCCTGCATCGCCAAATGACGGCGACGGCAGAGAAATAATTCGTGGCCTGAGCTTCAGTCGGTGCTATAAGTTCCGCAACTGAGTTTACGGCGCCCCAGAGTGCCGGGGATCAGGGGAACTGTTTCGGACTTGCATGGCTTCCACAGGTCTCGGGTTTCGATCCTTGCCCTGGTCCGGCAATCCCGAAACTGAACTTGCCAGGCTCGCGACGACGGGAAGCGTCGCAACGCCGACACATGGAGCCTCAATCAATGAAGAAGTCGCTAACAGCGAAGCTGGCGGCCAGCGCGATCGTGCTGTCGTTCGGCCTTGCGTCTGCGCAGGCACAGGAAGCTGTGCCTGTATCGGCCGCCGAGGGCGGCAACCTGTGGTTCGTCGAGCTGTCGGGGAACCCGACCATCGACGGCGGCAGTTCGCGTGCCGTGGGCGCCGAACAGGCCGCGTTCATGCGCGCCGCCGATGCGGACGGTGTGAATTTCACACAACGCCGCTCTTTCAGCACCCTGTTCAATGGCTATTCGGTGGAAATTGACGCGGCCAATCGAGCCAAGCTGAAGCAGCTTCCTGGCGTCAAGGCGATCTGGCCGGTTGAAGTGATCCAGATGCCGCTGGTTGAGCGGATGCCTGGTGGCGCGGCACCTGATCTTGCCGCTGCCATCAGAATGACTGGCGCCAATGTCGCGCAGGATTCACTCGGGCTCACCGGCAAGGGTATCAAGGTCGCCGTGATGGACACCGGCATCGACTATGACCACCCCGACCTCGGCGGTTGCTTCGGTCCTGGCTGTCGCGTTGCCTTCGGCTATGACCTGGTCGGCGATGCGTTCAACGCCGACCCGACCGCAGCCAGTTACAACCCGATCCCGACTCCGGACAATGATCCGGATGACTGCGCGGGCCACGGCACGCACGTGGCGGGCATCGTGGGCGCCAAGGGCGTCGTCAAGGGCGTCGCGCCTGACGTGACTTTCGGCGCCTATCGCGTGTTCGGGTGTGAGGGCTCCACCACCGCGGACATCATGATCGAGGCAATGGAACTTGCGCTGAAGGATGGCATGCAGGTGCTGAACATGAGCATCGGCTCATCCTTCCAGTGGCCTGACTATCCGACCGCGGTCGCCGCCCGTCGCCTGAACAAGGAAGGCGTGGTGGTCGTCGCCTCGATCGGCAACAGCGGTACGAGCGGCCTGTATGCGGCCGGCGCCCCGGGCGTGGGCGATGCGGTGCTGGGTGTCGCGTCCTTTGACAACTCCAACGTAACCCTGAGCTACTTTACGGTCAACGGCACACGGATTGGCTACATCCCGATGACCTTCGCTGGCCCGACTCCTGTTTCGGGCGACGAGACCATCGAGTGGGTCGGTGTTGGTATCGCGTGTGATCCGCTGGCGGTCGATCTGACCGGCAAGGTCGCGCTGGCGGCGCGCGGCACATGCTCCTTTGGAACCAAGGCAGTGAATGCAATCAATGCCGGTGCCAAGGCCGTCGTGATCCACAACAACGCGGCCGGCGTGTTCAGCGGAACGCTTGGGGCGCCCATTGACGGAACGACACCGGTCGTCGGCATCTCACTGGCGGATGGTAATTTCATCAAGGCGCAAACCGCGCCCGTGCAGATGACCTGGGCAGCCGGAACGGACTTGTTTGCCAACCCGACCGGCGGCTTGATTTCATCCTTCAGTTCCTATGGCCTGGCAGCCGACCTGAGCATCAAGCCGAATATCGGCGCGCCGGGTGGGTCCATCTATTCGACCTACCCGCTGGAACTGGGCGGCTATGCCACGCTGTCGGGCACATCGATGGCCTCGCCGCATGCGGCCGGTGGCGCAGCATTGCTGCGGCAGGCAGATCGCTGGGTGGGCGCGGACCGCGTCAGGCGGAATCTGCAGAACTCGGCCGACCCGAAGGTATGGGGCGGCAACCCGGGCCTGGGCTTCCTGGACAACGTGCACCGTCAGGGTGCCGGCATGCTGGATATTCCCGGTGCGATCCAGGTAACCACCAGGGTTGAGCCCAGCGAACTCGCGCTGGGTGAAAGCGAGGCCGGGCCGGCCGTGACCCGCAGGCTGACGATCAAGAATCATGGATGGTCGCCGGTGACTTATAACCTCAGCCACGTCGCGGCATTGTCCACCGGAGGAACCCGCGCACCGTCGTTCTTCCTGTCGGATGCGAGCGCAAGCTTCAGTCCCGCGGTCGTGAACCTGCTGCCCTGGGGCAAGGTCGACCTTGACGTAACGATCACGCCGGCCACCGGCCCTGTAGCGGGCCTGTACGGCGGCTACATCGTGCTCACCGACGCGGCGGATGGCACGAAGGTCGTACGCGTTCCGTACGCCGGCTTCGTCGGCGACTACCAGTCGATCCAGGTGCTGACGCCGGCGATCCCGGCCCTACTGCGCGCTTCCGTGGCTGGCGAAGCTGGCCGCAGGTTCATATACGAACCAGCCGGCTGGTGCCAGCTACTCGATGGTTGGCGACGACATCCCGTACTTCCTGCTGCACCTCGACCACCAGTCGTCGCGCATGGTCTGGAGGTCTGGAACGCTGACCAGAAACAAGCCGATAGCCAACATCAGTATTGATGAGTTCCTGCCGAGGAACAGCACGGCGACGGGTTTCTTTGCCTTCAACTGGGACGGCACTGTGTTCCACGGCAAGGGCAAGAAGCCTTCAGACTATTTCACCGTGCCAGAATGGCGAATTACCTCGTGAAGGTGCTGGTGCTCAAGGCGCTGGGTGACCGCAGCAACCCGGCCCACTGGGAGACCTGGACCTCGCCGGTGATCACGATCAATCGTCCGTAAGTACGAGAGACGGGCAACCCGTGACGACTTCGGCCCCTGCCGGCGCAAGCCGGCAGGGGCCTTCTCTTTTCTGCGGTGACGTGAAGCTGCGTCTGTTCAGTACGCGACGTCCTCCGCCCGGCCGGCCGGTTCTTCCCCTCGGCCTTCCGGGCAAAGGAATGGCTTGCCAGCCCGGCCAGCGTGATACCGGTAGCTGTGGCCATCAATCTCCAGAATCACCAGATAGCCGGGCGTCAGGACATCGGCATACGACATGCCTTCACCGGGACAACCGAGCGCGCTCGATGGCCAATTGACCTCGCGTACGTCGACCACGCGCACGGCGGCCTGCGGCTTGCCGGAAATCCTTGCGTGCCAGATCGCCCGCGGCCTCCACCACGCCCGTGAGCGACACCGTCTGCCGCTCATCGCCCGGCGGTGGCGATGCATCGGCGACCCTCGCGTGGCCGCAACCGGCCGCAACGACTCCGGCGATCACCGAGCCGACCACCAGGCGTTGTCTTGCGCGAATCGTGATCATGACGCACCTCTACGGTTGTTCCGCTTGTCAGCACCGCTTGGACCGCCTCGACAGCGTCTTGTTCCTGCCACGCCAGCATGCTCCGGGTTTCGCGCCCTGCGTGGCGTGGCGGAGCCAGCGCTCACCGTCAGTGCATCTTGCGGGGATACCTCAGCGTCCAGGAACCTGCGCTAGCTGCCCATCCCGCGTTCCGGGTTGAGTTCCACGGCCGGGCGGTGGACACTCCGCCCATGACAGACCCGAGATGGATGACGCCCTTCACCAGCATCGAAGCCCGCCTGCGGTGCCATCCTCGTTGCGGTGTTGATTACCGCTTGCGCTGGACCTGGCCGAGAAGATGGCCAGCAACGCCGCGGCGTCTCCCCCGCAGGAAGCCCAACCGATGTCCGCACCGACGAATCCGCATGAGACGCTTGTGGGCAAGGTGCTTCGGGACGCGGCGGACCGATCCGGGCTGCCCGCCGACCAGCTGGAGGTGCTGTCATTCGAGTCGGTCACCTGGTCCGACGGGTCGCTCGGCTGTCCCGCGCCCGGCATGTCCTACACGCAGGCGCTCGTCCCGGGCTATCGCGTGCGGGTGCGCGCGGGCACCGCCGTGCTCGATTACCACGCAACCTCTCGCGGTCATTTCATCGTCTGCCCGGCCGGCCGGTCGGTCGATCCGATTCCGGAAGACCGCATCTGACGCCTGAACTCGTCCGGGGACGTGGCATGCGCGCCGGGACAGCCGCCGCGCACCGCCGAACAGTGGTGATCCTCGCCCGCCAATGAAAAGCGCCCCGGGCATTCCTGCCCGGGGCGCGAATAGTCAGCCGTCTTGCGCGGCCTCTATGTCAGTCGGTCGCGACGCTGACGACCGTGAGCGCCTCGATGCTGTCCACGTCGGAATGCGACACGGCGCCGAGGTACTTGGTGCCCGCGGCAAGGCCGCTCCAGTCAACGACCACGTTCTCCGTGGCTCCACTCGTGGCGGATGCCGGCGCGGAAGTGATCGCCAGATTGCTGCTGCCCGGCGTGGCCGAGAAGGACCACGAGAACAGCGTGTAGTTGGCGTCGGCGCCGTCCGTCTGCCAGCCGTGCACAAACACGTAGTAGTCGCCGGCCGGCGGATTCGCTATGTTGACCTGTTCGGCCGACGTGCCGGACCCGCTGCCCCCGGCGAAAGCTCCACTCGGATAGTACACGTACAGGTCGAGGTCGTCGTTCCCATCCGTGTAGGCATCGAACAGCGAGAACCGGGCATAGGCCTGCCCGGCCGGCACGTTGATGAAGTGCAGCGTGGTTCCCGGTCCGAACGGCGCAAAACTGTTGCCTGGGTCGTCCAGCACGGCGCCCGGCGTCATGACCGCCGGCGCCAGACCGTGCGGAGCAGCCGTGTACGGGCCGGTGTAACCGAACGTCACCGGTATGGTCCTCGATCCCGCCACGCCAGAGTCACTGATCTCAGTCGGCGCGGCGATCGAGATCGGCCTTGCAACGATCGGGATCCGCACGTTGTGCGTGCCGTCCGTCCAGGTCAACTGGCCGCCGCCGTAGGCGTTGATCGGTGCCCCGTTCGCCGTGATCGTCACGTCGAAATTGGCTGACTGGCCCGGGCCAAGATTCAGCGTCGCCGGGTTCACGGTAACGATGAAGCCAGGCATGGAAGCGCTGTGCGTGTAGGTTGCCGCCGAGCCGCCAACATTGGTGGCGCGGCGCCGGACCGTCTGCGAACCCGGCAGCGCTCCGATCGCGATCGACGCCACGTTGAGGTCGCTCGGGTCGATGCCGATTGCCGGGCAGTAGCTCGCCTGCAGCTGGCCCGTGCCGCACAGGAAGCCCAGCCAATCGATGAAACCGTGGTCGAACACCAGCCCCGGATCGGCCGCGTTGTTCGGCCGCACATGGCCCGCGCCCTGGCGGAAGATCACCAGCGGATTCGTGTTGGGGCCGTCCAGTACGTCGTAGCCGGTCGTCATCAACGCTGACTTGATCGCCATCGGCGACCAGCCGGGATGCAGTTCCTTCATCAATGCAGCCAATCCCGCCACATGCGGGCTCGACATGGACGTACCGCTGTACAGGTCGAACAGGCGGCCGGAATTTCCCGGAGGCGCTACGCCGGCCAGGATGTCCTGCCCCGGCGCGATCAGGTCCGGCTTCAGGAGGTCGCCGTCTGCCGGCCAGCAGTGGGCCGCGCGACGAGAACGATCGCCGTGAACGGTGCCGGCCGCGTTCAGCACGATGCTCGCCTGGGCAATGGACGCAGTCGCTCCAGCTCCCGCTGATGCAACGTAGGCCTTCACGGCGAGTCCACTGGCTGCAACAATGTGCACCGTTGGTACCGCATGCAGAAGCGCAAGGGTGCTGGTGGCGCTAGCCGGGTCGTTGTACAGCACTACGCCAACGCCGCCAGCCTCGGACACGGCCCGGCTCTTGTCCACCAACGCGATGGTGCCGCGTTTGCACAGCACGATCTTGCCGGTGACGGCGGCCGAGATCCAGCGTCATCCCGGATAAGCACAGCTCAGTGTTGCTAGGGGAACCGGCACCGGGCGCGCCCACGTTGACTGAATCGACCAGCGGCGATGAACCCACTGCGCCGGCAAAGGAAGCGCCGGTGTAGGTTGCCGCGTTGCCGAGCGTCGCGGAGCCCTCGCCGTTCCGGTTGTGCGTGCCCGCCGCAACCGTGGTGATCCACGGGCTTGGATGCGCAACCGTGCTCGTGGTCGGGCCGGCGTTGCCCGCCGATGCCGCGACGAACACGCCGGCGTCGGCCGCGAACAGGAACGCGACTTCGACCGAGTCGAGGAAATTGGTGCGCGAACCGCTGATCGAGAAATTGATCACATCCACGCCGTCCGCGACAGCCTGGTCGATGCCAGCCACGCATGTCCGATCGTCGCAGCAGCCGCCGCCGGTCGGCTCGTCGTGCCCAGCAGACCTTGTAGGCCGCGATACGCGCGCGCGGCGCGATGCCGCTGATCGCGCCGAAATGCCGCCGCCAGACCTGTCGGCATGCACGTTCGCATTACCGCCAGCGGTGGTCGCCGTGTGCGTGCCGTGGCCGCCCAGTCGCGCGGCGAATTGAACTCACAGGGGAAGATGGCATCGATGCCGGCGTTGCCGCCCCAGCCGGCGTTGTAGAAACGGGCGCCGATCAGCTTCTGGTTGCAGTTGGAGGCGTTGAAGTTCTCGCCCGGCGTGCACTTGCCGTGCCAGCCGGGGATCTGGTGGTAGTCCAGCTTGCCGTCCTGGGTCACGTTGCCGTTGATCCCGGTGCGGTCCGAGAAGCTCGGGTGCTCCGGCCAGATGCCGCCGTCGACGATGCCGATGATGACGTTCTCGCCCTTGGCCTTGGTATTCCAGAAGCCCGAGTCGCCGGTCAGGCCGAGGAAGGTCGGCGTCGACGACGTGTCGAGCTGGCGCGATCTCGTCCTTTTCCACCGACAACACGCCGTCTGTCGTCTTCAGCTTGGCAGCCTGTGCGTCGGTCAGTTCGGCGGCGAAGCCGTTGAATACGTAGCCGTAGCTGTAGTGCTTGTTTGCGCCGCCCACTTTCTGCAGCGCGCCGTCATGCTTGCTTGCGAGATACCAAAGTACTTGCCGACGTTCGGGTTGTCCGGGTCGATCTTCTTGCCCTTCTTCGGCTTGGTCGCCGGATAGCCCTTGATCTTGCCGTCGTAGGCGACGACCGGATCGTCCGCCATCCTGACGATGTAGACCGAATTGGAATGCTTGCTCTTGCCGACGGAAGCGGCTTCGAGCTTGCCCGACGCGGCGGTCGCGGGAGCGGTGCCCGCCAGCCCCCCGGCCAGCGTCAGCGCCGCGGCCATCGCCAGCGACATGATTCTCTTGCTACGCATGGTTGATCCCCGTTGTTGAATTGACAGTGGCCGCCGCACCGCACCGCCAGGCGCGGGATCTCCCGCGCTTGCCGATCGGTCACTGACGAAGACGAACAATCGGGGAAAGCGGATGAACCAGGTCCATCGCTTCGCCGGACAACTCGCCCCGCAGGCAGCCCAGCCCTGTCGCCTGAGCGACGACAGCTGCGGCTTTGCGACCCCGCCTCACAACGGGTGTGCCCTTGTACAGGCTTTCTCCGGAACCAACCGTACCCTCCGGACGAGCCGATCTCAAGTCGGATGCTGTAACGAGGCCGTTGGTTCTTTGGGCGGGCTTGACATAAGGTTTACAACAGGCGCAACAAGCGGGATCAAGCCATTCTGCGTCGTCCCTATTCACCGCCCTCCATCCCGAGCTCCCTGAGCTTGCGCGTCAGCGTGTTGCGGCCCCAGCCCAGCAGCTTCGCCGCGTCCTGCCGGCGGCCGCCGCATTTCGCGAGCGCGACGCGCATCAGCGTGCGCTCGAGTTCTGGCAACGCCGCGTGCAGCAGTGGCGTCTCGTCGCCGCCCGCCAGGCGCTTTTGCGCCCACGCCTCGAGCTCCCGCGTCCAGCCGCTCGTCGTGGACGGCGCTTCGGCACCGCCCAGGTCGTCTGGAATGTCCTCGAGGCGGATCTCGCCGCCGGGCGCGGTCACCGTCAGCCGGCGGGTCGCGTTGATCAGCTGGCGCACATTGCCCGGCCAGTCGAATGCCGTGAGCGTGCGCAATGCATCTTCGCTCAGCGTCTTCGGTTCGACGCCCAGCTCCGCCGCGGCGACCTGGAGATAGTGCGCCAGCAATTCGGGGACATCCTCACGCCGGCGCCGCAGCGGCGGCACGTCGATGCGGATGACGTTGAGCCGGTGCAGCAGGTCCTCGCGGAAGCGCCCCTCAACGACCCGCGCCTCGAGGTCCTGGTGGGTTGCGGCGATGACCCGCACGTCCACGCGCACGGCCGCATTGCCGCCGACGCGGTAGAACTCGCCCTCGGCCAGCACGCGCAACAGCCGGGTCTGCAGCGCGGCCGACATGTCGCCGATCTCGTCGAGGAACAGCGTGCCGCCGTCGGCCTGTTCGAAGCGGCCGAGCCGTTGCGCTTCCGCGCCGGTGAACGCGCCGCGCTCGTGCCCGAACAGCTCCGACTCGAGCAGCTCCGCCGGGATGGCGGCGGTGTTGAGCGCGATCAGCGGCTTGCCGGCGCGCGGACTGTGGCGGTGCAGCGCGCGCGCGACCAGTTCCTTGCCGGTGCCGGTCTCGCCCGAGATCAGCACGGTCATGCTCGAGCGCGCAAGCCGCCCGATGGCGCGGAACACGTCCTGCATGGCGGGCGCCTGGCCGAAGATCTCCGGGAACCGCGCCCTGGCGCCGCCCGGCGTCGCGAGCGCCGCCTGTGCCGCGGCACGCCGCACGAGCCCGACCGCCTCGTCGATGTCGAACGGCTTCGGCAGGTATTCGAAGGCGCCGCCCTGGTAGGCGGCCACGGCGCTTTCCAGGTCCGAATGCGCGGTCATCACGATCACCGGCAGCGCCGGCCGCGTCCTGCGCACCGCCTCGAGCAGCTTGAGCCCGCTCGGGCCCGGCATCCGCACGTCGGTGATCAGCACGTCCGGCTCGCCGCCGCCAAGCGCCGCGATCGCGCCGTCCGCCTGCTCGAAGGCGCGCGGCCGCATGCCCGCCTGGCTGAACGCGCGCTCGAGCACCCAGCGGATGGACGCATCGTCGTCCACGATCCACACGTCAAGCGCCCGGTTCATGGTCCGTCCCGATCGGCAACAGCAGGGAGAACACGGTCTGTCCCGGGCGGCTGTCGAACTCGATGAGCCCGCCGTGCCGGGTCGCGATGTCCTGCGCGACGGCGAGCCCGAGCCCCGTGCCCTCGGGCCGGGTCGTCACCAGCGGATAGAAGACGGTCTCGCCGAGCTCCGGCGGCACGCCCGGCCCGTTGTCCTCGAACTGCACCGCCGCGACCACGCGGTGACTGCGCGCGCCGATCGTCGCGCCCGTCAGCGCGCGCGTACGCAGCGTCAGGCGGCCGTGGCTGCCGAGCGCCTCGATGGCGTTGCGCGCCAGGTTGAGCATGGCCTGGATCAGCTGGTCGCGGTCGAGTTGCAGCGACGGCAGGCCCGGGTCGTAGTCGCGCTCGATGACCAGCGCGGCGGGCGCCTCGGCGCGCACCAGCTGGAAGACGTGGTCCAGCAGCTCGTGCACGTTGGTCGGCACGCGGGCCGGCGCCTGCGGCGGGCCGAGCAGTGCGTCCACCAGCGCGCGCAGCCGGTCCGCCTCGCCGATGATGATGCGCGTGTACTCGCGCAGGCCGTCGTCCGGCAATTCGCGCTCGAGCAGTTGCGCGGCCCCGCGCAGGCCGCCCAGCGGGTTCTTGATCTCATGCGCGAGTTGCCGCGCCATCATGCGGCTGCCGCCGAGCTGCGCGAGCAGCGCGCTTTCCCGGCTGATGCGCGCCTGGCGGGTCGTGTCGGCGACCTCGACCAGCACGGCGCCGGTCCCGTCGCCGAGCGGCGTGAACGTGCAGTCCACGACGTATTTCGCGTCGCGCCGGTGCACCGGCACCAGCTCGCACTCGCGCTGCGCGACCGGCTGTCCGGCCAGGCGGGCGCGCGCGATCAGCGCCTCGACCCAGGCGCCACCCGCGATGTACTCGCCGAGCGGACGGCCGGCGGCGGCGCTGCGTCCCGTCGCGAGCAGCTCTTCCGCTGCGGCGTTGAGCCTCAACACGCCGCCGTGTCCGTCCACCACGATCACTGCCGTCGCCAGCGCATCGAGCAGCAGCGCGGCATCCACGGCCGTATCCTGCAGGCGTGCGGGATCAGCCGCCATGGGCGGCCTGCCGGACGAATCCGGTGTGGATCAGCTGGCGGGCGAGCCGGGGCGCGTTGGCGGCTTCAGGCTCGGGCCGGCCGGCGGCGAGGCGATCGACGTCTGGCGCAGGTGGAAGGTGATCTGCGGGCTGGAGATCACGATGTCGCCCGCCGGGTCCAACACGGCCGCACGCATGAAATGCGTGCCGCGGGTCAGTCCGGTCACGGTGGCGCCGAAACCGCTGACCTCGGGCACGCGCTTGGCGTCGACGAAGATCACCAGTTCGTCGCCTTCGCGCAGCCGCGTATCCAGCTCGACCGCTATGGGAACGGTTACGTCGCCGCCGAAAAAGACCTGGTCCGGCGTCGGGCTCGTGATGTTGAGCGAACTGTACGGCGGCCGTTCCGGAATCCGCGGGGTCTGCTGCTCGTAAAGCGGCGCCGGCGAGCCCGCATCGCCGCCCGGCGCGCGGCTGGCGTATTCCATGCGTTGCGCATCCGGCGCGCCCGGCTGGTCGGCGTAGTGAACGATGCCGTCCTTGTCCACCCACCTGTAGATCTCCTGGGGCTGGGCCACCAGGGAGACGAGCAGTCCGGCGATGATCAGGGCGATGCGCATCTGGTAAGCATAGCCCCGACCGGACGGACTGACAAAGCGGAGACGCCATTTCGTGAACGGCGTCCCCGTCATCCTCCCCGGTGACGGGTTCAGAGGCTGTAGTACATGTCGAACTCCACGGGATGGGTCGCCATCCGGAAGCGCGTCACCTCCTGCCGCTTGAGCCTGATGTACGCATCGATCATGTCGTCCGTGAATACGCCGCCCTTGGTGAGGAAACCCCGGTCCGCGTGGAGGTGGTTGAGCGCCTCGTCCAGCGAGTAGCACACCTCCGGGATGTTCTTCGCTTCCTCCGCCGGCAGGTCGTACAGGTCCTTGTCCAGCGCGTCGCCCGGGTGCAGCTTGTTCTGGATGCCATCCAGTCCCGCCATCATCATCGAGGCGAAGGCGAAGTACGGGTTGGCGGTCGAGTCCGGGAAGCGGAGCTCGAAGCGCCGCCCCTGCGGGTTCGGCACCCAGGGGATGCGGATCGACGCCGACCGGTTGCGCGCGGAGTAGGCCAGCATGACCGGCGCCTCGAAGCCGGGGACCAGCCGCTTGTAGCTGTTGGTGCTCGGGTTGGTGAAGGCGTTCAGCGCCTTGGCGTGCTTGATGATGCCGCCGATGTAGAACAGGCACGATTCCGACAGGCCGGCATACTTGTCGCCGGCAAACAGGTTCTTGCCGCCCTTCATCAGCGACTGGTGGACGTGCATGCCGCTGCCGTTGTCGCCGACGATCGGCTTGGGCATGAAGGTCAGCGTCTTGCCGTTCTCGTGCGCGACGTTCCACAGCGCGTACTTGAGGATCTGCACCTCATCGGCCTTGCGCAGCAGCGTGTTGGCGGCGACGTTGATCTCGCCCTGGCCGCCAGTCGCCACCTCGTGATGGTGCACCTCGACCTTGAGCCCAAGCTCCTCGCAGGCCATGCACATCGCGGTGCGCAGGTCCTGGAAGCGGTCCATCGGCGGCACCGGGAAGTAGCCGCCCTTCACGCCCGGCCGGTGACCGAGGTTGCCGCCCACGAACTCGGCGCCCGAATTCCACGCGCCCTGGATCGAATCCACGTGGTAGCTGCAGCCGTTCATCTCGTTCGTCCAGCGCACGCTGTCGAAGATGAAGAACTCGTTCTCGGGGCCGAACAGCGCGCTGTCGGCGATACCGGTGGACTGCAGGTAAGCCTCGGCGCGGCGGGCCAGCGAGCGCGGGTCGCGCGAGTAGCCCTGCATCGTCGTCGGCTCGACGATGTCGCAGCGCAGGAGCACCGTGGTCTCCTCGTAGAACGGGTCAATCACGGCGGTGCTGGGATCCGGCATCAGGATCATGTCGGACTCGGCGATACCCTTCCAGCCACCGATCGACGAGCCGTCGAACATCTTGCCGTCGGTGAAGAAGTCCTCGTTCACGAGACGCGTCGGCACTGTGACGTGCTGTTCCTTGCCCCGCGTGTCGGTGAATCGGAGGTCGCAGAATCGCGCCTCCCGGTCCTTGATCAGCTTGAGAACGTCATCGACCTTCATGTGGATTCTCCGGGTGTGCGCGGCAGCGGATTATCGAGGCCCTTTGGCCGGCGTCATGCCTGGCGGCCATCGGGGGTTCATCCAGGCCGTTGCAGGAACCGTGCCACGCAACAAGGCCTATATGAATCAACTGGTTAAATGAAAAGAAATGTTCCAAGAACCGATTATTGCACCAGTATAGTGCGTCCAATGTCGTCAGCGCACTATCTTGGCGCAATCGGTCCTTGGTAGAAGGTCTCCGCAAGGCCCGATCCGGGGCCGGCCGGTCGTCTCGTGTTGCGCTGCATCGGCCGATCCGGCGACTCGCTATACTCCCGGGCCGTAACGAAAAAACACGGTTTTTCATGCCAGCGCGCCCCAAGCTCGGCCAGCCGCCCGCCACGTTCCAGGACCTGATCTTCGCGCTGAAGAAATACTGGTCTGCGCAGGGCTGCGTGATCCTCGAGCCCTATGACATGGAAATGGGCGCCGGCACCTTTCACTCCGCGACATTCCTGCGCGCCGTCGGGCCGGAACCATGGAGCGCGGCATACGTGCAGCCCAGTCGTCGGCCGGCCGATGGCCGTTATGGCGAGAACCCGTTCCGGCTGCAGCACTACTACCAGTTCCAGGTCGTCCTCAAGCCGTCGCCGGACGACATCATCGAACGGTATCTGGGCTCGCTGCGCGCGCTCGGTTTCGATCCGCTGGTGCATGACATCCGCCTGGTCGAGGACAACTGGGAATCGCCCACGCTGGGCGCCTGGGGCCTCGGCTGGGAGGTCTGGCTGAACGGCATGGAAGTCACCCAGTTCACCTATTTCCAGCAGGTCGGCGGCCTGGACTGCCGCCCCGTGATGGGCGAGATGACTTACGGCCTCGAGCGCCTCGCCATGTACCTGCAGGGCGTCGAGAGCGTCTTCGACCTGACCTGGGCCGACGGGCCGCTGGGGCGCGTCACCTACGGCGACGTGTTTCACCAGAACGAGGTCGAACAGTCGAAGTACAACTTCGAGCACGCCGACGTCGCCGGCCTGCTCGGCGACTTCGACGCCAGCGAGCGTGACTGCCTGCGGTTGCTCGAACTGGGCCTGCCGTTGCCCGCGTACGAGCGCATGCTGAAGACTTCGCACACCTTCAACCTGCTCGACGCCCGGCGCGCGATCTCCGTCACCGAGCGGCAGCGTTACCTGCTGCGGGTGCGCGCGCTGGCCCGCGCCGTGGCCGGCGCCTACTACGCGAGCCGCGAAGCGCTGGGCTTCCCGATGCTGAAGCAGGTCGCGGCAAACGAGGAATCTGCAGGCGCGGGGCCCGGCTCCTCCGCAAACGCCCGGGGGAAGCAATGAAACCCGGCGCCCGTGACTTCCTGGTCGAGATCGGCACCGAGGAATTGCCGCCGAAGTCGCTGTCCGAGCTGTCGCGCGCGTTCACCGACGGGGTCGTGGCGGGGCTTGCCGCGGCGGGTCTGAAGCACGGCGCGGTGCAGCCCTATGCGGCGCCGCGCCGGCTCGCGATCGTGGTCAACCGCCTCGCCGCGCGCCAGCCCAACCAGCGCATCAAGCGCAAGGGACCGCCGGTCGCCGTGGCGTTCGACGCCGACGGCAAGCCCACGCGGGCGGCGGCGGCGTTCGCGGATTCCTGCGGCGTGGCGATCGAGGCGCTCGGCCGCGTGACCGAGCCGAAAGGCGAGTTCCTGCAGTTCAGCGGCGTCCAGCAGGGCCAGGACACCGTCGCATTGCTGCCCGCCATCGTGCATCAGTCACTCGATGCGCTGCCGGTCGCCCGGCGCATGCGCTGGGGCGACGGCGACGCGGAATTCGTGCGCCCTGTGCACTGGATCGTGATGCTGTACGGGCGCGATGTCGTGCCCTGCACGCTGTTCGGCCTGCCGGCCGGCAACATGTCGCGGGGCCATCGTTTCCACGCGCCACGCCAGATCCGCATCACGAGCCCGCGCGCCTATGCCGGGCGGCTGGAGAAGGGCGGCCACGTGATCGCCGATTTTGCCGTGCGCCGCGAGCGGATCCGGGCCGGCGTCACGGCGCTGGCTGAATCGCTTGGCGGCGAGGTGGTGCTCGACGCCGCGTTGCTCGACGAGGTCACGTCCCTCGTCGAGTGGCCCGCACCGGTGGCAGGCCGTTTCGAGGAGCGCTTCCTGGAACTGCCGCCGGAGGTCGTCATTGCCACCGTGCAGGACCACCAGCGTTACTTTCCGGTGCGCGATGCCGCCGGCCGGCTCACCCCGCAGTTCGTGACCGTTGCCAACATCGACAGCAGCGACCCGGACCAGGTGCGTGCCGGCAATGAGCGCGTGGTGCGGCCACGGCTGGCCGACGCCGCTTTCTTCTGGGAGCAGGATCGCCGGCAGCGGCTCGCCGACCGGCGCGAGGCGCTCGGCGCAGTGACGTTCCAGAAGCAGCTCGGCTCGGTGCTCGCCAAGTCGAACCGCGTGACGGCGCTGGCCGAACAGGTCGCGCCGCTGGCAGGCGCCGACGTGGCCCTGGCGCGGCGGGCGGCGGAACTCGCCAAGTGCGACCTGTTGACCGCCATGGTCGGGGAATTCCCGGAACTGCAGGGACTGATGGGGCGTTACTACGCGGCACGCGATGGCGAGGATGCCGAAGTGGCCGCGGCGATCGAGGAACAGTACCGGCCGCGCTTTGCGGGTGACCTGCTGCCGGACACCCCCGCCGGAACGGCTCTGGCCATTGCCGACAAGCTGGACACGCTGGTCGCCATCTTCGTCGCCGGCCAGCGGCCCACGGGTACGCGCGATCCGTTCGGGCTCAGGCGCGCCGCGCTCGGCCTGCTGCGCATCCTGATCGAGAAGCGCATCGACCTGGAGCTGCCGGCGCTCATTGCGACTGCGCTGGAAGCGGCGCGCACCGACATGGCCGCGGCCGGCGGCAAGGCGCCCGCCCCGGAAGCCGACATCGCCGCCGAGGTCTACGACTACGTCATGGAACGGCTGCGCGCTTACTACCTCGAGGCGGGCGACGGTCTTACGGCCGAGATGTTCGACGCGGCGCTGACCTGCCGGCCTGCTTCACCGCTGGACTTCGACGCGCGGCTCAAGGCGCTGGCGGCATTCCTGGCGTTGCCGGATGCCGCGAGTCTCGCGGCTGCCAACAAGCGCATCGCCAACATCCTGCGCAAGGCAGGCCAGGAGGTTCCCGCGCGCGTCGATGCGGGCCTGCTCAAGCATCATGCAGAGCAGCGGCTCGCCGCCGAACTCGAGGCGCTGCGCCGCCCGGTCGAGGCCCTGTTCGGCGAGCGCCGCTATGAGGACGCCCTGAAGCAGCTGGCCGCGCTGCGCCCGCACGTCGACAAGTTCTTCGACGACGTGCTGGTCATGGACGAGAACCCGGCCGTGCGGGCCAATCGTCTCGCGCTGCTGGCGGCGCTGCAGAGGACCTTCGGCCACGTCGCAGACCTGTCGCGGTTGCCGGGCTGAGCCGCCCGGTTCCGCAGCACCCCGCATGCAGTGGCTTCGCTCCTTGCTGTTCACGCTGCTGTTCTTCGCGAACTCGCTGCTGCACGCGGCCGTCATCCTGCTGAGTGCGCTGGTCTTCGGCCGCCGTTACGCCGATGCGCAGTCGCGCAGCTGGGGCCGCTCCAACCTGCGGCTGCTGAAGTCCATTTGCCGCCTCGACTACGTGGTCGAGGGCACCGGGAACGTGCCGCGCGAGGGCGCGCACATCACCTTCTGGAAACACTCCTCGGCGTGGGAGACGCTGCTCGTGATGTTCCTGTTCCCGCCGCAGTCGTGGGTGCTCAAGCGCGAGGTGCAGTGGATCCCGCTGGTCGGCTGGGCGACGATGCTCTACCAGCCGATCGCCATCAATCGCGGCGCCGGGCACGTCGCCGTCAACCAGGTGCTCGAACAGGGCCGTCGCCGGCTCGCCGCCGGCCGCTGGATCCTGTACTTCCCGGAAGGTACGCGCGTGTTGCCCGGCCAGACGCGCCGCTACGGCCTGTCCGGGGCGCTGCTCGGCTCGAGGACCGGCGCGAAGCTGGTACCGGTTGCTCACAATGCCGGCGATTTCTGGCCGAAGCGCGGACTGCTGAAGAAGCCCGGCACGATCAGGGTGGTCATCGGGCCGCCGATCGAGACGCTGGGCCGTGACCCGCGCCGGCTCAACGAGCAGGCAAAGGCGTGGATGGACGCGACGATGGCCAGGATTTCGGTGGCTCACGGCGATTGACCACCGCCCGGGGCACGGGGCCTGACGGGCGCCCTGCGGGGCCCGGCAAGCGCATGGTCCCGGCCTCGTGGCGCACCATACTGATGCCCGTCTCGCGCGCCGCCCCGCATAATTGCCATTGCGCCAGCCAGCCGCGTAGCCTGGGCGACGGTCCGTTTGCTTTCCGGCGTCCCGATCGCGCTCTTTGGGCGGCCAGGGGCGCCGAAAGAAGGAAGGTTCTCGATCATGAATATCGCATCAATGACGACCCTGGCCGCCTCGGTCTGTGCGCTCGCCCTGTCGGGTTGCATGACGGCCGCCCAGCATCGCGCTGACGTCGAGCAGCCCGCCGGCGATCAGCTCACTGTCGGAACCGTGCAGAAGGAGATCCGGGTCGGAATGTCCGGGGCCGAGGTCGCCGCCGTGCTGGGGTCGCCAAATATCGTCAGCACGGACGAAGAGCGCCGTGAGGTATGGATCTACGACAAGATCTCCACCGATGTCGCCTACTCGTCGAGCAGTGGCGGCTTGTCTACGTTGATCCTGGGCGGTGGCTCGAGCGTGGGTGGCGGCGTGGGCGGCAGCGGAAATCGCTCCGCCGGGGCAGCCTCCACTTCCCAGAAGACGCTGACGGTCATCATCAAGTTCGACCATGACAAGCGGGTGCGCGACTTCGCATATCACACGTCGCGCTTCTAGGGCGCGCGAAGGAACGTCGCCGCGGATGCGCCGTCATTGCATAACGGCCGCATTGATCGCCGGTTGCCTGCTGGCCGCCGGCGGCTGCGCGACCATTCCCGTGGACGCGCTGGTCCTGTCACCTGACTCGCTTGAGCGGCGGCAGCTGCAGACCCGCCGCATCGACAGCATCGGCGAGAAGGAGCTGCTCAGCGCCGCGGCCGGCGTGCTGCAGGATCTCGGCTTCAACATCGACGAAAGCGAGACCAGGCTGGGCGTGATTGTCGCCTCCAAGGACCGGTCCGCGGTCACGGCATCCCAGGTGGTCGGGGCGGTGCTGCTGGCGCTGCTGGGCTCCGGCCATCCGATCGACAAGACGCAGAAGATCCGCGTTTCCCTGGTGACGCGCCCGGCCATGTCCTCTGACCGCACCGCGTTGACCGACAGTCACCTGCTGCGGATCACGATCCAGCGGCTGGTCTGGAATACGCAAGGCCAGGTGACGCGGATCGAGTCCATAGAGGAACCCGCCATCTACCAGGAGTTCTTCGAAAGACTTTCGAAGAGCGTCTTCCTCGAGGTACAGCAAATATGAACAGCGCCTGCCGCGCGGCGTTGCTGGCCGCGACTGTCGCGATGGCCACGGGTTGTGCCCCGTCCACGAAGGCCGTGATGCAAACCAGCGTGGGCGCGGTCGCGCTGCGCAGCTTCCAGCAGCGCGCTTTCGACACGACCGACCGGGAGACGACCCTGCGCACCGTCATTGCAACGCTGCAGGACCTGAGCTTCGTCGTGGACAAGGCCGATCTCGATCTCGGCACCGTCAGCGCCACCAAGCTGTCCGGCTACCAGCTGCGGATCACGGTGACCGTTCGATCACGCGGCGCGACCCAAATGCTGGTGCGCGCGAATGCGCAGTACATGGACAAGGCCGTCGAGGATCCAAAACCGTACCAGGACTTCTTCGTGTCCCTCGAGAAGTCGATGTTCCTGACCGCCCACCAGGTCGATTGATGCGGGCTGGCCGCGCGGCCATTCGCCCCGCCCCGCCACCGTCAGTCATCCCGCCGGCCGGACCGGACGCGGCGCCTTACACGTCCAGGTTGGCGACCGCCAGCGCGTTCTTCTCGATGAACTCGCGTCGTGGCTCGACCGCGTCGCCCATCAGCGTCGTGAAGATGTCGTCGGCCGCCACGGCGTCCTCGATGCGCACCTGCAGCAGCCGGCGCGTGTCGGGATTGACCGTCGTGTCCCACAGCTGATCCGGGTTCATCTCGCCGAGCCCCTTGTAGCGCTGCACGCTCTGGCCCTTGCGCGCCTGCTCCATCAGCCAGTTCATGGCCTGCTGGAAGCTGGTCACGTCCTGGCGCGCCTCGGCGCGCGCCACGTACGCGCCCGCGCCGAGCAGGCCGGACAGCGTGCGCCCGAACTCCGCGATGCGGCGGTATTCCGCGGAATCGAAGAACTCGCGCTGCAGGTGCTTCTCGGTCGTCACCCCGTGCTCGGTGCGCAGCACGTCGATGCGCCGCGGCGCGCCCGCCTTGTCGCGTCGCACGCTCATCTGGTAGGCGTGCGACACCGAGCCCGCCGCATTGAGCAGCGTCTCGACCTGCCGCGTCCAGCCTTCGAGCCATGCCGCATCGTCGAAGCGTGCCGACTCCATCTGCGGGGCGTTGATCAGTTCCTCCAGCAGGCGGCGGTCATAGCGGCGCGACCAGCGCGCGATGATGGCCTGCACTTCCATGTAGCGGCGCGCCAGCAACTCGAGCCCGGTGCCGCCCAGCGGCGGCGCCTCGCGGTTGACGTACAGCGCCGCGCCGTCGATTGCGGTGCTGAGCATCAGCTGCTCGAGCTCGGCCTCGTCCTTGACGTACTGCTCCTGCTTGCCCTTCTTGATCTTGTACAACGGCGGCTGTGCGATATAGACGTAGCCGCGCTCGATGAGCTCCGGCATCTGCCTGTAGAAGAACGTCAGCAGCAGCGTGCGGATGTGCGATCCGTCCACGTCGGCGTCGGTCATGATGATGATGCGGTGGTAGCGGACCTTGTCGGCGTCGAAATCCTCGCGGCCGATGCCGCAACCCAGCGCGCTGATCAGCGTGACGACTTCCTGCGACGACAGCATCTTGTCGAAGCGCGCTTTTTCCACGTTGAGGATCTTGCCTTTCAGCGGCAGCACGGCCTGCGTGCGCCGGTCGCGGCCCTGCTTGGCGGAGCCGCCTGCCGACTCGCCCTCGACCAGGAACACCTCGGAATTGGCGGGGTCCTTTTCCTGGCAGTCAGCCAGCTTGCCGGGCAGCCCGGCGAGGTCGAGCGCGCCCTTGCGGCGGGTCATTTCACGCGCCTTGCGCGCAGCATCCCTGGCGCGGGCCGCGTCGATGATCTTCATGCAGATGGACTTGGCGTCCTGCGGCCTCTCCACCAGGAACTCCTCGAGTTTGCCGGATACCGACGACTCGACGACGCCCTTGATCTCGGACGACACGAGCTTGTCCTTGGTCTGCGACGAGAACTTCGGGTCCGGCATCTTGATGGACAGGATTGCCGTCAGGCCTTCGCGCGCGTCGTCGCCGGTCAGCGCGACGTTCTCGCGCTTCGCCAGGCCTTCGCGCTCGATGAACTCGTTGATCTTGCGGGTCAGTGCCGCGCGGAACCCGGCCAGGTGCGTGCCGCCGTCCTTCTGCGGAATGTTGTTGGTGTAGCAGTACATGGACTCCTGGTAGGAGTCGTTCCACTGAGCGGCCACCTCGACGACGATCGGCCCTTCCTGCGCGCGGAAGTAGAAGATGTTGGGGTGCGCGCCGGTGCGGCCGCGGTTCAGGTACTGCACGAAGGCCTTCACGCCGCCGTCGTGCTCGAAGATCTCCGAACGCTCGTCGCGCTCGTCTATCAGTTCAATTCGCGCACCTGAATTCAGGAATGACAGTTCCTTAAGGCGCTTGGCCAGCCAGTCGTACGAAAACGTCGTGTTGGTGAAGACGACTTCGCTCGGCTTGAAGCGCACCGTGGTGCCGCGCTCCTGCGTGTCGCCGATCACCGTCAGCGGCGCCAGCGGCTTGCCGTCGCGATATTCCTGGCGGTTCAGCTTGCCGTCGCGCGCGATGGTCAGGGTCAGCGTTTCCGAGAGCGCGTTGACCACCGACACGCCCACGCCATGCAGGCCGCCGGCGACCTTGTAGGAGTTGTTGTCGAACTTCCCGCCCGCGTGCAGCACGGTCATGATGACCTCCGCTGCCGAGCGCCCTTCTTCCGTGTGAATGTCGGTCGGAATGCCGCGGCCGTTGTCGGTGACCGTGATGGATTCGTCTGCGTGAATGGTGACGACGATCCGGTCGCAGTAGCCGCCCAGCGCCTCGTCGATGGCGTTGTCCACGACCTCGAACACCATGTGGTGCAGGCCCGTGCCGTCGTCCGTGTCGCCGATGTACATGCCGGGGCGTTTTCGCACCGCGTCGAGGCCTTTCAACACCTTGATCTGCTTGGCCGTGTAATCGTCGTTTTCGGACATGCGAAACCCCGTCACCTGAATCGGTCAAGGATACCACTTTTCGTGTTGTTTTCACTTTGTTTTCAGGTGTTTGGGGCCGCCTGGGCGCGCCCCTTCAGACGCCTGGAATTCAGCTGCGATCGTCAGTCCGTATGCGCCCTCCGGCGGCGCGCGGACCGGCGCACAGATAACCCCACCAGCCAGCGCTCTTTGACAGCGCGCGTTCTGTGGACAATTCTGTGGATGACGCGGCGCGCATCGTGGAAATCCGCTAGCCCAGGGATTGCATCAATGGCGGGTCTTGCGGCGCCAAGGGTGATGTTTCACGTGAAACATATGGCCACGCGGCCACGGCAATTTCCACGCGGCGAATAGCCCATCCCAGTCTCCATGGCGGCCTCGCCTCGGCTGTGGATAAAACGAGGACTTGCGCCCCTACCTGGACTCTACGCGGCCCTGTTCCACGTGAAACGTCCGCCCGCCCGGCGGGAGTCCCGGAATGCCGGTGCTGAGGGACGTTACCAGCAACTGCGTATTGAGCTCGCGCACGCAGTCCAGAAGTCTCTCCAGGCTTTCCCGGTCCAGTTCGGCCGCCGGGTCGTCCAGCAGCAACGCGGACCGCCCGGGGCGATCTCTTTCCTGGATTTCCAGCTGCGCGAGCGTGAGCCCGGCCGCCAACAGCTTCTGTTGACCCCTGGACACCCGGTCCTTGGCTGCGTGTCCCGCGACCCGTACCGTGACGTCTGCGCGGTGCGGGCCCTGTTGCGTGGCCTTGTAGCGTCGGTCGCGGTCGCGGTCTCTTGTCAGCGTTTCTAGCAGGCTGCGGCCCTCCGGCCAGCCCGGGTGATACGCGAGATCGGTGTCCAGCCCCAGCAGGCGCTGCCCCATGCGCCGCACAGGTTCGCCCAGCAGGCCCAGATACGCCCGGCGTTGTGCGGCCAGCGCCTCGCCCGTTTCGCACAGCTCGGCGTCCCAGGCGCTTACGGCCGCATCCGGCAACTGCTGCTTCAGCGCTGCGTTGCGCTGTTTCAGTGCCCGGTAGTAGCGCTGCCAACCGATGAGGAAGCTGGGTTCCACGTGGAACACGCCCCAGTCCAGGAATCGCCGGCGCCGCCCAGGACCCTCTTCCAGCAGCTTGTGAATCTCCGGTTCAATGACCTGCGGCGGAAAGTGCTCAGCAAGATCCGCAGCGGTTTGTGCGGGCCGGCCGCCGACGTGGATTTCCGTCCCGTCACGGCCTGCGCGCACCCCCAGCGTGGTCTCGCGACCGGCCGCGGTCACGCGGCCCACGACAGTGAGCGCTTTCTGGCCGTGGCGAATGAGGGGATCCAGGCGCCGCGTGCGGAACGAGCGGCCCCGGCCAAGAAAATAGAACGCCTCGAGCAAGCTGGTCTTGCCTGACGCGTTTGGTCCTACGAAGAAGTTGAGTTGCGGGTCGAGGTCCAGTTCCACCCGCTCCAGGCAGCGAAACTGCTCAACCCGAATCCAGGTCAGCGGCATCGCCCCGGCGCTACAGCCGCATCGGCATCACCACGTACCGGCTGCTCGCCACGCCCGGCGAATGTACCAGGCAGCTGGAGCTTCCGTCGGTCAGGCCAATTTCCACCTCTGTCGAGTCGATCGCTCCGATGGCATCTAGCAGGTAGTTCACGTTGAAGCCTACCTCGAGATCTTCGCCGCCGTACTTGACCTCGATCTCCTCTTCAGCCTCTTCCTGCTCCGGGTTGTGCGCCTGGATGGTCAGCGTCTTGCCCTTGAGCGCAAGGCGAACACCGCGGTATTTCTCGTTCGCAAGGATCGCGGTTCTCTGCAGCGCGGCACGAAGCACTTCGCGGTCAGCGAGAACGGAGCGCGGCGGACTGCCAGGAATGACGCGGCTATATTCCGGGAAACGGCCGTCAATTAGCTTCGAAGTGAAGCGAATGTCGCCGATCTTGGCGCGAACGTGATTAGTTCCTATCGTTATTTCTACGTTACCTTCCGTGCCCAGCAGGCGCTGCAATTCCAGCACGCCTTTGCGCGGCACGATGATCTGCTGGTTCTTTCCCTTAATGGAAAGGGCCATCTCGCACAATGCAAGACGATGGCCGTCGGTTGCGACCGTTCTGAGCATTTTCCCGTCTGATTCTAGCAACATGCCGTTCAGGTAATAGCGCACGTCCTGCTGCGCCATCGAGAAATGCGTCTTGTCGATGAGGCGCTTCAGGTCCACCTGCGGTAATTCCAGCGTCTGCTGCGCGTTCATTTCATCAATGACCGGAAATTCCGCAGCCGGCAATGACGACAGGGTGAAACGGCTCTTGCCGGCCCGGACCAGCACCCGGTCGCCTTCCTGTGCCACCGTCAGTTTCGCGCCATCCGGCAACGACCGGCAGATGTCCAGCAGCTTGCGGCCTGGAATGGTGACCGAACCGTCGGTCGCGGACTTGATCTCCGCGTGCGCCACGAGCTCGACCTCCAGGTCGGTCGCGGTGACTTCCAGGCGATTGTCCTTCGCCGCCAACAACACATTGGCGAGGATCGGCATGGTCTGCCTGCGTTCAACAACGCCAATGGCAGCCTGCAAGGCCGCCAGGATCTTTTCACGCTCCGCGCTGAACTTCATCTGTGCTCCCCGCCGTCCGGTTCTATAGGTTTCAGTAGAAGGCTGTCTGAAGATAGTTGTAGTTGATATAGAGCCGTCGAATATCCGTGGAAAACAACCAAAAACAAAGCGCCATCAGTTACGTGGCGAAGGCAGGACTACAGGGGGCAACTGCCATTTACCTCTGTCCTGCCTGTGTGTGGAATGTGGACGAAAAAGCATCCCCGTGCCGAACACATATTATCCACATCAACCCGTCAGGATTCTCAACAAGTTGAGGTAGTCCTCCGCGACGCGTTGGTCGCTTTCACGCAGGTCGCGGATCCGGCCGCAGGCATGCAGCACCGTTGTATGATCCCGGCCGCCGTAGGCGTCGCCGATTTCCGGCAGGCTGTGGTTGGTCAGTTCACGTGACAGCGCCATCGCCACCTGGCGTGGCCGCGCAATCGAGCGGCTGCGGCGTTTCGAGAGCAGGTCCGCAACGCGGATCTTGTAATACTCCGCGACGGTCTTCTGGATGTTGTCGATCGTCACCAGCCGCTCCTGCAGGGCGAGCAGGTCCTTGAGCGCTTCCTTCGTGAAATCCAGCGTAATCGGCCGCCCGGTGAAGCGTGAGTTAGCGATCACGCGGCGCAGCGCACCCTCGAGTTCGCGCACGTTGGAACGGATCCGCTTGGCGACGAAGAAGGCGACCTCCTCGGGCAGCGTGACGCCGGCGGCCTGCGCCTTCGACATGAGGATCGCGACACAGGTCTCGAGCTCGGGCGGCTCGATGGCCACGGTCAGGCCCCAGCCGAAACGCGACTTCAGCCGCTCCTCCAGGCCCGCGACCTCCTTGGGATAGCGGTCGCAGGTCAGCACGACCTGCTGCTGGCCCTCCAGCAGTGCGTTGAAGGTGTGAAAGAACTCCTCCTGCGAACGCTCCTTGCCAGCGAAGAACTGGATGTCGTCGATCAACAGCGCGTCGAGGCTGCGATAAGCGCGTTTGAAGTCGGCCATGGTGTTGTGCTGCAGGGCGCGCACCATGTCGCTGACGAAGCGTTCGCTGTGCACGTAGGCCACGCGGGCATTCGGGTTCTTCTGCAGCACGAGATTGCCGACCGCGTGCATCAGGTGGGTCTTGCCCAGACCGACGCCGCCGTAGATGAACAGCGGGTTGTAGGCGCGGCCGGGGTTCTCGGCGACCTGCATCGCGGCGGCGCGCGCCAGCTGGTTGCTCTTGCCCTCGACGAAGGCGTCGAAATTGAATTCCGGATTGACCCGGCCCCCGATCGTGGGCAGGAGCACCGGCGGGCGGGACGATCCAGCGGGCGCCGGCCGCGTGGCCGGCGTCTCCTCGTCCGGGTGTTTCGGGCGCGAGCCGACCTCGATCAGCACCTGCGGCCCGGTGCCCGGCGTCTCCTGCGCGGCAAGTTCGACGATGCGCGAGTAGAGATTCTCCTGGACCCAGTCGAGGACGAACCGGTTGGGCGCGTAGAGCCGCAGGACATTGTCGGCCGCCACGGCCTGCAGCGGCCTGATCCAGGTGTTGAACTGCTGCTCGGGCACCTCGCCCTCGAGCTGGCGCAGACAGCGCTGCCAAAGCGAGCCGTGCACGAACCGGACCCCCGGGTGGCTGATGATGGAAAGAGGAAACGGCCGGCAGTCTAGCCTTGCGGGCGTAACGGCGCCATAGTTATCCACAAGTGGGCAGGGGCTGCCTGGCTGGTTTCCGGCCGCGCCATGGACCCGCGGCGGCAGCCGTTACACAGGTGGTCGCGGACAGGTTGACTTGCATGCCGTGCACCCTTAATCTTGCCGCCCTTTGCCCGCGTGGGCATGTCGTTGTTTTAGTGAAACTTTCAGCAGAGTCGCCGCCATGAAGCGCACGTACCAGCCGAGCAAAGTCAAGCGCAAGCGCACCCACGGGTTCCGCGCGCGCATGGCCACCAAGAAGGGCCGCCTGGTCCTCAAGCGCCGTCGTGCCAAGGGCCGCAAGCGCCTGACCGTCGGCATCTCGCGCTGAGCGGCTGACGCAACACGGCTCGCCTAGGTTTCAAGCCGGCCCAGAAACTCCGCGCTGCGGCTGATTTCGAGCGGGCGCGCAAGGCCGGTCGCCGAGCGGGCGATGGCCTATTCGGGATTCAATACGTTGCAAACGGCGGCACACACGCGAGGCTCGGCATGGCGGTCAGCGTACGCGCGGCCGGCAGCGCAGTGCGCCGCAACGGGATCCGGCGCGTGATCCGCGAGTCGTTCAGGCTTCACCAGCACGAGCTACCGGCGATGGACGTGTTCGTCACTGCGCGGGCCGCGGCGCGCGACGCGCCGAACGCCGGATTGTCCGCCAGCCTCGAAAGGCTGTGGCAGCGGGTGCAGCCGACATGAAGCAACTGCTGGGCGCGCTGATCCGTTTCTACCGCTTCTTCATCAGCCCGATCCTCGGGCCCAACTGCCGCTTTCACCCGACTTGCTCGGCCTATGCGCTCGACGCCATCGAGCGGCACGGCGCGCTGAAAGGCGGCTGGCTGGGCGCGCGGCGTATCTGTCGTTGCCACCCGTGGAATGCGGGCGGTTACGACCCGGTTCCCGAGCCGCGACACACGCACTGACGAGCACGCCCCACATGGACAATCGACGCATCTTCATCTGGCTCGGCCTGCTGTTCGTGGTATGGCTCAATGTCGATGCGTGGATGAAGGACTACGGCAACCCGCTGGCGCCCGCGCCGGTCAAGGTTGAAGAGCGGGCGCCGAGCGCGCCGGCCGCCGAAGGGGCGCTGGCGCCGGCGAGCGAGCCTGCGTCCGGGCTGGCCGATGCGCTGCCGGAAATCGGCACCGCGGCCGCCACTGCCGCACCGGCCGCGACGACAGCCGCCGAACCGGGGCTGGAAACCCACCAGCCCGGCGCGACCGTACGGCTGGTGACGGACGTGCTCGACCTCGACGTGTCGCTGGTCGGCGGCGCGCTGGTACGGGCGGACCTGCTCGACTACCCGGTCAAGAAGGACACTCCGGACAAGAAGGTCCGGTTGTTCAACACGGACGGCGCCGACTCCCTGTTCATCTACCAGTCCGGCCTGACGACGGGACAGGCGGGCCGCGCGGAACCGAACCACAAGGCGGAATTCAGCTCTCCGGCCAGGGAATTGAGGCTGCCGACCGGGGCCGAAGAACTCACCTTGCCGCTGCGCTGGAACGATGGCGCGGGCCTGTCGGTCACCAAGACCTACAGGCTGCGGCGCGGCCAGTATGCAATCGAGATCGGCTACGACATCGTCAACGGTGGCGCGGAGCCGGTCGCACTGGCGCCGTATTCGCAGTTGATGCGCCACTGGATGCCGGTCAAGCGCTCGATGTTCAACGTCGAGAGCTACGCATTTCGCGGACCCGCCGTGTACGACGGCGAGTCGTACCAGAAGCTGGACATCGAGGACGAGGAGGACCAGGCCTATTCGCGCACCGTCACCGGCGGCTGGATGGCGGCGCTGCAGCATCACTTCGTCGCCGCCATCGTGCCGCCGACCGGCGAGAGCTGGCAGCACACGCTCAGGGTGCAGGACAAGGACTACCTGATGCGCGAGGTCGGGCCGGCGCATTCCGTCGCGGCAGGCGCCCGCGCCCGGCTCACGGAGACGGTGTACGTCGGCCCCAAGCTGCAGGCCCAGCTCGAGATTGCCGGTCCGCGCCTCGAGCTGGCAGCCGACTACGGCAAGCTGACGATCCTGGCGCAGCCGCTGTTCTGGCTGCTCGACAAGGTGCACGGCTTCGTCGGCAACTGGGGCTGGTCGATCATCATCGTCACGCTGCTCATCAAGCTCGTGTTCTACAAGCTGGCTGAAACGAGCGGCCGCTCGATGGCCAAGATGCGCACGGTCGCGCCGCGCATGAAGGGCATCCAGGAACGCTACAAGGACGACCGCGAGGGCCAGGCGCGCGCGATGATGGAGCTGTACAAGCGCGAGAAGATCAACCCGGTCGCGGGCTGCCTGCCGATGGTGGTGCAGATCCCGTTCTTCCTGGCCTTCTACTGGGTACTGCTGGAGAGCGTAGAAATGCGCCAGGCGCCGTTCATGGGCTGGATCCAGGACCTGTCGGTGCGCGACCCGTTATTCATCCTGCCGCTGCTGATGGGCGGCGCGATGTTCGTGCAGTTCAAGCTGAACCCGACGCCGCCGGACCCGGTGCAGGCCAAGGTGTTCGCCTTCATGCCGGTGATCATGACGGCGATGTTCGCCTGGTTCCCGGCGGGTCTGGTGCTGTACTGGCTGACCAATACCGCGCTGTCTATCGCACAGCAGTGGAAGATCAACCGCGTGGTCGAGGCCGAGGACAAGAAAAATCGCAGCAGCTGACGCCAGCCGTCAACGGGTAGCCGTGGCGCGCGTCTTTGCAGGGATCTAGCGAGCAATCATGGCGGTGACTTCCGCGGGCGACCAGTTGATACGTGCCGAGGGCCTCGAGCGGCGCTATCGCATGGGCGACACGATCATCCACGCGCTGCGCGGCGTGGACCTCGCCATCGGACGCAACGAGTACGTGGCCATCATGGGGCCATCGGGCTCGGGCAAGTCCACGCTGATGAACCTGATCGGCTGTCTCGACACGCCCGACGCCGGACGCTACTGGCTGAACGGCCGGCTGGTGTCGGACATGGGCGACACCGAACTCGCCGGCGTGCGCAACCGCGACATCGGCTTCGTGTTCCAGTCGTTCGCGCTGCTGCCGCGCGCGACGGCGCTGGCCAACGTCGAGTTGCCGCTGATCTATGCGGGCGTGCGCCACGCGGACCGCCATGGCCGCGCCGCGCGCGCACTGCAACGGGTCGGCCTTGCGGATCGCGCCGGGCACCGGCCCGCGGAGCTGTCAGGTGGGCAGCGCCAGCGCGTGGCCGTCGCGCGCGCGCTGGTGACCGAACCGGCGCTGTTGCTGGCCGACGAGCCGACCGGCAACCTCGACACGCATACCGGCGCCGAGATACTCACCCTGTTCGACGAGCTGCACGCGGCGGGTCACGCCATCGTGCTGGTGACCCACGAGCAGGAGGTTGCGGCGCATGCGCGACGCACCATCCAGGTGCGCGACGGCGAAGTCGTCAGCGACACAGCCAACCCAGGAAAGGCCCATGTCCGTGCTTAGATACCTGGCCGCGGCGGCCGCGCTCCTGTTGCTGACCGCCTGCCAACCGCAGGGGCCGGCCGCGCCAGAGTATGAAACCTCGGCGGTCGAGCGCCGCGCGATCTCGGTGGTCGTCGAAGCCGCCGGCGTGATCGAGCCGGTCAGCACGGTCGAGGTCAAGTCGAAGGCCTCCGGCGAGATCCTCGAGATCGGCGCCGAGATCGGCGACACGGTCGAGGAGGGCTTCCTGCTGGTGCGCGTGGACCCGCGTACGCCGCGCAACCGGATGGCGCAGTCCGACGCGGAGCTCAATGCGGCCCGCGCCCGCCGGGCGACGGCGCAGGCGCAGCTCGAGCGCGGCCAGTCGCTGCTTGCGGAGAAGTGGATCAACCAGGCGGAATTCGAGGGCCTGGCGCTCGACGTCGCGAACGCGCGCGCCGCGGTCATCTCGGCCGAGGTGGCGGTCGAGAACGCGCGCATCGCGCTGGAAGACACGGAGGTGCGGGCCCCGTCTGCCGGCACCATCCTGACCAGGCGCGTCGAACGCGGGCAGGTCATTTCCTCGCCGACGACGGACGTCGGCGGCGGCACGGTGCTGCTGACCATGGCCGACCTTGGCATGGTGCGGGCCCGCGTGCGGGTCGACGAGACGGACATCGGCAAGCTTTCGCAGGGCGTCCCGGCGCGCATCACGGTGGCGGCCTACCCAGGCAGGACGTTTTCCGGGAGCATCGAGAAGATCGAGCCGCAGGCCGTGGTGGAGCAGAACGTCACGCTGTTCTCGGTGCTGATCTCGATCGCCAACGAGGAAGGGCTGCTGCGCCCGGGCATGAACGTGGAGACAGTCTTCGACGTGGCCCGCCGTGAATCGGTGCTGACGCTGCCGGTCATGGCATTGCGCACGCAGCGCGACCTCGAGACGACTGCCGGCATCCTGGGCGTCAGGCCCGAGGACCTGCAGGCGCGGCTCGACGGGCCCGCGACGCAGGACCCGGCGGCCGGTCCTGCGGAGCCGCAGACCATCCAGCTGGGTGATCGCATGGTGACGCTGCCGCCCGGCGTGGATGCAACGCGCGTCCAGGCAATCATGCGCAAGCGCCGCGAGGGCGGCGAACTCGACGCGCAGGAGCGCGCGCTGATGCAGCAGCTGTTCAGGTCAGCCGGCACCGCCGGCGGGGGCGCGCGCGGCTCGGCGCTGGAGGTGGGCCGCAACCTGTGGGTGGTCGCGGTGCGGGGCGAACAATATGAACCCACCAGGGTGACGACCGGCGTCACCGACCTGGATCGCGTCGAGATCACGGACGGGCTGGTCGAGGGCGACCAGGTGCTGCTGCTGCCGAGCGCCAGCCTGATCGAGACGCAGCAGATGATCCAGAATTTCGCAAGCCGCCGCGGCGGCATACCGGGCATCACGCAACGCCAGGGCAACGGCACGCAAAGCGCGCCGGCGAGTCGCTGAGATGCCGTTCTTCGAAACCATCCGGGTCGCGCTCGCCTCGATGCGGGGCAACCTGTTCCGCTCGGCGCTCACCATGCTGGGCGTGATCATTGGCGTCGCCGCCGTCATCACCATGCTCGCGCTGGGCAAGGGCGCGCAACGCGCCGTGGACGAGCAACTGGCGTCGCTCGGCGCGGACGTGCTGACGGTGACGACCGGCATGCGCTGGATGCAGGGCGTGGCCCGCGACCAGCAGACGCTGACGGTGGAAGACGCGACCGCGCTGGCGCACGACGCGCGCCACGTGTCCGCCGTCGTGCCCGAGCAGAGCGGGCGTCAGCAGGTCAAGCACGGGGCCCGCAACCTGAACCTCACGGTGATCGGCACGCGGCCCAACCACCCGGACGTGAACGGCTTCGAGGTCGAGTTCGGGCGCATGTTCGGCGCGGCCGACGATGCGGCGCGCCGGCGCGTCGCGGTGCTCGGCGGCGAGATCCCGGAAATGCTCGGCACCACGGGAGCGGCGCTGCTGGGCGGGACGATCGTCGTCAAGAACATCCCGTTCGAGGTCATCGGGGTCCACAAGCGCAAGGGCGCCATCGGCTTCAGCAACCCGGATGACGACGTCTACATTCCACTCGCGACGTCGCAATACCGGGTCACCGGCGAGGAACAGATCCAGAACATCTCGGTACAGGTCGCACCAGGCACGCAGTTGGCGCAGGTCATGGTCGAGATCGAGCGGGTGCTGCGCCGCGAACACGGCCTGCTGCCGGGCCGCGACAATGATTTCGCGCTGCTGGACCGCCGCCAGTTCCTTGCGACCCAGCAGCAGACGACGGAGATCCTCGGCTTTCTGCTGGCGGGCATTGCCGGCGTCAGCCTGATCGTCGGCGGCATCGGCATCATGAACATCATGCTGGTCACGGTCACCGAGCGGACGCGCGAGATCGGCATTCGCAAGGCGCTCGGCGCCACCCGCGGCAACATCATGCGGCAGTTCCTGATCGAGTCCGTGACGCTGTGCGTGCTCGGCGGGCTGGTCGGCATGGCGCTGGGCGCCGGTGCTGCCGCGTTGCTGGCCAGGCTGGCGGGCTGGTCGACCTTCGTGACCTGGCAGTCACTGGCGCTGGCGTTCGGCTTCAGCGCCGGCGTCGGGTTGCTGTTCGGCCTGTGGCCGGCGCGGCGCGCTGCGCGGCTCGACCCGATCGAAGCGCTGCGCTACGAGTAATCCGAACGGATCGCCGGGCCTCGCGGTGAGCCCAGGTGGTTACCGCGGGGCCTGATCCTCCCAGGGACCCGCCCCTTCTATACTTGGCGTCATGCAACCGGATATCGACACCATCGCCGCACCGGCTACGCCAGCGGGCCGCGGCGGAATCGGCATCGTCAGGATCACGGGCCCATTGGCACCGCGGATCGCCACGGCCATCCTCGGCAAGCTGCCGCGACCGCGCCACGCCACCTTCTCGCGCTTCCTCGACGAGTCCGGGGCGCCGGTCGATGCCGGCATCGCGCTGTATTTTCCCGCGCCCGATTCGTTCACCGGCGAACACGTGCTGGAATTGCATGGCCATGGCGGCGTCGTGGTGACGGACCTGCTGGTACGCCGCGCGCTGGGTCTCGGTGCGCGGCTGGCCAGGCCCGGCGAGTTCACCGAGCGCGCCTTCCTGAACGACAAGATCGACCTCGCGCAGGCGGAGGCGATCGCGGATCTCATCGATGCCGGATCGGAACAGGCGGCACGCGCGGCCATGCGCTCGCTGCAGGGCGACTTTTCGGCGGAAGTCGGCGCGCTGGACGACGCGGTGACCGCGCTGCGCACCTACGTCGAGGGCGCCATGGACTTCCCGGACGAGGGCGTCGACTGGTTGGGCGGGCCGCAGGTGACCGGGCAGCTCGAGGACATCGCGGCGCGTTTCGCGCGGATCGACGGCGCAGCACGCCAGGGCCGCGCGCTGCGGGACGGATTGGCAGTCGTCATCGCGGGGCCGCCGAATGCCGGCAAGTCGAGCCTGCTCAATGCGCTGGCGGGTCACGATGCGGCCATCGTGACCGAAGTGCCGGGCACGACCCGCGACCTGCTGCGCGAGCAGATCGTCGTGGACGGCCTGCCGGTGCATGTCGTCGACACGGCGGGCCTGCGCCATACGGATGACAGGATCGAAGGGGAGGGCGTGCGCCGTGCGCGCGCGGAAATCTCGCGCGCCGACCTGGTGCTGTACGTCATGGATGCGACCGCGCCGCCCCAGCCGGAGGCAATCGAGTCGGACCTCGCGGCGCTACACACTGGTGCCGCCGTGCTGAAGGTATGGAACAAGATCGACTTGCAGGAGGAGCCGGTCCCGGGATTGGACCGGGGCATGACCCCTGCAGGGCCCGCTCCCGCGACGGCGGTGCATATTTCCGCGAAGACCGGCGCCGGCCTTGACGCGCTGCGCGCCCAGCTGCGGCGCGTGGCCGGCTATCACGCCGGCGAAGGAGGTGCGTTCTCGGCCCGCCGCCGGCACCTTGACGCACTGGGCCGTGCGCGGGTCCATGCGCAGGCGGCGCGGACCAGACTCGAGGCGCGCGAGTCGTACGAACTGGCGGCAGAGGAACTGCGGCTCGCGCACCGGGCGCTGGGCGAAATCACCGGCGAAACGACCAGCGACGACCTGCTAGGCGAGATCTTCGCGGGTTTCTGCATCGGCAAGTAGCAAGCGGTATCAACGCACCCGATGATCTGCCTCGAGCGCGAGCAAAAGGAGCAATACACGGACAACAGCTGTCCTGCTGAATGTCATCGGACATCACCGCATCTTGACCCGAACGAGCCAAAGTGTGACCGCCGTCACGGTTCGCGTTGTCGGGGTTTCTTACACAACCTGCAGCCTACACGGGCGCTCTGCGATAGAGCTATGGATAACCAATTGAGTTAGTAAGGATTTGTAGTCATGGCATGATCTGTGCAAAGGTTGGCGCCAACCATTTCCAAAACGGCGCGATACAAGAACCATGCGAGCCCTATTTCTTTCGATTGCAGCCCTTTTCTTCTTCCCGACCAGCGCGAACGCAATTGTCATTACGTTCGACGGACTGGGTACCGAGACGATCTTTACCTCGGCGACAATCGACGGCTTTCTGTTCACATCCGAGCATTTTCATCTGTTGGGGGATGGTTACTTCGCTTCCAATGGAACGACGTACCTGGCCTACGAATCTGGCCGGGGTCACCCGATATCGATGTCGATGATTGGCGGAGGGACGTTTTCTCTTTTGGGTCTGGATGGTGCAGAAGCTGTAACCAGTTCGCCCCAAGATCGACCCGCCGCGGAAGCGATCGGCGTTTTGGGGTTCCTCGCAGATGGCGGAACGGTGTATGCGGAACTGGTTCTGGATGGAATCCACGATGGGGGAGACCGGCGCAGCGCCTCCGACTTTCAGGGCTTTGCCTTGTCATTCACAAACCTGACCTCTGTCCTCTTTTACGGTATTCGCGCGGACGGCAGGGATGGTGGGATTGCGCTCGACAACCTTTGGTTGGAACCAGGTGTCTCTGTACCGGAGCCAGGCAGCTTGACCTTGTTCGGTCTCGGGCTCGTCGCAATGGGGTTTGCTCGACGCCGGCAGATGAAATCGACTCCGTAATGCACATCGTGTGAGCGTGACTATCAACGGGACGATTCTTGGCCTTCGCCGCCGCTCAAGATCCTCCGGTCCCAACCCATGCCGGTTAAGCAACCTGTAGAAATCCGACCGATTCGTACCTGCCAGCCTGTCCGTTTGCGCAACTGCTCCGGATGAAACTGGAGCAATGATGCGCAGGGCCGTTCTTGATGAACCAGGCCCGCGCTCCATTATTCCGGCCAGCCGCGGCCGACCAGCGGGCAGCCCCCGTCGGCGCCACGCGCCGCCTCCGCCTCGATCCTTGCGCGTGTCGCCTCGACAGTGGGCGCCAGTCCGGAGTCGGCCGCCAGCGCAACCGCGCGGGCGAGTTGAGCGCGCGACTCCGTGATGCAGCCCGCGTCGGCCAGCGCCTGTCCCAGGTTGTTGCGTATGGCGGCATTGCCGGGCGCGAGTGTTGCCGCGCGTGCGTAGGCGTCCACTGCGGCCTCCAGATCGCCGCCGGCATGGGCAACATTGCCGCGACCGAGCCAGGCGAAAGGCTCATCCGGCCAGCGTGCAGTCGCCGCCGCGTAGGCGGTCCCGGCTTCGTGCGCCTGGCCCGCGGCCTCCAGGCCCGCAGCGGCGTCCAGGTAGCGCATGGCGTCGGCTGCGGCGGGCATCACCCCCGGCGGGAGCGTGGTGATCGCCCAGCGCCCGGCGCGGTCCCAGGAGCGGGCAAAGAGTTGCCAGCGCATCTCGAGCCGTTCGTGGCGACCCGAGCGCAGCACCGCGACATTGCGCGAGGCGTCGTAACCGACCAGCACGGCGTAATGCCAGACCGGCAGTCTCGCAACGCCCAGGTTCTGCAGCAGCAGCACCGGCCGCCCTTCGGCAAGTTCGGCCAGCAGCGCCTGCCCGGTGCCCGGCAACGGGTAGGCCAGCCGGCCGTGCCGGCGGGTCGCGCCGATCAACTCGGCTTGCAGGCTGCCTCGCCGCCCGGGCAGGAAGACCTGCGGCGCCAGCGTGGCCGGATCAGTCTCAACACCGCTGGCCCGCAGCACCGTCGCCAGCGCGGCCGGCCCGCACTGATAGTCTTCCTGCGGAAAGAACGGCGTACCGCGCAACTCGAGCGTGCGCGGCATCCCCGGCGGAAGTCCGCGCACAAGCGGCGGCGAAGCGGCGCATCCCGCCAGGCCGACGAACAGCGCTGCCGCCGGCAGCGCCGCCCGGATCACGGCACTTTTTTGAAGATGTCGATGGTGCCGGTGTATTCCAGCAACAGCAGGACGACGAATACGACGCCGACGACGGCCAGCACGCTGCCGCCGGCCGGCGCCTGTTCAATGTTGCCCGCGAGCGTTGCGAGTTCGGTGGCGGAGAGCGCCGCAAGGCGCCCGTCGATCTCGGCCGGGTCGACACCGAGCGCCGCCAGGCGCTCGCGCACCTCGGCGCCGGCCAGCGCACCGCGAATCACGTCCAGATCGCTGCGCTCCGGCACGGCGGCGATGACATCGGTCGTGCCAATGATCCCGGCAAGCGCCGGGGCCTGTAGTCCCAGCGACAAAAGACTCACGCTGACGAGCGCAGCGCAAGTACGGTGAAAACGTTCAATACGCATACATTGACCTCTCGTCGACAGAATGCCGACAGGCCCAAAATAGCACGGCTGGGAGGCGCACGACGATGCGACACAGGCGGGATCACCCGGGAAACGACCGGCGGCGAATTCTCCGCGGGTGTCCTTGCCCGGTCATGCATCGCAAGGTAACGGCTGCGGTGTGCGCTGGCGCTGGCTATGCTGCGAGCCATACGGCGGATTCAGGAGCCCTCTGCCCATGACAAGCGACGGCGGCGAGACGACGGATGGCGGCCCGCTGAAGCGCTACCAATGGGCCGGGTTGCTGATCGGGCCGCTCGCTTTCGTTGCGATGATGCTGGCCGATGCGCCGGCGGGAATGCCGGACACCGCCTGGCGGGTGGCGGCCGCGGGCACCTGGATGGCCTTGTGGTGGGCGACCGAAGCCGTGCCGGTGCCCGTCACGGCCATGCTGCCGCTCGTCCTGTTCGCGCCACTCGGCATCGCGCCGCTGCGCGACGTGGCGGCGCCCTATGCCAACCCGATCATCTACCTGTACCTGGGCGGCTTCATGGTCGCGCTGGCGGTCGAGCGCTGGGGGCTGCACCGGCGCATCGCGCTGGCGCTGCTCGCTGCGACCGGCACGGGCGCGCGGCGCCTGGTCGGGGGCTTCATGGCCACCTGCGCGCTGCTCAGCATGTGGATGACCAACACGGCGACGGCGATGATGATGCTGCCCATCGCAGCCTCGGTCATCGCCGTCGTCACGGCCACAAGCCGGGACGTCAGCGAGCGCGAACTCGCCGACTTCCGTGTGGCGGTCATGCTGGGCGTGGCCTACGGGGCGACGATCGGCGGCCTGGCGACGCTGATCGGCACGCCGCCCAACGCGCTGCTGGCGGCCTTCATGTCGGAGACCTACGGCGTCACGATCGGCTTCGCCGAGTGGATGATGGTCGGCGTGCCGGTGATGCTGGTCATGCTGCCGGTCGGCTGGCTGGTGTTGACCCGGGTGGCGTTCCGCCTGGACTTCGGCCCGTCGGAACGCGCCCGCGCACACCTTGCCGGGCTGCGCGCCGGGCTGGGTCCGATGTCGAAGGCCGAGCGCCGCATCGGCACGCTGTTCGCGCTGGTGGTGTTCGGCTGGATCTTCCGCGAGCCGCTGAATGCGTGGCTCGGCGCCGAGCTGCTGTCCGACACGGGCATCGTGGTGTGCGCAGCAGTGCTGCTGTTCCTGGTGCCGAGCGGCAGCCCAACGGCGCGTACGCTGATGGGCTGGGACCAGGTGGGCCGGCTGCCGTGGGGCGTGCTGATCCTGTTCGGCGGCGGCCTGAGTCTGGCGGCGGCCGTGGCGGGATCAGGCCTCGCCCTGTGGCTGGGTGAGAGCCTCGCACCGCTCGGAGCGGCGGGCCCGCTGGTGCTGGTGCTGGGCGCGGCGACGCTGGTGATCTTCCTGACCGAGCTGACCAGCAACCTGGCGACGGCGGCCACCTTCCTGCCGGTCATGGGTGCGCTGGCCATTCAGGCAGGCATCAATCCGCTGGTGCTGGTGGTGCCCGTCACCGTGGCGGCGAGCTGTGCGTTCATGCTGCCGGTCGCGACGCCGCCAAACGCCATCGTATTCGCCTCGGGCATGCTGACCATCCCGCAGATGGTGCGCGCCGGCGTGCTGATGAACCTCGCGGGGATCGTGATCCTGGCCGCGGTCGCCATGTGGCTGGTGCCGCTGCTGCTGTGAGAAGCCGCCAGCGCCGGTCCGCTGTATAAGCCAAGGCGCACGCCGCGCGCACGATGATCCGCGAACCGCAAGCCGGGCGGCGGGCAGAGGTGCCCGCCGCCGGCGCTGACGTCAGAACTTCTGCCCGAACCGGAGCCCGATGGTGCGCGGCTGGGAAGGCGTTATATACGTGCCTCCGACACCGCAGACCGTGGCGTCACACTGTGCCCAGCGGTCGAGCTGAGCCCGCTTGTCGAAGGCGTTGTTCACGAACAGTTCCGCCGTGTAGTTGCCCTTCGCCAGGCCGGCGCTGAAGTCGGCGAGCGTGTAGGCGCTCTCCTTGCCGAGAATTTCACGCTGCGCGGTGCGCAGTTCGGCCCAGCGGCTGCCGACGTAAACCATTGCGCCCTGGATGTGCGCGTCGTAACTGCCGAGGTTGAACGCGTACCGCGCCGTGAGGTTGCCCTTGAACCTGGGCGTCACCGGCAGCCGGGCGCCGTTCGGGGCCTGCGGTGTAGCCGGGATGGTGCCCCCGTCGCCATCGTCTTCCGTGCACGGATTCAGGTCCTTTCCGTCTGGACCCAGCGTGCCGCAATAGGCCTGCGTCAGCTTCGCATCGAGCAGCGCGAAAGCGGCGGCGACGGTCAGCTTGTCGGTCGCTGCCCACAGCAGGTCGGCCTCGATGCCCTTGATCTGCGCCTTGCCGGCGTTCGCGATCTGCGTCAGCGAGTTCTCGCCCAGGAACGAGAACTGGAAGTCCTTCCAGTCCTCGAGGAACACCGCGCCGTTGAAGCGCAGCCGATTTCCCGCCCAGCTGGTCTTCCAGCCGAGTTCGTAGTTGGTCAGGAAGTCGGCCTCATACGGCGGCAGGGTGCCGCGCCGATTGACGCCACCGGGCCGGAAGCCCTTCGAGTAGGTCGCATAGACCATGCGCTGGCCGTCAATGCGATAGGTGAAGTTCACCTTGGGCGTGTTGCCGGATTCATTGACACTCTTGTTGAGGTTGGTGCAGGGCCCACCGTTGACCGAGGGTGCGGGGCCGAGTGCGGGGTCACATAACTTCTCGCCCGTCGTGTAGGGGTGGGTCAGGCCGAACCCGAAGAACCCTTCCAGCGAATTCTTCGCCTTGAAAAAGCGTATGCCGCCGGTGACCGACAGCTTGTCGGTGAGGTCGTAAGTGACCTCGCCGAAGGCCGCGTAATCGCGGTCTACCCGGACCTGCTGGGTCAGCCACCAGGTGTCGGGCCAGCCGGTGACTTCGAGTTCGGTCGCGATATTGTCGATCTTGTAGTTCTGCTCGATGTCGTGCGTCTGGCGCTGCATGAACAGGCCTGCAACGAATCGCGCCCGGTTGTCGGCCGGGGAGGAGATGCGCAGTTCGTGGCTCTGCTTGGTGTAGCCATCCTTGCCGATGATGTACTGGGTGGGGTCGATGTACTCGCCGGCATCGTTGTAGACGTAATAGCTGTACACGTCGTAGTAGACCGAGTAATCGACGTAGTCGGAACGGACGTCGTCATTGCGGTCCAGGTAGGAGCCGGCATAGGTCACGTCGAAATTGCCGACCTTGCCCTCGATGGTCAGCGCCGCCTGGACCCAGCGGTCCTTGGTGGATTCCGGGTTGAAGCGCACGATTTCCAGGTCGTCGCCGATCCGGTAGCCGTAGCTGCCATTGAGTTTCTGTTCCTGGCCCATCACGCCGGTGCTGACCGTCCAGCTGTCGTTCAGGTCTATCTTCAGCGCCGCCCGCGCGCCGTAGATATCGCCGTCGTTGTAGTCCTTCTTGGCGCGGTTGGCGTTGGTTCTGGTGATTCCCGAGAACGGGTAGGTGACCGAGCCGGGAACGTTGTCGATGTAGCCTGCGTCATGCCGCGCCCACCCGACCAGGCGGATGGCGGCGGTCGGCGACAGCGGCACGTTCACGAAGCCTTCCGCCAGGTAGCCCTGGCCGCCCTTGGCGATGGTGTTGCCCTCGATGTCGTAGCCGGCCTTGAAGCCGCTCGGGTCCGGCTTGTTGGTGATGATGCGGATCGTGCCCGCCTGGGAACTGGCGCCGTAGAACGTACCCTGCGGACCGGCCAGCACCTCGACGCGCTCGATGTCGTACAGGTGTATGTCGAGCGCGCCGTTGATGGTGGTGACCGGCTGCTCATCCAGGTAGGTGCCGACGCTGGGCTGGGAGCCGGAATGGTTGCCGTCGCCGCCGCTTGCGACGCCACGCATGTAGGCCCTGGAAAAGCCCGGGCCGCCGCTCTGGCCGCCGCTCTGGTAGGACAGGCTCGGCAGGAACTTGGCGTAGTCGGCAAAGTTGCCGACGTGCAACTCCTCGAGCCTGGTCGTGCCGAGCGCCTGAATGCTGAGCGGAACGTCCTGCAGGCTCTCGGACCGCTTCTGCGCGGTGACGGTGATTTCCTGGAGCTGTACCGGACCGCCGCTCTGCGCGTAGGCGGCCGGCGACAGCAACAATAGCCCCGAGGCCAATGGCGCACCCGCCAGCATCGCCTGTGCGCGCCTCAGCTTACGTTTCTTGGAACGCTGCATGGTCGCCCTCCCTGATGGCAAGTTCGCGCCAGTTTACGCCTCGTTGGCCGTGCTGCAATCACCCGCCGTCGGTACGGTGGCTTCGAGCGCCGGACCGAGGGCGCCTTTCAGGGGCCCGAGCCAGGGCTCGAAATGACGCCACTGGTCCAGGCCCTCACGGTAGATGGGCTGCCGGACCTGCTCGGAACTGGCGGTCCGGACCGCACGCTCATTCTCGTAGAAACGCAGGCATGCCGGGTCGAATGGCAGGCCGCAGTATTCGAGCAGCCGCCGGATCTCGGCTTCGGTGTCCTCGACGACTCGTTCATAGATGACGCGATGGACCCGGCCGGGCAGCACCTCGTCGAAGTGCGCCATCAGCTCGACGTAGTCGCGGTAATAGCGGCCGATCTCCTCGAGGTCGTACGTGAAGTTCTGCCCGCGCGCGAAATGCTGCTTGAAGTTGGACAGGCAACAGGCGAGGGGATGACGCCGCGCGTCGATGATCTTCGCCGCCGGCAGGATCAGGTGGATCAGGCCGACATGGGCGAAGTTGTTGGGCATCTTGTCGATAAAGAATGGCGCGCCGGTCTTGCGCTGGACGCGGGTCCCGGCAAGGTACTGTTCGCCGAGCGCGCACAACTGGTCGGTATCGAGCGTCGCCAGCACTTCGGGGTATCTTGAGGTCTGGCCGCGGGTCTTCTTCTCGCCCAGGGCGCGGGCCATCGCAATGATGTCCGGCAGCTCCATCGTGCCTTCGACCGCCGGATGGCTCGAGAGAATCTGCTCAAGCAGCGTCGAGCCGGACCGCGGCAGGCCGACAATGAAGATCGGGTCCGGCATGGGGGCGCCGCAGCCCGCCCGTTGTGCAAAGAAGTCCTTCGAGAACAGCGCCCTGTAGCGCCGGGCGTTGGCCGAGGTCTCGTCGGGGTCGTAGACGACCATGGCCCTGCGCAGCCGGTTGCCGGTGGCGTAATGCTCAAATGAACCGGCGTACTCCTGCGCATCCTCGAGCGCCTTGCCAATCGCGAAATGAAGATGAAAACGATCGACATCCGTCAGCCCGGGCTGATCGAGCTGCGAGCGCATGGCGGCCAGCTCGACCGGCGAGAAGTGGATGGTCTTGAGGTTGGCCAGGCTCCAGTACGCCTCGCCGAAGCCTGGTGCCAGCTCGATGCTCCTTCTGTAGGCGTCGATCGACTCCTGCTGGCGCCCCGCGGACTTCAGCGCGTGGCCGTAACTCATCCAGGCCTTGGGCTGGCGGGGGTATTCGGCCAGCACGTTGCCGTAGAGCTCGATGGACTGCCCGTATTCGCCCAGGCGGCCCAGGATGGCTGCCTTCATGATGCGGTAGCTCGGATTGCGGGGCTCTGCCTCCAGCGCCCGGTCGATTTCGGCCAGGGCCGCTGCCGACTGGCCCAGCCGGTTGAGCACCACGGCATGGTTATGCCGGGCCGCCGTAAAGCCCGGCGCCAGCTCGAGGCAACGCGCCAGCAGCACTTCGGCGTCGCCAAAACGGCCAACGCGGGCCGCCACCTCGGCCAGCATCCGGATGGCGGCAATGTCGGTCGGATATTGCCTGAGATGTTCGCGCAACAGAGCTTCCGCAGCTGCAATGCGGTTCTCGGACAGCGCCGCAGCGGCCTCCAGCAGTCGCGGATCCTGAACGGAGAACTTCAGGTAACGGGCATACGCGTCATCCGCGCCAGCCGTGTCACCGATGGCGGTCAGGTGATCCGCCAGCGCGCGCCAGGCCTCGCCCAGGTCGGGCTTCAGCCTGACCGCGCGCCGCAACGCATCGACAGCGGCTCCGCCCTGGCGGTCAGCGCCCAGGGTCAGGCCGAGCTCGTAATGCACGGCAGCCCAGTCTGGATGCCGCTGCGCGAGTGATTCGAGCACGGACAGAGCCGCGGCTGTGTCGCCGCTCCCCCGCCGCGCAGCGCCCAGCAACAGCAGCGCAACGGGCTGGTTCGGAATGGCCTTCAGAATCTCGTTCGCCTGCTCGGCCGCCAGTGCAGGGTCGGTTTCGAGCAGTTTCTGGGTGTGGACCAACGCGACTTCAAGCGAGCCGATGGACTCCTGGATGCCGCTCATTGCCGGTCCTTGCTGCTGAAACAACGACGGTATCTTAGCGTCCGTTGCGCGTGGCCGCCGCGCCGGGTGTGGCGTCTACAGGAAATAGCCGCCGACCCACCATGCACCGGCTGCGAGCAGGGCCGAGGCCGGGATAGTCACGATCCACGCCATCACGATGTTGCCCGCCACGCCCCAGCGTACGGCCCGCACGCGTTGCGAGGAGCCGACGCCGATGATGGAGCCGGTAATCGTATGCGTGGTCGATACCGGGATGCCGAAGTTGGAGGCAAGGAACAAGGTGATGGCGCCGCCGGTCTCGGCCGCGAAGCCGCCGACCGGCCGCAGCTTGGTGATGCGCTGCCCCATGGTCTTGACGATGCGCCAGCCGCCGAACAGCGTGCCGAGCGCAATGGCAACGAAGCAGCTGACGATGACCCAGTTCGGCAGGTGATCACGCGTCGTCAGGCCCGCGGCGATCAGCAGCAGCCAGATGATGCCCATGGTCTTCTGCGCATCGTTGGTGCCGTGACCGATGCTGTACAGCGCCGACGACACCAGCTGCAGGCGCCGGAACCAGCGATCGGTCTGCCGTTGCGACAGCCGCCGGCAGATCCAGGACACGAGCACCATCAGGCCGCCGCCCAGCAGCATGCCGAGCATCGGCGCCACGACGATGAACGCGGTGGTCTTCGTGATGCCGGGCGCCAGCAGGGGACCCGTGCCCGCCTGCGCAATGGTGGCGCCGATCAACCCGCCGATCAGCGCATGCGAGGAGCTCGAAGGCAGCCCGTACCACCACGTAATGATGTTCCACACGATCGCGCCGACCAGGGCGCCGAAGATGACCTGGTTGGTCACCGCGTCCGGACTGACGATGCCCTTGCCGACGGTCGCGGCGACCTTCATCTCGACGAGCACGATGGCGATGAAGTTGAAGAACGCCGCCCAGGCCACCGCCTGGTAGGGCTTCAGCACGCCGGTCGAGACGACGGTGGCGATCGAATTCGCCGCGTCGTGGAAGCCATTCATGAAATCGAATACCAGCGCGAGCGCCACCAGCAAGACCAGCACCAGCGTGACGGTTTGCACTTCCATGGTCAGCCGTTCTCGAGGACCACGCCCTCCAGGACGTTGGCAACGACCTGGCACTTGTCGGTCGTCGTTTCCAGCAGTTCGTAGATGTTCTTCAGCTTGATCAACTGCCGCACGTCCTCTTCCTCGCGGAACAGGCGCGAGATCGCGCCATACAGCACGCGGTCGGCGTCGGTCTCGATTTCGTCTATCTCCTGGCAGATCCTGAGGATTTCCGGCGCATTTTCCATCGACGACAGCATCTTGACGGCGGCCTGCACGCGACCGCAGCACAACTGCACCAGGCTGGCGAGATGAGCCGCTTCCGGCGTGAGTTTCTTGATGTCGTACAGCGTCAGCGATTCCGCCGTGTCCTGGATCAGGTCGAGGATGTCGTCGAGGCGCGATATCAGCCGGTTGATCAGGTCGCGGTCGAACGGCGTCACGAAGGTTGAGTGCATCAGGGCCACCGTCTCGTGGGTCACCTTGTCGGCGGCCTTCTCGGTCGTGATGATCCGCTCGACCAGTTCCTCCCAGCCCTCGCCGTCTGCGTGAGCGTCAAAAAGCTCGATCAGCGTGCGGCTGCCCTCGACGACGTAGTCGGCATGGCGGTTGAACAGCGTGAAGAAATGCTTCTCGCGGGGCATCAGGATCGACAGGAGGCGCATGGCTCAGGATCCTTGCGGCGTGATGAGGGATCGGAAGGGCGCGCATTGTCGCCCGAAACGCCGCGAGTGTGAACCCGCAATTCTCCTCGCGGCGGCCCGCCGGGCCGGGGCGCGCGGGACAATAATGGCTTGGGGCTCAACAGGTTGAACGCGGCCGTCGGTGCGCCGCGGACAGGGCTGCGCGCCGGATTGACTGCGGGCCAGCCGCAGTCCGGGGGCTGCTGATCAGCGTGGGTTCGGCGGGGTCTGCGGCGTGGGCGTGGGCTCCGGCTGCACCAGCGTCTGGGTCGGCTGGATGCTGCAGGCGAACTGCCACAGCGTGTCGCCCAGCGTGCCGGGCTCGATCTTCTCCCAGTTGCGCAGCAGCGTCGTCGAGCGCTCGGGATCGGCGTCCTCGAGGTTCTTCCAGCGATAGAAGAACGTGCCGACATTGGCGCGCCGGCCATTCCTGCAGTCCCAGTCGTCGCGGCTCGCCGCGCTGCGGTGCGGCCCGGGGCTGCGCGCGATCTTGTACTCGATGCGCATCCACATGGTCACGATGTCACCCTCGCGACGCGCGTCCTGGCGGGTCGCGAAGAACACCTGCTCGGGATACGTCTCGATCCACTCCCAGTCCATGCGGCCCTTGAGGCTGAGCTCCTTGACCCACTCGTTGCCGAGGCCCTTCATGGGAACGGTATGAATCTGCGCGCCGGCCGGCAGCGCTGCGGCAAGAGCCAGCGTGGCGACGACCATGGCAATCCTGCGGCTCATTGGCAGACCTCCTTGCGACGCTTGGACCGGCGCCCGGCGGCCCCGGTTCCCGCGGCCACCGACCTTATACGACAGCCGGCGATGGACTGCTAACATCGCGCCAACCGCGCCCCGGGGGCGCACGGGCGACAGGGGGTCACCGTGCCGCAGATCGACTTCACCAGCGAGCTGACCTACATCATCCTGCTGTTCGGGCTGTTCGTGGTGCCGCGCATGCTGCAGGGCATAGGGCTGCCGACGGCGATCACCAGCTTCGCGCTGGGCGGCGCGCTGGGCCTCGGCCTGGGGCTGTTCCAGCATGACCCGACCGTCACGCTGCTGTCGACACTGGGCATCGTCGCCTTGTTCCTGTTCGCGGGCCTCGAGGTCAACCTGCAGGAACTGCGCGGCGGCTCGCGGGTGCTGGTGCTGCACGTCATCAACGGAGTCGTGCTGTACGCGGCCGCCACCTGGCTGCTGTGGCGCTTCCTGGGCCTGGAGCTGCGCCCGGCGATCCTGGTGGCGCTGGCGCTGCTGACGCCGTCCACCGGCTTCATCCTCGACTCGTTGAACAGCGTCACGAAAGACGCGCAGGAGCGGTTCTGGATACGCTCCAAGGCGGTCGCCACCGAGATCGTGGCGCTGCTGGCGCTGTTCTTCACGCTGCGCTCGACCAGTGTGATGGATTTCACCGTCTCGACGCTGGCGCTGGTGTTGATGATCGCCGTGCTGCCCTGGCTGTTCCGCGGCTTCGCCAAGCTGGTGCTGCCGTATGCGCCGAAGAGCGACTTCGCATTTCTCGTCATCGTCGCGGTGGCCTGCGCGCTGGTGACGCGCAACCTGGGCGTCTATTACCTGGTCGGGGCGTTCGTCGTGGGCATGGTGGCGCAGCAGTACCGCCATTACATGCCGTCGCTGCAGAGCGACCACATGCTGCACGCGGTCGAGGCGCTGGGCTCGCTGTTCATTCCCTTCTACTTCTTCCATGCGGGCCTGGAGCTGCACCGCGACGACTTCTCGCTGGCCGCCATCGGCACCGGCATCGGCTTCACGGTCGCGATCCTGCCGTTCCGCATCATCGCGGTCAGCGCACACCGCAAGTTCGCGCTCAAGGAGCGCTTCGCGCAGACACTCAGGATCTCGGTACGGATCCTGCCCACGCTGGTGTTTACGCTGGTCCTGGCGGCCATCCTGCGTGAGCAGTACGACATCCCGTCGTGGCTGTTCGGCGGCCTGATCGTCTACGCGTTCCTGAACACCGTGCTGCCGTCGCTGTTCAAGCTGGCGCCGCCACCCGAGTACACGATGCCGCCGGTGGTGAGTCCGGCACATCTGCCGCCCGAGCCGCGCCCGACCGTGGCAGGTACGCAGAAGCCGTAATTATCGCGTGATGACACGGGCGTAGCGTTGCCGGCAGAGGCTTGGCGCCACATGCACAAGGCGATCGACAAGGCGATTGCGGGTTGGCTGGACGCGGGAGTCATCGACGCCGCGACTGCCGCGCACCTGCGCGCACACGAGACGGCCGCTGCCGCGCCCGCGACCGGGCGACTGGCCGTCATCGCCTTCGGCCTGGGCGGCTTGCTGGTGGCGGCCGGCGTCCTGCTGTTCGTGGCGGCGCACTGGGCGGACCTGGGACCGGCGGCGCGCCTGGCGGCCGTCGTGGCAATGACAGCGCTGTTGCACGTTGCTGCCGGCGTGGCGGCGTCCAGGCAGCCTGCCCTCGCAACTTCGCTGCATGCGGCCGGCACTGCCGCGCTGGGCGCCGGCATCTTCCTGGCTGGGCAGGTCTTTCACCTCGCTGCGCACTGGCCATCGGCATTCCTGTTGTGGGCGATCGGCGCTGCCGTGGCGCTGGCGTTGTTGCGCGACTGGCCGCACACGGTATGGGTCGCTGCACTGGTACCGCTGTGGTTGTGGGCCGAGTGGGCGCAACGTACCGCGCTGGTGGGTCCGTCGCATGCCGAGATGGCCGCAATCGCGATCGGTTTCACGGGCCTCGGCACGGCCTATGTCGGCGCCAGGAGCCGTGCGCTGGATGCAGCATGGCGCCAGGCGCTCGCCCGCCTGGGCGTGATCATCCTGCTGCCCTCGGCCTATGCGGCGGTCGGCATCGGGACGATGCGCGGCCTTGTTCCCGCATCGGCACAGGGAGCTCCCGTGGCGCCGGTTCTGGTATGGTCGGTGGCGCTGATGCTGCCGCTGGCCGTCGCGGCGGCGCTGCGGCGACGGGATGCGTGGCCAGCCGCCGTTGCGATGGCGCTTGTCTGGTTCGTGACCACGCTGGACCTGACCCGCACCAGCCATGAACTCCTTGCGTATCTAGCCTATGCAGCCGGTTCTGTCGGGCTGGTCTTCTGGGGACTGCGTGACGGCGATCGCCTGCGGGTCAACCTGGGCGTGCTGGGGTTCGCGCTGACGGTGCTGTGGTTCTACTTCGGCAGCCTGTTCGACATGTTGGGTCGCGCCTTCGGCCTGATCGGCATGGGCATCCTGTTCATCGGCGGCGGCTGGTGGCTGGAGCGCACCCGGCGCCGGCTGATCGGGCGCATCGGGGCAGTGCGATGACGCCGCTGGCACGCGGAATCGCGATCGCGACCGTGCAGGCAATGCTGGTGGTCGCGGTGGCCGGCTGGTTCCTCTATGAGCGCGACACGTTGTCGCGTGCGTGGGCGTTGACCGCAGGCGTAGACCCGCAGCTGCCGATCCGCGGGCGCTATGTGGACCTGCGCCTCGTCATCAACCTGCGCGGAAGCCCGGCAGCGCTGCAGGAGGCGCGCGAGCGACAGGATCAGCTGGACCGTTCCGCGCGCCGAGGGCGGCGCGCTGTCCGGCGACCTGCTGCCAGACGGGGAGATCCGCCGGGGCGCAGTCCGTCACCTACGACCCGCAGGGCGAGCGCTGGCTGCTATGGGAGCCGGTCGCATTCTTCCTGTCCGAGCATGAGCCGGATCCGACACGCCTTGCCGCGGGCGACGAACTATGGGCCGAGGTCACCGTGCCCGCACGCGGCGCGCCACGCCCGATTCGCCTGGAAGTGCGCCACGCAGCGCCGGCGCCTGCGGCCATGCCGGAATAACGCCGCGGTCTGTTCAGCCCAGGATCGCCTCGCGCTGGTAGAGCCGCCCGGCAAGCCAGGTCAGCAGCACGCCCAGCAGCAGCGCGCTGGCGACGGAGGTCGCGAAGAACGCCGCCGGCAAGGGCTCGTCGCGCAGGAATCCCTGGATCAGCAGGTGTTGCGACAGGCTCGGCACGGCCATCAGCGCGGCGCTCGCCTTCACGTCCAGCAGGCTGGCCACGGCGATGGGCAGGGTCGGCACCAGCAGCACAACGCCGAGCCAGGTCTGCGCCTCGCGGTAGCTGTGGGTGAAGGAGGCGACGACGGTCATCAGCGCAGCGCCAGCCGGCACCAGCGGCAGCGTCGCGAGCAGCAGCCCGGCGGCCGTGGCGGCATCGAAGCGCGTGGACATGCCCAGCTCCTCGAGCGGTATGAACCGGACGGACAGCGCAAGCGTCGTGGTGACCAGCAGCAGCGCGACGGCCATGAAGAAGGCTGCCGCCAGCACCTTGCCGTAGATCACGTGCGTGCGCGGCACCGGCACGGTCAGCAGCGGCTCGAGCGAGCCGCGCTCGCGCTCGCCGGCGGTCGCGTCAATGGCGAGATACAGGCCGCCCAGCAATGTCACCAGCAGGACGATGTACGACAGCATGCCCAGCACGAGCGTCGCCCGGGCGGCGGGCGTGGCCACGTCCACGGTGTCCACCACCACCGCGCGTGCCACGGCGGGCGCAATGCCGCGTGCCTGCAGACGCAGCGCTCCAATCGTTGCCGAATAGGCGCCCAGCACTCCGCGCACGCGGTCGGCGTGCTTGTCGGCCGTGTTGTTCGAGCCGTCGGAATACAGCATGACCCGCGCCGGCTGGCCGGACCGGAACCGCTCGCCGAAGTCCGCGGGTACGAACAACACGACCAGCTCCCGGTCGTCCCGCAGCCACCGGGACACGTCGCCCTGTTCCCCGTCGCGCAGCGTGACGACCAGCTCCTGCTGGCGCAGGAACTGGACCAGGTTGGGCGCGCGATCCGCGCCGGTGACGGTCACCATGACGCTCTCGTCGGCCGACGTGACCGCGTGCTTCACGGACAGCGTCAGCACGCCGATGAACAGCAGCGGCGCGAACACCGGGCCGAACACCAGGCTCGACAGCAAGACGCGCCGGTCGCGGATCGCCTCGAGGAACTCCTTGCGGAAGATGGCGGCCAGCGTGCCGGTCATTCCAGGCCCTCCTGGCTGCCCAGCGCATTGACGAACGCCTGTTCCATGGAGGCGCCGCCGAACTGCGCACGGATGGCGGCAGCGGTGCCGCTGCCGATGACGCGTCCGTGGTCGATGATGACGATGTCGTCACACAGCGCGGCGACCTCCTGCATGACGTGACTCGAGAACAGCACGCAATGGCCGGCCGCCTTCAGGCCGAGGATCAGTTCGCGCAAGGCGCGCGTCGCCATGACGTCGAGCCCGTTGGTCGGCTCGTCCAGCAGCACATTGCGCGGCGAGTGCACCAGCGCGCGGGCCAGCGCCACCTTGGTGCGCTGGCCCTGTGAAAAGCCCTTGGCGCGCCGGTCGGCGAAATCTCGCATGCCGAGTTCGGCGACCAGCTCCGTGACGCGCCGCGCCCGCAGCGGCGCGGCCAGGCCGTGCAGGCGGCCGTAGAAGTCGATGTTCTCGCGCGCCGTCAGGTGCGGGTAGATACCGGCCGAATGCGGCAGCACGCCGCTGGCCCGGCGCGCGCCCAGCGGGTCCGCCAGCACGTCGATGCCGTCGATATGGGCGCTGCCGCGGTCGGGGCGCAGCATGGTGTAGAGAATCCGCAGCGTGGTGGACTTGCCCGCGCCATTCGGTCCCAGCATGCCGGTGATGCGCCCGTCGGCGGCCTCGAACGACACGTCGCGCAGGGCTTCGACGTTGCCGAATCGCTTGGCGAGCTGCTTGACGCGGATCATGGCGCGCCGCCGCTGAAGCTGAGGAAGAACGGCGCCGGGGCGACCGCATCGGCACAGCCGGTGTCCAACCCCCGGGCGGTGCCGGCTTCCAGGAAGCGCCGCAGCAGCGACTGCGCGCAGCGCAGCGGCAGCTGCAGGTGGCCCTGGCCGGCAAACACGACACTCGCGTGGTCGGAGAGTGCGGCAGCGGCGAGGGCCGCATAGGCAGGCGGCGTGACCGGGTCGAGGCTGCCGGACATGAGCAGCGTCGGCACGGCGGAACGCAGCGGCGCCTTGAAATCGGCGTCGACGGGTCCGCGCGGCCAGACGCTGCACATGGCCTCGAGGCCCACCAGCATGACGTCGCCCAGATAGGAACGCCGCAAGGCCTGCAGGTCCAGCGCAGCGACGTCGAGGAACGGCAGGTCCTCGGCGCAGACCACCGTGTTGTGCATGCCGTAGGCCAGTGCCTTGTCGAGTTCGTCACCCACCATCTCCGCCTGCGCGGCCAGCGGCGTGAAGTTGCCGCGGGCGCGGGCCTCGTCGATCAACAGCGGCAGCAATGCGGCGCTGGTGTCGGAGTACGTAAGCATGCGGACGGCCAGACCGAAATGCCCGGCGGTAAATTCGACGGACCGCGGCTCTGCACTCACCGGGTCGGCCAGCCGCACCATGACCGGTGCGCGCGCCAGGTCATGGCGCAGCGCGTCGAAATCCGCTGCCAGCGTCGGGAAGCGCGCCGCACAGGCCGCATCATTCGCGCAGCGCGCAAAGTGCGCTCGCAGCGCCGCGTCCGCGTCGAGCGACATCGAGGCGCCCAGCGCCAGCTCTGGCGCCACGACCGAGTCGAGGACCATGGCCCGCACCCGGTCGGGATACCTTCGGGCATAGTGCTGCGCGACGCGCGTGCCGTACGAACCGCCATACAGGTTGATGCGCTCATAACCGAGGGCCGCGCGCACCGCATCCAGGTCGCGCACCGCGATGCTGGTCGTATAGAAGCGCGGATCGCCGGGCAGCGCGTCCAGGCACTGCTTTGCCAGCACACGAAAGTCTTCGGCAGACACGTCGGCCCGGGCCCAGGATTCTTCCGGGAAGTCGCATTTCATCGGATGGGAATCTCCGGTGCCACGCTGGTCCACCAGCACGAGGTCGCGGTTGCGGCGTACGCCGTCCAGCGCCCCCAGCAACCCCACGAACCCCCCGCGCGCGCCCTGCCCCGGTCCGCCGGCCAGCAGGAACAACGGGTCGGGTTCGGCACGGGTCGAGATGGCGGGCACGACCGCCACGGCCAGCTCGATGCGGCGGCCGTCCGGGGCGTCCGGATTCTCGGCGACGCTGAACCGCCCGCAGCGGGCGGTCACCGACGACAGCCCTTGCGGGTGTTCCAGCCTGCAGGGCTGCAGGACCAGGCCACGGTCGCCCCCGGCACTTGCCACAGGGGTGGCCAGAAGTACGGCCGCGAACAGCCAGACGGCATGTGGCAAGCGATCCATGATGCGGCGGGATCCCGTGTTTCCCTGCGAAGGCATAGCGTGCCATCGGCGGTCCCACATCGCCACAGCCGTCTGTGGCTGCGGTCAAGGTAGAATTGCGCGCCTGTATCCGGGGGGCACGGCAGGATCATGCGACAGCGCAGGGCACATGACGTCATCGTGATCGGCGGCGGGCACGCGGGCACCGAGGCCGCGCTGGCCGCGGCCCGCATGGGTGCGCACACCTTGCTGGTGACCCAGCGCCTCGCCGCACTCGGCCAGATGAGCTGCAATCCGGCCATCGGCGGCATCGGCAAGGGACACCTGGTGCGCGAGATCGACGCGCTGGGTGGAGCGATGGCGCGGGCGGCCGACCTGGCCGGCATCCAGTTCCGCACGCTGAACGCCAGCAAGGGCCCGGCGGTGCGCGCCACGCGCGCGCAGGCCGACCGGCAGCTGTATGGCCGCGCCATCCGCGCCCTGATCGAGGCGCAGCCCGGCCTCGAACTGTTCGAAGGTGAGGTGGCGGACCTCGTCCTCGAGGGCGGCCGCGTGCGCCATGTCCTGGCCGTGGGCGGCGAGCGATTCGAAGCGCAGGCGGTGGTGTTGACGGTTGGCACGTTTCTGGGCGGACGCATGCACGTCGGCCTCGAGAACGAGCCGGGCGGACGCAGCGGCGATCCGCCGTCCAATCGCCTGGCGGAGCGCCTGCGCGAACTGCCATTGCGGGTCGGACGGCTGAAAACCGGCACGCCGCCGCGGCTCGAAGGGAGCAGCCTCGATTTCGGGGCCATGCTCGTGCAGCCGGGCGACGATCCGCGGCCGGTGTTCTCGTTCCTGTCGCGGCCGGCGGATCACCCGCGCCAGGTGCCCTGCCACGTCACCGCGACCAACGAGCGCACCCACGAGATCATCCGCGCCGCGACCTCGCGCTCGCCTATGTTCACCGGTGCGATCGGCGGGCCGGGACCGCGTTACTGCCCCTCGGTCGAAGACAAGGTCGTGCGCTTCGCCGGCAAGCCGTCGCACCAGGTGTTCATCGAGCCCGAGGGGCTCGCGACGACGGAGGTGTACCCGAACGGGATCTCCACCAGCCTGCCTCGGGACGTGCAGCTGGAATTCGTGCGCAGCATCCGCGGCTGTGAGCGCGCGGAACTGACGCGGTTCGGCTATGCGATCGAGTACGACTATTTCGATCCGCGCGACCTGCGCCCGTCACTCGAGTCGAAGGTTGTCGGCGCGCTGTTCATGGCCGGGCAGATCAACGGCACCACCGGCTATGAAGAGGCGGCTGCGCAGGGCCTGCTGGCCGGCGTCAATGCGGCATTGGCGGCGTCCGGCCGGGCGCCGTGGTGGCCGCGGCGCGACGAAGCCTACCTCGGCGTGCTCGTCGACGACCTGATCACGCGCGGCGCCAGCGAGCCGTACCGCATGTTCACGAGCCGGGCCGAGCACAGGCTGCTGTTGCGCGAGGACAATGCGGATTTCCGGCTGACGCCGCAGGGGCGCGAGCTGGGACTGGTGAACGACGAGCGCTGGTCGCTGTTCTGCGCACGTCGCGACGCGACGGAAGCGGAGATGGAGCGGCTTTGCGGGCTGCGCGTACGGCCGGCACAGGATGTTGCCGATGCAGGCGGCCAGGCGCCCGACGGACCACTGGCGCAGGAGCAGCGGGCCTTCGACCTGCTGCGACGTCCGGGCGTGAGCTATCGCGACCTGGTGGCGCTGCCGGCGGTCGGTTCGCCCGCTGCGCTCGACGATGACCGGCTGCCGGACCAGGTGGCCCTGCAGGTGGAAGTGCGCGCCAAGTACGCCGGCTACATAGAGCGGCAGCGCGAGGAAATCGAGCGCCAGCGGCGCAGCGAGGGGCTGCGGCTGCCGGAGGACCTCGACTATGCCGCGGTCGCAGGCCTGTCCAACGAGGCGCGGCAGCGCCTGACGGAGGCGCGGCCCATGACGCTCGGCCAGGCATCCCGGTTGTCCGGCATGACGCCGGCGGCCGTCTCGATCCTGCTCATTCACCTGAAGAGACGCACGCGCGCAGCCTGAGTGCCCGGCGCGCCGGAGGACGATCATGTACAGGCTCTACTACTCGCCCGGGACCGCGAGTCTTGCGGTGCACTGGATGCTGATCGAGCTGGGCGTCGCCCACGAATTGCAGAAGGTCGACCTGGCCGCCGAGGAGCACAAGTCGCCCGACTACGCCAGGCTCAATCCGAACCGCCTCGTGCCGACGCTGGTCGTCGACGGGCAGCCCATGTACGAGTGCGCAGCGCTGCTGCTGCTGCTGGCCGACCGGCACCCGAAGGCCCGGCTTGCGCCGGCCGTGGACAGCGTCGAGCGCATGGCGTACCTGCAGTGGATGCTGCACTTCTCGAACACCGTCCAGGCGTCATTCCGCGGCTGGTTTCATGCCGACGAATTCGCCGGCGCGGAAGCGCAGTGCAGGGAATTCGCGCGGCTGCGCATCGAATCGGCGTGGGACCGCATCGACGCGCGACTTGCCGCCACGGGCGCGTACCTTGCCGGCCACGACATCAGCGCCGCGGACTTCCTGGGAACCATGCTCATGCGCTGGTCGCGCAACATGCCGAAGCCCGCGACGGAATGGCCGGCGATTCGCGATTACGTGGCGCGCATGAAAGCGCGGCCGTCGTTCCGCACCCTGTACGAACGCGAAGGCCTGACCGAATGGTCCTGAACCGCCGGCGCGCGGGACTAGCCCGCGAGCAGCACGGCTTCGCCGTGCTCGAGCGCTTCGGGCGTACCGTAGATCACCACGACGTCGCCCTGGCGCAATTGCATCTCGTCGTCCGGATCGCGGCCGACGATGCCGGCGCGGCGCACGGCCGTGAACGACACCTCCGCGCCGCGCGCGCGAATCTCCGCGATGGAACGGCCGACCGCCCAGGCGCCAGGCGGCAGGACGACCGTGTGTAATTCCTCGCGCAGCGCATGGGTCTCGTCGATCAGCGCCGCATCAGCGCGGCGGAACACGCTGCGCAACAGGCTGTAACGGTGGCCGCGGATGTCGCCGATGGTCTTCACCACGCGTGACACCGGCACGTGCAGGACGAGCAGCGCATGCGACACCAGCATCAGCGCCGCCTCCAGCGTTTCGGGCACCACCTCGGTGGCGCCCGCCGCGAGCAGTTCCTCGAGGCGCGTGTCATCCGCCGTGCGCACGAGGACGGGCACGTCCTGCCGCAGGCGACGGATGGACTTGATGATCTTGAGCGAGCGGTCGATGTCCGCAAAAGTAATCACGAGGGCGCTGGCGTGGGCCAGCCCGACCGCAGTCAGTACGGCCTCGTCGACCGCGTCGCCGAAGATCACCGGGTCGCCGGCTTCGCGCGCGGTGCGCACGCGGAACGGGTCGAGGTCCATGGCGATGTATTCCAGGCCTTCACCGTCCAGCACCCGCGCGATGTTCTGGCCGACGCGGCCGTAACCGCACAGGATGACGTGCTCGCGATGCGCGAGCGCGTCGGTCGCGGCGTCCACCCGCTCCAGCTCCGTGGCCGCCGGGACCCGTTCGCGCAGCAGGAAACGGGCGATCTTCTTGTTGTGCCGGATCAGTAGCGGCGACAGCACCATGCTGAGCGCAATCGTCGCCAGCAGCAGCTGGGTCGTTTCCTGGCCGATGAGCCGGTTCTGCAACAGCATGGCCAGCAGCGCGAAGCCGAACTCGCCGCCTTCGGCCAGCACCAGGCCGCTGCGCAGCGACTTGAACCAGTTGCCCGCGAACGGCCGCGCGACCAGCATGACGATGCCGGCCTTCAGGGCCAGCAGGCCGAGCAGCATGCCCGTCACGAGCAGGGTGCGCTCGGCGAGCAGCGCAAAGTCCAGTTGCATGCCGACGGTGACAAAGAACAGGCCCAGCAGCGTGTCGCGGAACGGCCTGATGCCGGCCTCGACCTGGTACCGGTACTCGGTCTCGGCGAGCATCATGCCGGCCAGGAAACCGCCCAGCGCGAGCGACAGGCCGACGGCGTGGGTCGCCCAGGCGGAGCCCATCGCCACGAACAGCACGGCCAGCGTGAACATCTCCGGCATGCCGCCGACGGCGATCTCGTGGAACATCGGCCGCAGCAGCCAGCGGCCGGTGGCCAGCACGATGCCGAGCGCCGCGGCACCCTTGGCCACCGCCCACAGCACGTCACCGGGCGTGTATTGAGCCGCCGCCACGCCGATGACGCCGGCCAGCGCCAGGAACGGCACGAACGCCAGGTCCTGGAACAACAGGATGCCGAAGGACAGCCGGCCGTGGGTGCGATTCAGCTCACCCTGTTCGGACAGCTGCTGAACGACGATGGCGGTCGAGGACATGGCGACCGCGCCGCCCAGCACAATGGCCACCTCGGGTGGCGACCCGAACCACCAGGCAATCCCGCCGATGACCGTCGCGGTCAGCGCAACCTGTGCACTGCCGAGCGCGAACACCTCGTTGCGCATCGCGATCATGCGCGGCAGCGAGAATTCCAGGCCGAGCGTGAACAGCAGGAACACGACGCCGAACTCGGCCAGCGTGCGGGTGGTCGCCGTGTCCTGCACCCAGCCGAGCGCGTGCGGGCCGAGCGCCATGCCGACGGCCAGGAAACCGACGATGGGGGGCAGCCGCAGGCGGCGCAGCGACGCGACGACCAGCAGCGTTGCCGCCAGCAGTACCAGCACTTCCCCCAGGGTCCCTTCAGACATTCGTTGCGGCTCCGCCGTCGAGACCGGACATGGTGCGGTCCGGCAGGTCTGCGATCAACCTCGGCGCTACCGGCCAGGGACGGCCGCCTGTTAGCATCCGGGCTGGGAGCGACGCCCCCGCGACGGAGGACGAAGCATGACGAAGCGCATTGCGGCCGGGACCGGGCCGATCGGCGTCGAAGTGGAATCCGGCAGGGCCTACTGGTGGTGCCGATGCGGCCGCAGCGCGGACCAGCCATTCTGCGACGGTTCGCACAAGGGCACGGACCTCGCGCCGCTGAAGTTCGAAGCAGCCGAAGCAGCGACGGTCTGGTTCTGCTGCTGCAAGAAGACCGGCCGCGAACCGGTTTGCGACGGCAGTCACCAGCGCGCCTGACGCCGGCGCCGGTCCATGGCTGCACATCTCCGGTTCGAAGACCATGAAGGGCACCGCGCCATCAGCGTGACCGGCCGCTGGACCGTGGACCACGTGGCAACGCTGGAACGGGCGATCGCAACCGCTGCGACCGGATCGCCGGCGGCCGCGACCATCGATACCGGCTCGCTCGGATCGATCGACCTGACGGGCGCCTGGCTGCTGCGCTCGCTGGACCGGCGGCTGGTGGCGGCCGGCTGCAGCGTGACCTGGCCCGCCGGGCGGCCGGGCCAGATCGAGTTCATCGACGCAGCGGTGGCCAGCGCGCCGGCCGAGCCGGTCGATGACGGCACCGCTCGCAGCCTGGTGACGTTGCCGCTGCGCACCATCGGACACCTGGCCGTCAGCGCCCGCCAGGGCATCATCGACCACCTGTCACTGTTCGGCGAACTGGTGATTGTCGTCGCGCGGGCCGTCGTCGCGCCACGCCGGCTGCGCCTTCCGCTCGATCGTGCGGCATGTCTACGAGACCGGGGTCACGGCGGTGCCGATCGTCGCCCTGATCGCCTTCCTGATCAGCGTCATCGTCGCCTATATCGGCGCACAGCAGCTGCGCAAGTTCGGCGGCGAGATCTTCGTCGTCGACCTGGTGACCGTCTCCGTGCTGCGCGAGCTCGGGGTGCTGCTCACCGCCATCATCGTCGCGGGACGGTCGGGCAGCGCCTTCGCGGCCGAACTCGGCGTCATGAAGCTCAACGACGAGGTCGACGCGCTGCGCGCCATCGGCATGGACCCGGTGGAAGTGCTGGTGCTGCCGCGCGTGCTGGGATTGGTCATCGCCCTGCCGCTGCTGACCGTGGTGGCCGACGCGCTGGGCCTCGCCGGCGGCGCGCTGCTGTCATGGTCGCTGGTGGACATCCCGATCTCGCAGTACGTGGAGCGCGTCAACGAGTCGATCGCCAGCACGACATTCTGGGTCGGCATCGTCAAGGCGCCGGTGTTTGCGGCGGTCATCGCGCTGGTGGGCACGCTGCGCGGCATGCAGGTGCGCGACTCGTCGCGCGAACTCGGCCGGCTGACCACCGTCGCGGTCGTGCAGGCCATCTTCCTCGTCATCCTGTTCGATGCGGCCTTTGCGGTGCTGTTTATGGAGCTGGACATCTGATGCAGCCCGTCATCTCGGTGCGCGGCATCGTCAACCGCTTCGGGCGGCAGGTCGTGCATGACGGCGTGGACCTCGAGGTCAGGCGCGGCGAGATCTTCGGCATCGTCGGCGGTTCGGGCAGCGGCAAGTCGGTGCTGCTGCGGACCATGCTCGGCCTGCAGGTGCCCGCGAGCGGCAACGTCGCGATCGAGGGCATCGAGATCACGACTGCGTCTGGCCGGGAACTGCTCAGGGTCAAGCGGCGTTACGGCGTGACCTTCCAGCACGGCGCGCTGTTCACGTCGCTGACGGTGGCGCAGAACGTGGAACTGCCAATTGCCGAGTACCATGAGGTCGGGGCCGGGACCCTGCGCGAACTCGCGGAACTCAAGATCGCGATGGTAGGCCTGCCGGCGAATGCCGCCGACAAGTACCCGGCACAGTTGTCCGGGGGCATGGTCAAGCGCGCGGCGCTGGCCAGGGCGCTGGCGCTGGACCCGGCGCTGCTGTTCCTGGACGAGCCGACCTCGGGGCTGGACCCGATCTCGGCGGCGGCGTTCGACCGGCTGGTGCTGTACCTGCAGCGCAACCTCGAGCTGACGGTGGTGATGATCACGCACGACCTGGAGACGATTTTCCGCACCTGCAACCGCGTCGGCGTGATCGTGGACGGCCGGATGATCAGCGGCACGCTCGACGAAATCGTCCGGCACGAGCATCCTTGGATCCGGGAGTACTTCCACGGCGAGCGCAGCCGCGCTGTGCGGGACAGGCATTAAGCAATGGACAGGGACGCAAACTACGTCGCAGTCGGCGCCTTCGTGCTGCTGCTGCTGGCCCTCGGCACCGGGTTCGTCCTGTGGTACTCGGAGACCGGCGACCGGCGCAGCTACGAGCGCTACGAAATCTACTTCGACGGCAGCGTATTCGGCCTGTCAGAGGGCGGTTCCGTGCGCTACCTGGGCGTGGCGGTCGGACGGGTGGCGCGCATCGGGCTGGACCCGCGCGATCCGAGCCGCGTGCGGGTGGTGGCGGACATCTTCGAGGACACGCCCATCGCGCCCGAAACCGTGGCGCGGCTTGCGCTGCAGGGCGTCACCGGGCTGTTGTTCGTGGACCTCAAGCCGGCCGACCCGGAAAAACCGCGCGCGCAACTGGTGCCGACCCTGATGTACCCGGTGATTCCCTCGGAACGGTCGGACTTCGATGTCTTCGTCAGCAGCCTGCCGGATGTCATGGCGCGTGCCGGCGAGGTGCTCAGGCGCATGAATGCCGTGCTGTCCGACAGCAACGTCGAGGCCGTGTCGTCGGCGCTGGCGGGCATCAAGATGGCCAGCAGCGAACTGCCCGCGACCGTGGCGGACACGCGGCGGCTGCTGGCGCAACTCGAGGCGGCGACCAGCGAGATCCGTGGCATCGCGGCCGACATTGGCGGCGTCACGGCGATGGCCGGTCCGGAGCTGCAGGCGACCATCGCCCAGATGCGCGGCACGGCGGACAACCTCGCCGCCGCCAGCGCGCGCCTCGACCGGTTCATCGCGGCAAACGAGGATAGCGTCGGGCGGTTCGCCGACCAGGGGCTGGGAGAGATCGACCAGCTGGTCCGCGACATGCGCGAAGCGGTGTCGTCGTTCGACCGCCTGAGCCGCCGTCTCGAGGAAGAACCTTCGCGGCTTCTTTACCAGCCGGCGACGCAGGGCGTGGAGATACCACCATGAAATGGCTGACCCTGATCGTGTGCGGCGGGCTGCTGACCGCCTGTGCCGGTGGATTCGAGCGCAACGTGCCGGAGCCGCGCGTGTACCGGCTGTCCGCGCCGGTCCTGGAGGCTGGCGAATTGCTGCCGGCCGAGTTGCTGGTGTTGCGGCCGATGGTCGCGGCGGGACTGCACACCGAGCGCATCATCTCGGCCTGGCCTGGCAACCGCCTGGATCACTTTGCCGGCGCGCGCTGGAGCGGCGAGCTGGGTAACGTCATCCAGGGCTCCCTGATGGATGCGCTGCGCGAGAGTGGCCGCCTGCGCACCGTCGAAGGCGATCCGGCGCGGTTTCGCGCGAGCCACGTACTGGGTCTGGAGGTGCGCCGTTTCGAGGCGGACTACGCCGACGCGCCGGGGCCGGTGCCAGTGGCCCGTGTGTCGATGACCGCCACGATCGGTCGCTATGGGGACCGGCGCGCGCTGCAGTCCTGGACGGTCGCCACCGAGGCGCCGGCCGCCGCCAATACGCTCGGCGCCGTCACGGCCGCCCTCGACCAGGCATTCGGCCAGGCCGCGGCGCAGATCGTGGAGCGCAGCGCGCAGGCGATCGCCGCGGACCTGGCAGGTCAACCGCAGCCAACCGGCGCGCGTTGATCATCGTGAGGCGCTGCAGGCAGGTGACGCAAATGAACCGGCTCATATCGCTTTCGCTGCTCATTGTGGCCGTGGCCGTGGGCGGTTGCTCGCTGCCACCGCGCGGCGACGTGTACTCGCGCCACGAGACGCGCACGGTCTGGGACGTGCGCTACGGCGAGGTCGTGGATGTGGATGAGGTGACCATCGAGGGCCGCCGCAGCGCACTGGGCCGCGTCGGCGGCGGGCTGGTGGGCTACGAGGCGGGCCGGACCGTTGGCAGCGGGGCGGGTAGCCGCGTGGCGGGCGTCGTGGGCGCGGTGGCGGGAGCCGTGGCGGGCGAGGCCATCGAGGAAGGCGTGACCCGCGAGAAAGGCCTGCAGATCACGGTCAGGCTGGACAGCGGACGCACACTCGCGGTCGTGCAGGCGGCGGACCAGCGGTTCTCGGCCGGCGAAAGGGTCAAGGTCTACAGCCGCGGCGACGGCGCCGCTCGCGTCGCAAAGCGCTGATTATAAAAGATAAGGAAGCGAAGCTGGCGGGCGTGCGGTCACGCGTCCCCGGGCCGGCGCAGCCCGCGCTGCCCGCGGGGCCAGGCGCCGTCCATTGCGGAAAACCGGCGAGTCCCGGCGCGGCAATCACCGATGCCGACGACTGACCCATTGGGATATTTCAGGCGCATTCGCCGGAGCGCGCATGCGACAACGGGTTGCCCATGACTCAATCCGCCGGGCCCTTTCGGGGCCGGCCAGCACGCGCTGCGGCGGGACGCCATGGCAGATGAGACAGCGGGCCGCCTCGGCCCGGCTCGATTCTGCCCGCCATTCACTGCGGTATCTGTCAGCAGGGGCGCCAGCGGCCCCAAGAGGTTGATCTCATGCAATCGTACCTAGCGACCCTCATGAACGACGTGCAGGCCAAGAACCCGTCCCAGCCGGAGTTCTATCAGGCCGTTCAGGAAGTGGCCGAATCCCTGTCGCCAGTGCTCGAGAATCATCCCGAGTACCGCAGCGCGAAGATCCTCGAACGCATCGTCGAACCGGAGCGCGTGATCCTGTTTCGCGTGCCCTGGGTGGATGACCGGGGCGAGGTGCAGATCAACCGTGGCTACCGCATCGAGATGAACAGCGCGATCGGTCCTTACAAGGGCGGGCTGCGCTTCCACCCCTCGGTCACGCTCGGCATCCTCAAGTTCCTTGCCTTCGAGCAGGTCTTCAAGAACGCGCTCACCACGCTGCCCATGGGCGGCGGCAAGGGCGGCTCCGACTTCGATCCGAAGGGCAAGAGCGACAACGAGGTGATGCGCTTCTGCCAGAGCTTCATGTCCGAACTGTTCCGCCATATCGGGCCGAACACCGACGTGCCGGCAGGCGACATCGGCGTCGGCGGCCGTGAAATCGGCTACCTGTTCGGGCAATACAAGCGCCTCGCCAATGAATTCACCGGCGTGCTGACGGGCAAGGGGCTCAACTGGGGCGGCTCACTGATCCGGCCCGAGGCGACCGGCTATGGCGCGGTGTATTTCGCACAGGAAATGCTGGCCACCCGGAACGACTCCCTGAAGGGCAAGCGTTGTCTCGTCTCCGGCAGCGGCAATGTTGCCCAGTACACCACCGAGAAGCTGCTGCAACTCGGCGCGCGCGTCCTGACGCTGTCGGACTCCAGCGGCTACGTCTACGACGAAAAGGGCATCGACGAAGACAAGCTGCGGTTCGTGATTCACCTGAAGAACATCAAGCGCGGCCGCATCGAGGAATACGCCGCCAAGTACCCGGGCTCCGTCTACAAGGCCGTGGACGCCGCGGCGCCCCAAAACCCGCTGTGGAACCACGAGGCGGAGTGCGCGTTCCCGAGCGCGACGCAGAACGAGGTCAACGAACAGGACGCGCGCAACCTGCTCAAGAACGGCGTCTTCGTCGTTTCCGAGGGCGCCAACATGCCGACCACGCCGGAAGGCGTCGAGGCGTTCGTCGGCAAGGGCATCCTGTTCGGGCCAGGCAAGGCTGCGAATGCCGGCGGCGTGGCGGTCTCGGGGCTGGAAATGGCGCAGAACAGCATGCGCTACGGCTGGACGCGCGAGGAGGTGGATACGCGCCTGCAGTTGATCATGAAGAACATCCACACTGCATGCATCGAGGCGGCAAAGCGCTTCGGCACGCCCGGCAACTACGTGAACGGCGCGAACATCGCCGGCTTCCTCAAGGTCGCCGACGCCATGATGGACCAGGGCGTCGTCTAGGGCGGCCTGCGCAGAACGCGCGGGCGATCTAGAATGGTGCGGCGCCGCGACCGACGATCGCGCGGCGCCCGCACATCTTTCAGGTCGGGACCGAGCGCGATGCCCACCGCCAGCCGACAGTCCGCCACGACCGCCACGCTGCGCCAGCTGCGCATCTTTCCGGACCTGATGCGGCACCGGGTGCGCCGCATCCTGCTGGTTGCCAGCCTGTACGACTCGTTCATCCTGACCGAGGACGGGCGTCTCAACGAGGCGCTGATGCGCCAGTTCCTGGACCTCAACCTCGACCAGAACCCGGACCTCATCCGCGTCAGCAACGGCGCCGAGGCGCTGGCGATGCTGGAGGAGGACCACCAGGTCGACATGGTGATCACCAGCCTGCAGCTCGGCGACATGAACGCCGCCGAACTGGCGCAGGCCGTGAAGGGCGCCGGCCTCGAGGTGCCGGTCGCCGTGCTGGCGTACAGCAACCGCGAGTTGAGCGACTTCGTGAGCCGCCACCAGCGCGGCGCCATCGACCGCCTGTTCCTGTGGCAGGGCGACGTGCGGGTGTTGCTGGCCATGGTCAAGGATCATGAAGACCGCAGGAACCTGGCGCGCGATACGGGCCAGCTGGGCGTTCCGGCCATCCTGGTCGTCGAGGACAACGTGCGGTTCTATTCGTCGTTCCTGCCGATGATGTACACGGAACTGATGGAGTACTCGCAGCGCATGGTTTCGGAGGGTCTCAATCTCACGCAGAAGATGCTGCGCCTGCGGGCACGCCCCAAGCTGCTGTTGTGCGAGTCGTTCGAGGCCGCGTGGGAGTATTTCGAGAAGTACGAAGAGAACATCCTCGGCGTGCTGTCGGATTTCGAGTTCCCGCGCGAAGGGGCGATAGACCGCAACGCGGGCGAGGAACTCGTCTCCCGCATCCGCGCGGTACGCGCCGACATTCCAGTCGTCATGCAGTCGAGCAAGCCGGGCAACGAGGCCGTGGCGAAACGCTTGAATGCGGCCTTCCTGCTGAAGGACTCGCCGGTGCTGCTGCACCGCCTGCGCGAGCTGCTGCTGGCGAATTTCGGCTTCGGCGATTTCGTGTTCCGTAACGAGGCCGGCGAGGAGATCGACCGCGCCGGGGACCTCAAGATGCTGGCCGAGAAGCTGCAGACGGTGCCCACCGAGAGCATCGTGCTGCACGGCGAACGCAACCACTTCTCCATGTGGCTCAAGGCGCGCACCGAGTTCGAACTGGCCGACCGGCTGCGGCCACGCAGGGTGTCCGACTACGAATCGCCCGAGCACCTGCGCCAGGAACTGGTCCGGGCCATCGGCGCCTACCGCATGGCCCGCGACCGCGCGGTCGTGGCGGACTTCAATCGCGACACCTACGACGCCTCGGTGAGCATGGCGCGCATCGGAACCGGATCGCTGGGCGGCAAGGCGCGGGGCCTGGCGTTCGTCAACCGGCTGCTGCTGGACGCGGACATCGCCGGCCGCTTTGCGGGGGTGCAGATCGCGGTTCCGCCATCGGTCGTGCTCGGCACGGGCGTGTTCGACGCGTTCATGGACAGGAACGGGCTGGCCGGCTTCGCACTCGGTTCCGCCTCGGACGAAGAGGTCCGGAAACGCTTCGGGGAAGCCCCCCTGCCGCGCGAGGTGGAGCGGGACCTGAAGGCCTTCCTGCGCCAGACCCCGGGGCCGCTGGCGGTGCGTTCCTCCGGGCTGCTCGAGGACTCGCCCAGCCAGCCGCTGGCCGGCGTCTATCGCACCATCATGCTGCCCAACACCGGCCGGCTGGGGCAACGGCTGGCGGACCTCGTGGCAGCCATCAAGACGGTCTACGCCTCGACGTTTTCGCGCGACGCGAGGGCGTTCCTGAAGATGACGCCGTTCCGCCTCGAGGAAGAGAAGATGGCGGTCATCATCCAGGCCATGGTCGGCGCGATGCACGGCGAGCGGTTCTATCCGGACTTCTCGGGTGTGGCGCGTTCCTACAACGTCTATCCGTCGCCGCCCATGACCGTCGAGGACGGCGTGGCAGCGGTCGCGCTGGGCCTCGGCCGCACGGTGGTCGAGGGAGATGCCTGCCTGCGCTTCTCGCCGAATCACCCGCGTCACGTGCTGGCGCTGTCCGACGTGAAGTCATTTCTCAAGGAATCGCAGCGCGAGTTCTACGCCCTCGACGTGTCCGCGCGGCCGTCGCGGGCCAGCCAGGACGGCGCGGAACTGACGCGCTACGACCTCGAGGTGGCCGAAGCAGACGGCACCCTGGCGGCCGTGGGCTCGACCTACTCGGCGGAGAACAACTCGATCTACGATGGCATCGGGCGACCCGGCATGAGGCTCGTGAGCTTCATGCCGATACTGAAGCATGGCCAGTTTCCGCTGGCTGAGCTGCTGGCAACGCTGCTGGAGATCGGCCGCCGGGGCACGGGCAGCGAGGTGGAAATCGAGTTTGCCGTCAACCTGTCCGTGCCGGCCGGCGCGCCGCATGAATTCGGCTTCCTGCAAATGCGGCCGCTGGCGCTGGCGGTCGCGCACGATGCGCTCGAGATCGGCGACATTCCGCAGGAGGACCTGCTATGCCGCAGCCAGGCGGTCCTCGGCCACGGCCGGCTGGACCTGTGCGACCTCGTGGTCGTCGACCCGCAGCGCTTCGATCGCATGCGCAGCGTCGAGGTGGCCGACCAGGTCGCGCGCATCAACGCGAGATTGCAGGAAGAGCTGGTTCCCTATGCATTGGTCGGTGTCGGGCGCTGGGGATCGATGGACCGACACCTCGGCATCCCGGTCAACTGGAACCAGATCGCTGGCGCGCGCGTCATCGTCGAATCCGGATTCAGCGACCTGCGGGTCACGCCATCGCAGGGTACGCATTTCTTCCAGAACCTGACCTCGCTGAACGTCGGTTACTTCACGGTCAATCCGCAGGCCGGCGAGGGCTTCGTTGACTGGGAGTGGCTGGCCGCACAACCGGCGCTCGAGGACACCGGCTTCGTGCGCCATCTGCGCTTCCAGAGCCCGCTGGCCGTGACCATGGACGGCAAGACCGGCCAGGGCGTGATCCTCAAGCCGCGCGGCTGACGGGGATCCCGCGAGTTCAGGGCACGAGCACCGCCGCCCCCGTCAGGTCACCGTTTCGCAGCCGTGCCAGCGCCACGTTGGCGTCCTCGAGCGCGAAGGTCTCGACGCGGGGCATGACGCCGAGTGCCGGCGCGAGCGCCATGAACTCGGTGCCGTCGGCGCGCGTCAGGTTCGCGACCGAGCGCAGGGTTCTCTCGCCCCACAGCAAGGCGTATGGAAACGACGGGATGTCGCTCATGTGTATGCCGGCGCACACCACGGTGCCGCCCGGTCGCACGGCTGCCAGGGCGGTCGGCACGAGGGCCCCGACCGGCGCGAAGATGATGGCGGCATCGAGCGGCACGGGCGCCGCCCGGTCGCTCGGCCCGGCCCACTCGCAGCCGAGTTGACGGGCGAAGCTGGCCGCCGGCTCATCGCCAGGGCGCGGGAAGGCGTAACAGAGCACGCCGTCGTGGATCGCGACCTGCGCAACAAGGTGCGCCGCTGCACCAAAGCCGTACAGGCCGAGCCGCTTCGGGCGGCCGCACATCTGCAGCGCGCGGTACCCGATCAGGCCGGCGCACAGCAGCGGCGCGGCGTGCACGTCGTCGAGTCCGGCGGGGATCGGCAGGCAGTAACGCGCGTCGGCGACCGCGAACTCCGCGTAGCCGCCGTCGATGTGGCAACCGGTGAAGCGAGCTTTGGCGCACAGGTTTTCCTGTCCGGTGGCACAGCGCTCGCAGTTGCCACAGGTCCAGCCAAGCCAGGGAACGCCCAGCCGCGCGGCGGCCGGCAATGCGACGCCCGGACCGCGGGCGACGACCTCGCCGACAATTTCGTGCCCGGGAATGACCGGGTATGGGATGTCCGGCAAGTCGCCGTCGACGACGTGCAGGTCGGTCCGGCAAACGGCGCAGGCGCGCACCTTCAGCAGAACCTCGCCCGGACCCGGCTCGGGAACCGGGCGGGCAACAAGCTCGAGTGGCCGGGAGCCGCCGTGGGCAACCATCGCGCGCATGCCGTGAGCATACGCGCGGTGCGCCCGCGATGTCAGCGCGGCATCACGCGAACAATGCGCCGTAGTGACGCTCGCCGCGGGCCTGGGCCAGCAGCAGCTCCAGCAGGTCGTCGGCCGCCATCGCCTGGCCGAACAGCCTGCCCTGGCCGAGGTGACAATTGAGCTGGCGCAGGTAAGCCAGCTGCTGCGCGGTCTCGATGCCTTCCGCGACGACTTCGAGGCCCAGGTTGCGCCCCATCTCGATGATGGTGCGTATCAGGGTGGCGTCCTCGCGGGAGACCACGGCGTGGCGCACGAAGGAGGCGTCGATCTTCAGCGTGCCGACCGGGAACTGCTGCAGCGCCGACAGCGACGAGTAACCGGTGCCGAAGTCGTCGATGGACAGGTGCACGCCCATGGCGCGCAGCTCGTCGAGCAGCCGCACCATGCGCCGGGCGTCCGTCATGAGGGTGCTCTCGGTGATCTCCAGCTCGAAGTTGCCCGGCGATACGCCGTACTCGTCGAACACCGAGCGGAAGCGCGGAATGAACTCGGCCTGCCGCAACTGCTTGAGGGACAGGTTGATGGAGACACGGCCGGGCTGGGGCACGTGGTCCTGCCAGCTGCGGTAGTCGCGGCACACGCGTTGCAGCACCCACTCGCCGATGTCGGAAATCAGGTTCGATTCCTCCGCCATCGGGATGAACTGCGCGGGCGGAATGTCACCGTGCGCCGGCAGCCGCCAGCGCAGCAGCGCCTCGGCGCCGACCACGCGGCCGTCGCGCAGGTCGACCTTCGGCTGGTACATCATGATGAACTCGTCGCGCTGGATCGCCTGCCGCAACTTGCTCTTCAGCATCAGCCGCTCGACCGCCACCGCGCTCATCTGCGGCGCGTAGAAGGAGTGGCTGTTGCCGCCATTCTGCTTGGAGTGGTACATGGCGGCGTCCGCGTCGCGAATCAGGTCCACGACGTTGTCGCCGTCCTGCGGGCACAGCGCGATGCCGACGCTGGCGGTCAGCACGACTTCCTGGTTGCCGAGGTGGAACGGCCGCGCCAGCTTCTCCAGCAACTCGCGCGCCAGTGCGGCCGCCGCGGGCCGGCTGTCCGCGTCGCGCGGCAGGTTCTCGATGAACACGCCGAACTCGTCGCCGGCGAGGCGTCCCACCATCGCGCCGGTCGGCAGGTCCGTCAGCAGGCGCTCGCTGAGGATCTCGAGCGTGCGGTCGCCGGCGGCGTGCCCGAACGTGTCGTTGATCTCCTTGAACTGGTCGAGGTCGAGGTACAGCAGGGCCAGCGAAGTGGTGCTGCGCCGCGCGCGGGCGATCGCCTGCTGCAGGGAGTGCTGGAACTGCATGCGGTTGGCGACCTTGGTCAGCGAGTCGTAGCGCGCCAGGTAGCGGATGCGGCGCTCGGCGCGCTTGCGGCCGGTGATGTCGTGGGCCACGAACACGCAGCCCTGCGGGCCCCGCTCGCCTTCGGCGAGGTACGATCCGGACAGCGAGACCGGAATGATCTGCCCTGCGCGCGTGCTCAATGTCAGCTCGCGGACTTCGCCGGCGGCGCGCGCGACATCGAAGCTGGCGCGGTCCTGCACCGCGACGAGCGCATCGACATTGCGGCCGACCAGTTCCGCGGAACTCCAGCCGGTCAGCGCCGTCGCGGCGACATTGACCCGCAGGATCTCGCCGTCCACGCTGGTGACGAACACGGCATCACCCATGCTGTCGAGCACGATGTCCAGCCAGCCGGCCGCGGCCTCCCGCTTGGCGATACTCTCGGCGACCCGGCGCAGCGCGACGGCCACTTCCGAGGCGTGTCCGCCCGCCGGCAGCACGGGTGGCGACCAGACGCCGTCGGCCAGCCGGTGGGCGGAGTCGCGCAGCGCTTCGAGCGGCGCGCTGAGCCGTCTTGCGACCCGCCAGGCCAGGGCCAGCGCCAGCACCATGGCGAGGACGCCGCCAGCGGCCAGCAGCAGCAGGTGCCGAACCAGCGCGGCGGAACGCATCTGGGCCAGGTCTGCGACGACCCGCTCGGTGGCAAACGGGCCGGACCCGGCCTGGGCCGCGGCGGCCGCGGCGATATTGCGGCTGTCGAGCACGTAGTCGATGACGATGTAGGCGGCCATCGTCAGCACGCCGGCGCCGACCACGGTGGCGGCCAGCGTCAGGGCTCGGGCGCGGATCGTCATCCTCATCATCAGCCAGTGTCCGCCGGGTTCAGGGTGCCGGGCGCGCCGCGCCCGGTTCGCCTATTAAGCCGCGTGCCGGCGCCGCGCGCCAGCGTGGCGCGCCTGGGGACCGGGTATACACTGCAATGGGCGCCAGCAACGCTGCAAGGAAGGGCGACATGAACCGGCTCGAACTCACCGGCCGTACGCGCAGCCACGTCATTGAGACAGGCAGCCCGGGCTGTTTGTTGCACCGCAATGCGGCGGCCGCCTTTTGCGCCATGCGTGACGCCGCGGCGGGGTCCGGCATCGGGCTGGAGGCAGCCTCCTCGTTCCGCGACTTCGCCCGGCAGCGGGATATCTGGAATGCCAAGTTCCGGGGTGAACGACCGCTGCTGGACGCTGCGGGAGAGCCGCTGGAAGTGGCCGGGCTCGACGACCGGCAGCGGGTGGACGCCATCCTGCTGTGGACGGCGTTGCCGGGCGCGAGCCGGCATCACTGGGGAACCGATTTCGACGCGATCGACCGGCGTGCAATGACCGCGGGCCAGCCCGTGCAACTGGTGCGCGGGGAATATGGACCGGGCGGGGTCTTCGAGCGCCTGACCCGCTGGCTGGACCGGCACATGCGGCGCTACGGCTTCTATCGGCCTTATGACATCGGCTCGCGGGGCACCGCGCCGGAACCGTGGCACCTGAGTTTCGCGCCGGTGGCCCGGCGGGCGGAACGCCAGCTCGATGCGGCGACGCTGGCTGAGGCCCTGCACGGACAGGGCGTGCTGGGCGAGGCGTGCGTGCTGCAGCGGCTGCCGGAGATCCACGGGCGCTTCGTGCGCGGTGCGGCGCGGCCGCCGCGCATGCGTTCGCGCTGGGCAAGAGCGCCCGCCGACTGACGGGCGTGGGACCCTCAGGGGGTGCCGGAGGCCGCGACCGGCAGTTCCAGGCGCCAGGTGCGCTCGAGATGCTGCACCATCAGCGCGCGAATGCCGCGCATCGGGTCGGGACCGGCCGTGTAGATGGGCGGGTTGCGTCGCAGCATGGGCCAGCGTCCGGTGCGCATCAGCGCGCTCAGGTACGCGACATTCTGGTGGATTGCGTCCAGGTATGGATTGGCGCCGCCGAACAGCGGTTCCATGTATCGATAGGCGTGCTCGAAAGCGTGCTCGAGCCGGTCTTCGACGGTATGCATCACGAATTGCGGCGTCTGGCGCAGCAGGTCGAGACCGGAACCGTAGGTGACCTCCAGGCCCTCGGAGCCCGGGTAGACGGCCACGCCGCCCAGCACGAACTCCGCGTACAGCCGGTCGCGGCACTTTTCCAGGTAGCAGCGGTCGGCCATCTGCGCCAGCAGGTCGGCCGTCCCCAGCAGGTGACCAACCTTGCGGTCGCGCGCATCCGCCACGCGGATCTCGTCCAGCGGCAGTTCGTAGCCGGTGAAGTGCACGATCCTGGTCGCCACCGGCACCCACGATGCCAGCCCGACGGTCGGCAGGTAGCGGGCCAGGAACTGCGCGCTGCGCGTCACATGGTTGCGTGTGAACACCGCGCCATTCGGCACGATCGCCTCGGATTCCCCGCGGATGTATCCGGAGTCGTGGAACAGCGCAGTGACCAGGCCCACCAGGCCGCGCTCCGGCCCGATGGCCATGTCCTGCGTGGCCAGCCGTTCATGTCCGGCCAGCAGCCGTGCGGTGGCCAGGACCATGTCGAGCGAATGCTGCAGGTCGTGGTACACGGTATCCACGCCGAGGTAGCCGGGCATGGCACCGGAAAAGAGCTTCTCGAAGTCGTGGGTGGTCGTCTCGAGCGTGCGCAGGCCCGCGCCCGGCCAGGTGCTGGCGTACAGTTCGAGCACGGCCGCGCGCACCGCGGCAGGTGAACTGACCTGCACGGTGTCCGTCACGTCGTAATTGCTGCGGCGATAGGCGTGCGTCACGCTGGCTCCAGACTCACCGTTGCCTGCATCGGAAGCAGTCTACGACGGGGGCCGCGCAGCGCGCCAACACGCATCCCGCATCCTTGCGCGAGTTCACATCCTCAGGGCATGGCTATGTCAAACTCGGCCAGCACCGGGGCGTGATCCGACGGCCGCTCCCAGGCTCGCGGTCCGCTGTCCACCCTGCCGGCGATGCAGCGCGCCGCAAGTTCCGGACTCGCCAGGATCAGGTCGATGCGCAGGCCGTGGTTGCGGCGGTGCGCGTTCATCCGGTAGTCCCACCAGCTGAAGCTGGCCGCCGGCTGCTCGAACAGCCGGAACGTGTCGGTGAGCCCGGTGCCGAGCAGCGCGCGGTAGGCGACCCGCTCGGGTTCGCTGACCAGCACCGAGCCGGCCCACTTCGCCGGATCGTGCACGTCGCGGTCGTCGGGCGCGATGTTGAAGTCGCCGGCCAGCGCCAGTCGCGGATGCGCGACGAGTTCCGCCGCAACGTGATCGCGCAGGTGCGCAAGCCATTCGAGCTTGTAGGCGTACTTGTCGGAGCCGACGGCCTGTCCGTTGGGCACGTAGACGTTGACCAGGCGGACGCCGCCGATGGTCGCCGCGATGACCCGGCGCTGCGGGTCGTCGAGACCCGGAATACCGGTCGACACATCCTCGGGCGGCTGCCGCGCAATGATGGCGACGCCGTTGTAGGTCCTCTGGCCGAGCCACACGGCGTGCAGCCCGAGCGCTGCGATCTCGTCGCGGGGAAAATCCTCATCGGGCAACTTCAGTTCCTGCAGCGCGATGGCATCGACCGGGTTGGCGGACAGCCAGTCCTTGACGTGTCCGAGGCGGACCCGCAGCGAGTTGACGTTCCAGGTCGCGATCTTCATGGGGCGGGAACCGAGCAGGCGGAGGATGGTGCGGCTCGATTGTACGGCCGGCAGCCGTGCGGGACGTGAAACGCGTCAGCCGGGTCGCGTCTCGCCGTTCGCACGGGGCCGCTGCCGGCCGGTGAATTCGAGCGGTGTGGCGTCGGGGAGGCCGCACAGTCGCGCAACGATCGCGCCCGGCCACCGGGCCAGGCGAACGTTGTAGAGATTGACCGCGCCGTTGTAGAGCTCGCGGCGGTCATCGATGTCGGCCTCGCAGCGGGCGATGCGGGCCCGTAGTTGGCGGAACGGCCCATCCACCTGCAGCGCTGGAATTTTTTCGACAGAGGCAAGCAACTGTGCCAGGGCAGGGCGCAACAGGCTCTCTGCGGCGCTGACCGCGGCCACGTCGCGGCCGCCGGCAGCCTGGAACACGACCGCTTGTGCCTTTGCCGCGCGCTGCAGCGTGTCACGTTGGTCGGGCAGGTGACGTCCGCAGGCCTCGAACAGTTTCGGCAGTCCGTCGTGGCGCTGCACCAGCAATGCATCGATCCCGTCCCAGGCCTGCCCGACCTGCTGACGCAGCATGACGAGCCCGCTGTAGACGCTGAAACCGTAGCCGACCATGGCGGCCAGGATCACGAGCAAGATGACCAAGCCCATCGCGCAGCACCCCGGCCGGTGATCGGCGCGGCGGGCAAAGTATATCATCCGATGTACGCTGAGCCGCGCGGACGAGGTGAACATGCCGGAGCGTTTCGACCTGGTCGTCATCGGCGGCGGCAGCGGCGGACTCGCCTGCGCCCAGCGGGCGGCACAGCATGGGGCGCGCGTGGCGGTGGTCGAAGCCGACCGGCTGGGCGGCACCTGCGTCAATGTCGGCTGCGTGCCGAAGAAGATCATGTACTACGCCGCGAGCCTGGCGGAGTCGCTCGACGACGCGCGCGGCTACGGTTTCGACGTCGCCGCAGGCAGGCACGACTGGCCTGCCCTGAAGCTGGCCCGCGATGCGTATGTGCAGCGCCTGAACGGGATCTACGAGCGCAACCTGGAGAATCGCAAGGTCGTGCTGTTTCGTGCGCGGGCCCGCCTTGCGGATGCACAGACCGTGCTGGCCGGCGAGGCCAGGCTGCAGGCGCCGCACGTGCTGATCGCAACGGGTGGTCGCCCGATCGTGCCTGAGCTGCCCGGCGCGGCGCACGGCATCACCTCGGACGGTTTCTTTGGCCTCGGGCAGCGCCCGCCCACGGTTGCGATCATCGGCAGTGGCTACATCGCTGCGGAACTGGCGGGGATCTTCCACGCGCTCGGTTCGCGTGTCACGCTGGTGATCCGTCGCGACCGGATCCTGCGCAGCTTCGACGAGATGCTGTCGCTGGGCCTGATGGCGCAGATGCGCGAGGACGGCATCGAGATCGTGGACCGGGCCGTGCCCGCCAAGCTCGGACCGGCCCGCGGCGGCCACCAGGCCGTGCTGGAGGACGGCCGCGTCCTCGGGCCGTTCGCGTGCGTGCTGTGGGCGGTTGGCCGCGAGCCGTCGGTCGACGGGCTGGGGCTGGAACACGCGGGCGTGCGTCAGGACGCAGCCGGGCACATCGTGACGGACCCGTTCCAGCAGACCAGCGCCCCGGGCGTCTACGCCATCGGCGACGTGACCGCGCGGGCGGCCCTGACGCCGGTCGCCATCGCTGCCGGCCGCCGCCTCGCGGACCGCCTGTTCGGGGGACAGCCGCAGAGCCGCCTCGACTACACGCTGATCCCCACCGTGGTCTTCAGCCATCCCGTGATCGGCACGGTGGGACTCACGGAGGCCGAGGCCCGCGCCGCTCATGGCGACGGGCTGCGTTGCTACACTGCGGAATTCGTGCCGATGTACCACGCGCTGACCGCACGCAAGCGTCGCGCCAGGATGAAGCTGGTCACTGCGGGGCCCGCCGAGAGGATCGTGGGGCTGCACGTGATCGGCGAGGGCGCGGACGAGATGCTGCAGGGGTTTGCCGTGGCGCTGCGGATGGGAGCCACCAAGCGCGATTTCGACGACACGGTCGCCATCCACCCGACCAGTGCGGAAGAACTGGTGACGATGCGATGAACGACCGCCTTGCGACGGAGACCGGGGATGGCGCCGAACCTGCGACCGTGGCGTGACAACTGGCCGGTCCTCGGCGAACGGGTCTTCGTCGATCCGGCCGCCGTGGTCATCGGCCAGGTGACGCTGGGCGACGATTCGTCGGTGTGGCCGACCGCGGTCATCCGCGGCGACGTCAACGTCGTCACGGTGGGGGCGCGCAGCAACGTGCAGGACGGTTGCGTGCTGCACGTGACCCACGACGGTCCGTACTGGCCCGGCGGCTTCCGCCTCGCGGTGGGTGACGACGTGACGCTCGGCCATCGCGCGGTCCTGCACGGTTGTTGCATCGGCAACCGCTGCCTGGTCGGCATGGGCGCCCTGGTCATGGACGGCGCCAGGGTGGCGGATGAGGTGCTGATCGGCGGCGGCGCGGTGGTGACGCCAGGCACGGAATGCGAGTCGCGTTCCCTGTACGCGGGCAGCCCGGCGCGGCGCGTGCGCGCGCTGCAGCCCGCAGAGATCGAGTTGCTGTCCTACTCGGCGCGCCACTATGTCGCCATCAAGGACGAATACCTGGCGGCGGGCGCGAAGGGAACAGGCTAGAGCGCGGCCAGCGCCTTGCGCACCGGCGCCGTGTCCGGCCGCACGCCGCGCCACAGCAGGTACGACTCGGCCGCCTGCTCGACGAGCATCCCGAAGCCCTTCCTGATCCGGGTCGCGCCGCGCGCGGCGGCCCACTCCATGAACGGCGTTTGGCCGCGCCCGTAGGCCATGTCGTAGCACAGGGTGTCCGGGCCGAAGACCCCGTCCGGCAACTCGGGAACTTCTCCCGCGAGGCTCGCCGACGTGCCGTTGATGACGATGTCCCACGGGCCGAAGCGCATGGCCTCGAAGTCGCCGCCGGTCACGTTGCCGATGTCGGCGAAGTCCCGGGCCAGCTCGCTGGCCCGGGCGGGTGTGCGATTGGCGATGACCAGGGCGGCGGGCTTTTCCAGCAGCAGCGGCCCCAGCACGCCGCGCGCCGCGCCGCCTGCGCCGAGCAGCAGGATGCGGCGGCCGGTGATCTCGACGCCCAGGTTGGCGCGCAGGTCCTGCACCAGGCCGGCGCCATCGGTGTTGTCGCCGTACAGCTTCGCGCCGGCCCGCACCGCGATGGCGTTGACCGCCCCGGCCCGCGCCGCGCGCGGCGTCATCTCATTGACCACTTCGGCCGCCGCCTGCTTGTGCGGCACGGTGACGTTGGCGCCGTGGCCGCGGCCGACGAAGAAGTCGATCACCGACTTGCGGAAATCGGCGGGCTCGACGTCGATGAGCTTGTACTCGATGGTGTCCCCGAACTGGCGCGCGAACAGGCCGTGGACGAACGGCGACCAGCTGTGCGCGACGGGGTGGCCGAACAGGACGTAGCGCTTTGTGGCGGCCATCGGCGTTCAGCCCGCGCGCAGCCAGCCGGCTGCCTTGCGCGCGAAATAGGTCAGGATGCCGTCTGCGCCGGCGCGCTTGATGCAGGTCAGGCTCTCGAGGGCGACGGCACGCTCGTCGAGCCAGCCGTTCCGCGCAGCCGCCATGATCATCGCGTACTCGCCGCTCACCTGGTAAGCAAAGGTCGGCGCACCGAACTCGTCCTTGACCCGCCGCACGATGTCGAGATACGGCATGCCGGGCTTGACCATGATCATGTCCGCGCCCTCCTCCAGGTCCAGCGCGACTTCGCGCAGCGCCTCGTCGGAATTGGCGGGATCCATCTGGAAGGAATGCTTGGTTCCCTTGCCCAGGCTGCCGGCCGAGCCCACCGCGTCACGGAACGGTCCGTAGTAGCTGGAGGCGTACTTCGCCGAGTAGGCGAGTATACGGGTGTTGACGTGCCCGCCGGCCTCCAGCGCCAGGCGAATAGCGCCGATCCGCCCGTCCATCATGTCCGAGGGCGCCACGACATCCGCGCCGGCCGCGGCGTGCGACAAGGCCTGCTTGACGAGCACCTCGACGGTGACGTCGTTGAGCACGTAGCCCGCGTCGTCGATCACGCCGTCGAGTCCATGCGTGGTGAAGGGATCGAGTGCGACATCGGTGATGACACCCAGGTCCGGCAGCGCCTTCTTGAGGGCGCGCACGGCCCGCTGCGCCAGTCCGTCCGGGTTGAACGCCTCGCGGCCGTCCTCGGTCTTGCGTTCGGAAGCGGTCACCGGGAACAGGGCCACGGCCGGCACACCGAGCCCGTGTACTTCGCCGGCCTCGCGCACCAGTTCGTCGACGGTCACCCGTTCGATGTCAGGCATCGACTGTATCGGCTCGCGCCGGCCCTTGCCCTCGACGACGAACATCGGGTAGATCAGGTCGCCGGGCGCCAGCCGCGTTTCCCTCATCAAACGGCGCGAAAACTCGTCGCGGCGCATGCGCCGCAGCCTGGTTTGCGGAAAGGCACCAGCGGCGCGATGTGTCATGAGGTTCCTCGCCATCGGGCGGTCGGGTACAGTCGTACGGCCCATGTTACCGGCCCCCGCCCGGTACCGGTTTGCGGTTTTCGCACGCGACCTGGCGGGGCCGGAAATAAATCCACCGAAGGTCCGGTCTTTATACATGAACAGCGACGACCGCGGAACTGACAGGCAACGGCGTTTTGGCGCCCTGTGCGAGGCTCTGCGACCGGACCTGATCCGGTTTGCATTCTGGCTCGCCCGCGATCGCGCGCTGGCCGAGGACGTGGTGCAGGAGGCGCTGCTGAGGGCCTGGAAGTCCTTCGACACGCTGACGGACGAGGCCAAGGCGAAACAGTGGATGTTGACAATCGTGCGCAGGGAACACGCCAGGACCTGGGAGCGCAAGCGCCTCGAGACGGTCAATCTCGACGCGCTGGTCCGGGCGGAGGCACCGGTGCTGGCCAGCGATGACGACGCGGCATTGGCGGAGATGCGCGAGGCGCTGTTCAGGCTGGATGACGACTACAGGGAGCCGTTGGTGCTGCAGGTCATGATGGGCTACACGACAAACGAGATCGCCACGCACCTGGGCCTGACCCAGGGCGCGGTGCTGACCCGTCTGTTCCGGGCCCGGCAGAAGCTGCGCACGGCCATGGCGGTCGACGGCACGGGGGACGAGGCATGAACTGTCTCGATTTCAGGCGCCGGATCGGCGCAGAGCCGGCCAGCCATGACGTGGCACTGGCACAGCATCGTGCCGAGTGCGCGACCTGCGCCGCCTACCAGGACGAGTTGCTGGCGATGGACGCGCTGCTGGCGAGGGCGATGCGGATTCCGTTGCGGCCCCCGCAGCCGAGCGCCAGGACCCGGCCCGGCCCAGGCAGCGCGGCGCCGTCGCGGCGCTGGCTGGCGCTGGCGGCGAGCCTGGTCGTCGGCATCCTGGTCGCCACGACCCTGTGGGTGTCCTACCCCGCGCCCACCCTGGCCAGTGAAGTCATCGGCCACGTGTCGCACGAACCGGGCGCGTGGAATGCACGCGATCCACTCGGGGCGGATGCCATCGGGGCGGTGCTTGCGCCCAGCGGCATCCGGCTGCGCGACGGGGCCGTCGAGGTCACCTTCGCGAAGCGCTGTTTCTTCGAGCGTCACTGGGTGCCGCACCTCGTGGTGCAGACCGTGAACGGGCCGGTCACCGTGCTGGTGCTGGTGCACCGCCAGGTCGAGGCGCTGGCCCACATTGACGGACAGGAGTTCACCGGCGTGGTCCTGCCCGCGCCGCGTGGGAGCATTGCGATTGTCGGACGGAACGTATCCGGGCTGGACGACATTGCCAGGCAGGTTTTCGAGGCTGTCGAGTGGGACGTTTGATCGGCCCCGCATTCGGCATGGCGGCTTTCCCCGAACGCGGGGTTCAATCACTTTGGAGGATCGAGACATGAGCAAGAGGGGATTCAAGACACCGGTGGCGCTGGCCATCAGCGCGGCCCTGGCCGGATCGATGGCAGTGGCCGGCACTGCGAGCGCTTTCAGCGCGGTCGACCTGGGCCAGGGCTACGTGCAGTTTGCGGGCGAGGGTTCGTGTGGGGGCGACAAGAAGGCCGAGGGCAGCTGTGGCGCGAGCAAGAAGGCTGTGGCCGGCGAGAAGGCGGCAGAGGGCAAGTGCGGCGAGGGCAAGTGCGGCGCCGACAAGAAGGCGGCGGCCGGAGAGAAGGCGGCTGAAGGGACCTGCGGCGCCGACAAGAAAGCGGCGGCTGGCGAAAAGGCTGCCGAAGGCAAGTGCGGCGCCGACAAGAAGGCAGCGGCCGGCGAGAAGGCGGCTGAAGGGACCTGCGGCGCCGACAAGAAAGCGGCGGCTGGCGAAAAGGCTGCCGAAGGCAAGTGCGGCGCTGACAAGAAGGAGTGACTTGTCGCACCAGGCCCTGCAGCAACCGGGCCTGGCACGTTGAGCGCTAAACCGGCCGTGGCGTCCGTTGCTGGGCGCCACGGCTTCTTCTTTTCCCGGCGGCTGCGGAATTCACTCCGGAACGACCCAGCTGACCCTCGTCTGTCCGGCCCCTTGCGGCGCCAGCGTGGCATGCAGTGCCGGCAGCGTCGACACCAGCAGTTCGTCGAGCCGCCACGGCGGGTTCAGGATCACGAGACCGGAACCGTTGAGTCCGACGGCGTTGTCGAGCGGGTGTACCGACAGCTCCGCAACGAGCAGCCTGGCGACGCCGCGCGCGGCGAGCGAGGCATGGAATACCGCACTCGCTGCGCCGCGCTTGATGGGATACCAGGCCGCGTAGACGCCTTCAGGCCAGCGTCGTTGGGCGGCTGCCAGGCTGTCCGCGACCAGCGACAGGTCCTGTTCCTGGGCCTCGTAGGGTGGGTCGATGAGTGCAATGCCGCGACGTTCGGCCGGCGGCAACAGCGCGCGCAGGGCCTCGTGGCCGTCGCGCAGGTGAACCGCCACGCGACGATCACCGGCGAACTCCCGGCGCAGTGCGGTGGCTTCCCGCCGCTCGATGTCGCACACTGCCAGCCGGTCGCCGGGGCGCAGCAGCATCGACGCCAGCAGCGGCGAACCCGGGTAGTAGCGGATGCGCCGGGTGTTCGCACGGTTGCAGCTGCGCACGAGCTCCAGGTAACGGTCCACGGCCGGCGCGACGGCGCCTGCCGCCGCAAGCCGGTGAATGCCGGCGTCGGCCTCGCCGCTGCGCTGTGCTTCCGCGCCGGCCAGGTCATAGCGGCCGCGTCCGGCATGGGTGTCCAGGAAGAACAGCGGCTTGTCCTTCCTGGTCAGCGATTCGAGTAGCGCGACGAGCACGACGTGCTTGAACACGTCCGCGAAGTTGCCGGCGTGGAACGTGTGGCTGTAGTTCATTTTCCCGCGGGCCGCTCAGCGCCGCCCGCCAGCTCCGCGAGCCAGTCCCTCGGCCGCAGGTAATCCCGGGTCAGCCGCTCTTCGGCAGAGCCGGGCTCGGGGTGCCAGTCGTATTGCCAGCGCACCAGCGGCGGCAGCGACATCAGTATGGATTCCGTGCGGCCGCCCGACTGCAGGCCGAACAGGGTGCCCCGGTCGTAGACGAGATTGAACTCGACATAGCGGCCGCGGCGGTACAACTGGAAATCCCGTTCGCGCTCGCCATACGGCATCGCGCGACGTCGCTCCGCGATCGGCAAGTAGCCGTCGAGGAAGGCGTCGCCGACCCGCCGCTGATAGGCGAAACAGGCGTCGAAGCCGCCCTCATTGAGATCGTCGAAGAACAGCCCGCCGACCCCGCGGGTCTCGCCGCGATGGCGCAGGAAGAAGTACTCGTCGCACCAGGCCTTGTGCCGGGCATGCAGCCTGTCGTCGCCGCACGCAGCACGGGCGATGCGGTGCCAATGCAGGACGTCCTCGTCGAACGGATAGCAGGGTGTCAGGTCGAAGCCGCCGCCAAACCACCAGACGGCCGCGCCGCCGGGCGGATCCGCGATGAAGAAGCGCACGTTCATATGGGCGGTCGGGACATACGGATTGTGCGGGTGCAGCACCAGCGACAGGCCCATGGCCTCGAAGGCGGCGCCGGCCAGCTCCGGCCGGTGCTGGGTCGCCGAGGCCGGCATGCTGCGGCCGGTGACGTGCGAGAAATTCACGCCACCCTGCTCGAACAGCGCGCCGTCGAGCAGCACGCGGCTTTCGCCTCCGCCACCTTCGGCCCGCTGCCAGCGGTCGCGGCGGAAATGGCCTCGCCCATCCGCGCGCTCCAGCGCATCGCCAACCCGGTCCTGGAGATCGAGCAGGTAAGCCTTGACGGCGTCCCGGTCGACCGCGTCGCTCATGTCGTCTTCTTTTTCCCGCGCGCCGGAGCGGCCTTGGAGTTGGCCCTGGGCTTGGCGACCTTCTTCTTGCGAGCGGTGGTGGCAGCCTTGGCGGTCGCCTTCCTCGCTGCCGTCTTCTTGCCGGCGGCCTTGCCGGGCGCAGCGCCACGACGGGCGAAGCGGCCCTTCCGGACCGGCGCCGCCGCGATCAGCGCCTGGCACTCCTCGAGCGTCAGGCGCGCGGCCGCCGCGCGCCACAGCCGCGCCTTGGTCTCGGCGTCGGCGGTCTTGGGGATGTCCGGTCTTGGCACCTTGGCGTTCTTCTTGCCGTCGGTCACGTACGGCCCGAAGCGGCCGTCCAGCACTGAAATGCCCTCGGCCTCGAACCGCGTGATGCTGCGCTTCACGTCGGCCTTCTTCTTGGCGTCAACGATTTCCAGCGCGCGCTCGAGCGTCAGCGTGAACGGGTCGTCGTCCTTGATGGAAGCGAACTTCGCGCCGTACTTGACGTAGGGGCCGTACTGCCCGCGACCGACGCTGATCGGTTCGCCGGACGGGCCGTGGCCCAGCGCGCGCGGCAGCGACAGCAACCGGAACGCCTCCTCGAGCGTCACGTCGTCCATGCGCTGGCCGGGCATCAGGCTGGCGAACTTCGGCTTGTCCTCGTCATCGCGGTGCCCGAGCTGCACGAACGGACCGTACTGCCCCATGCGGACCGACACGGGCTTGCCGGTGGCCGGGTCGGTGCCGATCTGCCGCGACTCGGCGACCTCCTCGCGGCTCACACCCTTGGCGATCTCCTGCACGCGCTTCTGGAACGGCTGCCAGAAACGCTCGAGCTCTGGTTGCCACTTGCGCTTGCCATTGCTGATCTCGTCGAGCAGGTCTTCCATCTGGGCGGTGAAACCGTAGTCGACATAGTTCTTGAAATAGCGGACCAGGAAGCGACTGACGATCTTGGCGATGTCGGTCGGCACGAAGGCGCGGCCGCCCATCTCGACGTACTTGCGGTAGCGCAAGGTCTCGATGATGGACGCATAGGTGGAGGGCCGGCCGATGCCGTGCTGCTCCAGCGACTTGACCAGGCTGGCCTCGGTGTAGCGCGGCGGCGGCTGCGTGAAATGCTGGGCGGGCGTCAGCTCGGCCAGCGCCACGCGGTCGCCCTCTGCCAGCTGCGGCAGCCGCTGCTCGTCCTCGCTGTCGAACACCTCGTCGTCGTCATGGTCCTCGTGATACACGGCAAAGAAGCCTGCTTCGACCAGCGTCTGGCCGGTCGCGCGGAACACGTGGCGCGCCGCGCCGGATACCCCGGCGTCAGCGCCGGCGACCAGGTCGACCGCGACCGTGTCGAACACCGCCGGCGCCATCTGGCAGGCCACCGCGCGCTTCCAGATCAGCGCGTAAAGGCGGTTCTGGTCCGCATCGGCGATCTCCGCCTCGGCCGCCTGTGGCGCCAATGCTGCCGACGTCGGGCGCACGGCCTCATGCGCCTCCTGGGCGTTCTTCGATTTCGTGCGATAGACGTTGACGTGCTCCGACAGCGCCTTGTCGCCCCAGCTGCGCGTGATCAGGCCGCGGATCTCCTGCACCGCCTCGCGGGACAGCGAGACCGAATCGGTTCGCATGTAGGTGATGAAACCGGCCTCGTACAGGCGCTGCGCGGTCTGCATGGTGCGCCGCGCCGTGAAGCCGAGCTTGCGGGCGGCTTCCTGCTGCAGCGTGGAAGTCGTGAACGGCGCCGCCGGATTGCGGCGCTTCGGCTTGCGCTCGACCGCAGCGACGGTCAGCCGGCCGGCCGCAGCGTCCAGGATCGTGCTCTCGACCTCGCGCGCCTTCGCCTCGCTGGTGATCGTGAAGCGGTTCTTCTGCGTATCGGCCTCGACCTTCTTGCCGCGGTACTCGGCGAGTCGCGCCGGGAACGGGGCGTCGCCCTTGCGGCCCTGCGCCTCGACCGTCCAGTATTCCTGACGCACGAACGCGACAATCTCGTCCTCGCGCTCGCAGATCAGGCGCAGCGCGACGCTCTGCACGCGGCCGGCGGACAGGCCCGGCTTGATCTTCCGCCACAACAGCGGCGACAGGTTGTAACCGACCAGGTAGTCGAGGGCACGACGCGCCTTGTACGCGTTGACCAGGTTGTCGTTGACCGACTCCGGGTGCTCGAGTGCCTCGATGACGGCGTTGCGCGTCACTTCGTAGAAGCGCACCCGGCGCAGTTCGCGGTCTCCCAGCGCGCCGCGCTCGCGCAGGATCTCGGCGAGATGCCACGAAATCGCTTCACCCTCCCGATCCGGATCGGTGGCGAGGACCAGCACACTTGCCTTGCGAAGCGCGCGCTCGATCGCGTCGACCCTGGGCCGGTTCTTCTCGATCAGCGCGTAAGTCATCGAGAAACCGGCCGCGGGATCCACCGCGCCCTCCTTCTCGATCAGGTCGCGCACATGGCCGTACGAAGCCAGCACCTCGTAGTCCTTGCCGAGGTACTTCTTGAGGGTCTTCGCCTTGGCGGGCGATTCCACGATGATCAGGTTGCTGCTCATCTTTACCGTCGCTTTCCCCGTCCCCCTGAGACGCCAAAGCCGCGGACCTGGCCGCGGCTGCCTTCACGCCGGCCTCGCGCCACGCTCAGTGCATCGCGTCGCGCCGCTCCTCGAACACCAGGTCTTCCATCCGCTCGTAGGCCTGCTCCTGGCCCGGCTGGCTGAACAGCACCATGAGCACGACCCACTTCACCTGCTCGATATCGACGTCGTCGGAGTCGAGCGCGAGCAGCCTGTCTATCACGACCTCACGCTGCAGCGACGACAGGATCCCGATGTTCTCCAGGTGCAGCAGATAACCGCGCACGTCGGTGTCGAACCGCGCGACCTCGTGGCCGCTGAACACGCGCATGGCACGGCCGGTCGACTCGCCGACCCGATGATCCTGGCCTTCGGCCAGTTCCTCGAGCCAGGCCAGCGCCCGCTCGATCTCCCGTTCCGGATACCCGGCGCGCTCGAGGCCCTGCTTCAGCGCGTCGCGGCTCGGCTCGGGTTCGTCTCCCGCATCAAGGAAGTTCTCGAACAGGTGGATCAAGATGTCGAGAACGGTTTCCTTCATCCAGACGACCCCGTGGGAATCCGGCAGTATCTGCCGCCGGCGCAGGGCTCGATCTCACCCATGAGTTCGAGCAGAAGCAGCTTCGAGGACACGGCGGCCGCCGAAAAACCCGTTCTCTCGACCAGGATGTCGGCATCGACCGGCCCGAAGCCGCAGGCATTCAACAGGATTTTGCAGTCGCTGTCCAACGCCGGCCCGGAAACTCTTGGAGCGTCCGCAGCTTGCGCACTGTCGGGCGTGACGGCAAGGAACAGGTCGTGCTGCAGCCCGTCCAGCAGTTCTTCCGCGCTCTCGACCAGCCGGGCGCCGTCGCGGATCAGGCGGTGGCAGCCGCGGCTCAGGGGATTGTGGATCGAGCCCGGCACGGCGAACACTTCGCGCCCCTGTTCGCCCGCGAGGCGCGCGGTGATGAGCGACCCCGAGCGCTCGGCGGCCTCGACCACCACGACGCCGAGCGAAAGGCCGCTGATCAACCGGTTGCGTTGCGGGAAGTTGCCGGGCAGCGGCGGCGTGCCTGGTGGAAACTCGGTCACCAGCGCTCCGGCAGCGGCGATCGAGTCGGCGAGCGCCATGTGGCCGGCGGGATAGACGAGGTCGGCGCCCGTGCCGCACACGGCAATGGTGCGGCCGCCAGCTTCCAGCGCGCCGCGGTGCGCGGCCGCGTCAATGCCCACGGCGAGCCCGCTCGTGACGACCAGGCCGGCCAGCGTGATGCGTCTGGCAAAGGCGCGCGCCGTCTCGCGGCCTGCGGGCGTCGGGTTGCGGCTGCCGACGATCGCGACCTGGGCGGCCGCCAGTGCGGCCGCATTGCCGCGCACGTACAGCAGGACCGGCGCTCCGCTGATGGTCAGCAAATGCGGCGGATAGCCGGCGCCACCAGCCCGCACGATCGCGCAGCCCGGCACGCCGGCCCATCGCAGCGATGCTTCGACGGTCGCGGGGTGCGTGTGCAAGGCAGCGACGGCGCCCGGCCCGAGGCCCAGCGCGACCGCGGTTGCTGTCGAGGCCCGCAACGCGGCGTCGGCCGAGCCGCAGTGGCGGACCAGCGCCAGGGCGCGCGCGCCATCCAGGCCGGGCACGGCGGCCAGGCGCAGCCAGGCGCGCAATTCGGTCTCGGCGTCTTCCACGCGCACAAAAAAGCACGCCGGCCTGCGGGCCGGCGTGCGATTAACGAGCGGATTGACCCAGATTCAGGGATTTCGGACCGCGTCGCCTACATGCATCTCGCGGTCCGAGTCGAGCAGCAGCCCGTAGCTGAGGCGGTCCCAGGTCTTGAAGACCATGAATTCGCCGGTGCGCCGGTCGGGCAGCCTGACCTTGCGGCTCTCGCGGTTGCTGGTCTCGTCGGTGATCTTGCTGCCGCGCTCCCAGACCGACAGCACATTGCCGGGCTCGAGCCCGTGGCGCGCCCCGCGGTTGATGACCACGACCTGGTACTCGCCAAAAGCCAGGTGGCCGTTGACGACCGCCATGATGCTGCCATCCACGTCGCGCGAAGGCGGCCGCGGGATGAAATCCATGCCCAGGTCGACCTTGTCCGGCAGCAGGATGTCACCGTGCAGGGTCTCGCGGGAGGCAACGACCAGCCTGAGTGTCGCGGGGTCGCCGGTCTGCGTGACCGAGCCGGTGGCCGCATAGACGCCCTGGTAGCCGAGCACGTCTCCGTCGTCCGGGTCCTTGAGCTTGTCACCCACGTGATACACGAGGTAGGACTGCGCGACGGTGGCCTGGTCGAGGCGACGCGCGTACACGTCGTCACCGACGGCCGCAATGATGCGGCGGTCCCTGGCCGTCACCACGTACGGCGCGTCCTCGACCTGCTCCTTGGCGAGCACGGTGGGCTTGGACATGAACGTCTCGATGATTTCCCATGGAATCGCGCGAATCGCTTCCGACAGCGGCTGTTCGCGCACCCGCGGCGACAGGCGCGTGTCGCCGCCGCGTTCCAGCACCAGACGCGGGCGGCCGTCCACCCAGGTCAGCGCCAGCACATCGCCGGGATAGATGAGGTGCGGATTCTCGACCTGCGGGTTGATGTACCAGATTTCCGGCCAGAACCACGGATCGGTCAGGAACTTGGCCGAGATGTCCCACAGCGTATCGCCCTTCACGACCACGTAGCGCTCAGGCGCGGTGGGCGAAATGGGGATGACGCTGCGGTCGATGCCGCCCGACTGGGCGGTCACCTGCGCCGCAGGCAGCGCGAGGCCGCCGGTGACGATCAAGGCGGCCAGGGCCGCGTGGAACCATGCGCGGCCAAAGCCGCGGTGCTTGGAATCGGAGGACGGCGCCATCAACAGCTCCCTCACTGCCGGGTCAGCCGCTGCACCCGTATACTCACGGGCTTGCGGCAAACATGACCGGCGAGCAGTTGCCCGGCTATCGGCCCCGGAGCGGCTCGTCGGCGTTAAGTTCATTGCCGGCAGAACTTTAGCAGCATTCTTGAGTCAGTTACACGAATACGGGGCCCCATTCGCATGACGCGCCTCACAATACTGGAGTATCCCGACCCGCGACTGAGAACCGTCGCACAGCCTGTGCAGGCCGTGGATGATTCGTTGCGCGCCCTGGTGGACGACATGTTCGAGACGATGTACGCCTCGAATGGCATCGGCCTGGCCGCGACCCAGGTCGATGTCCACCGCCGGCTGCTGGTGGCGGACGTCTCGGAGGAGCGGACTGAGCCGCTCGTGTTCATCAATCCGGCAATTGTCTCGCGCGACGAAGTGGCCATCGCGCAGGAAGGCTGCCTGTCGCTGCCGGGCATTTTCGAGGACATCGAGCGCGCGCAGCGCATCCGCGTGCGGGCGCTGGGCCGGGACGGCCAGTCATTCGAGATGGAGGCCTGTGGCCTGCTGGCGGTGTGCATCCAGCACGAAATGGACCACCTGGAAGGCAAGCTGTTCGTGGACTACCTGTCCGAGCTCAAGCGCCAGCGTGTGCGAAAGCGACTGGAGAAGGAGCGCAAGCTGCGGGCCGAGGGCCGCCCGGCCGACCGGTCTGCCGGCCCGGTCATCTGATCGCGGCCCGCCGTGCCCACCGGGCTCACGATCGTCTTTGCCGGAACGCCAGCCTTTGCGGTGCCCGCACTCGAGGCCATTGCAGCCTCCCGGCACGTGCTGCGAGCGGTCTACACGCAACCCGATCGCCCGGCTGGCCGCGGCCGCCAGCTCGAGGCCAGCGCGGTCAAGTGCGCTGCGGCACGGCTGGGCCTGCCGGTCGAGCAGCCCGCGACGCTGAAGACGCCCGGCGCGGCGCAGCGATTGGCCGGCCATGACGCAGAGGTCATGGTGGTGGCCGCCTACGGCTTGCTGCTGCCGCAGGCGGTCCTCGACGTTCCCGCGCTTGGCTGCCTGAATATCCATGCGTCGTTGCTGCCCCGCTGGCGGGGCGCAGCGCCGATCCAGCGCGCACTGCTCGCCGGCGACACGGAGACGGGCATCTCGATCATGCGCATGGAAGCCGGCCTGGACACGGGGCCGGTCATGGCCCGGCAGGCGCTGCGAATCGATCCCTCGGACACGGCGGGATCGCTGCAGGATTCGCTTGCCGCGATGGGCGCCGCAATGATCGTCCACGCGCTCGACGACCTGGTATCAGGCGACGCCCGGTTCGAGCCCCAGGATCCAGCGCAGGCGACCCGCGCGCCGAAGCTGACCAAGGCCGAAGCCGCCATCGACTGGGCGCTGCCCGCCATGACCATCGAGCGCATGGTGCGGGCCTTCGACCCGTGGCCGGTCGCGCAAACCAGGCTGAATGGGCAGCAACTGAGAATCTGGAAAGCACGCGTAGGGCCATCGCCGGCGCCGCCGGCGCCGCCGGCGCAGCCAGGCCAGGTGCTTGCTGCCGGCCAGGACGGCATCGTCGTGGCGACCGGCGCCGGCACGCTGGTCATCGAGCGCCTGCAGCTCGAGGGCCGCCGCACGCTCGATGCCGCCGAATTCACCCGGGCGCGGGACGTCGCCGGGGCGATGCTCGGGCCTGGCTGAGCCCGGCCTGAAGCCATGCCACAGCCGCCCAGCGCCGCAGCCACGCGAGCCCAGGCCGCGCGCCTGCTGGACGCGGTCGTGCGCGAAGGAAGGACCCTGGAGGATGCGCTCGCGCAGCAGCGGATTGCCGCGGAGACACGCGCAGCCGTGCGGTCCCTGGCCTGGGGCGCGGTGCGCTGGTTCCAGGAACTCGACGCCTGCCTGGCGGTGCTGGCCGACCGCGCGCCGCACACGCTGGACCCGGTCGTGCGTGCGCTGGCGGTCGTCGGGCTGTATCAGCTGGGCCATGACCAGACGCCGCCGCATGCGGCAGTAGCGGCCACCGTGGAAGCGTCGCGTCTGCTCGGCAAGGCGCGCGCGTCGGGCCTGATCAATGCCGTGCTGCGCCGGTTCCAGCGCGAGCGCGACGGGATCCTGGCTGCCGCGCACCGCGAGCCGCAGGCGCGCCATGCCCATCCGGCCTGGTTCATCGAGGCGCTCGAGCGCGACTGGCCCCTGAATTGGCGCGATATCCTGGCGGCCGGCAATGCGCACCCGCCGATGTGGCTGCGGGTCAACACCCGCCGCGGCACCACCGACGCCTACCGCGCGCGTCTCGAGGCTGAGCAGATGACGGCCGAGACCAGCGACCTGGCGCCGGAGGCCCTCTGGCTGCTGCGGCCCGTGCCCGTGGCCAGGCTGCCGGGGTTTCTGGAAGGCGATGTGTCGGTCCAGGATGTGGCGGCGCAACTCGCCGCCCACCTGCTCGGCGCGGAGCCGGGCATGCGCGTGCTGGACGCCTGCGCGGCGCCGGGCGGCAAGGCCTGCCACCTGCTCGAGCTGCAGCCGGGCCTCGCGGAACTGGTTGCGCTCGACATCGACCCGCCGCGGGCGGTGCGGATTCGCGACAATCTCGGCCGGCTGGGCCTCGCCGCGACGGTCGTGACCGGCGATGCCGCCGAGCCGGAGACGTGGTGGGACGGCCGGCCGTTCGAGCGCATCCTGCTCGACGTTCCATGCTCCGGCACCGGGGTGATCCGGCGGCACCCCGATATCAAGCTGCTGCGCCGGCGCGAAGACATCGGCAGCTTTGCGGCGCGGCAGCGCCAGCTGCTGGATGCCGCGTGGCCGCTGCTGTCGCCGGGTGGCCGCCTGCTGTATGCGACCTGCTCGGTGCTGCGCGAGGAGAACGCCGCGGTCGTGGCGGGCTTCATCGCGGCAAATCCCGGAGCGGCGGACGTGACTGGATCTGCTAGGATTTTTGCCTCCCGCCACCCGCCGGGTCCGGGTGCCGGCCCAGGGCTGGCGCTGCCGACCGGTGCCGCGGGTGCGGATGGGTTCTATTACGCCTGCCTGGAACGGCCGGCCTGAGAGAAGATTAGAGTGCACGCCACGCGGGGGCTACATGCGGGAATCGGGTGGGCGGCAGCCGCGCTGGCGGGCCTGCTGTTCGCCGCCACGCCCGCCGCCGCAGCCGAGCGTTTCGAGATCCGCAACGCCTTCGCGGAACCGGTCGCCGGTGTATGGCAGCTCAACGCGATCCTGAATCTGGGCCTGACCGATGCGGCGCGTGAAGCGCTGCACGAGGGCATTCCGCTGACCCTCGTGCTGGACGTCGGGATCACGGTCGAGCGCCGTTTCCTGCCCGACGCCACCGTCGCCGAACTGGCGCAGCGCTGGACGCTGGCTTACGACGCGTTGTCGCAGCGCTACGTCATCAACAACCTGAACAGCCGCGCGCAGTCGACCCACGGCACGCTCGAAGAGGCGCTCGACGAGCTGTCTCAGGTGCGCGGGCTGCCGCTGGTCGATGCGGCGCTGCTGCAGGACGGAAAACGGCACGAGATCAGCCTGCGCGCCTCGCTGGAAATCGGCGGGCTGCCCGACGCGATCAAGGTGCTGATCTTCTGGCGTGACTGGACGCTGACCACGGACTGGTACACCTGGAGCGTGCGTCCATGATGCGCCGCTGGGTGCCGGTGGCGATCGGCAGCGGCGTCGTGCTGTGGGTCGTGGCGCTCGCGCTGCTTGCGGTCACGACCCGCGACTCGCAGGAATTCGGGCGGCTGCAGCCGTGGATCCTGATGGTCAATGCGATCGGTGTGCTGGTGCTGCTGGCGCTGCTGGCGGGGCGCTTCATCGACCTGCTGCGGGAACGCCGCGCCAACGTGCCGGGATCGCGGTTGCGTTCGCAGTCCGTGGCAATCCTGAGCGCACTGGCGCTGGTGCCGCTGCTGCTGGTGTTCACGTTCTCGGTGCTGTTCCTGACGCGCGGCATCGACAGCTGGTTCCACGTCGAGGTACGCCAGGGCCTGACCGACGCACTGGGCTTGTCGCGGGCGGCGCTGGACCTGAGGATGCGCGAGTACCTGGAACGCACGGAGCGGATCGCCGAGGACCTCAATCCGGAGCGCTCGATTGGCCTGTTTGGCGCGCTGGACGCGCATCGGCGGCTGGTCGACGCCGAGGAACTCGCGGTGGTTGGGTCGGGCGGGCGGCTCGAAGCCTACAGCGCGGCCAGCCTGGTCAACCCGCTGCCGCCGGCGCCCGATGACGAAGTGCTGATGCGCGTGCGGCGCGGCGAGCGCTACGTCAGCCTCGATCCGTCGCAAAGCAGCGGCTACGTCATCCGTGTCGCCGTGCGCATGGGGCCGACCTCGGAACTGCAGGTGCCGCGCGTGCTCGTGGCGGTATACCCGGTGCCGCAGCGGCTCGCCGACCTTGCGGAAGCGGTGCAGGGCGCCTACCAGCAGTACGGCCGGCTCGCGTACCTGCGGGAGCCGCTCAAGACCAGCTTCGTGCTGACGCTGACGCTGGTGTTGCTGATGGCGCTGCTGGCGGCAGTGTACGGCGCGTTCTTCTTCTCGGACCGGCTCATCCAGCCGGTGCAGGACCTGATCGGTGCGACCCGAGCGGTGGCGAAGGGCGACTTCGACACGCGCGTGACCCGTTCATCGCACGATGAAATCGGCTTCCTGGTCACGTCCTTCAACGACATGACCAAGCGGCTCGCGCGCGCGCGCGCGGAAGCGGAGGCGAGCAGTCAGGCCGTGGACAAGGAACGCAGCGGGTTGGCCGTCATCCTCGCAAGGCTGTCCACCGGCGTCATTTCATTGGAGGCGGACCTGACCATCCGCGTCGCGAATCATGCCGCGGGCGACATCCTCGGCGCCGACCTGCAGGCGGCGGCAGGACGTTCCATCGAGGAACTGGCCGCGGGCGGCACACTCGTGGCGCAATTCCTGACGGCGGTCCGGCCGCGCATCGAAGCGGGCCAGACCGACTGGCGCGAACAGCTGACGCTGCGGGCGGAGACCGGCCGCCGGGAACTGATGTGCGCCTGCACGGCGCTGCCGGGAGAAATGGGGGAGCCGGAAGGCCTGGTGCTGGTGTTCGACGACATCACCCAGCTGCTGCACGCACAGCGCGAGGCGGCCTGGGGTGAGGTGGCCAGAAGGCTGGCCCACGAGATCAAGAACCCGCTGACGCCGATCCAGCTGTCCGCCGAACGGCTGCGCCGGCGCCTGCTCGACGGCCTGGGCGCGCGCGAAGCCGAGATCCTCGACCGCGCGACGCACACGATCGTCCAGCAGGTCGAGTCGATGAAGCAGATGGTCAACGCCTTCAGCGACTATGCGCGGGCGCCGGAAATCGCACTGACGCGCTTTGACGTCAATAAACTCGTGCGCGAGGCCGCCGAACTGCATCATGTGCAGGACGCCCGCCTGCGGATCGACCTGGAACTGGATGACGAGGGCGCTTTCGTGGAGGGCGACCTCGTGCGCATCAGGCAGGTGCTCAACAACCTGCTGACCAACTCGATCGAGGCACTGGAGGGCTCGCCGGAGCCGGCCATCACGGTGCGGACCCGCAATCTGCGCGCCGCCGGAACGGGATTCGTCGAGCTGCTGGTGGCGGATAATGGCCCGGGATTCCAGCAGGAATTCGTGGGCCAGGTGTTCGATCCGTACGTGACGAGCAAGTTGAAAGGGACGGGTCTCGGCCTGGCCATCGTGCGCAAGATTGTCGAGGAGCACGGTGGCCGCATCGAGGCGGACAATGAGCCGGGCCGCGGCGCGCGCGTGCGCATCTGGCTGCCCGTGGATGAGGCAGCCCGCAGCGCATCGCCGCCACGCGACACCCGCAAGGCGGAGTCCAGGAGAGAGCACGTATGAGCCTGCCCCGCATACTGGTCGTGGACGACGAGGCGGACATCCGCGAAACGCTCAAGGAAATACTCGGCGAGGAGGGCTACGAGGTCGAAACCGCGGCCGATGCGGCCGCTGCCCGCAACGCCGTAGGCCAACGCGAGCCCGACCTCGTGCTGCTCGACATCTGGATGCCCGACACGGACGGCATCACGCTGCTGCGAGAGTGGTCGACGTCACAGGCGCTGCGCTTCCCGGTCGTGATGCTGTCGGGTCACGGCACGGTCGAGACGGCCATCGAGGCGACCCGCCTCGGAGCGCTGGACTTCGTCGAGAAGCCGCTGTCGCTGGCGAAGCTGCTGCGCACCGTCGAGCGGGCACTGGAAGCCGGGCGGCGACGACGGCAGGCCCAGCGCACGCTGATCCCGCCGCTGGTGGCGCCGGTCGGCAAGAGCAAGCTGATGCAGCAATTGCGTGAGCAGGTCAGCCGGGTCGCGGCCCATGACGCGGCGGTGATGCTGGTCGGCGAGATCGGCACGGGCCGTGAGGCCTTTGCGCGCTACCTGCACTCGCTGGGCCCGCGCTCGGACGGCCCGTTCGTCGCCATGACCTGCGCCGCGCTGGATGCGGCGGGGGCCGCCGCGCGACTGCGCGGCAGCAACGGCGGCGGCGGCCAGGAGGCGGGTCTCTACGACCAGGCGCAAGGCGGCACGCTGCTGCTGAACGGCATCGAGGACCTGCCGCAGTCCGCGCAGCGGGTACTGCACGCCGACCTCGAGGACGGCGGCTACGTGCGGGTCGGCGGCTCGGAACGCGTGCCGCTGCGGCTGCGCTTCGTTGCCACCGCCAAGCCCGGCATCGAGTCGCGGCCGGACGAGGCGCTGCGCCGCGACCTCGTTGCGCAGCTCAACGTGATCACGCTGCGCATTCCGGCGCTGCGCGAGTACGCCGAGGACGTCCCGGACCTGCTGCGCCACTACGTGGACCGGCTGGTCGACGAGGAAAAGCTCACGTTCAGGCGTTTCAGCGTGGCGGCACAGAACCGCCTGCGCAACTACCCGTGGCCGGCCAACGTGCGTGAACTGCGCAACCTGGTGCAGCGATTGCTGATCGTCGGCGGCCCGGAGGAGATCAGCCTGGAGGCGATCGAGCGCGAGCTGACCGTGCAGCAGCCGGCCGAGGAGCCGCTGGTCAAGCAGGACCTGCTGGCGCTGCCGCTGCGCGAGGCGCGCGAGCAGTTCGAGCGCGCCTACCTGATGCAGCAGCTGATCCTGTGCAACGGCAAGGTCGGGCAGCTCGCCAAGCGCGTCGGTATGGAGCGCACGCACCTGTACCGCAAGCTGCGCGCGCTGGGCGTCGACTTCCGGCAGATCACCGAAGAGGACTGATCCGCGGGTCCATGCACTGCGGAACCTGCGCAGCGGCACCCCGACATCCAGGTCCGACGGTGATTGTCGCAGGCGGTCCGGGGTCGCTCGCTCAGTCGATCTTTATTCGCTCGCTGACCGCGGCCCGCCCGCTCCTGGCGTCGCAGGTACGGCGGGCGAGCGCGCGAGGTGGTCGCGGTTCCCCAAGCGAGTGACTTTGAGTGGAGCGAGCGTGGGAACCCGACCGGATCCCGCGCGCTCGCCCGCGCCGACACCGGATTGGCAGGGCTGATATCTGTGGTCCGTTCGGCCTTCCCACGGCGGGAGGCACGTGGCATGCAGCGGTGCTCAGCCGCCGACGCGGATCACCAGTACGTCCATCTCCGCTTCGCGCAGCCGGTTGCGCACGCGATTCAACTCGGTCAGGTCCGAAATCGGCCCGACCCGCACGCGATGCCAGGTGTCGTTGTCCACGGAGACGCGCTGGACCTTGGACGCGATGCCCTGCAGTGCGAGTTGCGCACGCACGCGATCTGCCTCGGCGAACGCCTTGTATGAACCCACCTGCAGCACGTAGGCGCCGGCCTTCTCGACGGAGCCCGCCGGTGCGTCGCGCTTGACCTCGCGGTCGCGCTCCGGGACGACGACCTCGAAGTTCGGCAGCATCTCGTAGAAGTCGAAGCGTGTCTCCGGCTCCTGCGGCGCTTCCGACTCGCGCGTGGAAGCCGGCGCGGGCCGCTCACCGGCGGGCGCCGGCGGCGCCCGGTCGAGCAGGTAGATGCCGAGCCCGACGCCGAGGCCCGCCAGCAGTCCCAGGGCGAGACCCGTGTAGCCGGAAAAAGGGTCGCGCCGCGCGCGGTTGCGCTTGTAGTCGCGTTCAGACATCACATGGTCTCCGGGGCCGATACGCCGAGCAGGCCGAGGCCGTTGCGTACCACCTGTTGGGCGGCAACGATCAGTGCCAGCCGCGCATTGCGCAACCGCGCGTCGTCGACGATGAACGGCACGGCGTTGTAGCAGGCGTGGAACGCGGCCGCCAGCTCGCGCAGGTAGTGAACGACGACGTGAGGCGCGCGCTGCATCGCGGCCGCTTCCACGACTTCCGGCCAGCGCGTGACGGCCGTGATCAGCGCGCGTTCGTGCGCATCGTCCAGCGCATCGAGGCTGTCGCTGCCGGAAGCGAGGTCGAGCTCGAGGCCGCGGTCGGCGAGCTGCCGCAGCACGCTGGCGACCCGCGCATGCGCGTACTGGATGTAATAGACCGGGTTGTCGTTGCTGCGCGACTTCGCCAGCTCGAGGTCGAAATCGAGGTGCTGGTCGTTGGAGCGCATCACGTAGAACAGTCGCGCGGCATCGTTGCCGACTTCCGTGCGCAGTTCCCGCAGCGTGATGAACTCGCCCGAGCGCGTCGACATCTGCACCTTTGCTCCGCCGCGGAACAGCGACACGAACTGCACCAGCCGCACCTCGAGACTGTCGCCTGGCTGGCCCATCGCCTCGAGGCCGGCGCGCACGCGCGCGACGTAGCCGTGATGGTCGGCGCCGAGCACGTCCAGCAACAGGTCGAAGCCACGTTCGCGCTTCTCGAGGTGATAGGCGATATCCGACGCAAAATAGGTCCTGTTGCCGTTCTCTCGCTCGACCACGCGGTCCTTTTCGTCGCCAAAGGCCGTCGCGCGGAACCACAGGGCGCCGTCTTTCCCGAATACCGTGCCGTGCTCCTTCAGCAGGTCCAGCGCATGGTCGATGGCGCCGCTGTCCGAGAGGCTGCGCTCCGAGTACCAGCGATCGAAGGCGACCCCGAAGCCCTCGAGGTCGTCGCGGATGTCCGCGAGGATGTCCTGCAGCCCCGCTTCGAACACGTCGCGGACGGCCGCGTCGCCGATCAGCGTGCGCATCCTGGCGACCAGCGCATCGATGTAGTGGTCCTTGTCGCCGCCATCCGCTTCGTCGGGCGGCAGTCCCGCAAAGACCTCTGCGGCCGCTCGGTGGAAGCGGTCGCCGGCCGAGGCATGCAAGGCCGTCGCAATGTCCCGCAGGTAGTCGCCGCGATAGCCGTTGGCCGGGAATGCGAATGTCTCGCCGCAGCACTCCAGGTAACGCAGCCACACGCTGACCGCGAGGATGTCCATCTGCCGGCCGGCGTCGTTGACGTAGTACTCGCGATGCACCTCGAAGCCGGCTGCGTCCAGCAGGTTGGCCAGCGATGCGCCGAAGGCCGCGTGGCGGCCGTGGCCGACGTGCAGCGGCCCGGTGGGATTGGCGGAGACGAACTCGACGATGGCGCGACGGCCCGCGCCGAGCTGTCCGCGGCCGTACTGCGGGCCGGCCTCGAGCACCCGGCGCAACTCCTGCTGGCAGGCCGCCGGCGACAGGAAGAAGTTGATGAACCCCGGGCCGGCGATCTCGGCCTTCGCGACGAAGCCGCTGGCGGGCAGCGCCTTGATGATCGCCTGCGCGAGCTGCCGCGGGTTGCCGCGGGCGCTGCGTGCAAGCTGCATGGCGACGTTGCAGGAGAAATCGCCGTGCGCCGGGTCGCGCGTGCGTTCGACCGCGGGCTGCACGGTGCGCAGCTCCGCGGCCAGCGCCTCGGGCGGCAGCGCCTGCAGCGCAGAATTCACCAGCTGTTCGATGTGGTACTTCACGGGCGGGATCAGGCGGACTTGGCGCGCAAGTCTACCCGATGGAGGACGAGTACGGCGTCCGGCTCTCCTGTTCCCACGCTGTCGGAAAAACGCCTTGCTGCGGCCGGCTTCCGCCATCCGCCCCGGGCCCGGCGAGCGAATAAAGATCGACTGAGCGAGCGGGCCCGGGGCGGATGGCGTTGCGGGGTCTGCCCCCTACCGGCTCGCCGACGCTGGCGCGAGAGCCGCGCGTTCCGCGCGCTAGTCGACCTCGATGGGGTCCACGTCCATGGACCAGCGAATGCGTCGCGGTGGCTTGAGCGCCTCGACGCGCGGCAGCCAGGCATCCAGCAACCGCTGCAGCGACCCGCGGGTCGCGCTCTCGAGCAGCAGCTGCGCGCGGTAGCGGCCGGCACGGCGTTCCATCGCCGCAGGCGCCGGGCCCAGCGCGCGCACCGAGCGCACCAGGCCCTCGGTCGCGGTGCGCGCCTGGTCCAGGAAGCCGAAGATCTCGGCTCGGTCGGGGCTGTCCGCCCGCAGCAGCGCGAGGTGCGAATAGGGCGGCCAATGCGCCGCCCGCCGTTCCTCGAGCGCACGCGTGGCGAATCCGTCGTAGCCCTCGGTCACCAGGCTGCTCAGCAGCGGGTTCTCGGGGAATGCGGACTGGATCAGGACCTCGCCCGGCCGGTCGCCACGGCCGGCGCGGCCGGAGACCTGCACGATCTGCTGGGCGAGGCGCTCGCTGGCGCGGAAGTCGGCGCCGAACAGTCCCTGGTCGGCGTTGAGGATCGCGACCAGCGTGACGTTGGGATAATCGTGGCCCTTGGTGAGCATCTGCGTGCCGAGCAGGATGCGTGCCTTGCCGGACGCCACCTCGCCCAGCGCGCGCTCGATGTCGCCGCGGCGGCGTATGACATCGCGGTCGATGCGCACCAGCGCGACGCCCGGAAAGATGTCAGCCAGCGCGTGCGCGACGCGCTCGGTCCCCTGGCCGACCGGCCGTACCTCGGCGCCGCAGGACGGGCAGCCGTACGGCATCGGCTCGTCCGCGCCGCAGTGATGGCAGAGCAGGCGCGCGCGCGTCATGTGCACCGTGAGCCGTGCGTCGCAGGCGCGGCATGGCGCGATCCAGCCGCAACCGGTACAGAACAGCGTCGGGGCGTAGCCGCGCCGGTTCAGGTAGACAAGCACCTGCCCGCGCTGGCCGAGGTGCCGCTCGATCGCGGCCAGCACCGGCTGCGCCAGCCCGTCGCGGGCGGCGTGGTGCCGCAGGTCCACGACGCTGACGCGCGGCGCGCCGGCGCGGCCCACCCGCTCGGGCAGCGCGAGCGTCGTGTAGCGACCTGAAACCGCGTTGGCGAGCGTCTCCAGCGACGGCGTCGCCGATCCGAGGACCACCGGGATGTCATGGCGGCTGGCACGCGCAACGGCCAGGTCCCGCGCCGAATAGCGGAAGCCTTCCTGCTGCTTGTAGGACGGGTCGTGTTCCTCGTCCGCGACGATGAGGCCGAGCGACGGCATGGGCGTGAACAGCGCGGAACGCGTGCCGATGACCACCGGCGCCGCGCCCGAACGCGCGGCCCGCCAGGCCGTGAAGCGGTCAGCGTCGGTCATGGAGGAATGCATGGTGACGACCGGTACCGCGAGGCGGGCGCGAAACCGTGCCACCAGTTGCGGGGTCAGGCTGATCTCGGGCACGAGCACCAGTGCGCCGCCGCCGCGCGACAGCACGCGCTGGATCAGGTCCAGGTAGACCTCGGTCTTGCCGCTGCCGGTGACGCCGCGCAACAGCCACGCGCCGTATGAACCGAAGGACCCGGCCACCGCCTCGCAGGCCGCCCTTTGCGCTGCGGTCAGCTCGGGCGCGGTGCTGCTGGCCGTGCCCGGCGGCGGCGCGGGCTCGGCGGCGCCAAACGACTCGACGATGCCGCGCTGTGCCAGCGACCGCAGCGCGGCGCCGAGTCCGAGCTGCCGCAATTCCGGCTCCGGCGCCGGCCCGGCGGCGAGCCGCTCCAGGACTTGTTGCTGGCGGGCGCCCAGGCGCCGCTGGCCGGAACTGTCCCCTGCCGCGGCGAGTTGCCAGAAGGTCTGGTCCCGGGTGGCCGCAGCGCCGGCACGCAGCGCGACGGGCGCGGCCGTGCCGAAGACTTCCCCCACCGGGTGGTGGTAATAGGCTGCGGCCCAGCTGATCAGTTCCAGCGTCGGCGGGTCCCACAGGGGCATTTCGTCGAGCACGGCGTAGGCCGCCTTGAGGCGTGCCGCCGGCAGATCGCTGCGGTCGGTCACGGCGGTCACATAGCCGATGGCCCGGCGCCGGCCGAGGGGCACTTCGACGCGCACCCCGGGCACGGCCGGCCAGCCGCCCTGGCCGCGGGGCGGCAGGTAGTCAAAGGTCTGCCGCAATGGCGTGTCGAGGGCGACCTTGAGGATCGGGGTGTCGTGGGCGAGGGTCACGGCCGGGCAGAACTGCAGTGGATATGGTGCGCCGGGCCGTCAACGCGCCGGGGCGCCGAACGTTATAGCACCCGTGAAGGCCGCCTGCGCGGCCGTCGTGCCGGAGCGTTTGTGAACATGGCGTCTGCTAGTCTTGACCTGATGATGCCGGCCGCCGGGATGCCCCGGGGCACGGCGGCAACGGAGACTTCGGTCATGGGCCAGGCCCAGGCGCTGGAACGGTTCCTGGCCGCGGTTGAGCGGCGCGCCTTCCGCATCGCGCGCGGCGCCGTCAGGGACGACGACGATGCGCTGGACATCGTCCAGGATGCGATGATCAGCCTGGCGCGCAGCTACGGCCGGCGGCCGGCGGCCGAGTGGACACCGCTGTTTTACCGAATCCTGAACAATGGGATCCGCGACTTCATGCGGCGGCGCAAGGTGCGCATGCGGGTGATGGCGTGGATGCCGTCACGCGGCGGCGCGGACGACGACGTCTACGACCCGGTGGCCGCAGCCCCGGATCCGGGTGGCGGACCACTGCAGCGGTTGGAGGGCGAGCAGGCGCTCGAGTCGCTCGAGGCCGGGCTGGCGGCCTTGCCGGACCGGCAACGGCAAGCATTCGTGCTGCGGGCGCTGGAAGGACTTGGCGTGGCGGAGACGGCGGTGGCCATGGGTTGTTCCGAAGGCAGCGTCAAGACGCATTACTTTCGCGCCGTGCATACGCTGCGCGACCGGCTCGGGGAGCATTGGACATGACCGACGGCAATGATCGATTCGCAGCCCGCGCCCGCGCGGTCTTCAACGAAGGCGTCGAGCGCATCGATGGCAGCATGCGCTCGCGTCTGACGCAGGCACGCTACGCGGCGGTTGCGGAACTGGGCAAGCCGACCGCCTGGCGCAGCCCCTGGGTACCGGCGACGGCGGTTGCCGCGCTGGCCGTGCTGGCGGTGACGCTGTGGTTGCAGCCCGGCGGCGTGGGTGAAGGACCCGTCATGGCGCCGGCGGTGGCCGCGCTGGTCGATGATTTCGACCTGCTGGCGGCCGACGAAGACCTCGACCTGCTGCACGAAGACCCCGAGTTCTACGCCTGGGCCGCGCAGGCCGGGGCGGGCAACGGAATTGGCTGAGGCAATGCGCGCACGGTCATGGGCGGCGGCGATCCTGGCGTTGGCACCGATTGCCGCGCTGGGCGCCGGAGCGGCAGCGGCCGACAAACCGCCGCGGCCGGAAGACACGATCGAGCCGGGATTCCTTGAGTTCCTTGCCGAGGAGGCGGGACTCGACGAAGAACTGAGTGATGCGCTGATGACCAGTGATCTCGACCGCGAAATCGAGCGCTCTGCGAGGCGACGGGAGGTGCAAGGCGATGTCAAGAACGAAGGTTAGTCTGGCGGTCATCGCGTCGGCGTGGCTCGTGTTGGCGGCGCTGCCGGCGCTGGCGCAGGAGACGACGCCGGGCGTGCCGTGGGCCGCGCTTTCCGCCGGGCAGCAGCAGTTCCTGGAGCGCTTTCAGGCGGGTTGGGACGAGATGCCGCCGGGACGCCAGCAGGCAATGGCGCGCGGTGCCGACCGCTGGCTGCGCATGACCCCCGAACAGCAGGCGCGGGCGCGCGAGCGCTGGCAGAAATGGCAGCAGTTGCCGCCCGATGAAAAGGCGCGCGTCAGGCAACGCTGGCAGCGCTTCCGCGACCTGAGCCCCCAGCAGCGTGACCAGGTGCGGGACGCCTACCGGCGCTTTCACGCGCTGCCGCCCGAGCGTCGGCAGGAACTGCGCGAGCGCTGGCGCCACATGACGCCGGACCAGCGCCGCGACATGCGCGAGCGGATGCTGCGCGACCGGCGCCCAGCCGCCGTGCCGCCGTCGGGCCAGCACCGACGAGGCCCGGGCAGTTAGCCGCAGCGGAGTCACGGGCCGCTGATAGACTCCCTGCCGCGCCGCGATGGGCGCCCGTGGGAGCCAAGCCATGCCTGTTTCCTTTTGGTGCATCCTGGTTGCCGGAGCGCTGCCCTACGTGGCAACGATGCTGGCCAAGGCCGGCGCACCGTACGACAACCGCAATCCCCGCGCGTGGCTGGACGGCCTGAGCGGCTGGCGGGCCCGCGCCAATGCGGCCCAGCAGAATTCCTTCGAGGCGTTCCCGCTGTTCGCGGCTGCAGTCATCATCGCCAGCCAGCTGGGCGCCGATGCCGCGCGAGTGGATGCGCTGGCGGTGGCGTTCATCGCCGCCCGCATCGGTTACCTCGCCGCATACCTTGCCGACCGCGCCGCGCTGCGCTCGCTGGCGTGGTTCGTCGGGATCGGCTGCGTGGCAGCGATCTTCCTGGCCGCCGCGTGAATTCGCGTCCGCGGCAGGGACCGGCGGCGGAATCCTGCTAGAGTTGGCGGCAGTCGTGCGGCCGGGAGGAGAGATCGATGGCGGAAGGCAAGGCCAAGCTCAAGCGGTCCAGGGACCGCGTCATCGCCGGCGTTTGCGGCGGCCTGGCGGACTGGGTCGGCTGGTCGCCGGGCAAGGTGCGGCTGATCTACGTGGTCGTTTCGGTGCTGAGCGCAGCCTTCCCGGGCATCATCGTGTATCTGGTGCTGTGGCTGGTCATGCCGAACGCCGACGCCGAGTGACCGCCGGATCAGGCCCCGGTTGAGGCCTGACGCCTCCGCACCATCCGGCACGGCACCGCGCGCTCACCACCGTCCCGCTCAGCCGACTGCTTTCACCGCCTGGATCAACTCCGCGGCGACCTTCTGCGCGTCGCCGTACACCATGCGCGTGTTGTCGAGGTAGAACAGGTGGTTCTCGATGCCAGAGAACCCGGCGCCCTGGCCGCGCTTGACGACCAGCGTGTTGCGCGCCTGGTCCGCGTTGAGGATCGGCATGCCGTAGATCGGGCTCGACTTGTCGCTGCGCGCGACCGGGTTGACGACGTCGTTGGCGCCGATCACGAGTGCCACGTCGGCGGTCTCGAACTCGGCGTTGATCTCGTCAAGGTCCGCGATCAGGTCGTAGGGCACGCCGGCTTCGGCCAGCAGCACGTTCATGTGGCCCGGCATGCGGCCGGCGACCGGGTGGATCGCGAAACGCACGTTGACGCCGCGCTCGATGAGCAGCCTGCACAGTTCCCAGACCTTGTGTTGCGCCTGCGCCACCGCCATGCCATAGCCCGGGATGACCAGCACCTTTTCGGCGAAGGCCATCATGACGCCAGCGTCGGACGGCTCGATCGGCTTCAGCGAGCCGCTGACCCCCTCGCTGGTACCGGCCTCGCTCGCGCCGAAATTCGAGAACAGCACGTTGGCCAGCGAGCGGTTCATCGCCTTCGCCATCAACTGCGTGAGCAGCGTGCCGGCCGAGCCGACCACGATGCCGGCGATGATCATCGCCGCGTTGTTCAGCACGAAGCCCTCGAAGGCCACGGCCAGGCCGGTCAGGGCGTTGTACAGGGAGATCACCACCGGCATGTCGGCGCCGCCGATCGGCAGCGTCATCGTGACGCCCAGCAGCAGCGCCAGCATGAAGAAGGGCACGACCTGCTGGCCGGTGGGAGGACCCAGCGCCACGATCGAGACACCGAGCAACAGCGTCGCGACCGTGATGACGATGTTGAAGAACTGCTGGCCCTTGAAGCGCATGCTGCTGCCGATGAGCCCCTGCAGCTTGGCGAAGGCGATCATCGACCCGGAAAAGCTGACCGAGCCGATGAACGCGCCGGCGACCGCAAGGCTGCTGGCCACGGTGCCGTGGTCGGAGGCCGAGCCTGGCTCGGCGCTCACCGCGCGAAACAGCTCGACCGCGGCGATCGACGCCGCCGCGCCGCCGCCCATGCCGTTGTACAGCGCGATCATCTGCGGCATGTCGGTCATCGCGACTTTCTTGCCGGACCACCAGGCGAGGATGCCGCCGACCGCGATGGCGGCCAGCATCAGGGCGAAGTTGCCCATGCCCGGGTACAGGAAACTCATCACCGTGCCGATCAGCATGCCGATGCCGGCGACCACGATGCCGCGCCGCGCCGTGACCGGTGAGCTCATGGCCTTGAGGCCCATGATGAACAGGAACGCGACCAGCAGGTAGCTGGCGTCGATCAGCAGCAGCGTGGTGTTCTCCGGAAGCAGGCCGCCCATCATGGCGCCTCCTTGCGCGACTTCTGGCCGCTGGACTTGAACATCTGCAGCATGCGCTCGGTGACAACGTAGCCGCCGACCGCGTTACCGGCGCCGAGTGCCACGCCGAGGAAGCCGATGACCTGCTCGAGCGGCGATCCGGCGCGGCCGAGCGCAACCATCGCACCGACCAGCACGATGCCGTGCACGAAATTCGACCCGGACATGAGTGGCGTGTGCAGGATGACCGGCACGCGCGCAATCACCTCGTAGCCCGTGAAGGCCGCCAGCATCACCATGTAGAGCGCCGTCACGCCTTCCATCACGCACCCCCCAGCAACTTGGCCGTTGCCTCATGTTTCACCGCGCCGTCGTGCGTGACGCACGCCGCCGCGAACACCTCGTCTTCCCAGTCGATCTTGAGTTCACCCTCGACCAGCGCGGGCTTCAGGAAATTGAGCAGGTTGCGCGCGTACATCTCGCTGGCGTGATAGGCCACGGAGCTCGGCAGGTTGACCGGGCCGATGATCCGCACGCCGCCGTGCTCGACCACCTCGCCGGGCCGTGCCAGTTCGCAGTTGCCGCCATTTTCGGCCAGCAGGTCGACGATCACCGCGCCGGGTTTCATGCGCTCGACGGTGACGCGGCTGATGATCCGCGGCGCCGGCCGCCCGGGTACGCCGGCGGTCGTGATGACGCAATCGGCGGCCGCGATGCGGTCGTCGAGGACCTCGCGCTGCTGCTGCTTCTCGTCGTCGGTCAATTCGCGCGCGTAACCGCCCTCGCCTTCGGCCGTTACGCCCGTGTCGACGAATTTGGCGCCGAGCGATTTGACCTGGTCGCGAACGGCTGAGCGCACGTCGTAGGCCTCGACGACCGCGCCGAGCCGGCGCGCGGTCGCAATGGCCTGCAGGCCGGCGACCCCGGCACCGATCACCAGCACCTGGGTGGGCCGGATGGTGCCGGCGGCGGTGGTCAGCATGGGGAAGAATTTGTCCGCCGTGGCGGCGGCGAGCAGCACGGCCTTGTAGCCGGCGACCGCCGCCTGCGACGACAGGGCGTCCATGGACTGCGCGCGTGAAATACGCGGTATCAGTTCCATCGAGAAGCTCGTGACCTTGCGGTCGCGCAGGGCGCGGACCAGGTCGAGCTGGGCATGCGGCTGCATGAAGCCGGCCACGACGGCGCCGGCCTTGAGCGCCGCGGCCCGCTCGACCGGCAGCGGCTGCACGGTCAGCAGCACGTCAGCCGCGGCGAGGACCTGTTCGGCGGTGTCCGAAAATTCGACGCCCTGGTAGGCCGCGTCCGGGAAGCGGGCACGGACTCCGGCGCCGGTCTGCAGGGCGATCCTCGCGCCGGCGGCGGTGAACTTTCCGGCGACCTCCGGGCTGATGGCCACCCGCGTCTCGCCAGCCACGGTCTCCTTGAGCACGCCAATCGTGATGGGCATTCAGTTCCTCCGGAATTCGCCGTCGTGCGCGCCGCAGCCGGCGAGCGCGGCCCTGGGGCCGAAACGGGGTCGGGAATTATACTCGTTGAAAGGACCGCCGTCGGTGCCGTATTGTTGAGGGCTCTGGACGCCCGACATGATTGCGAGGCAAAAAATCGAGGCCGCGAGCGACTGGCTGGACGCGCTGGAGGTCCGGCCCGTGGGGCCGCAGCGCCTGTCACAGCAGGTGCTGCGCACCGACGCCTCCGGGATGCCCCTGGAGTGGATCGACTACAAGGATGCGGTCCGGCTGCACTGCATGGGTCAGGTCCTGTACGCGTTCGGCAGCATCCTGTATGCGTTGCACGGCGGCCGCAACGCGCGCACCGGGCTGCAGACGGTCATCGAGATCAACTCGATGCTGGCGACCGCGGGCCGCTCGTCCAATCCCGGCAACCTGCACGGCAGCTACACGCCGCCGCTGAACAACGAGACGTTGTTCAAGCGCGACGCCTACATGTGCATGTACTGCGGCGGGCGGTTCTCGTCGACCCACCTGTCGCGCGAGCACGTGCGCCCCTTCTACCAGGGCGGGCACGACGGCTGGAACAACGTGGTGGCAGCCTGCCGCAGCTGCAACAACAGCAAGGCATCGCGCACGCCCGAACAGGCCGGGATGCAACTGCTGGCGGTGCCGTTCACGCCGACCTACGCGGAGTACATCTACCTCAAGGGCCGGCGCGTGCTGGCCGACCAGATGGAATACCTGCAGGCGCACTTCCCGCGTTCGAGTCCGCTGCACGATCGCATCCAGCGCTGGATGCAGTGAATCGCGCCCCGCCCAAGGCGCACCTGGTAGACGCGAGCTACTTCATCTTCCGCGCGTATTTTTCCGTGAGCGCCGACATGACGGACCAGGACGGCCAGCCCGTCAACGCGCTGTACGGTTTTGCGCGCGTGCTGCAGGACGTCCTGGAAAAGCAGCGCCCGCGGCACGTCGCCGTGGCATTCGACGAAAGCCTGTCCAGCTCCTTCCGCAACGAGATCTACCCGGCCTACAAGGCCAACCGGGAGCCGACACCGCCGGACCTGGAGCGGCAGTTTGCGGGCTGCCGCGAATTGTGCCGCCTGCTGGGCGTGACCGAGTACGCCAGCGGCAGTTATGAAGCGGACGACATCATCGGCGCCATCGCGGCGCGCATGCGCATCGCGGGCCATGCGAGCGTGCTGGTGACCCGCGACAAGGACCTCGCGCAGTTGGTGCGCGACGGCGACCAGTTCTGGGATTACGCCGCCAACCGGCGTTTCGATTATCACGAGATCGAGCAACAGTTCGGCGTTCGCCCGGAGCGCATGGCCGACTACCTGGCGCTGGCCGGTGACAGCGTGGACAACATACCGGGCGTACCGGGCGTGGGTGCGAAGACCGCGGCGGCGCTGCTGCGGGTCTTCAGTTCGCTTGACGACCTGTACGATAACCTCGAGGCTGCGGCCCACGTGTCGATCCGTGGCGCCTCAAAGCTGCCGGACAGGCTGCGCAAGCATCGCGACGCGGCGTTCCTGGCAAGGCGCCTGACGACCATCGCCTGCAACATGCCGCTCGAGTTCTCGCCGCAGGACATCGAGCGTCGCCCGCCGGACCTCGACGCGCTCGAGTCGTTCTACGGCCGGGCCAAGTTCGGCCCGCTGTTGCACAAGCAGGCGGTGCGGCTGGCCAAGGCGCTCGACTGATGACGCCCGGGACGGCCGGCCAGGCGGCCGCGCTGTCCGCGGCGCTCGGCTGCAAGGTGGCGCCGCAGCCGGCCGCGGCCGTGCATGGCGGCTGCATCAATACCTGCTGGCGCTGGGAAACGGGGCGCGGTCCCGTGTTCGTCAAGGTGGCGGCCGGCGAGCGGTTGCCGATGCTGGAAGCGGAGCGCGACGGGCTGGCGGAACTGCGCGCCGCACAGGCGGTGCGCGTGCCGGAGCCGCTGGCAGTCACGGGTTTCGCGGGCGGCGCGCTGCTGGCGCTGGAGTGGATCGATTTCGCGCCGGACGACGCGGCGTCCGACGCGCGCCTCGGCGAGCAGCTGGCGTGGCTGCACCGCGCGCAGGCCGGCCGTTACGGGCTGGGGCGCGACAACACGATCGGCAGCACGGCGCAGCGCAACGGCTGGCGCAACGACTGGGTCGCGTTCCTGCGCGAGCAACGGCTGGCGTTCCAGCTCGACCTGGCGCTGGCGAACGGCCACGGCGGGCGGCTGCAGGACCGCGGCCGTCGCCTGCTCGAAGTCATGGACGTGTTCTTCGCGACCTACCGCCCGGTGCCGTCGCTGCTGCACGGCGACCTGTGGGGCGGCAATCGCGGCACCGACGCGGCGGGCCAGCCGGTCATCTACGACCCGGCCGTCTATTTCGGCGATCGCGAGGCGGACATCGCGATGACACGGTTATTCGGCGGCTTCGGCCCGCGATTCTATACAGCGTACGTCGCGACCTGGCCCATGGACCAGGCGGCGGGCACGCGCCGCGACCTCTACAACCTGTATCACGTGCTCAACCACCTCAACCTGTTCGGCGGCGGCTACCGCGCGCAGGCAGAGGAAATGATCGACCGGCTGCTGGCGGCGGCCGGACAGTAGGAAGGGTCCGGGTCCCCCGGAAGCCGCCGGGTGCCCGACAGGCGCCCGGCGGCCATTCACGGTCAGTGGATGTCGTAACCGCGGCGGCCGACATTGGTCTCGCACGCGACGAAACGCGCCGCGATCTTGCCGGCCACGGTGTTCGGGTCGGCACTTTCAGCGCGCCAGGTATCCCAGGCCTTGCCGAAGGCCGCGGCGTCTCTGGTGCGCCCCACCCAGTACATCGATTCGAGGTTGTTGCTCTGGATGGGCGTGAGAACCTCGGCCTTGTAGGCGTTCTTGACGCCCCACTGCGCATTGAAGTCCTTCACGATCTGAATATAGGTCGAGAAGCTGCAACCGTCGTTGAGCTTGAACTCGATGACGTCCAGGTGATCGGCGGCCGCGCCCATCGGCAGGGCCAGCAATGCGATGGCAATCAGTTTCTTCATGAAGTCTTCCCCCTGAGGTTAAGGTCGGTCAACGGCGGGTCCGGAGCCGAAGGGCCCGGGCCGGCCGCGCGGCCACCATAACATCATCATCCGGGGCTGCAGGCAGCGAGGCGCGGTTGGCGCGGTTCCCGGCGCGGCCCGATGCTGGCATAGTCGCGCGAATTCCGGAGCGGCACCATGATCGAAAACAACGTCGCGATCACCGCGAGCCTGGTCGTCTACATGGCGGTCTGCCTGCTGCTGGGCGCGCTCGCCTATCGCCGCACCGACTCGCTCGGCGACTTCATCCTCGGTGGCCGCAAACTCGGCAGCTGGGTCACGGCGCTGAGTGCGCAGGCTTCCGACATGAGCGGCTGGCTGCTGATGGGGCTGCCCGGCTTGGCCTACCTGTCCGGCTTCGATTCCATCTGGCTGATCGGCGGCCTGGTGGTCGGCACCTGGGCGAACTGGCGTTTCATCGCCGCGCGACTGCGCGCGCGCACCGAGCTGCTGTCGGACTCGCTGACGCTGCCGGACTACTTCGAGCGGCGCTTCGGTGACCGTTCGCGGCTGCTGCGCACGCTGTCGGCGCTGTTCATCCTCGTGTTCTTCGCCTTCTACACGAGCGCCGGCTTCGTCGCGGCCGGCAAGCTGTTCGAGTCGCTGTTCGGGCTGCCCTACGTCGAGTCCATGTTCTGGGGCTCGATCGTGATGCTGGTCTACACGTTCTTCGGCGGCTTCCTCGCCGTGAGCTGGTCCGACGTGCTGCAAGGCTCGCTGATGTTCTTCGCGTTGTTGCTGGTCGGCACGATGGGCGTGCACCTGGCGGGCGGGGTCGATGCGTCGCTCGTGGCCCTCGAGGCGAAGAACCCGGCGCTGCTCGATCCGTTCATCGGCGACGGCGGCGCGGCGCTGGGCTGGATCGGCATCCTGTCACTGCTCGGCTGGGGACTCGGTTATGCCGGCCAGCCGCACATCCTCGCGCGCTTCATGGCGATACGCCGCGTCGAGGAGATGCACACGGCGCGGCGGGTTGCCATGGGCTGGGTCGTCGTCGTCCTGGTCTCGGCGGCGGTCGTCGGCATGACCGGGCTGCTGGTGCTGGACCGGCCGCTGGCCGGCGCCGACAGCGAGAAGGTGTTCATCTTCATGGCCACGCAACTGTTCCACCCGGTGATCGCCGGCATCTGCCTGTCGGGCATCCTGGCCGCGGTGATGAGCACCGCGTCCGCGCAATTGCTGGTCTCGTCATCGGCATTCGCCGAGGATTTCTACCGCGGCCTGGTCCGCCCGCAGGCGGGCAAGCGCGAACTGCTGTGGGTCGGGCGCGCCGCGGTGCTCGCCATCGCCGTGGTGGCGTTCCTGCTGGGCCTGGATCCCGAGAGCAAGGTGCTGTTGCTGGTGAGCTGGGCCTGGGCGGGCTTCGGCGCCGCCTTCGGGCCCGCCATCATCCTGTCGCTGTACTGGGAGCGCATGACCAGGAACGGCGCGCTGGCCGGCATCGTGGTTGGCGGCCTGACCGTGATCGTGTGGCCGCAGCTGGACGGCGCGACGGGATGGGAGATATTCCAGCTGTACGAGCTGGTGCCCGGCTTCATCCTGTCATGGCTGGCCGTGTGGACGGTCAGCGCCTTCGATCCAGCCGCGTGATCGCTCTACAGCACGGGACCATTGATGCATCTGCTCGGCCGCACGATCCCTGTCGGTCGAGGGCTCGAACCGGCGATCGACCTGCCAGCTGGCCGACAGCTCCTGTTCCGACGACCAGAACCCGGTCGCGAGCCCCGCCAGGTACGCGGCTCCCAGTGCCGTCGTTTCGGTGACACGGGGCCGCACTACCGGCACGCCGAGCAGGTCCGCCTGGAACTGCAGCAACAGGCTGTTTGCGGTGGCGCCGCCGTCTACCCGCAGCTCTGTGAGTGGCTGGCCTGCGTCACGCTGCATGGCCACGAGCAACTCGGCGCTCTGGAACGCGATTGCCTCGAGGGCGGCGCGCGCCAGGTGGCCGCGCGTCGTGCCGCGCGAGAGCCCCACCATCGTGCCGCGTGCATAGGCGTCCCAATGCGGGCTGCCCAGGCCGGTGAAAGCCGGCACGAACAACACGCCGCCGTTGTCCTGCACGCTGGCAGCCAGCGACTCGATATCGGAAGATTTTTCAATCAGGCCCAGTCCGTCGCGCAGCCACTGTACGACTGCGCCGCCGATGAAGACGCTGCCCTCCAGCGCATAGCGCCGTCCGCCTACGTCCCAGGCCACGGTGGTCAGCAACCGGTTCTTCGACATCAGCGGCTTGTCGCCGGTGTTCATCAGCATGAAGCAACCGGTGCCATAGGTGTTCTTCGCCATGCCGGAACGCAGGCAGCTCTGGCCGAACAGCGCGGCCTGCTGGTCACCCGCAATGCCGCCAAGCAGCGCGGTGCCTCCTCCAATCGACACCTCCAGCGGACCGACGGTGCCGGCGCCGAGCGACGAAGGCAGGACCTCGGGCAGGCAGGGCCGCGGAACGCGGAACAGCCCGAGCATCTCCTCGTCCCACTGCCCGGTATGCAGGTCGAGCAGCAGGGTGCGGCTGGCATTGGTCACGTCGGTCACGTGCAGGCGATGACCGGACAGCTTCCAGATGAGCCAACTGTCGATGGTGCCGAAGCACAGTTCGCCGCGATCGGCGCGCGCCCTGGCGCCCGGTATCCGGTCCAGCAACCAGGCAATCTTGGTGGCGGAGAAGTACGGGTCCAGCAACAGGCCGGTGCGCTCCGACACACGCGCCTCATGACCTTGCGACTTGAGCGATGAACAGATCTCCGCGGTGCGGCGGTCCTGCCAGACGATCGCGGGCGCGATGGGATGACCGGTGACCCGGTCCCACAGCACGACCGTCTCACGCTGGTTCGTGATGCCGACCGCCGCGACGTCCGCAGCCGTCGCCTGCGCACGCGCCAGCACTTCCGTAATCGTCGCGGACTGGGACGCCCAGATCTCGTCGGCGTCGTGCTCGACCTGACCCGGACGGGGAAAATGCTGCATGAACTCGCGCTGTGCGCTCGCCACGATGTTGCCATCGTGGTCGAACAGGATGGAACGCGAACTCGTCGTGCCCTGGTCGAGCGACAGGATGTAGCGCGACATCGCGGTCCCTCCGTAGGAAACTTGCCCGTTTCTCAGTTCAGGCTACGCCGCGTGGGCAGCCATCCATCCATCGAGGCGGGCTGCTGCACCGGGTGCCTGGCCGAGGCCGAGCTTGCTGCGCCGCCACAGGATGTCCTCTGCGGTGCGGGCCCACTCCACGCGTCGAAGATAGCCGATCTCGCGCTCATGCAGGCCGGGCAGCACTTCCTCCCCCAGGTCCCCGATGCTTAGTGCGCCGTCGATCAGTTGCTCCATGCGCGTCCCGTAGGCATGTGCCAGCCGTTCGCATAATGCGCCGGGCAGCCACGGCCAGCGCCGGGCGACCTGGTCGAGGAATGTGTCGAAACTGCCGCCCGGGAGTTCGCCGCCGGGCAACGGCGCCCGCGCTGTCCACCTGGGGCCGCGATTGCCGAGCAGCGGCGCGAGGCGGTCGATCGCCTCTTCGGCCAGCTTGCGGTAGGTCGTCAGCTTGCCGCCGAACACGGACAGGATCGGCGCGCCTGCGGTATCCAGCTCGAAGGCGTAGTCGCGGGTGATACTGGGTGCGTCCGGTGAGCGGTCGTTGAGCAGCGGTCGTACGCCCGAGTAGCTCCATACGACATCCCGTGGGGTGATCTGCGTGCGGAAGTGGCCATTGGTCATCTCGCAAAGGTAGGCGATCTCGTCCTCGCCGATGAGCGGCAGCACGTTCGGGTCGTCCGCATGCTCGATGTCTGTCGTGCCAATCAGCGTGTAATTCCGCTCGTACGGAATCGCGAACGTGATGCGCCCGTCCGGACCCTGGAAGATGTACGCATAGGGATGTTCGAACAGCGCGCGCACCACGATGTGGCTGCCCTTGATCAGGCGCACACCATTGTCGCTGCAGACGGGCGACCGGGTTCGCAGGAAGCGCGACGCCCAGGGTCCCGTCGCGTTGACGATAGCCCGGGCGCGCAGGACATGGTGCGTGCCGTGCGCGTCGCGCAGCGTCGTGTGCCAGCCGTCTTGCTCGCGCCGGATGCCTTCGCAACTCGTCCGGGTGAGCACGCGGGCGCCGCGCTCGGCGGCGTCCAGGGCGTTGAGGATCACCAGTCTCGCGTCGTCCACCCAGCCGTCGGAATACTCGAAGCCGCGCTCGAAGCGGGCGTCGAGCGCGGCGCCCGCCGCATGAACGCGCAGGTCCACGCCCCAAGATGCCGGCAGCCGCACGCGCCGGGTCATATTGTCATACAGGAACAGGCCGAGACGGATCAGCCACGCGGGCCGCAGGTGCGAGTCGTGCGGCAGCACGAATCGCAGCGGCCGGATGATGTGCGGCGCCGCCGCCAGCAGCAACTCGCGCTCCCGCAGTGCCTTCCTGACCAGACCGAATTCGTAATGCTCGAGATAGCGCAGGCCGCCGTGGATGAGCTTGGTGCTGGCCGAGGAAGTGTGCGCCGCCAGGTCATGCTGCTCGCAGAGGACGACCCGCGCTCCGCGCCCTGCTGCGTCGCGCGCAATGCCGCAGCCGTTGATGCCGCCGCCGACCACCAGCAGGTCGCACGGATCGTGCAACCCTGCCGCAGTACTCATGGCGCAGCCGCGGTGTCAGGCATCGAGGTGCCGCAGGATCGCCGCCGCAGTGACGCCGCTCACCCGCACGTTCGACTGCTCTGTGACACCGCCGATGTGCGGAGTGAGGACCAGGTTGGGCACACCCGAGAACAAGGCGCCGTGGGTCGCATCGAGCGGCTCCGACTCGAACACGTCGAGCGCGGCGCCGCCCAGGCACCCGGCCTTGAGGGCCGCCACGAGCGCCGCCTCGTCGACCACCCCGCCGCGGGCAGCATTCACCAGAATCGCGCCGGGCTTCATCAGCGCCAGCTTGCCGGCGTCGATCATGCGACGCGTTTCGGGGGTCAGCGGCACATGCAGGCTCAGCACGTCGCTGCTGGCCAGCAGTTCATCCAGTTGCAGGCGCTGCACGCCGGTCCACGCGGCATGACCCGCCGCCAGATACGGGTCGAATGCCGCAACCGTCATGCCGAGCGCCCGGCCGCGGCTGGCCGTTTCGCGTGCGATGGCGCCCATGCCGACCAGACCCAGGCGCTGGCCCGCCGCTTCGCGGCCGATCAGCGCCATCCGCGGCCATGTCCCGGCGACGACGTGTGCGGTGGACAGCCAGGCGCTGCGCAACAGCATCAACGCCGCAGTGATCACCCACTCAGCGACCGCGATGTCGTTGGCTCCCGTGGCCGGGCAGACGGCGATGCCCCGCGCCTCGCAGGCCGGCAGGTCAATGTTGTCGAGCCCGACGCCGAGCCGGCCGACCACCTTGAGCCAGGGCGATTGGGCCAGCAGCGCCGGGCGCACCTGGGTCCGGTTGCGCACCACCAGCGCACGCGCGTCCTTCAATGCGGTCGCGAGTGCCTCCGGCTTGTCGACCAATGCCGGGTCATAGAGGACGTCGCGGCCGGCGAGGTCCCTGGCGATGACGTCCTCATCCATGAACTCGGCGATTACGATGTCGGCCATGCGCTACGCTCCTGCGGTCGAACCGCGCCGCCTAAGCGGGCAGGTCAATCAGTGACTGGATCTCGGCGTGCAGTGCCGCCGGCACCGCGACTCCGTCGCGGGCAGCACGTTCACGACCCAGCAGCCTGCGTGTGCCTGGCAACCGGGCCCCCGGCTCGGCCTCGAGCGTCTGCACGAGGTCGAGCATGCGGCCCGCGAAGGCGCCGCCGGACAGCGGCCCGGGATCGAGAGCCATCATGACGTGCCCCATGTTCGGTGGGCCGCCCTTGTCGTCGAACATCGAGCTTGCCTCGAAGCCGAACGAACTGCCGGTCAGCGCGGCAGCGAGTATCTCGACCATCAGCGCGAGCGCCGCGCCCTTGGGACCGCCGATCGGTGACAGCGCGCCTGCCAGCGCCAGGCCGGCGTCCGTCGTGGGCTGCCCGTCGGGACCGACCGCCCACTCGGCCGGGATCTTCTCGCCGGATCTCTGTGCCGCGACGATCCGGCCGCGCGCCGCAACGGACAGCGCCAGGTCGATCACGAGCGATGGCCTTCCGTCTGGCAACGGCGCGGCGAACGCGATCGGGTTGGTACCCATCGCCGGCTTGCGGCCGCCCCAGAAGGCCATCGCCTTGGGCGTGTTGCCAAGCACGAGGCAGACCAGGCCGCGCCCGGCAACACGCTCGGCATGCGCGCCAGCCTGCCCGAAGTGGTGCGAGTGCCGGATCAACGCAAGCGCCATGCCTGCCTGCCTCGCCAGCGGCTCAAGGGCATCGAGCGCCATCTCGATGGCCGGATAGGCAAACCCGCGCGCCGCGTCCACGCGCAGGGCCGCAGCGCCGACGCGTTCGACGGTCGGGCATGCCAGACCGTCGACCTTGCCTACGCGGGCGTGCAGGGCGTAGGACGGTACGCGAGAGAGCCCATGGCCGGCCTGGCCGTCCGCCTCCGCTGCGACCAGCGCACAGGCCGTCAGCCTGGCGTTTTCCGGGCCCACTCGGCTGGCGACCAGCGCCGCGGTCACGAAGCGCTCGGCCTCGGCAAGGGACAGTCGAATCGCGTCGGCCATGATGTTGCGGTCGTGAACGGACCTGTATTTGGCGGTACCGCCGGGATTCAGGCGCTGCGATACAGCTTGGTCATGACGAACTCGCGGTGGCCGAGCGCTTCCGCGGCCGTCATCCGGCCATTGGCGGTTCGCACGATCATCTCGATCAGCGCATCGCCGGCCTGCTCGATCGTCATCTCGCGACGCACGACGCCGGACACGTCGAGATCAATGTGTTCCGACATCAGCCGCACCGTGCGCGGGTTACCTGTGACCTTGATGACCGGCATGATCGGATTGCCGATCACGTTGCCCTGGCCGGTCGGGAAGATGTGCATGACGTAGCCCGCCGCGGCCTGAAGCGTGTTGCATTCAGCCGCCGCCGACGAGGTGTCCATGAAGTACAGGCCCGGGCCACGGGCGGGGGCTTCGGCGGGCTGCAGCACGTCGATGTAACTGACTTTCTTGCCGATCTTCTCGAGGTTGCCCAGCGCCTTCTCCTCGATGGTCGTCAGGCCGCCGGCGATATTGCCCTTGGTCGGCTGGCTGTCCGACAGGTCCGATGTCTTGTGCGCCTCGATCACGTCGTCCTGGTAGGCCTGCCAGGTCTTCATGAACTTCTCGGCGATCTCCGGCGTCGCGGCACGTTGCGCCGCGAGGTGTTCGGCGCCGGTCAGTTCCGACGTCTCGCCAAAGCAGCCGTAGATGCCGTGGGGGATCAGCTTGTCGTACATGTTGCCGACCGTTGGGCAGGACGCCAGGCCGGTGGTGGTGTCGGACTCGCCGCACTTGGCGGCGATCCAGAGTTCCGACAGGTCGCACTCGACCCGCACCTGTTCCGAGGTCTGGTGGACGAATTCCTTGGCCTTGCGGGAGGCTGCGGCGACCGTGGCGATATCGCCGTTGTTCTCGATCCAGAAGCCGGCTGCGGGCTTGCCCGTCGCTGCGATGCCGTCGACGATCTTCTGGGTCCAGCCCGGCTCGATGCCTATCACGATGCAGGCGGCGACGTTGGGATTCGAGCCGGTACCGATCATCGTGCGGAAATGCAGGTCGAGGTCCTCGCCGAACTGCAGGCGCCCATAGGCGTGGGGCAGCGCGATCGTCCCCTGGATGTGCGCGGCGACCGCTTCGCAGGCCGCGTTGGAAATATCGTCGACCGGGAGAATGGCGACGTGGTTACGAACGCCGACGCGGCCGTTCTCGCGGCGCCAGGCCCAGATCTTCCTGCCGGTGCTCATGTCGGTTTCCGCTCCTACCAGCGCTTGGTCTTCAGGTTGTGGACGTGGACGTGCTCGCCGCGGGCCGCGGGGCCGGCCATCCTGCCGATGTCCTGGCCGTACTTGATCACCGTGTCGCCCGGCTTGAGGTCGGCAAGGGCGATCTTGTGGCCGATCGGCACGGCCTGGCGCGCGGTCATCGTGAAGTCCGAATTGTCCTCGGTCACCACACAAAGCATCGTGGCGCCGGCCTCCAGGCCTTCCACCACGACTACGCCTACATTGTCCTTGTGGTCATGGACCAGCAAGTGCGGAGCGTTCACGTATCGGACCCTCCTGTGACGGGGCCAGCCCGGACAGGGCCCGGCCATGAACTGATACAACTCTTATATAAGACACTATACATGAGATGCTAGACGGGCGCGCAAGCGGGCGCGTACCATTTGTACGGCGACAGACACTGCCCAGGTCGTGCACTCCCATGGACGAATCTCCCCGCTATCGGCCCCTGTATCGCCAGGTGTATGACTTCCTGGTGCGCCAGATCGCGGAGGGGGCCTGGCGACCGGCCGAAGCCCTGCCCAGCGAGCAGGCGCTGGCCGACAAGCTGCGCGTCAGCCAGGGCACCGTACGCAAGGCACTCGATGCGCTGGCCGTCGAAAAGCTCATCGAGCGCCGGCAGGGCAAGGGGACCTACGTCGCCGAACACACCCAGGAGCGCGCGTTGTTCAGGTTCTTCCGCCTGGCTGAACCGGGCGGCGAACGGGCGATTCCGACCAGCGAGGACGAGACCGTTCGGCGGCGGTCGGCCAGGTCAATTGAACTGACCAAGCTGCACCTGCAAAAGGGCGCCCAGGTCGTCGAGGTGGTGCGCACCCGGCTGGTCGGCGGCCAGCCAATCGTGCTGGAGCGAATCGTCATTCCTCTCAAGATCTTCCCGGGCATCGACCGCCGCCGGCCGCTGCCGAATGCGATTTATTCACTGTACCAGCAGGAATATGACGTCAATATCGTCAGCGCGGAGGAAGAGCTGCGCGCGGACACGGCGCGAAGGGACGACGCCCGGCGGTTAAATGTCAAAGTCGGCGCACCGTTGCTGCACATAGAGCGAGTGGCGATTGCGCTGGATGGCAGCCGGGTCGAATGGCGCGTCAGCCGCTGCGACACGACGCATCTCGTCTACTCCATCGTGCTGTCCTGAACGACAGGCGGCGCGGCCCCGGCAGGCATTCCATGGCGACGGTACTTTGTGTGGGGCATGCGGTGCAGGACTACGTCTTTGCCGTACCCGCCCTGCCGCGCACTGCCGAAAAGCACCAGGCCTCGCATTTCACTCTGGTGGGCGGCGGTCCGGCGGCAACCGCTGCCGTCGCAATCGCCCGGCTCGGCGGCCGCGCCATGCTGGCGGCGCGCGTCGGCGACGACGTCATCGCGAACACCATCGTCGTCGAGCTCGAAAGCCACGGCGTGGACTGCAGCTTCGTGCGGCGGTTCCCCGGTTGCTCGTCCTCACTGTCGGCCGTCCTGGTGGATCGGTCCGGCGAACGCATGATCGTCAATTATCGTGACCCCGGCCTGCCGGACGAGACGGGGTGGCTGCCGTCGGCCCGGCAAGCGGTCGCTGCAGCGGTACTCGCGGACTCGCGCTGGCCGTCCGGCGCGGCTCATGCCCTGGCGGCGGCCCGCGACAGCGGCCTCCCGGCGATTCTCGACGCTGACAAGCCCGTGCGATGGGGCAGCGCGATGCTGACAGCGGCGACGCACGTGGCCTTTTCGGCCGAAGCGCTGACCGACTGCACTGGCGAGGCGGACCCCGTTGCCGGGCTGCGACAGGCAGCCGACAACCTGCCGGGATGGTGCTGCGTCACTGCCGGGCGGGCAGGCGTGTACGTGCTCGACGGCGGCCGGTTGACGCACCATCCGGGACATGAGGTGCCGGTCATCGACACGCTGGGCGCCGGCGACGTCTGGCATGGCGCGTTCGCGCTCGGGCTGGCAGAAGGCATGGACGAGACCGCGGCCGTGCGATTTGCTTCCGCCGCCGCTGCGCTCAAGGTGCAGCGTCGCGGCGGCCGCGCAGGTGCTCCTGCGCGCGCCGAGGTGGAGGAACTGCTGGGTCAGGCGGCCCTTGCCGCCGCGGGGAAGACTTGATGATCCTGTCTGCCGGAAAGTACTGGGGCATGCGGCGCATGGCCGATGCCAACGGGCGTTTCAAGATGACCGCGGTCGACCAGCGTCCGCCGATCAAGAACCTGATCCGCGAGCGCCGCGGCACGAAGGAAGCGCCCTGGGAGGATGTCGCTGGATTCAAGGAGTTGCTGATCCGCGAGCTGCAGGGCGAATCCTCGGCAATGCTCCTGGACCCGCACTTCGCCTACCCGCGCGGCGTCACGATGCTCAATCCGGCGATCGGCATGATCCTGACCCTCGAGGACTCGGTCTTCCAGGACACGCCCGGCGGCCGTGTCTCGGCGGAAATCGACGACTGGTCGGTCGAGAAGATCAAGCGGGCGGGCGCGGACGCCGTCAAGGTGCTGGCGTGGTACCGGCCGGACGCTGATGCCGGGGTATGCCGCGCGCAGCAGGAATTCACCCAGCGCATAGGCGAGGCCTGCGCTCGCTACGACATCCCGTTCGTCTTCGAATTACTCGTCTACCCGCTGGCGCGCGATGCGGAGCAAACCACCGAGTACGTCGAGATGAAGTCGAAGCGGCCCGAACTGGTGCTCGAGAGCGTCAGGACGTTCGCCGATCCACGCTTCGGCGTGGACCTGTTCAAGCTCGAGAGCCCGGTTGCGGCCGAGGCGATGCCGCCGCACGACGCGCAGGTCTCGGCAGACGTGCAGCGGTGGTTCGACGAGATCGGGAAAGCCGCGGGCCGGCCATGGGTCATGCTGTCCGCAGGCGCAGGAATGAGCGAGTTCCTGAGCGTGCTTGCTTACGCCTATCGCGCCGGCGCCTCGGGTTATCTGGCCGGACGGGCGATCTGGCTCAAGGCTTTCCAGGCCTTTCCGCAGTGGGACGCGATCAGCGCGGGACTGCAGGGCGAGGCGGTTCGCTACATGCGTGAACTCAACCGGCTGACGGATGCCGGGGCGATACCCTGGCACCGGCATGCCTGCTACGGGCCATCCGGCCCGCGCGTGCTGCCCGCGGACGCCGGCTTCCGGCATGCCTATCGAGGATTTGGGAGCTGACATGGGACTCAAGTACGGCGTCGCTGCGCTGGCCCGCCCCACGTTCGACGTGCCCTTCGCGGAGGACATGAAGGACCGCGCCTTTGCGGCGCTGGAGGCCGCGGGAATCGAGGCGATTGGACCGCGCGAGCTGCTCTTCGATCGAGCCGCGGCCGAGCAGGCCGTGAATCAGATCGGCGCTGCCGGTCCGATAGACCTGCTGCTGATCCTGCAGGTCACCTTCACGGACGCCACCATGACGGTCGAGTTGGCGCGCGTGGCGACCACGCCGCTGGCGATCTGGGCGATGCCCGAGCCGCGCGCCGGCGGGCGGTTGAGGCTGAACGCCTACTGCGGCCTCAACCTGGCGGCGCACGCGCTGGGTCGTGCCGACGCGAGCCACGGCTGGCTGTACGCGTCGCCCGACGAGGCCGGGCTGGGCGAACGCCTGCGCGGTCTGGCGCGACCAGCCGCCAGGTTGCCCAGCCGTGCGGAACCGGTGCGCATGGCAGCCGACGCGGACGCCCGCGCGGTGGCCGATCGCGCGCTCGGAGCGCTGGCAGGCGGCACCATCACCGTCGTCGGCAAGCATCCCGATGGCTTCGACACCTGCGAATACGATGAGGCCTTGCTCGGCGCATTGGCTGGCATGAAGGTGGCGACCGTTCCGCTCGAGCAGTTGTTCGACAAGGCGCGCGCAGCCGACGCCGCGCGGGTCGCGGACGTGTACGCGATGGCCGCGGCGGACCTGCGGGGTCTCGACAAGGTCGACGCCGCGCAACTCGAACGGTCCTTCCGCGTGTTCTGTGCGCTCGAGGATGTGCAGCGCGCGAGCGGCGCGCGCGGCCTGGCGGTACGATGCTGGCCGGAGATGTTCACCGAGTACGGCTGTGCCGCGTGCGGCCCGATGGCGATGATGAACGAGCAGGGTGTCCCCGCGGCATGCGAGGCTGACGTCAATGGCTCGATCACCCAGCTGCTGCTGCAGGAGCTGGCGGGTGAACCGGCCTGGATGGCCGACCTGGTCGATATCACGCCCGCCGGCGATACCGCGGTCATCTGGCACTGTGGCCTCGCTCCCCTGTCGATGCGCGATCCGGAGGTCGAGGCCGAGGCGACCATCCACACCAATCGACGCATGCCGCTGCTGCACCAGTTTCCGATCAAGCCGGGCCGCATCACGCTGGCTCGAATTTCGCGCGCGCGCAACGAGGTCAAGCTGATGGTCGCCGGCGCCGAGGTGATCCGGGCGCCGATGGCCTTCACTGGTTGTTCCGGCACGATTCGCTTTGACCGGCCCGCAGCGGAGGTCCACGAGACCATCATGCAGGAGGGACTCGAGCATCATTTCGCGCTGGCCTACGGCGACCACAAGCCCGCCCTGAGCGCCATCGCCGCGCGCTGGGGCATTCCCGTACTCGAACTGGCCTGACCATGGGTGCCTTCGACGTCACGTCGCCGGACTGGGGGAACATCCGGCCGGTGAGCGTCACCGGCGCAGCGACCATGGCCGCCGGCGGCGCCGTGTCCGTGCCTACGTCGGCGGGCGCCCTGACGGTGACCGTCCACGAGGCGGGCATTCGCCTGCGCATTGGGCCCGTGGCCCGCGACTACGGCATCCTCGTGGAGCAACCAGCGGCGCTGACCGCGACGCTGGCCTGCAGCGAGGGCGAAACCCGCATCGCCGGCGGTGACCTGCTGCTGGTGCTCGGCCACCAGCCGCTGTCCTTTGCGCTCTCTCGCGGATCGCGTGTCGTGCAACGGTCGCCGGGCGACGCACACTTCGCACGCCGCTTCCGCCTGCCGCCCTTCGCCCGGACCGAAGGCGGCTGGCTGGTCGGCCTCGATCTCGGTGCGAACAGCGCCGTATACGGCCTCGGCGAAAAATGGGGGCGCCTCGACCGGCGCGGCCAGCTCGTGCGTTCGTTCAATCACGATGCGCTGGGCGTGAACGCCGAGGCGAGCTACAAGAACGCGCCGTTCGCCTGGAGTCCCGATGGCTGGGGCGTCTTCGTGCACACGACGGCTGCAGTGACCCACGGCGTCGGCTATGCGCCATGGTCGCAGCGCGCCTACGCGCTGTTCGTGGATTCGCCTTCCCTGGATCTATTCCTGTTCGACGGCATCGACGGCGCCGAGCAGCTGCGCCAGTACACCGCGCTGACCGGCCGCGCGCCGGTGCCACCGCGGTGGAGCCTCGGCGTGATTCTGTCCAAGGCCTACTACAAGGACGCTGACGAGATGCTCGCCGTTGCGCGCGAGGTCCGCGCCCGCGGCATGCCATGCGACACGATCACGTTCGACGGGCGCGCCTGGCAGGATACGGATACGCGATTCGCCTTCGAATGGTGCCCGAAGCGCTATCCGAACCCGTCGCCGGTCATCGCCGAACTGAAGGCGCTGGGTTTCAGGATCTGCGTCTGGGAATACCCGCTGATCTCGGTGAAGAACCCCCTCTTCGCGGAGCTCGCGGCCAAGGGCTGGTTGTTGCGCGACCGGCGCAGCGGCGAGGCCTACCGCTACCAGTGGGACCTGGAGCCGTTCGGGGCGGTGCTGACTCCGCTGCCCGAGTCGGGACTGCTGGATTTCACGCACCCGGACGCCTACGCGTACTGGCGCGACCGGCATCGCGAGCTGTTCGAGGCCGGCGTGGACATGATCAAGGCCGATTTCGGCGAGCAGGTCGACGAGCACATGGTCGCGAGCAACGGCTCGAGCGGCAGCGAGCTGCACAACGCCTATGCGCTGCTCTACAACCGCTGCGTGTACGAGGCCGCTGAACGCCACGCGAGTGGTGGCGCCTTCCTGTTCAGTCGCGCGGCCTGGTCCGGATCCCAACGCTATCCGTCGCAGTGGGGCGGCGATCCGCAGGCGGACTGGGGCGGTCTGGCCGCGAGCCTTCGTGGTGGCCTGTCATGGGGCATGACCGGGGGACCGTATTACGCAACCGACGTCGGCGGCTTCTACGGCGACAGCCGTGATGCAGAACTCTATGTCCGGTGGGCACAGGCCGCAGTGTATTCCGCGCACATGCGCCTGCATGGCATCGGGCCACGCGAGCCGTGGTCCTACGGCCGCGAGGCCGAGGCCGCAGTCAATGCGGCGCTCGACCTGCGCTATCGGCTCTTGCCCTACATCGAGCGCTGCATGGTCAGGGCCCATGAGAGCGGGCTGCCGGTGCAGCGCGCCATGCCGCTGGCCTGTCCGGAGGAACGTGCCGCCTGGGCCTTCGAAACCCAGTTCTTCCTGGGCGACGACCTGCTCGTCGCCCCTTGCGTCAACCCGGGCGGCTCCGTGGACATCTACCTGCCGGCCGGCCGTTGGCACCGCTTCCCGGCCGGCGGGGCCTACGACGGCGGCCGGGTCCTGCGCCTTGATCTCGCGCTGCAGGAAACCGCCGTTTTTGCTAGGGGAGGCGCCTTGATCCCGTTTGGCGCCGCCGCGCGACGCACGGTTGAGCTACCGCCAGACGGCGGCACACGTCACTGGCAACCGGGGGGCTGACGCCGTCCTGTACCACCGCATTGTTGCCGGGCCGCGACAATTCTAACTTTTGATGTCTTATATAAGGGTTGTAAGACATAGAAATGGCGTGATACGGTTGCCGTCATGGCGCCACGCGCGTCCCGGGGCCGACCAGGCCGTCGTGAAAACTCAGTTGGGGAGATACCACAGTGCTCGACTCGACCAGCCACAAGAAGCCCAGTCTGGTGCTCGCGGCAGCCGTCCTGGCGACGCTCGCCGCTTCACAAACCGCTGTCGCGCAGGAAACTGCGATAGCCGTGACGTCCCTGGGTGAAATCGTCGTTACCGCGCAGAAGCGCGAGCAGCGCCTGCAGGACGTGCCGATCGCCGTGTCCGTCGTCAGCGGCAACATGGTCGACTCGACCGGCGGCTTCAACGCCGAATCCCTGGTGCAACTCGTGCCTTCGCTCAACATCCGCAAGACCAACACGCAACTGAACCAGGCGCTGTTCCTGCGCGGCGTGGGCACCATCAACTTCGCCATTGCCGCCCAGCCCAGTGTGGCCTTCGTGCTCGACGGGGTCGTGCTTTCCTCGGCCGGCGAAGCCTTCGGCGACCTTTACGATGTCGAGCGCGTTGAGGTCCTGCGCGGCCCGCAGGGTACTCTGTTCGGCAAGAATGCCTCCGCTGGCGTGGTCAGCGTGGTCTCGAAGAAGCCGACGGCGGAAATGGGCGGCTTTGTCGACTTCGGCTGGTACGAGGACAATGAGAAGCGCATACGCGCCTCGCTCGACGCGCCGGTGTCCGACAGGCTGCGCACGCGTACGACCGTGACCTGGGGCGACTTCGACGGTTACATCGACAACATCAGTTCGACGCCGGCCGGCGGCAAGCTGAATGGCTACGATCGCTGGGGCATCCGCAGCATCTGGGTGGCGGACCCGAGCGACAATCTGCAGCTCACGTTCATTGGTGACTACCGCACGTCCGACGACAACTGCTGCGTGGAGGTCATCGGCGGCGCGCCGACTGGCACCCAGGCCGCCGCGCTCGCGGTGCTGCTCGGCGGGACGGACTACCTGAAGGGCGACGAGAGTCGCACAGTCCGCCAGAATCTCGTCATGGCGTCCGAGGAAGAGGCCTGGGGCTTGTCGGCGCAGGCCGACATCGGCATCGGCGACCACGCACTGACCTCCATCACGGCCTATCGCACCTGGGATTCAACCGAGGTGCGCGAGGGCGACTGGCTCGACGCCGGCCCCGCCTACGTCGGCATCAACCAGTTGCACGACTTCGGCCCGCAGACGCAGGACACGTTCTCGCAGGAGCTGCGCATCGCCTCGCCGGGCGGTGAGTTCCTCGACTACGTGGCCGGCGTCTACTACGCCAAGACCGATGCCGAGCGCTACTTCCGGCGCGACACCCTGGTGTGCCGCTCCAGCACGCTGCCGGCCGACGCGACCGGGCTGCAGCCGTGCACGCCGAGCGCTTCTGTCATCGAGGCGCCCTCTGCCAATGCATTGTTCAGCGCCGAGTTCGAGAACCTCGCAGTCTTCGCCGACGGCACGTTCAACCTGTCGGATCGCTGGCGCGTGATCGCCGGCCTCCGCTGGACGCAGGACGACCTGAGCTTCAAGCACACCTACAACTTCTCGCCGATTGCGGGGCCGGGCATCCGCAACCAGGCGGGCGGCGGAACCGCGGTGCTCAGCGGCAGCAACAGTTCCGACGAGGTCTCTGGCCGGGCCGGCGTGCAGTTCGACGTGACCGACAACCTGATGGCCTACGCAAGCTATGCGCGCGGCTACAAGGGCCCGGCCTACAACGTGTTCTTCAACATGACGGCCAACAACGCCGCGGTCATCGACGCGGAGACCGCTGATTCCTATGAGGTAGGCTTCAAGTCGACGCTGATGGATGGCCGGATGATCCTGAACGGCGCGGCGTTCTCTGCGAAGTACGAGAATTTCCAGGCGAACAACTTCCTGTTCCTGAACGGGACGCTGATCACCACGCTGACCAACGCCGGCTCGGTGACGACCGAAGGCTTCGAGTTCGACTTCATGGCCCGGCCCACCGACAACTTCTCGCTCGGCGGCGGTATTGCCTACGCGGACGCGAAGATCGACAAGTTCTTCACGCCGCCGGGGTCCACGCCCACCGTGCGGGATGGCACGAAGCTGCCGCTTGCCCCGGAGTTGAAAGCGTCCCTCACCGCCGAGTACCGCATAGCGCTCTCGTCCATCGACATCGTGCCGAGCGTGCTGTACGTGTACACCGACGACCAGTACTCGGACCTGAACGAGCCGGCGATCACGCTGATCCCGTCCTATTCCACCATCGATCTTTCGGTGGGGATCAGCGACAAGAGTGACAAGTACCGCCTGACGCTGTTCGGCCGCAACCTGACCGACGAGAGTTTTGCTGCGCTGATTACGCGCGGCGGGCCCGGCGGTGCGCCGCGGCTGCAGATTCCGCGCGAGGCGGACCGGTACTTCGGCGCCCAGTTCCGCATGAACTTTGGCGGCAAGTAAGTAGACTGGAGGGCGCCCCACCCGGGGCGCCCTCTACAGGCCGTCCATGAACGGACCCGGTCCGCACCCGTTGCTGCACTTCCTGGACCGGGTTATCGCTGCGTTTGCCGCGGTGAATGCACCCATCGCCCGGGTCGGAAGGGACCTGGCCGCCGCCCTCATAGGCGCCATGGTGCTGCTGGCGATCGCCCAGATCCTCTCCCGCGCGATGTTCGATTACACCCTCGACTGGGCGGAAGAGCTCGCCCGCGTGGCGCTGGTCTGGTCGGTATTGCTGGTTTCGCCTTTTGCCTATCGCAGTGGCGCGCATGTCGCGATCGGCTCCTTTGCCGCCACGCTGCCGCCGCGCCTGCTGCTCGCCGCCAGCGCAGCGCTGAATGCATTGGTCATCTGGATCTGCGCAGAAATGCTCGTGCAGAGCCTTTCCTTCTGGGCCCGGGGCCTGGCGCTCACCGCCTCGGCGCTGGGGATCCAGATGGCATGGATCTACGCGATCGTGCCGGCCGCCTTCGTCTGCCTCATGCTAATTGGCATCGAGCTCGTGATGCGGCTGCTGCGCTCGCTGCTCGGTCCGGATCCCGACCTGACGCTCGTCGGCGCCGTGCCAGGCGTGAAGTCTGGCGGGGGCTGAGGCATGTCGACCGCCTTCTTCTGGATCTTCGTGCTGCTGTTGGCGCTCGGCATGCCAGTGGTGTTCGCGCTGCTGGTAGGCCCAGGCCTGAGCCTCGTCCTCGACGACCAGCAGCCGTACTTTGCGGCGCTGCTGTCGAGACTCTACAACGGCATCGACAGCTTTCCGCTGCTGGCCGTGCCGTTCTTCATCCTCGCCGGGGAACTGATGAATTCCGGCGGCATCACGATGCGCATCGTGCGCTTCAGCCAGTCGCTGGTCGGACACGTCCGCGGCGGACTGGCCCACGTCAACATCCTGTCGTCCATGCTGTTCGCGGGCATCTCCGGGTCCGCGGTCGCCGATGCGTCGGCGATCGGCAAGATGATGGTCCCGGCGATGGAGGCGAACGGCTATAAGCGCAGCTTTGCCGCGGCCGTGACGGCGGCGGCGGCAGTGATCGGCCCGATCATACCGCCGTCGGGAATCATGATCCTGTACGGCTTCGTCATGAACGTGTCAATCGGCGCGTTGTTCGCGGCCGGCATCGTGCCGGGCGTCATGATGGGTCTCGGGCTGATGGCGGTTACCCATTTCCTGGCCGGTCGACACAACTTGCCGGTTGCCTCCAGGAAGGCCACCTGGCCCGAGCGCGGCCGGGCGCTGTCCGGCGCCGTCCTGGCCCTGCTGATGCCGGTGATCCTGCTGGGCGGAATGTTGAGCGGCTTCTTCACGGCCACCGAGGCCGCCGCCGTGGCAGCCACCTACGCACTGGTGGTGACGCTGCTGGTGTTGCGCACGATGTCGCTCGCGAGTCTCCGCACCGTGTTTGTCTCGACCGCGATCCAGTCAGGCGTGATCCTGCTGCTGGTGGGCGCGGCCGTGACCTTCGGCTGGCTGGTCACCGTGTCCGGCATGGCCGAGCGCATGGCCGCGCTGCTGGTCGGCATCACCGACAATCCGCTGCTGCTGCTGTTGCTGCTGAACATCCTGCTGTTCGTGCTCGGGATGTTCCTGGACGCTGGCCCGGCGATCCTGATCACCGGGCCTGTGCTGGCGCCGATCTTCACCTCGCTCGGTGTCGATCCCGTGCACTTCGCCCTGGTGATGTGCATCAACCTGACCGTGGGCCTCGCGACGCCGCCGATGGGGCTGGTGCTGTTCGTGACCGCGTCCGTCGCGAACGAGCGCGTGGAGGCAATTATCCGCTCCATGCTGCCCTTCCTGGCCGTCGAGGTGCTGGTAATCCTGCTGGTGACCTTCTTCCCGGCGCTGACGCTGACGGTGCCACGCTGGATGGGCTTCCTGCAGTGAGAGTGGCTGCGTGAACAACCCCATTGTCATGCGAATACTGCTTGCGCTGATCGTCGCCGGCTGCCTGGCTGGCGTGCTGGCCTCGCGGGTCGAGCGTGCGCCTTACACCGTTCGCATGGCTTTCCTTGCATCGCAGGACGACGAGGATTACTTCGGTGCCGTGGCGTTCAAGGACACCGTCGAGGCACTGCTGCCGGGCCAGGTCGACGTACAGATCTTCCCTTCAGGCCAGTTCTGCGGCAGCGAGCGTGAGTGCATCGAGTCACTGCAGAGCGGCGTACTGGAAATGCACCAGACGACGGTCGGCGGCCTGGCAACGCTCTATCCACGCGTGCAGGTGCTCGACCTGCCCTATTCGTTCTCGGACGACTTCATCGCGGAATGTGTGCTGGATGGTCCCATCGTCAGCGACATGGGCAAGACCATGTTGGCGGACGGTCTGGGGCTCCGGCTGGTGGCGGTGGGCAACACGGGCGGTTGGCGTAGCTTCGCAACCACCACGCGCCACATTCAGTCCATCGGCGACTTGGCTGGTATGCGAATCCGCACCCTGCCCTCCGCGCTTGAGCAGCAGATGGTCCGGGAACTCGGCGCAAGCCCGATGGCCCTGCCCTGGTCCGAGGTCTACGGAGCCTTGAGTGCCGGGCTGCTGGACGGCGTCAAGAACAGCGTGCAGGACGTGATTGGCATGAAGCTGAATGACCACATCCACTTCCTGTTCATGGACCGCCATGCCTACATGGCCTCCATGTGGTGGTATTCGGAGGTGCAGTGGCAGCGCCTGCCGCCGGAACTGCAGGACGTCTTCACCAAGGGCTTCAAGGCGCTGGCCCTGGAGACCCGTGCGGCCGCCAAGCGGCGCGAGGCGCCGGCGCTCGAGGAATTCAGGCGCCGCGGCGGCATCGCCGAAATCGCCACGCCGGCACAACGGGCGGAACTAAAGGCCGCCACCATCGAACTGCGCGACTGGTATGCGGGTCGCTATGGCCGGGAGTGGCTCGACCGGCTGGACGGGGCGGTCGCAGCCTGCGAGCGCGCCGAGGAGGCCGTACAGTGACCTGGAGAGAAACAAGATGAGAATCCTGTTCGTTGACGCTGGCAACTACTGTCGCTCGCCGGCCGCGGAAGCGGTTGCGCGCACGATCGCATCGAAGTCGGGCGACGCCCGGCGGCTGGTGTTCTCGTCAGCTGGCCTCAAGGACAAACACGCCGGCGACACCGCCGACCCGCGCACCAGCGATGCCTGTGGCGCGCGCGGCTACGACCTCGGCGGATTCCGCTGCCGCGAGATCACCGAGCAGGACTACCGGGAAAGTGACCTGATACTGGCGATGGACCGCGACAACCTGGCACAACTAGAAGCCAGGCGTCCGCCGGGCAACGCCACGCAGCTGCGGCTGCTGCTGGGTGATGCCGACGTGCCCGATCCGTACTACGGCGGGGAAGACGGCTTTGCGGCGATGATGAACCAGGTGGAAGAGGGCGTGACCCGGCTGCTCGAGGAGCTGGGCGTTCGTTGAGGCCACGGCGCCGACTCCATGAAGCTCTGCCATTACCAGGGAGACCGGCTCGGGTGGGTTGATGAAGGCACCATTCGCGATGTCACCTCCGCCCTCGACCTGCTTCCCGCACGGCGTTGGCCGCTGCCCTCCGCGGACCCGCTTTGGGGCCGGCTCGACGCCCTGCGTGTGCCGCTGCAAGCCGCGGCAGGCCGGGCAGCCCCCGCACCTATCGACTCGATCACGCTGTTGTCGCCGGTGCCGCGACCCGGCAAGATCGTTGCGGTACGTCGCAATCACGGGCCGGCCGTGTCGTCGCGCCCCGAGGCCTTCCTCAAGGCAGCCTCGTCAGTGGTTGGGCCGGGCGAGGGCATCACCCTGCGCCGTCCAGATCGAGCCTGTGAGTGTGAGATTGAGGTGGCCGCCGTCATCGGCCGTCGCGCCGCGCGGGTGACCGCCGCACAGGCCCTCGGGTACGTCGCCGGATACTGCATCGCCCTGGATCTGGCCATCCGCGGCGACGAGGATCGGGGGCTGCGCAAGTCGCAAGATTCGTTCTGCGTGCTGGGACCCTGGGTCACCACGGCCGATGAGATTCCGGATCCTGGTGAGCTGCAGGCCGAGCTGGCGATTTCCGGAGTAGTCCGCCAGCAAGGGCGTTGCTCCGACCAGCCATTTTCGCTCGCCCAGGTCGTCTCTTACGCCTCTGGCTTCCTCACCCTTCAGCCCGGCGACGTAATCCTCACCGGCGCTCCCTCCAGCGCCGTGCCTGTGCACGACGGCGACATGCTCGACTGCAGCATTGAGCGCCTCGGGCGAATGCAGGTCCTGGTCAGCTCCGCCGAAGCTGGCGTCATCTAGAGCGAAATCGACGCGCCGGATCCCGGCTCAACTCCATGGTCCTGTGATGGCCGCCGGTCCCGCGCCGCGCGCGCCAGGCGGGTGACCGAAGCGCATCAGCCTGACGGGCCGGCCGCGACGGCGGCCCGCTTCAGAATGAGGGTGAACGCGATGTCTACCTCGTCACCGACCCACCTCGTGTCGGACCACTCGCCCTGGCCGACGCCGAAATCCAGGCGCCTGATGGTCGTCGAGCCCTCGAGTCGCGCGCCGCCATCGGGCAGCTGCAGGAAGCGGAATCGCAGCGGCACGCTGCGGGTCACGCCGCGCAGCGTCAGGCTGCCCGCCGCGGTCCAGTCGCCGTCGGCCGCGGCGAACTCGTCGGTCACGAACACGGCTTGCGGGTGCGCCTGCGACCAGAAGAAGTCCGGGCCGCGCAGGATCGAGTCTCGCTGTTCGTCATGAGTGTCGGCCGAAGCGGTCGCGACATGCACGGCGAAGCGGCTACCGGACAGGCTGGCGCCGTCGAAAGCGATCTCGGCATCGAAGTGCATGAAGCGACCCGTGAACTTGCCGCCAGCCTGGACGGCGGCAAATGTGAGGCGGCTGGCGGCGGCGTCCACGGTCCACGGCGTGGCCGCCGACACCGGCCATGCCACGAGAGCCAGGCTGAGCGCTGCGGCGAGCCTCATCGTGCGCGTTTGAACGGCAGCATGCGCCACAGCAGGCCGTCGCGGTCCCAGAACTGGTGCTTGAGCGCCGCTGCGATGTGCACGCCGATCAGGGTCAGCAGCAGGATCGCAAACGTCTCGTGCAATTCGTGCATCAGCTCGCCGAGGGGCTTGGACGGGCTCACGAGGTCGGGCAGCTGGAACAGCCCGAACCAGCTGACCGGGTAGTTCGCGCTGGAGGACATCATCCAGCCGGACAGGGGCATGGCCAGCAGCAGCGCGTACATGCCCCAGTGCGAGACCTGCGCGGCAACGCGCTGCCAGCGAGCCATCGGCGGCAACGGTGGCGGCTGGTTGAGCAGCCGCCATACGAGGCGCAGGATCACGAGCGCGAGGATCGTGATGCCGAAGGACTTGTGGCGCGTTACGAGCATGAGCTTCTCGACGCCGCGCGGCAGGTCGTCGGCCAGCAAGGCAAGCGTGACCTGCACGATGACCAGGACGACGATCGCCCAATGCAGGGCCTGGGCGACGGCGCCGTAGCGTTGCGGGTCGTTGTTCAGTGCCATATCCCCCTCCGGTTCCGAATGGTGTGCCAGCGCGGACCAGGCGCCATTGTAGCGGGCTGCTTGCGTCTGCCGCGCCAAGCCGCGATCCTGAGGCAATGTTGGAGTGCCGCACCAGGCAGGGGTTCCTGCTGGCCGTGCTGATGCTGGCGGGCTGCGCCGCACCGCCGCGACCCGCCCCGGTACCCGCGGTACCCACGCCCGCCGCGACGCCCGGCGCGGTCTACGAAGTGACCGGTTCCGATGTCATGGTTCGCGTCTTCCGGGACGGCCCGCTGGCCGGCCTGGGACACAACCATGTCATCGCCTCGACCGGCCTGACCGGGCGCTTCATCATGCGGGAGCCGTTGCCGGCGTCATCCTTCGAGCTCGAATTGCCGCTGGCCAGCCTGACGGTCGATGAACCCGCGCGCCGGGCCGCGGCAGGCGCGGACTTCCCGGGCGAACTGGTGGCGGAAGACCGTGAGGGCACCCGCCGCAACATGCTGGGCCCGGGACTGCTGGCGGCCGACCGGTTCCCGGTCATTCGCGTGCAGAGCGATGTCGATCGCACCGCGGGGCAAGGCGCTGGAAATCACGATGCGGGTGGATATCGCCGGCACGCCGCGCGTGCTGGTCGTGCCGGTAGCACTGCAGCAGGAGGCGGATACCCTGGAAGCGCATGGGCGCTTTACGGTGAGCCATGCGGAACTCGGCCTCGTGCCCTTCAGCATCGCGTTCGGCGCCCTGCGCGTGCGCGAGGACATTGATGTCGAGTTCCGCGTGTCGGCGCGGCGCCTGGTCGCAGGGCCGTGAGCGCCGGACCGTTCTGCCGTCGCTGGCGTGACGATCCGGCGCCTGGCGAGGCGCCACCGATGACCACCGTCCAGTTCCGCAACACCGAGACGCGGCTGTCAGAGGCGCTGTCGGTCACCGCGGACTCCGTGCAGGGCCATGCCGTCACGCTGCGGGAACTGATCGGGATCATCGGCGAGCAGGGCCTGCTGATCGTGTGCCTGATCCTGGCGGCGCCGAACCTGCTGCCGGTCGCGCCGCCGCTGATGAGCGCGGCGCTGGCGCTGCCGATGCTGATGATTGCGATCGCCGTCACCACCAACCGCCTGCCGTGGCTGCCCGACAGGTTGCTCGACCGCGAACTGCCCGCGGCGCTCGTGCAGCAGACCATCGTGCGGGTCTCGGGCTGGGCGCAGCGCATCGAGCACCTGGTCCGGCCGCGCCTGCTGGGCCTCAGCGGTTCGCCCGGGATCAACGTGCTGAACGGCGTGATGCTGGTGCTGGCGGTGCTGCTGCTGCTGGCACCGCTGCCGCTGGTGCCGCTGGCCGGCACGCTGCCGGCCATCGCGATCATGCTGCTGGCGCTCGGCATGGCCGAACGCGACGGGGTCGTGATCCTGCTCGGTTACGCGATGACCATCATCGCAATCGCCTACGTCGTGGCGCTGACGACGCTGCTGGTCTTCATGGCGGTCAACATGAGCGCGGTCTTTGCGGCGCTGCTGCGGCTGTTTCGCTGAGGAACCAGGGGCCGGTTGCGGCCGGCCCCCGGGCCGCACGACTAATTGACGCCGTCGAGCTCCGCGAGCAGATGCTGGGCGCGATACACCTTGTCGAGCGCCAGGCGCATGGCGCGCACGTCCACGGCGATGGTGCGATTCTTCGACGCGTCGTACCAGTAGTCTCCCGAGATCGAGTGGATGTTGCCGTCGAAGACCAGTCCGACGATGTTGCCGCGCACGTCCACGACCGGGCTGCCGGAATTGCCGCCCGTGACGTCGAGCGTGCTGCTGAAGTTGTACGGCGTCGCCACGTCGAGTTCATGACCGGCCGACAGCCAGCTCTCTGGCAAGCGGAAAGGTTCACGGCCGGTGGCGCGCTCGAAGGCCTGGCCGATGGTCGTGAATGGAGCGACCGGCTTGCCCTGTTCTGTCCAGCCCTCGACTGCACCGTAGGAGAAACGCAGCGTAAAGGTCGCGTCCGGGTACACGCTGGTGCCAAACGCCTTGAAGCGGGCCGCCGCGATGGCCTCGCCGGCACGATCGGTCGGGCCCTCCACCTCGTCCTCCATGCGTTTGCGCAAGGCCCGCGAGTCGGGATCCACCAGCAGCGCCAGCCTGACCATCGGGTCGTCACTGGCGTCGATGGCAGCCTGGCCGCCGTTGAACAGCGCCATGCGGACGTCCGGATCCGCCAGCCCGGTGCCATCCACGAAACGGCCGGCCAGCGTGTCGGGATCGTCGCGCCCGAACACGCGTTTGACGACCGAGTGGTCAGGCCCGAGCCACTCGCGCATCCGTTCCAGCGAGTAGGACAGCGTCAGCTTCTCGAGGTCAGGATAAATGGGCGCTTGCGCGCGCAAGGTCTGCTCGATCGCCGGCAGGCGTGCATCGGTATAGGCGCGCAACCGATCGGCGTTGGGTTTGTCGCGCTCCGCGGCGGCGCGGACCAGCGTGCGCGCATGGGCGAACAAGTCGCTGTTGAAACCCGCATTGCCCTCCAGGAAAGTGTGCGGTACGACGATGTCGCGATAGACCTGCTGGGCAGCCGCGATCTCCGCGAAGGCGCCCGCCGAACCAGCCAGCCCGGGATCATCCTGCATGGCCGCCGCGACCCTGGCCTCGGCCGCGCGGCGCTGCTCGAACAGCTCATCATCCTGCAGCGCGTCGATCTGCTTGCGGCGCACCTTGATTGAATTCTCGTAGAGATTGAGCGGCTGTACGGTGATCCGCGCCGCTTCCTCGCCGGTCTTGGCGAACTGCAGCAGGCGCCCGCGCAGTTCGGAGTAGCGGATCAGCCAGAACGGCAGGTACGCATCGCGTTGCGCGTCAAGTTCGGCGCTGGTCTTGCCGCGCGAGGTCGAGCCAGGGTGGCCGGAGACGAAGACAGGCTCGCCCGCCTCGGCGCCACTCCAGTCGAAGCGCAGGTGCGCGGGCGTCACGGCCGGTTTGCCATTCTCGTAGGCGCGCAGTATCGACATGTCCAGTGTCCAGCGCGGGAACTGGAAGTTGTCCACGTCTCCGCCGAAGGCGCTGATGTCCTTTTCCGGTGCGAACACGAGCCGCACGTCCTCGTAGCGCTTGTAGGCGTAGAGCCAGTACTGGCCGCCCTGGTACAGCGTCACGGCTTCGCACTTGAGCGCGCCGGTCTTGCGGTCCTTCTTCGAGGCTGTTTCGCAAGCCTGCTCGAGGCGCGTCAGTTCAGCGCGTCGCTCCTGGGCGGCCTTGGCGGGGTCGAGGCCCCGGGTCGCTGCATGCACCCGGTCCGTGACCTGCTCCATGCGCATCAGCACCGAAGCGGCAGCGTCCGGGCAGCGCAGCTCGTCCGGGCGGCTGGGCGCCAGGAAGCCATTGCCCAGCAGGTTCCGGTCCGCGCTCGAGTTCTGTGCGATGCATTCCTCGGCACAGTGATGGTTGGTGAGGATCAGGCCGCTGCCGGACACGATGGAGGCCGTGCAGCCGTTCTCGAGGCGGACTGTGGCGGCCCGGACCCGGTCCAGCCAGGCGCTGTCGAGTTCCACGCCGTAGGCGGCCTTGAGCGCGGCATTCGGCGGGTTATCGAAGGTCCACATGCCTTCGTCGGCGGTGGCGAGCAGTGGCAGCAGGACAGCGGCCAGCAGTACGAATCGATTCATGGGGGCCTCATGGCGCCGTGATCCGGCGCGTTGCGGTGAGGGCTGCATGGTAACCGGCGCAGGCAGGTCGCCGCGACCCTGAAGACCCGCAGCCGTTGACAGTGGAGACACGCGGCGCGGGCTCGCGCCGCGCCCCGCCGCCGTCGCGGTCGGGTGGGTCGCCCGGGCAATGCGCCGTGTCCGGGTCGAAGCGCAGCGTCAGCAAGGCGGTGGCGGCGACCGGGTCGCCGTTGCGGTGCGCCGGCGCCATGCGTGAATTGCGGGCGATCGCCAGCGCCGTGGCGTCGAACAACCCGGCGGGCGAGGCGTCGAGGATCCGCGCGCCCGTAATGCGGCCCTCGGTGTCGGTCGTCACTTCCAGTCGCACGCGGCCGGTGATGCGGCGCGTGCAGGCTTCGGGGGGCAACGGCGCCGCGGCCAGCAAGGCCGGGCCGGGCGCGCGCGCCGCCTGGCCCGGCAGCGTGAACTCGAAACGCCGGGTAAAGCTGCGCCGCTCGACGGAGGCCGCCGGCAACCGCCACTGCCGCACCGCGGCGAGCGCCGCAGTCTCGAACTCGCCGCGCGGCATGGCCATGCTCACCCCGGCCTCGACGATCCGCCCGTCGGCGGCGACCGTGAATTCGACCTCGACATAGCCTTCGATGCCGGCGATCCGCGACGCCTCGGGAAATACCGGCGCCGGCTGGTCGCCGCCCACCGGCGGTACCCGTGCCATCCTGGCCGCGATGGTGTCCGTCAGCGTGAAGCGCAGGCGGGTCTGCACGCGGCATTCGATGGGCTCGCCATCGCGCCGCGCCGGGTCGAATCGCCACTGCCGTATGCCGCTGAGGGCGGCCGCCTCGAAGAACCCTGATGGCTCGGCGTGCACGATGCGGGCCCAACCAACGCGGCCGTCGCGCAGGACCGTGAATGCGACCTCGACAGAACCCTCGGCACCGGCGAGCCGGGCGGACTCCGGAAAGGCGGGCGGCGTCTGTTCGATGGCCACCGCCGGGACCATCCCCGGCGCGTTGCACGGCACCCAGGCGCCGGCAACCGCCGGCGGGGCCACGGCCAGGGCCATGCCGGCCAGCAGCCAGGTCGAGAAACCGCCGATTCGGCCCGTATTGACCGCCTGTTGGTCACCCATCCGTAGATATGCTGCTGTCACAGTGTCCACCAGGCGATTAGGTTACCCGACACACACGCCATCTCCGCCAGCCCGGAAGTCGCCCATGGAAGCCTCGGTCAGATTCGATGCCGATCTCGTACGCCGCTATGACCGGCCGGGTCCGCGCTACACCTCGTACCCGACAGCGGTGCAGTTCCACGACCGCTTCCGCGAGGCCGAGTATCGCACCGCAGCGGCGCGCACCAACCAGGTCGATCCACCGGCGCCGCTGTCCCTGTACGTCCATATCCCGTTCTGCGCCAGCCCCTGCTTCTACTGCGGCTGCACCAAGGTCATCACCCGCAGCCGGGAGCAGGCCGAGAATTATCTCTCACGCCTGTACCGGGAAATCGAGATGCAGGCGGAGCTGTTTGGCCGCGAGCGCGTGGTGGACCAGCTGCACTTTGGCGGCGGCACGCCCACCTTCCTGAACCCGTGGCAACTCGAGGACCTGCTGAAGAAGCTCGACTGGAGCTTCCGGCTTCGCAAGGACGAGCAGCGCGAGTTCTCCATCGAGATCGACCCGCGCACCTGCGACGCCGACACCGTCGACCTGCTGGCGCGCGCGGGCGTGAACCGCATGAGCCTGGGCATCCAGGACTTCGACCCGGACGTGCAGCAGGCGGTGAACCGGGTCCAGACGCCGGAACAGACCTTCGCGCTGATGGACCGCGCGCGCCGCGCCGGCTTCGAGTCGGTCAGCGTCGATCTGATCTATGGCCTGCCCAAGCAGAACCGCGCGCGCTTCGGGCGGACGCTGGACCAGGTCATCGGCGCGCGGCCGGACCGCTTTGCGGTCTACAGCTACGCGCACCTGCCGCACATGTTCAAGCCGCAGAAGCGGATCCACGCGGAGGACCTGCCGAGCGGCGCCGAGAAACTGGCGTTGCTGGGGCTGACGATCGAGAAGCTCACGGGCGCCGGCTACGTCTACATCGGCATGGACCATTTCGCGCTGCCCGATGACGACCTGGCGGTGGCGCTGCGCGAGGGCTCGCTGCACCGCAATTTCCAGGGGTATTCGACCCACGCTGACTGCGACCTCGTCGCGCTCGGCGCCAGTTCGATCGGCAAGCTGGACGACACCTATGCGCAGAACTACAAGTCGCTGCACGACTACTACCAGGCGATCGACTCAGGACACCTGGCGGTGCACCGCGGCCTGGAGCTGAACGACGACGACCGCCTGCGGCGCGCGGTGATCCAGTCGATCATGTGCCGGGCGACGGTCGATTTCGCGGAGATCGACGGCGCCTGGGCGGTGCGCTTCGAGGACTACTTCGCGCGCGAACTGGCTGCGCTCGGGCCGCTGGCCGATGACGGCCTGGTCGAAATGGGCGAGCGCGGCTTCTCGCTGACGCCGATCGGCCGGCTGCTGATGCGCAATGTCGGGATGTGCTTCGACGCCTACCTGCCGGCGCACCAGCAGGGCGAACAACCGCGCTTCTCGCGCGCCGTCTGATTCGCGCCCGGCGCCGCCCTGCGCCGGACGACCACCCGGGTCATTCGTCGCCCGTTGCCAGCAGCAGCGGCGTGCCCTCCGGCGCGACCAGCAGCGCGTAGCGGGCCGGATCCAGCCCGGCCGGCAACTCCGCGGAGAATCCGATGTCGGCCTCGGCGAGCTGGCGGATGCGTTCCGGCATGCCGGCGTCCCGGAACATGAGGCCAGCCTGGCCGAGACCCCGGGACCGCATCAACGCGACGTTGAGTGAGTCACTGGTCAGGCCGATGTGCGGGAACGGCTGCTCGCTTTCCTCGGCCGGCACGAAGCCGAGGCCCTCCCAGAACGCCACCGACGCATCGAGATCCTTGACCGGCAGGACGACCTGCTCGAACCAGCCCAGCCTGGACGTCTGGTGGCTGCGCCGTTCCGGCGGCGAGAAAGTGCGCGCCTCGAGCAACGCGACCATCTGCCCGCCAGGATCGAGCAAGCCGGCCTCGTTGAACACTTCGCCGCCCACGCGTTTGAAGGCGAACGCGTGACCGGCCCGCTCGAGTGCGGTGACGTGATGCTCGAGATCGGGCTGCACGAAGGTCAGGGCAGGGGACTGGAATTCGTAGCCGTGCAGGCCGATGAACAGCCGGCCGTCGGTCACGACAGCGTAGGGGTGTTGCCAGATCTCGCCGACTGGCGCCTGCGTAAACCCGAGTCCCTCGTAGAATCCGAGCGACCGGATGATGTCGGGCGCATGCAGGCTGATTTCCAGGAATCTTCCAAGCATGGGCTCCCGTCCTGCCGCTTCCGGTCTTTGGGGTGACTGCGGGCGCGTATGATACCGGCGGCGCTGCCTTCGCGCGCCATGCGCCGCGGAGTTTGCCCCCCAATCCGGTGCCGAATACGTAGTTATCGCGTGCAGGCGGCCAGCCGCCAGGGCCGGAATGAGACGCGAAGCACACCGGTGCGCCCGTAATCGCGTATACATGCCGGCACCCGAGTTTCGGGTGTGAATCATCAACGGGAGACTTCATGAAGATTGCCAGTGCACTTGCAGTAGTTGCCATCCTGGCCGGCACGCCAGTGGCTGCCCAGGCGAGTGATTTCAGTTACTCCTATGCCGAGGCCGGCTGGGCCAGCGTCGACATCGACGGCCTGAGCCAGTCGTTCGACGGATTCATGCTTCGCGGTTCGGTCGGGATCGCCGAATCGTTCTTCCTGTCCGCTGACTACCTCGACGTGGGCAGCGGTGGCGTGGACTACCAGCAGTACTCCCTGGGATTTGGCGGCCACTACCCGCTGTCGGACATGGTCGACCTGACGGGCCGCGTGGCCTGGGTGAAGGCGGAGGTAAGCGGCTTCGGCTTCAGCACGGATGACGACGGCTACAGTGTGGGCGCCGGCCTGCGCGGCAGGCTCGGCGACCAGTTCGAGCTGGAGGGAACCGTGGCCTATGTCGACCTCGGTGGCGACGGCGGCGACGACGTCGTGGCGACCATCGCCGGGCGTTATTTCTTCAACGACATGTTCGCGGTTGGCGCCGAGTACAACGCCTATGAGGATGCGAAGATCTGGGGCGTGGGCTTCCGGGTCAATTTCGGCAACTGATGGGAATCCCTGCTGCGAAGCGGTTCGTGGCAAGGAGCAGGAACAGAGGGCCCGACCGCGAAAGCGGCCGGGCCTTTACTGTATGCCGCCGACGCACACGTACTTGATCTCGGTGAAGTCGAGCAGGCCGTACTTCGAGCCCTCGCGGCCCATGCCCGATTCCTTGACGCCGCCGAATGGCGCGACCTCGGTCGAGATGAGTCCCGTGTTCAGCCCGACGATGCCGTACTCGAGCGCTTCGGACACGCGCCATGAACGCGCCAGGTCGCGCGTGTAGAAATACGCGGCGAGCCCGAATTCCGTATCGTTCGCCATGCGGATCGCGTCCTGCTCGGTGTCGAAGCGGAACAGCGGCGCGACCGGACCGAAAGTCTCCTCGCGCGCGACGTTCATGTCGGTGGTGACGCCGGTCAGCACGGTCGGCTCGTAGAATGTGCCACCGAGCGCATGGCGCTTGCCGCCGGTCGCGACGCGCGCGCCCTTGGCCAGCGCGTCGGCAACATGCTCCTCGACCTTGGCCAGCGCCGCCGCATCGATCAGCGGCCCCTGTTCCGTCTCGCCCGCGAGTCCGTCACCGACGCGGAACTTGCGCACCGCCTCCACCAGCATCCCGGCGAACCTGTCATACACGCCGGACTGCACCAGCAGCCGGTTCGCGCAAACGCAGGTCTGGCCGGTGTTGCGGTACTTGCTGGCGATGGCGCCGGCGACCGCGGCCTCGAGGTCGGCGTCGTCGAAGACGATGAACGGCGCGTTGCCGCCGAGTTCCAGCGACACCTTCTTCATCGTGCCGGCGCACTGCTGCATCAGCAGCTTGCCGACCTCGGTCGAGCCGGTGAACGACAGCTTGCGCACGCGCGCATCGGAGGTCAGCACGCCGCCGATGACGCGGGACGGGCCGGTCACGACATTGAAGACGCCCTTGGGGATGCCGGCCCGGTCCGCCAGCTCGGCGACCGCCAGTGCCGTGAACGGCGTCTGCGTGGCCGGTTTGCAGACGACCGTGCAACCGGCGGCCAGCGCCGGCGCCACCTTGCGGGTGATCATGGCCGCGGGAAAGTTCCACGGCGTGATGGCGGCGACGACGCCGACCGGCTGGCGCAGCACGAGCAGGCGCTTGTCGGGCTGGTGGCCCGGGATGATGTCGCCATACAGTCGCTTGGCTTCCTCGGCGAACCACTCGACGAACGAAGCGGCGTAGACGACCTCGGCGCGGGCCTCGGCCAGCGGCTTGCCCTGCTCGGCGGTCATCAGCGTCGCGATGTCATCGGCGTGCGCGAGCAGCAACTCATACCAGCGCCGCAACACGCCGGCGCGCTCCTTGGCCGTCCGGGCGGCCCAGGCGGGAAAGGCGGCGCTGGCGGCGGCGACGGCCGCTTCCGTGGCGCGGGCATCCAGTGCCGGGATGGTGCCGAGTTTCGCGCCGGTCGCGGGATTGGTGACGTCGATGGTCGCGCCGGCGGCGGCGTCCACCCACCCGCCATTCACGTAGCACTGCTGCCGGAACAGGCTGGCATCCTTGAGCTTCATTTGCGGACTCCGTTCGTGGGCGCCGGCCCGCCTGGCCGGCACCGCGTGGTTGCGTTCACACTGCTCGCACGACCTGCTGGTCGATCGCGCCGAAGATGGATCGCCCGGTCGCGTCCAGCATCTCTATGCGTACCCGGTCGCCGAAGCTTAGGAAAGGCGTGGACGGCTTGCCATCAGCAATAGTCTCCAGCATGCGCAGCTCGGCCAGGCAGGCCGAGCCCAGCGAGCGGTCGTAATTGGAAATCGTGCCGGAACCAATGATCGTACCAGCACCCAGGCGGCGCGACTTCGTGACGTGCGCGATCAGCTGGCCGAAATCGAAGGTCATGTCCACGCCGGCATTAGGCTGGCCGAACGGCTTGCCGTTGATCCCGACGAGCAGCGGCAGGTGCACCTTCGCATCGTGCCACGCTGTCCCGAGCTCATCGGGTGTGACCGCCACGGGCGAGAAGGCCGTGGCGGGCTTCGACTGGTAGAACCCGAAACCCTTGGCCAGCTCGCCCGGGATCAGGTTGCGCAGCGACCAGTCGTTGACCAGCATCAGCAGCTTGATGTGGCCGCGCGCGCCGGCGGCATCACGGGTCATCGGCACGTCGTCGGTGACGACCGCGATTTCGCCCTCGAGGTCGATGCCCCATTCCTCGCTGGGAAACGGCGCGTCCTGCATCGGTCCGAGCAGGTCGTCGGAGCCGCCCTGGTAGACCAGCGGGTCGGTCCAGAACGACTCGGGCATGGTCGCGCCGCGCGCCTTGCGTACCAGCTCGACGTGGTTGACGTAGGCGCTGCCGTCCACCCAGTGATGGGCGCGCGGCAGCGGCGCCATGGCCTGCGCGGGATCGAAATCGAAGGCCGCGGCCCCGGTGCCCGCCTCGAGGCGCCCGGCCAGCTGTGCGAGGCGCGGCGCCACGTGCTGCCAGTCGTCCAGCGCAGCCTGCAGGGTCTTCGCAATGCCGTCGGCCCAGGCGGCGCGCGCAAGGTCGCGACGCACCACGGCCAGCCGCCCGTCGCGCGTGCCGTCCCGCAGCGTTGCCAGCTTCATCGTGTGCCTCCCTTCCAGCTGTCCACGTAGCCGCGCCACTCGACACCGGCGGCGGCCTCGCCGACCTCCAGCGCGTCGCGCGTATCCACCATGACCGCGAACTCGTCCGTGCCCGGCTTGGTCTGCTCGAGCATTCGGGACAGCGCCTTGGGATGCGGTCCATGCGTGAACCCGCAGGGGTGCAGGGTGAGCATGCCCGGGTGGATGTTGTCGCGGCTGAAGAAGTCGCCGGCGTGGTAGAAGATCACTTCGTCGTAGTCGTCATTGTTGTGGAAGAACGGCACCTTCAGCGCGCCGGGGTCCGACTCGAAAGGCCGGGGCGCAAAGGTGCAGACCACGAAGCGTCCCGCCATGAAGGTCGTATGGGCGGACGGCGGCAGGTGGTAACGGTGGCTCATCAGCGGGCGGATGTCGCGCACATTGACGCGACATACCGCCAGGTCGCCGTGCCAGCCCGTCGCATCCAGCGGGTTGAACGGGAAGGCCGCCGTCGAGATTTCGTTGCGCCGCTTGATCGCCACGCGCCACGGGCGCTCGTCCTGCTGGGCGCGGAAAGCCTCGTCCATGCGCGGCGTGTCCAGCATGGCCGGGTCGAAGATCGCGTGCTGTCCGACCAGCCCCTTGTCCGGCAGCACATAGGAGGAGTTGGTCGCCTCGATGAGCAGCATGGCGACCGGTGCGGCGCATTCGAGCCGCCACAGCGTGCCGCGCGGCAGCACGATGTAATCGCCCGTCTCGAAGGCAAGCCGCCCGAAATCGCAGAACAGGTCGCCGCGCCCGCGGTGGATGAACAGCAGTTCGTCGCCGTCCGCATTGCGCACCAGGTGGTCCATGTTGCCCTCGACCTGCCAATGACGCAGCCGGCAGTGGGCGTTGTGCAGCACGTCGCCGGCGTCCCACGGCGAGCCGCCGACGGCATCGAGCCTGGTGAGGTCGAACGCGCGCGGCCGCAGCGGACCCTGGAAGTCACTCCATGCGGTGGGCGGGTGCCGGTGGTGGAAGAAGGCGGCCGGCCCGAAGAAGCCCTCCTTGCTCATCTCGCGCTCGTAGGTGCCCGGCGGCAGGTCGCAGTGAGCCTGGCGTGACGCCTGGCCCTCGACCCGCGAGTAGCTGATGTAGCGCTTCATGGAAAGGTCCCGTGGTGGTGAGTCAGGCCAATTTAGTTACAAATGAAACTAATGGCAACTACGACGCGGCGGCCGGGGGCGCGCGGCCCGTTCCTGCCCCGCCGTGGCGACGGCGCCCGGCGCCGCCGGGCCCACGCCGTCAGCGCTCGAGGATCGCGGTGACGCCCATGCCGCCGGCCGTGCACACGGAGATCAGCCCGCGGCCCGAGCCGCGCTGGGACAGCAGCTTGGCGAGGGTGGCGACGATGCGCGTGCCGGTGGCGGCGAACGGGTGGCCCATCGCGACCGAACCGCCCTTCACATTGAGTTTGCCGCGGTCGATGCTGCCGAGCGCGCCCGCCAGCCCGAGCCGCTCGCGACAGAACTGCGGCGATTCCCAGGCCTTGAGCGTGCACAGCACCTGCGCCGCGAAGGCCTCGTGGATCTCGTAGAAGTCAAAGTCGGCGAGCGTGATACCGGCATCGGCCAGCATGCGCGGTACTGCATACGCCGGCGCCATCAGCAGGCCTTCGGCGCCGACAAAATTGACCGCGGCCGTCTTGCCGAAGGTCAGGTAGGCCTGCACCGGCAGGTTGTGCGCCCGCGCCCAGTCCTCGCTTGCCAGCAGCGCAGCCGAGGCGCCGTCGGTCATCGGCGTGCTGTTGCCGGCGGTCAGGGTGCCGTCGCTGGCGAATGACGGCCGCAACTTCGCCAGCTGTTCGGCGCTCGTGCCGGACCGCACGTTGTTGTCGCTGTCCAGCCCCTGGTACGGCAGCACGAGATCCGAGTAGAAGCCTTCAGCGGTGGCTGCCGCTGCGCGTTGGTGACTCTGCAGCGCCAGCGCGTCCTGCTGCTCGCGCGTGACCGACCATTCGCGGGCCATCGCCTCGCAACTCTGGCCCATAGACAGGCCGGTGCGCGGCTCGATGACGCCGGGCAGCACCGGCTTGAAGTGGCGCGGCCGCAGCCCGAGCCAGGGCCGTACTTTCGCGCCGAATGACCGGCCGCGGAAGCTGGCCAGCAACAACTGCTGGTAGTCGCGCGAATACACGATCGGCGCGTCGCTGACGGTGTCGACGCCACCGGCGATGCCGCAGTCGATCTGGCCGAGGGCGATCTTGTTGGCGACGAGCAGGGCGGCCTCGAGGCTGGTGCCGCAGGCCCGCTGCAGGTCGAGGCCCGGCGTCTCGGGCGCCAGCCCGCTGCCCAGCACGCACTCGCGGACCAGGTTCCACTGGCTGGAGTGCTTGATGACCGCGCCGGCGACGACCTCACCGAGGCGCTGTCCCCTGAGCCCGAAGCGGTCGACGAGCGCCGTGAGCGTCGCGGTGAGCATCTCCTGGTTGCCGACCCGGGCGTAGGCGCCGTGCGAGCGCGCAAACGGAATCCTGGTGCCGCCGATGATTGCGACACGCCTGACTTGTGATCCGACCAGCATGATTGACCTCCAGGACGACGCCGCAAGGACCGGCGCCGGGTGCCGAGTGCGTCCGGCGGCCCAGCGAGGGAACGGGCGCCGCCGCCGGTTCGGCTAGAATGCCACTCCCGCTCCCTTCCCGCCACGGCGGGCACGCAGCCTGCAATGGCAGATTTCGACACCACCAAGGCCCGCTTCCGGCGCGACTCGGCGGCCATCCTGGTACTGGGCGGGCCGCTGCTGGTCAACAACCTGGTGCTGGCCGGCATGTCGGTCGCCAACACGGTGGCCGCCGGGCGGCTCGGCCCCGAACCACTGTCCGGCGTCGCGGTGGGCGTCAGTTACTACAACATGTTCTGGCTGATGGGCCTCGGCGTACTGCTGGCGCAGCCAGCGCTGGTGGCGCACGCCTACGGCGCCGGCCGGGACGGGGAGGTCGGACATCGCTTTCGCCAGGGGCTGTGGCTGTCGCAGCTGCTGGCGGTGCCGTTGATCGTGGCGCTGCTGGCGGTGCAGCCCGTGCTCGTGTGGTTCGGCACCGACCCGCGCACGATTCCGCACGCGGTCGGCTACGTGCACACGATGGCATTCGGCATGCCGGCCATCCTGGCGTTCCTGGCACACCGCTACATGACGGAGGGCATCGGCTGGACCCGGCCCATCATGTTCACCGCGGGGCTCGGCCTCAGTGTGAACATCGCGGGCAACTGGGTCTTTACGCTCGGCAACCTTGGCGTACCGAGCCTCGGCGCGACCGGCTGCGCGGTGGCAACCGTGCTCGCGCAATGGTCGATGCTGGGCGGCATGCACTTCTACCAGCGCCGCCACGCCGTGTACGCCCGGTTCGGCCTGTTCTCGCGCTTCGAGTGGCCGGACAAGGGCGCGCTGCGGGACATCCTCGCCCTCGGACTGCCGATCGGCGGCAGCGTCGTGTCCGAGGGCGCGCTGTTTTCCGTGGCGGGGCTGTTGATGGGCACGCTCGGCACGGAAATCGTCGCGGCCCACCAGGTCGCGCTGATCTGGGGCTCGCTCATGTTCATGGTGCCGCTGGCGTTTCACTCGGCGACCACCATCCACGTCGGGCACAAGCTCGGGGCGGGCGACGTGCAGGCCGGGCGCTTTGCCGGCTGGACCGGCGTTGCGATGTGCGCCCTGTTCATGGCGGTGTCGGCGGCCGTCATTCTGCTGTTCCGGCACCAGATCGTCACGCTGTTCACGGCGGACCCCGACGTGCGGCTGCTGGCAGCGGGCCTGCTGCTGTTCGTTGCGATCTTCAACATCCCGGACGGCGTGCAGGTCGGGGCCGCCGGCGCGCTGCGCGGCTTCAAGGACGCCAAGGTGCCGATGGGCCTGAACTTCATCGCCTACTGGCTGATCGGTTTCCCCGTTGCCTGGTGGCTCGGCATCCGTACCGGACTCGGTCCACGCGGCATCTGGATGGGGCTGATCCTCGGCCTGTTCAGTTGCGCGATCCTGCTGTCCTGGCGGTACCGGCTGGTCGCCGACCGCGAGGTGAAGCGGGCTGCCATCCAGCCCGGCCCGCTATAATCCGACGCTGCCGCAAGAACGGAACCGCACATGAAACTCGTCACGCGCTGGCTGATCGCTACCTGCCTGATCGTGTCATGCGGCTGTGCCTCGCTGCCGGTGGGGCCGGCTGCCGAAGCGCCACCGGCCGCCGGCGAGGCCCTGCACGGGCTGGTCGAGCGGTATTTCGAGGACATCCTCGCGCTCAATCCGGTCTTCGCGACATTCATCGGCGACCATCGCTATGACGACCGGCTGACGATCAGCCCGTCGCCCGCGCACGAAGCGCTGGAGCAGGAGGTCGAGCGTCGCTACCTGGACGCGGTGGCAGCCATCGACCCGGCGCAACTGTCCGAAGCCGATGCGTTGATCCGGGAGGTGTTCCTGTACGGACGCCGCATGGAGGTCGAGGGTGCGCGCTTTCCGCGCCGGCTCATGCCGTTCGACCAGTTCAATGGCGGCGTTGCCGAGTTGTTGCCGTTGCTGGGGTCGGGCGATGGCGCGCAGCCGTTTGCGACGCCGGACGATTATGAGCGATGGCTGCGCCGCGCCCAGCGCTTTCCTGAATGGGTGGACGCCGCGATCGGCGCGATGCGCGAGGGCATGCGGCGCGGCGTCACGGTGCCGCGCGCGGCAATGGCGAAGACGGTGCCGTCGCTGGGGCAGCTCATCAGCGAAACGGCGGCTGACAGCGTCTTCTTCGGCGCCGTGCAGAAGATGCCGGCCGAGTGGCCGGAGGAAACACGCGCGCGGCTGCGCGACGGGATCACGCAGCTGATCGAGGTGTCGCTCAACCCGGCCTATGCGCGGCTGCGCGATTTCATCCGTGACGAATACCTGCCGGCCTGCCGCGGGTCGGTCGGCTGGTCGGACCTGCCGGACGGGCGCGCGTGGTACGCGTACATGATGTCGCTGATGACGACATCCGCCGCCGGCGAGAACACCGCGGATGAGATCCACCGCCTGGGGCTGGCCGAGGTGGCGCGGATCCGCGGCGAGATGCAGGGCGTCATGCGGCAGGTCGGGTTCGAGGGCGACCTGCCGGCATTCTTCCGTTACGTGCAGGATGATCCGTCCTTCTACTTCGACGAGCCATCGCAACTGATCGAGGCGTACGAGGACCTGAAGGCGCGCATCAATGTGGCGCTGCCCGCGCAGTTCTCGCACTTCCCGAAGTCGGACTACGAGATCCGGCCGATCGAACCGTTCCGCGCGGCGGCGGCGGCGGGCGCGTCCTACCAGATGGCGTCCGCCGACGGCTCGCGACCCGGCATCTTCTACGTCAACACCTTCAACCTGAAGGCGCAGCCGAAGTTCGGCATGGAGACGCTGTCGCTGCACGAGGCGTCGCCCGGCCACCACTTCCAGATTTCGATGCAGCAGGAGCTGACCAACGTGCCGCGCTTCCAGCGGTTCTTCAACACCGTGGCGTACGCGGAGGGCTGGGCGCTCTATTCCGAGTCGCTGGGCCGGGACCTCGGGCTGTTCACCGACCCGATGCAGTACTACGGGCGGTTGTCGGACGAGATGCTGCGGGCGATGCGGCTGGTCGTCGACACCGGCCTGCACGCGAAGGGCTGGAGCCGCGAGCAGGCGATCCGCTACATGCAGGACAATTCCTCGATGGCGGAGACCGACATCGTGGCGGAGGTCGAGCGCTACATCGTCAGCCCGGGCCAGGCGCTCGGCTACAAGATCGGCGAGCAGCGCATCCGCGCCATCCGCGCGCGCGCCGAGGCGGCGTTGGGCGAGCGCTTCGACGTGCGTGAATTCCACTGGCAGGTGCTGAAGGACGGCTCGCTGCCGATGGACGTCCTGGAGCGCAAGATCGATCGCTGGGTGGCGACCCAGACGGCAGCGAAGAACTGAGTCGATCGACTCGGCCTGCTACGGCTGCCTGGCAACAGGGCTTGATCCACGTGCTGCCGAAGCGGGATATCCTGTCCTCGGTCATGTGCTGCCGTCGTGTCGAGGCTCAGCCGCGGCCGAAGGCGCGCGGTCCGCTCTCGTACAGGATGAAAGCGGCCATCAGTAGCAGGAATGCAGCGAAAATCCGCCTTAGAGTCGCCTGCGGCACCCGGTCGGCGAACCGGTTGCCGGCGACGCTGCCGGCTGCACCGAGCACCACGAAAGTTCCCAGCACGGTCCAATCGAGCGACATGCCCTGCGCAGAAAGCAGCTGCAGGTGCTTGGCGAAACCCGTGAAGGCGTTCAGCGCGATGATCGCGAGGCTCGTGCCGATGGCCACGTGCATGGACAGCCCGCCGAGCAGCACGAGCGCCGGCAGGATCAGGAAGCCGCCGCCCACGCCCACGAAGCCGGTCAGTACACCGACGGCGAGCCCGTCACCGACGACTTTGGCAAGCGGGCGCGCACCGCCGGCCCGAGGCTGGTATCCGGCGCGCCCGAACATCATCACCGAGGCCGCCAGCATCACCATGGCGAATACCACCAGTTGCACGGCGCCGCTGACGTGCGCGGAAATCCAGGCGCCGGCGTAGGTGCCGGTCATGCCCGGCAGGCCAAACCACGCGACACTGCGCCACTCGACGCGCCCGCGGGCAGCGTTCTGCAGCGCGCCGACCAGCGCAATCGCGCCGACCACGCCGAGCGAACCGGCGATGGCTATCTTTTCGGGCTGGCCGACGAGATAGACCAGCACCGGTACGGTGATGATGGATCCGCCGGAGCCGAGCAGGCCCAGCGACAACCCGATGGCGATGGCGCCGAGCCAGGCCAGCAACATGTTGCAGTGTTCCTCGAGTTCGGGTGAACAGGATAATAGGATCGATCATGGCCGGGCCAGTGTCATACAAGCGTGCGGGTCGCCGCGCCGGGTAGTATCGAAACGACAATGACGAGGGGGCGACAATGAAACGGCCGAACGTGCAGGCTTTCCTGCACAAGCAGTCCTCCACCTGGACCTACGTGGTGCACGATGGCCGGTCCGCGGCGATAGTCGACCCGGCGCTCGACTTCGACGCGCCGTCCGGTCAGACCGGAACCGGGTCGGTCGAGGCGGTGGTCCAATTCGTCCGGATGAAGGAGCTCCAGGTTGAATGGATCCTCGAAACGCATGCGCATGCCGATCACCTGAGCGCCGCACCGTTCACCAGGCAACAGCTCGGCGGGCGCAACGCGATGGGCGAGGGCATCCGCAAGGTCCAGTCGACCTTCAAGGACCTGCTCAACCTCGAGCCGGCGTTCGTCGCCGACGGCCGGCAGTTCGATCACCTGTTTCATGACGGCGAGACGTTCATGGTCGGATCGCTCGAGGGCCGCGTGATCCCGACGCCCGGTCACACCGCCGACAGCGTGAGCTACCTGATCGGCGACGCCGTTTTCGTCGGCGATAGCCTGTTCATGCCTGACGCTGGTACGGCGCGTTGCGACTTTCCGGGCGGCGACGCGCGCGTCCTGTATGCCTCCATCCATAGGCTCTACGCATTGCCGGCGGAAACTCGTGTATTCGTGTGCCACGACTACGGCCCGGGTGGCCGCGAGCGCCGCTGCGAGACGACCGTCGCCGCCGAGCGAGAGGGCAACATCCACGTACAGGAGGGCGTCAGCGAAGAGCAATTCGTGGCGCTCAGGACGAAGCGTGACGCCACGCTCCCGGTGCCGGGGCTGCTATATCCCGCGGTCCAGGTGAACATTCGCGCCGGGCAGTTTCCGCCAGCCGAGCCGAACGGACGCCGGTACCTGAAGATACCGGTTTCATAGGTGATCAGACAGGCACCAACCGTGACGCCCAAACGGCGAAAGTCCTCACATGGGCGAATCTGCTGCTGTCGATGAGCGCGATGGCGCCACCTTGACCGTCATCGTTGCTTGCCGCCATACTGACGCACGATGAACACCCGCCCGACACGGCTCGCGACGATTCGCTGGTGGCGCCGCTCCCAGGAGTGGACGCCGGGCGCATAGCCGAATTTTTCGATACACCCGACCCATCTCCGAGCACGCGCCGGGGGTGGGTTTTTTGTTGGCTCCCCCGGCGCAGTGACGCGAGGAGCCGATGAAAGCACCGTTCGACATTCCCGCCGATCTCGATACGCCGGTCTCGGCGTACCTCAAACTCGCGCCATTCAGCCCGCGGCTGCTGCTGGAAAGCGTGGAAGGCGGCGAGCGGGTGGCCCGTTATTCTTTCATCGGCTTTGGCGAGTGCCTGGAAGTCCGCCTGGACGAGTCCGGCCTGCGTGTCGATGGCGCCGTCCAGGCGCTGCCGGCGGGGCGCGATGAACTGCTCGACGCGCTGCGGCGGGCACTGAGCCAGGCGCCGCGCCCGCTGCCGGAGGTTCCGGGGGTGCCGCTGGCCGGCGGACTGGTCGGGGTATCCGCCTACGACATCGTCAGGAATTTCGAGCGCCTGCCGCAGCGCCGGCCATCCGACCTGCCGGTGCCCGACGCCTGTTACCTCGCGCCGCGTTCGTTCCTGGTCTTCGATCACGTGACGCGCGGCATGGCGCTGCTGCACGCCGGGCCGGAGCCGGAGCGGCAGCGCCTGCGCAGCGAGATCGTGCGCGCGCTGCGGGGACCGGTGCCGGGCGCGCGCGCCGGCGCCACGATGTCGCCCGCCGCGGCGAGCCTCAGCCGCGACGAGTTCCAGTCCGCCGTGGTCCGGGTCAAGGACCACATCGCCGCCGGAGACGTCTACCAGCTCGTGCTGTCCGTGCGCTTCTCGGGCGAGTGCGACCTCGACCCGTTCCAGGCGTACCGGGCGCTGCGGCTGCTCAACCCGTCGCCCTACATGTATTACTGCGACCTCGGCGGCCTGACCGTGGTGGGCTCGTCGCCGGAGGCGCTGGTCAGGCTCAACGGCCGCCAGGCGCGGCTCAGGCCGATCGCCGGGACCCGGCCGCGCGGCGAGGATCCGCAGCACGACCTGGCGCTTGAAAGGGAACTGCTCGCCGACGTCAAGGAGAACGCCGAGCATGTCATGCTCGTGGACCTGGCGCGCAATGACCTGGGCCGCGTGGCCGAGGCCGGTTCGATAAGGGTCGACCCGTACCGGATCATCGAGCGTTACAGCCACGTAATGCACATGGTGAGCGGCGTCGAGGGCGTGCTGGCGCCGGGGCACGACATGTTCGACCTGTTTGCGGCGGCGTTCCCGGCCGGCACGCTGGTCGGCGCGCCAAAGGTGCGCGCCATGCAGCTCATCGACGAGCTCGAGCCGGTCGGCCGCGGCCTGTACGGCGGGACGGTCGGTTACTTCGGTCACGGCGGCGACATGGACCAGGCCATCACCATCCGCACGCTGGTGTTCACCGATGGCCGCTACGCCTATCAGTCCGGCGCCGGCATCGTCGCCGACAGCTCGCCGCAGACGGAACACGACGAAGTGCTGGCCAAGAGCGCCGTGCTGGCGCGGGCGCTGGACCTCGCCAGGGAGGGCCTGTGACGCCCCGCCTGCTGCTGATCGACAACTACGACTCCTTCACCTACAACCTGGTGCAGGCCTTCCTCGTGCTCGGCGCGGAAGTGCTGGTCCGGCGCAACGACGAGGTCACCGTGGCCGGCGCCCGCGAGCTGGCGCCGACCCACCTGTGCATCTCGCCGGGTCCCGGCACGCCCGGCGACGCCGGCGTGTCCAGGCAGATGATCGGGACCTTCTCCGGTCACATACCGGTGCTGGGCGTCTGCCTGGGCCACCAGGCGCTGGTTGAGGTGTTTGGCGGCAAGGTCGTGCGGGCCGGCCGGCTCATGCACGGCAAGACGTCACCCGTGCATCACGATGGACAGGGAGTGTTCAGCGGCCTGCCTGACCCGCTGGTGGCGGGCCGCTACCACTCGTTGATCGCAAAACGCGATGTCGTGCCGGACACGCTGTCGATCACGGCCTGGACGCCCGAGGGCGAGGTCATGGGCGTGCGCCACCGGGACTGGCCCGTCGAGGGCGTGCAGTTCCATCCTGAAAGCATCCTCACGCCCGATGGCCCGCGCCTGCTGGCCAACTTCCTCGGGCTGACGGGCAGCGGCGGCACCTCATGAGCGCGATCGTGCGTGAGGCGCTGGCGGACCTGCTCGCAGGCACCGACCTCCAGGAGCCGCAGGCCCACGCGCTGCTGCTTGCCCTCACAGACGAAACGCTGCCGCCGGCGCTCGCCGGAGGGCTGCTGGCGGCGCTCGGCGCCAAGGGCGTGCGCGCACCCGAACTGCGCGGGTTCGCCCGCGGCATGCGCTCGCTGGCGAGGCGTCCGGATATCCCGGCGGGGCTGCCGCTGCTGGACATCGTCGGCACGGGCGGCGACGGTTCGCATTCCTACAACCTGTCCACGGGGTCGGCGCTGCTGGCGGCCGCCTGCGGCGTGCCCGTGGCGAAGCACGGCAACCGCTCGGTGTCGTCGCGCTGCGGCAGTGCTGACGTACTCGAAGCCATCGGGCTCGCGCTGCCGCTCGACGAGGACGCGGCGGGTCGCTGCCTGAAGGCCACCGGCTTCACGTTCCTGTTTGCGCCGCATTACCATCCGGCGATGAGGGCGATCGCGCCGGTGCGCGCCGCGCTTGGCGTGCGCACCGTGTTCAACCTGCTCGGGCCGCTCACCAATCCCGCGCAGCCGCCGTTCGCGGTGATCGGGACCTGGAGCGAGGACGCGGCCCGGCTGATGGCGGAAGCGCTGTGCGGCATGCCCGTCGAACGCGCCTTCGTCGTGCACGGTGCGTCGGGCTGGGATGAGCCTACGCCGGCCGCGTCGTTCCTGCTGCTCGACGTCTGCTCGGGCAACTTTTCGGAACAGCGGCGTGACGCGGCCGGTTTCGGACTGCCATCCTGCGCCGAGGAAGAACTGCGCGGTGCCGGCGCGGCACACAATGCCGCGGAGCTGATGGCCGTGCTGCGTGGCGAGGCTCGCGGTGCGCACCGCGATGCGCTGGTGATGGGCGCGGCGCTGGCACTGGAAGTGACGGGCCGCGAATGCGACCCGCAGCAGGCGGCGCGCGCGGCGGCGTCCGCCATCGACGATGGTCGCGCGGCGCGACTGCTCGGGCAGCTGGCGGCGTTCGGCGGTGGCCGCTGACGTGGCGGGCTTCCTCGACGACATGGCGGCGGGCAGCCGGACGCGCGTGGCGCAGGCCATGGCACGCGAGCCACTGGCAGCGCTGCGCCGGCGCTGCGTTGACCGGCCGCAACCGCCAGCACTGCGCCACGCTGGCGGCTTCGACGTGATCGCGGAGCTGAAACTGCGCTCGCCGTCGCAGGGCGCCTTGTCCAGTGCGGACAGCGACATCGGGCGGCGCGTGTCGGTCTACGCCGCGGCGGGCGCCGTCGCGGTGTCGGTGCTGACCGAACCCGAGCGCTTCGAAGGCTCGCTCGAACACCTGCAGGAGGCGGCTCTGGCTCTGGCGGGCACCGGGGTGCCGGCCATGCGCAAGGATTTCCTGGTCGACCCTTACCAGTTGTACGAGGCGCGCGCGGCGGGCGCCGGCGGCGCGCTCCTGATCGTGCGCATGCTGGCGCCGCCGCAACTCGGGGAGATGCTCGATTGCGCGCGTGAGCTGGGACTGTTCGTGTTGCTGGAGGCGTTCGATGAAGCGGACCTGGAACTCGCCGTTGGTCTCGTCGCCCGCCACGCTGCGAGCGGGACGCGCGGGCCAGGTGGTCGCGCCCCCCCGGAGCGAGCGACTTTGAGTGGAGCGAGCGGAGCGGGGGCCCGACCGGATCCGGCCCGCGCGCGCGTTGCGAACGGACCGGACCAGAGTCGCGTCCGGGATCCGGCGGGGCGCCCCCTCGCTGCGCGATTTGACGCTACGCTCAGGGGCGCCCTCGCCACCTCGGACGCGACAAGCGGCGGTGCCGGCAGCCAGGCCGCGTCACTGCTGGTCGGCGTCAACAGCCGCGACCTGCAGACGCTCGCGGTCGTGCCGGACCGGCTCGTCGAACTTGCGCCGCACCTGCCGAAGGCATGTCCGCGTGTCGCAGAGAGCGGCCTGTCGACGCCGGCTGACGCGGTGCGTGTCGCCCAAGCCGGCTACGACATGGCGCTGGTCGGCAGTGCACTGATGCGGGCCCCGGATTCCGGCGCATTGCTTGCTGCCATGCTGGCGGCCGGCCGGGCGGCTTTGCGATGAACCTGTTCGTGAAGATCTGCGGCGTTACGGACCAGGCCGGGCTCGAGGCCGCCATCGAGGCCGGCGCCGACGCCGTCGGCTTCGTGTTCCATGCACCGTCGCCCCGCAACATGACGCCGGCGCTCGCCGCGGCGCTGGCCGCGCGTCTGCCGCGATCGATGACCAGCGTGGCGGTGACCCTGCACCCGGACCAGCGGCTGGTCGATGAGGTGCTGGCCGCGCTGCGTCCGGACGCGTGGCAGAGCGATGCCACGGATTTCGGGTCGGTAGGCGTGCCCGCAGCCGTGCAGCGCTGGCCCGTGTACCGCGGCGGCGGACCTCTGCAATCGCCGCCCCCGCGGCTGCTGTTTGAGGGCGAACGGAGCGGCGCCGGCCAGGTGGCAGACTGGTCGCTGGCCAGGGCCTGGGCGCGCGGTACGCAGCTGATCCTGGGCGGCGGGCTGACGCCGGCCAGCGTTGCGGCGGCGGTCAAGGCGGTGCGGCCCTATGGCGTGGACGTGTCGAGCGGCGTGGAATCGGCGCCCGGGCGCAAGGACCCGCGCCGGGTGCGAGAATTCGTGATGGCCGCGCGTGCGGCCGCGGGAGCGGAATGATGGATCACGCGATCGCGCCGGCCGAGGCGACGAGGCTGCTCGAACTGGAGGCGCTTGGCGCCTTGCCGGACAGCCGTGGCCGTTTCGGGCCGTTCGGCGGCCGGTACGTGCCCGAGACGCTGGTGCCCGCGCTCGAGCGCCTCGAGGCGGGCGTTAAGCGCTGGCTGCACGCGCACGATTTCCAGCAGGAATACCTGGCGGAGTTGCAGGGCTGGGCCGGACGGCCGACTGCGCTGACCTACGCGGGCGGGTTGTCGAAGCGATGGGGCGCCGAGGTGTGGTTGAAGCGCGAGGACCTGGCGCACACCGGCGCGCACAAGATCAACAACGCCGTCGGCCAGGCGCTGCTGGCAAGGCGGTTGGGCGCGGCCCGCGTCGTGGCGGAAACGGGCGCGGGCCAGCACGGCGTCGCGAGCGCGGCGGCCTGTGCGCGACTCGGCCTGCCGTGCGTCGTCTACATGGGCGAGGTGGATTGCGAGAGACAGGCGCCGAACGTCGGGCGCATGCAACTGCTCGGCGCGCAGGTCGTGCCGGTGACGGCGGGCGACCGCACCTTGCGCGCGGCGATCGACGAGGCGTTGCGCGACTGGGTCTCGGATCCGATGGAAACCTATTACCTGCTTGGCTCGGCGGTCGGTCCGCATCCCTATCCGTACCTCGTGCGTGAGTTGCAGTCGGTGATCGGGCGCGAGGCGCGCAGCCAGATGCTCGAGTTCGCTGGCGGCCTGCCCGACCTGGCCGTGGCCTGTGTCGGCGGTGGGTCCAACGCCATCGGCCTGTTCCATCCGTTCCTGGCCGACACGTCCGTGGCACTGCTCGGCGTCGAAGCCGGCGGGCGCGGGCCAGGGCTTGGCGACAATGCGGCGACGCTGGCACACGGCCGGCCCGGCGTGCTGCAGGGCAGCTACACCATGATGCTGCAGGACGAGCACGGCCAGGTTCAGGAGACGCACTCGGTGTCGGCCGGGCTCGACTACTCCGGCGTGGGTCCGGAGCACGCGCTGCTGTGCGCGATCGGCCGCGTCACCTATGCGGAAGCGAGCGACGAAGAGGCGCTCGACGCGCTGGCCGAATGCTGCCGGGCCGAAGGCATCCTGCCAGCCATCGAGACCGCGCACGCCCTTGCCGGGGCGCGGCGCTGGGCGGCGGGCAACCCGGGCGGGCGCATCCTGATAGGCCTGTCGGGGCGCGGCGACAAGGACATGCCGACCTTGCAGAAGACCCTGCACGGAGGCGCGTAGTGAACAGTCCGGGCGAGGCGATCAGTGGCGCCATTCGCGCCGCCGCGGGCGACGGGCAACCGGCGCTGGTCGGGTTCCTGACGGCCGGCTTCCCCGGTCGCGACGGGTTCGCGAGCCAGTTGCGTGCGGTCGGCGACACGGCGGACGTCGTCGAGATCGGCGTGCCGTTCTCCGACCCGATGGCCGATGGCATGACCATCCAGCGCTCGAGCCATGCCGCGCTGGCGCAAGGAGTGACGCTGGCATGGATACTCGAGTCGCTGCGCTCGATGCCGGCGCGGCCGCGCGCGCCGCTGCTGCTGATGAGCTACCTGAATCCGCTGCTGGCGTACGGACTGGATCGCCTGCCGGCCGCGGCGCGCGACGCCGGCGTCGGCGGCTTCATCATCCCGGACCTGCCGTATGAAGAAGGCGAGGCGATCCGCGGGGCGCTTGCAGCGGAGGGACTGGCGATGGTGCAGATGGTCACGCCCGTGACGCCGTCCGGCCGGCTGGAGATGCTGTGCGAGGCGTCCACGGGTTTCGTCTACGCGGTGACCATGACCGGAACGACTGGCCGCGACGTGGCCGTGCCGGACGACGTGCTCGAGTACCTTGACCGGGTCCGCGCCGTCTCCCGCGTGCCGGTATGCGCCGGCTTCGGCATCCGCCGCCGTGAGCAGGTCGCGCGACTGGCCGGCCACGTCGATGGCGTCGTGGTCGGCTCCGCACTGGTCGAGGCGCTAGAGCGCGGCGAGGATCCCGCCGCGTTCCTGCGCGGTCTGCGTGCAGGCTGAACGCCCGGCTCAGTCCCGGTAGTCGAGCGGCGGTTCACGGTCGCCGACGACCGGGGCGTACCTGAAGTCCGGGCCGCGGCGCCCGTCGAGCTCGACACGCGCGGCGGCCAGCAGGTCCGGGCGCTGGAATAGTTCCATGCCGGTCAGCGCCAGCGTACGCGCCGCCACGTGCATGCCCTTGAAGCCGATCGGGGTGCCGCCCGCCGCGACGGCCTGCCAGCTGTGCGCGGGCGTGCCTGGCACCCAGGTTGCCGTTCGCAGGCCCGCCGTGGGCACGTTCCAGCTGATGTCGGCGACATCGGTGGAGCCGACACCGGGGCGTTCGTAGCCGAATTCCTGGACCTCGGCCTGTGACCCGAGGGGCGCGCCTGAATTGCCCAGGCTTGGGTACAGTTCCCGGGCGAAGGCCTGGTCCTCGGCTGAGTACTGGACCCCGCCGACCGCCTTCAGGTGCTCGTACATCACGCGGCTGAGGGTCTCGTTCGGCAACAGGTCGTGTACGCCGCCGATCAATTCATGCTCGACCGTCGTGCCCGTGCCGAGCGCGGCGCCGTTCGCGGCTTGCAGCACGCGCTGGAAGATGGACTCGACGACGCGCGTGTCCGGGTGGCGCACGTAGTAGAACGCCTCGGCGAAGTCCGGCACGACGTTCGGCGCCCCGCCGCCGCTCGTGATGACGTAGTGAATCCGCGCATCGGACGGCACGTGCTCGCGCATCAGGTTGACCATGTAGTTCATCGCCTCGACGCCGTCGAGCGCCGAGCGGCCGCGGTGCGGTGCGCCCGAGGCGTGGGCGGACAGGCCGTGGAAGCGGAACTTGGCCTTCTTGTTGGCGAGCGACCGGCCGGGCGACACGGCGTTCACGTCGGACGGGTGCCAGTGCAGTACGGCGTCCACGCCTTCGAAGAGCCCGGCGCGCACCATGTAGACCTTGCCGTCGCCGCCTTCCTCCGCAGGCGTGCCGTAGAGCCGTATGGTGCCGGGCCGTCCGCTGCGCTCGAGCCAGTCGCGCAGCGCGATCGCCGCTGACACCGAGGCCGCGCCCAACAGGTGATGGCCGCAGGCGTGGCCGCTGGTCTTGTCGGGCAACAGCGTGCGGCGGGGCAGCGCGTCCTGCGTGATGCCGGGCAGCGCGTCAAATTCCGCCAGCATGCCGATGACCGGACCGCCCTGGCCCCAGCTCGCAACAAAAGCGGTCGGCATGCCGGCCACGCCAGCCTGCACAGTGAAGCCGGCCGCTGCGAGTTCACCCTGCAATAGCGCCGAACTCTGTCTTTCCTGGTAGCCAACCTCGGCCCAGCCCCAGATGGCCCGCGCGATCTCCGTATCGCGGGCTTCGCGGGCGGCCAGGAAGGCGCTGATGCCGGCGTCATCGGCCCGTGCGGAAGTGGCACAGAGCGCGACAACGAGCAGCGCAGCAAGGCGGGCACGGGACAGGCGGGTCATGTGCAACTCCGGTCCGGAACGGTTGAGGCGCGTAGCATAGCCCGATGCGCGGCCTGCCGCAGGGCGGCGCGGGAATGGTCGTGGTTGCCGACCGCCTGGCAAATGAGCGATGCCGTGCCGGGCCACAGGGGGGAATTCGTGAAGCGTGTCTACACCGCCGAATCGGTCGTCCAGGTGACGCACATCAAGAACATGCTCGAGGCGGCGGGCGTGCAGACGGAGCTGCGCAACCAGCGGCTGGCCGGCGGCGTCGGCGAGATCCCGTTCCTCGAGACGTGGCCCGAGCTGTGGGCGGCCGAGCTTGACGCGGCGCGCGCGCGCGAGCTGGTCGAGGAAGCCCTGCACGGCGACACGGCGGACGAGACGCCATGGACCTGCGCCGGCTGCGGTGAGCGAAGCGAAGGGCAGTTCGCGGTCTGCTGGCAGTGCGGCCGGGAGTGGCCACACCGCTGACGGCGCCGCCGGCCTGGCAGACTAGCCCCGCAGCCGCGCGACGGCCCAGACGCCGCCGCCGGCCGTCAGCAGCCAGCCAATCCACTCTGGTTGCGTCGCCAGCGCGAGCCAGACGGTGCCGCCCAGGAAGGCTGTGGCCGCGGCCAGCAGCGCGTTGCGCCGCGCCGCGCCCGCGCGCAGTTCGGCGCGCAGCGCGTCCACCGACGCGGACTCCGTGCGCACCCTGAAGTCGTCTTCATAGGCGTGCCGGACGGCCCGCTGCAGCACGACCGGCAGCATCTTGAGCGACTCGGCCAGGTCCGGCCAATGATCGCGCAGGCCTTGCGCGAAGGCTTCCGGGCCGACGCGCTCGGTCATCCACCGGCGCAGGATGGGCCTGGCGGTCTTCCACAGGTCGAGCTGGGGATACAGTTGCCGGCCGAGGCCCTCGATGTTGAGCAGGGTCTTCTGCAGCAGGATCAGCTGCGGCTGCACCTGCATGTCGAAGCGGCGTGCGATCTCGAACAGGCGCAGCAATACGAGGCCGAAGGAAATCTCGGCCAGCGGCTTGTTGAAGATCGGCTCGCACACGGTTCGCACCGCGGCCTCGAGTTCGCTCAGGCGGGTGTGCGGCGGAATCCAGCCGCTCTCGATGTGCAGCTCCGCGATGCGCCGCCAGTCGCGCTCGAAAAACGCCAGGAAATTGGCCGCCAGGTAAAACTGGTCGCGCGGCTCGAGCGAGCCGACGATGCCGAAGTCCACGGCGGCATAGCGCGGATTGGCCGGGTCACTGACATCCACGAAGATGTTGCCCGGGTGCATGTCGGCGTGGAAAAAGTTGTGGTCGAACACCTGCGTGAAGAAGATCGTCACGCCGTTTTCGGCCAGCTTCCGGATGTCGGTGCCGGCCGCGCGCAACCGCTCGGTCTCGGAGATCGGCACACCGCGGATCCGCTCCATGACCATGACGTCCCTGCGGCACAGGTCCCAGTGGACCTCCGGGACGTGCAGCAGCGGCGAGTCGCCGAAGTTGCGCCGCAGCTGCGACGCGTTGCCCGCTTCGCGCATCAGGTCGAGTTCGTCGAGGACCGTCTTCTCGTATTCGGCCACGACTTCGACGGGCCGCAGACGCCGCGACTCGGTCCAGTAGCGGGTCGCCAGCCCGGCCAGCGAATAGAGCACCTCCAGGTCGCGGACGATGGCCTTGCGCATGCCGGGCCTGAGCACCTTGACGACGACCTCGCGGCCGTCGCCGAGGCTGGCCGCATGCACCTGCGCAATGGACGCGGCGGCCAGCGGGGCTTCGTCGAATGACGAGAACAGCTCGCCGACCGGCTTGCCGAGCGCGCGCTCGACCTGCTCGCGCGCGGCACGCCCGCTGAACGGCGGCACGCGGTCCTGCAGCTTCGCCAGTTCGTCCGCGATATCCGGCGGCAGCAGGTCGCGGCGCGTGGACAGCGCCTGCCCGAACTTGATGAAGATCGGGCCGAGCTCCTCCAGCGCCAGCCGTAGCCGCTCGGCGCGCGTCGCGCCCTTGCTGCGCGTGAACCAGGTCCAGGGCGACAGGTAGAACAGGAAACGCAGCGGCCGGTACAGGTGCGTTGCGCGCACGTATTCGTCGAGGCCATGCCGCACCAGCACGCGCTGGATGCCGATCAGGCGGCGGGTGACCGGAAAGGAAATCATGAACGCGCCCGCGACGACTCGAGGCGCGCCAGTCGCGCCTCGAAGCGGTCCACGTCCTCGCGCAGGCGGTCGACGTCACCGAGCAGCATTTCGAGCTCGGCCCGTGCCGGGACTTCGCGGCCTTCCTCCGTCAGGTACTCGCCGACGTTGCGCGCGAACGTGTCCATGACGCGCTGCCCGAAGGCGAATGCATCGCGGGCCGCGCGGGCGAGGTGATGTGCCGCGACGTCGCCGGTCAGGCGCGACAACTCCTCCTCGAAATCCGGCCGGGCGGCGGCAAACAGCTCGCGGAATGAACGGGCCGTGTCGGCGTCGCCGCTGATCTTCACGCCGCCGGCGCGGACCCGGTCCTCGGCCTGGGGTCCCGCCAGCGCCGCCAGCGAAAGCGGCGGCCCTTCGACGACGGCGTCCGGCACGCCATCGCCTGCGAAACGCACCGTGAGCCGGCCGGCGGTGACCGTAAATCGCAGGCGCAGCGACGTGCGCGCGACCCGTACTTCCAGCGCCCTGCCTTCCAGCGTTGCGACCAGCGCGCGGGCCTTCGAGGAGGCCTGGACATGCCGGTCGAGCAGGGCTTCCAGCGGCTGCAGAAGCGGTTCCTCGTTCATGGCGATCAGAAGACGTAACCGCGGTGCAGCGCGACGATGCCGCCGCTCAGGTTGTGCCAGCGGCAGCCGTCGAATCCTGCCTCGCGCATCATGGCCGCCAGCGCGGGCTGGTCGGGAAACGTGCGGATCGACTCGGCCAGGTAACGGTAACTGCCGGCATCGCCTGCCACGATGCGCCCCAGCGCGGGCAGCACCCGGAACGAGTACAGGTCGTACAGCGGCCGCAACGGGGCCGCGGGCTGCGAGAATTCCAGCACCAGCAGCTGGCCGCCCGGGCGCAGCACGCGCCGCATCGAAGCCAGCGCGGTGGCCTTGTCGGTGACGTTGCGCAGGCCGAAGCCGATCGTCACGCAGTCGAACCGGCCGTCCGCGAACGGCAGCCGCTCGGCGTCAGCCTGCACATACCCGACGTTGCCGGTCAGGCCGCGGTCCAGCAGCCGGTCACGGCCGCGCTCGAGCATCTCGCGGTTGATGTCGGACAGCACGACCGACCCCGCGGCGCCCACCTGCCGGGCCATGCCGGCCGCGAGGTCGCCGGTTCCACCCGCCACGTCCAACGCATGCTGGCCGGGCCGCAGCCCGGTCTGCGACAGCGTGAAGCGCTTCCACAGCCGGTGCATGCCGCCCGACATGAGGTCATTCATGAGGTCGTACTTGCCGGCGACGGAATCGAACACGCCGCGCACGCGTCCCGCCTTTTCCTCGGGCGGAACCTGCTCGTAGCCGAAATCGACTTTCGGCGGCGGGTCGTTGGAACGGGTGTTCATCGTGGACTGGCCTCGGTCACGCAATTCTACGGGGCCGGGCGGGGAAACTCACGGCCGGGGATCGCCGCCGCCGCTGCCTTGACCCGGCCTTGCGGGCCCGCGACCCGGCGCGTCCCGTGACGGCAGCCGCCACAGCCACGACCCGAGCAGGACGCCGGCGACGGCCATGCCGGCGCGGGCGGGCCAGTTCGGCAGCAGGAAGATGATGGTCATGCCGAAGCTGGCGGCCAGCAGCGCTAGCGCGGCGAGCTTGGCCCGGTACGGGATGCTGCGATGATGCCGCCACTCGCGGATCCCGTGGCCGAACCGCTCATGGTTCAGCAGCCAGTTGTAGACCCGTGTCGAGGATCGCGCGAAGCAGGCCGCAGCCAGCAGCCACAGCGGCACGGTGGGCAGCACCGGCACGAAGATCCCGATCGCGCCGAGCGCGATGAATGCCGCCCCCAGCGCGGCGAACAAGACCCTGATGCCCGGCGAGCCATGCCGGGACACCTCGTGGCTGTAGTCACGTTGTTCTCGCCGCATGCTGGAATCGCCGGTGCCGCCGCCCGATCAGGCGGCAGGAAAGCCGCGCCTACGGCAACGGCCTGCGCTGGTAGCCGAGCTTTTCGCAGCGCGCAAGGTAATGCGCCCACTTCTCCTCGTACTCGACGCCCAGTTCGTACAGGTAGATCCAGCTGTACAAACCCGAGTTGTGCCCGTCGTCGAAGTGCAGGCGCACGGCGTAATTGCCGACCGGATCGACTGCGGTGACCTGGACACCCTCCTTGGCGAGTTCGAGCTTGCCCTCGCCGCCGCCGTGACCCCGCACCTCGGCGGACGGGGAGTAGACCCGCAGGTACTCGAACGGCAGGCGAAAGACCTCGCCGTCGCGGAAGTGCACCTCCAGCAGGCGCGACTTGCGCTTCACCTTGATCTCGGCAGGCGCGCCGGGCTCGGCCATGCTCATGGGTTGGATGCCTCGTGTGGTCGTGTCACAGGATGTAGCGGCTCAGGTCTTCGTCCTTGAGCAACGCCCCCAGGTTTGCCTCGACAAACGCCGCGTCGACCGTGACGGTCGTGCCGTCGCGGTCCGGCGCGTCGAACGAGACACGTTCCAGCAGCCGCTCCATGACCGTATACAGGCGCCGTGCCCCGATGTTCTCCGTCTGTTCGTTGACGGACCATGCGATCTGGGCAAGCCTGGCGATGCCGTCCCGTGCGAACTCGACCGACACGCCCTCGGTCGCGAGCAGCGCCTGGTACTGGGTGCACAGCGAGGCATCCGGCTCCGTCAGGATGCGCTCGAAGTCCTCGACCCGCAGCGGGTTCAGCTCGACGCGGATCGGGAAGCGGCCCTGCAGTTCCGGGATCAGGTCCGACGGCTTGGACATGTGGAACGCGCCGGAAGCGATGAACAGGATGTGGTCGGTCTTGATCATCCCGTACTTGGTGCTGACCGTGCAGCCCTCGACCAGCGGCAGCAGGTCGCGCTGCACGCCCTCGCGGGACACGTCGGCGCCGACTGTTTCGCCGCGCCGGCAGATCTTGTCGAGTTCGTCGAGGAACACGATGCCGTTCTGCTCGGCGGCCGCCACGGCCCGGGTCCGCAGTTCCTCCTCGTTGATCATGCGCGCGGCCTCGTCGTCGGTCAGCGCCTTCAGCGCGTCGCGGACCCGCATCTTGCGCGTGCGGGTGCGGCCACCGCCGAGGTTCTGGAATATCTGCTGCAGCTGCTGGCTCATGTCCTCCATGCCCGGCGGGCCGAAGATCTCGAGACCGGCCGGCACCGCCTGCAGCTGCACCTCGATGTCACGGTCATCGAGCTCGCCCTCGCGCAACATCTTGCGGAACTTCTGCCGTGTGTCCGCGTCGCGCGCCGGCGCGGCATTGCCGGCCGCGTCCTGCGGCCGCGGCAGCAGGACGTCGAGAATCCGTTCCTCGGCCGCGTCCTGGGCGCGGTGACGGACCTTGGCCGTCGCCTCCTCGCGGGTCAGCTTGACCGCCACGTCCACGAGGTCCTTGACGATCGAGTCCACTTCCCGGCCCACGTAGCCGACCTCGGTGAACTTGGTCGCCTCGACCTTGATGAACGGCGCGCGCGCCAGCCGCGCCAGGCGCCGGGCGATCTCGGTCTTGCCGACGCCGGTCGGACCGATCATGAGGATGTTCTTGGGCGTGATTTCCTGCCGCAGGGGCTCGGCGACCTGCATGCGGCGCCAGCGGTTGCGCAGGGCGACGGCGACGGCGCGCTTGGCGTCGTCCTGGCCGATGATGTGCTTGTCGAGTTCCTCGACGATTTCGCGCGGCGTCATCTGGGTCACGGCGGCTCCGTGGCAGCGCTCAGGGCGCCTGCAGCTCGTCCACGACGAGGTTGCGGTTGGTGTTGATGCAGATGTCGGCGGCGATGGTCATGGCGCGCTCGACGATCTCGCGTGCGCTGAGTTCGGTGTTTTCCATCAGGGCGCGCGCGGCGGCCTGCGCAAAAGGACCGCCGGAACCGATCGCCATGATGTTGTTCTCGGGCTCGATGACATCGCCATTGCCGGAAATGACCAGCGACGCGCCGGCGTCGGCGACGCACAGCAGCGCCTCGAGCCGCCTGAGCGCGCGGTCGGTGCGCCAGTCCTTGGCAAGCTCGATCGCGGCGCGCGTCAGGTTGCCGAACTTCTCCAGCTTGCCCTCGAAACGCTCGAACAGCGTGAAGGCGTCAGCCGTGCCGCCGGCGAACCCCGCCAGCACCTTGCCGTCGTACAGGCGGCGCACCTTGCGGGCGTTGCCCTTCATGATCGTCTGGCCAAGCGTCACCTGGCCGTCGCCGCCCATCGCGACCATGCCGCCGCGGCGCACGGACAGGATGGTGGTTCCGTGGGGCTGAAAAGCGTGTTTGGGCATGGCGGGAGCCTACTTGCGGCGGCGCGCGCGCGGGTGCGCCTTGTCGTAGATGCGGGCCAGGTGCTGGAAATCAAGGTGCGTATAGATCTGCGTCGTGCTGATGTCGGAGTGGCCGAGCAACTCCTGGACGCCGCGCAGGTCGCCGCTGGACTCCAGCAGGTGCGAGGCGAAGGAATGGCGGAACAGGTGCGGGTGGACCCGCATATCGATGCCCTGCAGGCGCGCGGCGCGCGCAATCCGCTGTTGCACACCGCGCACGCCTAGCCGCCGGCCAGCCTGCGTGACAAACAACGCGGTGCAATCCGGCTTCGCCAGCGCGCCCCGGTCCCCGAGCCAGGCCTGGATCGCCGCAACCGCGTGCCGGCCGACCGGCAGGACGCGGGTCTTCGAGCCCTTGCCCAGCACGCGGACGGTGCGGTCGCCAAGGTCGATGTCGGTCAGGTCCACCCCGACCAGCTCGGCCAGCCGCAACCCGGAGCTGTACAGCAGTTCCATCATGGCGTGGTCACGCCGCGCCAGCGGCTCGTCCGCGGGTGGCTCGAGCAAGCGGGCCATGCGGTCTGCATCCAGCGTCTTGGGCAGCCGCTTTGCGGCCTTGGGGGCGCGGATCTCAGCGGCCGGGTTGGCCTTCAACGCTCCCTCGCGAACGAGGTAGCTGAAGAAGCTGCGCAGTGCGGACAGCCGGCGCTGGATACTGCGCGGCGCCAGGCCATTGCGATGTTCCTGCGCCGCGTAGCTGCGCACATGGAAATTGTCCACCGCCTTCCAGCCGGCCAGCTCGTCCCGGTCGCAGAATGCCGCGAACGACTCGATGTCGCGACGGTAGTTTGAACTCGTGTGCTGCGACAGCCGGCGTTCGGTGCGCAGGTGCGTGAAGAAGCGCTCGACCCAGGCTGCAGCCTTCTCGTCCATTACCCCGCCGCGACCGCGGCGGCGATCAACTCGCCGATCCGCGCGAGGAACTCCGTGCTCATGGACGGGTTGAAGCGGTTCGCGCTGGCTGCGCCGCAGGCGAGCAGCCCGACGCTGCCGCCGGGACCGATGGGCGTCAGCGCCACCGAGCCGATACCGGCGCCGGCGGCGCCGAACAGGTAGTCGCGCTGCGAGTCGCGCACCTGGCCGCAGCGCGGCCGGCCGCTGTTGAACAGCGTCTCGAAGCCGCGCATCTCCGGCGCGTCGCGGCTGGTCAGGCGCACGAAGTGCGACTCGCGGGCGGCCAGGCCCGCGTCTTCGCGGAACAACACGAGCATGGCGCGCTGCACGTCGAAATCCTCACGCAGCGAGGCCTCGACGGCATCGACCACCTGCTCGAGGCTGCGCGCGTGCACCAGCCGCGTCGTCAGCCGGTGGATCCTCGCGGCCAGTTCATCGTTGGCGTGCGCGATCTCGATGAATTCCTCGAGACGGCGGTCGAGCTGGAGATTGCGCTCACGCAACACCGCGACCTGGCGCTCGAGCAGCGAAACGGTGGCGCCGCCGTTGCGGCCGTCCGGCAGGCGGATGCGCTGCAGCAGCTGCGGGTGGCGCTCGAAGAAATCCGGAAAGGCCTCCAGGTATTCGGCGACACTCACGTCGTCGGTCACCGCCGAGGCCGGCCCCGCCCCTGCCTTGCGCGTCATATCGCCACCTCGCCCTGGTATGAAATTTCCGCCGGCCCGGTCAGCCAGATCGGCTCGCCCGGGCCTTTCCACTGGACCATCAGGCGCCCGCCCGGCAGGTCCACGTTCACGTCCTCGCCGAGCAGGCCGTGACGGCGCCCGACGGCGACGGCGCCGCATGCGCCGGTGCCGCAGGCCCGTGTCTCGCCGGTACCGCGCTCATGCACGCGCAGCCGGACATGGCCGGCATCCACCACTTCCATGAAGCCGACGTTGACCCGCTTGGGAAACCGCGGGTGGTGCTCGATCGCCGGACCGAGCCGGTCCACCGGCGCGTCGGCGACGGCAGGCACGCGGATCACCGCGTGCGGATTGCCGATGGACACCGCGCCGATCTCCACGGTCCGCTCGCCGACGACCAGCGGATACACGCTCGCTTCACCGCTCGCCTCGAACGGCAGCGACGCCGGGTCGAAATTCGGGATGGCCATGGCCACCGACACCAGCCCGTCATCCCGCACGCGGGCGCGCACCAGCCCGCCATGGCTGTCCATGACCAGCAGTCCCGGACCGTTGCCGCGACGTGCGCTGACGATGCTGGCGATGCAGCGGGCGCCGTTGCCACATTGCTCGACCTCGCGGCCGTCGGCGTTGAAGACGCGGTAGTAGACCGCGGTGCCTTCGCGGTGCGGAGGTTCGAGCATCAGCGCCTGGTCGAAGCCGATGCCGGTATGCCGGTCGGCCAGCCGTTCGAGCACCTCGGCAGGCGGCGGGCCGTCGGACGGGGCATCGAAGACGATGAAGTCATTGCCGAGCCCGTGCATCTTGGTGAAGGCGAACTTCATGGCGGTCCTGCCTGAAGAGGCGTCCGGTGGCTCACTCCGGCGCGCACGCGCAGCCGCCGCACGGCGTGCCGTAATCGCAGGGACGCTCGGTGCTGCCGAGATTGCCGCTGGAAATCACCGCGCCGCCCGTGATCAGGCGGGTGACGGGGCTCGCCTTGCGCGTCCCGCCGGGCTCGACGCCGGCGCGCGCGCACAACTCGCCCCAGGTGGCCAGCCGTTCGGTCATCTTGTGCGAGACCTCGACGATGCGCCCGTTGGCCTCGCAGAGGTAATCGTAGGTGGGCATGTGCCGATTCTAGCGCGCAGGCAGCATCCCCGCAGGCCGTCATCTGTTTCTGGCCGAATGCGGGTCCAACAGCGGAGCCGCCACGGCAGCCAGGCGCGGCCGCCGCGGTCGGTCATGACCGGCGGGTCCGTATAGGCTAGCCTTGGCCGGTCCGCACATGACGGAGCCAGCCGTGCTGAAGAACGCCCTCGGAGCCGTGGCCCTGCTGCTGCCGCAGGTGCTGTTGCTGCTGATGGTCGGCGGACGATTCGACCTGCTCGGGGGCTGGAACCACACCGATGCCGCATTCGGCACGTTGATCGTGCTGTTCGTGTGCACGCCGCTCGTCACGGCGGCGTGGTGGATCGTCGAGCTGATCATCCATAGAAGGCAGGGGAATGCCGGATGGCCCTCCACACCGGGGCGCGTGTGGCTGGCGGCGGCCGTGCTGGTCGAATCGCTCGCCATCAATTTCTTCATTCTGTCGCAACTGCGGATGCACTGATGACCGGGCCCAGGCGGGCTCGGCGGCAAGGAGACCGGACATGTGGGTGAAACAGATCGTCGGGGTCGTACTGATCGTGGCCGGGACGCTGGGACTGGCGTACGGCAAGTTCGACTACACCAAGGAAACGCACGAGACGAAGCTGGCGGGCATCGAGTTCTCGATGAAGGAGAAAGAGACCGTGCAGATTCCGCGGTGGGCCGGCGCGGGATCCATTGCGGCCGGCACCCTGCTGCTGCTGTTCGGCCGCAGGAAGTGATGACCGCCAGCCAGTCCTTGCGGCCGGCCCACGCCAGGAGCGTGACGATGCCTGGTCGCAACGGGAGGCGCCGCCGGTGACGGGGGAACTGACCCGGCCGCGGGTCAAGATCTGCTGCATTGCGAGCCACGCCGAGGCCGGGCTAGCCGTCTCCGCGGGTGCCTCGGCGCTGGGCCTGGTCTCGGCCATGCCGAGCGGCCCCGGCGTGATTGACGAAGGACTGATTGCGGCGATTGTGCGGCGCGTGCCGGCGACGGTTGCGACGTTCCTGCTGACCTCGAGGACGCAGGCGGCAACCATCGCCGAGCAACACCGGGTGTGCGGCACATCCGTCGTGCAGCTCGTCGACCGCGTGCCGCACGACGAATTGCGGACCCTGCGTGCGGCGCTGCCCGGCACCAAGCTGGTTCAGGTCGTGCACGTCGGTGGCGCGGACTCGGTGGCGGAAGCGTTGGCCGTTGCAGGCCTGGTGGACGCCTTGCTGCTCGATTCGGGTAACCAGGCGTTGCCCGTCAAGCAACTGGGCGGGACAGGCCGCACGCACGATTGGTCGATCAGCCGGCGCATCCGTGAGAGCGTGCAGGTGCCCGTCTTCCTCGCGGGGGGCCTGCACGACGCCAACGTCGGCGCGGCCATCGCGGCGGTGCAGCCGTTCGGCGTCGATCTGTGCAGCGGCGTCCGTACGGCCGGCAAACTCGATGCCGGTAAGCTGCGGCGCTTCTTCGCTGCCGTTGCGGCTTCTGCCTCGGCGCCGCAGACCCGGGCGATGTTTGCAGGCGGTGATAGCACTTAACATATTCACATGCAGGGCCAATTGTGGAATGATGAAGCACGGTCGTCGGACGGCGCGCCGGAGACAGAGACGTGACACCAGACCTTCCGCCCGACGAATCGCAGCGGATCAAGGCGCTGAGGCGCTACGGCGTCCTCGACACGGTCGCGGAACAGGCCTACGACGACATTGCGAAGCTGGCTGCCTACATCTCCGGGACGCCGATCGCGCTGGTCAGCCTGGTGGACGCACAGCGACAGTGGTTCAAGTCGAAGGTCGGCATTACCGCAACCGAAACGCCGCGCGACGTGGCCTTCTGCGCCCATGCGATCCTCACGCCTGACGAACCGATGGTGGTGCCAGACGCAACGGCGGACGAGCGCTTCGCGCACAATCCGCTAGTGACCGGCGACCTCGGCGTGCGCTTCTACCTGGGCGTGCCGCTCGTGACCCCGGACGGCTTTGCGATCGGAACCTTGTGCGTCATCGACCGCAAGCCGCGCGAGCCGACGCCGCAGCAGATCGAAATGATGAAAGCGCTGGCGCGACAGGTTGTCACGCAGCTCGAATTGAACAGGCACATCGCCGAGGTGGAGCTGGCGGCGACTGACCGCGAAATGTACCTGGGACAACTCGAGCGATACCAGCACGAACTCGAGGAAGCGAACGCGGAGCTGCGGGAAATGGGCCGCACCGACGCGCTGACGGGCGCCCGTAATCGCGCCGCGTTTGATCGCCGGCTCGGTGAGGAAGTCTACCGGTCGCACCGCTATAAATCGCCGTTGTCGCTGCTCATGATCGACGTGGACCACTTCAAGGAATACAACGACGCATTCGGCCATCCGGCCGGCGACGAGGCGCTGAAACAACTTACCGAGATCCTGACCAACACGTCGCGGCCCACCGATTACGTGGCGCGATACGGTGGGGAGGAATTCACGGTCCTGCTGGCGGCGACGAGTGGCGACGGCGCCTACGTCGCCGCGAGTCGGCTGCGGCATGCGGTCGAGAGCGCGCAGTTTCCGTATCGGCAGCTCACGATCAGCATCGGCGTGGCGACGCTCGAGCCCAAGGTGGGCAACCCCAAGTCGCTGATCGCCGCAGCCGACGGGGCGCTCTATGCCGCCAAGGCGGCGGGCCGCAACCGCGTCGAACGGGCGGCGGTGAAGGAAGTGAAGAAGACCGCCTAGAGGCGGCAGGGCCGCACCCGCGGCCGGACCAGGAGATTAACACCGGGTCGCCCAGGCGTTATCATCCGCGCCCCTCATCGACCGTAGCCTGGGTGGTTCCGCATGGAGGAAGTCTTGTACGACCAGAGCAGCATCCTGATTGCCGGCGTCCTGTTGCTGGCGATCCTGGCGGCGAACGAGGCCGGGTACAGGCTGGGACGCTGGCAGCGGGCGCGGCACGACACCGGCGCCAAGGCGCAGACCAATGCCATCCAGGCGGCCATGCTCGGCCTGCTGGCGCTGCTGCTCGGCTTCACGTTCACGATGGCGCTGCAGCGCTTCGACAACCGCAGCCAGGCCGTGATCAACGAGGCCAATGCGATCGGCACGGCGTACCTGCGCACGCAGTTGTTGCCGCAGGAATATCGCGAACCGGCCCGCAAGCTGATCACCAGCTATGTGCAGCTGCGCATCAGCGCCAGCCAGCTGGATCTCACGGAGCAGAACGCGCGGCGCCGCGCCCAGGATGAGGTGCAGCGCCTGCAGGGCGCGATGTGGTCCATCGCGCTCGCCGCCGCGGAACAGGATGCGCGGCCCGTCACGACCGGCCTGTTCATTCAGTCGCTGAACGAGTTGATCGACAGGTACGGGGAACGCAACGCGGCGCTCAGCAAGCACGTGCCGGAGGTGGTGCTGTTCCTGCTGTTCGCGGTATTCGTCATCGCCGGTGCGGTACTGGGCTTCTCGGGCGGGCTCGAGGGAGGCCGGCCGTTGCTGGCGACGGTCGCCATGTCGGTGCTGATCGTGCTGGTGATCTTCATCATCATCGACCTCGACCGGCCGCGGCGCGGGACTGATCGAGGTCAACCAGGAAAGCCTGCTCGATCTCGGCGCCGCCATTGCGCCGGCGGCGGTCGTGAAGGGTGGTAACAGCGGAGGTGTTACATGAAAGAAGCGGCTGTCAGGAAATACCTGTTTGTGTCAGGCGTGATCTTCGGTTTCGTGGCGCTGGTACATCTATTCCGCGTCATCAAGGACCTCGGAGTCCAGTTCGGCCCGGTCGACGTCCCCATGTGGGGATCGTGGCTGGGATTCGTGATCACGGCCGTGTTGTGCGGCTGGGCGTTCAGCCTCACCCGTAAGTGAGCGCCTGGCGCGTTCCGCGCGCGACTGCCGCTCTCAACGCTGCCGCACGTAGTCGCCCGGCGCGTCGCCGAGCGGCGCGTAACCGGCCTTGGCCGCGCCCATCCTGGGCGGGCGCACGCGCCGCGCCGCCGAATGTGCCTGCAGCCACGCGCCCCAGGCCGGCCACCATGAACCCGCGGTCTTCTCCGTGGCGGCCACCCAATCGTCGGCGGACAACTGCGGCTCGCCGGCCTTGCGGGTGCGGATCCGGTGCTGGCGCTTCGGGTGCACGGGCCCGCTGACGATGCCCGCGTTGTGTCCGCCGCTGGTGAGCAGGAACGTGTAGTCCGCGGAGCCCACCAGTCCACCCGCCTTGTAGACGGACTTCCATGGCGCGACGTGATCGGTCTCGGTGCCGACCACGAACGTCGGCACGGCGATGTCGGTGAGGCTGACCGGCTTGCCGTTGACCTTGAAGCGGCCGTGCGCGAGGTCGTTATTGAGGTACAGGCCGTACAGGTACTCGGTGTGCATCCTGGCCGGCATGCGCGTGCCGTCGGCGTTCCACGCCATCAGGTCGATCATCTCATCGCGCTGGCCCTTGAGGTAGTTCTTGACGGCCGGCTGCCACAGCAGGTCGTGCGCGCGCAGCAGGGTGAACGCACTGCCCATCTTCGACGAATCCAGCACGCCTTCCTTGTGCATGAGCGCCTCGAGCATGCCGAGCTGCGCCGGGCTGATGAACAGCGACAACTCGCCGGGCTCGCTGAAGTCCGTCTGCGCGGCCAGCAGCGTGACGCTCGCCAGGCTGCGCCTGCGGCTGCGCCCGAGCAGCGCGGCGCCGATCGAAAGCAGGGTGCCGCCGATGCAGTAGCCAACCGCGTGGACCTTGCGCCTCGGCACAATGGCCCTGACGGCCTTCAGCGCGGCCAGGAAACCGTCACGCACGTAATCGTCCATGCCCAGGTCGCGGTCCTCGGCGGTCGGGTTCTTCCACGAGATCATGAACACGGTGTGGCCCGAATCGACCAGCCACTTCACCATCGAGTTGCGCGCCGACAAATCGAGGATGTAGTACTTCATGATCCAGGCCGGCACGATCAGCACCGGCTCGGCGTGCACGGTCGCAGTGGTCGGCGAGTACTGGATCAGCTCCATCAGGCCATTGCGCAACACGACCTTGCCGGGCGTGACGGCGATATGCTCGCCGACGCGGAAGTTCTCCGTCCCCGGCACGTCGCCGCCCTTGAGCGTGCGTCCCAGGTCATCGAGGAAGTTCTTCCAGCCGCGCGCGAGGTTGGCGCCCTTCTCGTCGATCGTCTGGCGGATGACCTCTGGGTTGGCGACCGGGTTGTTGGTCGGCGACAGCACGTCGGACAGCTGCTGCATGGCGAAGGACATCAGCTGGGCGTTGCGCTCGCTGACGCCCTCGACGCCGGTGACCGACTCCTGCAGCAGGCTGCTGCCGTGCTGGTAGGCGCGCGCGTACACGTTGAACGGAAACGACTGCCACGCTTCGTGCGCGAAGCGGCGGTCCTTGCTGCCCGCCTCGATGGGCGGCGGTTTGCCCTGCATGGCCTGGGTCGTGAACATCCACAGGTCCAGCGCCTTGTCGAACGCGCCCTTCCCCAATGCCATCTGCTTGGCCGGCGACTTGACGAGCCCGACGCACCACTCGGCCCAGGCCGCGCCGTAATCCTGCGGCGCGAGTCCGCCGGTCAGCTTTGCGAGCGCAGCGCGGAATTCGCGGTCGACCTTGGCGAGCCTGTTTGTTTCAATCGGCTCGGTCGTCATCTTTGTCTTCTTCCGCTTGCCCATGCACGCAACCTTCTAACGCTAGGGGAAGGATCTCACTACATCGTATTTCTTGCCGCGGCACACAGCCAGCGGCGCGGGCCGACGCAACGCGCTGCGATCGGTACATGTCACTTGAGGAATTGCTTTGCGATGATTTTTCCTGTTCGCGGATCGATCTCGCAGCGGTACGACGAGAACGACAATGCGGTCAAGGGCTGTCTTGATACAACCCGGTAGTAATAATCGGCTTTTTCGGGGAACTCGGCTTCCCAAAGCAACTGCCCGTTGTTCGAAATGGCCAGCAAGTTCTGGACAGATCTCTCACCGCGTCGCTGTTCCTGCCGGTAGGTTGGTGCCGTCAGGTATGAATCCGGATCAAGGAGTACGATGATCTTGTCGTCCAGCACAAATGCGTCACGTATGGCGTATTGGAGCGATAGCGTCACGTCGCCAACAACCAACGTGTTGCTGCTAAACGATACAGACATCATGGCAGTGGTCTCCCGGGACCAAAGTTCGCTTCAGGAATCGTTTCGAGAAGCTTGAACTGTTCTGCTCCTCCGCGGTATCGCTGCCATTCCATGACCGGGCGTGCCCGCGACCGTTCGAGCAGTGTACCGTGCGGCACAACAACTTCCTGGATATAGGCTGCGCTGTTCCACGGTGGCAAGGCCAGAGCTTCTTGAGCCTGAGCGCTGCTCCTCAGTGGAATAGAAGTCAACCACTTGCCCCTAGTGGCATCGCCGGAATAGACGCGGTAGTAAGTCCTTGTTCCTTGTTGCTCGAATCTCCGGACGACTCCGCCGATGCTGGCAACTGCGCCTCTTGCCACTACAGTTGCCTTCGCCCCACTACCGCCAGAAAACACATCACCAATCGTGGCGCCATAGAACGCGAACGCCAGCCAGTAATCCCGGTTCGTTAACGCGGCACTGGCCTGGGCCGAGTAATACCAGCCAGGAATCGCATCCAGCGCCTGATTGCCAATCTGGGAAGCGAGTCCACCGAAAGATGTCAGCGATTCGGACAGACCTGGCGCATGCGCGTCCAGCGACGCGGCGACCACGCCTCCTCGCGGCCGATGACATGCCATGGCCGAGCCGTCCTGTCCGCAGGGATCGCGTTCCGCGGCCGAGACAAACTGCGAGGCGTAACTGGTCCCGCCACGGTTGAGCCACCACAGGACCTCGTCGCAGTCGCCTCGCGAGCACAGCCACCGGCCTCCACCATCGGCCGGCGAGCCTCCCTCGAATCCGCTTGGGTCAACGAGGGACAACGGATTATTAGACACGTAGGTGTAGCGATTCAGGCCCTGGCCGTTGAATGGCGCCTGCACGTACGGGTCTGCCGACAGGAACCGAGCAATGACCGGGTCGTAGACACGCCCGCTCATGTGGATCAACTTGAGGTCTTCGAGATGCTCGTGGCCGGTGAAGCCGTCGTGCGTCGTCTGGCTGATGGCGGCCAACGCTGCCACTCCAGGCCCGCCGGTCCAGTTGCTGCCGCGCCGTTTGCCGAACGCATCGAAACTCTCTGCGACGGCGACCCCAATCCCGGCTGCATTCAGCACTTTGTCGGTACTGCCGAGGTGGTCGTGGGTCAGGTAGTAGGTGGCTTCGGCCGGATTGCCGCTCGACTTGCGCAGGTACAGCGCGGCGGTACCCGTGGGTGAGAGGATGTAATGCCGGTAGGTGGTGATGCCGGACGCAGTGGCTTTCTCCATCAGGCCGCCTATGTAGACGGTCGTCTCGGACGTGCCTGCACCGCTGGCGACCTGACGCCAACGACTACGGTCCGGAGCATAAGAAAACTGGCTCTGGCTGCCGTTCGCCGCGCCCAGCGTAGCCGGCAGGTTGTAACTGAACCAGGATATGGGCGCGCCCTTGCGCCGGATCATGTTGCCGTTGGCATCGTAGGCATAGCTTCCGCTGCCGGCCGCCGTGACGGCGTGGCGCCTGCCGGTGTTGTAGCTGTACGAACCGACGTCGGACTTCCAGGTGATGTTGCCGATGGCGTCGTAACGCAACTCCAGGTTGGTCACACCGTTGCGTCGCGACCGCCCAAGCCGGTCGAGCGCATCATATTCAAAGGACTCGACCAGGCCCCGGTTCAGGTCCTGTCGCGCAACAAGGTTGTCGGCAGCGTCCCACTGGTATGCCAGGTTCTGCAATGCACTGCCGCCGTTCACACCCGCTTGCCGGTACTCGATCAACCCGGTCAATGGACTGAAACCCGTGACCACGCCGATAGAGGCGCCGAGCGTCTCGTGAACCACGTTGCCAGCCGCGTCCTGCGCATTCAGTTCCCACAAAACAGTGGCCGGCACGTTGCTGTCGCGGACGCGCACCGGTTGTCCTGCAGCGTATTCGTAGCCGAGCTTCAGGCGGTAGCCGTTGGTGCTGACCGGGTAAGTCAGCGTGTCGAGCAGGCCCTGGTTGTTATAGGCAAACGCGTACTCGTAGGTCGCGTCGGAGACGATGGTCCGCCTGTTCAGGCGCGACCATGCGTCGTACGCGTAGGCCTCCGAGTATCCCGGGCCAGACACCGACGCGAGTTGACCGATGTTGCGCGCGGCCGCTGAGGCGCCCCAGATCCAGGTCGTGAGACCCTCCGGCTCGACGCGTGTCAGCGGTCGCGACAGCTTGTCGTAGGTAAACGCGGTAACCTGATTCTTCGCGTTGCCCTGCGCGACCACTTCGCCGAGCGCATTGGGCATCAGCGTCCAGGTGCCGAGATCGATGTCGGTCTGCCCGGTCTTCATGCCGCGGACGTTGTAGGTGACGCTGCCGACGACGTGGTTCAACGAATCGGTAACACGGGTCAGGCGGCCGAAGCTGTCGTACTGGTAACCCGTGCTGCCGCCCAGGGCATCCGTGGTGCGCAGCACATCGCCCCACGCAGAGGAGATCTGTACATGAGACCCGCCGCGCGTGTCCGTCAGCGTCGTGGTCCGGCCGCCGTAGGAGAGCGTGGACGACCGGTCCATGGCGCCAGACCCGCCGTACCAGGCTTCAGACGTGACGCGGTCCAGTTGGTCGTAGGTGTATTCCCGGTAGCCGTTACCGGGCCCGCCCAGCCATTGCGGCAGGGTGTGGCGACGCGGCCGGCCACGCGCATCGAAGTCCGTGACAACGTAGGAATGGCCACCGAGGAGCTGGCTGCCGATCCGGTACGGCCGTTCGAACTGATCCATGTCAATCGTTCGTGTCTGTTGCACGACGCCGGAACCGTCATGCTCGCGGACATGCACGACGTACCGTGTTCGCGCATCGCAGCCGCCCATGCAGGTGGTGCGCTCCCAGCTCGTTTGCGTCTGATCGGGCCGGGTTTCTAGCACGGTCCGTCCATGTCCGTCGTGGTTCCAGACGGTTGACAGCGCATTCGGATCGGTCAACGAGACGGGAAAGCCTAGTGCGTAATTCCACGTCAAGGTCGAGCCGTGCCCGAGCGCATCGACGATCGACACCGGCAGCTGACCGCGTGGCCCCCATCCGAACGTGGTGATACGCGGCTCCATGCCGGCGCCGGTGACCGTGCGGCTCCCCAGGTTGCCGAAGCTGTCGTAGCCGAAGGCGGCCGTCACCTGCCACTGGCTGCTGCCAGGTTCAAGTTGCTGCTGCACGAGCCGGCACTGCAGTCCGTCCCAGGACTGATTCACGGCACGGGTGATACTGCCGCCGCCTGGCAACGTGTGGCTGCCGGTCACCTGGGTAGACTGTGGGCGTCCCAGGCACCAGTTTGTGGTGTCGTTCATGACGCTGGAATGCAGCACGCGCTCGGTGCGGGAGCTGCCCGTGCCGAGGCCGGTGCCCATTTCGGTGACGGTGACGGTCCGGTCGGTGACGAGACCTGAGCCCTGGTCGATGGAAGCAACGGTCATTGCGGTCGTTGTGTGATGCGTACCGTTGTAAGCGCCGCCGGATTCGTACTGCCGGTCCGTCGCCGACGCAAGATACGGAAAGAACCGCTGGCTCGGACTGTCGCCATAAGTGAGCGTCGACCACTGGCTGATGCGCTCATGAACGGTCAAGCCCGACGCCTGGCGCAGGATTCGCTGGGCATTTGCGCCGATGAAAGGGAAGTCCTGCCGCATGACTTCTTCGGTCCGCAGGTCGTAACCGAGCGTGCCGTCGATGATTGTTCGGCGCGCGAAACCGAGGTCGCCACGCCCGCTGATATGGGCACGCAACCCCTCGTACCGGTATCGGAAGATCGCCATGGCGCCACTGGCAGAGCCATCGCTGACCGACAGCGTGGACACGACCTGGCGGGAATCCTGAAGGTCCACCACAGGGTAGGCCGCGCCCGTCAGTTTCGTGTGCAAGCCGCCGGTCAGCGGCGCGTACTCGAACGCGGCAGTCACGCCGAGGCCGTCGCCGGCGGCCAGCAGCAAATCGGGTTTCGGCCCCGCGTGGGCACGATATCGGAGCCCGTTGCTGACGACGGTCACGAGGTCCAGCAGGCCGTCGCCGTTGATGTCGCTGACGATTGAGGCACTCGCCCCGCCATGGGCGGCGCCGGCGCTCGCGCCCGGCAGCAACCCACCACCATTCGACAGTGCAACCTGCCAGGTGGATGTGGCATTCCGGTAGAGAATGTCGTCCTTGCCATCGCCGTTGAAGTCGAATGCGGTGGCGCTGGCTCCGACAACCGACGGACCGATGAGCTCGGGCGCTGGCCACCACATGACCTGGCAGCCACTGAAGCGTACGCGCCAGCGTCCGGTGTAGTGCGGGTACACGAAGTCGGTGCAGCCGTCGCCATTGATATCGGCCGGCGTACCGCCGAAGAACGAGCCGTCGAAGTAGTCGCTGGCCGACTGGTCCGCCGAAATTCTCGCCATCGAATAGTTTTCGTTCATCATCAGGTCGTCACGGCCATCTCCATCCAGGTCGATGCGCTGGCCGCGCGCGCCGAGGAAATCGCCGCCCTCGTACCAGTCATATCCCGTGGCCAGGTACTGGTCGTAGACCGTGACCGGATGGGCGGAGAGCGTGCCGTCGCGCTGGGCGTACCGCAGCCGTACCACCAGACTCGTTCCCTCGAGTTCCGAGTACGCGAGATCGCCGAGCCCGTCGCCATTCATGTCGGCGCCGCGGAAATCGATGACACCATTGGCCGGCAGGCCGGTACTGACCGGTGTTGCCAGGCCGGCGGCACTGCCTGGGACGATGAGCCACTGGCGAGCGGGCGAGATCACCACGATGTCGCGGTACCCGTCGCCGTTGTAATCAAACGGTGCGCCAGCGCCGCTTACCGTGTGCACGCCGGTATTGATCTCCGGCCCGAAGCTGTCGCCCGCCAGCGAGAGCCGGTAGTGCAGGGTCTGCGATGTCGAGGAGCCGGCGGTCCACACCAGGTCGTCGCGGCCGTCGCCGTCAATGTCGGTAGCAACGGCGTCGAGCACTGCCGTGCCCGTGCCGATTGACGACTCAATGCCGAGGACGGGGTTGCCGTCCTGCCAGCGAAATACTGTCGGGGCGAGGCAATCGGCGCCGCCGTTGCCGCACTCCTGCACGGATGCAAGCCGGCTGCGTCCGGTGGACGATAGTGACGGCTCGTAACTGAGTTCATAGCGCCGGACGACGTCGCCGTTGTAGAGGACGTCGATACGATCGAGCCGTGCGATCTGCCTGACCGGCGTGCCCGCGACATACGACGCGTCAATTTCATTGACCGGCCGGTTCTCGTACACGAACGAAACGGCATGCGAGGCGGCCAGCCCGGCCCCCGGATTGTGGTTGTAGCGAATGGTCGCAATCCGGTAGCTACCATTGGTCGAGTCTTCGATGTACTCGAAACGAATGACGTTGCCGGACCGGTCGCGGATCTGGTTCAGAGCCCAGGCACGGGCCGTCATCGTGCCGTTGGCCTGCACGCCCATCACGTCGATGCGCGAATCCGCGGTGGCGCCGTACTCCAATACTCGCCCATCGGATGCTTCGAGCACGAAGTAAGCGGGTCCCGTCCCGGCGCTGCCCCAGGAACGGATGCGCGCGAAGGTCTCGATCTCGGTGCGGTACTCGGCGCCGGAAGCGCCGTAGGGGTAGCCGTTGACGACAACCAGTCGCTGCCCGTCGAGGCAGAAACGGTCCACGGAGAACTGCGTGACCGGTCCGGCGATGCCGTCCTGCACCACGGTACGCGCGCAGCGCTCGATCCCTGATAGCCCCGCGATCGACCAGCCGACGCCGAGTAGGCCGCCGCCCTGGCGGTGGCGATACTCGAGCGAAAGGCCCGGCGTCATGCCGTTGGTGCCGGGCGGCAGGCGCAAGGGTATGGAGTACGCGGCTTCGCCGCCAGGCGTCACCCGGGACTCGCCGAGTGTGCTGCCCACAGCGGCCATCGCAGCGTCCGCAGACAGCGAAGCCAGCAAGATCAGGGTGAAGGTGCAGCGCGTGCGCGACTGATGTGAGCAGTTCCATTGCATGGCCTCCCGGGCCGCGCCCGGCATCCTTGCCGGGCGAGGGACAAAGGCTAACGCTGTCGCCGCGGTCCAGCAGCCCACTTTTGTGGTGCAAATGGGGCGATTCACACCGCTCTGCGCCATGCGCAATACGCCGATTCGCCGCGGGTGCCGTCGGCGGCGTAAAATCGCCTCCTTCCATGGGCGGCGACCCCGCTCACCAGCAGGAGTAGCCATGAAGCTCGTCACCGCGATCATCAAGCCGTTCAAACTCGACGACGTGCGCGCCGCGCTGTCCGAGATAGGCATCTCGGGCATGACCGTCACCGAGGTGAAGGGCTTCGGCCGCCAGCGTGGGCACACCGAGCTGTACCGCGGCGCCGAGTACGTCGTCGACTTCGTGCCGAAGACGCGCATCGAGGTCGCCGTGCGCGACGACCTGGCCGAGCGGGTGGTGGAGGCGATCGTCAGTTCGGCCAAGACCGGCAAGGTCGGTGACGGCAAGATCTTCGTGACCTCGATCGAGCGCGTGCTGCGCATCCGCACCGGCGAGGCCGACGAGTCCGCGCTTTGACCGACACGCCCGACAGCGTCGGGACGGCGATCGAAAGACTGCGCATCGGCACTGCGAGCCGCCATATCCTGTTGTGCACGCATGGCAACTGCGCTCCCGCGGAAGGAGCCGAAACTTCCTGGAAGTACCTCAAGCAGCGTCTCAAGGAGCTGCGCCTCGACGGCGTCAAGGGCGGCGTCCTGCGCACCCGCGTGCAGTGCCTGCGCATCTGCCGGGAGGGACCGATCGCGGTCGTCTACCCGGAGGGAACCTGGTACCGGGGTGCGACGCCCGACAACCTCGAACGCATCATCCAGCAGCATCTCATCGGCGGCCGCCCGGTCGCCGAACTGGTCATCGCGACCGATCCGCTCGGTCAGCCCTGACGGCAACCCCATGATTTCGGTGGCCGCAGGCTCCGCTTGTGGCAATCCGCGATGGTTTTCCTGTGCGGTTTGCGCACAACCTCGACGGATAAGAAGGCGCCGGAGAAGGGAGAATGCCCCACGCCATCCGCGTGCATGCATACGGTGGACCGGAACTGCTGCGACGCGAGCTCGTGACGGTGCCGTCGCCGGGGCCGGGACAGGTGCGCCTGCGGCAGACGGCAGTGGGCCTGAACTACATCGACGTCTACGAACGCACCGGCCTGTACCCGATCGAGTTGCCCGGCTGTCTCGGTCACGAGGCGGCCGGCGTGGTGACTGAAACGGGTGCGGGCGTGCGCGAGTTCCAGTGCGGTGACCATGTCGCCTACGTGCACACGCAGCCGGGCGCCTACGCCGACGAGCGGGTGATGCCGGCGGACCGGCTCGTGAAGATCCCGAAGGGCATCACCGATGCGCAGGCGGCGGCGGTCATGCTGAAGGGGCTGACCGCCTGGTACCTGCTGCGTCGCACCTACCGCGTGCGGCGCGGCGACCCGATCGTCATCTACGCCGCGGCTGGCGGCGTCGGGCTGATCGCCGTGCAGTGGGCGCGCGAACTGGGCGCCGAGGTGATCGCCGTGACCGGCAGCGGTGAGAAGTCTGAAATCGCGCGCCAGCACGGCGCACATCACACGATCCTGCTCGGCCGCTCCGACCTGGCTGCCCGCGTACGCGAGTTCACCGGGGGCCGCGGCGTGCCGGTGGTGTACGACTCGATCGGCAAGGACACGTTCCTGACGTCGCTCGACTGCCTGCGGCCACGTGGCCTGATGGTGAGTTATGGCAACGCCTCCGGGCCGGTGCCGCCGGTCGACCTGCGCGAGCTGGCACGCCGCGGTTCGCTGTTCCTGACGCGGCCGACGCTGTTCCACTACGTCGAACGTCGCGCAGACCTGCGGCGCGCCGCGGCCGAGTTGTTCTCGGTGATTGCGTCCGGCGCGGTGAAAATCCGCATCGGGCAGACCTATGCGCTGTCCGACGTGGCGCTCGCCCACCGCGAACTGGAGGCGCGCCGCACCACCGGCGCGACGGTGCTGCTGCCCTGACGACGGCTGATCGGGATTTCTGTCGCGTTCAGCGGCACAATGTCGGCCCGCGACCCCGCCCCAGCGATTTCATGATCCGGCACCGCCACGGTGCCGGGCCGGGAGTTCGGCGACCCAAGGACCCCGGGCGATGAAGGCACTCCTGACGCTGTTCCTGATCGTGTTCGTCGACCTGCTCGGGTTCGGCATCATCCTGCCGTTGTTCCCGTTCGTCGCCGAGCGCATGGGCGCGGACCCGTGGCTGATCACCTTTGGCGGCGCCGGGGTGTATGCACTGGCACAAGTGTTTGCGGCGCCGTTCTGGGGCCGGCTCAGCGACAGCTTCGGGCGCAGGTTGATCCTGCTGCTCAGCACGGCCGGCGCCGTGATCGGCTACCTGTGGATGGGGTTTGCCGAGTCGCTGGTCATGCTGATCGCCTCGCGCGCCTTCTCCGGCGTGATGTCCGGCAACATCTCGGCCGCTTTCGCCTATGTTGCGGACGTCACCGGGCCGAAGGAGCGGGCCAAGGGACTGGGCATGATCGGCGCGGCCTTTGGCCTGGGCTTCATGTTCGGGCCAGCGATCGGCGGCCTGCTCGGGGGCGAAGACCCGCAGACGATGAATTTCCTGTTGCCGGCGCTGGTCGCGGCCAGCCTCAGCGCGCTGGCGTTTCTCGGCACCGCGTTCTTCCTGCGTGAGAGCCTGCCGCCAGCGGAGCGCAAGCCGTGGGCCAGCCGGGCGCGCGGCCTGCGCATGCCGCTGGCCGCCGTCGCCGGGCGTCCGGTATTGCTGGGCGTCGTCGGCGCGGTGTTCCTCATCGGCGTGGGTGGCACGACCCTGCAGTCCATCTTTCCCGTGTGGGGGCCGGACGTGCTGGGCCTGTCGCCACGTGACGTCGGCTTCGTCTTCTTCGCGATGGGCCTGGTCGGCGTGACCGTACAGGGCGCACTGGTCGGGCGCCTGGTCGCGAAATTTGGCGAGAAGCGGGTTTTGTACGCATCGGCGGCCGCGCATGCGGTCGGTTATGCGGTCATGGGACTCGCCTGGAATCACGCCTCGCTGGCACTCGGTGCCGCATGCTTTGCGGCCGGTCACGCGAGCTTCAATACGACCGCCTCCAGCCTGCTGAGCCTCGAAGCCGGTCCGGGCGAGAAAGGTTCGGTGCTGGGCGCCATGCAGGCGGCCAGCGCGGCCAGCCGCATCGCCGGTCCGGCGACCAGCGGCGCCATCTACTCGGCGTATGGCCCGCAGTCGCCGTTTGCGGTCGGTGCGCTACTGCTGGTCCCGGCCGTACTGCTGCTGCGGCGCTCGCGCAAGGGCGACCGGCCGCACACGGACACGAATGCCGACGCCGCATGACATTGGCGAGCGCGCAAAGCGGCGCGGTATGCTCTGCGCAGTGAAAACGGCGCCCATGCATGGGGACCCGACATGAAGCCACGCTTTTCCGGACGGCGAAGGAAGCTCCTGCTGGCGGCCGGCGCGTCGGCGGTCGCGCTCGCGGTGCCCCGCGCCGTGCGGGCGCAGTCGGCGCCGGTCGACGTTGCGGTCATCGGCGCTGGCGCCGCCGGCATCGCAGCGGCGAGGCTGTTGAAGGCAGCGGGCCTGCGCGTCATCGTGCTCGAGGCGCGTGACCGCGTCGGCGGGCGCGCGTGGACGGACCCGTCGAGTGTCGGCGTAGCCTGGGATCGCGGCTGCGCCAGGCTGCACGCGACGGCCGCCAATCCCTGGGTTGCCTACGCGCGTGCGAACGGCTTCGACCTGCAGGCGGCCGCGCCGGCCCGCGTGGTCGCCGCGGGCCTCAAGTCGCTGGGTGGCGCCGACACGGCGGCCTGGCACGCCTTGAACGAGCGCGTGAATGCCGAGCTGGATCTGGCCGGCCGTCGCGGACTGGACGTGGCGGCCGAGGCGGCCCTGACTAGCAGGACACGCGAGGATCCATGGTTTGCCATGGCGGTGGCGGCCATCGCGCAGCGCCATGGCGTCGAGCCGTCCAGCTTCTCGGCGCTGGACCGCTTTCGTGGCCCGGCAGACGGCGAGGAGTATGAAGTGCCCAAGGGTTGCGGGGCGCTGGTCACGCACGCTGCCCGCGACGCGGACGTGCGCCTGCGCACGCCCGTGACACGGGTGCGCTGGACGGGTAATGGCATTGGCCTCGACACGCCGGTGGGCACGCTCGCCGCGCGGGCCGTGATCGTGGCGGTGCCGCCTTCGCAGGTTGCACAGGGATCGCTGGGCTTCGCGCCGCTGTTGCCGACCGAGGTGCTGGAGGCCCACCACCACTTGCCGCTCGGTCTCGTCAACAGCGTGGCCCTGCGTTTCAAGAAGAGCGTGCTGCCAGGCGATGCGCCGGAAGTGTTGCGGCTCCGGCGGCAGGACCTGCGCGGCCTGTCGTGTGCGACCCGGGTCGGCGGCGGCCACGTGTTCGCGGCCACGGCAGGTGGCATGCTGGCCCACGAACTCGAGGCGGCCGGCGAGGCGGCGGCGGTGGACTACGCGCTGGCGGAACTCGTGCAGATCCTGGGCGGCGATGCGCGGCGTCATTTCGACCGCGGCGCGGCCACCGCGTGGGCGGCCGACCCTTACAGCCGCGGGTCGCTTTCCTATTGCCTGGCCGGACGCTTCGGCGCTCGGGAGCTGCTGACCCGGCCGGTCGGCGGCCGCATCGTGTTTGCCGGCGAACACACCGAGCAGGCGGCCTACGGCACTTTGCATGGCGCGCACCAGAGCGGCCTGCGCGCTGCGCGGCAGGTCACCACGCTGCTCGCGGGGAGATGACCGGTTCCGTTGTTCAGCCGGTTCCTATGCCGCTCAGATCCTTCTCCATGACGGCGAACTTCAGATCGGGACGCCTGGGCAGGCCGAATCGCTCGTCGCCGTAATAAAACGGCTCCGACTCGCCGGTCAGCCGGTAACCGCGCCGCTCGTACCAGGCAATCAGTTCCGCTCGCTGCGCGATGACCTTCATGCGCATGCGCCGCGACTTCCAGTGGACGGTCACCCAGTGCTCGACGTCGTGCAGTACGCGGCGGCCGGTTCCCGCACCCTGCCGCGTGGGCGCGACTGCCAGCATGCCGAACGACGCCGTATCGCCGTCGCGGCTGACCACGACACTGGCGCTCAGCGCGGCGGCGTCATCCCGTTCCAGCAGCACGCGCTGCTTCGGGTCCGCAATGATCACCTCGATCTCGTCGGGGCCGGTCCGTCGCCCGTCGAGGAAGTCTGCCTCGGTCGTCCAGCCGGCACGGCTCGCGTCGCCGCGAAAGGCGGACTCGACGAGCGCCACGATGTCGGCGATGTCCGCGGTGGTGGCGATCAAGAGCGGCATGGGCGGGGCACTCCGCAGCAGCGGTCGCGCAGCGCAACCGTTGCCGGAAAGTCTCGGCGCTAACGTCGAAAAGCTCAAGCGTCCCCGGCGTGACGGCCGCAGTCGAAGCAGGCATCATCGTGACGGGACACGGAGGAAGCCATGAGGTATCTGCACACGATGGTGCGCGTCAGCGACCTGCAGGCGTCGCTCGATTTCTATTGCGGCAAGTTGGGGCTGCAGGAAATACGGCGCCACGACAGTGAACAGGGCCGGTTCACGCTGGTCTTCCTGGCGGCGCCGGGCGACGAACAGCGCGCGCTGCTCGAGCTGACCTTCAACTGGGACCCTGAGGAATACGGCCTGGGCCGGGCGTTCGGGCACCTGGCGTACGAGGTGGACGACATCCACGCTTTTTGCGGGCGCCTGCTGCAGGCCGGGGTTGTCATCAACCGCCCGCCGCGTGACGGCCGCATGGCTTTTGTGAAGTCTCCCGATGGCATCTCCATCGAGTTGCTGCAGAAGGGCAAGGCGCTGGCGCCAGCCGAGCCATGGAAGTCCATGGCGAATACGGGCCAGTGGTGAACGGACGCGCTGCGCCGTCGTTGCCGGTCCCGAAGGGTCAGCCCCCTTCCTTAGGACGTCGGCGGCGGCGCATCGGTCGGTGCTTCCGCGGCAGGTTCCGCCTCCGGCGTGGGTTGTTCCGCCGTAGTGGCTTCAGCCGGCATTGCGTTTGATTCCGGGGCGACAGCGGCTGCTGCCGCTTCCGACACCGGCGCTTCGGGCAACTCGACCGGCATCGGTGCCACGTCGCTCGCGGACTTGCCGCCGGTCTTCGCCAGTTTCGCGAGTTGGTCCTCTTCACGCCTGGGACGATCTATCTCGGCCTGGTACGGACACATCGCATGGCCCTTGCATTCATCTACGCCGTCCGGGCCGATGATGCTGGCGAGCACGAATTCCCACTCCTTGCCTTTGCCGCGATCGAATACCGCCCATGCGCTCTTGATGCCCATGAACTTCTGGTCGCGAAAGCGCAAGGTCGCGGTCTTGCCGACCCATTCTTCGCGCTTCGGCTTGTAACCCATCTGCAGCAGGGTTTCATCACGGCGCGCCTGATACAGCGTCTCGCCGACCTTGAACCAGATGTACCAGACCCGCGTGGTGTCGAGTGTCCCGTGTACGTAACCGGGCCCGACTTCGTAGACCTCCGTTTGCTTGCCGCTGATGTTCAGGACGAGCGCTTCCATTTCCTCGCCGTATTTCTTCTTCGGCTTGAGGCAGGAGAGCGGGAACAGCAGGCAGCTGGCGGCGTAGGCAGGAATCGTAATTGCCAGCAGGCAGATCGCGAGCGCGCTCGCGACATGACGTGATGTGAGACGCATTTCTTGACCCCCCCCGAGGTGCGAGAAAATGTATCGGATTGCCGTTAGCTGTCAAGACACGGCCGTCCCGGCGCCATCCGGCCCGGATCGGGTCAGCCAGGCCTGTCCCAGACGTCTGTTGACCTGGGTTGTCTAACCCGCTGATGCGCTTGGTGGAAGTTCGGTTTCGAGAATCCCGCCGATCGTGCTTCGTGTTGCGCCGTCCTAGGTCGAGATGTAGCGCTTCAGGTCGTCAATCTCGTGCTGCTGGGCCTCGATCACGGCCCGTACGCAGTCGCCGATCGAGATCATGCCCGTGAGCTTTCCCGCGTCCACGACCGGCAGGTGACGGAACCGGTTCTCCGTCATCAGCTTCATGCAATGTTGCACGCTATCGTCTGGACCGACGGTCGTGACCGGCGCAGTCATGATCTGCCACACCTGCGTTTCCCTGGAATTGCGACCCAGCAGCACCACCTTGCGGGCATAGTCGCGCTCGGAAATGATGCCCGCCAGCTCGGCGCCGCGCATGACCGGTAACGCACCGATGTGGTGGTCCGCCATCAGCTGGATGGCGACCCGCACCGGATCTTCCGCGTCCACGGTATAGAGCGCCGCCGGCTTGCCCTCGAGCAATGACCTGACGGTTTGCATGGCCCCCCCTTGCAGAGTCTCTGCCGGAAATCAGTGTAGCAGGACGGATCGGAGCCCTTCTCCGCGGTGCCGTGCCACTGCTCGAGGCTGCGCTGACGGGCCGGTAGTCGCGCCGGCGGCCGCCGTGTCCGATAATCACCTTCGTCATGGCCTCACGCGACATCCAGGCAGGCTCTCCCGTTCCGGACCAGGGTCCCGGCGACCTGCGTGATCTCGAGGCGCTCAGGCTGCGCTTGCGGCGTTTCGCCGACGAGCGCGACTGGGAGCAATTCCATAGTCCGAAGAACCTCGCGATGGCGCTCTCGGTAGAGGCGGCCGAACTGGTCGAGATCTTCCAGTGGCTGACCGAGGAACAGAGCGCCGCGCTGGACGACACCAGCCGCCGCCGGGCCGCGGATGAACTGGCGGACGTGCTTGTTTACCTGGTCAGGCTGGCCGACCGGCTGGGTGTGGACCTGCTCCAGGCGGCCGCCAGCAAGGTCGCCGACAACGAGCGGAAATACCCGGCCGGGCAGGTTCGCGGCCAGGCCCGCAAGTACGACGAATACGACTGATCCGGCACCGGGCATGTGCGCAAACCGTGTCTGCATTCACGCCGCGGGACGGGCGTGGCGTGGCAATGTTCCGGCGTCAACGGCAGGCGGGCAGCCTGTGTAACTCGGAGCCACCCCGGCATGACTCGACCAGGCAGGAACAAGCAGGCGTTCGCGGTCAATCAACGCAGGATGTACGTGGATTGGCGGCACGGACAGCTGCACCTGCGCAGCGCATTTCCGCCGAGCGGCGGATTCGACGAGCTGACTCCGCTGGTGTGCCTGCATGGCGAGCGTGAAACGAGCAGGGTATTCGGCGGCCTGCTGGCCGGGTTGGGCGGCGACCGGTCCGTCTATGCCCCGGACCTCCCCGGCTTTGGCGAATCGGACCCTGGCCCGCAGCGCGCGGGCGTTGCCGAGTGCGCGATCGCTGTCGCCGACTTCCTCGACCAGATGCGCCTGCGGCTGGTAGACGTCCTCGGCCACCAATGGGGCGGCCAGGTCGCAGCCGAACTTGCCATGGCCCGGCCGGACCAGGTTCGCCGTGTCGTGTTCGTTTCGGCTCCGGTAGCGGCGGCGGCAGCCGAGGTGCCGGGCCAGCTGTCCGGGCTGGTGCAGCCGGTCCTGGTGCTCAGGCCCAAGGATGCACGGTGGGATCTCACGCCGGAAGTCCGCGTGCTGCTGCCCGATGCAAACATGCTCGACATGCCGGGCCTCGGCGACGACGCACTCGAGGCGGCGCCGGACGAAATGGCGAGCCAGGTTCGTTCTTTTCTGCGCTGAACATATCCCTGATCGGGACGTCACTTATGTCAATCCATCGAACTGATGGGTGACCTGAGGCATTACTTGTGCTGTGATACGCGTAACAAATGCGTTACGTACCCGTGCAAGCGGCGTCGTGTTGTGCCTGCTTGATACGGGCCCGGAGCCGCGGCCGAAGGGGAACTGGTCCATGAAAGACGAGCTCACCATCGAAGAGCCTGATGAACTGGCCGAGGGCCGCGTGACCGAGCGTCACGCCGGCAAGGACGGCATCGAAGTCGATGAGCCGATCGACATCGAGCGCATCGAACTCGCTTCGCGTCCGCCGACCACCATCGGCAACCTGGGCTGGGAAATAGTAAGACCGGGCGACGACCATGAGGCGCTCTTCGTCGAGGACGACGACGTCCTGGAATGGCACCCTGGCGAGTCGGGCGATGAGGCACACGACCAGCTTGCCGACCTGGAAGACGAGCACCTGCATCTGGCCGCGGAACTGGCCGGCCTGCGCCGCGCGGCGGCAGAGCGCGAGACGGCGCTGCAGGAGCAGCTCGAGAAAAGCCGCGCGCTGTTGCGCGCGAAAGAGGAAGAACTGACGGAGCAGGAGACGCAGATCGCCTCGCTGACGCTCGAGTCCGAAGAACTGCGGGCGCGATTCGGCGCCGACGATTACGACACGGTTCCGGCGTTGCCGGCGCGGAACGCAGTCGGGACGACCGGCGCCGATGCCGGGTCCACCAGCGTCGTGAGCAGCCTCCGGCAGCAGCTCGCCGAGCGTGGCGAGGGCTTGCAGGCCGCGCGCGAACACGCTGAGCGCCTGGAGCGCGAGCGGGCGGAACTGGCCGATGCGCTGGCGGCGCGGGGCTCGCAGGTGGCCAAGCTGCTGGCCCGGCTGACGCAGTCCGCAAGGCGGCTGCAATTGCAGGATGAATTCAAGACCGGCTTCGGCAAGTTGCTGGGCAAGTCGACGGGCGGCGAACTCGACGAAGCGGGCATGCCGGTGCCCGGCAGCGAGGAACCCACGCTGGCGGTCGATGAGCCACCGGACGTGAAGGCTGCGCCGGTCGACGAACGGCAGGCCGCCGGGCCCGCTGCGACGCCCGGCAAGCGCCGGCTGCGCGAGCGGCGCATGCGGATTGCCGCGGCCAAGGTGCCGGCCAGGGAGCGCCGTCGCCGCACCACCGAGGGAATCCGGCGTTACCTGATTTCGCTCGACCCGGAGCGCGAGGAAGTCTGCGAGCTGGCGTCGCGGCGCATGTACGTCGGGCGTGGCGTCGAGGCGGATGTGCGCATCACGGACGCCACGGCGAGCCGCCTGCACGCGGTGCTGTACCTCGAGCGCGGCTCGACCGTCGTCGACGATGCCTGCAGCACCAATGGCGTGTACGTCAACATGGTGCGCGTGCGGCGCGCCGTGCTGGTGGACGGCGACACCGTTGCGTTCGGCGCGGTCCGGTTCCAGTACCGGGTCGGTCCGGCCGTCGTCAGCAAGGACTGACGGTCAGGCTTGCCGGACCCGGGCCCAGACCCGGGCTGCGGACGCGACAGCCGGGGCAGCAATGCCATTGCGCCGAGGCTGAGCGCCGAGATCGCCGCAATCAACGGGTAGGGCGTCTGGTTGGCAAACTCCGCAACCAGCTGCGTCGCGGCGGCACCCACCAGCAGTTGCATGAAGCCAAGCATGCCCGAGGCGGCGCCCGCCACGTCCGGGGCTGACATGATTGCGCCAGTCGTCGAATTCGGCGCCGCCAGCGCGTTGCCGCCGCACACCAGCATGCCGGGAAGAAACAGCGCCAGCGGGTGGGTGATGCCCAGCAACGCGCCGCCGACGAGCGCGGCCGCGCCGGCAACCGACAGCGCGGCACCGGTCCGCATCATGCGCCCGCCGCCGATGCGGTGCGCCATGCGTGCGGTGTAGAAGAAGCCCGCGAACGCGGCGAACGCCGGCAGGAAGAACAACAGGCCGTAGTTCGAAGGACTGACGCCGAGCACGTCGATCGCCACGTACGGCGCCGAGGTGATGAACACCGTCACCGCGCCCATCATGCAGGAGCCGAATGCCACGAAGCCGAGGTAGTCGCTGGATCCGAGCAGGCGGCGGTAGCTGATGAAGGTCTGCAGCGACGGGCCGGCAGAACGCGTCGCGACGTGGGTTTCCTCCACCTGTGTCAGGACGAAGTAGAAGACCACCGCTCCCAGCGCCAGCGCCAGCCCGAATGCGGCGCGCCAACCCGCCGACTCGACCGTAAAGCCGCCCAGGATCGGCGCCAGCATCGGCACCACGAGCACCGCGGTCGCCATGGTCGCCAGCGCGTTCGCCGAGCGGCCGACACCGAAGAAATCGGTAATGGAGGCGCGCGCGACGGCCATCGCCGCGCCGCCGCCGAATGCCTGCACGATGCGGGCCGCGATCAGCGTGTCGAGCGACGGCGCCAGCAAGCCGGCGAGGCTGCCGGCCATGAACAGTGCCAGCCCGGCGACGATGACGGAGCGGCGCCCGAAGCGGTCGGACAGCGGCGCAACCATCAGGTTGCCGAAGGCGATGGCCACCAGCGACAGGCTGATCAGGAGTTGCACGGTCGAGGCGCTGGCGCTGAAATCGACGGCGATCGATGGCAGGGCCGGCAGCAGTACGTGCATGCCGAAAGGTCCGAGCGCGCCGATGGCGGCCGAACCCGCGATCAGCCGTCGGCCGAGTGCGCGCCTGCTCATGCGGGAATACTGGACACCGTCAGGCAATCTTGCGGGCAGTTTCGGTTAGCAGCAAGCGCTTCGCCGCATGGTTCCTGCTACCTTGGCCGCAACCGGGACGGAACGCGCCGAAGCACGGCTGTGGTGGTGCGCTGTTTGCCGACAGGTCGGACAGCGATTCGCGCGCGGTAGACGGCGGGGTCCTGTGGCGTTGCGAGGCACTGATCGATGCAGCAAGCGGATTCCCAGGCATCGGCGCCGGCATTGACCATCCTCTGCCTGTGCACCGGCAATTCCGCGCGCAGCATCCTCCTCGAGGCGCTGTTCAATCACCTCGGCCGTGGCCGTGTGCGGGCCTTCAGCGCGGGCAGCCACCCGGCCGGCCGGGTCAACCCGAACGCCCTCGCGCTGCTCGAAGAACTGGGCATCCCGGCCGGGACTGCGCGCAGCAAGAGCTGGCAGGAGTTCGCGGGCCCCGGGGCGCCGCGTGTCGACGCGGTCATCACCGTCTGCGACAGCGCGGCCGGCGAAGTGTGCCCGGTCTGGCCGGGACATCCGGTGACGGCGCACTGGGGCGTCGCGGACCCGGCGGCCGCGTCCGGTACCCCGCAACAGGTCGAGGCCGCGTTCAGGGAAGCGTTTGCGGTCCTCGATCATCGGGTGCGCGCGCTGCTTGCGCTGTCGCCCGATGCCCGGACGCCCGCGGAACTCGAAAGCCGGCTGCGCGCGATCGGCCGCAGCCTGCCGCTCCCGACATCGCCATGAGGACGCACGGCGCGGAGGGCTGCTGGTGAGCATTCAATGCGACATCGCAGGTCGGGAGGCAGGGCCGGCGAAGCTGGGGGTCTTTGAGCGCTACCTGACGCTGTGGGTCATCGCCTGCATCGTCGTGGGCGTGGGTATCGGGCAGGCCGTGCCTGGTGTCGTGACCGCGGTGGCGCACCTGGAAGTGGCCCGGGTCAACGTCGCGGTCGGCGTGCTCATCTGGATCATGATCATCCCCATGCTCGTCAAGATCGACTTCGGTCGCCTGCACGAGGTGCGGCAGCATGGACGAGGCATCGGCGTCACCCTGTTCATCAACTGGCTGGTCAAGCCGTTCTCGATGGCGGCGCTCGGCTGGCTCTTTATTCGCCACGTCTTCGCCCCGTTGCTTCCGCCGGGCCAGCTCGACAGTTACATCGCGGGGCTGATCCTGCTGGCCGCCGCGCCCTGCACGGCCATGGTCTTCGTGTGGAGCAACCTGTCCCGCGGCGAGCCGAACTTCACGCTGACCCAGGTGGCCTTGAACGACCTGATCATGGTGTTCGCCTTCGCCCCGCTGGTCGGCCTGTTGCTCGGCGTGTCCGCCATTGCCGTGCCGTGGGACACGCTGCTGGTGTCGGTCGTCATGTATATCGTGATCCCGCTGGCGATCGCCCAGGCACTGCGGCGCGCGCTGCTCGGCAAGGGCGAGCGGACCTATGCCAGGGCCGTCGACGCAATGGGCACCTGGTCGCTGGTCGCGCTGCTCGCGACGCTGGTCCTGCTGTTCGCGTTCCAGGGCGACGCGATCTTGCGCCAGCCGCTGGTGATTGCGCTGCTGGCCGTGCCAATCCTGATCCAGGTCCTGTTCAACTCTTCCCTGGCCTACCTGCTCAATCGCCGCCTGCGGGTGGCGCACTGCGTGGCGGGGCCCTCGGCACTGATCGGTGCGTCGAACTTTTTCGAACTCGCTGTGGCCACGGCCATCAGCCTGTTCGGACTGGAATCCGGCGCCGCGCTGGCGACCGTGGTCGGGGTGCTGATCGAGGTGCCGGTCATGCTGCTGGTCGTGCGGGTCGTCAATGCCTCGAAACAGTGGTACGAAGCGGGACTCGCGCCCGGCGCGGCCGATGACGGTGGATCCGCCGCCAACTGCTAGAATCGCCGGGCCGGCCACACCCGGCTCCGGGACGATATGGTCGTAGAATTCCTGATCCTGCTTGCGCTGCTCGTCGTCAATGGCCTGTTCGCCATGACGGAGCTCGCCGTGCTGTCATCACGCAGAACGCGGCTGCAGCAACTTTCCGACGAGGGCAGCCGCGGCGCCCGTGAAGCGCTCGCGCTGCTCGACGAGCCGACCCGTTTCCTTTCAACCGTGCAGATCGGCATCACGCTGATCGGCGTGCTCGCCGGCGTGTACAGCGGCGCCAGTTTTGCGGGTCCGCTGGAGCGGTGGATGGAAACCCTCGGGCTGTTCGCCGGCTATGCCGAACCGTTGGCATACGGGGCCGTGGTCGTCAGCGTGACCTACCTGTCGCTGGTGATCGGCGAACTGGTGCCGAAACGCTGGGCGCTGGGCCGTCCCGAGGCGATCGCGACAGCGGTGGCCCCGACCATGCGGTGGATCGCCACCGCCAGCGCGCCGATCGTGTGGCTGCTGCAGCGCTCGACCGACCTGGTGTTGCGCATTCTCAGGCTGCGCAAGTCGACGCGCAGCTCCATCAGCGAGGAAGAAATCCGCGCGATGATTGCAGAAGGCACCCGGGAAGGCGTGTTCCACCGCGAAGAGCACCGCATGATCGAGGGCGTGCTGAGGCTCGCGGACCGCAACCTGCGCAGCATCATGATGCCGCGCGGCGACATCCAGTGGCTGGACACCGCGGACTCGCGTGAGGCGGTGTGGGACACCGTGCGCATGAACAGCCATTCGCGCTACCTGGTCTGCCGCGGCGACATCGACGAGCTGGTCGGCGTCGTGCAGATCCCCGACCTGCTCGACTGGGTGCGCGACCCCGCCGGGGACAGCCTCGAACAGCGCGTGACGGCGCCGTTCGTGGTGCAGGAGACGACCACGATCCTGCGGCTGCTGGAGCTGTTCCGCGAATCGGCCGTTCACCTGGCCGTGGTGGTCGACGAGCATGGCTCGATCGAGGGCATCGTCACGCCCAGCGACGTACTGACGGCCATTGCCGGTGAGTTGCCGAATATCGGCGGGCTGGACCTGCCTGAAGCGGTTCGCCGCCAGGACGGGTCCTGGCTGCTCGACGGCCGGCTGCCCATCGATGAAGCAGAACGCGTGCTCGGCAGGCGGGACATGGGTTCCGGCGATGATTACACGACCATCGCGGGCTTCGTGCTCGCCCAGATCGGCCGCTTGCCCGTGACAGCGGAAACCTTCAGGTGGAAGGACCTGCAGTTCGAGATCGTGGACATGGATGGCGTGCGAATCGACAAGCTGCTGGTCAAGCGTCGCGTGCCCTGAGCCTTCCCGGACAGGCATGCCATATCTACCGCGCCGGCTCCCGCGTCACGACACGGTCACCGTGCGTGGCATCGCGCACCACGTCAGTCGCTGGGGACCGGCGTCCGGCGAACCGGTCGTGATGATGCACGGCTGGGCGGACACGGCGGACACCTTCCAGTTCGTGGTGGACGCCCTCGAGCACGACTGGCCGGTGGCGGCGTTCGACTGGCGGGGATTCGGCCGCACCAGGCTGCGAGCCGAAAGCTACTGGTTTCCAGACTATTTCGCGGACCTGGACCAGCTGCTCGACGAGTTGTGCCCCGCAACGCCCGTGCGTCTCGTGGGGCACAGCATGGGGGGCAATGTCGCGCTCATGTACGCCGGCATCCGGCCCGAGCGCGTGCGCTGCGTGGTGAGCATGGAGGGCTTCGGACTGGCCCGCACGAGCCCGGACCAGGCGCCCGCGCGCATCCACAAGTGGCTGGCGCAATTGCGCGAAACACCGGTCTTCAGCGAGTACGGGAGCTACGAGGACCTGGTGCGCCTGTTGCTGCGCCGCACCCCGCGCCTGACGCGCGAGCGCGCCGAATTCATCGCCGCAAGCTGGGCGGAAGCGACGCCGGACGGCAAGGTGCGCAACCTGGCCGACCCGGGTCACAAGCTGGTGAACCCGTACCTGTACCGCCGCGACGAGGCGGAGGCCTGCTGGCGACAGATCGCGGCGCCGGCGATGCTGGTGCTGGCGGAGCAGTCGGAGTTCCTGCCCAGGCTCGGCACGGACGGCCTGGTGGCCGCTTTTCGCGAGCACATCCCAGGCGTGCGCATCGAGATAATGGCCGGCGCCGGGCACATGCTGCACCACGAGCAGCCCGAGGCGGTCGCGCGGCTGCTGGAGACATTCCTGAACGCAGCCTCGGGAGCAGAACCATGAATGATGAAACGGAGGGCCTGCCGGGCCGCGCCGTTTCCGGGCGCACGCTGGCGGCGATGCTGGCGATCGTGCTGCCGGCACTCGCCGTATCGGGCATCGGGCCGCACGACCGCCTGACCTGGGTGCTGGAGGTGATTCCGGTCGTGATCGTCGTGCCGCTGCTGCTGCTGACCTACCGCCGCTTCCCGCTGACGACATTGCTGTACGCGCTGATCGGCGTGCACGCGCTGATCCTCGTTGTCGGCGGGCACTACACCTATGCCCAGGTGCCGCTGGGCTTCTGGCTGCAGGACCTGTTCGAGTTCTCGCGCAACAATTACGACCGCATCGGGCACCTGGCACAAGGCTTCATCCCGGCTATCGCCGTCCGCGAGATCCTGATCCGTCGTTCGCCGCTACAGTCCGGCCGCTGGCTGCCATTCGTCACGGTCGCCATATGCCTCGCGGTGAGCGCCGTCTACGAGTTCCTGGAATGGTGGACGGCTGTCGGTGCGGGCGTGGCCGCCGAGCAGTTCCTGGCGACCCAGGGCGACATCTGGGACACGCAGTGGGACATGTTCCTGGCTGCTTGCGGCGCGGTGCTGGCGCTGCTGCTGCTGTCGCGGGTCCACGATCGGGCGCTCGGGCGCCTGCTCGGCCGCTGACCCTGCCAGCGCCGGGTTGAAATACTGTTGCCGCGTGACGGCCGCGTTAGAATAGGTCTCTCTTGTGACTGGGCAGACGGGCGGCGTCGCACGCCGGAGGTGGGTGTTTGGGCAGGTTCCAGGCATGGCTGCATGGCGCAATGCCTTATCCGTGGGCACGGCGGCTGGTGGTCGGCGTCATCGGCGGCACCGTCGTGCTGGTCGGCATGGCCCTGATCGTGCTGCCTGGCCCCGCGCTCGTCGTCATTCCAGTCGGCCTCGGCATCCTGGGCCTCGAATTCGCCTGGGCGCGCAGCCTGTTGAAGCGCGCACGTGACACTGCGGGCGACTTCGTCAACGATGTGCGGGGCATGAACGGCCGGACGCGGGTGGCAGAGCCGGCGAAGCCCCCCGTGCACCCGGAACAGCAATGAGGCGAGCCGCGGCCCGTGCCGACTGGCAGGGACGGGTGGATCCCGCCGACGGTTCCGCCGCACGCCGTTGGCACCAGATCGTGCAGCCGCGCGACGCGGCGACTGCGCCGATCGCCTTGCTGGGATTCGCCTGCGACGCCGGCGTCGTACGCAACCATGGACGGGCCGGCGCCGCGGCAGGTCCGGGCGCGCTGCGCAAGGCACTGGCAAACGTTGCGGTACATCATGTCGACGCTGCCGACGATCTCGGCGACGTGGCCTGCGTCGGAGACGAGCTGGAGGCAGCGCAGGCCGAGTACGCGCAGGTCGCGGCCGCGGTGATCGGCGCAGGCCGCGTCCCGATCGGACTGGGTGGCGGTCACGAGATCGCCTGGGCCAGCTACTGCGGGCTGCGCGCTGCGCTTGAAAACTCGGACGATGACGGCGCTGTCGGCATCGTCAACTTCGATGCGCACTTCGACCTGCGCGCGGGCAGCCAGGCGACGTCCGGCACACCGTTCCTGCAGATCCTGGAGGATGGCGCTGCGCACGGGCGGAAGGTCGAATACCGCTGCCTGGGCATCAACCGCTATTCCAACACCGCGGCGCTCTTTGATCGCGCCGGTCAGCTGGGCGTCAAGTGGGTCGAGGACGTTGAGGTGCGCGCGGACCGGTTTACAAGCCTTGCCGACGAGTTGCAATCGTTCGCGGCCGGCGTCGCGCACGTCTACCTGACCGTGTGCCTCGACGTGCTGCCGGCCGCCGTGGCCCCGGGCGTCAGCGCCCCCGCCGCCGTCGGCGTCGACGTCGCGCTGGTCGAGCGCCTGGTCGGCGCGGTCGTCGCCAGCGGCCGCGTGCGCGTCGCCGATGTCGCGGAACTCAATCCGCGTTTCGACATCGATGGCCGCACCGCAAGAATCGCGGCCCGGCTGGTTGCGCACATCGCCGAGAGGACCGTCGCGACCTGACGTCGCGACGGTGCCGTGGAATGGCTATGCCGGCCACAGCCAGCCGAACACGCCGGCCGTCACCAGGGCATAAACGAGCGCGTCGAACACCGACTTGAGCGTCGACGACCAGTTGCGCTTGTACCAGATCGAGTTCTGCAGCAGTGCCAGCCCGTACCCGGCAAATGCCGTGACGCCCGCCATGCGGAATACCGCAAGGTAGTGCGCGCCCGGCTCCAGGGCGCGGCCGGCCACGTAGGCGGCGAAGACGCCGACGATCAGGCAGTACACGAACCACTGCACCAGGTTCGTCGCCATGCCCGGCTTGCCGTTGGGCAGCACGGTCATGAACGCGATCGGTCCCTTGTTCATCTTCTCGATGAAATCCGGCTCGTTCATGCGCTTCGTCGAGCCGCAGTACGGCAGCACGTAATCGCCCGGCGGGATGCGGAACGGCCGCAACGCGTTCATGACGGCGTCCTCGGCCTCGACCTTGCTGAAGTCGGACTGGTGGTACTTCAGCAGCATGTGGATGACGGAACTCACTATGAATACGGCAACGGCCGCCAGCAGGATCGGCAGCCACAAGGCAGGAATTGTCACCATGATCGTCCCCCTGGTCGTTATTGGATCGTGCACTCGGGCGGCTGGTGCCGCACGCTCAGATTGATGGATCTTCGTTCATCAGGTCAAGGTACGCGCCCTCGACGAGGTCGCCGGCCGGCACGCCGAGCTTGCGCAGGAGTTCTGCCGCCATGCGTTCGCCGGTAGCGACCTCATCCGTCTCGGCAAGCACTACCTCCAGCTCGACGAACGAGCCGAGCCCCTCGACTTCGTCGAGATGGATGCGGGTCTGGCCGGCCAGGTACAGGCGCCGCCGCTTGCGCACGCGGCCGATGACGGACAGCGCGCGGCCCAGCGTGTCGCGCAGCGCGGCCGGATCGTGCGTCGGGGCGATGAAATAGCTGGACAGCTTCGGGCCGGCGACGTCTGCACGCTCGTAATAGATGAGCTGGCCCTGGTCCGGCGCAAGTTGCCGCAGTTTCAGCCGCCCGCCGGGGCAGGCGAAGAACGTGTCGTCCTGCCGCAGCTCGAACGGACCCTGGTCGGCGACGGAACGCGCGCGCGCCTCGACGGCCTGCAGGTCGGAAACGCGTGCCTTGATTTCGACGTTTCGTGCCATTTCGGCTTTCGCTGGGGCAGCCCCGCTGTCCAGGGACTGGCGGGACTACCGGCACACGCCAGGTGCAGCGCGCAGGTAGTCGTCGGACGTCACCTGGTCGAGCATGAATGCCGCGGTGTCCGCGCGAGAAATGCCGACCGTCCACAGGTAGTTACCTATCCTGTCGCCGTGGCGGCAGCCGCCGCGGCGCGGGCCGTTGCTGAGCGCCCCAGGGCGCACGATGACCCAGTCGAGATCGCTGGCGCGCACGATCGCCTCCTGGCGGGCCTTGTCCCAGTAGTAGAACGGCAGGATGAACGGAATGACGAACAGCGTGTAGTACAGTCCCATGCGGCCGCGGCTGTCGCCGATGCCCAGCGACGTCTCGCAGACCAGCCGCCGCACGCCCGCGTGCCGCATCGCCGACAGGATATTGGCCGTGCCCTGCGACAGGATCCGGGTCGGGTAGAGCCAGCGCTTGTGCCCGAGCGCGCACAGCACCGCCTGCTGGCCGGCAGCCGCCTTGCGCAGCGAGTCGGCGTCGAGCACGTCTCCCTGCACGACGCGCAACCGCTCGTGCGCCACCTTGAGCCGCGATGGCTTGCGCACAAAGGCGGTCACGTCGTGGCCGCGTTGCAGGGCTTGCGCGACCAGTTCGCGTCCGGTTCCGCCTGTCGCTCCGACGATCAGTAAATGCATGGTGTTTCCCTCAGTGAAGTCGCGCGCGCCGCCCCAGCCAGGCCAGCCGGCCGCCGAGCGCCATCACGAACAGGCCGACGAGCGGTCCGATGTCGACGAGTCCGCTGTCGGCGGGCGGCCATGGGAAGGACAAGACATTCAGCGCGACGAGCGCCACGCCGAGTACGGCCGAGGCAACGCCCCAGGCGATTCCGAGCCCTGCCCGCCGTGCCATGGCGATGCCCGATAGCACGAGCGCGACCCCGATCAGGATGTCCCAGGCCACGTCCAGGCCGTGGTCGATGAGCCGCAGCCCGCGCCGCAAGGCGTCGGCCGCGGCGACGTCGAGTCCCGCGACTATCTCGTCGAGGCCGGCACCGACGGCGAGCTGCACGACGATCATGGCAAGCAGCGTCGTGAAAGCGGCCGCCGCGAACACGAAGCCGAGCCGGTTGGCCGTGCCCTGGCGCTCCATCGCCACGTAGTCGTACAGCGCGTACGCATAGACGATGCTGAGTACCGGCCACGTGCTCGCCAGCACCAGCATGGCCAGCGTACTGCCCCGGCCCTCTGGCCAGGGCAGGGCAATCGCGAGGACGTAGCACGTGACGGACAAGACGCCGGCCACGCCACCCACCAGCCAGAGCCTGCCATCGGGATGCTGCACGAGTGGTCCTCCGGGCCGCGCGGGGTCAGGCACTGTGCCCTGCCGCCCATGATAAGGCCGCTTCCAGACGGTCATTGCCCCAAAACAGCTCCTGGCCGACGGTCATGGAGGGTGCGCCGAAGATGCCGATTGAAACGGCGTTTTCCGTCTGCCGCCGCAGCCGGTCCTTCGAGGCATCGGACCGCGCCGCTTCGAGCGCCGGCAGAGGGTCCACGCCCGCAGCAGCAAGGCAACTGCCGACGACGGCCGGATCCGCGATGTCGCGATCTTCGGCAAAGTTCGCGCTGAAGACCCCCCGAACGAACGTCGGCAGCCACCGTGCCTCCTGGTGCCAGCAGGCAACACGCGCTGCCAGCAGCCCGTTGCGCGGAAACACCGACGGACGCATGAACTTGATGTCATGCGCCGCGCAGATGCGCTCGAGGTCGCGCCACATGTAGCGGCCCTTGCTCGGGTTCAGGTTGAAGGGCGAGTCGGCAAGCCCGTGCTCCCGGAAGATCGGACCAAGCAGGAAGGGTCGCCAGGTCACGGCGATGTTCCGCCTTGCAGCAAGCGACTCGATGCGCATCGTCGCGGGATACGAGTAAGTGCTGCCGAATTCGAACCAGAAATCGATGGACGGGGTCTCTCGGACGCCCGGTGTCATGGCTGTGCGCCCGCCTTGCCGGCCGCGGCTGCCAGCCGCGGCGCAACTTCCTTCAGCAATGCCTCGAGACCGGAGCGCGGCCTCACCATCACGGTCAGGTCCCGGATGCGGCCCGCGGCGTCGAACCGCAGCAGGTCAATACCCTCGACGTCGCGATCCGCGACCCTGGCACGAAAGACCAGCGCCCGCGTGCCGTCACCGGCCTCGAGTTCATCGGTGTAGTGAAAGTCGCGGAAGACCTCCATCAGGACGCCGAGCAACACGCCGATGACCTGCTTGCCTTCGAAGGGCGGATGGGTGATCGGGCTGTGCAGTACGGCATCCTCGGCGAAGGCGCCGACCATGCCGTCGAGGTCACCCGCTTCGACGGCGCGGCGAAACGATCCTCGGTCCACAGGTTTCTCCTTGCTGCGCATGGTCTGCGCAATGTCAGCCGGCCTTACGACGTCGTACGTGCAGGGTCTTGTGCACGATGGCGACGACCTCGCCGCGCTCGTCGCGGATGTCGAACTCGAACTCGTGATCGTAAGCGACGCCGTGTTGCGTCTCGCGCCGCATGATGGCCAGCACCTTGTCTTCGATCCGCACGAGCGCGCACACACAGCCGGTACCCGGCCTGCGGAAGTCGATGCGCGCCGACTTGTCCCAGACGACGTAATCCGGGCCGAGCAGCTGGATCAGCAACAGCATGATCCACGGATCGGCCATCAGGTACAGGTTGCCACCGAAATGCGTGCCGACGGCGTTGCGGTTGTACCAGTGCAGGCGGAGTTCGACACGCGCTTCGCGCCAGTCCGGCGCGACGTGCGTGACCCGGATGCCGGTTGCCCAGTAGGGCGGGTAGACGTTGAGCAGCCACTTGAGGCGTCGAGGCGTCATTTTCATGGCGGCACACGGGTCAACCGGCGTAACGCCGGTCGGGCGCCCAGCATCGCACCTTTTGGCGCGCGCCGGAACTGCGGACGACCGCGCAACCCAGGGCGTTACGCGGTTGTCCCGGCGGCTGCTGGCGACTCAGTTCTCGGCAGTGGTCGGGTCGATCATCCTGGCAACCGTCGTGACCACGGTCGCTGGAAACCCGCTGCGCTTGGCGTGCTCGTGCACCAGCGCCTCGCTGTCGGCGAGGTAGATGCAGACCGTCTTGTCGCTGGCCACGTAGCTGTGCTCCCACTGGATGAACTTCTTCTCGGCGCGCATCTCCGCGAGAACGCCGTTCGATTTCTGCGCCGCGCCACGCAGGGTCTCGCGTTCCGCCGAGCCGATCCCGGGCAGCGCCCGCTCAATGACGTACCTTGGCATATCCTTCCCCCTCAATTGACATCCGGTTCCATGCCGGCGCAACGGCGTACGGCAGGACCGTGACAGCGAGCGTACAGCAATCACGGGCCGCCGGTCGACGTGGCGCCGCCAGCCGTTCAGTCTTCCGCATCCGGGTCGTTGCGAAACTCGACCGGACGCGAGGGGGCTGTGTTCACCTGCAGCGAGAAAAGGTCGGGCCGGGCGTAGTGGCCAACGGCGTCAAAGCTTCGCCTGGCGATGGCGGGCCGCGACAGGTCGATGTCCGCGTACAAAATGCCGAACTCCTCGTGCAGGGGCCCCGCCACGACCTTGCCGCCCGGCGCGACCACGACCGAATCGCCGGCGTTCACCCATTCGTCCGGCTCGGGATACAGCTCCGCCAGTTCCGGCGCGGCGTCGGAAATGTGATGTGCCTGGAAGGCACAACCGCTGCCGATCACCCAGCAGCCGCCCTCGCGACCGATGTGCTGCATGCTGGCGATCCACCGCTGGCCACTGTCGTAGGTTGGCGCCACGTAGACGTCGATGCCCTGTGCATACAGTGCGCAGCGCGCCAGCGGCAGGTAACTCTCCCAGCACAGCATCGTGCCGACGCGCCCGCAGGGCGTCTCGACGGTCCGCAGACCGGTCGCGTCGCCAAATCCCCAGACCATTCGTTCAGGACTGGTCGGCATGACCTTGCGGTGCCTGTTGAGGACCTCACCGGTCGGCCCGATGACCACCACCGTGTTGTAGAGGGTGCCGCGGCTGAATTCGGCCTCGCGCTCGTTCATGCCGCAAACGATCGTTACGCGGTGTTGCCTGGCGGCCTCGCGCAGCGGCGCGAGGTCGTCGCCGTCGAGGCTTACGGCGTTGCCCAGCAGGCGCGCGTAAACTTCTTCGAAAAGACCCATGTCGGTGCCCGGCCGCAGCCGCCAGATCCAGGCCGGATAGCCGGGAATGAAGGCCTCGGGGAAGACCACCATCCGGGCACCGCCGGCGGCCGCCTCGCCCAGCGAGGAAACCGCAGCTTCAATGGTCGCTGCCTTGTCCAGGAATACGGGCGGACGCTGGATCACGGCGATTTTCGGCATGGGTCACCCTGGTAGCGAGCGGACGGCTGGTCGATCAGCCGCTGACTTCACGATATCAGACCGGACGTTTCCGGGTGACGCGTGCGCAGCAGCGCGTAAACGATTGCATCGTGCGCCCGGCCATGAAAATACAGGCGAGCGTGCGCAATGCCTTCGCGCAGCGCCCCGACCTTTTCCGCCACACGTCGGCTGGCATCGTTGCCGGTCGCCACGATCAGCTCGAGGCGGATCAGTTCCGTTTCACTGAAAGCGAAGCCGGCGAGTGCGCGCACCGCCGTCGTCGCAACGCCGCGCCCGCAGGCGGACGTGCGCACCCAGTAACCGAGGTTGGCGAGCCGGTGCTCGGGCCGGAGCTGGTTCAGGCCGCAGCCGCCCAGCAGCCGGCCGGTACCGTCCACGATCGTGAAGTTGTATTCGGTACCGCCCCGCCGGTTCTGTTCACAGCGTGCGATCCAGTCACACGCCTCCTTCAGGTCGTACCCATGATGGCACCACGGCAGCCACGGCCCGACCTGCTCGACGGATTCGAGCACGGCCGGCAGCAGCAACTCGGCGTCGGCGGCCACGTATGGGCGAATGGCAACGGATGACGGATTCTGTTCGGGTGCCATGTGCGGCGCTCCATGACCGGCCGGCCAGGCTCAGGCAAGGGCCTTTGCCGGTTGGGCGTCAAGCAGGGAACTGAAATTGTACCGGGGCCGGTAGCCGAGCAGGGCGCGGGCCTTGTCGATCACGTACACGCGGTCGATGCCAGGCGGAAACTCCCAGCCGCGCACCCTGAACGCCTCTACCGCGTCCGGGCAGCGGCGTTGAATCACCGCGCGCGCGTCGTGCAGCAGGGCCTCGGCGTCCTCAGGCAGGAACGGCGACGACGCAGACACGTTGCACACGTCGAATCCGTGTACGGGCGCGACCAGCGCCAGCCGATGGGCCTCGGCCACGTCGCGCAGGTCGACACCGCGGTGCATCCGGTAGACAGCGATGCGTTCAACTGGCTCCGGGAAGCAGCGCGCGATCCGCAGGCTGATGCAGGCAAGCTCGGCGCCCGCAGCCTCGCGGCATGCTTCTTCCGCCGCGATCTTGGTGGTGTCGTAGATGTCGCGCGGTCGCGGCAGGAGATCCTCGGTGACGAACACGGCGCGATCATGCGGGACCAGCGCATGGCCGTACAGGGAAGTGGTGCTGGTGTACACGAAACGCGGCACCCCATGTGCCAGGCAGGCTGCCAGCAGGCGCTGCGTGCCATGCACGTTGGTGCGCACGAACGAAACGTCCGCAGCCCGGCCCACATGCGGGGCATGCAGCGAGGCGGTATGGATGACAGCGTCCACGTCGGCGACCAGCTCGTCCATCAATCCGCGGTCGTTTAGGTTGCCGACATGCGTCGTGAAGGTTCCCGGCACCCGGTCAAGACCAATGACCGAGTGATCCGCCGAAAGCAGCGCGCCAATGGCGCCACCGACCCGGCCCGAGGAACCGGTGAGCAGCACACGCACGGTCGTCAGCGTCGCGCCGCGTTCATCTTGGCACCATGCTCTCCGGCATCCTCACCGCGATCACCTGGCCCCTGGCGCAAGTCTTGCCACCAGCCGACAGCACGATGTCGACGATGACCTTGCGTCCCGTGACCTCAACCGGGGTGCCGCGCAGTTCCAGCTCCATACCGAGCGGCGTCGGTGCGAGGTAGTCCACCTTGAGCGACGCGGTCACGAACCGAAGCGCCGGCGCCGTGCCCATGTCGCGACCCTCGGCTCGGTAGGCGGCCGCGGCTGCCGTGCCGGTGCCGTGACAGTCAATCAGCGAGGCGATCAGGCCACCGTACACGAACCCGGGTATGGCCGTGTGGTACGGCCTGGGAATGAAGCGGGCGACGGAGACGTCACCGTCCCAGTAGCTTTTCAGCTGGTGACCGTGCTCGTTGTTCCTGCCGCAGCCGTAGCAGTGGCCGAGATCGTCCGGATAGAAATCCTGAAATGCCTGGTCGGTCATCGGTGCTTCCGCGATGGCATCGGACATGTTGCCGGGCGCCATCATACGATGGCGCCCGGCAACGGCCCAAGCAGCAAACCGAGACGTACCGGTATGTCAGGCCCGTTTCTGGTGGCGATACAGGAACGCGACGATGGCACCCAGCAGCACGCACAGGACGCTGTCAAAAACCGCCTGCTTGACGGCAAGCGCCCCGGGCATCGGTTGCACGACGAAGTACATCATGTAGGTCGGCACTGCGGCCAGCAGCGCAACGGCAATACCGAACCGCACGCCCTGGCCCAGCCAGGCCTTGTCCTCCCGGCCGCGAGCGTAGATCCACGTGAACGCGCCGGCCATGATGACGTGCGCGAGCAACATGAAATGAAAGTACTGTGCTGAATCCTCTTCCGCGCGGAAGAGCTGCGGCAACTGCGCGTAGTCGGTCCCGAGCAGTACGCCGTGCACGACGAAGCCGCCCGCCATCCACACGACAAACACGACCGCCCAGGCGATGAAGAAGTTCTTGTTCATGTCATCCCCCTCCGCCAGCGTGATCTGGCGTCGTCGAGCCTACCACGCCAAGCCGGCTACTTCTTCTGGTAGAGCTGTATCCAGTTGCCGCAGGTGTCGTCGAAGATGGCGATGATTGCGGTGCCTGCGTCCGTCGGCCTGGTCGAGAACTCGACCCCCCGCCCGAGCAGCCGCACGTGTTCCGCCTCGATGTCGTCCACCTCGAACGCGGTCAGCGGAATGCGGGCCTCGAACAGCGCAGCCTGGTAGGTGGCGGCCGCCGGGTTGGCGTTCGGCTCCAGGACCAGTTCGGTGCCATCGGGTTCATCCGCGGACGCGACCGTCAGCCAGCGGAAGTCGCCGGCGGGCAGATCGGTCTTCTTCACGAAACCGAGCACGCTGGTGTAGAAGCGCAGCGCGCCGTCCTGGTCGTGCACGATGATGCTGTTAAGCCTGATACGCATGATACCCCCTGCCGTGAGTCCGGTTACCGGATGAGCCTGAGTCGCTGCGGCCTTGAATCCGGCACGCGTGCCAGTTCACCGATCACTTCCATGTGCAGCTTGACGGTCGTCGTGTGCCAGGCGACCGAGCCGAACTTGCGCCGGTCCGCGACTGGCATGGCCTTCGCCACCAGTGTGGCCAGCGAGCGGAATTCGATGCCTTCCTTGGTGCGGGGGACAACCGCCCGGATCGCTTCGCGCACCGCATCGTACTTCCACTTCGGAATGCGCGTGCCCTGGCTGCCCGGCATCGGCGTGCGGCACTCCACCTTTTGTTCCTGGCCGGTCATGGGCTTCTCCTTGCGCCGGGCACGCGGTAGGGACCTCCCGGTGCGCATGTTCTGCCCCAGCAGGCGCCAGGACTCAAGCACCCGTGTCCGCACCTTGACGGTCAGGTCAAGCCGCATCTCTACCCTGTCCAGCCCCGTGCCAAAGCCGTCCGCCACGCGCGACACGGCCTTGAATCCATACTGCGCGTAGAAGCCTTCGGCGAACTGGCTCGTTGAGAGCCGCACCCCGGCAACCCGACCGAGCGCGGCGATCGCCTGCAGCCGCCCGAGCAACAGGAGTTCGCCCAGCCGCTCACGATGGAGTCGTTGCTCGATCATGCCCCAGCAAAGATCGGCGGTCTTGCCGTCAAGTGAGATGGCGTAACCACCGCAGCCGACAACGGCGCCGCGCCGCTCCACGATGAAATAGGTGCCGCCGCCGGAGTCCAGATACGACTCGAATTGCGCCCGCTCGTAATCGGCAAAGGAGCGCGGCCGGTTGCTGTCGAAGATCCGCAGGCAATGATCCCGGTCCCGCGGTGAATACGTCCTCATGCTCGGTGCCATGGGTCGGCCCCAGGACTGCGCGCCCGCGCTCAGGTCGCTGGCTGCATCGCGCGACGGAAAACCTGGTGATTGCCCGGCTTCCATGTCCTGCCGCCGTCCGTCGTGTACTCCATGCGCGATTCGAAGCTGTCAGCGGCGATGTTGTAGCGCGTGAACCGCAGGCGCAGGGTGCCGCCATCGGTGGTCGGAAATTCCTGCGACAGGCGCTCTTCGCCGCCGAGTGGCCCGGTCATGATCCACAGCCTGCCGTCGGCGCCGACCGACACCATCTCGATAAGCGCCTTCTTTTCGTTGACGTAGAACAGGATGCCGGCGGTCTGGCCCAGTTCCGGGATGTCGCTGCGACCGGCAACGACGCGATCCGGCACCACCCAAGAGAACGTGTAGGCTCCGGCCACGGCCTTGGCGACCGATCCGTCCTCATTCAGGAATTCGGTCACGACGTCCCAGTGACCGACCGACGAGCTCAACTGCGCGACCGAGCGTTGCAGCGGTGTGTCGCCCGGCGATTCCGCGGCCACGGCCGGCTGGCACATCGCCAGCATCATTCCAGCGATCAAGAACCGTATCATCATGTGAACCTCCATTGGGTCATGATAGTGGCCGCCGCCCGCGAAATCGGCCTGGCAAGGCGGTTGGCGCCGCTACAACGCGATCAGCCTGGGGGCCCAGAACGGAAACATGAACGTCCATCCAAACAGGCCGGTGATGAGCAGGTGAATGGCCAGGTACAGCGTGAAGCCCGCCAGCCAATAGACGATGAGCCTGGGAATCGTCGGCTTGAAGAAGACGTACGACAGAACCAGGAATGCGACGGTCGGCAGCGAATAGGACACGATGCCCGGCCACTGCAGGATGGATACGAAGAGCTTTCCCAGGAGGTTCGAGGTCGCGGCGATCAGCAACGCCTTGGCATACGGCAAGGGCCGGACGCGCAGGATGAGCCTTGCGGACGCGACGATGGTCGCCGCCATCAGCAGGATCGAGACGACCATAGCCAGCGGGTCGGGCAGCGTCACGTCAACGGCCATCGGCCTGGACTCCCGCGGAAGCGACCTGATGCGCGCCGATTCTAGGGCCGGAAAACCATGAGCACCAGCGCGCCGAATGGCGTCGCCAGCGCCAGCAGGCTCCACGATTCGAAGCGGGCGGAAAGGCGTCGGTACGCCGCGGGGTCCCACGCACCACCAGCCGCTGCCGCGGTGGTCATCTGGCGCAGCCTGGCCTGCAACGGCGCGACCTGCATGCCGAAGATGAGCCCCGACACCGTGAACAGCGCGATGGACTGCCAGATCCAGCCCGTTCGCAGGATGGGAAACCCGCCGGCGACTGCCAGCGCGACGCCCGATGCGACGATCAGCAACACGCCGGGAACAGTGAACCAGCGATCGCTGCGTATGATCCCCTCGAGGGTATGGGACATGATGCGCGGGTCACTGCTGCGGTCGCCGTATGCCTTCCAGAACAGGCCGGTCACGACGTTGCCGAGGAACACTACGACGGCCAGGATGTGCAGCAACTTCAGCGCCAGGTACATGGCCGTCCCCCAGGGTCCGCGGTCAGCGGACCTGCAGCATGGCACGGTACGATGCCGGCCGCGACTGGCGCCACGGGACGCGGCCCTGCCACAGCGATCAACCGCCGAGCCGCCAGGTGGTGTACAGGACGAAACTCGCCAGCAGCAGCGCTCCTTCGATGCGGCTTAGCCGTCGGCGCGTGTACAGGAAGATGTTCAGGATGACGGCCAGCGTGACCATCGTCGCGAGATCGAACCAGCCCACGGCGCCGAGCTGCAGCGGAGTAACGATGGCTGTGACGCCAAAGACGCACAGGATGTTGAAGATGTTGCTGCCCACGGCGTTGCCGATGGCAATGTCTCCCTGGCGGCGCAGTGACGCGATGACGGTGGTCGCTAGCTCGGGCAGGCTCGTTCCGACGGCGACGATGGTGAGGCCGATGGTGGCCTGCGACATGCCGAGCACGGTCGCCAGGTCGACGGCCGCGACCACCAGCAGGTGCCCTCCCGCGACCAGCAGGCCCAGACCCGCCAGCGTGTACAGCAGGCTCATCCTGAGGCTCAGCTGCACGAGCGAAGCGTTGTCACGCGAGGCGCGCAGCATGCCCGGCTGCCGGCGTGCCCGCCACAACGTGTACGCGACATAGGCGACGAGGCCGGCGAACAGCAGCGCGCCCTCGAGGCGCGAAGCCTGCCCGTCCGCCAGCACCAGTACGAGTGCAAGGGAGATCGCGACCATCAGCGGTGCGTCGAGCTGGATCATCTTGAGCCGCACCGCCATCGGCCGCAGCAGTGCCGCGATTCCCAGGATCAGCGCGACGTTGGCGATGTTCGATCCGACGACGTTGCCGACCGAGACGTCGTTCGCACCGGACAGCGCGGCATCGAGCGATACGACGAGCTCGGGCGCGCTGGTTCCGAAGGCCACGACCGTCAGGCCGATGGTCATGGCCGGCAGGCCGAGACGGAAGGCCAGCGCGGAAGCGCCGCGAATGAGCCACTCCCCGCCGAAGTACAGCAAAGCCAGGCCGGCGATTCCCTGGATTGCCGAAATCGCCAAGTCGCTGGCAACCATGGTGTCTGATCCTACTGGCTGGCGGTCGCCGGGGCGCGGGGGAACAGCAGTTTGAGAGACATGTCGGCCGTGAACATGCAGCGCGCACTGTGACCGCAAGCCGGTACCACCTGCGCGTCATTGCTGGCGCCATGTCGCTGATTGACATGCTTCGCGAACGCCAGGCCCCGGGCCAGTCGTGTGGGACCCTGCGCCATGGCGGCGCACGAGTCGTCGAAGCCGTACAGCGGCAGGATGTCCAGTTCGCCGAGCAGGTAAACCGTGGTTCGCGCAGCAACCTGCCTGCGCAGCTGGTCATCGGACAGCCCGGCAGCGTAGCCGGTTCGCTTGCCGAGTCCGTATGGCCAGTCGTCGTACCCACTGCAGCCCTTCGCGTCCGGGTAGGACACGAACGGCTCCGGTGGTTTGGACGCTGCCGGCGCCTGGTACCCGGGAGGCGCCGCCGCGACACTGGCCGGCACGGCGCTCGCGGTCGGGCGCAGGTCGTCCAGGTAGGTGTAGGAGGAGGGGTTGCCGACGATATAGGCGGGTGTTACCGGCAGTTTGTCATGTACCCGGTTGGCCATGGCGTAGCGTCCGACGTATTGCCCGCCGGCAGAATGCCCCGCCACCACGATCGCCGCGAGGTTTGGAAACGTTTCACGCACCGTCAGCCGGCGCAGGATCTCGTCCACCGGGTCATAGGAGGTGATTGCCTCGTTGCCAAGCGCGGGACCGCCGTTTCGCCAGCTGTCCGGGCCCAGGCAACCCCAGCCGAGTTCATCTTCGGCCAGCGTGTCCTGGCACGAGCCGCCTTCGTTCGAGGCGAATCGCAACGACACGATCACGGTGTCATCGAGCGCGCCGGCCAGGAAGCCCGCTGCCAGCACGTGGCGGAAGTAATTGTCGGCGTCGCGGTTCTGTCCGTGGATCATCAACGTTGCACGCGTGATGCCCTCGTTGCGCACACTCAACGCATGGCTGCGGTAGACCAGGAACCGGGCAGGGCCGCCGTTGATCGTGACCCATTCGGTGCAATCCGGTCTCGCGGCCGTGCAGGCCGACCAGGCGACCGGCGCGAGCAGCGACAGCGTGATTCCCAGCAGCAATTGCCGGGCTGCGAAGCAGGTCCGCTCGGGCGGGCGTGCACAGTTCATGGTGCCTCTCCGACGGTGAGCCGGGCGGCAAGCGCCGCAACGCGCTAGCCGAGTCCGGCCTGTTTCAGCGCCGTTTCCACCTCATTGAAGAATGCCTTCTTGCCGTCGCGCGAGCGGATATCCAGCTTTTCGACGGAGAGCTGGTGGATCGGGATGCCGTACTTCTTTTCGCATACCTGCGGGAAAGTCGAGTAGTACGCATTGAGTCCGGACAGGAACGCGGCGTCGATACCTTTCTCTTCCTTGCGCCCGCGCTTGCGGATTCGTTCGAGCAGGGTCTCCACACGGTCGACCGACAGGATCACGATCAGGTCCGGATGTTGCACGTCGCGGTTCAGGCGGTTGAAGTATTCGAAGTACAGGTCCAGTTCGCGGTTGTCCATGAACCCGAGGCCGTGCAGGTACTTGGCGAAGATCTCCGGGTCCTCGTACAGGGTCCGGTCCTGGATGCAGCTTTTCGGCACCGTGCGGATCAATTCGTGGTGCTCGACCCGGCGGATCAGGAACTCGAGCTGCAGGGTGAACGACCAGCGATGCATGCCGGCGTAGTAGTCGCGCAGGAAGCGGTTGTCGATCACCGGCTCGTCGAACAGCTCGAATCCGAACTGCTGGCTGATGAGTTTGGCGGCGGTCGTCTTTCCCGTGCCGATATTGCCGGCCATCGCGATGAAGAGTTTCTTGTCCGTCCCGGTCATTGGCTTACTTCGCCCTGCGTTGCCAGGCACCTGCGTATGTTAGCCGCATTCGCGGGTCAGCCGCCGCCATTGCGGAATGAAAGGCCGCCGATGATGCGCGGAATCGTCCTGCGCATGGCCCAGATTCCGGCGGCAATCACGGCATGATGTCAGACGCCGGTGAACTGCACCGGCTCCTTCGTACCGCCCTTCGTGCGCACGACGACCGTGCCAGCGAGCTTGTCGTGCCACCCTTGCTTGCGCGGATCGAAGGCGACCCAGAGGATGCCGACGAACAACGGGATCATGGCCACGAAGTACCCGAAATACCGGCCGATCAGCTGGCCGGTGGTGGGCTTGCCGCCGGTCTTCGCGTCGACGATGCGGGCCGAGATGGCCATCTTGCCGGGCGTGGCCTGTCGGGCAATCCAGAACAGCACGACGGCGACGGCAGGGGCGACCCATGAAAGAAGGAAATCCACGGGACCCTGAATCAACTGGTCGCTGCTCCAGTACTCTCGCCCGTATACGACACCCAGGATGGGGAAGATCACCAGGCAGACGAGCAAGGTGTCGATGATCGCGGCCCAGGTGCGAATCCAGAATCCAGCGTATTCGAGGTCGGTGGAGTCCACGGGGCGTGTTCCTTTGCAGGCATCGGTTGTCACGGCCGGGCCAGCCCCGGCGAGCCGCAGGTCAGAAGCCGATGGTGATGCCGATGCTGGCGACCGGGTACAGCTTGTACTTGTCCAGTTTGTCTTCCACCCTCTGCCGCTCGAACTCTACGTCATTCTGCAGCTGCGCACACTGGGAAGGTGACAGCGCCACGCCGCAGTTGGCCGTGAGCGTCGCCGATGGCGAGCCCTGGAACATGACGCCGATGTCGAAATAGAAATTCACGCCCGCGCCAGCGACATTGCCGTAGCCGAATCCTACATAGGGCGTCGCCCCGTCGCCGACCTTGACCGTGCCACTGAGCGTCCCGACGTCGCTCGCCTGGTAGGTGGTGCCGTTGATCGTGTACGTACCGCCGGCGGGCGTCCCCGTGATGTCGACCTTGTTATCCGCGCCGACGATGCCCACGGTGATCCGGAATGGACCCAGCGGGCTCCAGTCGAGCAGTCCGCTCAGGTTCGACAGTTTCGTCTTGCCGTCGTAGTCGACATCGCTGGTATTCACCGAAGTACTGAAGCTCAGCCCCGAGTAGCCGATGCGCGCACTCAGGGTCGGCACGATGCTCCAGCCGAGATCGAGGCCAATTCCGGTCGTGCCGGCGCGAACGCCGACTCCAGCCGCATTGGCGGATCCAGCCGCAACAATGGCCACTGCAAGGAAAGCGATCGTGCCGTGTTTCATCGGGGCTCCTTCCTGTCATAACAGGTCGTGCAGGCAAGACCTGCAGTATTGCATGCCCCGGGACGGCCCCAATCGAACACGTTTAACGGTTTGGGTATGCGATCTGGCGCCGGGACGGACGGACGCCGCCCGCTATGACTATTCGTCCAGGTACTTCCATGTCGCGGCGCCATCAAAGATCCTGATCCTGACGCCTGCGATATGAGCGGGCGCTTCGACGGAGCCTCACCATGGGTGAAAGGCGCTCATGGCTCTACTCCAAATGGCTGCGCAGCATCCATGCGTTCTTTTCGTGCACGTCCAGTCGCCGGGTGGCGAGATCGGCGCTTGCCTGGTCGCCAGCCGATTCCGCGGCCTGGATGACCCGCCGGGCGGCCGTCGCGACCGCCGCTTGGTCCGACACGAGGTTGCTGATCATCTTCTTGGCTTCCGCGCGGCCGGTCTCTTCCTTGACGAGGCTGAGCTTGGCAAATGCCGTGTAGCTGCCCGGCGCGAAGGCGCCGACGGAGCGAATTCTTTCCGCAATCTCATCCACGGCCAGCGCAAGCTCCGTGTACTGGGTTTCGAACAGCGTATGGAGCGTCGTGAACATCGGGCCGGTCACGTTCCAATGGTAGTTGTGCGTCTTGAGGTACAGCGTATAACTCGTCGCGAGCAAGGTTGAGAGTCCTTCGACGACCGCTTCATTGGATTTCCTGGTCATGGTTTCCTCCATGGTGTTTGTTCATTGCAAGAGGGTAGCCGCGCGCGGCCGACGCGCGCAAGGATGAGTGGCATGGCAGCAAACAGGACCAGCATTGCAAGGTAGACGCCGCCCGACACTGGATCCCGGCTCATAACGTACTGCGTGGGCGCGAGACCCTCGAGGAAGGCTGCAAGCACCAGTTCCGCCGATAGCAGCAGGACCAGGGCGATGCCGCCAACCGACAGGCGAACCGCCGCTGACGCAGGCAGCACGAAGCGACGAGTGACGTAGCGGGCTGAGCACACGATGACAAAGAACATGACTGGCATCTCGAGGAGTTCGGCGATCCGCACACCGAGGCGGGGCACCAGGAACGGTACCCGCACTGCGCCCATCAGGAAGCCTGCGGCAAATACGAGGGCGAAGTAGGCGACACCGGCCCTGGCGGTCTGCATGCGCACTGGCATGAAATCAGGGCTCCCGTCGGAAAGGCGCGCGGCCGGACCACGGAAACAGCCAGCCTGTCGCCGGGTCGGGCCTGGGTTCCGACCCACGGAATCAGTCGTTGTCTTCAGAACCCGCATAAAGCTCAGAGGCTTTCTTCGCCGACACGACGATCCCCTTGATCATCGCTGAACTGAAGCCGTCGTGTTCCATCTGGTTCAGGCCGGCGATCGTGCATCCTCTGGGAGTCGTCACCCTGTCGATCTCGTGCTCAGGATGATTCTTCGCGGCAAGCAACAGCGTGGCGGCTCCTCTTGCCGTCTGCGCGGCGATTGCCAGGGCGTCACCAGCATGAAATCCGATCTCGATTCCTCCCTGCGATGCCGCCCTGATGGCGCGCAGAAAGAACGCTATGCCACATGCACCCAGTGCGGTTGCCGCAATCATGTCTTCTTCCGCAACCACGATCGTCTTTCCAACCGTGTCGAAGATCTTCCTGGCGATTTCCAGACCCCCGCCATCCTTGTCGCTCGACGCCAGGCAGGTCATGGACTCGCGCACCGCGATCGCCGTATTGGGCATCGCGCGCACCACGCTCACGCCGCCGCCGGCCCGCTGGGCCATGCGTTTCGTGGGGACGCCGGTCACGACCGAAATGACGACGTGCCGGCCGGCAACCAGGCAAGGGGCGATTTCATCCAGCACGCCGTCGAATTGATGTGGCTCGACGGCGATGATGACGGCGGCTGACTTCCTGACAGCTTCACGATTGTCGCTTCCAACGACGAAGCCCTGCTCCCGCATCGAATCGAGCAATGGTGCTTTTCGTCTCGTCAGCGCAATGTCCGTGGGAGAGTAGGAGCCGGATGCAACGAGTCCGTTTGCAATGGCTATGCCGATGTTTCCGGCGCCGATGATGGCAATGGAAGTCGGTGTCATGGCGTTGTCCTTCATGTGCGCCGAGAATACATGGGTCGGTGCGGTGAGTTCAGCTGCGATCACGCTGCCCGGTGCGCGGCGGCTTCCCCGGCCGGCCCCGCTCATTCGGCGTGACGTGCGCGAATGCGCCGTCCCCGTATGAACGCACGAGCTGCGAGACGACGATGTGGTAGCCCTTGTACCAGCGGGCGTATTGCCGCTTGGCCTCCAGGTGCGCTGGGTGCATGGAAAACTCCCGCAGGTCCTCCAGCGACGCCCAGTAGTAGGTGGCGTTCCTGCGCGTCCCGTCGGCGGACTGCCACGCTTCCTGACCCATGAAGCCCGGACTGCAACGGGCGACCGCCGCGATCTGGTCGTTGAGCCGGTGGAACTCACCGTCGTACTGACCGGGCTCAAAGATGAACGCAGCTGAATACACGGCAACTCTCCTGGTGAACCCGGCGCCGCTACTTCCTGGGGGAAACCCACATGTTGATGGTGGCGCGCATGACCGTCTCGTTGCCGGAGTCCATGATGTTCACGACCACCGGCAGGCTGGTCGGCGCGGCCAGTGCCGCCGGCATGTCGAGTGTCGCGACGGCGCGCAGGCCGGTCGCCGCCTTCCTCAGGTATTCCACGGTCATGCCCTTGGGGATCCAGCGATGGGTTGATGGCACCGTCGAATCGGTCATCGTGCCAGCCGCCAGCTCGGCCAGGTTGCACATGGCGATGGCATGGACCGTGCCGATGTGGTTCAGCACAGCGCGCTTCTTCGGCATGCGTACCTCGCAGTGGCCCGGACGCAGCACCTCGAACACCGGGCGAATGCTGGCGAAGTACGGGGCCTTCCAGCACACCAGCCGCGAGAAGGCCCACTTGCCTCCGGGGATCGCGGCCAGGCGTTGCCAGGTCGCCAGCGTCTTGTTGGGCTTGCTCATGGCGACGGCGTCACTTCCCTGCGTCAGGTTTCTCGATCGAGCGCCGCAACGCAGCCCGGGCCAGCAGGCGCGTCGAATCGAGCGTGGGCAGCGGCGAGTTAGCGTCATTCATGATCAGCGGAATCTCGGTGCAACCGAGGATGACCGCATCGCAACCCCCGTTCTTCATCCGCGCGAAGACCTGCCGGAAGCAGGCTATGCCCTCGGCGTTGAACACGCCGCGCACCAGGTCCTCCATGATGACCCGGTGGATCTGGGCGCGATCGGCACTGCTCGGTCGAACCCACTCCAGGCTGTGCTCAGCGAGCTTCGCCGGATAGACCTCGCTCTCAACCAGCCAGCGCGTCCCGGTAAGACCCAGGCGTTTGTAACCACGTTCCGCGGCCTCTGCCGCGACGACCTCGGCAATGTGCAGCCAGGGCAGCGGCGACTGCGGCAGGACGTAGCCCAAGGCCTGGTGAATCGTGTTGTCCGGACAGATCAGGAAATCGGCGCCCGCGGCAGCAAGCTTGCCGGCCGACGACAACATGAGTGCCCCCACGCCCTGCAGGTCGCCGCGGTCGAGGCATTCGACGTAATCGGCGAGCGAGTGCGAGTGCAGCGACACCTCGGGATGCGCGTGCGGGCCGAGCATCCTCGCCCCCTCTGCGCAGATGGTGCGAAAGCAAAGGGCGGCGCCCTCGGCCGAGCAGGCGACGATTCCGATGTGTTGCGGCATGGCTGGTGCCGTTGCGCGCGGATGGCCGGCGTCAGGACCGGACACGGCCGTGAAGCGGGCCAATCCAATGCAGGCGTCTTTCAGGCTCCATTACGCGGCACTTCGCTCATGAGCGCCAGTTGATTGCCGTCCGGGTCCGTGAACTCGGCGAGCCACGTTCATCGCCTTTATCTCCTGTCAATAAGAGTCATGGCCTGGCCGCGTGGGCCAACAGTCATGTGTCCGGGATAACGCCACTCTAGAATAGTCCCGGTATGAAGCGCCTGGTGCGTGCGCAGTAGGCAGCGTAATCCGCACCGAGCGCGGCGAGCAAGGTCCGTTCTTCCTTGACGACACGGTTGATCACCACGAGGGTGATGGGCAGCATGAGAACCAACATGCTGAGCCAGTTGGCGAAGTACACCCCGACACCGAGAAATGCCAGGAGGAGGCCGGTGTAGGACGGATGGCGGATGAAACGGTAGAGACCGTTCTGAACGACCATGTGGTCGGACTGAATTGCCACATCGACCGTGAAGAGCCGGTCGAGCGTGAGGATTGCCGCCCAGCGCAACGCGAGACCGCCCAGCAACAGGACCAGTGCCAGCACGAGAGTCATGTCGCGCGGACCCGGAAGACTGGCCGACGGAAACCACTGGGCAACGATCGCCAGGCCGACCCCAAGCGAAATACCGAGCCAAAGCAGGCGCAATGAACCATGGTCCCCGTCTTGCTCCCTTCGACCACGTGAGCGAAAGCGCGATCTCCGAGACCGGAAACAGGGCAACGACCACAAGAATGACGAGTCGGATCATGGTATCTCCGGGGGCCTGCGGCCTCGATTCGGATCAGGGCCTTCATGGCCCGTACCGAACAAGTTCATCTTGACTGGATGTGAGTCCCTGTCAGCTTTCGCGCGAGTCAGGAATATCAGTCTTCGACGTTGAACCCCGCAGCTGCGCTCGGGTGTCCAGTTCATGTCCCTTGCGTCCACCTCGAATGAGTGCTTGCCCGCCGAGTCTTTCTTCGATCATGACCTTGGCCATCTCGGCGCAGCGACGCACCAGCGCGGCGGCGCCATTGTGCAGCGACTCGGAACGGCGAACATAGTCCTGGTTGTTTTCCATGTCTTCTGCGCTCCAGCCCCGTGAGTGTGCGATGAAGGGAAACTGTGGGAACTGGCATCCGATTTCCGCAAAGAACGTCAGCATCTGCCCGGCAACGGCCTGCACGTTGTCCTGCCCACCTGTAATGATGAAACCCGCGACTTTGTTGCGCAGCAGGTGTTTGTTGGCGATGGTCTCCTGGTTCTGAATGCAGTTCATCCGTTCGATCATCTTGTAGTAGAGACTGCTGGCGCCGCCCCAGCGAATAGGCGTGGCGACAATGATCACGTCACACCAATGAACCAGGCCTTCGTAAACCTTTTCCATTTCGTCGCCCGGGTCCATCTGCGTGATCGAACACGGCCAAGTACAGGCCCGCGCAGACTTTGAGTAGTAACCCTCACATGCGCGAAAGCTCAGATCCCGGATGCGCAAGAGACGTGTTTCGCACTCGAGACTCTCCGCAGAAGCCTTGAGGGAACTCTCCAGCAAGTCGTCGGATGTGCTGTACCGCGGATGTTTCGCGGTCATGACAGTCGTCGAGAGTCCCAGGACGCGGAGTGGCCCGGCTTCGCGACTCGGAGGTCGAGCCAGGGGATGAGGCTCATGGGATTTGCGGCCGCGCTTCGAACTCGGAACGCTGCGAACGAGCACACGGCCGTTCTCAACGCGCACATCGTAGGCCGGAACGCGGTCCTCTTCGTAGCCCGGCTCACCCTGTCCTGTCCGACCATGGAACTTCCAGTAATGCCACGGACAAACGACGTATTCACCGCACAGGGTGCCTTCTCCAAGCGGTCCTCCAACATGATTGCAGACGCCTGAAATCGCGCCGAACCCGCCATCGCGGTAGCTCAGCGCGATTCTCGTGCGTCCGAGCATCACCTGCTGCACGGGCTTCCGGGACAGCTCCTCACTGGCGCCTATGTCTACCCACGAGTCGGCTGGCATGTCCGGTCCAAGGTCAATGATCGAATTCATGTCTGTCGCCCGGCGGTTAGAGTGAGCAACGGGCGCCGGTGGCGATCCACCCAGTAGCCCCATGCGATCAGCAGCCATTGCGCCTGACCTACCCACGCCAGTGTAGTGACGTTAGGTGGCGGGGCGCCAAACAGGTTTGCAAGATACACAACAACGAGGAAGCCCACGAGCCCCCAAAGAGCCCAGCGACCTGCCGCATCGGAAGCGACCGTCGAGCGAACGTATAACCATACACCGACCGCAAGAATTGAAAGCTCGACGGCAATGGTTGCACCGACTGATGACCAAAGACCCAGCCCGAATCGCTGCGTGCTTCCGGCGTACAGCGGCAGATCAGGTCGGTGCACGACCAAGTCCAGCAGCCAATGACTGACAACAAGCAGCCCGACGACGACGGCGCCACGCCGATAGCGGCGAACAAGAAAATAGACGATCGTAAATAATGCGGCCCACCCCATGACCGCAAGCAGACCGTGCGAGATTGGATAGTCAACGAAGTTCAGCGACACTACCCTGGTAATGCCAGGCTCGATACGCACGTGCTCCATCCCAAGCAGCAGAAGAGTCGGCCAGAGAAGATCGACAAATTGGGACGCCAGGAAGAGCGATCCCAGGGAAACGTAGGGGGCGACGGTCTTGGCTCCGAAGCCAACGCCAAAGTGTCCTACGAACATTGCGTCTCCTTGACTATCGCCGTGTCGCTGTACTGCAGCGACACCTGACGTCGAGGCCAGGCTGCGGATCGAGGCCTGCGGACGGGCCTCGGCTCGAGTTCAAGGTCAGGCGTCAAGTCGGCCTGGCGGGGCGGCACAGCGACGCTAGTTCAGTCGCTGGACGCTGTCCCGGTTTCGTAGCGACAGAACCAGGCCAACGATCATCACGGCAACGAGCGCGAGGTTCATGAAGAAACCGGGCGGCGTTCCGGTCCTCGCGATAGGCAGGACCAGGAAGATCAGCTTCCTGATCAGGTGCTCCAGCAGGAGCAGCGCGAACATGAAGGGCACGAGGGCGCGATACCGGATCAACACCAGCAAACCGATCAGGTTGAACATGAGCTGCGAGAGCCCCCAGGCAGCGAACAGCGAAACGAACGCATCGGCGCCAGCGCCGCCGAATGTATCCAGCGGGATGCCGTCAGCTTCGGTTGCCGCAGAACGGCCGTTGAAGATCGTGCCCAGGCCAATGCCGCCTTTCATGAGGACGAGCACGGCAAGGAGCCACAGCGCGAGCTTGTGACCGCGATAATTGTTGTCGATGCGCCGGGGAAGCAGTCGATCGAACATGGTGAATCCTCGGTTGCGCAACATCCCGCCGGCCTGCCGACACAACGTCATTCTGGCGGGACGCGTTCGCGGTGTGTTGCCTTCTTGAGCGCCCCAAGCAGCTTCCTGCCGCGGGCCTTCATGGCGGGGGTGCCGCTGGCGGTGAGTTCCTCGATGTGACGCCCAACTTCCGGCAGATGGCCGGGACTGCGAATCGCAATGTCGGCCAACGCCTGCATGGCCATGGTCTTGACGATGCTGCTTCGGTCGCCCATATAGCCGAGCAGCAGATCGAGCACGGACCTTTCCTCGGCGGCCGACAATGGCAGGCGGGCAAGCATCGGCGCGACGTGCCACCTGACCTCCGGCTGCTCCACGCTGGAGAGCGTGTGCAAGAGCGTCTTCTTGTAGGGAACGAGGAGCCCTGGAGACCTGGCGGTGGCCTTCTCAATGGCATCGGCGCACCGCATCCGGAGCACGGGATCGGAGGATTCGACTCCCTGGAACAGCACGCCGATCAGTTCCGGCCGCTTCTTCACGATTTCCACGGCGCGATCCGACTCTCCCACTGAGCGCCGATCGCCCCCGGACAACGATTTGAGCAGTGCGTGCATCGTGTAACGGGAATCTTCTCGCCGAGCGGTCGCTGCCAATCGTAGAAGGGCCAGGTCAGCCGGTGCGTCGTTGACGCGACAAGTGTCGACCTAAACTGGCGGCGACGGCAAGCCCGCCAACGAGCAGGCTCACTGCCGTATCCAGCAACATGTGAATGACCTGGCCTTCGACGGGCACGGGGCTGCGGCCTGTGAAGTGGATGAATCCGTGCCAGGCTGCGCCCAGCACCGCGCCGGTGAGGACGCCCGCGCTGGCGTGCCACAGCGAGTGTGAGCCGCGCAGCCAGAAGAGCAGCAACCCGAACGACCAGGCGAGGGCCGCCCCGATGGGTGCCGGATCCAGCAGCAGATTGGCTACGTAAAGAACGGCGGCACCCACCAGGATGTCGAAAAGCCGGTCGCCGATGGCTTTGATCACCTGCAACATCACGTGTCACCCGGCGTAGCTGCAATTTCCTCTGCGAGACTATTCAGCAGTCCGCTCCGCAAGAGACCTCCCGCGCATCGTGCTTCGGCTACCATCCATAGCGGTCAGTCGCGATGCCGGGCGCCGGTCACCGCGGTTTTCAATTGAGGGGCCCCGTCGGCGGAGACAACGCGCAAAACGATGTAGCCCAGCAATCCGGAAATCAGCGAGCCGATGACAATACCCAGCCGCTCCAGCCCCAGGTAGGCGGTGCTGCCCTGCTCAAAGGCCAGCGAGGCAATGAACAGGCTCATGGTAAAACCGATTCCGCACAGCAACGCCGCGCCGTGCAGTTGCCACCAGCCGACGCCTTCGGGAAGCGACGCCAGTCGCGTCCGCGTCGCGATCCAGCACAGTGCCAGGATGCCGATCTGCTTGCCAAAGAACAGTCCCATCACGATGCCGAGGGGAACCGGATGGACCACGTCGCTGATCGACAACCCGACAATCGAGACGCCGGCGTTGGCGAACGCGAAGACGGGCAGAACGCCGAATGCCACCCAGGGATGCAGCGCGTGCTCGAGTTGCCGCAGTGGCGACTCCGACGTCCGTGTGGGTGACTTGCCCGGCACGCGCAGCGGAATGAACATGGCCGCCACGACGCCAGCCAGCGTTGCGTGCACGCCAGACTTCAGTAACGCCACCCAGAGCGGGATGCCGATCAGCAGGTAGGCGGCCGGCCTGATCACCCCGGCCCGATTCAGCACAGCGAAGCCCGCGATCAGGGCCGCCGCGACCGCCAGCGAAAGCAGTGACAGCTGCGCCGTGTAGAACACGGCAATGACGATGATGGCCCCGAGGTCGTCGAAGATGGCGACGCTCAGGAGGAACGCCTTCAGCGCCGCAGGAACGCGTGGTCCCAACAGCGAGAGCACACCCAGCGCGAAGGCAATGTCGGTGGCCGTCGGTATTGCCCAGCCTTTCATGGCTTCAGCGTCGCCCGAATTGAGGGCCGCATAGAAAAGCGCCGGGACCAGCATTCCTCCGACGGCCGCGAACGCCGGCAGGCTCGCCTGGCGCAGGCTCGACAGGTGCCCCTCGAGCACCTCGCGCTTGAGTTCCAGGCCGACCAGGAAGAAGAACACCGCCATCAGCCCATCGTTGATCCACAACAACAGGGGCTTTGAGATGGCAAAGTCGCCGACGCTGATGGCCAGGTGAACATCGAGCAGCGCAGCGTAGTGAACCGCAAGCGGTGAATTGGCGACGACCAGGGCCAGCGCGGCGGTTGCCATCAGGACCAGGCCGCCTGCAGCCTCGAGGCGCAGGAAATCGTTGAGTGGCTGCAGCAGGTTATGGAGCAGAGGTGTTGAGTTCGTATTCATGGGAGATCAGCGGGGACTTGTTCCGGTTGCCGGGCGCCATTGGACTTCAGTACAGACCTGGGAACAGCCGCGGGGTTCGAGCGCAGTATTCACGGTATTCCACAGGGAAGGCGCTGACGAGCGCGCGCTCTTCGATCCGGATTCGATACAGGAACGCGATCGTGATGGGGATGAGAATGATGAGCATCGAGAGCCAGCTGGAGCTGCATAGGGCCAGGCCTGCGAAGGAGGTGAGCGCTCCCGTGTAGGCCGGATGGCGGACGTAGCGGTAGGGACCCGTCTGCACCAGTCGATGACCCGCGTGTATGGCGACATCTACCGTAAAGAGGCTCCGCAGCGTCAGTACAGCCCACCACCTGATGGCAAGGCCGAGCGCGATCGCCAGCAGTGCCAGCCAGAATGCAGCCTCCGGTATGGCGACGCGACCGCGTCCGGTAGCGGCGAGGTACATACCGAGCGCAACGGAGGCGTAGATCACGGTATTCAGGGCGATCAGTGAACCTGAGTCCTGACGCGTCGTGCCGGGACCGGAACGGCGCAGGACCGCCAGGCCGACCTCGGAGGCGACCCAGAGCGTGCTGACCGCGATGAGGATGGCAGAAAACGTGTTCATGGGCCCAGGGCGTATGGTGCTCCAGCTTGCTCCCTCCAACTTCTGGCATCCACGCCTTTCAGGATGAGCCACAGCAACAGCCCGAGCTCGCCGGGGGCAGCCATGGCCATATTGTACGGGTGGAGGAAGTTGGCGAGCGGAGCGTAGAGCAAAGTCAGGTAACCGAGGCCGGCAAGCACCATCAGCAATCCGATGACGCGCGGCAGAAATGTCGACTGTGCAATGAGGTAGCCGACCAGCGTGCACCAGAGCCCGAAGAACACCAGATAGCTGTTGAAGGCGTGGGCATTCAGCCTGAGAAACAAGGAGGCCAGTGCCTGCAGCTGCTCTATCGTCAATGCGCCTAATGATCTACCGCCTTCAAGGATGAGCAGGGGTGCCAGGTGGAAAAGGCTGGCGATTGCCTGGAGTCCGCACCCCACTAGCAGGACGAACGTCGCAAGCAGGGCGATCTTCCGGTTTACGGGCTTCAGCAGCCAATAGAAGGCCAGCGCCAAGGCGACGTGGAGCGCAACGGCGACCAGGGAGGATGCGAATCCCAAGCGAAATAGCGTCTGCTGCCCCAGGATGTTGGCCGCGGTAGCCACCGCGTCGCCATGCACGACCAGCCGGCCGAGTACGAAGAACTGGCCGAATACTGCCGTCAGGCCTTCCAGCAGCCACAGGACGGCAGCAATCCTTGCGTAGGTTACTGGGTCCACTTCGAGCGTGCGTCGTGTCATACCGGGGATATCCCTGACTCGGAACGGTTGACAACTCGGCCCGGAAAATCCAGCGTCGCCGGACCCCTGGTTACTCCAGACTGATTACGACTTTCCCCCGCGCCCGCCCGGTTTCCAGGTAGCGGATTGCCTCCGGAACGTCGCTCAGGCTGAAGCGCCGGTCGATCACCGGGGTCACCTTGCCGGCCGCCATGAGGTTGGCCAGGACGACAAGGTCCTCCTTCTTCATCTGCGAAACCATCATGCCCATGTCCTGGCTGACAAACGCCGACAGCACCAGCGCCTTGATGGGGCCAACGAAGACCCCGGTCCACTTGCCTTCATCGGGGCCCCCGCCTCCGATCAGGACGTAACGGCCGTCCGGCGCCATGACGCTCCGGATGTCGAGCAGTGGTCGGTTCCCGACGTTGTCCAGGATGACGTCGTAACGCCGATCGCCCTGCGTGAAGTCCTCCGTGGTGTAGTCAATGACGTGATCCGCGCCGATCGAGCGGACCATCTCGACATTCCTGGAACTGCAGACGCCGGTGACTTCTGCGCCGAAAGCCTTCGCAATCTGCACGGCGAACGTGCCGACGCCTCCCGATGCGCCGTTGATCAGGACCTTCTGCCCGGACTGGAGCTTTCCCGCATCGCGCAGGCCCTGCAACGCGGTGATCGCCGCCACCGGTACGGCGGCTGCCTGTTCGAAGGTGATATTGGCCGGCTTGAGCACGACCGCCCGATCGGCCCGCGCTACCAGGAACTCGGCGAGAGCCCCGTTCCTGCCGCCAAATACCTCGTCGCCCGGCTTGAACTGCGTGACATTCCGGCCTGTCGCTTCGACGGTCCCGGCATAGTCCACGCCCATCCGCGGGTTGCCGGGGGCGCCCAGCCCGGACTCCAGGCGCATGATGTACGGCGTGCCGCGCATGTAATGCCAGTCGAGCGGATTGACCGCGGCCGCGCGCACTTTCACCAGAATCTCGTCGTCTCCCGGCGTCGGCTTTTCAACGTCCTCGAGCTTCAGGACGTCGGCTGTGCCGTAGCAGCGGTAGACGATGGCTTTCATCAAACTTGTCTTGCCGTCAAGCACGGGCGCCGGCGTGCAGTCCGCGTTGTGGCCCAGGAGGAGGGCCAGCGACGCTATCGCCAGCACAAGGAAGGCAAGGATGCCACCGGTGATCTTGTAGCGGAGTTTCATCGGTCGATCTCCTGATGGTCGTTGTGCGACAGGCCATTGTCCGAAGCGGCTTTCGAGTCATTTGCTCTACTTTCCGGAGTGCATTCCAAACATGTTGCCTTCCGTGTCCAGGGCCAGGGCTATGAAGCCGTACTGACCGATCGAGAACTTCTGCTTCTGGATGCGGCCGCCGGCGCCTGCCACGCGGCCCGCTTCCGTAGCGCAATCCTCGCAGTTGAAGTAGACGACCGTGCTGTTCCCGCCGGAAGGGCAGCCCTGCGCCTTCACCAGCGAGCCCGGCGTCCCGGTGTTGCCGGCACTTCCCGGGAACTCCCACATCTCTATGCCCGGACTCTTCAGGCGCTCGAGCCTGATCTCGAACACCGACTCATAGAATTTCTTCGCCCGTTCCATGTCCTGCACGTAGATCTCGAACCAGCCAACGGGGTTGCGTGCCATTGTGCTTCTCCTTCACGAAAGAACCGTGCAAATTGCCGTCTTGCGACGAGTTGCTGCTCAAGGCATCGAGGACCGGAGGCCGGCTTGCATCTGCACATGCTGGCGTGGTGCTCAGTGTTGGTTCTGCGGGAGGCCGTCGGTGATTTCATAGTAATCACCCTTCTCGGCCACAAAGATGTGAATCCTGAGGCGTGTCGAGGTAGGCGAGTCAAGTGCGCCCATCGCGATGCCGGTCATGTCGCCCTTGAGCGGGTCGAAGAACAGCGACGATCCGCATGTCGAGCAGAAGCCGCGCCGCGCCTTCTCCGACGACCGGTACCAGGACACATGCTCCTGACCGGTAATGGCGAGCGACGCCCGCGGCACATCCGCAGAAGCAAAGTAGTGTCCGGAATGTTTCCTGCACTGGACGCAGTGACACGCATCGTTGACGTCAAGGTCGGCGGTCACGAAGAAGCTGACGCGACCGCACAGGCAAGAACCTTTCTTCGGATCTGTCATTGACGAACTCCCCAAGTCTTCTCAAGCGCGCGTCCAGCAGACGCCCATGCCGCCAAGTGTCGCGCGGCCGATTCAGTCAGACGTGCTGGTCGACCAGTATCTGGTTGCCGTCCGGGTCAACCACAACAAGGCTGGCTGGACCTTCTGATTTCTCATCGGCCTCGGTAGTCAACTGGACACCCTGCGATTTCAGATGGCGTTGAATGTCCCGTATGTCGGTGAACTCTGGCAGGCGTGCCGCGCTGCTGTCCCATCCTGGATTGAACGTCAGGATGTTCTTCTCGAACATCCCCTGGAAGAGTCCGATCGCCGCATCACCGTTCTTCATGATCAGCCAGTTCTGGGACTGTTCACCTGCGAATGCCTTGAAGCCCAGCTTCTCGTAAAAGGCGCGGGATTGGGCAATGTCCTTGACTGCCAGGCTGACTGAGAATGCCCCGAGTTCCATGATGGCTCCCTTCGACGACGTTTCTTCGGCAAGTTGCATGCGGCTGGTGACCAATGACACTTGAGTCAGGCGGGCGACGACAAAGCACCACGCCCGCAAGACGCCACGATAGCCCGGACGCTCCGCCTGAGCAAAGGTCCGGGCTGGTCTGCAGCGCCGGGAAACAGATCCGCTACGCTCCTGGCTGTGCCTTGAGGGCATGAAGCGCCTTCGGCGCCTTATTCAACCAGGCTTGCTTAACCAGGTCCTTTACCGCGGCCGGCCGGGCTGAACGGAGTGCCACGCGAACGCCTACCACCTTGCCGCCCCACAGCAGCTTCTCCGTGAAGTCACCGTACACGACCAAAGCAAGCTCACGCTGCTGTCCCGATACGAAGACGTGAATGTGGTCCTGCCAGGGCATACTTTCGGACGGCGGTGAACTTCACGTTGCGTTGACTCCAGATCGGTGCGAGCAGACCCAAGCCGGTACAAGAATCGATCTACTGATCATCGTGAGCCATGCGCCGTCGTTACGCCCAACACCCGGTTTCGACGATTTGTCAGGCGGCACGTCTGCAGATCACCAGTCGGTCACCAGGACTCCCTAAGTTCCCCAATCACCCGAAGCGCCTCGTTGCGCGGTCGCTCGACGAGTATGGATTCAATCATCCCCAATCCGGCCTGGATCGCTACGTCCACGAAGGTGGCAGTCTCAGGCGCGACGTCCAATTGTATGGTCGCGCTACGATAAATTCCGGGATTCACCACGTCGTCCGTATCCGGATCTACCACGAACGTGTGGGCGCCGGGCGCCACCCGGACTATTGCGTAACTTCGCCAGCGAATCTGTCCCACCAGCACGCCGTCCTGGCGGATGTCTGCGTAGTTCGCTACGCCTGGCAGCGTCTTCCTGGCGGGGGGCGCAAACGGCAGAACGTATTGACTGTCTCTTGGCCGGTAGAAATAGATGAGGCTCTGTTCCGTAGTTGGTGCCTCCTCAACAAACCGACTTTTTGCTTGTGGGACTTCTATCGCCCTTGAAGCGGCCCAGTCCATTGCCGCGCTCAGCCAGGTTTCGCCGCGTCCTACCGGTGCACGCCCCCAACAGGTCACGACATCCTTATCGTCCAGGACCAGGTACAGGGCTTCCTTGGTCTCACCTTCTACCAGTCCGCCAAACCCCGACAATCCTGCGCCGATGAACCAGAGGGCGCCTGAGTCGACTTGACGCAGTCCGTAAACCAAGAGGCCCCTTTCGGCAAGCCACATGGTGGGGTTTCCCAAGTTCCCGATTACTTCAGGTCGCGACGTCTTGCCTGGCTGAACGAAATCCAGGTCCGAATCCGCAAATCGTCTTCCATCCAGTACGACCCGTTCTGCGGGAACCGGGATGGCCACACAACTGGCCAGCAATATGGACGCGAGCAAACAGAAGTAGTTCTTCATGACTGCTGTCCAAGAAGCGACGCCAGAACCGCTTGCGGTCCCTGCCAGCGGCACGACGACAAGCGCCCGACTCTGCATCGCACAGTTCGACCGTGCGCCCCAACTAGCGAATGAGCAGATCCAGCTCGTGCGCATCGAGGCCGTCGGTGAAGCTGTTGAAGGCGGTGATGGGCACGTGTTCCCCCTGGTTGAGTTCGTCTTCTAATCAAGCGCCAATGAACGATAGCCGATGCGGTCGCCGCCGAAGGTCCCTATCCAAAGCTCGTTGCCTACCGGCAGCGCCATCGTGATGTTGCTGAAATGCTTGTTGGCCGGCCCACTGGCCAGGACCTTGCCCTCCATCGATTGTGGGTCAATCGCCAGGACGGTAAAGGGCCGGGGACAACTCGCAAACTCTTCCAGGTCAAATTTACTGGACCGTGGAACGTCGCCGCATACCGGGTCGAGGATGTTGAGGCCGGCGGTGAGCAATTTCCCATCGCTTCCCATGTGCAGGTTATCGGGCACGAACGCAAAGGGCTTGCTGCTGCGCAACAGCTGCGCCGGATTGCTGCCCGAGTAGGCCGAAACCGTCAACAGTCCGGACGATACGACATAGAATTCCTGCCCGTCGGCAGACACCTCGATGCCATTGGCATAGGGCAGTTCAGTGCCCTGCACCATGCTGAAGCCCGCATCACCCGGGGACCACTCGTAGACCCCGCCGGTCGGTTTTCCGGCGAGCGCATCGCCAATGGGAATGCCGGTATGCAACGGAATGGTTATGAGCAGCGAGCCGTTGCCAAGAGACGCGACGCTGTTTGCTTCCATGCCGTCCGGCGTCAAGACGCACCCGATCCACGTCAGTACCGGTGTATCGCCATTTGCGTTCACGTCGAATACTTCGATGGCCTCGCGCCCGCCGTGACCGACGACGTACAGCGTCGAGTGGCCGTCAGTGCCGGGACGCAGGTTCAGGCCGTGCGTGACGAAACTATTCGGGTCCGGAGAGCCGGGACAGGCGCCATAAGTCTTCATGTCCTGTTCGGCGCGCGGCGCATCGGCCGGATAGAGCTCCGTCCAGGTCTTCTGTCGTGAGTCGATGAGATAGATGGCCGCATCCGCAGCCATGCCGCTCGCTATGATCCACCTTGTACCAGGGATTAGCACCAGGTCCTCGGCATTGCGCGGGCCGCAGACAAAGGCATAGTCCCCCGACGCGTCACATGTGCTCCCTGCGGCCCCGGCAACCGGGCATGCAAGCACCACAGCGAGGGCAAGTGACAGAAGAATGGAATCGAAGACGGGGTCTTTCATTGGATCCAGCTCCCTCAACCGATCTTGTCCATCAACTCACGTATGCGTGCTCAGCCGTAGCAGAACACGTCGAGTTTGTTGCCATCCCGGTCACGGAAGTAGGCGGCGTAGAAGCCTTCACCGCCCTCGCCGCGCAGACCCGGAGGGCCTTCGTCGGTGCCGCCCAGCGCGAGGGCCTTCTTGTGCATCCGGTCCACCAGGTCGCGTGACTCGACCGCAATGCCGGCCATGACGCCATTGCCCACCGTGGCCTTCTTGCCGTCGAAGGGCGTCATGATGCACAGCATCGGCTTGTCCATGGCTGCGCCCCAGGCAGAGCCGCGGTCGCCGAATTCCATCATGCGCTTGGCGCCCATCTCGGCCAGCAGGGTGTCGTAGAACGACCTGGCACGAGCCAGGTCATTGGTGCCGAGGACGACGTAGCCGATCATCGCGGTCTCCTTGAGGTTGATGTTGTGCCTGACGTCGGGGCCAGGCCTCACACGATATTCGCGGTCAGCTTGAGTCCGACAATACCAGCCAGGATGAGTCCCAGGCTGATGAGGCGGCCCGTATCGGCGGATTCGCCAAACAAGACGATGCCCAGGATGGCGGTCCCCACGGCGCCGACACCGACCCAGACCGCATAGGCGGTACCCAAGGGGAGGGTCTTCATGGCGATGCCGAGCAGCCCCAGGCTGATGACCGTAGCGAGTATCGTGCCTACGGTCGGCCAGAGCTTCGTGAAGCCGTCCGTGTACTTCAATCCAACGGCCCAAGCGACCTCAAACAGTCCGGCGAGCACCAGGATCAGCCAGGCCATGCAATTCCACTCCGTATATGTCAGACGGGACATGGTAACGCAGCTTCGGCGGTGCACTTGGCGGCCAGCTACAAAGGCGCGAACAATTCAGTAGACAGGTACTTCAGGCCGGTATCGCAGGCCAATGTGGTCACCGTGCGGCCGGGGCCGAGGCGCGCGGCAATTCTCATCGCAGCCACGACGTTTGCACCGGTCGACGTGCCGGCAAAGAGAGCTTCTTCCTTCGCCAGTCGTCGGGCCATGTCGTTCGCCTCGGGCGTCGACACCTGGATGATCTCGGCCGCGAGTCCGGGCTTCCACAAAGGGGGCACGAAACCAGGCCCGACGCCCTCGATCTTGTGCGCGCCTGGGGCGCCACCGGACAGGACAGGGGACTCCGCCGGCTCGACCGCGGCGACGTGGATCCCGGCCTGCAGGGCGCGCAGCCTGTTTGCCACGCCGGCAATGCACTGCGCAGTGCCGACCGATTGAACAAATGCATCGATGCGATGACCCGATTGCAGCCACAACTCGTCGGCCAGTGGCGCGTAGCCAGACGATGCGTCCGGATTGTTGAACTGATCCACATAGAAGGTCCCTGGCGACGAGCTCAAGGCCGCCGCCTCGGCGATCATGCGTTGAATGAGCTCCCTGGTGGTCCCGCCGCCATCGCTCGGCAACTCGACGACGTTCGCACCGAGCGCCCGCATGTGGTTTCGTTTCTCGACGCTGAATGCGTCCGAGGTGACCAGCGTGATCGGGTAGCCCATCGCCGCGCACACAAAGGCGAGCGAAGTACCGGTGCTGCCTCCCGTGTACTCGACGAGCGTCCAGCCTGGCTTCAGTCTTCCTGACGCGACGGCGCCGCGGACCACGGCCAGCGCCATTCGGTCCTTCATGCTGCCCGTCGGGTTATGGCTCTCGAGCTTGACGAGTATGCGGGCGGAGCCTTCCGGAACCACGCGGCGAAGTTGAATGACGGGTGTTCCGCCCACCGTCGCGAGCACGTGCGCTGCGTGACTCATGGCAATGTGTAATTGAACTCGTAGCTGTGCTGGCCCTCGGTAATGACGATCTTGAATTCGCCGGCCAGGCCAACGAGTCCGCCCGTGCCGGAATCCGGCACCACCGTGACCGAGAGCGAGGGCGTGCCTCGATTCATCGACCCGGTGTGCTGCAGCACGAAGCTGCCTTGGCGCCCGTTCAGTGTGCCATCAACTCGCTCGATGGCCACGTAGCCTGCCGAGCCCCTGGTATCCGTCATGGCACTGAGCATCTGGCCGCGCGTCGTCGCGACAAGATCGCCGGAGATCTGCTTGTCGATGGACATGCGGCCCAGCGTGGACCCGTCAGGCTGGCCCTCAAAGGCCAGCGGCTCCAGCTTGACGACGAATGTGCCTTTCGCTTGATGTGTCATGGGTTCATTCCGTAGGAAGCCGAGCCGATGGTCCTTGCGTGAGGCGCCGGGAACGACAGCGCGTGATGCCACCCTACTTACGCGTGTACTTGCCATCAAACGCCACTGCCCAGTCGCCAGACGGGCCTGTGGATTCCCAAAGCTGCCTGACGCTTCCATCGGGGTTTGGCGTCCACGTGATTCGATGCATCGTTTTCGTTCCATCAGCTCCTGTCGTATGTCCTTCAAGCACCATCTTTCCGTCCCGGGGTCCGCCTTCCAAGACCAATAATAGTCCGGATGAATCCACCCACGTCTGGTGCCACACCTTTCGCGGCTGGTCGTAGATATTGAAGCTCTCTCCGCTGTATCCGCGGCCTGTGTCATAGCGCTCATGAAGAATGCAGTCCCCGATTTCCCGCTTGATGCTGTTCGTTCCCGCGAGCTTTCCGTTCGCGCCGTAGACGTTCCACTCGCCGATCCAGAAGTCAAATGCTCGATGCTCGGCCGCCGTGCAGGGAGCCGGGGGACTCTGAGCGGGCGAGGAGACGGAGACGCCGATTGTCATGGCCCCGAGCAAGAAGGACTTGAAGAAGCGCATAAGAACTCCGGGTGTGGGATTCCGAGGCCTAACGGCTCGACTCAACGGTGTGCCCAAGTAATGCGCACCTTGTCGACACAACGAGCAGACACTTGGGCGCGTCCGTTGCATGCGGTTGTCAGGTGGCCTTGTGCGCCACAATGAACACTGCTTTGTTCTTGTCCGGTTGCCATTGGTAGTCAATCTGAAAACCGGCGTCGGTCAAACTGTCCAGTAATTCCCTCGCGGTAAAGACCTTGACCAGTGGAATCAGCCGCAGGAAGTTGCCAACGGGTGCCACGATCCTGAACAACATCTTCATGTCCGCGATGCAGGCCGTACTTGTGACAAAGATACCGCCCGGCCTGAGCATCCTGTGCACCTCAGCAATCGTCTCTTCCTTGTTCTCCAGCAGGTGCAGGATATTGAGTCCCAGGACGGCGTCCAGGCTGTGGTCAGGAGCACTGAATCCATCAATGGCTGAGCATTCGAAAGTAACATTCCTGATATTTCCTGCATCAGCTTTGGCTTGGGCGATTTCAATCATCTTCGATGAGACATCAATCGCTTGAATGTGCTTCACATAGGGGGCATGGAGAAGGGCCGTCGATCCTGTTCCACAGCCAAATTCAAGTACTTCCATGTCCGGTCGAAAATACCCGCGTGTGATCTTCAGCTTCCTCTGGTACGCCTCTTCGTCCGCAATGGGCTGTGTCGAGTAGCGCTTCGCAATCCTGTCCCAAAACCTGGTTGACCGGTCCATCAATCCTCCGGAAACACCTAACGCCAAGCTCGCGTGCTGCCGAAAGGCCGAAGCAACGTCAACAGCGGAAGCAGTCTGCCGCCACGTGCAGCGGCTGGTTCGGCGAACACATCATTATCGCATCGGGTGTCTCTTGAAGAAATCCCACATCAGATCATTGGCGGAAATGTCTCGTGTGGACCTCCCCAGGAATCGTCGGTGCGGTTCCCGACCGGGCCAGGTGTGCCCGCCGCCCGCGATCTCGATCAATGTCACCTCGGCTCCATCTTTCCCCGGGCCATAGGTCTTCCGGGTAACCGAGGTACCGTCTTCAAACGTGTCGGGCAGTTGCGCTACCACCGGTTCCCGGCCACAGCCGTTGACTTCCACCCATGCCCGAATCGAATGGCCAACGGAGTAGAAATCGGGTTTGAAGAGCCTTCTGCCCTTTCCGCCTGCATACGGCGCGAACGTGTCATCGGTCCCATGAAAGTGGATCACCGAGACTGGGCGCCCGGGGTTGGGAGATTCAATGCCCATTGGCCCACCAACCGGGGCTATGGCCGCTATCCGGTCCGACAGTTCCGCAGCGAGCCGGTACACCATGATTGCACCGTTCGACATGCCGGTGGCGAAGATCCTCTTCGCATCAACATCCACGCGAGTCGCAAGATCGTCGAGGATCTTCCGCGTGAACTCCACATCATCGACGCCGTTGTCCATCGCATAACCACAGCAGTTCCCGCCGTTGAATGTGAGCACCCTCCTGAGCCGGCCGGTCCCATTCGGGTAGACGACGATGAAACCTGCCTCGTCGGCTTTTTGGTTGAGACCGCTGAATTCCTCCATCGCCTGAGCGTGGGTACCTCCGCCGTGAAAGGCCAGCACCACGGATGCTGGCTTCGCGAGGTCGAGCCCTGCGGGGACGTGGACGACGTAGCTTCGTTCAATGCCCCCAACCGTCAGCGCCCATGTGCGATCGCCAGCCGCATGGGCGTCCGCGGCAAAGACCGAAGCCATCCAAACCGCCACGACGGCAATTGCATGTGCGACCCTGCGCGACCGTGGTTCGTGCCCCCGTATCCGACCGCGTCGCAATGGATTCATCCCCATCGGTTGCATCTCCTACGGGTTCGTCGCCGAACACCCCGCATACCCGCATCCGCCCGCGTCGCAATGGATTGATCCACATCTGTTGCATCGCGTATGACTCCTTCGCCGAACACCCCGCAACAGCTGCGCTGCGAAGCGCCGTCAGCTACAGCACGTTTGTGTTCCATGAGGCCTGATGGTTTGGCGATCCGCTGGGCCGGACCGCGTAGCGGGCCTCCGCCAGCTTCATCGCCTTGTTAGGCATTTGCTGCCGGCATAGCAGATCCGTTGGCGGGTTTGATGGCAAGAAACACCTTGCTGGCTGATGGCTCCTGTTCGCTGTGCGGAAATGGCACCACGCTCGCCTCGAAACCGACCTCGGCGAGAAGCCGAAGCCACTCAGTTTGCGCGAACAATCCGAGGACATGTCGGTCCTGGTCCACACGCACCGAACCGCTCCTCTCCCGCAGCAGGTAGGCGAAGTCAACGGTGTAGGTTGAATCTGTTGGATCGGGATCCCACGTCCACTCAAGGTAACGCAGGCTCCGAACCTCATCATCGTGACCGCCGTGTTGTGTCGAAGGTCGGAAGTTCTCGCGAATGTAGTCGGGCGCGAAGAGAGCCGCTCCGCCCGCTCTGCAATGGACGAAGGCCGTCTGCATCGCTTTTCGCAAGTCGTGCTCTGTGGTCATGTACCCGATCGCATCCTGAATGAAAACGCTATCGAAGTGCCGCCCGAGTCTCACGACCCGCATATCACCCTCGACGTGCTTGCACTCGGGGTTGAGGGCTCGGCTTACGCCGAGCATCCCAGGAGCGCGATCGACAAGTGTGATCTCAAAACGCGCTTTGAGGTGCGAGGCGTTGTTCCCCGCTCCAGATCCGAGTTCGAGGAGCGTCCGCGGTGGCTGGTCACAGGCTTCGATCAGGACTTGCTGGTAGAACAACGCCGCCTCCGCGTACTCGGCAGGCGCCGACAAGAGGGGCCACCAAGGCGCCAGTTCACCATACAGTCTGGGTTCCTGAGCGCGCGCGTCTGACTGTTTGCCTGGGGCCGGCGTTTGCAGTCGAGTATCCATGTCGCTTGTCCTTCGCGGGATGTCTAACGTCCGCGGTCAGCGGCGGCGCGCCGCTTGCTGATCGCAACCTGTCCGCGCCGGTGCCTTTGGCTGCAAGTGGCCTGCCGACGCGCGACGATCGCTGCATCGCATAGCCAGACCTCTCTCCCTCGACTGAATTATTCCTTTGCGCGGAATGTTTCATGCCGGAACGCGACAGACTGCTTCGACAACATGACCGTCGGGATCAAGGACGTATGCGGCATAGTAGTGTTCGCCATAACGCAGCCGCAATCCAGGCCTGCCGTTGTCTCTACCACCAGCATCAAGTGCGGCCCTGTAGAAAGCGTCAACCGCCGCGCGAGTCTGTGCTGCAAACGCGACATGGAGTCGGCCAGCAACGGGACGACCGCCACCGATATGGAACTGCGTCAGTTCACCGAGGCCGAAGCCCGTTCCCTGCCTGCCGTCTTCGCGGTCGATCTCAATCAAGGGTCTTATTCCAAGAGGCGCGAGGGCAGTCACATAGAATGCCCGACTCAGCGCGAGGTCCTGCACGGCAAAATCAACGTGATCAAGCATTGTTGCGACCACCCACGCCGCCAATTCGAGTTGCAACAGGAGAGGCATAACGCCCAACATCAGCGGCGGCCGTGGAGCGGCCGTCCCACTGCATGCTGTTGTTATGCAGCCGCGCTTCTCCCTATCCTCGAGGCCATGGAAGATACCTTGGCACTTCATCACAATAATGCTCGTACTCTGACCTGAAGATCCGTCCTAGGTGTTCTTCCTCTGTCCGTACCATCATATGGGCCATCGCGCCGTATATCAGAATCCATCCCAGGCCATACAGAGACGGCCATAAGAGCGCGAGTCCGATGACCACTAGGCTGTAAGCCACGAGCTGAGGATTCCTGCTGTATCGATAGAAGCCTGAACGATTCAGATTTCCAGTCCGCTCACCCAAGGCTTTCGAGAATCCCAGGTCGATCATTGACCAGAGTGTGACCACTGTGCCAATAGCGAGGATGGCGAACCCAACTGCACTATGGAATTGGCGATCCGGGAGAGATGGAAGAGCTGGCCATCTTGCGGGAAGGAAGGTATAGGAGAGATTGGCATGAAGAGCGAATACAAGACACTCGAGTGATGCTGAGAATGCAGAGAGCCTGCCTCTTCTTTCATACTCCTTTCTGACCCTAACTCTGAAGATCAGATAGCCGAAGAGAACCATAAGGGATGATAGGATCAAGTATGAACCGATCTTCATGAGCCAGCCTTCATCTTCGATCTACAGCAGTCGGGGATCTTCTGCTGCTGCCTAACGTTCGAGCCAAGCGGAGGGGTTAGGCGTCAGTGCGCGCGGCGCCATGCTGTTGCGAGACCCCATAGAGGACCAAAGAAGAACCAAAGCACGATGCAACCGAACGCACGCTTGTGCCACGCCAGCAAGGGCTGAGTGGCTTCGCTGGTACCAATGAACTGTACGAGTGCCTCGACCAGGGCCATTGTGATGACACAGGCCACAATGCATCGCACCCATAGGTTGAATTCGTAACGAACTGCCTCCCACCCGCGGGAAGGAGCTCGCCCTGGCACCGGGCCACCAGCGAACCTGTGGGCAAAGTGCGCGTCAGCCCACTTCACTGCAATTCCGCCAAAGGCGATGGTGAAGCCAACGTAGGCGGCCGCCAGACCATGTGCAAACGTTGCAGTTGCGCCCCGGCGCAAGTCCATCGCGGTGAAGACCAGGAGCAGCACGTCAATGAGCGGCAAGCAAAGCAGCAGTGCGCGGCTCAGAGGCTCCTTGCGAAGTAGGTAGCGGACTGCAAGCGCCAGCAGCAAGATGACCCAGAAGCCGACTTCGCAAGCAACGATGAGGGCGTAGAGAAAGTAGGGTTCTCGTGGCATGCGCGAAAGGGTGGCTTCTGACGCCTAACGTCCGCGGTTAGCGGCGGCGCCCAGTCGGCGCGCCGCTTGCCAGTCGAGACCCTTGGGAACCGCATGCAGTCCTTGCAAGCGGCGTGACGACAAGCGCCGAACGCTGCATCGCATGGTTAGGTGTCTTGTTAAGCAGCGACCCGAGACACTCGTAGTTCCTTGCGGCGCTTTTCAGCGTGCCACAGGTCGTACTGCATCTGCTGGTTCATCCAGCTCTCGGAACTGGTACCAAAAGCGATCGAGAGCCGTACTGCCATCTCCGGGCTAATGCCGGCACGACCATTGAGCAAAGCCGACAACGTCTTGCGGCTGATGCCCAAGGCGGCGGCAGCATCCGTAACGGAGAGATCCAGCGGCTCGAGACAGAGCTTGCGGATGATCTCGCCGGGGTGGGGAGGGTTGTGCATCCTCATGGGCTACCTCAGTGATAATCCTCATAGTCGATGTCTACCGCATCTTTGCCTTCAAATCGGAACGTAACCCGCCAATTGGCGCGAACCGTCACCGACCAGGTACCACTGCGGCCACCCTTCAAAGGGTGAAGCTTCAAGCCTGGCAAACCCATGTCTCCGGGGTTCGTCGCCGCATTCAGAGTCGCCAAAATCAGGCTCAGACGATCGGCATGCGGAGCGTGAATCCCGGCCTTGGATCCGGTCGTGTAGTACCTGGCAAGACCCTTATGGCGGAACGACCGGATCACGAATCGGAGTGTAACCCATAACGTTACGGGTTACAAGACACCTAACGCTCGAAATGAGCCGCGCGCCACGGTGACAGGATTGCGCGGACGGCTAGGCGCGTCGGCTCCATTTTGTTGTTAGGCGGCCACTCGCGCAGACGCCGTGCCACACCCACTGCGGAACAGGTGAACCGGGAACCACTTCACTCGCGCGATAGTCTCGCCATAACCAACGCATGGCATCGAAGGATCGCGGCGCCTCGACCGCTGTGCGCCTCACCCATGACCAACTGGTAGTCGTACCCGCGCGCAGCCAAGGCTGTCGAATCGCCCGGTTTCCTGCTCAGCCCTTGAACGGCCGTCGAGCTCAATTGTGCCGTCCTGCAAGAACACGCGAGTGGCTTCACGACGCTCTCCGACGATGTCCGGATAGGCGCGCCACCGTGTGACGTAATCCCATCGCCGAAGACCTTGCGGACTGATTCGTCGTTGCCAGGCAACGGTGAAGGCCATTCACCGCTGTGACCCCGATTCAGCGACATCGGATTGTCCGAATTCGAACGTGATGCCTCTGGGAGGATCTCACCGATTAGGAGCGCGCGTATTGGTCGCTCAGCGTATCGTATTCGTGGATCGAGCCGCTCATCTGCGATCGTCCGAGATCTGCATTCGTGACCTATGGACATCATGCCAGGACTCGCGCATCAGCGCCCGGCGATCCGTCTTCGTCGACAGTCGGATCCGACGAATCGCCTTAGGGCCGGCTCAGGTAGCCGTCCGCGCCAACCGGAAGTGCCGACGGTTCCATGTGCTTGCCTAACGTTCGAGGTAACCGGGCGCCAGCGGCGGGCCACCAGGCCCGGACTGGCGAAAATGTACCGCGTACCGCCAGACCGGGCCTGGTGGCCCGCCGTTGGTGCTCCGGTTGACCGAGGGGTTAGGCCTCGCCGGCGGCACTTGACTTGCGAGAATTTCGCTGGGAGTTCATAGAGTAGAACAGAATCGTGATCACAGTGGGAATAATGAATCCTTTCAGGTATGAGAGCGGATGTCTGCCATCTAGGAAGTGAAATGGAAGATCAAAGAAGAATGCCCAGTAGTGTGTCGCTACCAGGGAGGAGATTGCGGCCCACATTGCGTACAGGGCCAATCGGCTATTCATGACCACAAGAATTAAGCTGAGAATGATTGTCACGCGAAGGACAGATTGCACGTTCTCAAATCGGGGGTGCGCATTTTCGATCCCGCCTTGGTATAAATCAGTGCCCGAGCCAAGGTACAAGTCGAAGAGAGTGTACGTGTGGTAGAAGATGAGAAGGCCCGCCAGCCCGCAAATGACTATTCTCCGCACTGAAAGGTGTCCACGGACAAACTGAATTAAGCGCATGACTGACGAATGCTGAAGAGTGTGAGTGCGAGGCCTAACGTCCGCGATCAGCGGCGGCGCGCAGTCGGCGCGCCGCTTGCTGATCGCAACTCTTCCGCGCCGGTTCCGGTCCCTGCAAGCGGCGTGACGACGCGCGACGACCGCTGCATCGCATAGTTAGGCCGCAGAGACCGTGAGTTTGACGCCCAGACTCTGCAACACCTTGAGCACCGTGTCATAGCGGGGCTTGGCGCCAGGGGTCAGCGCCTTGTAGAGGCTTTCGCGACCGAGACCCGAGTCTTCGGCGATGCTGCTCATGCCACGCGCTTTTGCGACGTTTCCAACCGCCGCAAGAAATACGTCCGGGTTGGGGTCCTCGAGTGCAGCGGTAAGGTATTCTGCGACCACCTCGTCGTTGGTGAGGTAGACGCTAGGATCAAATTCTTTCACCTTGGCCATGGTTATCACTCCAATTCCGCCAGCAAGCGTCTGGCCCGGGCGATGTCTCGTTGCTGCGATGATTTGTCGCCACCACACAGCAAGATAATCACAATTTCCCCGCGCGGCGCGAAGTAGAGGCGGTAACCGGGGCCGGCATATATCCGCATCTCATGAAGCCCGCCACCGAGACTCTTGCTGTCACCCAAATTGCCGAGTCGTACTGAATCCAGCCGAGCCAGGATGCGGGCGGTACCCTTCGCGTCTCGCAGCCCAGCCAACCACTTGGAGAAGACCTCGGTTCGCCGGATCTGATACACATGCCGAGTGTATCCGAACGGATACAGCGATGCAAGTGTGAGAAACCTACTCTCTGCGGCCTAACGTCCGCGTTGAGCGGGCCGCGCGAGGCCCGAACCAAGGGCCGCGGGCGCGGCAATATTCCCCGCGCCCGCGGCTCGCCCCTGCCAAGCTATCACGGACCGCTCCAACGCATAGTTAGGCGGCGCGCGGGTCATGGTGCAGTTCACGAAGCGCGCCCGCAGCAGTTGCCAGCGCAATCGGAACAAAGCCCGGGATTGTTAATGCTTGCAGAAGCGGCGGTTGCACTAGAAGTTCATGTCGCTCGATTACGGCGATTATTGGAAACGCTATCGACGCGACAATTGCTCCGTAAAAGAGAAGGTAGGCGGTCGGCTTTCGTAAGTCCAGGGTAAGCAGCGCGTGGAATTTCACAAATCCGATTGCCAAGAAGTAATAAACCGCAGCCAGGATGATGATAGCGATTGGGGCCAATACTCGATCCTGCCATTCAAGTCCGGGCCAGAATGCACCGCCAATTGCGCCCAAGATAACGACCAGGTGAAGCAACGGCTTCCCGTGCGCGAACTCAATCTGGTGGGGAAGTTGCATCGCGCTGCCTAAGGCTTCGGTTCAGCGGCGGCGCGCAGCGCCGTACGCTGGAACCGGTTGTTGGGCTGCATTGGCCAGAGGTGAATCCATGTCAGGGTCCGGGTGAGCCCGAAATATCGGACTCCGATGTCGAATTCCGCAACTGCGCTCGCGTGTCCAATTCATGTCCCTTGCGTCCACCGCGCGTGAGCGCATCCTTGCCTAGCTTCTCTTCAATCATGATCTTGGCCATCTCCGCGCAGCGACGCACGAGTGCGGCGGCCCCCTCGTGCAGCAACTGAGAGCGGCGAACGTAGTTCTGGTTGTTCTCCATGTCTTCTGCGCTCCAACCACGTGAGTGCGCAATAAAGGGAAACTGCGGGAACTGACAGCCTATCTCTGCGAAAAACCCGAGCATCTGCCCGGCAACGGCCTGCACGTTGTCCTGCCCACCTGTAATGATGAATCCCGCAACCTTGTCTCGCAGCAGGTGCTTGCCTGCAATTGTCTCCTGGTTCTGGATGCAGTTCATCCTCTCCACCATCTTGTAGTAAAGGCTGCTCGCGCCTCCCCAGCGAATAGGCGTGGCCACGATGATCACGTCAGCCCAATGAACTACGCCTTCGTAGACTTTTTCCATTTCATCGCTGCGGTCCATCTGTGTGATCGAACACGGCCACGTGCAGGCCCGCGCGGACTTCGAGTAGTAACCCTCGCACGCGCGAAAGCTCAAATCCCGGATGCGCACTAGGCGTGTCTCGCACCCAAGACTCCCCACGGCTGTCGCAAGGGAGTGCTCAAGCAAATCATCGGATGTGCTGTATCGCGGATGTTCTACAGTCATCGTTGTCGTCGAGAGTCCCAAGATGCGAAGGGACCCCGGCGAACGGTTCGGCGTTCGAGCGAGCGGATGAGGTTCGTGGGGCTTGCGACTGCGCTTCGAGCTTGCAATGCTTCGAACAAGCACACGACCGTTCTCGACGCGCACGTCATGGGCTGGAACGCGATCGCCCTCGTATCCTGGCTCGCCCTCTCCGGTGCGGCAGTGAAACTTCCAGTAGTGCCAAGGACAAACGACGTAGTCACCGCTGAGTTTGCCTTCGCCCAGCGGCCCTCCAACGTGATTGCAGACACCCGAGATGGCGCCGAACTGGCCATGGCTGTAAGTCAGCGCAATCCTGGCGCTACCGACGACGACCTGCTGCACTGGTCTCTGGGATAGTTCCTCGCTTGCACCCACGTCTATCCACGAGTCGACTGGCATTGTTTGTCCTCACTCGATGGTCGAATTCCTGTTTGCAGCCCAACGTCCGCGATCAGCGGCGGCGCGCAGTCGGCGCGCCGCTTGCTGATCGCAACCTGTCCGTTCCAGGACCTGTCCCTGCAAGCGGCGTGACGACGCGCGACGAACGCTGCATCGCATAGTTAGACATCGGCGCCACAATTTAACCACATTGCCGCCAGTCATGGGCCTACGCGAAAAGTGTGCGTCAGTTCTGCGGTCGCACCCGAGACGTTGTCGCGCAACCGAGCTCGGACCAAGTATTGACCGCTTGGATCTTGAGGTTCAATGAGCACCCCAATTGCCCCGACACTTAGTTGAAGTTCGCCTTCAGACGGTGGTGGCTTCCCCGACCACAACTCCGCCATTTCTTCAGGGCCATATGGAGAGCCATCGGGTTTGAATACCTGAAAAAGTGCCTCAGAATCGCAGAGCCCGGCGGCGTTCGGTGTGCAACCAGAGAAGAAAACCACTCCAACGATTGGTTCGCCGCGCTTAGCGACGTCCGTTGTACTTACTGGCACGCCTGCCCCAGGCCTCTCCCAGGATGCAAATAATTCATCGGGCTTGTCCGTCAGGTGGAACATGACACCGAACGGTCCCCATGACTTGCGCCAATCGGTATCCGGAACAGGGCTTCCGTTTTCACGCCACTGCGCGGAGGCACTTGTGAGGCAACCGACTAGTGCCAGTCCAACTAGCGTATGAAGAAGTCGCATACGTATTCCGCCGATGTCTAACGTCTGCGATCAGCGGCGGCGCGCAGTCGGCGCGCCGCTTGCTTCGGTTGCAAGTGGCGTGACGACAAGCGCCGAACGCTGCATCGCATTGTTAGATTGCCGAACCCAAATTGACAGTATGTCAGTACTGACATATACTGCGCTCCGTGGCTGTAGCTGACAAGCCGCTGGTATGGCTGCATGGGGAGATCAAGACTCCGCCATTCAGAACGGCTGCCAGAATCGAAGCCGGGATGTTGCTTAGAAGGCTGCAGCGTGGCGAGTCTTTGGGAATGCCCCATTCTCGGCCCATGCTTGGAATTGGAAGGCGATGCCACGAATTGCGTATCAAGGACACCGCCGCCAACTGGAGGATTGTCTATCGCACGGACCGAGATGCAATCGTGATTGGAGCGGTGTTTGCCAAGAAAGTGCGCACCACCCCCAAAGATGTGATTGCCACGTGCCAAAGGCGTTTTCGGGAGTATGACGATGCGTGCAAGTAAGAGAGCCAAGCTCACTGGTCGCGGCTGGAAGGTTGGCGACGCCAAGGAGTTTCTGGATCTTTCGGCGGAGGAGGCTGCCCTGATCGAGCTGCGCCTCAAGCTGGCGGAGGGCCTCAAGGCCCGTCGCAAACGCAAGCGACTGACACAACATGACCTGGCCGCAGCAGTGCAATCCAGCCAGTCACGAGTCGCCAAGATGGAATCCGGTGATCCCACGGTATCCATCGACTTGCTGATGCGGTCACTCATCGCCCTGGGCGCCTCCCGACGTGACCTCGCCCGAATCATAGCGCCGAGCTGATTCTCGGCAATCTAACGTCCGCGTTGAGAGGCGCCCGCTTGCGGGCGTCCGCTCTCGAACGCGTGGTTAGCCAGCATTGTCACGCCCCTCGGCGACTTCAGGACGGCGCATGAGAATTACCTTGCGACCACCCTCTAGATACTGCGACAAACGATCAGCAAGAAATCGCGGGGCCGATTCGGACGAACACTCGCGAAATCCTGCTTGAGCGTAAAACCCGTCGAGATGCGTGTACGGGACACAATAGCATTCGGCCCCGCCAAGACGTTTCATAAACTCGTGAAGGAGTGTCGTTCCGATTCCCTGTCGCTGCGACGAAGGTGAAACTTGCATGCCGCGCAGAACGTAAACCCCACCCTCCTCGGCGAGGCGGACGATCCCAAGCAGCTCGCCGTCACCCTCGGCCATCAAGACCTCGTCGTTGGGTCCGATACTTCCACGGTAACCCCACGCGCGGTATGCCTCGCGAGCATTGTCTAGATCGTCGATGGCCGCTACGCGAACCCATTTGTCTTACGGCATGCATGCTGGCTAACGACCGAATTCATCGGCAAGCGCGCGCGTTAAGTGTGCGCTTATCGTTCAGCGGTCCGCCTCAGCGCCATGGATGTTAGCTGGCTACACATCCAGAGACTCCCATACAAGTTTGAAGTCCAGCCCAGTAATGCCAAGAGACTGAATCGTCTGAACCATCCCCTGTGAGAAGAAGGTGGGTGAAACGCGGAGATCTGGAATCTTAAATATAGAGGCCTTCTCAACTCGGTGCACATTAAAGGCATAGGAGTCCACGAACATGAGGCGCCCAGAAGAGAAGCGTTCAACTTTGCTTGCACTCTGATCTAAGGCATCGATGATGCACGTGGGATTAAACAGCCAAAGCCTGGGCGAGCACGGTACAGGCAATAGCTCGCCGTGCGCAGACAGAAATGGCTCGAGAGCGTCCAAAGCACGATGTTTGAGTAGGAGTGCATGGGATCCAAGCCACCTCGGCGTTGTAGCGGCGCGCGAGGCCGTAGCAGCGCGCGCAGGCGTAACTCCCTCGTGCGCCTGCGGCGCGCTCGCTCAACTCTCACGGACACGCTCCAACGCTTAGATAGACCACCGAATGCATTCGCGCTGATTGCCTACTGCGGAGATCACGCAACGGGTAGATAGACTTGCAGCCAGGACCGCGCATGTCGAGATGCTTGCAAAAATGCCGCGTGGCATCCTTCTCGCGATGTAGCACGCGTAGTGAGTCGCTTAAACGACGGTGAGAGTCCGCCACTAGCCCACGGACACGAGCCAAACCTTCACCGCAAGTTCCGTTGGCGATGCGCTTCACGCCACGGCGAATCAGACGCCGATAAATATCGCCCGCTGCAGCATGGCGCCCGAGCATCTGGAGTGCGCCTGCTTTGTCCCAAAGCGCTAGCGTGGCAATCTGGCGCCAGCCTGACGGCCCGGGCCGCAAACTCTAGGGCCCGTGCATACTGCCGCTGCTCGAGTAGGTAAGGCCGAGGCGAGTAATGAGCCAGTGATTGTCGGGATCGGTACGCAGATCGCGAAGGATTGCGCGGCGTGCTTCGCCCCAGCGATTTCGTCGAATTAGTGACTCGACTATCGGCGGGCGTGAACTTCGAATGTAGGTGCTCTAACGTCCGCGTTGAGCGGGCCGCGCGAGGCGCAGCCAGCGCGCCGCAGGCGCGAAAATGGTCCGCGCGCCTGCGGCGCGCTCGCCGAACGCTTTCACGGAACGCTCCAACGCGTTGTTAGATGGCATGTGAGTCCAGGCAGACCCTAGCTGCGGCTTCAACGTCCTTCAGCCAATCGTCGCGACCCACAACGACCAGTACCGTGGAATTGCATCCATGCTCATATATTCCCGCCGGTGTCGTCCTCAGCACCGCAAATTCGACGGTATCTTCAATCGAGTCATCCGCGTGGTCGGTCGTCATCAGCACGGAATCGTGATCGTCCACCAGTTGGGGTGCCTTCAGGCGTGCTTCGTCCATCTCATCGTGCATGAGCTCGCAACCCGGGCCCCATGTGCAAAGGTAAGAACATCCGGCGTCAACGAGTCGCTTGGCAATGGAGCCGAGATCCTGTGGTCGCTGCGAGAAATCTCCCATCAGCAGCATCACAAAACGCGGGCTTAGCTGAACGAAGGAGTCCGGAAGCTCCTCCAGACCATCCAACGACAATAGATAAACTTGACGATTCGTCGTCGAATCGAGACCCAAATGGCGCAGTTGCTGCAGCGGCTCGTTCATGCCATCTAACGTCCGCGATCAGCGGCGGCGCGCAGTCGGCGCGCCGCTTGCTTTGACTGCATTTGAAGCCCCGCTCGCCCTGGTTGCAAGTGGCGTGACGACAAGCGCCGAACGCTGCATCGCATAGTTAGGCATTTGTCTCATCGGTCATGCTTGCTTGCGCCCTTATACATGGGGATTGCAACTGTTTGCGCAAAGTCACGATTCCGCCAGTCGTCATAGAGCGGAAAGCGCTCAAACTCTGCCATGTGAGACTCCCACCAATAGTACAGATCGCCGGCAAAATAGCTTTCTGAGCCGTCCTTCTCGTTTACGAATAGGGGTACCGCATCGCCGTAACGTCTACGGAACGCTTGGCCGAGCGGTGCATCTACAGGTATGAATCCACCGACCTGGATTACTGCATAGAAGACAAAACGTCCAGGCGCACGTAGGTCGTTGTGCTCAATTGCCTGGGCAAGCTCCGACTCGAACTTGGCTCGGTCGTTCTCAAGCCGCGGAATGAGTGAGTTATCGCCTTGAGCGAATCGATCCCAGACCTCAAGGTACTCGTCCACGAAAGTCAGATCGAACTTTGGCGGCGAGCTGCAACTCACACAGAGAATCGACAAAAGCATGATTGGCCAGACCTGACGCGTACGCATAGTGTGCGCAAGTGACAAATGCCTAACGTCCGCGTTGAGCGGGCCGCGCGAGGCCGTTCCAGCGCGCCGCAGGCGTCAAAATGCTCATCGGCGCGCCTGCGGCGCGCTCGCTGCAAACCTTTCACGGCCCGCTCCAACGCATTGTTAGACGTCACCCTCAGTTTTGTCTCCGCGACCGCGGTCTTCGTGCCACCATCTCCTTGTACCAGTCGGCGTCCTTGTCGGGATCGAGATCGCGATACTGTCGAATCGATCGGCACCCTGAAAATCAGTGTAGATGAGCCCATCATCAAGCCGAGGAGCCGACGAAGCGCCTTTTTCAGAGCATCGTCGGGAATCGTTTCAATAATCGCGAGCGACGTCGTTGAGGCGCGCCCCGGCCTACCCGAAGAGCATCCATCACGAGCCTGAGCCGTCTGTTTGTCCATTTCAGGTACGCCTGAGACGGAAACGCTCGTTGGCAGACGTCTAACGTCCGCGTTGAGCGGGCCGCGCGAGGCCGTTGCAGCGCGCCGCAGGCGTAAAATCTCTCCGTGCGCCTGCGGCGCGCTCGCTCAAGTCTCTCACGGACCGCTCCAACGCTTAGTTAGACCACCGAATGCATTCGCGCTGATTGCCTATTGCGGAGATCACGCAACGGGTAGATAGACTGGCAGCCAGGACCGCGCATGTCGAGATGCTTGCAAAAATGCCGCGTGGCATCCTTCTCGCGATGTAGCACGCGTAGTGAGTCGCTTAAACGAAGGTGAGAGTCCGCCACTAGCCCACGGGCACGAGCCAAACCTTCACCGCAAGTTCCGTTGGCAATGCGCTTCACGCCACGGCGAATCAGACGCCGATAAATATCGCCCGCTGCAGCATGGCGCCCGAGCATCTGGAGTGCGCCTGCTTTGTCCCAAAGCGCTAGCGGGCAATCTGGCGCCAGCCTGACGGCCCGGGCCGCAAACTCTAGGGCCCGTGCATACTGCCGCTGCTCGTAATAGGTAAGGCCGAGGCGAGTAATGAGCCAGTGATTGTCGGGATCGGTACGCAGATCGCGAAGGATTGCGCGGCGTGCTTCGCCCCAGCGATTTCGTCGAATTAGTGACTCGATATCGGCGGGCATGAACTTGAATTAGGTGGTCTAACGTTCGAATCCAGCGGCAAGCGCGTCAGCGCTTGTCCGCTGCGATGAGTAGTTCTGCGTCAGCCCGCAACCCCAGGCGGGTTCGTTGAACGAAGACGCGGGGCAAGGCTGGATCATGGGTAGCGCCGGGCGGAGGGTTCTTGGCCACGGTCGGTCAGCGAAGCTACTTCGCGCTCGATACCAACCGAGGTTGTATCGAAGCGAAGTCGCTTCGCTGAGTACCATGAGAAATCGCTCTTGGCAATCACCTGATTCCTCTCGTTTATCAAGGAATTCTCACAGGGCTACAGGCTGATCGAAGAACTACTAATTGGGGGACTTAATTGCGTTGAATATCTCAGCATTTGGGTCCGTATAACAGCCCCTAGCGGGATTCTCGCCCTGTTCCAATGCCTCGGTGGTCCGGCACCTGCTTGCCGCATCGCACAAAGGCATGGACGCCAGGTGTTCGCCACGGCTGCTCGATCAGGTCCGCTACCGGATTCGTGCCCGGCACTACAGCCTGCGCACGGAGAAGGCCTACGTCTACTGGGTGCGCCGCTTCGTGAAATTCGCGGGCTTGAAGCACCCGCGAGACCTGGGTGGCGCGGACGTTGAGCGCTTCCTGACGCACCTGGCAGTGGACGCCAAGGTCTCCGCAAGCACCCAGAACCAGGCCCTCGCGGCGCTGCTGTTCCTGTACCGGGAGGTGCTGGAGCTGCCGCTGCCGTGGCTGAATTCGGTGATCCGCGCGAGGCGCCCGGCGCGCTTGCCCGTGGTGCTGACGCGCGATGAGGTACACCGCGTCCTGTCGTTGATGTCCGGCCCGTACTGGATCGCCGCCAGCCTGTTGTACGGGTCCGGTATGCGGTTGCAGGAGTGCATGCAACTGCGCATCAAGGACATTGAGTCGGACCGGCGCGAGATCATGGTTCGCGATGGCAAGGGGGCGAAGGACCGCGTCACGATGCTGCCGGCGGCGCTGGTGCCACACCTCAAGCGGCACCTGGAACAGGTACGGGCGCTGTTCGACGCGGATCGCGCTGCCGGCCGGCCCGGCGTGTCGCTGCCGTTCGCGCTGCGACGCAAGTACCCGCATGCCGCGGTGAGCTGGGGCTGGCAGTATGTGTTTCCGGCGCGGGCCTTCTGTCGCGACCCGTATACGGGCGAGATCGTGCGGCATCACCTGTATCCGCAGACGCTTCAGCGCGCGGTCGCTACGGCTGTGCATGCCGCCGCCATCGTCAAGCCAGCCGGCTGCCACACCTTCCGTCATTGTTTCGCAACCCACCTGCTGGAGGATGGCTACGACATCCGCACGGTGCAGGAGCTGCTCGGCCACGCGGACGTCAAGACGACCATGATCTACACGCACGTGCTGAACCGCGGGGGAAAGGCGGTGCGCAGCCCGCTGGATGGAGAGCACGGTGGTTGAGCGGCGGTCGGCGGGATCAGACCATCGCTGCGATCACTTCAGCCAGGCGAGCGCTTCGGCTTCGTCCTGGAAGACCTTGATGATCAACCCGGCGTTGGCGGCCGTGTCCTCGTAGAACAGGTAATCCTTGGCCGAGTGGGCGGGATACAGTATCGCGACCTTGGCACTGCGTGTCTGCGCCGTGCGCAACACATCGAGCCGTCGCGGCAGGAGGTACCACTCGACCATTGCCACGCGTGTGACGGTGTTCCTGAAGTCGTACAGGATGCTGTATCCGGTCTCGGCCGCGCGCAACCGAGCCATTGTGATGACCTCTTCGCCCAGCGCCTTGGAAAATTCGCCGTGCGCGGTCACGCGGACCAGCTTCAGGTCGTGATCCGTCGAGATGTCGTACTGGCTCATGCTCCGCCGCCCATTGCGATGCAATTGCGCAGGCCGGCCATTACGCTCGCGACCTGACGCAGCAACACCCCTCCTGCCATACGCAAGGTCCAGGCGAAGTAGAGCACTTCCGGGATGACGATTCAACGGGCCTGACCCTGGACACGGGACCTACCGCGCGCCCGGCGTGGCGTACTTCGCGAGCCAGTCGCGGACTTCCTTGTACCAGTTCAGCGAGTTCTGGGCCTTCAGCACCCAGTGGTTCTCGTCCGGGTAATACACGAACCGGCTCTCGACGCCGCGGTTCTGCAGCGCATTGAACAGTTCGATACCGTGATTGAGCGGCACGCGCTGGTCGAGCTGGCCGTGGATGACCAGCGTCGGCGTCTTGAAGTTGCCGGCGCTGGTGTGCGGCGAGTAGCGGGCGAATTCCTCCGGCTGCTCCCAGAATTCGAAATGCCGGCGCTTGCCGGCGCCGTAGTCGGCGGCGTACTGCGTGAACTCGTTGTACACCGCAGCGTGTGCGACCAGCGTCTTGAATGGATGCTCGCGACCGAGCAGCGTGGCGGCCAGGAAGCCGCCGTAGCTGCCGCCGCCGGCGACCATGCGCCCGGTGTCGATCCACGGCTGCGCCTGGAACCAGGCGGCCGCGCGGATCGTGTCCTGATACGGCAGCGAAATGCGGTCCGGGCTGATCGAGTCCGTGAACGCCTGGCCAAAACCGCTCGAGCCGTGGAAGTTGTGCCACGCCACGACGTAGCCCCAGGCCGCGAACACCTGTGCGTTCCAGCGGAACGTCCAGTGGTCGGTGACGCCGTTGTGCGGCCCGCCGTGCAGCAGCAGGTGCAGCGGATACTTCTTGGCGGGGTCAAAGCCCGGCGGGTAGATGATCCACATCTGGATCGGGTGCTGTTCGGCGCCCTCGTAGGTGACGCTCTCGACCTTGCCGAAGCTCACGTCCTTCAGGATCGCGTCATTGTGCGTCGACAGCTTGGTCGCTGCGCCGTCCTTCAGCGCCACCTTCACCAGCGTGGGCGGCTCGCTGAACGACTGGCGCACCGAGACCATTGTTGCGGGCGAGCCGGCGATCGCCAGTGAGGCGAAGTTCGAGTCCTTGGTCACTGCCATCGCCTTGCCGGTCGTGACGTCGATGCGGTAGATACGCTGCGTGCCGGCATCGTCGATCGCACCGTACAGCGCCTTCGAATCGGGCGACCAGACCAGTCCATCAGCGGAACGGTCCCAGTCCGTCGTCAGTTCGCGCTGCGTACCGTCCCGGCGTTCCACCAGCACCAGTCTTTCGGTGTCGCCGTAGAAGCCCTTGATTCGCTGACGTGTGTAGGCGACCCAGCGTCCGTCCGGGCTGTAAGAGGGGCTGCCGTCGTTGGCGGGATTCGCGGTCGTCAGGTTCTTTGCTTCACCACCGGTGACCGGCACGGTGAACACGTCGTAGTTGGCGTCCACGCCAGTCTTGTCGATGTTCGCGGCGAACACGACTTCGTTGCCGTCGGGCGCGACGTCGTAGGAACCGAGCCCCGGCTCCTGCTTGGACAGTTGCAGGCCGGTGCCGCGCGTGATGGCGACCGGTTCGCCGCCGTCAAGGCCAATCGCGAAGACGTGCGCCTCGCGATCGTCGAGCCAGTGGTCCCAGTAGGAGATCGGCGCGCGGTCCCATGCCTTGGCCGTCATCTTCGACTTTTCGCGTTCCTCCATGCGCTCGCCCTGCGCCTTCCAGTCGGCGAGGTCGGGCCAGACGCGCGAGATGAAGGCGATGCGCTTCGAGTCCGGGAACCACTTCGGCGCGCTCGTGCCGGTCGGCACCTTGCCGAGCCGCTGCGCCTCGCCGCCATCGGTGGGCATCAGGTACAGCTGCGACTGCTTGTCTTCGCCGCGCTTGGCCACGAAGACGATCCAGCGGCCGTCCGGGCTCCAGGCCGGGCTGCTGTCGGAGCCGGGAGCGCTGGTCAGGCGCTTGGCGGCGCCGCCGGCGGTCGGCACCCAGTACAAATCCGTTTCGTCCTTGTTCTCCGCGACGTCGTACTCGGTCACGGGATACACGGCGCTGCGGCCGTCGGGCGAAATGGCGGGCGTGCCGACGCGCTTCATCTGCCACATGACCTCGGCGGTCAGAGGCGCGGCGTCCGCGATGGCGGCCGTTGGTACGGCGACGAGCAGCAGGGCTGCCAGCAGGTGGCGGTAGGACATGCGTGGATCTCCGGTGCAGGGACTGCGTCGGCGCGCAGCTGTGAATCCGATGTTGCGGATCCGCCGGGCGCGCGTGAATCCGTAATGACCGCTCATTCTAAGGCGCATGCGGCGTCCTGGTCATCCTGTCGGCCCGCATCCGGCGCGGCGGCACGTAAATCGAGTGCCGCGCGCCGCTGGCTAGTCAGACGTTCCGGCCAGCACGGCCAGGGTCGCGCTGGCCTTGGCCACGAGCCGGGTCTCGCCCGCATTGCCGCACGAGACCTCGGACTCGACGAAGGTGAACTGCCGGCCGGGCTTCAACACGACGGCGCGACAGGTGAGCCGGCCGACGGTCGCGGCCCGCAGGATGCTGAGCTTGAACTCGGCCGTGACGATGCGGCAGCCGTCGGCGGCCAGCGTGTAGGCAGCCGCGCCGGCGGTATGGTCGGCCATGGTCGCGAGCACGCCGGCATGCACGAAGCCGTACTGTTGCAGGTGCACGGACCTAAGCGCGAGGACGGTGACACACTCGCCGGCGCCGATGGACTCGAGTTCGAGACCCAGTTCCGCGATGAATGGCGCGGCGTGGAACGCTTGCTGCAGTTCCTGCAGCGGTGGTAGTGGCATTACCGTTGCTCCGTGAAGGCACTCGCCGGGGATGGCATGGCCGGCTCCTGCTGGCGCAGGCGCTTCCAGCCAAGTTGCCAGATGCGTCTGAACTGGCGCTCGAGCAATGGACGCTCGACCAGCGGCGAAAGAACCCCAAGCCAACGTACAGAAATGTCTTCGTGGCCCTCCACGACAACCCCGCCGGCAACCTCCACGATCCGCACCTCGCCGTCGCCGCGCCAGAATCCCCTGAAGCTCCAGCTCACGCGTCGGGGTGGATCGTCGTGCGTGATGCGGGCGACCAACGGGAACGGGAAGCCTTGCAACGGAACTGCGTACCAGCCGTCGCCACGGTTCTCGACACGACCGGCGAAACCGTACAGTCGCACCCAATCGGCGGGCGTCCGGAAATAGGCGTACACCTCGGCAGCCGGCAGCGCGAAAGACTCGCGGAATCGAATCAGCATGGTCTACTCCGGCCGGGGGCCTGTCGGTCTCTTGGCGATGCCAAGATCCGCACTCCCGATCATCCCTGCCGACAGGAACACGGAATGCCCCGTTCCTGCGGCTGGCGCTACGTCTCGAGACAGAGGAACTCAGATTGCCATCGTATCGTACCCAGCACGCAGCCGGCCGCGAACACCGGCGCGAAACAGGCAAGACCGGCTCGGACGACATTGGTGCGCAGCGGCCTGTCGGTCATCCGGCGGGGCGGTACTGGCCGCGCGCGGCCAGGTAGTGGGCCCAGACGATCCGGGCCGCAACCGATCGCCAGGGCGCCCAGCGATCGGCCAGGGCCAGCTGCTCATCCCGCGTTGGCGACCGGTCGAGGCGCTTGATCTCGCGCAACGCGGACGCCAGCGCCAGGTCGCCGTGCGGCCAGACATCGGGGCGGCGCAGCGCCATGAGGTAGTAGATGTCCACGCTCCACGGTCCGAGTCCCGGTATGCGCAACAATGCCGCACGTCCTGCCTCATCGGGACCGCGGGCGATGTGAGCCAGGTCGAGCCTGCCGTCGAGCAGGCGCGCTGCCAGGCCGTGGCAGTAACCGGCCTTTTGCCGCGTCAGCCCGAAATCCCGCAGCCCGCGCACACCGGTGGCGTGCACTGCTTGCGGTTCGACGGCGCCAAGATGAATGGCGAGCCGCCGGTAAAGGGTACGGGCGGCGGCCAGCGACACCTGCTGTTCGAGGATGATGCGGATCAGCGTCGGGAAGCCAGGGTTCCGGCCCCACATCGGTGGCTGGCCCAGCCGCCGGAGGACCGCACCCAGGTCGGGATCCAGGCGCGCCAGCCGGCGCGACGCGTGACCGAGGGTCGTGTGCGTCAGGCGCCGAAGCGCTGAATGGGGATCCGTCACCCGCATCGCCTCACGATCCTGACCGAGGTGCTAGCCGGCGTTGTGGCGCGCAAGAGTGTAGGTGTGCTCCACACAGGACTCTCCCCGGAACGTTGCGCACTGCGATCCGGCTTGCTGCATGCCGACTCGCTCCAGCAGGCGGATGGACGGCAGGTTGCGGGCGTCGGTGACTGCGACGATCCGACTGGCGGCAGTGAACTCGAAAACGAGGTCAATTGCCTCCCGCACGGCGATCGTGCCGAGGCCCCGGCCTTGCGCGGTCGGCGCAAGCGTGAAACCAAGGTCGGCTTTCGTGCAGTCCTCACTCAGCCGCAGCCCAAGGTCACCCAGCAGCTGTGAACCCTCCGGATCGGCGATGCCGACCTGAAACCACAGGCCAGGCTCGAGGAAGCTGGCCACACTCATTTCCTGGAGGAATTTCATGGCCTCGGCATCGGACGTTGCCGACCAGCCCTGGTATCGCCCGGTTTCCGGGTCGAGGCGATAGGCCTGGAATGCCGCCAGGTCCGATGGCACGAGTCGGCGCAGCACGACGCCGCTGGCCAGGCGCGGCAGTGGATCAGCGACGTGCATGCGCCCGGGTACTCACGCAACCGCTGCCCGGCGGGAACGCATCACCGACCGTACTCCCGCTCGACCCTGCAGACGCGGACGCGAAACGACTCGTACCAGCGGCCGGCCTCGCGCTGTGTTTCGAGATGCTCGGCGTGCGCCTTCCAGGCAGCAATCGCGTCCAGGCTGGACCAGTATGAGACTGAAATACCGATTTCCTGGCGCGCCGTCTCAAAGCCCAGGAATCCGGGCTGCTGCGACGCCAGTTCCAGCATGCGCGCGGCCGCTGCTGCATAGCCGTCGTCGCCGGGCCTGCGCACCGACGTGAAGATCACTGCGTAGTACGGAAGGCTGAATGGCGCTGCGGGGCGTGGCATGACCTGTTCCTCCAATATCGAAGCCCTGGCCGGCAAGCTCGCTCCCATCGCTCTTCCGGCACGCCCGTCATGCCGGACGGCCGTGCCGCGTCAAGCCGGTTACCTGGCCATGTCGCTGCGCCGGATGCCAGCTGCGGGCCAATGACCCGTCGCCAAGCGGACATCCGGCGCAGCCTGCCAGTCCGAACGTCGCATCAGGCGTTGGTACGGCCCGCCCTCATGACCAGGTAGAACATCAAGAGCATGCCCAGCAGTACGGCAAACGAGGAGGCAATGAGAAACGGCTCTAGCTGCGGCGGGGGAACGAAGCCACCGAACAACAGGAACAGGCCGGTGATCATGACGATCACGCCGGCCTGGTGCAGCACGAATTGCACCGTGGCAAGGCCGCCGGTCTTGCCGCCCAGCCATAACCTGTGAATGGTCGCGTAGACAAACGAGACAACGAAGCCAGCCAGCAGCACGTGGGCATGCGTTACATGCTGGGCGTGATTGTCGGACGCCGCCATATAGATTCCAAGGCTCATGCCCACGATTGCATAGCACAACGCCAACACCAGGAACTTCCTGTCGAGATTCATCTGCAGACCCCCCTGCGTGAAAGACGATGGTTGTAATACTCTCTGCGACGTGCCGTCAATCGCCATCGCTGGTTACCTTGGCGTTGTCCTGGCGGTGCGTGCGCTCAGCTTTCGTTGTGCTCGAGGTTCATCCGCTGCCGCGTACCCGCGACCACGTCGTAGATGTTGAAGCTGCTCATCATGCGGCCGTACAGGTGCAGGCTGACGGCGCGCGGTCGGTCGGTCGGTACGCCGGTGACATGGATGTGGTCGGGATTCGGCACGAAACTCGTGACGGCGCCCGGACTCAGCAGGATGATGCCGCCACGCACCAGCTGGATGCCTTCGTCGGCGTCGCGGTCGTGCGAGAGGCGCACGAAACTCCGCTCCTCGAGCGTGCCCTCGAGCACGCCCACGACCCCCCAGCTGCCATGGTCATGCACCGGCGTCCATTGCCCCGGCTGCCACACCAGGACATACAGCGACAGGCTGTCGTCCGGCGCCTGGTAGACGAGGTTGCGCGCGTAGTGGTCCGGGTCGCCGTGGTAATGCTGCGGTTCGAGAAAGGGCTCCACCGGCTCGATCAGGTCCAGCATCAGTGGCGCGAGCGCCAGCACGCAGTCCACGGGGTCCTTGCAACCGCTGCTGCGGGCGCCGGCCTGCGCGATGAACCGCTCCAGTACCGGTGACTTCATGTACTGGTCACTCCCTGTAGCGCGCCGTCGCGCAGCAGGAGGCGCGGCGAAGCCAGCCCGAACTGTGCGGCAAGCTGGGCCGGGTGCTGGACGTTCCACAGCACCAGGTCGGCCGCCTTGCCGGGTTCGATCGTGCCGCGCTCGGCGGCCAGGCCGAGCGCCCGTGCGGCATTGCGCGTCACGCCGGCGAGCGCTTCGTCGGGCGTGATCCTGAACAGGGTGCAGGCCATATTCATGTTGAGCAGCAGCGATGCCAGCGGCGCGCTGCCGGGGTTGAGGTCGCTGGCGATGGCGACCGGCACGCCGTGTCGGCGCATCAGCTCGACCGGCGGCAGCCGCGTCTCGCGCAGGAAGTAGAACGCGCCCGGCAGCAGCACCGCGACGGTGCCGGCGGCGGCCATCGCACGGGCGCCGTCCTCGTCCAGGTGCTCCAGGTGATCGGCAGACAGGGCTCGGTGACGCGCGGCGAGTGCGGCGCCGTGCTGATTCGACAATTGCTCCGCGTGCAGCTTCACGGGCAGCCCGAATTCGCGTGCAGACCTGAACAGCCGCTCGACCTGCGCGGGTGTGAAACCGATGTCTTCGCAGAATGCGTCCACCGCGTCCGCCAGTCCTGCGGCGGCTGCGGCCGGCAGGATGACGTCACAGACATGGGCGACGTATTCGTCGGCGCGATTCCTGAACTCCGCCGGCACGGCGTGCGCGGCGAGCAGCGTGGTGCGTATCGTGACCGGCAGAAGCTCGCCGACGCGACGCGCGACCCGCAGCATCTTCAGTTCGGTCTCGAGGTCCAGGCCGTAGCCTGACTTGATCTCGATGCAGGTGACGCCCTCGGCCAGCAATTGCCGCGCCCGGCCGACGGCGAGTTCGAGCAGGGTCTTTTCCGTGGCGGCACGGGTGGCGGTCACCGTGGCGAGAATGCCGCCGCCGCTGCGGGCGATCTCCTCGTAGGTCGCGCCTTCAAGTCGCTGCTCGAACTCGCGGTGCCGGGAGCCGGCCCACACCAGGTGCGTGTGGCAGTCGATCAGTGCTGGCGTCAGCAGGGCACCGCCGGCGTCCTCGATCGCGACCCGCTCGGGCAGGGCAGGCAACCCGCTGTCTGGCCCGACCCAGGCGATCCGGTCGCCAGCGATCGCGGTCGCGCCGCGCTCGATGAGCCCATATCGGCTGCCGCCGGCAACGCAGGTCGCCACCGTGGCATTGCGGATGACCCGGGTCCAGGCATCATGCGTCACGGCAGCAACCCGCCAGGGAAATCGACCACGTCGCGATCGAGCGGCAACTCGCCGCGACGGGCCGAACTTGCGGTGCCTTCCGGCATCCACGGCTTGCGGCTCTCGAGCCAGGCGTCGAGATTGTCGATCCTGCCGCGTTGGGAGAATTCTTCGAACACGAATGGCAGGCCCTCGGCGGCGAGCGGCGCCGCGAGGTCCGTCACCTGGATGTGCAGGTGCGGGGCATCCGAGTTGCCGCTGTTGCCGAGGCGGCCCAGCACGTCGCCACGGCGGACGCGGGCGCCGGCCTGGACGGCCAGCGACCCGGGTTGCAGGTGACCGTACAGAACATGGGCGCCGCCAATGTCGAGGACTACGTGGTTTCCCGCGATCGTCTCGAGCGTTATCTCGGTCGCCGTCTCCTCGCTGAAGGGCACGTTCTCCGGGATCCCATCCTCGGCCGCGACAATCACTCCGTCCGCGACCGCCAGCAGTTCGGCGCCGTAGCCGTGGAAATCCTCGTTGGCGGGCGGGTCACGATCGGCCACCAGTCCGTTGGTCCCGATCTGGATGAAGTCGATCGCGTAACGCTGCGAAATCCGCACGCGCCCATCGATGGCAAACAGGGTGCGCCGGTGGCTGGCGTCGTTGCCCAGGCCGTTGGCGGCCAGCCAGCCCGCGCCCCTGAGCGGCGGGCCGAGAACGTGGCGCGGCGCAGCCTGGATCTGCACCGCGGCCGTGTCCAGCCGCCACATCCGCTCGGCCGGCGGTTGGTCCTTGTCGGCTGCGCGCCGCAGCGTCAGGGCATGGCGAATCGCCGATGGCAGCGAGGCGCCCGGTTCGCGAATCAATTCCACGAACAGCACGGCTGTCTGTCCGCCATCGATGAAACGGGCCGCCTCGGGCGCAACCTCGAGGCCAGGCCGCGCGAGAATCCGCTTCAGCGCTTCGCCCTCGAAGCTCGCGAGCAACCCGCCGTCGGCGTCGTCCAAAATGTCGAGCCGCAGCAGTTCGAGTGGCAGGGCACGGTAGCTGGCGAGGTGCAGCTCGTAGAGGGCATGTGATCCATCGCGTGCCGGCACCCAGGCGGGCGCCGCCGGAACCCGCACGTCCAGCGGCACCGCCGGCTGGCGAACGATCTGTGCGGCCGGTGCAGCCGGGTACATCAGTGTCACGGCCAACAGCGCCAGGAACGGGGCGACCTTTGTCTGCATGATCCTGTCTCGTCGAGAACCCGGTCATCGGGGGCGAAGCGGTGCCAGGCCGAGGCCGAGGCCCCAACCGGCCGGCGATCGCCAGTTTACTGGAACCGGCCGCGGCCGGTCGTGAGGTATGCTGGGTCACCCTCCCCACGACCCGCGACCGTGAAACCGAACGTGTCACACCAGCCCATCACCACCGAGTTCCTGACGGAACTGCCCAAGACCGACCTGCACGTCCACCTCGACGGCTCGCTGCGCCTGGCCACGCTCATCGAACTGGCACGCGGCCACAAGGTGGATCTGCCCAGTTTCACCGAGGGCGGGCTGCGCGAGACCGTGTTCAAGGACCGCTACGCCAGTCTCGGCGAGTACCTGCACGGCTTCAAGTTCACGGTCGCGGCACTGCAGACCGCGGAGGCGCTCGAACGCGCCGCCTGCGAACTGGCCGAGGACAACCAGCAGGAGGGCGTTCGTTACGTCGAAGTGCGGTTCGCGCCGCAGCTGCACGTGCGGCCAGGGCTGGACGCGGTGAAGGTCATCGCCGCCGTGGACCGCGGCCTGCGCGGTGCGCGCGACGCGTTCAACCGGCTGCCGGCGGTCGCGGCAGGCAAGGAGCCGCCGTTCGAGTACGGGATCATCTGCAGCGCCATGCGCATGTTCACGGGCGGTTTCAGCCAGTACTACAGCACGTTGCTCGCCGCCCACCCTTACGCGCGGCACAAGGAACTGTACCCGATGGCGTCGATCGACCTGGCACGGGCCGCGGTCGAGGCGCGCGACCGGCACGGCCTGCAGGTGGTCGGTTTTGACCTCGCGGGCGAGGAGGCTGGGTACCCGGCCAGCGATCACGAGCAGGCATTCGATTACGCCCACCGGCACTTCCTGAAGAAGACGGTGCACGCCGGCGAGGCGTACGGTCCCGAGTCGATCTTCCAGGCGATCACCGACCTGCATGCGGACCGCATCGGCCACGGCACGTACCTGCTGGAGCCGGATGCGATCCGCGACGAGACCATCGAGGATCGTGCGCACTACGTCGAGCGGCTCGGCAACTACATCTCGGACCGGCGCATCACGCTCGAGGTCTGCCTGACCAGCAACCTGCAGACCAACCCGCAGTTCCGCAGCCTGGGCGAGCACACGTTCACCAAACTCCGGGAACAACGGCTGTCGACGACGCTGTGCACCGACAACCGGCTGGTCAGCAACACGACGGTCACCAACGAACTGCGGCTGGCTGTGGAGCATCTCGGCCTCAGCCGCCACGATCTCAAGTCGATCATCATCTACGGCTTCAAGCGCAGCTTCTTTCCGGGCAGCTACCTGCGCAAGCGGCAGTACGTGCGGCAGATGATCGACTACTACGACAGCGTCGAGAAGCGCCACTTTCCGCCGTCGAAAGGCAGTTGACCAGCGGTCACGACGGCCACCGCGGCGGCCGGAACGCGCGCCGGGGATTGCGGTTGGGCCGCGGCGTCGAGTGGCGTATTCTCAACCGCCATGAATGACGCAACCGACAAGTCACCGGCCGCCGCACGGCCGGTACGCGCGCCGCGCGGCACGCAGCTCAGCTGCCGCAGCTGGCTGACCGAGGCGCCCTACCGGATGCTCCAGAACAACCTGGATCCGGAGGTGGCCGAGCACCCCGACCGGCTGATCGTCTACGGCGGCATCGGCAAGGCGGCCCGTGACTGGCAGTCCTTCGAACGAATCCTCGAGGTGCTCAAGCGCCTCGGCGACGACGAGTCGCTCCTGATCCAGTCGGGCAAGCCGGTCGGCGTCTTCAAGACGCACGTCGATGCACCGCGCGTGCTGATCGCGAACTCCAACCTGGTGCCGCACTGGGCGACCTGGGAGCACTTCAACGAGCTCGACCGCAAGGGCCTGATGATGTACGGCCAGATGACCGCGGGCTCGTGGATCTACATCGGCTCGCAGGGCATCGTGCAGGGCACCTACGAGACCTTCGGCGCCTGCGCGCGCCAGCACTTCGGCGGCGAGGCGAGCGGCCGCTGGATCCTGACGGCGGGGCTCGGCGGCATGGGCGGCGCGCAGCCGCTGGCCGCCACCATGGCCGGCTTCTCGATGCTGGCGGTGGAGTGCGACGAGTCGCGTATCGACTTCAGGCTGCGCACGGGCTACGTGGACCGGAAGGCGACCTCGCTCGACGAGGCGATGCAGTTCATCGAGGAATCGCGCGGTGCGCGCAAGCCGGTATCGGTAGGCCTGCTGGGCAATGCCGCGGACATCGTGCCGGCGCTGGTCGAGCGCGGCGTCGTTCCCGATGCGGTGACCGACCAGACATCGGCGCACGACCCGCTGAACGGCTACCTGCCGCGCGGCTGGACGATGGAGCAGGCGCGCGACGCGCGAATCAGCGACCCGGCGCGAGTCGTGCGCGAGGCGCGAGCCTCGATGAAGGTGCACGTCAAGGCCATGCTCGACCTGCTGGAGCGGGGCGCCGTCGTCTTCGACTACGGCAACAACATCCGCCAGGTCGCCTTCGACGAGGGACTGAAGAACGCGTTCGACTTCCCGGGTTTCGTGCCGGCGTACGTGCGGCCGCTGTTCTGCGAGGGCATCGGGCCGTTCCGCTGGGTGGCGCTTTCCGGCGACCCCGAGGACATCTACAAGACCGACGCCAAGGTGAAGGAACTGGTCCCGGACAACCGGCTGCTGCACCGCTGGCTGGACATGGCGCGCGCGCGCATCCGTTTCCAGGGCTTGCCGGCGCGCATCTGCTGGGTCGGGCTGAAGGACCGCGCGCGGCTCGGGCTGGCGTTCAACGGGATGGTGGCCTCAGGCGAACTGTCGGCGCCGGTCGTGATCGGCCGCGACCACCTCGATTCCGGCTCGGTGGCCAGCCCCAACCGGGAAACCGAGGACATGCGCGACGGTTCGGACGCCGTGTCCGACTGGGCGTTCCTGAATGCGCTGCTGAGCACGTCGAGCGGTGCGACCTGGGTGTCCATCCACCACGGCGGCGGCGTCGGCATGGGTTACTCGCAGCACGCGGGACTGGTCGTCGTCTGTGACGGCACGGAAGCCGCGGCGCGGCGCATCGGCCGCGTGCTGTGGAACGACCCGGCCAGTGGCGTCATGCGTCACGCCGACGCCGGCTACGAACAGGCGATTGCCTGCGCGCGCGAGTGCGGTCTTGACCTGCCGTCGATCGGCTGAGGAACCAACATGCTGACCCTGACCCCGGGCGCAATCACGCTGGCGGAACTGCGGCGCCTCGCGCGCGGCACCGAGCCGGTCGCACTCGCCGATGGCTGGCGCGATGGCGTCGGGCGCGCGCTCGAGGCGGTACGCAAACGGCTGGATGCCGGCGAGGCGCTGTACGGCATCAATACGGGATTCGGGCGCCTGGCCAGGACGCGCATTTCCAGCCCGGAACTCGCGACGCTGCAGTTGTACATCGTGCGTTCGCACGCCGCGGGCGTCGGGCCGCCTCTTGCGGATGCGACGATCCGGCTGGTCCTCGTGCTGAAGGCGGCGAGCCTGGCGCGCGGCCTGTCGGGCGTACGGCCGGTCGTGATCGATCGATTGCTGCAGCTGGTCAACGCGGGCATACACCCGCTGGTGCCGTCACAGGGCTCGGTCGGTGCCTCGGGCGACCTGGCGCCGCTGGCGCACCTGTCGCTGGCGCTGATCGGCGAGGGGCGCGTGCGCGTGGCCGGCAAGGAATGCGACGCGGCCGGTGCGCTGGCCGCGGCCGGCATCGAGCCGCTGGTGCTCGGGCCGAAGGAAGGCCTGGCGCTCCTGAACGGCACGCAGGTGTCCACGGCGCTGGCGCTCGAGGGCCTGTTTGCGGCCGAGGACCTGCTGCTCGGGTCGATCGTCACGGGCGCCATGACCCTGGATGCCGCCCTGGGCAGCCGCGAGCCGTTCGATGCGCGTATTCACGCGGCGCGCGGGCACGCGTCACAGGCCGACGTTGCCGCGGCATTTCGTGCCGTGCTGACCGAGAGCGAGATCGGCCGCTCGCACGAGGATTGCGACCGTGTGCAGGACCCTTACTCGTTGCGCTGCCAGCCGCAGGTGGCCGGCGCCTGCCTGCAGCAACTGCGTTCCGCGGCCGCAGTGCTGGCCGTCGAGGCAAACTGCGTGTCGGACAACCCGCTGGTCTTCGGCGAAGAAGGCGAAGTCCTGTCCGGCGGCAACTTCCACGGCGAGCCGGTCGCCTTTGCGGCCGACAATATGGCCTTGGCCATTGCCGAGATCGGCGCGCTGGCCGAGCGGCGCATCGCAATGCTGATCGACACCGGTCTCAGCCAGTTGCCACCGTTCCTGGTCGAGCAGGGTGGCCTGAACTCGGGTTTCATGATGGCGCAGGTGACGGCGGCGGCACTGGCTTCCGAGAACAAGTCGCTGGCGCATCCGGCTTCGGTGGACAGCATGCCGACCTCGGCCAACCAGGAGGATCACGTCAGCATGTCGACGTTCGCGGCACGCCGGCTGGCGCAGATGACGGAGAACACGCGCGGCATCGTCGCGATCGAACTGCTGGCCGCCGGGCAGGGCATCGATTTCCGCCGGCCGCTGCGGTCGAGCGAGGCGCTGGAAGTCGCACACGCGGTACTGCGCGAGCAGGTCTCGTTCTACGATCACGACCGGCACTTCGCGCCAGACATCGAGGCGGCCAAGGACGTGCTGGACGATCCGCGCCTGCTCGGCCTGCCGGGCCGTGCGCTGGTGCCGAGCGGCGCCTGATCCCGCTGCATCGGTTCTTCCGCCCCTTCGACAATCAGGACAGGTCATGAGCACGAATCCAGAGGCAGCGCCCGGCGCACTGCCCCCGTACGCGGCAGCGCTCGGCTACGCGGGCCTGATCCCGTTTGTCGGCTGTGCTGTCGCATTGCTGATCAGCGGCGAGCCGCAATTGCGGCACATCGCCGAGCGCGTGCTCATCGGTTATGGCGCGGTGATCCTCGCATTCCTGGGCGGCGTGCACTGGGGGCTGGTGCTGCGCGAGCGCAGGGGCCACGCGGCGGCGATGCTGGCCATCGGCATCATGCCGGCACTGGCCGGCGTGGCCTCGACCTTCACGGCCTTCGAGATGGCCGTGGTCCTGCAGGTGGCGATGTTCGGCGGGCTGTGGTTCTACGAGAACCGGGTGCTCGGCCCCGGCATCGTGCCCGCCGCATACCTTGCATTGCGGCGCTGGTTGACGCTGGCCGTCATCGCAGCGCTCGGCCTGGCGCTGATGTCGAGCGCGCTGGCGCCGGCACACCCCTAGGGCGGCGAATCAGGCTTCCGCGCCGGGCGTGGCTCCCTCTGCCGCGATGGCTGCCTGTGCCGCCGCGAGTCGCGCGATCGGCACCCGCGGCGCGGAGCACGACACGTAGTCGAGCCCGATGGCATCGCAGAAGCGGATCGACGCCGGGTGCCCGCCGTGCTCGCCGCAGATGCCGAGCTTCAGGTCCGGCTTCGAGCTGCGGCCCCACTGCACCGCCAGTGCCATCAGCCGGCCCGCACCCTTGGTGTCGAGCACCTCGAACGGGTTGTCCTGCAGGATGCCGCGCTCGTTGTACATGGGCAGGAACTTGTTCTCCGCGTCCTCGCGCGAGAACGAGAACACGGCCTGGGTCAGGTCGTTGGTGCCGAACGAGAAGAAATCGGCGCAGGCGGCGAGGCTCTCCGCCCGCAGGCACGCGCGCACGACCTCGATCATGGTGCCGAAACGACAAGGTACGGAGAAGCCGTAGGCCGCCTCGACCTGCTCACGCAGCACATCCAGGTAAGTGCGCACAAGCTTGAGTTCCTGCACCGTGCAGACCTGCGGCACCATGATCTCTGGATCCACCACGACGCCCTCGCGGATGCACTCGGCTGCTGCCTCGAGCACGGCGCGGATCTGCATGCGATAAATCTCCGGGTAGGTGATGCCGAGCCGCACGCCGCGGTGACCGAGCATCGGATTGACCTCCCTGAGCGCTCGCGCCTGTGCCAGCACGGCCTGCTTGCGCCCGATGATCGAGTCCAGCCGGCGCGTGTCGGCCATGTCCCGCAGGGTGGAAGGCAGGCTCGGATCGGGCATCGCCTTGGCGGCGTCGGCGAGCAGCTCGAGCCCGCGCACCGCGCCGCGCAGGTCCTGCAGCCGCGCGATCTCCTCCTCCAGCTGGCGCTCCGCCGGCAGGAACTCGTGGATCGGCGGATCGAGCAGCCGGATGGTGACGGGCCGCGGCGTCATGGCCTTGAACAGGCCGATGAAGTCGCTGCGCTGGATCGGCAGCAGCTTGTCCAGCGCCGCCTCTCGATCCGCCGTGCTCTCTGCCACGATCATGTCGACGACGATGGGCAGCCGGTCGGGGGCATTGAACATCCGCTCGGTCCGGCACAGCCCGATACCCATGGCGCCATACTTCACCGCGCGGCTGGCATCCTGGGGCGTGTCGGCGTTGGCGCGCACCTTGAGCCGCGCCCGCTCGTCGGCCCAGCCCAGCAGCGTCACCAGCGAGGGCGAGAAGTCCGCCTCGACCGTCGCGATTTCGCCGCGGTAGACATTGCCGCTGCCGCCATCGATGGTGATGACATCACCTTCCTTGATGACCTGTTCCCCGGCGAAGGCCACGCGCCGGCTGGCATCGACGCGAATGCCCTCGGCGCCGGCGACGCAGGGCTTGCCCATGCCGCGGGCCACGACCGCGGCATGCGAGGTCTTGCCGCCGCGACTGGTCAGGATGCCCTGCGAGGCAAAGAACCCATGGATGTCCTCGGGCTTGGTTTCCTCGCGCAACAGGATCACCCGGATCCCCTGCCGGCCCAGCGTCTCGGCGCGGTCGGCGTCGAACACGGCCTGGCCGCTTACCGCGCCGGGCGATGCCGGCAGGCCGGTGGCCAGCGGCTTCGTCCCATGGCCGGGATCGAGGCGGGGAAACAGCATCTGCTCGAGTTGCGCCGGGTCGACCCGCAACAGGGCCTCGTCGCGCGACAGCAGCCCCTGCTCGTGCATCTCGATCGAGGTGCGGACCCGCGCCGACGCGTTCATCTTGCCGTTGCGGGTCTGCAGGCAGTACAGCGTGCCGCGCTCGATGGTGAACTCGAAGTCCTGCACCTCGCGATAGTGGCCTTCGAGACGGTCGCGCAGCTCGACGAGTTGCGCGTACATCGCCGGCATTTCGCGCTCCATCTCGGCCAGCGCCTTCGGCGTGCGAATGCCCGCCACCACGTCCTCGCCCTGGGCATTGACCAGGTACTCGCCGAACAGCGTGTCCTCGCCGGTCCCCGGATTGCGCGTGAAGCCGACCCCGGTCGCGCTGTCGTTGCCCATGTTGCCGAAGACCATGGTGACGACGTTGACGGCCGTGCCGTTGGCCATGGCGGGCGTGATGCCGAACTCGCGGCGATAGTCCACTGCGCGCCGTCCCATCCAGGACTGGAACACCGCCTTGATCGCGATCTCCAGCTGCTCGTACGGATCTGCGGGGAATGGCTGTCCGGTATACCGGCGCACGACGTCGAGAAAACGCTCGCTGACTTCGCGCAGCGCGGCAGCGTCAAGCGCGACGTCCGCCCTGGCGCCGACGCGCGCCTTGACGGTCTCGAACTGCGCGTCGAACAGTTCATCCGGAACGCCGAGCGCGACCTTGCCGAACAGCTGGATGAAACGGCGATAGGCGTCGTAGACGAAGCGCTCGTTGGAGGTGTGCCGGACCAGTCCGGCCAGGGTGGTGTCGTTGAGCCCGAGGTTGAGGATCGTGTCCATCATTCCCGGCATCGACATTGCCGAACCGGAACGCACGGACACGAGCAGCGGATCATCCGCGCAGCCGAAGCGCTTGCCGGTGGCCTGCTCCAGGCGGTCCATGTGCGAGCGGACCTGCTCCATGAGACCGGCGGGCAGCGCATGCTCGGGATTGCCCAGGCAGGCAAGGCAGGCCTCGGTGGTGATCACGAAGCCGGGCGGCACGTTGAGCCCGATGCGCGTCATTTCGCAAAGGTTGGCGCCCTTGCCGCCCAGCAGCATCTTGTCGCGGCCGTGGCCTTCCTCGAACGAATACACCCACTTCGATGCTGTCATGGGCCACCTCGGTCATCCCGCGCCGGCGCAGTATGCAAAGTGTCCTGCGACGGCGGGGTGCGAGGAATACGGGCATGTCGCGGCCTGGCGGCGAGCGACCGCATGCCTGGACGCGGGAAACCACTGCCGGGACGGCCCCCGGCGGCCCGGCGGTCAGTCAGCGGCCGCCACGGGTCCGCTGGCGGGGGGACTCGCCGGCGGGTGCTCCGCAAGCCAGCGCATCGAGCGCTCGACCCGCGAGCGGCCGCTCGGGTGATCGAAGAACACGAATTCCTCCAGCGCCGCGGGCTCGAGCTTGCGGTAGTTGGAGATCCGCATGGCGGCGCTGGCAAAGCCATGCGGCTCGCGCGCCGAGTCGAGGCCGAAGGCGTCCGCCTGTCGTTCGGCCAGGCGCACGATGTTGTTGGTCACCGGCGTTGCCAGGTACAGCACGATGGCGAAGATCGCGACCACCAGCGGCAGCCCGGCGGGATCCGCCAGGCCGGTGACGCCCCAGCCGCCGCCGCGGCTCGCGACGATCCTTGTGAACAGCCGGTCCACGACCCAGAACGTGAAGCCGAACACGATCGTGAACGCAAGCGCCAGCCATGGACCGTGGCGCAGCACGTAATGGCCCATCTCGTGCGCCATGACGGCCTCGATCTCCGGCGGCGAGGCGCCGTTCAGCAGGTTGTCGTTGAGCGAAATGCGCATCGTGCCGGCGAGGCCCGAGACATTGGCGCTGATGCGCTTGGTCTGCTTCGACGCGTCGAACCAGTAGACGTCGTGCGCCTCGATGCCGTTGTCTTCGGCCAGCGCCAGGATCGAGTCGCGCAACTCACTGTTCGGCAGGGGCTTGTAGTCGTTGAACAGCGGCGCGATGAACACGGGCGCGATCATCATGATGAATAGCATGAAGGCGCCCGCGGCAGCCGTTGCCCACAGGTACCAGCGGCGTCCGACCCTGCGCACGATGGCATACAGGCCCGTGATGGCGATGCCGCCGATCACGGTGTTCACGGCAAGTGCGATCGCCCATTCCTTGAGGAAGCCACCCGCGGTGTAGTTGGACATGTCATAGGCGTGCTCGCGGAAGTAAGTGGTGTAGGCGGCCCAGGGCAGCGTGAGCACGGTGACCAGCAGCAGGTAGCCGACGACATAGATCAGGGCCTGCAGGTTGACGCGGCGGGTGCGTGCCGCCGCGAAATCGCGGATCCACGCCGACAGCCTGGTTGACAGCAGCAGCCACGCGATCAGCACGGTGATGACCGTGCCCCACATGTCGATCCAGTAGCCGCCCTCGAAATACGCGTCGGACTTGGCGCGTTCGGCGGCCGGTACGGTCGCAATGTAGGCATCCGTCGCGAGTGCGGCGTCGAAACCCGGCTTCCAGACGGCCGCTGCAGGCAGGATGATGTCGGGCGTCGAGGTGTCGCTCATGGCTCAAGCCTCAATAGGGGATGGATGCGCCGGGTCCCGGCACCCAGGGTCGGGCGACAGCGTAGCAAATGTGCGACGCGGGGAGGCGGCCAGCCGGAATTCATGGGCACGGCCCGGCTGCGGCGGTACGGGGCGCGGGGTATAGTCGCGGCGCCGCAGCACGGTGGGGTTGGCAAAGAGATGACGCAGGTCGGGATCGTCGGTTGGCGTGGCATGGTGGGCTCGGTGCTGCTCGAGCGCATGCGGGCCGAGGACGACTTTGCGCTCCTCGAGCCGGTGTTCTTTTCGACCACGCAGGCGGGTGGCGCCGGACCGGACATCGGCCGTGCCATGGCGCCGCTGGCCGATGCGAGCGACACGGTGGCGCTGGCGCGCTGCGACATCGTGCTGTCCTGCCAGGGCGGCGATTACACGGCCGCCATACAGCCACGGCTGCGCGCCGCGGGCTGGGGCGGCCACTGGATAGACGCCGCCAGCACGCTGCGCATGAAGCCACGCACGGTCATCGTGCTCGACCCCGTCAACCTCGACGTCATCAGGGCCGGGCTCGCTGCCGGCGTGCGTGACTGGGCCGGCGGCAATTGCACGGTGAGCCTCATGCTGATGGCGCTGGGCGGCCTGTTCCGTGCCGGCCTCGTCGAGTGGGTCAGTGGCATGACCTACCAGGCGGCGTCCGGCGCGGGCGCGCAGCACATGCGCGAGCTGCTCGCGCAGATGGGCCACGTGAATGCCGCCGCTGCCGCCCTGCTCGCGGACCCGGCCAGCGCAATCCTCGACATCGACCGGCAGGCAGGCGCCGCGCTCCGTGACCCGGCGTTGCCGAAGACCGCGTTCGGTCATCCGCTGGCGGGCAGCCTGTTGCCTTGGATCGACAAGGACCTCGGCAACGGCGTGAGCCGCGAGGAATGGAAGGCCGGCGCGGAAGGCAACAAGATCCTCGGCCGGGACGCCAACCCGATCCCGATCGATGGCCTGTGCGTGCGGGTCGGCGCGATGCGCTGCCACAGCCATGCGCTGACCATCAGGCTGACGCGTGACGTGCCGCTGGCCGACGTCAAGGCACTGCTGGCCGCAGGCAACGAATGGGTACGCGTCGTGCCCAACGAGCGTGACGCCACGCTGGCGCAACTGACGCCGGCCGCAGTCGGTGGCACGCTGCAGGTACCCGTGGGCCGGTTGCGCAAGCTGGCCATGGGCGGCGAGTACCTGTCGGCCTTCACGGTCGGCGACCAGCTGTTGTGGGGCGCGGCCGAGCCGCTTCGGCGCATGCTGCGCATCCTGCTGGAGGAGTGAACGCATCGCCGCGACCGACCCACCCGAACCGGCCGGCCGGCGCGGCGCGCTCGGTGAGCTGCTGGCCTATCCGGGCTTCGCGCGTTTCCTGTCCGCGCGGCTGGTGGTGTCGATCGCGGTGCAGATGCAGACCGTGGCGGTCGGCTGGCAGATCTACGAGATCACGCGCGACCCGCTCGACCTGGGCCTGATCGGCCTGTCGCAGTTCCTGCCCTTCGTGGTGCTGGTGCTGCCGGCCGGGCACTTCGCGGACCGGCACACGCGGCAGAAGGTGCTGGCCGCATGTTTCGGGCTGGAGTTCCTGTGTGCGCTGCTGCTGCTGGCGTTCACGCTGTCCGGGGTGCTGGTGGCCTGGCCGGTCTTCGCCGTGATGGTGCTGTTCGGCGTGGCACGCGCCTTCGCGATGCCGGCCGGCCAGGCGCTGATGCCGAACCTCGTGCCACCGGAGATGTTCAGCCGGGCGGTCGCGGTCAATTCGACGACCTGGCAGCTGTCGACCATCGCGGGGCCGGCCATCGGCGGATTGATCTACCTGCTGGGCGCGCCGGTGGTCTACTCGGTGGTCGCGGTGCTGCTGGCCGCAGCCGTGCTGCTGATGCTCGGCGTGCGGGCGCCGCGGCCGTCCCGGCTCGGGCACGCCACCGGACTCGACGGGCTGCTGGAGGGCCTGCGCTTCGTGTTCCGGCGCAAGGTGATCCTGGGTGCCATTTCGCTCGACCTGTTCGCCGTGCTGTTCGGTGGTGCGACCGCATTGCTGCCGGCCTATGCCAGTGACGTGCTCGACATCGGGCCCGACGGCCTTGGCTGGCTGCGTGCCGCGCCCGGCGTGGGCGCGGCGGTGATCGCGCTCGCCTTCGCGTGGCGGCCGCTGACCCGGCAGGTCGGGCCCGCGATGCTTGGCGGCGTAGCGCTGTTCGGGCTGGCGACGGTGATCTTCGGCGTGTCGGAGAGCTTCATCGTGTCGCTGCTGGCGCTGGCGGTGCTGGGTGCCGCCGACATGGTCAGCGTGTACGTGCGGCACATGCTGGTGCAGCTCGAGACGCCCGACCAGATCCGCGGCCGGGTCAGCGCGGTGAGCGCCGTGTTCATCGGCGCGTCCAACGAGCTCGGGGAGTTCGAGTCCGGCGTGACCGCTGCGTGGTGGGGCTTGCGGCCGGCGGTGGTCGTCGGGGGCGTGGCCAGCGTGGTCATCGCGGGCCTGTGGGCACGCTGGTTCCCCACGCTGCGCGAGATGCGGGAATTTCCGGCGCCGGCCAGGCGCTGACCCTGCAATGCCGGTACTGTATGCCTATACAGTCATGGTCTGCGTACCCGGCCGGGGGGGACACCGGCGGCGCGGGTATAGTAATTGCAGGCTTGGGGACCTGGAATACAGTTGAGGGCGCCCGCAATGGGACAGGAGATCGGGAAAATCACCGGGTCGGGCAACTGGTACGGCGGCGCGGCCTTGTGCGCGGCGCTGGTGGTGTCGGGGTGCATGACGGCGAAGCTCGAGGAGACGCGCTCGCTCACGACGCAGATTGCCGACGGCGAAGGCGTGGTGTTGCTCGCCAAGCCGCAGGTCGAGGGCAGTACCGCCGAGGACGATTTCCTGGACTGCGTGAGCGCGCGCATGGCGCGGCAGTCGGGCATCCGCATGCACGGCAACAACGAGTTTCAGGACGCGCTTTTTCCGTGGTTCGAGCCGTCCACCGCGCCACAGCGCGCGGAGGGCGTGACACTGTTGCTGGAACGCCAGCTGGTGCGTCAACGCATCGAGAAGAGCGGCGTTCGCTATATCGTGTGGGTGGACGGATTGACCCGCCAGACGGACAGCGGCGGCAGCCTCAGTTGCGCCATCGGACCGGCCGGCGGTGGTTGCATCGGCTTTGGCTGGTGGGAGAAGGAATCCGATTACGACGCGCTGGTCTGGGACCTGAAGCAGGCGAAGACAGCGGGCACGGTCTCCACCAATGTGGTGGGTACCTCGGCGCTGGTCGGTGTCCTGGTGCCGCTGCCTTTCATCGCGCGGGTGCGCAGCGCGGCCTGCGATCGCCTGGCCGACCAGATCAGCGGCTTCCTGCGCGGCGTCGATCCGTCGGTCGAAGCCGGTTGAGGCGGATTGCGGCGGAACCTCTGCCGGCGCAGGGCGTCCTATTTCCCAGGGCTGGCGTGTCTGCTGGAGGTGGGCCGCCGCGCCCGGCATGGCGGTGGCGGGGAGAGTCATGATGAAACGCGCGCTGGATGTGTCTGCCGCGCTGGTTACGACCGGCGCGCTCTTGTTGTCGGGCTGCCTGACCCAGTCCGTGATGACCCAGCCGAGCAGTGGCGGAATGCCTAGCCCGCCCTCGTCCTCGCCGTCGGAGGGCAGTTCGGGCTCACAAGGCTCGCCCAGCGGGAGCCCGTCGCCGTCATCGTCCGGCTCGGGCAGCAGTTCATCGTCGAGCTTCCCCACCAGCGGCCAAAGCGGTGCCGGGACCGCGACGCTGCCGATGCCGGGACCGACCGGGGGTTCCCCGGGAAGCGGCTCCGACAGTTCGAGTGGCGGCTCGGCCGGGCCGCAGGCGCCGTCGCCGGCGGGATCAGCCGGCAGCGCCGGTCAGGACGCCGGAGCGGCTGGGTCTGCCGGATCGCAGCAGGGTGCGGATGATGCGGCGGGCGCCGAGGAACAGGCGGCGGATGGTGCCGGTGGCGCCGGGCCCGGCGAAGCGCCTGCGGCAGGCGGTGCGGGATCGGCGGGCGACGTCGGGACCAGCGCCGGTTCCGGTGCAGCCGGGGGCCAGGGTGGTTCGGCGCAGGCAGGACAGGCTGGAGGCAGCGGCGCCGCGGGAACGTCCGGCGATGCCGCGGCGCAGGCCGGCGGTTCGTCCGCGGGTTCCGGGCCGAGCGTCGGCGCCGCGGGGGACCGGCGTGCGACGATCGACCGCCGCCTCGATGAAACGTTTGGCGCTTTCGATGCCGCAGTGCGCGCGACCCAGGAGCAGATCGCGAACGAGCGTGCTGCGCAGCAGGGCGCGGAGGCGGCCGGCGACGGCAGCGGTGCTGCAGAAGGAACCGGCGACGGCGAGGCGGGCGCGGGCCCCGGTTCACGTGACGGTCTGGAATCGGTGGGCGCGGAAGGCACCGGCGGCGACGGCAAGGAAAGTGGCGGCCAGCAGGGCGGTGCCCAGCAGGACGGCGGGCAACAAGGCGGGGCCGGTTCCGGCACGGCATCCGGCTCGGGCCCGCGCGCGGTTCCGGCGGACATTCCCGACGGCCGCGATGACGACGTGGTCGCGCGGCAGATCCGCGAGGCGGCGATGAAGGAGACCGACCCGGAATTGCGCGCGGCGCTCTGGGAGGAATACCGCAAGTACAAGCGAGGCCGATAACAAGCGTTTCGCGCCGGAAACAGGACCGACGATGATGAATTCAGGGACAGGACTCTCGATGGCGGCGGTCGCGCTGGCGTGGCTGGCGGCCGGCTGCGTCGTGAAGGAGACGCGGCCGCTGCCGCAGCTGCAGGCGGTGCAGGCGACCCGGGAAGTCCCTGCTGAACGGCTGCTCGACGTCGGGATCCACCTGTTCGACCCGGGCATCCCGAAAGAGGTGGAGGACAACCCGGACCTCGCCGACAAGGAGCGCATCTATCCCGAGATCCGCAAGGCCGAGGCGCGCTACTTCCCGACGCGGTTGCGCGAGACGATGGCCGGCACCGCCCAGTGGGGTGCCGTGCGCATCGTGCCGGCACTGGTGGATGCAGTGGACCTGGCCGTGCACGGGCGGATCCTCGAGTCGAACGGCGCGCACCTCAAGCTGGCGATTCGCGCGGTCGATGCGACGGGGCGCGTCTGGCTCGATCAGGAATACGAGGGACGCGCGGACACGCGCTCGTACCGGGCGGGCGGCAACCCGGAACGCGACCCGTTCCAGAACGTGTACGTCAACATTGCGGATGACCTGCTTGCCGTGCGCAACAAACTCGGCAAGGAGCAGCTGGTCACGGTGCAGCGCGTCAGCGACATGCGTTTTGCCAGCGACTTCGCGCCGGCGGCATTCAGCGCGTACATGGAAAAGGAACGCAAGACCGGTCATTACAAGGTCGTCCGCCTGCCCGCGGACAATGACCCGCTGGTCAAACGCATGGGCGAGATTCGCGATCGCGACGACAGCCTGGTGGACACGGTCAGCGACAGCTACGCCTCGTTCAGCGAGAAGATGGAAGCGCCGTATTCGGATTGGCGCCGCTACACGCACGACGAAATCGTCGCCGAAGAGAAGCTCAAGGCGCAGGCGCGTAACCGCATTGCGCTGGGCGCGATCGCGGTGGCGGCGGCGGTGCTGGTGCCGGACAACTGCGGCAGCGCCAATTGCGACCGGGTCGCGAGTGCCGCGCGATATGGCGCGGCCGCGGGTGGCGTCATGGCCGTCATGAGCGGCCTCAAGAAGCGCGAGGAAGCGAAGATCCACACCGATGCGCTGAAGGAGCTGTCGAACTCGTTCGACGCCGAGGCGGCGCCGCTGGTGGTGGACGTGCAGGGCCGCACCCTGCGACTGACCGGCACCGCGGAACAGCAGTACGCTGAATGGCGGCGCCTGCTGCATGAGCTGTACGTCGACGAAACAGGTCTCCAGGACGGCGGCGCGCCGGTCGCCGAGCGGCCACAGGCAACGCCGGCGCCTGGGGCTGGCTGAGCGACAAAGATGATCGACCTGGCGCCCGGGCTTGGACTCGGGGAGCGATTCGTGCTCGTGCGGCGCCTCGCGGATGGCGCTGTCTCGCAGGTCTGGCTGGCCGAGGACACGCTGCGCCAGCAACGTGTGGCGTTGAAGATCTTCGACCCGGAAGGGCTCGAGGCGCCGGCCGCGGCGGCGCGCCTGCGCCGTGAGGTGGAGGCGGCACGATCGTTGCCTGCGGGAACCGCGGTAGACGTTCGCGAGCTTCATGAGGCCGACGGCCTGATGTTGCTCGAGATGGAGTACCTGCCGGGAGGCGACCTCGGCCAGTTTCGTGGCCGGGCCTTCACGGTCTTTGCCGTCACGCTGGTGCGCGTGGCGGAAGCGCTGGCAGCCGCGCACGAGCGGGGACTGGTGCACCGCGACCTGAAATGCGCCAACGTGCTGCTCGACGCCGACGGCAGGCCGCGGCTCGCCGACTTCGGTCTCGCGACGCTGCCGGGTGCCATCGCCGGCGGCGGCTCGCCGTACAACATGAGCCCGCAGCAACTGCGCGGCGAACCGGCACAGGCGACCGACGACCTGTATGCCTTCGGCGCCATGCTGTACGAGCTGCTGGCCGGCCAGCCGCCGTACTATCCGGACGTCACACCGGATCGCGTCCTGCATGATCCGGTACCGCCGCTCGTGCCGCGCGCGCCGGCCTCCGAGCGTGCCCGCCTGCTGGCCCTCAGGCTGCTTGCGAAATCGCCGGCGGAGCGCCCGGCGTCAATGCATGAAGTTGCGCGCGAGCTGGCGCGTGCCATCGCCGAGCCGGTCGATGAAGCCGCTGCGCCGCCGGCGTCGCCGCGGCAAGCACAGCCGTTGCGGCCGCGCGCCGCGCGCGGACGGCGCTGGAGGGTGCCGGCCATTGCCGCCGGCCTGCTGGCGGCGGCTGTCGCGGTCTTCGTGTGGCTACCCACGGTCGTCGAGCGGCAGGCCGCGGGCGCGGAGGCCGCCGCGATCGCCGAGGCCGCGCAGCAGGCCGAGCGCGCCAGGCGTGAGCGCGCGGTCGCTGAAACGCAGGACCGCGATCGCGACCAGGCCGGGCAGGCGCGCGCGCAATTCGAGCAGCGGCTGACGACGGCGGAGACGGCCAACACATCGGCCTGGGCGGTTGCGCAATTGTCGGCGGCGCGCGAGGCGGGTGCCGCCGCAGTCGCTCACTTCGACAGGGGCGAATATCGCGAGGCGCAGTCCGGATGGGAGAGCGCCAGCGCAACGCTCGATGCCGTGGCCGGGGGCAAGCCCGCCGTCCTGGCTGGGGCGCTCGACGCCGGCGCGAAGGCGCTCGCTGGCGGGCAATCGCAGCAAGCCGCGGAGTCCTTCCGCCTCGCGCTCGCCATCGCGCCCGGCAACGCCGCCGCACAGGCCGGCATCGAGCGCGCCGGCAAGCTGGATGCCGTGCTGGCGCTGGTGGACGGCGCCGCCCGCGATGAGCGCGCGGGCCGGCTCGCCGATGCGCTGGCCGGCTACCGCAAGGCGCTCGGGATGGATCCGGACACGGCGGCCGCGCGCGCGGGCGTCGCCCGGGCCGAGGCAGGTCTCGCCGCGGAGGCCTACGCGACCGCCATGTCGCGTGGCCTGGCGGCGCTGGCGGCCGGGCGGGAAGCGGAGTCGCGCACCGCCTTCGAGCGCGCGCAGGCCTTGCGGCCGGGATCGGTCGAGGCGCGCGATGCGCTTGAACAGCTGAATCGCAGTCAGCGCGCACAGAAACTCGAGCAGCTGAGCCGCCAGGCGCTGGCGGCCGAGCAATCCGAGCGCTGGAGCGACGCGAAGACGGCCTGGTCGGCGGCCTTGGCGATCGAGCCGGCCCTCGAGCAGGCGCAGGCCGGGCTCGACCGCGTGACGCCGCGCGTCGAGCTGCACGCGCGCCTCGAGGACGCGATCAGCAAGCCGGAATCGCTGTGGACCAACGAAGGGCGCAACGCGGCGCGCAACCTGGTTGCTTCTGCGGCCGCCATGGCGCCACCGCGCGCCAGTCTCGACGCCAGCTCGGCGCAACTCGAGGCGCTGGTGCGCGAGGCGGAAACGCCGGTCAACGTGACGCTGCAGTCGGACGGCGTGACCAGCGTCGTGATATACCGGGTCGGCGGCATGGGCACGTTCGAACGCCGCGAGCTGGCGCTGCTGCCAGGCCGTTACGCCATCGTCGGCACGCGCAGCGGCTACCGCGACGTGCGCCTCGACGTGGTCGTGCGGCCCGGCACCATGCCGGTGCCGGTCATCGTGCGCTGCCGGGAGCCCCTTTGAGCGTCATGCGTCTGGTAGACCCGCTCGGCGAGCGGCCGATCGAGGCCGGTGAATTTCCGCTGGCGCTGGGTGGCGCCGGCAACGCAATCGTGTTGCCCGGCTGCCGGGCCGGCGAAGTCATCGCACGGGTCGGGCTGGAGCAGGGGCAGCTGTACATTGAATCCGGCGCCGGCGGGATACGGCTGGATGGCCGCCCGAAGCAGGGTCGCGCCGCTGCTCGAGGACGGCGCCGTCGCGGATCTCGGCACGGCGCTGCTGCGCGTCGAACTGCGTGGCGCCGAACGGGTGCTCGTGGTCGAGCACGAGGCAGTTGCCAACGTTACGCTGCCACCCTTGCTGGAAGGCCAGCCGCTGGAGGCGGCCTCCGGCAGCCGCGTGCCGATCGAGCCGGTGGCCTACCAACCGCCGACCGGCCGGCGGGCCGGACGCCGGCGGCGTGTGCCGTGGCGCCGGGCCGCTGCGCTGACGGCGGGACTCGCGGTGCTGGGCGTGCTCGCGCTGCTGCTGGCGTCGGTGACCGTCACGGTGCGAACCAGTCCGCAGGTAGATCCCGAGACGGTCGATTTCTCGGGAACCGTCCTGGAGGCATCGATCTTCGGCCGGCACCTCGTCCTGCCCGGCAGCTACACGTTGCGCGTCACGGCAACAGGTTATGCACCGGCCGCGATGCCGGTCACGGTGGCGCGCGTGCCGGACCAGCAATTCATCGTGCCGATCGAGCGGCTGCCGGGGCAGGTGCGGATCGACACCGGCGACGTGGCGGCGACGCTCGAGGTGGACGGGCGCCCGGCGGGACCGCTGCCGGGGGTGTATGAAATCAAGGCCGGCACGCGTGAGCTGCTGATTCGTGCGCCGCGGCACGAGGATTTTCGCGCGTCCATCGAAGTCAGCGGCGGCGGGGCCAGGCAGCTGCTCGAGGTGTCACTGGTGCCGTCGTATGCGACCGTGACTGTCGTGTCGGTGCCGCCGGGCGCGCGCGTGCTGATCGACGGCGAGGATCGCGGCACGACCCCATTCGAGTCGACACTCAATGCCGGCCGTCACGACCTGACCGTCGCGCATCCCGCCTACCGGCCATTCGAGACGCCGATTACCGTCAAACCGGGCGAGCCGCTCGGCATAGGGCCGATCGAGCTCGGCCTGGCCGATGGCGTGCTGGCCGTGCGTACGGATCCCGCGGGTGCCGACGTGAGCGTGGCCGGCCGTTACCGGGGCCGCGCGCCGGTCAACCTGTCGCTGCCGCCGAACGTGCCGCACGAGATCGTCGTAAGCCGCGCCGGCTATGAGGCCGCGACGCGTACGTCGGCGGTGCGGCCCGGCCAGCGGGCGACGCTGGCGGTGGCGCTCAAGGCGGTGCTCGGCGAAGTCACGGTCAGCGGCGAGCCGGCGGATGCCGAACTGTTCGTGGACGGACGCCCGCGCGGCCCCGCCAACCAGACCCTGTCACTGCCTGCAGCGCCGCACGCGATCGAAGTGCGCAAGCCGGGTCTCGCGACGTTCAAGACGACCGTGACACCGAATGCCGGCCTGCCGCAGCGAATCGAGTACGCGCTTGCGACACCGGCAGTGGCGCGCGCGGCACAACTGGCGCCGCGCATCCGCACTGCGCTGGGCCAGGAACTCGTGCTGCTGCGCGGCGCGAAGTTCACGATGGGCAGCCCGCGCCGCGAGCCGGGCCGCCGCTCCAACGAGGCGCAGCGAACGGTGGATCTCAAGCGCCCCGTCTATCTCGGCGTCCGCGAAGTCACGAACCGCGAGTTCCGCGAATTCCGCGCAGGCCATGCGTCCGGCATCTTCAAGGAGGAAACGCTCGACCTGGACAACCAGCCGGTGGCCCGAGTCAGCTGGCGGGAAGCCGCGGAATTCTGCAACTGGCTGTCCGGCAAGGACGGCCTGCCGCCGGCCTACGGCACGCGCGGTGGCCAGCTTGCGCTGACCGATCCGGTCACGGTCGGCTACCGCCTGCCGACCGAGGCGGAATGGGAGTTCGCGGCCCGCCACGATGGCGGCGGCCCGAACCTGAAGTACCCGTGGGGCAACGCCCTGCCCGTGGCGGCGCGCTCGGGCAATTTTGCGGACCAGACGGCGCTGTACCTGACACCGGTGGTGGTCAGCGGCTACGACGACGGTTTTCGCGTCGCGGCGCCGGTGGGCAGTTTCGCGGCGAACGCGCTCGGCATCTTCGACCTCGGCGGCAACGTGTCGGAGTGGGTCAACGACCGCTACCAGATCTACGTGACCGGCCCGGAGCAGGTGTTCGTCGATCCGGCTGGCCCGCAACAGGGCGAGACCTGGACGATTCGCGGTTCGAGCTGGTTGACCGGCCGCACGCCGGAGTTGCGCACGGCCTGGCGTGACGTGGGCAGCGGCGGCAAGCCGGATCTCGGTTTCCGCATCGCGCGCTACGCGGAGTGAACATGAACAGCAGGCTGTTGGTGCTGGGACTGGCGCTGGCCGCGGCGGCGGCGTTCGCGCTCGATCCGCCCAAGCCCGCGCCGACACCGGCGCCGCCGCCGCCCGCCGCGCCGCAGGAGACGGTTGCCGAGGCGCCGCCGCAGGACGCGCCGCCCGCGCCGGAAGCGATCCCGGCGGCCGAGCAGGAAGCCGAGGAATCGCTGCCGCCGCTGCCGGCGGGCACGCGCCCGACCGGACCGACCCCGCAGCGGTTCGATCCGACTGAGAAGGTCCGGGCCGATTTCCCGGTCTCGTTTCCCATAGACATCTAATGGGCCGGCAACGGCCATGGCAGGACCCATGAAGAAGCGCTACCCGAACGAGTTCCTCTACAGCATCTTCACGCTGCTGGCGGCCATCATCGTCGTGCACGCGTTCTACGTCGCCGTCGTGCGGCCGAACGCGCAGGGCGTGCTGGTGGCGCAGGCTGCGGCCATGAAGACCGACCCTGATTACGTGCCGCAGCGCTCGCTGTGGGTGGTCCTCAAGGACTACGAGCAGGAATCCTGCCTGATCCTCATGCTGTGGGCACTGGCGATCATCGCCTACAAGGGGCGCTCGACGTTGCGCGAACGCGCGCTACTCGACCAGGACGTACTGCAGGTGCCGGAAGGGATGCGCATCCTGCCCGAGGACACGCGTGAGTATTCGCGCCAGCTCGAGTCCCTGCCGCCGGACCAGCAGGCCATGCTGCCCGTGCGGGCGCTCAGGGCGGCGCTGGCGCGATTCGGCGCGACCCGCAACGTGCAGGACGTCTCGGACGCCTGCCGCGCGGTCGTGCAGGGGGAGTCCGAGCGGCTCGATTCGGAATTGTCGATGGTGCGCTACATCGCGTGGGCGATCCCGGCCATCGGCTTCATCGGCACGGTGCGCGGCATCGGCGACGCGCTGGCGGAAGCGCACAAGGCGGTCACCGGCGACATCGCGGGCGTGACGGCCGGGCTGGGCGTCGCGTTCAACTCGACGTTCATCGCGCTGCTGCTGTCGCTGCTGCTGATGTTCCTGCTGCACAACCTGCAGCTGGCCCAGGAGCGCCTGGTGCTCGATTCGGAAACTTACCTCGATCAGCGCCTGCTCCGTCACCTGCAGGTGCGCTGAACATGGCGCGCGTCGCAGTCGAGACGGTGGACGCCGGGCTGCTGGCGGCGCGCGACGGCGTGCTGACGGCGCCGAGTCCCGGCCTTGCACTGCTCGATCCCGCCGGGCTGCTGACCGGCAGCGAAGCCGCGGCGCAGGAGCGCCTCAAGCCGGTCTTTGCGTTTGACCGCTTCTGGACCGATCTCAGTGCGGATGCATTGCCGCGACCGCTGCCGTACGCCCGTTCGCGCGCCGACCTGGCCTATGCGCACCTGTCGCAGGTATGGGCTGCCGCCGCGCAGCCGGGTGACGAGGCCCTGTTCGCGGTGCCCGGCAGCATGCGCCCCCGGGAACTGGGGCTGCTGGCGGGCATCGCGGCGGCGGCCGGCATCCCGGTCGCCGGCTTCGTGGACGCGGCGGTCGCGGCCTGCGCGCCGCTCGAGGCCGGCGAGACGGTGTTGTGCCTGGACGTGCAGTTGCACCAGTCGGTGCTGACGGAACTGCACGGCGCCGAAACGCTGGCGCGACGACGGGTCGAAGTCGCGCCGCGCGTCGGACTCAAGGCGCTGCGCGCCGCATGGGCCCAACTCGTGTCGGAAGCCATGGTGCGCCGCACGCGCTTCGATCCACAGCATCACGCCGCCAGCGAGCAGCAGCTGCACGACCGGTTGCCGCAGTGGCTCGCGGTGCTGTCCGGCAGCGAGGTAGCCGATGTCGAACTCGAGGCCAGGTCCGGCCGCTTCGGCGTGTCGTTGCGGCGCGAACAGTTCGTGCTGGCGGCCGAGGCCTACTACACGCAGCTCGTCGACCTCGTGCACGCGGCGCGGCGCGCGGGCGAAGCAGTGACGGTGGCATTGTCGGCGCGGGCGGCGGCGTTGCCGGGGCTGGCGGACCGCTGTTCCGCACTCGGCGACGTGGCGGTGTCGGTGCTGGCCGAGGGCGCCGCGCCGATCGGGGCGCTGGCGGCTGCAGACGAGGTCGCCGCGGCCGGCACGACGGCGCTGGTCACGCAACTGCGCCGCGTGCGTCCGGCGTCGCCGCTCGCGCGACCGGCACAGCGACCACGCCGCGCCGCGCCCACCCACGTGGTCCATGGCGGCCGCGCCCATGCCATCACGGCCGAGCCGCTGGCGCTGGGCAGGGCCGAGACCGGCCCCCGATCGCTGGTGCTGGCCGGACCGGCCGCCGGCGTATCCGCCACGCACTGCGTGCTGGTACGGGAGGGCGATGCGGTCCTGGTGCACGATCGCAGCCGGTACGGCACCTTCGTCAATGGCGAACGCGTCGTACAGAGTGCGCCGCTCGCCGCGGGCGATCGGCTGAGGATCGGCACGCCCGGCGTGATCCTCGAGCTGGTGGCGGTGGGCTGATCGTGGCGCGCCGCCGGACGCAAGCCTGGAGCATGTCCTTCCTGGACGTGATCAGCTGCGGCTTCGGCGCGGTCGTGCTGTTCTACACGATCATCAGCGCGCAGTCCGGGCTGGAGCGCATCAAGGAGAGCTCGGAACTGGCGGCCGAGGCGCGGCGCCTCGAGCAGCAGGTGCTCGATGGCTACAAGCACCTGGCCGAGTTGCGCAACGCGTTGACGACGACCGACGAAGACAAGGTGCGTGCGGCCGGCCTGGCGACGCGCGTCATCGAGCAGCTGGCCGCGACGCAGGCGGAGCTGGCGCGCCATGAATTCGACACGCTGGCGCGTCGCGAGAGCCTGGAACGGCTCAAGGCAGACCTCAAGTCGCTGGAAGAGGACACCCGCCGCCTCAAGGCGCAGGCCGACAACCGGAACACCGGCACCCAGGTCAGGAGCGTGGCCGGCGACGGCGACCGTCAGTACCTGACCGGCCTGAAGGTCGGCGGCAAGCGCGTGCTGGTGCTGGTGGACGCCTCGGCCAGCATGCTGGACGAGACGCTGGTCAACATCATCCGCATGCGCAACATGTCGCCGGACCGCAAGCTGCGCTCCGAAAAGTGGCAACAGGCGATCGGCACGGTGGACTGGGTGTCGGCGCAGCTGCCGGCGGATTCCCAGTTCCAGGTGTACGCCTTCAACGTGCGCGCGTGGCCGCTGCTGGAAGGCAGTGACGGGCGATGGCTGGCGGCCCGCGACAGCAAGGCGATGAGCCAGGCGCTGCAGGCGCTGCGCCGCACCGTACCGGTCGACGGCACCAGCCTGTTTCATGCGTTCGCAGTGCTGCAGCGGCTGTCGCCCGCTCCCGACAACGTCATCCTGATCACCGACGGCCTGCCCACGCAGGGCGAGCGGCCGCCGGCGTTCAAGAAACTCGCGGATTCCGGCGACCGCGAGGACAACATGGAAAAGGCGGTGCGTTCGCTGCCGCGCCAGCCGCCGCCGGTCAACGTCGTGCTGCTGCCGATGGAGGGCGACCCGGCGGCGCCGACCTATTTCTGGCGCCTGGCGCAGGCCACCGGCGGCGCCTTCCTGAGCCCGCCGAAGGACTGGCCATGAAACGGCGGCAACGGCGCGAGACGGAAGTCTTCAGCATGTCCTTCCTGGACGTGATCAGTTGCGGTTTCGGCGCGGTCATCCTGCTGCTGGTGCTCAACGAGGTCGGCCAGCCGCTGCAGCTCGAGCAGGCCAAGGTGGACCTCGACGGCCAGATCCGCCAGCTCGAGAGGGAACTGTTCGACATCCGCGGCGTGTCGGAGGTGCTGGAGCGCGACCTCAAGACACGCATCGAGCAATTGTCGGAGGAGCAACGACGGATCGCGCGGCTGCGCGGCGACCTGTCGGCCATCGAGGGCGAATTCAAGGCCACCCGCAGCGAGGGAGAAACGATCAACAAGCTCGAGGGCTCGCTGACGCTGGCGCGCCAGGAGCTGACGGAGGAAATGAAGCGGCTGCTCGGCGCGGATTTCCGGCGCAGCGCCAGCCAGCCGGTCGGCGGCATCCCCGTGGACAGCGAGTACATCATCTTCATCGTCGATACCTCGGGATCCATGCAGACCTTCAGCTGGCAGCGCGCGCAGCAGAAGATGCGCGAGGTGCTGGAGATCTACCCGGCCGTCAAGGGCATCCAGGTCATGGACGACGAGGGCGGCTACATGTTCAGCGAGTACCGCGGCCGGTGGATCCCGGACTCGCCGGCCCGGCGTCGCGCGATCCTCGACGTGTTCCGGCGCTGGCGGGCCTTCTCCAACTCCAGTCCGGTCGAGGGTATCGTCGCCGCGGTCCGCACCTTCTGGTCGCCCGATCATCGCATCAGCATCTACGTGCTGGGCGACGAGTTCACCGGGCCGTCCATCCAGGAGGTCGTCGACACCGTGGAGCGCATCAACCGCAAGGACCGCAGCGGCGAACCGCGCGTGCGCATCCATGCGATCGGCTTTCCGCTGGGGCCGAATGTCCCGCAGTACACGTCCATCCGCTATGCGACGCTGATGCGCATCCTGTGCGCCCGCAACGGTGGTACCTTCGTCGGGCTGACCAACGAGGCAGCGGAATCGGGACGACGCGGATGAAGCCGTACCTTGCGGGACTGGGCTGGTGTGCGCTGGCGGTGGCGATCGCCGGCTGCGGCGCCGTGCTCGTGGAACCGGTGCCCGTGCTGCCGCCGGCCCTGGTCGAGCAACTGCCGGTGGCGATCGGCGTTCATTACCCGGCCGAGTTCCGTGACTACGTGCACAAGGAGACCCGCTACGGCACCGACTACGAGATCAGACTCGGCCCTGCGCATGTCGCGGAACTGAATCGCCTGCTTGGCGCGATGTTCGCCAGGGTGGTCGAGGTTGACGACCCGCAGCGCGATACCGCGGCTGGAGCCGCCGCTGCGCCTGGTGCTGCAGCCGCGCTTCGAGGATTACTCGTTCCTGACGCCGCGCGACATGGCCGGCGACACCTTCACGGTCACGATCCGTTACCGCCTGGATGTCTTTGAACCGGGTGGCGAGCGCGTGGACGGATACGTGTTCACCGGCTATGGGCGCGAAAAGTCGGGCGGCATGAGCGGCACCGCACCGCTGCTTGCCGCCACACAGCGCGCCATGCGTGAGGCAGGCGCCAAGCTGGCCGTCGAGCTGCCCGACGAAGACACGGTGCGGACGCTGCTGGCCGGCGAGACCGTGGCGCCGCGGCCCGTCTCACGGCCGGGGCCGCACGAGGCGCTCGGCTCGTTCGGCACCGCGGTGCCTGCGCCGCCGCCCCAGGAACCGGCCGCGCCGCCGCCAGTACAGTCGACAGAAGATTCAGGCGCAGCGGCTGATGACAGCGCGTCGCCCGATGAACCGGCCGCTCTACCGCCAGTGCAGTCGACAGAAGATTCAGGCGCAGCGGCCGATGCAAGCGCGCCGCCGCCGGTGCAGTCGTCGGGCGATGTGGACGCGCCGGTCGACGACAACGCAGCCACGCCACCGCCTTAGGACTCCGGTGGTTCCTCCTGCGGTTCCGGCTCGGCCGGGGGGTCTGGCTGGGCGGGCGGGACCGGTGGTGCGCTGGACGCCACGTCGTACCAGATGTCCGTGAACCGGTAGTCGTCAGTCGGTACCGGCTCGCCGTTCTCGAAGCGCGGACTGAATGCAGCGCGCGCCAGGGAACGCCTGAACTGCGTCGCGCGGTAATTGTCGCTTTCTCTGCCGTCGCCGCTGCCGGGCATCAGCATGATGCTGTCAGCCTCGCCGGACTCGCTGATGCTCATGGTGAACTCGAAAGGACTCGCCACGAGTTCGACGTCGGTTCGGTCGCGATTGCGCATCGCCGCGAAGGGCGGCCGGTAGCTCAGCGGACGTGGTGCAGCCAGCGGATTCGGCTGTCCGGCCGCCGCCATTTCCGCGAACAGCGGCCAGGCCCGCCGGTAATACGGGATGGCCTTGCTGACCCTGTCGGCCGTCGCGTACCAGTCGCCCAACTCGGTCAGCGCAAGCGCCAGCAGCTTCGTCGGTGGATCGGGCGTTTCGTCCAGCGTCTGCAGTGCCTTGAGCGCCGCGGCTTCCCCCTCACGATCCATCTTGACGGTGCCGACGACGTTAGATTGCTCGGCCCCCGGCGGCACGACACTCAACTGGATCTGGCTAGGTGGGCGCGGGTCGGCCATGTCCATCGGGGTTTCCATCAATGATGCAGGATCGTGCACGAACTGCAGCCGGTGGTTCCGCGCAATCCCGATGAGCCCGACGATTGTCGCGGCATTGCGACCGCCGTCCTCGCGGGAGGCGACCGCAACAACGTGCTGCCATTGTGTACGGGCCAGCGCGTAGCCGTAGGTCCTCTCGTACCACTCCGCGAGCAGGACCATGGCTGGGATCGTGCGCGGGTCGTCAGCGCCATACTCCTGCTGGACGACCTGCACGGCGTAGCGGCGCTCACGCTCGACGCCGGCCTGGTTGCCCACGGCGTCGTAATTCGTGATGAGCGATTCGAGCAGTTCCATCTGGTCGATGTTGAACAAGCCGTTGGCGCGGCGACTGATTGACAGCGCACGATGCAGGACGTCCGCCGCCAGCGCGTGGTGACCGCGGGTCGTATGGACGGCGCCCAGTCCGGCGAGCGGGGCGATCAGGCGGCGCGACACGATGCCAACCCGGCCTTCGAGTAATTCGAGGGCGCGCTTGAAACTCGCCTCGGCAGCGTCCAGGTCTCCGGTGCGTAGCTGCACGACGCCGAGGTTGTTATAGGCGGTGGGGAGCTGGTCGTCGAGCGGATCGGCGCCTTCGGTCAGTTGCACAACGCGCTGCGCCAGAGGCAGCGCCTCGGCAAACCGGCTTTCGGCAAACCGGCTGCGGAACTCCTCATAAGCCGTCTTTCGCGCCTCGTCGTCCTGGCGCGAAATCTGCGCGACGGATGGCGCCGCGACGAATGCCAGCAGGCACGCCAGCGCCAGAATGTGACCGGGTGCCTTCATGTCATCGCCGCCATCCTGCGGTACGCGGGATCGCCAGTGTGCCATCGTTGGCGAACCAGCGCCCGGCACCGCGCCCGCCTGACCTTCAATAGCGCCGCCGCCGCGTGCCGGCGGCAGTCGGTCCTTCGAACATCGCCAGCAGGCCGCCGGCGGCGACCACCAGCAGCGGATCTGTGATCTCGCCGGTCTTGCCGGGGAGCCAGGCCTGCAGCACCTCCACCGCCAGCACCAGCGCGCCGGCCATGACGGTCGCGAGCAGCGTGCGATGTCCCGCCCGCACCAGCAACCACACCAGGGCGCCGTACGTAAAGCACTTGTGGAACATGTCGCCGAGATTGGTGGCGCGGTAACGTGCCAGGGAATCCTGGAACGGCACGAGCCCGAATGGGTCCGGGCCGAGGCCGAAATCGAACGGCGCCAGGCCGTCCACCACGATCAGGGCCGCCAATGCCCAGGCCAGCAGGGCCGCGACGCCGCCCACTTCCAACCGCCCGAGCAACCGTGCGAACCCCAGCGCCAGTCCCATGGCAATGATTTCGGCCGGCACCAGGGTCTTGCCCGCAACCAGGACCAGGCCGGCGAGCACGACCAGCATGGTCACGGCGAGGCTCGCCAGCTCGTCCCGTCCCGGCAGCAGCGACCGGACCGCCAATGCCACGACCAGCCACGGAATCAGGTGACGCACGATTTCCCACGGCGCGAACCACGGGCCGGCCAGCAGCGGCACAAGCGCCGCGCGCCACTCGGCCAGGCTCAGCGCTACGCCAAACGGCGCCAGCCGGTAGCCAACCCACAGCAGCAGCAGTGACGCCGCAATCGGCTGTGCAAGTACGTCCACCAGTGTATTGCGCCGCAGGCCGTGGCGGGCGGCGAGCAGCACCAGCGCCAGCGCGGCGCCGGCCAGCGCGCCGGCGCCGTTGTAGGCAACGTCGGCGATGCTGGCGACGCGCCGCGTCTCGTAGATCTGGCCCACCTCGATGACCGACGACAACGCGACGCCGGCCAACGCCGTCAGCAGCAGGGTCAACAGGCCGCCGAGCCGGCTGGCGAGCATCCAGCCGAGGCAGGCGCCGAAGGGCAGGTACAGCAGGACGTTTGCGGCGATGTCGCTGCGCGTCGTGCGGGCCCAGGGCAGGCGCGCCAGCAGGCCATGCAGGTCGTGCACGCCGGCGTCCTGGAACCGGAACGGATACAGCGATCCGTAAACGATCAGGAACATGACGACCGCCAGCAGCCACCGCGCCGCGCGCAGGCTCGCTACCGACGTCATGTCACCCCTCCCGCCATGCGTTCCATTGTCCCACGCAGCGACCGCCCTGGCACAGTGTGGCGAGAACGGCCGCAATCAGGCCGCGTCGTTCCGCTATCATCGTGCAGACATGCTGCAGGACTTCCTGATCTGGTACGCCGACGCGCTCGAGGAGGGCGGTTACCTGCTGGTCGGGTTCCTGATGGCGCTGGAAAGCTCGGTGGTGCCGCTGCCGTCCGAGGTCGTGATTCCGCCGGCCGCCCACATCGCGCACACGCGAGGCGGCATGACGCTGGTGGGCGTCGTGCTGGCCGGCACCATCGGGTCCTGGGTCGGCGCCGCCGTCATGTACTGGACCTCCCGCCTGCTGGGCCGGCCGCTGCTGATGCGTTACGGACACTGGGTGATGATCACGCCCGCCAAGATCGAGGCCGCCGAGGCCTGGTCGGCGAAATTCGGCACCATGGGCGTCTTCGTGTCGCGCCTGCTGCCTGTGATCCGCCACCTGATCGGTATCCCGGCCGGGGTCGTGCGACTGAATTTCGGCTGGTATTCGCTGGCGACGCTGGTGGGTTCGGGGATCTGGTGCAGCGTGCTGGCGTGGGTCGGCGTGACGGCCGGGCAGGACATGGCGTTGATGCGCGGCGACCTGCACGCGCTCGCGCTGTGGGTGGGTGGCGGCGCGCTGGCGCTGGGGGTCATCTACTGGTTCTTCGTCCACCGCCACATGCGATAGCGGCCGGCGAGGTCACTTCTTCGGTCTGACCCGCCGCGTGGGCGTGGCGCTGTGCGGATCCTCCGGCCAGTAGTGCTTCGGGTAGCGGCCCTTCAGCTCCTTGCGCACCTCCAGGTAGCCGCGCGCCCAGAAACTCCCTAGATCGCGCGTCACCTGCACCGGCCGGCGCGCAGGGGAAAGCAGCTGCAGCGTGATCGGCACGCGGCCACCGGCGATACGCGGCGTCTCGGTGAGACCGAAGACCTCCTGCAGCCGGACCGCGACGGCGGGCGCATCCGGATCCCGGTAATCGATCGCCACGCGCGACCCGCTTGGCACTTCCAGGTGGGTCGGTGCGAGCGTGTCGAGCGCCTGCAACTGCCGATGGCTGAAGCGCGCGGCGAGCGCGGCGCGCAGGTCGAGTCGCGCGAGATGCTCGCGGCGCGTGCAGTCCGCCAGCCATGGCCCGAGCCAACCGGCCAGTTCACGCTCGAGGATCTCGTCGCCCAGGTCCGGCCAGTCGTCGCCGCCGAGGTGCCGTCCCACGAACGTGGCCCGCTCACGCAAGGCCAGCGCGCCGCGACTCCACGGCAATGCAGCCAGTCCGAGACGCCGCACGCCCTCGAGCATGGCCTCGAGCAGGTGAGACGGATCCGGCCGTTCGAGTCGCGATTCGCCAAGCAGGATGGCGCCGAGCCGCCGCTCGCGGCGTGCCATCACGGCCTGCGTGTCGCTGTCCCAGCGCACGACATCCCGCTCCTCGACCAGTATGGCGGGGGGCGCCTCGAGAGCAGCACGTTCGAGGGGCGCCGCCATGTAGATGCGCGCGTCGCGTTCGCCGGCGTCGAGTTCGGGGGCGACGATGAACTCCTTCTGTGACAGCGTCTGCGCATCGGCGAAGACCGCGCCGCGCCCGCCGGACAACAGGTAGCGTCCGTCACCGCGACGCATCCCGATACGGTCCGGGTACGCCAGCGCGAGCAGCTCGCCTGCGGCCGCGCCGGGGGCTGCATCGCGCGGCGCGGCGCCCACCGCCTGGCGCCAGCGCGCGCACTGTTGCCGGGCGCGGCCAACGGCCGCGTGGTCGATCACGCTGTCGGCCGGCGCCGGGCCATTGCCGCGCAGTACGTCGATGCGGACCCGGATGTCGGCGTCCCGCGCCGCGCCGTGTCCACGCAGCAGGTCCCGTTCCGACAGCACTGCCGCGAGTTCGCAGGCCAGCGCGGCGCGCAGGGGATCGCCAGCGGACAGCAGCATGTGCGCGAGTCGCGGGTGCATGGCGAGGCCCGCCATCGCACGGCCATGGCGGGTGATGCGGCCGTCGCGGTCAATCGCGTCGAGCAACCTGAGCAGGTCGCGTGCCTGCGCAAAGTGCGCTGCCGGCGGCGCGTCCAGGAAATGCAGGTCGCCGGGGTCGGCGATACCCCACGCCGCGAGTTCAAGAGCGAGCGGAGCCAGGTCTGCATTCAGGATCTCCGGCGGCGTGGCGGACTCCAGGGTCGCGGTCTCGCCCTCGGGCCACAGCCGATAGCACCGTCCCGGACCGAGCCGGCCGGCGCGACCGCGCCGCTGCGCCGCGGCCGCCTGCGAAACGCGCTGCGTCACCAGGCGGCTCATGCCCGTGACCGGATCGAAGCGGGACACGCGCGACAGGCCGGCGTCGACGACGCTGTGCACGCCGGTGATGGTCAGCGACGTCTCGGCGATGGCCGTGGCCAGCACGATCTTGCGACGCCCGCGGGGGGCCGGTGCGAGGGCGGCGTCCTGCTGATCGCGCGGCAGGTCGCCGAACAACGCGTGCACGTCGACGTCGTCGCCCGGCGACGCTTCCTGCAGCAGGCGCGCGAGCCGGCGGATCTCGGGCGCGCCCGGCAGGAACACCAGCACATCGCCCGGCGCGTCATGCAGCGCGCACCTGATGGCGCGCGCGGTGGCGCGCGTCAGGTCGCGCGGCGCCGGCCGCGCGAAGTGCACGGTCTCGACGGGATACGCACGCCCGGCGCTGGCCAGCACCGGCGCGCCGCCGAGCAGTTGCGCCACCGGCGCGGTCTCGAGCGTTGCCGACATCACGAGCAGGCCGAGTTCCGGGCGCAGGTTGTGGCGCGCATCCAGGCACAAGGCCAGGCCGAGGTCCGCGTTCAGGCTGCGCTCGTGGAACTCGTCGAAGATCACCAGCCCCACGCCTTCCAGCGCGGGGTCTGCCTGCAGCATGCGTGTCAGCACGCCTTCAGTCAGCACGGTCAGGCGCGTCGAGCGGGATACCCTGGTGTCGAGCCGCGTGCGATATCCGACCGTCGCCCCGACCGGTTCGCCAAGCAGGTCCGCCATTCGGGTGGCGATGGCCCGCGCCGCCAGGCGGCGCGGCTCGAGCATGAGGAGCTGCTTTCCCGCAAGCCACGGTGCCTCGAGCAGCGCGAGCGGCGCGCCGGTGCTCTTGCCGGCGCCCGGCGGCGCCTCCAGCACGGCGATGCCGCTGCGGCCCAGCGTCGCGGCCAGTTCCGGCAGCAATGGCGCGATCGGTAGCGAGGGATCAGCCCCCACGCTTGACGCGCCCGGGCCCGTTCCTGGGCCTGATCCCAGCGGATGCTCCGCCACCTGGCCGCGGCCCGGGCTGCGGCCTGGCCCGTCCTGAAGTCCCGCCGCTCCGCCTGGCGTCCGGGTCCTTCCTGGGATCCGAATGCGCGCCAAACCCGCTGGCCGCCGTGCGCAATGCCAGCACTTCGGCGGGCGTCAATGCCCGGGAGGCGCCGGGCTTCAGGCCACCGAGCTTCAGCGGGCCGATCGACACGCGCTCGAGTTTCAGCACCTTGAGGCCGACCCGTGCCAGCAGGCGGCGTATCTCGCGGTTCTGCCCCTCGTGCAGGGTCATGGCCAGCAGCGACAGGTCGCCCGCACGCCGGTTCTTCTGCGTCTTGAGCACGCGCAGTTCATCAATGGCCGTGCGCCGGCCGCCGCCGCGCCGCGCGCCGGGCTCGCCGGACTTGGACGAAGCGATCGCGCGCGGATCGGCGAGAAAGACGCCACGCCGCAAGCTGTCGAGCACGTCGGCGCCGAGCGCGCCCTGCACGGTCACGCGGTAGTGCTTGGCGATCCCGTAGCGGGGATGCGTCAGGCGGTAGGCGAGGTCGCCGTCGTCGGTCAGCAGCACGAGGCCGGTCGAATCGGCGTCGAGCCTGCCGACCGGATAGACGCGTTTCTCGCGCGGCAGGCGCGCCGCGACCAGGCCGACGACATGCGGTCGTCCGTCGGGGTCGCGCGCGGTAGAGATCACGCCCTTCGGCTTGTTGGCAATGAAGTACAGGTAGTCGTCCGGCGTGCGCCGTGCGCGCCGCGCGCAATCGACGATTTGCCGGTCGAACTCGACCAGGTCCTTGCCGGGGCGCACCCAGCACGGCAGTTCGTGCACCGTACGGCCGTTGACGCGGATCCGTCCGGCGCGGATCGCGAGTTCGCAGTCGCGACGTGACGCGATGCCGGCGTCAGCCAGCACCTTCTGCAGGCGCACGGCGCCCTCGGGTACGGCGGGCTCATGCCTGGGCGGCGCGCGCCGGGCGTCGCGAAAGCGCGGATCTTCAGTCTGGGTCATGGGCCGGAATTCTAGCGAGGCCGGCGCCAGGTATGGGATTGGACGGCCGGCCCGCGTCACTGTCGGGATTTTTTACGTTTTCGACATAACCGCGGGCGGGTTAGTGAGGCGGCCCGGCACAACTCACTGATTCAAATGATGTGTTCTGTCATTGGCACGTAACTTGGAAGCAGACAGCCCAGGAACTGGGGAGGCTGATGCCGCCCGGCCCGCGCGAAACCGCCTGCCGTGAACCAGCAGGCCAGATTGCCGGTGCAGGGAAGGAAGCGGCGGACCGTGCGTCCGCACCAGGGGAAGGAGCCGCCACGCAAGAGGGCGGCTTGACGAAACAAGCAACAAGGGCGGGATCACCGGCCCGACGACGAACCAAGAGGGATTCTCACCCCGCTGCAAGGCGGGGTTCTTGTTGGTGTCCGCGAAAATGTCGGCGCCGGTCCGCACCAGGTGTCATGGACCGCGATCCCCGAGGCACCCCAGTCTTGCCGGATATCGTGGCCAGTCCAGCCCGATGCGGACGGTGCCGACGCTTCGCAGCATGTCCGGGGTACGCTGAACCGGGACTGAATACGGCCTGCAAGGCAACGGCCCGGGGGCGCAGTGCGCCGCCGGGCCGTAGGGGTGCGAAGCTGCGAGTTCGGGTCAGCCGACCTTGGCGCCTGGCTTGAGAACCCAGACCTTGCACCACCCGGCAGCCTTGACCGTCTTGCCGGGGAACAGGTTGCAGGGGCCGTCGGCCGCACCGGCCTTGCCGGTGAACTGGATGCAGTTCGCGCAGTCCTGCCCCGGCTTGTAGACGGGGTTGGCTTTCGCATCCACCTTCGTCGCGTCATGCGTGTAGCCGAGCGCCTTCGCCTGCGGCGAGGCGGGGTCGACGAGTTCGGCAGCGGCATGCGCATTGCGTGCGAGCAACGATGCCGCCGGCACTGTGGCCAGGCCGATCAGTGCGCCCTTGAGCAGGGTGCGACGCGAGATTCTGTCGTGGCTCATTGGAGGAGCTCCTTCATCGATGGGGCGGGGTGCACGATATTATGGCAGCGTCGGGCTGCAGCGTGTAAGACACCGGGCAGTCCGCATTAGTTCGGCCGGCCTGCGGCCGGGTTCCTCGGGAAATGGCAGATTCGCGGCGCGTCGGGCGCCGGGAGGCAGGATGACCCAGTCGACGGCGGGTCCGCTGGCCGGGATCCGGGTGCTGGAATTTTCCGGCATCGGCCCTGCGCCGTTCTGCGGCATGGTACTGGCCGACATGGGCGCCGAGGTCATCCGCCTCGATCGCCCCGGCCATGGCACCGGCGAGCCTGCATTCGACGCGGCGGTTGCAGCCGGGCGGCATGACATCCTGGGCCGCGGCAAGAAATCGGTGGCGCTCGACCTCAAGTCGCCCGCGGGCGTCGCCGTTGCGCGCCGCATGGCCGGCGCCGTGGACGCGCTCATCGAGGGTTACCGGCCGGGCGTCATGGAGCGGCTGGGGCTCGGCCCCGACGCCTTGCTGGAAGCCAACCCGCGGCTCGTCTATGGCCGCATGACCGGCTGGGGGCAGGACGGCCCGCTCGCGGGCACGGCCGGGCATGACATCAACTACCTGGGATTGGCGGGCGTGCTCGGCATGATCGGCCGCGCGGGACAAGCGCCGGTTGCGCCGCCGGCCTTGCTTGGCGATTTTGGCGGCGGCGGGTTGTTGCTGGCCTTCGGCATGGCCTGCGCACTGCTCGAAGTCGCGCGCAGCGGCCGCGGCCAGGTCGTCGATGCCGCCATCGTGGACGGCGTCGGGCTGCTGGCGGCGGCATTCCAGGGGCTGCGGCAGGCCGGCATATGGCGCGACGCGACCGGTGAGAATTTCATCGACAGCGGCTCGCACTTCTACGAGGTGTACGAGTGCGCGGACGGACGCCATGTGGCGGTCGGCGCCATCGAGCCGCAGTTCTTCCAGGTGCTCGTCGAGCGGGCCGGGCTGCAGGGCGAGTGGACGCAAGGCCGCTTCGACCCTGCCACCTGGCGGGAGCGCAAGCAGGTGCTGGCGTCGTTGTTCCGCCGCCGCACGCGCGAGCAGTGGTCGCAGGTGTTCGCGGGCAGCGACGCCTGCGTCACGCCGGTGCTGAACATGGACGAGGCGACCCGCCACCCACACGCGGTGGCGCGCGACGCGTTTGTCGAAGTGGCCGGGGTCGTGCAACCGGCCGCGGCCCCGCGGTTCTCGTCGACGCCGCCCGCAACGCCACGCCGGCCGCCCCGCGTGGGCGCGGATTCGCATGAAGTCCTGCGGGACTTCGGGTTCAGCGAAGAGGAGATCACTGCGCTCAATCTGCCTCGGCCCGCTGTTTAGGAAACATTATACTTAACAACGAGTTAAAACGATCTGCGTGATACCCGTCCGGGTTCGGAAGGCGCGGGTAGCAAATGAGAATGATTTGCATTTATACTGTGGTTCGACGATCGGTTTCCGGACTGCCAGCACGCCATGTACGTCTGCCTGTGCCACTGCATTCGAGACAGCGACCTCCGGGAGGCCGCGCGCTCGGGCGTGCGCTCGTTCGACGAGCTCAAGGCGGCCACACGCATCTCGACCGGTTGCGGCCGCTGCGAAAGCACGGCGCGGCACACGTTCAATTGCGCACTTGATCCCTCGACGCCGGCAGGGCACCCTGCCTGAGCGTCCCGCCGGGTCGCAGTCATTGTTCACCAGTCCAACGGAGGGGCCATGAAAGGCGACCCCAAGGTCATCGCGCATCTCAACAAGGTGCTGCGCAACGAGCTCACCGCCATCAACCAGTACTTCCTGCACTCGCGGATGTATGACAACTGGGGTCTCGGCAAGCTTGCCAAGCACGAGCAGCACGAGTCCGTGGACGAAATGAAGCACGCCGAAGCGCTGATCGAGCGCATCCTCTTTCTCGAGGGACTGCCGAACCTGCAGGACCTCGACAAGCTGCTGATCGGCGAGACGGTCGTCGAAGTGCTCGAGTGCGACCTCGCGCTGGAACGCCGCGCGCATCCGGACCTGAAGGCCGGCATCGTGCATTGCGAGTCCGCCGGCGACTACGTCAGCCGCGAGCTGTTCGAGGACATCCTGGAATCCGAGGAAGAGCACATCGACTGGCTCGAGACGCAACTCGAACTCGTGCAGCGCGTCGGGCTGGAGAACTACACGCAGAGCATGATGGATCCGCCGGCGTAGTCGGTTCCGGCCGGACTTGCCATGTGAGGGCCGGAGCACACCGCGTTGGGCGGTTCGCAAGGAGTCCTGTAACGGGCTCGGGTAAGATTCACCCGGGCCTGTAGCTCAGCGGTTAGAGCAGGGGACTCATAATCCCTTGGTCCTGGGTTCGAATCCCAGCGGGCCCACCACCTGACAGACCAGCCAAGGCCGGCGGTGTGCACGGCCATGGGCCGCGCACACCGCGCCACCTGCTGTCATCGTCCGGCGCTGTTCGGGCCGCCTAGAAGAACGTCCAGCTCACGCTGAGGGACACCATGCCGATGTCCTGGTCGGCCAGCACCTTGAAGCGCTCGTACTCGGCCCGGGCCGCGAGGCTGCCAAAGCGGACCTGTGCGCCGACGCCCCACGCAAAATCGCTGCCGCTGTCATCGAAGCGGAAGGTCGGGGCGAGCGTGCCCAGGCTGAAACCGTCCGCCTGCCAGTGGCTGAGGCCCGCCTTGGCGAACAAGTCCACCAGCGGCAGGTTCACGTAGCCGACCGCGAACAGCGAAGCGCTCTTGGCCTGAATGCGCGCCTGGTCGGGGCAGGGCGCGCCGATCAGCGCAATGCAGACGATGCCGTTGGGCACGGTAATGTCGCCGTGGTCCGCGTAGCTGGCCTCGATGCCGAAGCTGTCGAGCGGACGCCAGCCGGCGAACAGCTTGTATCCGGTGTCCTTGTCATCGAACGGGCTGAACCCCGCCGGGTTGTCGAGGCCGAAATCGCTGTGGGTGAGTCCGGCGCCCAGGTACACGCCATTGTCGGCGGCCGTTGCGAGGCCGGGAATCATGACCACCAGGGCCAGCGCGGTTCTGCGGATCATGGGCATCTCCTCACAGGTGGCGGACCTCTCCCTTCGACGGGTCCAGCCACAGGCAAGTTCCGGGCACCCGAGATTCCAATCCTTCCCGGTGCGCGCCTCAGGCGCTGGGCGGGACGTTGGCATTCAGGCGGAACAGGTTGCCCGGGTCGTACTTGTCCTTGAGCGCCTGCAGGCGCGGGAAGTTGCCCTGGTAGTTCTCGTCCACCACGCCCTGCGCCTCGTCGGCGACCTCGTTCGTGTAGTAGCCGTCGGTGAACGGCTCGAGCGTGCGCCAGTAGTCCTTGACATAGCGCACGTGCGGCGCCGCCTCGTACTCCAGCGGCCAGGACACGACCGCAAACATGTTGTTGACCGCGTGCCGGTGCGGGAACGCGGTGGCGTCCGCCGCCACCCGCCCGACGGCCCCGCCCGACTGCTGGAAGAAGACGGTCGTGCCACGTTCGGGGTGTGCCTCGAAACCATCCAGCAGCGCGTCGAACAACCCGGCGTCGAAGCCGCGGATGAATCCGGACTTCAGGTAGCTGCCCTCGTTGCGCGGGTCCGTCTGGTCCCAGCTGCGCTGGATGGCCACATAGTCGACGGCCTTGACCCCGTCCACGATCGGCGCTCCCAGCCTGCGCAGCGGCGCGAGCACACGTTCGGCCTGCGCGACCGGCCCCGAGTAGCAGGCGTGAATGATGAAGACTCCGCCCTTGCCGCCCTGCGGAGCCGACATGACGGCGTCCAGGTACAGGTCGTCAGGGGCGGCGAGGCTGTAGTCGGCATAGAAAGTCAGCAGCTCGCGCGCCCGCGCGATCGGAAACACGATGTCGCCGCCCACGACCTGCCGCTGCATCGGGTGCAGCCCGAACTCGAACGACGTGACGACGCCGAAGTTGCCGCCGCCACCACGCAGGCCCCAGTACAGGTCGGCGTTCTCGCTGGCGCTGGCATGCAGGCGCCGCCCGTCGGCGGTGACCACGTCCGCAGCCAGTACGTTGTCGAGCGCCAGCCCGAAGCGTCGCGCCAGACGCCCGAACCCCGCGCCCAGCGTCAGTCCGCCGACCCCCGTGTGCGACACGGTGCCGGCCGTGGTGACCAGGCCGAACGCCATCGTTTCGTGATCGAGCTCGCCGAGCAGGCTGCCGCCCGCGGCAAAGGCCCGGCGTGCCAGCGGGTCGGCACGCACATGGCGGAAGGTGGACAGGTCGATCTGCATGCCACCGTCGCAGGTGGACTTGCCCGAGAAACTGTGGCCGCCGCACTTCACGGCCAGCAGCAGCTCGCGCTCGCCGGCGAAGCGCACCGCCGCCTGGATGTCGGCGACCCCGGTCGGCCGTACGACCAGCGCGGGGTGCCTGTCGATGCCCGCATTGAGCACGCGGCGCGACACCTCATAGCCGGGCTCGCCCGGCAGCAGCAACGCGCCGCGCAGGCTGGCCTGCAGGTCCTTGAGCGCGGCGCGCTCGATGGTGGTCGCTGCGCCGCGGCCGGTGATGGCCTGGATCGCGTCGGATACGGGTGTCGAGACCTCCGGCAGGGCCGCGAAGGCGCGGCCGGAAGGCAGTGCGGCCGCAACGGCGGCCGCCAGTGATGACTGGCAGAAATGGCGTCGGTTCACGGTGGTCCCCCCCAGGGTCATGTTTCGTCGCCAGCGGCAGAGCATACACCGATGCTGCGCAAATACGCCTGACAGCCTCGCGCCTGAGAGCGTATAAACGCACCGGAGGTGCGATCCCAATGAGCCGAAAGCCGTTCATCCTTTTGCTGCTGGCGGTGACAAGCGTTGCGACCGCCGGCGACCTGCCGCGCAGCGCGCCGCCGGAGGGCGCGCGCGTCTATTTCATCGCGCCACTCGACGGCGCAACGGTCGACAGCCCGGTCACGGTGCGGTTCGGCCTCACCGGCATGGGCATCGCGCCGGCGGGCATCCAGGTGCCGGGCACCGGCCACCATCACCTGCTCATCGACGCGGAACTGCCACCGCTGGACGCACCCGTACCCGCAGACGAGCATCACGTGCATTTCGGCAAGGGACAGACCGAGGTGACGATCGAACTCGCGGCCGGGCAGCATCACCTGCAGTTGTTGCTAGGCGACTACCTGCACGTGCCGCACGACCCGCCGGTCGTGTCCGGCCGGATCACGATTACCGTTCGTTAGCGGGCCCGCTCTGCCTGATCAGCATGAGGTTCCGGACATAGATCAGGCCGGCACCGATTTCGCCTACAATGAAGACGGGATCCCTTCGATAGATCGCGTACAGGAGCAGCAGGACGGCAGCGACAACGCTCCAGTACCAGAAGTGGACCGGGATGACGCTGCGCCCCCGTTTTTCGGAGGCAATCCACTGAATGAGGAAGCGCGTCCCGTATGCGGCTTGCCCCGTCAATCCAATAGCGAGCCAGACATTGGGTGACATGGCGGGGATTGCCCTGGCGCCAGGTAGTCTGACGCGCTGACGTCTTGTTGCGGACTTGGCAGGTAGTGCAGTCTAACCCAGGTGCTTTTTCCATGACCAGACAGACGGAGCCCGTGAATTGAGGATCACCGAGGGCCCCCGCCGGTAATCTCCGGGACGCCCGGCACGGGCCATTCACTGCACGGGAGCTTGTTGTGTGCGGTCTAGTAGGCATTCTCGCGCTTCGCCAGCCCGTACCAGGAATGGAACGGGATGTTCGCGCGATGGCGGCGACGCTCGATCATCGAGGACCGGACGGCGAAGGCTTCGCCATACGTGGCCGCTGCGCATTGGGCTTCCGCCGGCTCGCGATCATCGACCTTGGCGCGCCGGCAGAACCGTTCTCCAACGAGGACGGCAGCGTCTGGAGCGTCTGCAACGGGCAGATATACAACTCGGCTGAAGTCGACGCGGACCTGCGCTCGAAAGGGCACCGCTTCCGGACCCGGGTCGACACGGAAATTCTGCCGCACATGTATGAAGAGCACGGCGTCGAACTGTGGTCGCTGCTGAACGGGATGTTCACCGCGGCCATCTGGGACGAGAACAGGGAAGTACTGGTCCTCGGTCGCGACCGCGCCGGTGAGAAGCCGCTCTTCTACTGGCGTGATGACCAGGAACTGGTCTTTGCATCCGAGTTGCGCGCGCTGCTCGTGCACCCGCGGGTCAGGAAGGACCTCAATCCCGTAGCCCTGCACCGGTACCTCACGCACGATTATTTCCCCGCCCCGCTGACGCCGTTCGCGGGCATTTCCAAGCTGCCCGCCGGACACACGCTGGTGGTCGAACGAGGCCAGCCGGTCGTGCGCCGCTACTGGAACCTGATTCCTTACTTCGATCAGCCGGACATCAGGAACAGGTCCGAACGGGACCTGTGTCATGAGCTCGACGAGCGGATCGGCCGCGCGGTGCGCCGCAGACGCCGCAGCGACACGCCGGTCGGGTTGTTCCTGTCCGGCGGTATCGATTCGACGACCCTGCTGGCGTATTTCACCGAGCAGTTCGGCCGGGGCGTGCCGGTATTTTCGATCGGCCACGAGGACAGGAACTTCGATGAGTCGGAATTTGCGGGCGAAACAGCCCGGCATTTCGGCGCGGAATTCCATCCGCTGATACTCGGCGAGCGCGACCTGGCGGACGGATTGCGCCGCGTGGCCCGGGGATTCGACGAGCCGCTCGGTGACGCCTCCATCATTCCGACGCACTTGCTGTCGCTGTTTGCAAGACAACACGTGAAAGTCATCCTGTCGGGCGAGGGGGCGGACGAAATGTTCGCCGGCTACCCGACGTACATCGGCAATCGCGTGGCCGACGGATTCATGCGCATACCGCCGTCGCTGCGCAGCGGCTTGATCAAGTTGGCGCGACGGATCGCCCCCGTTTCCATGGGCAATGTCGGGGTCGACTACCTGCTGGAGCAGTTCGTCGCGAACGCGCAGAAGACCCGCATCGAGCGCCATCACAGCTGGTTCGGGAGTTTTGGCGGCGACAATCTCGACCGGATCCTGTCCGCCCCGCTGGTCGAGCGCCTCCGCGATGACGATCCGTTCGCGGGCCGCCCGGATGCGGCGTCATTTCCGGATGCCCTCGCGGAACTTCTCTACACCGACTTTACGATGTATCTCCAGGACGACCTGCTCACGAAGATCGACCGCGCAAGCATGTTGGCGTCGCTCGAGACGAGGGCGCCGTTCCTGGACCACGAGCTGGTCGAGTTCGTTGCAGGGTTGCCGTCGCGAATGAAGCTGCGCGGGCTGACGACCAAGGCGATATTGCGCAAGACCGTCCGGAACAAGATTCCCAGGGCCGTGTTGACGCGGCGCAAACGCGGATTCAACATTCCATTCTCACGTTGGTTGTTGAGCGGGCTGGGCACGGAACTGCGCGAGCGCTTCGCGCCGGATCGGGTGGCCGGGCGCGGGCTACTCAATGCAGCCGGCGTGCAGAACCTGCTGGACGAGCACATGTCACGCCGGCACGATCACCGCAAGCGACTGTTTACGCTTCTCATGCTGGACCTGTGGTGTGACAGGACATACGGCGAGGGTTCGGCTGTACCCATCGCAGGAGACGACTTCTGATCCAGGCAAGCGACATCATCCGGGGACGCACCATCTTCGTTCTCGCGGCCGTGCTCTTTCTCGCCAATATCTGGGGCTACGACCTGTGGGCACCGGATGAGCCCTATTTTGCCGAGGGTGCGCGGGAGATGATCGTCGACGGCGAATGGATCGTCCCGCACGTCAATGGCGTGATCACCACCGACAAGCCGCCGCTGTTCTTCTGGCTGATCGCGCTCATGTCGCTGCCGTTCGGCCAGGTGCTGCCCTTTACTGCACGATTCGTATCGGTGCTGGCTGCCTTCGGAACGCTGGCCCTCACCATGAGCTACGCACGTCGCGTGGCATCGGCGAAGACAGCCGTGCTGGCGGGCTTCGTGCTCGTCACGACTTACATGTTCTGGGAGAAGGCGCGCTGGGCGCAGATCGACGCCTTGCTGTGCTGCCTCATCTGGGTGTCCCTGACGGCGTTCCTGCGCTATCGCCTCGGGGACTGGAATGGACGGCGTGCCGGCCTGGTGTTCTGGGGAGCAGCGGGGCTCGCCGTTCTGGCCAAGGGTCCTGTCGGGTTGCTGCTGCCGCTCGGGATCGCGCTGGTGACGCTCGCCACGGACCGGAACCTGGGCAGCTGGCGACGTTTTGCGCCCTTCGCCGGCCCGGCGCTGTTCCTGCTGGTCGTGGGAGCGTGGGTCGTGACCACGCTGGTCGCCGGCGGCGACTACTCGGTGTGGAGTGCGCTCAAGGAGCATTTCGTCGAACGCGGAATGCACGGCATGCATCACCGGCAGCCGTGGCACTACTACCTCACGTCATTGCCGCCGGCGTTGCTGCCGTGGACGGGCCTGCTGCCGGGCGCCATCTACCTGGCATGGCGAAGACGGTTGCCGGCAGACCGCTTCCTGCTGGCGGCGTTCTTGTTCGTGGTCCTGTTCTTCTCCATCTCCACGGAAAAACGGGAACTCTATGCGCTGCCGGCGCTGCCGGCCTTCGCCTTGCTGGTGGCGGGCCTGGGCGCCCGGATCCTCGGTTGGGATGACAAGGACGGCGTGTCGCTGAGCAGCCGCTGGCTGACGATCGGGCAGTCGGTCATTGGCGGGCTGCTCGTGCTGGCAGCGGTGGCGCTGCCGTTCGCCGCAAACCGCGTCGAAGCCGTGTCCCTGTCCATGAGCGTACTGCTGGCGGTGCCGATCGGCGTCGGCGGCGTTGCAACCCTGCTGGCGGTCCGGGCGAAGAAACTGCCGGGCGTGCTGGTGGCTCCGGCGCTGGGGGTTTCAGTCGCGTTGCTGGTCGTCGCGTTCGTCGTGTACCCGGCGTTTGAGCCGGTCAAGTCGGCGCGCGCGTTCTCGCTGCAGATCAGCCATATCACGCAGGCATCCCGTGATGCCGGCCATCGTGTCCTCGCGTTAGACCTGGGCAACCTGCCGGAGCCGTTTGCGTTCTATTCCGACGGCATGTACACGCTCGAAGTGAAAGACATCGGGCTGGTGCGCGCTCACCTCGAGCAGGAGGCCGAGGTCTTTGCGCTGGTCAGGAATTCGGATCTGGAGTTGCTCCCTGTCCTTCTGCGGGAGAGGCTCACGATTGCCGCCAGCACGCGGTTGAGCCGGATCGACGTGCTGCTCGTCAGTAACGGCCCAGCGGGTTGAAGACAGGACCTGCGCGCCGACTGCGACAACGGTCAGCCCGGTTCCCGGTGACCGCGGCGGCAGTCGCGACAGGATCATGGGCCCGGATTACGGGCGCAGTCTTCGGCGCTCGCGCAGGACGAAGTAGATGTTGCGCAGATAGATCAGCGCACCTGCCGACTGACCGAGGATGAAGACCGGGTCCCGGCGGTGGATGGCATAGGCCAGCAGGATCAGGCCGCCGCCCAGGCTGAGGTACCAGAATGCCATCGGAATCACGCTGCGCTTCTGGCGCTCGCTGACGATCCACTGCACCAGGAACCGGGTGAAGAATATCGCCTGGCCGCCAAGACCCACCGCCAGCCAGATTCTCTCGATACTCGTCAATGGGCGCCTCTTCGTTCAGATGATCGCGACGGCCAGGCCACGCCGCCTCGTGCCGCGATTCTGACCCACATGGCATTCGCGGCGCCACACAGGCTCCCGCCGCACGGACCACCGGGCGCACAGAGCGGGCGCGGTGCGCCCACCCCGTCCGGCGGGATCACGATTGCCGTTCGCTAGCGGGCGTGTTGCCGCGCAGCGGCGAGCAGGTCCGCGGCGGCAATGCGGACCGTGTAGTCAGGGTTCGCGTACACGAAACGAATGACCCCCTTCGGGTCGACGAGAAACACGGCCGGTACCGGCAATTCATGATGGGTCTCACCCGAGGCTGCCTCGAGGTCGATGCCGTGCTCGCGGTAACGGCGCACGGTCGCATCGTCGACGCGAAAGGCGATGCCAAAGGCGCGCGCCGCCTGCATCCGGCTGTCCGAGAGCAGCGTGTAGCCGGGCGCGGGCTCTTTCAGGCTGGCGAGCAGCATTTCCGGCCGGTCGGCCGACAGGAACAGCACCTCGAAACCCATGTGCTCGAGTTCGGCCTCGGCTTCGCGCAGCGCCGCCAGATGCGCATTGCAGTACGGACACCAGCCGCCCCGGTAGAAGATCAGGATGACCGGCGACTGCAGCTGGCCGGGATCGAAGCGCCACTCGGCGCCGTCGGGCCGGCGGGCGACGAAGGCGGGCGCGAGGCTGCCCTCAGACAGCGGGCGAACCTGCTCGGCCGCTGCCGGCACGGCACCATGGGCCTGGGGAATCCCCACGGCGACGAGCAGCGCGACGGCCGCCAGGACGGAAGATGCACGCATGTTGTCGGTCCTCGGTGTTTCCATACAGGAGCAGACCGGCGATCGCGCCGGAATGTCACGACGCCACGGCAGGCCGCGGCGCTGTCAGCACGGCGCCGCGGATGTCATGATATCGGCTGCGGCGAGCGTGGCGGATTCGCGCGGAGATGTCGACCCTGAAGCATCAGTGGCACCTGCTGGCCCCGCGCTACTGGCCGACCTGGCTCGGGATCGGCTGCCTGCGCATGGTCGAGCCGCTGCCGTATGCATGGCAACTGCGCATCGGCCGCGCCATCGGCCGGATCGTCAGGCGGCTGCCGCTGTCCTACGTGCGCATCTCGCGCCGCAACATCGAGCTCTGCCTGCCCGAACTGTCTGCTGCGGCGCGCGAGGACCTGCTCGGACGGCATTTCGAGAGTCTCGGCATCGGCTTGTGCGAAACGGCCGTCACGTGGTGGAGCGACAACGAACGCGTGCGCTCGCTGGCCCAGGTGGAGGGACTCGACCATCTCGAGCGCGCACTGGCGCGGGGCCGCGGCGCCATCCTGATCGGCGGACATTTCACGACCATCGAGATCGGCACCCGCATCCTCGGCACGATCGTGCCGATGAACGTGCTGTACCGGCCGACCAAGAACGAGGTCCTGTCGAAAGTGCTGGAGGACCAGTTCACCCGGTATGCGCAGCGCGCGATCCAGTACGATGACATCCGCACGCTCGTGCGCGCGCTCAAGGGCAATGGCGCCGTGTGGTACGCGCCGGACCAGAGCTACCGCAACAAGGGCGCGGCGATGGTGCCCTTCTTCGGCATCCCGGCCGCCACCACGACCGCAACGTCGCGGCTTGCGCGCATGACCGGCGCTGCCGTGCTGACGTACTTCCCCGAGCGGCTGCCCGGTTTGCGGGGCTACCGGGTCGTCATCGGGCCGCAGCTCGAGGGTTTTCCGGGCGACGATCCGGTGGCGGACGCGGCGCGTTTCGGCGCATTGCTGGAGGCGGAAATCCGGCGACGTCCCGAGCAGTACCTGTGGATGCACCGGCGCTTCAAGGGACTGTCCGCGGACTACCCCGACTACTATGGGCGCGACTCGCGCAACCGGAGGGTTGCATGAATGGCCGGAGGAATGCCATGGAAATGCCGGGAGGGTTGTTGCCGCCGCTGGCGCTGGTCGCCGGCCTGACGATGGCGCCGAGCTGTTTCGCCGGAGCCGCGGGGCCCGATTCCGGCGACACCGCCTGGATGATCACCGCGACCGCGCTGGTGCTGCTGATGACCATCCCGGGCCTGTCGCTGTTCTACGCCGGCATGGTGCGCACCAGGAATGCGCTGTCGGTGCTGATGCAATGTTTCGCGATCACGGCGCTGATCTCGGTGCTGTGGATGGCCTACGGCTACAGCCTCGCCTTCGACACCGCCGGCATGGCGGCCGGCACCGTGAACCGCGCGTCGTTCATCGGCGGTTTCGGCAAGGCCTTCATGACGGGGGTCACTGTGGACTCGCTGGTCGGCACGATCCCGGAATCGGTGTTTGCGACGTTCCAGATGACCTTCGCGATCGTGACGCCGGCGCTGATCGTCGGCGCGTTTGCCGAGCGCATGAAGTTCTCGGCGCTGCTCGCCTTCACTGCGCTGTGGTTCACGCTGGTCTATCTGCCGATGACCCACATGGTCTGGGGCGGCGACGGCGCGTTGATGTGGGACTGGGGCGTGCTCGATTTCGCGGGCGGCACGGTCGTGCACGTCAATGCCGGCGTGGCCGGGCTGGTCGCGGCGCTGGTGCTGGGCAAGCGGCACGGCTACCCGACGACGCCGATGGCGCCGCACAGCATGGCGCTGACAGTCACCGGCGCGGCGCTGCTGTGGGTCGGCTGGTTCGGCTTCAATGCCGGCAGCGCGATCGCGGCCAACGGCACTGCCGGCATGGCGATGCTGGTCACGCAGATCGCGAGCGCCGCCGCGGCGCTGGCGTGGATGGGCAGCGAATGGGCAACGCACGGCAAGCCGAGTGCGCTCGGCATCGTCTCGGGTGCGATCGGCGGACTGGTGGCGATCACGCCTGCGTCCGGGACCGCCGGCCCGGCCGGCGCGCTGGTGATCGGCCTCGCCGCGGGCGTGCTGTGCTTCCTGGCCGCCACCCGGCTGAAGCGCCTGCTGGGCTACGATGACGCGCTCGATGTGTTCGGCGTGCATGCGGTCGGCGGCATCGTCGGCGCGATCCTGACCGGCGTCTGCGCCGGCGCGCTCGGCGGCGTGGGCCTGCCGGAGGGCGTGAGCATCGGCGGCCAGGTGTGGGTCCAGACCAGGAGCGTACTGTTCACGATCGTGTTCAGCGGCGTCCTGAGCCTTGCGATTCTCAAGCTGCTGGATGCCGTGATCGGGCTGCGGGTCAGCCGCGAGCAGGAAGTACAGGGTCTCGACCTGACGCTGCACGACGAGCGCGCTTACAACGACTGATGCCAGGCCGGAAGGACCTGCGCGAAAGGCGCGCCCGGTCGCTGGAGTAGAATGCCCGGGCCGCCATGAGCCTGTCCGTCATACTCAGCACTTATAACTCGCCGTCGTTGCTGCGGAAGGCGCTGTGCGGCTACAGCGTGCAGACCCACCGCCAGTTCGACATCGTCATCGCGGACGACGGCTCGACGGACGAGACCCGCCGGCTGATCGATACCCTGCGGCGGGAACTCGGCCTGGAGATCCGGCACGTCTGGCAGGAGGACGACGGCTTCCGCAAGTGCGCGATCCTGAACAAGGCGATCCAGGCCACCGCCGCGGACTACCTGGTCTTCTCCGATGGCGACTGCGTTCCACGCAGCGACTTCCTCGCGGTCCATGTCGCCATGCGCAAGCCCGGGCATTTTCTGTCGGGCGGGTACTTCAAGCTTCCCAGGTCCGTCAGCGAAAGCCTGAGCTGCGAGGACATCCTCGCCGGGAGGGCGACCGACACCGCGAACCTGCGCGATCACGGCCTGCACTGGTCGTGGCGCCATATGAGGCTGCACGCAGGCCCGCGCCTGGGGCGCCTGCTGGATGTCGTGACGCCGACCAAGGCGACGTGGAACGGACACAACGCTTCCGGCTGGCGTGCGGATATCCTGCGGGTCAACGGCTTCGACGAGCGTATGAGGTACGGCGGCGAGGATCGCGAGATGGGCGAGCGCCTCATGAACCTGGGTATCCGCGCCAGGCAGATCCGTCACCGCGCCATCTGCCTCCACCTTTGGCACGAGCGAGGCTACGTGCGCGACGAGGATCTGCGGACCAATCGCGCGATCCGGCGCGAGACGGCGCTGCATCGCACGCAATTCACGCCCTACGGCATCGTGAAGCGTCCTGCACAAGAGGACGCCTGAGCCACGGCCCTGAGGGTGCCGTTGGCCGTTGCGCCACACTTGTTTCGGATGTAGTAACTGAGATCGCGCCCAAGGGAAGGCAAGCCATGCAGATAACACGTCGCACCATCCTCCGGGCCGCGGCGGGCGCCGCGGCCGGCCTTGCCGCCGGACCGCTCGTTGGTGCCGCGCCGCGCGGCTCGCTGCTGATCCTCGGTGGCACTGGTTTCATCGGCCCGCACCTGACGGAGCTGGCGCTCGCGCGAGGCTGGCGCGTCACCCATTTCAACCGCGGCCGCCGCGACGCCGACGTCGAGGGCGTCGAGACGCTGATCGGCGATCGCAAGGGCGAACTGGAGGTGCTTCGCGACCGGCGCTGGGATGCGGTGATGGACAACACCGGCTACATCCCGAAGTACACGCGCATGTCAGCGGAACTGCTGGCGCCGAACGCGGATTTCTGCCTGTTTGTCTCCAGCATCTCCGCGTACGCGGGTTTTGCGACGCCCAACGACGAGGACTCGCCGGTCGGTGCGCTCGCGGATCCGGACGGCGAGGAGATTACGAACGAGACCTATGGCCCGATGAAGGCGCGCTGCGAGCAGTACGTGCGCGACGCGTTCGGCGCGCGCTCCGCGATCGTGCGCCCCGGCTACATCGTCGGACCGCTGGACCCGACCGACCGCTTTACCTACTGGCCGGTGCGATTCGCACGCGGCGGCGAGATGGCCGCGCCCGGCGCGCCCGCCGACCCGATCCAGGTCATCGACGTGCGCGACCTGACGGCTTTCATGCTCGACCTCGTCGAGCGCCGGGTGACCGGCACGTTCAACGCGGTCTCCGCGCCCCGCAAGTGGACGATGGGCGCGCTGCTCGACAGCAGCCGGCGGGTGACCGGCGCCGACACGCGCGTGACCTGGCTGTCCGAGGCGTTCCTGACGGAGCAACTCAAGCCGGAGGAGATGCGCTTTGCGCCGTGGGAATCGCCGAACGGCGAATATGCCGCCGCATCGCTGACCCGGACGGAGCGGGCCGAGCGGGAGGGGTTGCGCACGCGGCCGCTCGACCAGACCGTCCGGGACACGCTGGCATGGCATGCGACGCGGCCCGCAGAGCGGCGGCAGCAACTGCGCTCGGGCCTGACCCCGGAACGAGAGGCTGCGCTGCTCGCGGCCTGGGAATCCCAGCGGGCCGGTTGAGATCGCCGGTCGAGGGGCGTCGCCGACAGCGCCTTTGGGCACCGGGAGCCTGCGCAAATTGCCAACGGGGGCGTTTTGCCGGAGCATGGCGTCCTGTCGCCGTCAATCCATATGGGGGTCGCCATCATGCTTCGCGTGTCAGTTGCGGTCGCGGTTGCGGTCGCGTTAGGTTCCGGTCCTGCTCTGGCCCAGTCCACGCCCAGGCAGGTAGTCAAGCCACCGGTCGCCCAGGCCTGGATCGACGTCGCGACGTTCTCCGGCATGAGCATGGGGATGGGCGGCGGCGACATGATGAACCAGACGCTGAGCGCGATGATGGGCGGCGGTCGCGGCGGCAAGGCGGAGTTCGGCTACACCATGACCGGGCCCAGTGGCCGGTGGATGGACGTCACGCTCTACACGAGCCGCGATACCAACCTGGCGGAAGCGCTGCAAAGCGTGCCCGCAGGCACCGGCCTCGCGCCGACGCTCCTGCTGCAGTCGCCCGAGAAGCCCAAGCCCGCACCGAAGTCCGATGACGAGCCCGCCGACTGGGACTACGAACCGCCCAAGGGCAAGCTCGTCATGTACTGGGGCTGTTCGGAGACCGTGCGGCCGGGGCAGCCGAAGGTCGTTGACCTGAGCACGGCGACGCTGGGCGAGCTGGCGAAGTTCTTCGAGTCGCGGCGCGCCACGAAGCGCGGTGCGCACGTCGCGACCGGCCGGCCGGTCTGGCCTGGCCGCAAGGACAAGCGGGCGCTGGGAGACAGCGCGTCAATCGCCGGCGAACACGCCTTCATCGCGACCGGCGTCCCGGACAGCTTCAAGTTCACGATCCCCGCCGCGCAGGACATCATGGCCGCCATGCAGGTGCGCCAGTCCGACAAGGGCGGCGCGGTGATGCTCGAGTGGCAACCCGTTCCCCATGCACGCGCTTATTTCCTCGGCACCATGGGCGCGCTGCCCGGCGACGGCGAGGGGATGGTGATCTGGACCTCCAGCGAACTCCCCGACAGTGGATTCGGGCTGTTCGACTACCAGACCAACCCGGCCGTGGATGGCTGGCTCAAGGACAAGGTGCTGCTGCCGCCGGCGACCACCCGCTGCGCCGTACCGAAGGCAGCGGCCGGCGAGGGCATGTTGCGCGCAATCGCCTATGGCACGGAACTCAACCTGGCCTATCCGCCGCGGCCGACTGACCCGGCCATCGCGTGGGAGCCCGACTGGAACGTGAAGATCCGCGTGAAATCACTCAGCACGACCATGTTGGGCATGGAAGGCATGGGTGGAATGGGTGGAATGGGCGGCATGGAGGACCTGGAGGGCATGGACGAAGCAGCGATGGATGCCGGGGAGGCCCCGCCGGAGCCGGAGGCGAAGAAGAAGAAGGTCAGCCCGTTCGGTGCGCTCAAGGAAGCCGTGAAGAAAGGCCTGCCCTGAGACGTCGCCAGGTTTGCAGGACGGGCTGCCATAGCGCAGCAAGAGAAAGGCCCCGCGAGGGGCCTTTCTTCATGGATCGCGGATGCGCCCGGTCACTCCTCGACCAGGAAGCTCCTGAGCTGCTCGCTGCGGCTCGGGTGGCGCAGCTTTCGCAGCGCCTTGGCCTCAATCTGGCGGATGCGCTCGCGGGTCACGTCGAACTGCTTGCCGACCTCTTCCAATGTGTGGTCGGTGGTGAGGTCGATGCCGAAGCGCATGCGCAGCACCTTGGCCTCGCGTGGCGTCAGCTGGCCCAGCACGCCGTGCACGGTCTCGCGCAGCGATTCGGAGGTCGCGGAGTCGAGCGGGCTCTCGGCCGCGGTGTCCTCGATGAAGTCGCCCAGGTGCGAATCCTCGTCGTCGCCGATCGGCGTCTCCATGGAGATCGGCTCCTTGGCGATCTTCAGCACCTTGCGGACCTTGTCCTCCGGCATCTCCATGCGCTGCGCCAGCTCGTCCGGAGTCGGTTCGCGGCCCATCTCCTGCAGCATCTGCCGCGCTGATCCGGTTCAGCTTGTTGATGGTCTCGATCATGTGCACCGGGATGCGGATGGTGCGCGCCTGGTCGGCGATCGAGCGCGTGATGGCCTGGCGGATCCACCACGTCGCATAGGTCGAGAACTTGTAGCCGCGCCGGTACTCGAACTTGTCCACCGCCTTCATGAGGCCGATGTTCCCTTCCTGGATCAGGTCGAGAAACTGCAGGCCGCGGTTCGTGTACTTCTTGGCGATCGAGATCACGAGGCGCAGGTTGGCCTCGACCATCTCCTTCTTGGCGCGCCGCGCCATCGCCTCGCCGGTGGCGAGTTCCCGGTTGATGTCCTTGATCTCGTGGATCGTCAGGTACAGCTGCCGCTCCATCTCCTTGAGCTGGCGCTGGCGGCCCGTGATCTCCGGCTTGAGTTTGCCCAACGCCGCCGAGTGCTTGCGCTTTGCGCGCACGTGCTTGTCGATCCAGCGGACGTTGGTCTCGTTCTTCGGGAACGTGCTGATGAAGTCCTTGCGCGGCATGCCGGTCTGCTTGATGCACAGGAACATGATCTCGCGCTCGAGGCGGCGGATCTCGTCCAGGTGCCCACGCAGGTTCATGATCAACGCCTCGAACATCTTCGGCGTGAGCTTGAGCTCCATGAACATGGCGGCCAGCCGCTTGCGGGAGCGCTGCACCTTGGCATCCCTGGGCGTCTTGCTTGACAGCCCCTTGATGACTGTCTTGTGGGCGCGCTGGATCGAGGCGAACCGCCTGGCCGCCTCTTCCGGGTCCGGCCCGGTGTTGATGTTCTCCTCTTCCTCGTCTTCGTCCTCGTCCTCGTCTTCGTCCTCGTCGCTGTCTTCCTTTTCCTTCTTGGCCAGCGCGGCAGCCTTCGGGTTCGTCGGCTGGGCGATCTCATCCGGCGCATTGGGGTCGATGAACCCCGTGATGAGATCGGTGAGGCGGCCCTCGCCCTCCTTGACCGGGTCGTAGGCGTGCAGCAGCAGGCTGCAGGTCGGCGGATACATGGACAACGCGCGCTTGACCTGCTCGAGACCCTCCTCGATACGTTTCGCAATGCGGATTTCACCCTCGCGGGTCAGCAGTTCGACGGTGCCCATCTCGCGCATGTACATGCGCACCGGGTCTGTCGTGCGACCGAACTCGGCGTCGGCAACGGCCAGCGCGGCGGTCGCTTCCTCGACGGCCTCTTCGTCCTGCACGGGAGAGTCGGACAGCAACAGCGCCTCGGCATCGGGGGCCTTCTCGTAGACCGTGATGCCCATGTCGTTGATCGTGTTGACGATGTCTTCGATCTGCTCAGGATCGACGATGTCGGGGGGCAGGTGGTCGTTGACCTCGCCATAGGTCAGGTAGCCCTGCTCCTTGCCGCGCGCGATCAACAGCTTCAGTTGCGACTGGCGATCGTCGGACACCAGCGGGGACTTGGCCGTCGTCGCCGTCGGCGCCTTCGCCGCCGCCTTCGTCACGGCAACCTTGATCGCCGCGACGTTGGTCGCGGATGCCTTCGCCGCCGCAGCCTTCGCCACCGCAGCCTTCGCCACCGCAGCCTTCGTCGCTGCGGCCTTCGTCGCTGCGGCCTTCGTCGCTGCGGCTTGCGTGGCTGCGGCCTTCATCGCTGCGGCCTTCGTCGCTGCGGCTTGCGTGGCTGCGATTTTGGTGGCCGCGGCCTTCCTGGCGGCGGCCTTGGTCGCTGTGGTCTTCTTGGCTGCGGCCTTCTTTGCTGCGGCCTTCCTGACTGCGGCCTTGGTCGCTGGAGCCTTCTTTTCGCTCAAGGGTGAATCCTCGGGCCGGCGGAAAAACAGCCGACCATTATACACGCTGGGAGCCGAATTCCGGCGCCAGGCCGCCGCCTGACGACCACCAGACGGTGCCCCGTCGCTTACCGACGGGCGCCCAGAAGTGCTTGAAATTCCTCTTGTTCTTCTGGCGTGAGCTTGCGCTCGCGGGACGCGGCGATCAATTCGTCCAGGCGCCGGCCAGGGCCTGCTTCGGCGACCAGCTTTTCGACCGCGGTCCTGAGTTCGCGTTCCGCAGCGAGCCGGTCCGGCACCAGCGACTCGGCCGCGGCCAGCTCGGCGAGGCGCGCTCCTTCCGGCCGGTCGCGCCAGCGCTCGACCAGCTGGGCCGTGTTCAGCGAAGGCTGGGCTGCGGCGGTCTCGATCAGTTCCGCCAGCACGTCCACGCCCTTGGTGGGCAGACCGCGCAGGACGGCCGGTTCCTTGACTGCGCGCGCGGCGGCCGGATGGTGCAGGACCAGCATGATCGCCTGGGTCAGCAGCGGCTGGCGCCCTGCGCCCAGCCGGGGCCGCGGCACGGCGGGCCGCGGGCGGGAGCGTCCGGCGGCGCTGGCGCTGAGCTCGAGCAGTTCCACGAGCCGTCGGGTCGGCATGCGCACGTCCTTGGCGAGCCGCTCCACGAGCAGTTCGCGATACACGCCTTCCGGCACCCGCTGCACCAGCGGCCGCGCCAGGTCGGCCAGCGTCGCGCGACCTTCTGGCGAGCCCAGGTCCACCTGGCCCGCGAGCTGGCCGACCAGGAACTCGGACATGGGCACGGCGCCGCCGATGCGCGCCTCGAATGCCTCCCGGCCTTCTTCCCCGACCAGCGAGTCAGGGTCGTGGCCCTCGGGCAGGAACAGGAACCGCAGCTGCCGGCCGTCGCGCGCATGGCCCAGCGAATTCTCCAGCGCGCGCCACGCCGCCGTGCGCCCCGCGCGGTCGCCGTCGAAACAGAACACGACCTCGCTGGTGACGCGGAACAGCCGGTTGAGGTGCTCGGCGGTGGTGGCCGTGCCGAGTGTGGCGACGGCGTAGGCGATGCCGGACTGCGCCAGCCGCACGACGTCCATGTAACCCTCGACCACCAGCAGCCGGTCCATCTGTCGCAAGGCCTGGCGCGCCTCGTACAGGCCATACAGCTCGCGACCCTTGTGGAACAGCGGGGTTTCCGGTGAATTGAGGTACTTCGGCTCGCCATCGTCGATGATGCGCCCGCCGAAGCCGATGGTCCGGCCGCGCAGGTCGCGGATCGGGAACATCAACCGGTCGCGGAAGCGGTCGTAGTGGCCCGTGTCCTTGCCACCGCCGCGCTCGATGACCAGACCGGCCTCCAGCAGGCGTTGCACCTTCTCGTCGCTGCCGCCGAAGCGTCGCAGCACGGAATCCCACGCGTCGGGCGCGTAGCCGACGGCGAACTTGACGCAGGTCTCGGAGGTGAGGCCGCGCGCGGCGGCGTAGTCGCGCGGCCGCGGCGTCGCCGCCAGCGCGTCGCGGTAATACTGGGTCACGTGGCTGAGCAGCGCATACAGGTCTTCGCCGGGCCGGTCGCGCGCCGCGCGCCCGTCGTCCTCGCGCGGCACTTCGAGGCCGAGCCGCGACGCCAGCTCCTCGACGGCATCGGGAAACGGCAGCTTGTCGTACTCGATGAGGAAGCCGAGCGCCGTGCCGTGCGCGCCGCAGCCGAAACAGTGATAAAACTGCTTGTCGGGGCTGACCCAGAACGACGGGGTCTTCTCGTTGTGGAAGGGGCAGGGTGCCTTCCATTCGCGGCCGCCCTTCTTCAGCTGCACGCGCCCGCCGATCACCTCGACGATGTCGGTGCGGGCGAGCAGGTCGTCTATGAAGGCTTGGGGAATGCGGCCGGCCATCGGGTCACGGTCTTGGTCAGTGCGGGCAGCATAGAGTACAGGGCGGCCGCGCCGCGCGGGCCGCGGCCGCGTTAGGTACGGCGGTGGCAGTCGAAATCCCCGCTGGCGCGGGCGCTCATCGGGCGGGTCCCCGCTCCGCTCGCGCGGGCAATCTTTACGCGCTCGCTCCGGGGGACCGCGCCCTGCGCGCCCGCGCCTGGCGATGCCGACGCTGCAGGCGACCGCTTGGGCGGGGCGAGAACGACCGTTGCCTCCCGGCGAGTGAGTATCGGATTTCCCGAACGAGCGGGAGGCAACGGGAGTCACGAGCCCCGCCCAGGCGCTGTGAGCGACCGCGCCTGTGCAGCACGGCAATATAGATGCCAGGAGGGGTCAGACCCCTGAACAGGTCAGGCGCCCAGCGCGGCCTTGATGCGGGCGGACAGCTGGCCCATGTCGCAGCGGCCCTGGGCCCGCGGTTTCAGCAGTCCCATGACCTTGCCCATGTCCTTGAGCGACGCGGCGCCCGTCGCGGCAATCGCCTCGCGCACCAGCGCATCGAGCTCGGCCTCGGACATCTGTGCGGGCAGGTACTCGACCAGCCAGGCGATCTCGGCGGTTTCCTTCGCGACGAGGTCGGCGCGGTGGCCGGCCTCGAACTGCACGACGGAGTCCTTGCGTTGCTTGACCATCCTGTCGATGACGGCGAGCACCTGCGCATCGTCCAGCGTGATGCGCTCGTCCACCTCGCGCTGCTTGATGCCGGCCAGCAGCATGCGGATGAGCCCCAGGCGATCCTTCTCGCCCGAGCGCATCGCGGATTTCATGTCTTCGGTAACGCGGGCCTTGAGGGACATCTCGCCCCGGGATCAGCGAGCGGCGCTGGCGCCGCTGTTGCGCATGCTGTCTCGCGATATCTTCTTGAGGTGCCGTTTGACCGCGGCGGCCTTCTTGCGTTTCCGTTCCTGGGTCGGCTTCTCGTAGAATTCGCGACGGCGCAGCTCGGTCAGCACACCGGCCTTCTCGCAGGCGCGCTTGAAGCGACGCAGGGCTGCGTCGAAATACTCGTTCTCACGGATGCGGACGCTGGGCATTCGAACCTCGTATCGGACCTGTCACCACCCGGTCATCACCGGGCGAAAGAGCCGGAAATTGTATTGATGTTTCCCGGAAAAATCAAAGCGGTAGGAAGAGCCGGGCCGCGCTGCGGCTCCGGCGGGGCGCCGGAGCACGGTCCGACCCCTCGCCAAAACGTGCCAAAGTGCGGTTTGACCCCTGCGGAGCGGCACCCATGAGGGTCCTGGGCATCGAGTCCTCCTGCGACGAGACCGCGGTCGCCGTCTATGACGCCGGCCGGGGACTGCTCGGACACGAGGTCTTCAGCCAGTTCGACCTGCACCGCGCCTGGGGCGGCGTGGTCCCGGAACTGGCCGCCCGCGACCATATCCAGCGCCTGCTGCCGATGATCCGCGCGACACTGGAGGCGGCTGGCACGCGGCCCGCGGACGTCACCGGCGTGGCTTATACGGCCGGGCCGGGGCTGGTGGGCGCGCTGATGGTGGGCGGGGCGGTCGCGGAGAGCCTCGCCTGCGCCTGGGGCGTACCGGTCATCGGCGTGCACCACCTCGAGGGCCATCTGCTGGCGCCGATGCTGGAGCCGGACCCGCCGGCGTTTCCGTTCGTCGCGTTGCTGGTGTCGGGCGGGCACACCATGCTGGTCGGGGTCGCGGGCCTGGGCGAGTACCGCATCCTCGGCGAGACCCTCGACGATGCGGCCGGCGAGGCCTTCGACAAGACCGCCAAGCTGCTCGGGCTCGGCTACCCGGGCGGGGCGGCGCTGGCCGAACTCGCGGCAGCGGGGCGGCCCGACGTGTTCGTGTTCCCGCGGCCGATGATGGATCGCCCGGGGCTCGACTTCAGCTTCAGCGGGCTGAAGACCGCGGCCGTCGTGGCGGTCCGCCATCGCGAACTGGACCCGCAGGCCCGCGCGGACCTGGCGCATGCCTTCGAGGCGGCCGTCGTGGACACGCTGGTCGGCAAGACGCTGCGGGCCCTCGACCTCACCGGGCACGACAGGCTGGTCATCGCCGGCGGCGTCGGCGCCAACCGCCGCTTGCGGCAGCAGCTGTCGGATGCCGCCAACGCACGCGGCACCCGCGTGCACTATCCGCGCCCGGGCTTCTGCACCGACAATGCCGCCATGATCGCCTACGCCGGCTGGCGCAGGCTGGCGGCCGGTGAACGCGGCGGGACGACGCTGCGTGCCCGGGCACGCTGGCCGCTGGAAGAACTGGCCCCGCCGGGCCGCAGCCGGCCGCCTGCGGCGCGCGGCGCCGCACAGGACTGAACGCATGGACAAGATCTTCCTCACCGCGCTGACCACCGAGACGGTCATCGGCATCTTCGACTGGGAGCGCGAGGTCAAGCAGACGATCTCGATCGACCTGGAGATGTCGGCCGACATCCGCGGCGCGGCGCGCTCCGACACGATCGCGGCCACGCTCAACTACAAGGCCGTTGCCAAGCGCGTGCTGGCGTTCGTGCAGGACAGCCGCTACCAGCTGGTGGAAACGCTGGCCGAGGAGGTCGCGCGCACGATCCTGCGCGAGTTCCCGGTCGAGTGGGTCAGGCTCACGCTGCACAAGCCCGGCGCGATCCGCTTTTCCAAGGACGTCGGCGTCATGATCGAGCGTACGCGCGCGGACCTCGACGATGCCTGACGTCTATGTCGCGGCCGGCAGCAATGTGCGGCCGCGTACCCACCTGCGCCGCGCCGTCGGCCTGTTGCGCGAGCGCTGGCCCGGGCTCGAAGTCTCGCAGGCCTACGCCAACCCGGCGGTCGGGTTTCAGGGAGACGAGTTCATCAACCTCGTGCTGCGGCTGCCCGCGGCGGAACCGTTGCCGCAGGTTCTCGAGGCGCTGCACGCCATCGAGGCGCAGTGCGGGCGGGCGCGTGCGGCGCCGCGCTGGGCGCCGCGCAGCATGGACCTCGACGTGCTGTTGTACGGGGATGCGGTCGGCGAGTTTCCGGGCGCCGTACTGCCGCGGCCGGACCTCGCGCGGCGCGTCTACATGCTGAAGCCACTGGCCGAGCTGGCGCCTGGCCTCGTGCACCCGACCCTCGGCGCCACGATGGGCGAACTGTGGAACGCCTTCCAGGGCGGGGCGCATGCGATGCGCGCCGTCAGCCTCGAGGGCGAGGATTGAACGCGGTCTCAGAGACCGCCGCCGAGGCTGCGGCCGCCGTCCACGGCCAGGATCTGCCCGGTCACGTAGGGCGCCTCGCACGCGAAGAACAGCGCGGCGCGCGCCACGTCCTGCGGCGACCCGCGGCGCTTGAGCGCCGTGCGCCCGATGATCCGGTCCTTGAGGGCGGGATCGAGATCGCCTTCGGGCCACAGCACGGGGCCGGGCGCGATGCCGTTGACGCGCACTTCCGGCGCGAGTTCGCGCGCCAGCGAGCGCGTCAGCATGGCGAGGCCGGCCTTGGCGACGCAGTATGCGGTGTGCCGCCTGAGCGGCCGCTGGGCGTGGATGTCCAGCATGTTGATGATCAGTCCGCCGTTCTTCCTGAGTTGCGCGGCCGCCGCCTGCGCCAGGAACAACGGCGCGCGCAGGTTGGTGCCGAGCAGGTCGTCCCACTGCGCGGCCGTGATCTCGCCGACCGGCGTCGGATAGAACGTCGAGGCGTTGTTGACCAGGATGTCGAGCCGGCCGAAGGTGCCGACCACCGAATCCACGAGGGCCTGCAGCGCCTCGAGGTCGAGCAGGTCGCACTGCACGCCGATGGCGGATCCGGCACGAGCTTCGTTCAGTGCACGAACCAGCGCCGCGGCCTCGGCCGAGGACGAGCGGTAATGGATGGCGACCCGCGCGCCGGCACCGTGCAGGGCGCCGGCGATGGCGGCGCCGATGCGCCGCGCGCTGCCCGTGACCAGCGCGACCTGCCCGGCCAGCGGCGCCGCGCCGCCCGGGTTCCGTGTCTCGTCGGGTCCGTCGCCGTGCATGGTGCAAACATACCCGAAAGCCGCGGCGGCCCGCCATGCTGACGCCGCTGCCGGTGCCGCCGCTGGCGGCCGACGAGGCCGCGCACTCCGCGCGGGTCGCGGCGCTGGTCAGGCAGGACCTGGGCGCGAGCGGCGGCTGGATGCCGGTCTCGCGCTTCATGCAGCTCGCGTTATATGCGCCCGGCCTGGGGTACTACAGCGCGGGCAGCCACAAGCTCGGCGCGGGCGGCGACTACGTCACGGCGCCGGAGCTCACGCCGCTGTTCGCGCGCTGCATGGCGGCGCAGGTCGCGCGGCTGCTGGAAGTGGCCGGCGGCGGCGATGTGCTGGAGGCGGGCGCCGGCAGCGGTGCGCTCGCGGCGGGACTGCTCGAATCGCTGGAGGCGCGCGGCACTGCGCCCGGGCGCTACCTGATACTCGAGGTAAGCGCCTCGCTGCGTGAGCGCCAGCGGCAAACGCTCGCGGCGCGCGTGCCGAGGCTGGCAGGGCGCGCCGAGTGGATCGACGCGCCGCCAGGGGCGGGCTGGCGCGGCGTGGTCATCGCCAACGAGGTGCTCGATGCGCTGCCGGTGGAGCGCTTCCGCGTGGCCGGCCGCGGCATCGAATCGATCGGCGTGGTCGCAAGGGGCGACGGCTTTGCGTTCGCCGCGCGGCCCGCGACGGACGAGCTGGCGGTGACCCTGGCAGCGCGCCGGGTGGCCGCCGGCACGCTGCCCGACGGTTACGAGAGCGAGGTGTCGCTGCTGGTGGGACCGTGGGTCGCGGAACTGTCGCGGACGCTGGAGTGCGGCGGGCTGCTGCTCGCCGACTATGGCCTGCCGCGCGCCCAGTACTATCATCCGTCGCGCACGGGCGGGTCGTTGACGGCGTTCTTCCGGCACCGCCAGGTTGACGACGTGCTCGCGAGGCCGGGCCTGCAGGACATGACCGCGTGGGTGGATTTCACCGCGGTGGCCGAGGCAGCCGCCGGCAACGGGCTCGACGTGGCGGGCTTTGCGACGCAGGCTCATTTCCTGCTGTCCACGGGACTGCAGCAGGAACTCGCGGCCGCCGCCGACGGGCTGGACGACGGCGCACAGGCGCGCCTCGCGCAGGCAGTGTCTACACTGATGCTGCCGGGCGAGATGGGCGAGCGCTGCAAGGTGATGTTGTTGACGCGCGGGCTGGCTGGCGTGGCGAACGGCTTTACGTTCCGCGACCTCGCCGCGACCCTCTAGGAGGCGCACTTGGATCTGCTACAGGCGGCGATACTCGCGTTCGTGCAGGGGCTGTCCGAGTTCCTGCCGATCTCCAGCTCCGGGCACCTGATCCTGGTTCCGCATCTTTTCGGCTGGCAGGACCAGGGGCTTGCCTACGACGTGGCCGTGCACGTCGGCACGCTGGTCGCGGTAGCCACCTATTTCCGTGGACCGCTCGCGGTGATGATCCGCGAGGGACTCGGCTGGCGGCCCGCCCAGTCCCTGAGCCCCGACGCGCGCCTCGCCTGGTGCATCGTGCTGGCGACCGTGCCGGTCGGGCTCGTCGGGCTGGCCTTCGCGGGGCTGATCGAGCAGCACCTGCGCAACCCGCTGTTCGTCGCCGGCACCCTGTCCTTCTTCGGCGTGCTGATGTGGGTCGCCGACCGGCTCGGCCGCCAGGAGCGCGACGAGTACGGCGTCGGCTGGCGCGAGGCGCTGATCATCGGTTGCGCCCAGGCACTGTCGCTGATGCCCGGCACGTCGCGCTCCGGCGTCACGATCACGGCCGGGCTGGCGCTCGGCATGACCCGCTCAGCGGCGGCGCGCTTCTCGTTCCTGCTGGCCGTGCCGGGCATCGCAATGGCCGGCGTCTACGAACTGTTCAAGCTGCTGTCCTCGGGCGACGTCATCGACTGGCCGGCGCTGTCGCTCGGCGCCGTCGTGGCGGCGGTGACGGGCTACGCGTGCATCCACGTGCTGCTGAGGTTTATCGAGCGCGTCGGGCTGCTGCCGTTCACGCTGTACCGGCTGCTGATCGCGGGCCTCATCGTCCTGCACTTCGCCTAGCGCGTCATGACGCATACCGCCACGTTCGGCCACGGGGCGGGCGCGCCGCGGGCGCGCTGTCGGCGCCCGGCTGGCGAGCGCGCGGGATCCGGTCGGGTCCCCACGCTCGCTCCGAAGAAAAAGACAAAGTCGCTCACTTAGGGGACCATAACCACCTCGCGCGCTCGCCGCACACGCGGGCGGGCGCAGGGGCGAGCTTTCCCGAGAGAGGACCGCCGCCCGGCATTCGGTCCGGCGCGTCCGTGTCCGGGCAAGCACGACCGGAAGCATCGCGATGGGCGGGCGGCCGGTGCGAGGGGAAGCCCGCCCCGAGAGTACCGCCCGCGGCCGCAGCATGCCCGTATCTGGCTGCGATGCGATGCGATCGACATGGGTTCAGGAGGAGTCAGACCCCGGACGGGGTCAGACTCCTGCGGCCTGGTGTCCTCGTCAGGCGGATTTCAGCAGCGCGGTGATCGCGGCGAGGCGCTTGCTGCGCAGCGCCTTGCCGATCGCTTCGCCCGACAGGCCGCGACGCTCGGCATCGACCAGGTCGGCGGCGAGCGCCGCATCCAGAGCGCCAGCGAGGCGCGCCGCCTGCGGGTACGGCCGGTCGGCCCAGCCGCCGCGGCCCCGCACGTCCGCTTCGCAGGCGACGAGGAATTCGCGGAATCGGTCCGGCCGGCGCAGCGCATCGCAGCGCTCCAGCAGCTTGAGGACGGTGTCGGGCCGCAGCTCGTCCGCACGGTGCGCGAGCCCGTGCCAGCGCGCGGTCATCTCGGCGAGGTCGCGGAAGTCGTTTGGCACGCGCAGCCTCTCGGCGAGCCGCAATGCCATGCGCGCGCCGCGGTCCTCGTGCCCGATGTGGCGCGGCCAGCGCGCCTTCGGGGTGGTGCCCTTGCCCAGGTCGTGCATCAACGCCGCAAAGCGGATGCGCGGGCTGCCGGTGAGCGCCGCCGCGGCGCGCATGACCAGCAGCATGTGCGTGCCGGTGTCCACTTCCGGGTGCCAGCGTGCCGTCTGCGGCACGCCCCACAGCGCGTCGAGTTCGGGGAAGATGCGCGCCATGGCGCCACAGGCACGCAGCGCCTCGAGGAACACGTCGGGCCGCGGCTCGGCGAGCGCCTTGGCCGTTTCCTGCCAGACGCGTTCCGCCACCAGCGCATCGGCCTCGCCGGCCTCGACCATGGCCCGCATGAGCGCATTGGTGGAGGCGTCGACCGAGAAACCGAGCGGCGCGAACCGGGCCGCGAACCGGGCCACACGCAGGATCCGCACCGGGTCCTCGACGAAAGCGTCCGAGACGTGCCGCAACAGGCGCTGGGTGATGTCGGCCTGGCCGCCGTGCGGGTCCACCAGCCGGCCCGTGGCGTCGCGCGCCATCGCGTTCAGCGTGAGGTCGCGCCGCCGGAGGTCGTCCTCGAGCGTCACGTCCGGCGCCGAGTACACCTCGAAGCCGCGGTAACCCCGGGCCACTTTGCGTTCGGTGCGCGCCAGCGCGTATTCCTCGTGGGTGGCGGGGTGCAGGAACACGGGGAAGTCGCGACCGACCGGGCGAAAACCTTCGCGCACCAGTTCTTCGGGCGTCGCGCCGACCACGACCCAGTCGCGCTCACGGACCGGCAGGCCGAGCAGCTCATCCCGGACCGCGCCGCCGACCAGATAGACTTCCATGAACTCATGTTACCGGAAGCCCCCCGCAACCCAGCATTCCTGCGCCTGGCCGGCGCGGTCCTGGCGTGCGCGGCACTGAGCGGCTGCTACCTGGCGCACGTGGCCGGCGGGCAGATGGCGCTCAATGCCAGCCGCACGCCGATTCCGCAGCTGCTGGCGGACCCGGCCACGCCCGCGCCGATGCGGGAACGGCTGGAATACATCACGCGCGTGCGCCAGTTCGCCTCGCAGGCGCTGGCGCTGCCGGACAACGCCAGCTATCGCAGCTACGCCGACCTCGGCCGTCCGTACGTTGCCTGGAACGTGTTTGCCGCGTCCGAGTTTTCGGTCCAGCCGCGGCGCTGGTGCTTTCCGGTCGCGGGCTGCGTCGCCTACCGCGGTTACTTCGACGAGTCGAAGGCCGCCCGTTACGCGCGCCGCGCGCGCGGCCGCGGCTACGACGTTCATGTGGCGCCCGTGGCCGCGTATTCGACGCTCGGTCATTTCGACGACCCGGTGCTGTCGAGCATGCTCAACTACCCGGAGGTGGAGCTTGCGGCACTGGTCTTTCATGAGCTGGCGCACCAGGTGGCGTACCTGCCCGGCGACAGCTCCTTCAACGAGGCCTTCGCGATGGTCGTCGAATTCGAGGGGACGAAGCGCTTCCTCGAGGCGAACGGCCGGGCGCACGAGCTGGACGATTTCCTCGGGAACCGGCGCCGCTTCGCGGCAGCCGCGGAGCTCGTGACCGCAACGCGTGGCAGGCTGGCGGCGCTGTACGCCGTTGGCGGCGACGAGACGGCGTTGCGCGCCGCGAAGCAGCGCGAGCTGGAGCGGTTGGCCACCGACTACGAACGCATGAGGGAGGGCTGGCAGGATGGCCGCAACATGGACCGGATGATGCGCGGCGCGTGGAACAACGCGCGGCTCGCGGCCATCTCCACCTATCACCGCTGCGTGCCCGGCATGCAGCGGCTGCTGGCGGAGGCGGGCGGCGACCTGCCGGCCTTCTACGCGGCGGCGCGCAGGCTGGGAGCGGAGCCGGCGGCCGTTCGCGGCCACCGCCTGTGCGGCGAGTGATTCAGCGGCGCGCGCTGCGGCGGTACGCCGCGAACCGGCTCCTGCCGCCCTCCAGTCCGAGGTAGTGCGGCACGATCGTGCGCATTCCGTGCGGCCGCAGGCCCAGCCGGCCGAAGCCGTCCACCGAGCAGACGCTGTCACGCGTGAGCGACAGGTAGTTGTCGGTCGAGAACGGCTTGCCCGGCACGAAATCCATGACGGCCGCCTGCAGCCGCGACACGGCATCGGGCAGCCCGATGATGGCGCGCCTGAGCCCGAGTTCATCGCGCACGAAACAGACGATCTCGCGCAACGTGACGACCTGCGGGCCGCATAACTGATAGGTCTGCCCGGCGGTGGCATCGTCCTCCAGGCACTTCAGCATGGCCGCGACCACGTCCTCGATCCACACGGGCGACAGGCGGGCGCCGGGCTTCGCCAGCGGCAGCCCCAGCGGCATGATGCGCAGCAGGCTGGCGAAACGGTTGATGAACGAGTCGCCCGAGCCGAAGATGACCGAGGGCTGGAAGATCGTGCACAGGAAGTCCGGGCCGCCGGCCTCCCGCACGATGCGCTCGGCCTTGCCCTTCGATGTCAGGTAATGGCTCGGGCCGTGCTCGGCGTCGGCATTGAGTCCGCTCATCTGCAGCAGTCGCCGCACGTGTGCCCGCCGGCAGGCCTTGACCAGCTTGCGCGCCAGCTCGGTATGAGCCTGCAGGAAACCGCTGCCGTCGCGGCCGGTCTCGTTGAGGATCCCGACCAGGTTGACCACGGCATCATGGTCGCGCAGCGCGCCGGCAAGCTGCTCGTCGTCGTGTACGTTGCAACGAACCACGTGCGCCGCCGGCAGCACGCGCAGGTGCCTGGCGCGTTCCGGATCGCGGGTCAGCACGGTGACGCGGTGACCGGCGCGCACCAGCGCCGAGCACAGGTGCGTGCCGACGAACCCGGACCCCCCAAGGACGCAAACGTGTCGCGCAGCCATGGAGGGGATTATAGGAGAGAGTGGTCAGCGAACTGGCGATCGCCGGCCACCGGCCAGTGGCTCCCCTCACCCCACCGGCAGGATCATCGCCTGGGTGCCGCGCCGGATGGTCAGCAGGAACGTCTTGCGCTCGCCGATCGCCTCGCGGAATGCGCGCAGGTTCGCGACCCGTGTGCGGTCCACGGCGATGATCACGTCATTGGCCCGCAGCCCGATGCGGGTCGAGGGGCTGCCGGCTTCCACGGCGCGCACCAGCACGCCGCCACCCGGCACCAGTTCCGCTGCGGCGTCGCTCAGGTCCGCGCCGGCCAGGGCGGCGTGCACTTGCGCAGCCTCCGCCGCCGGCAGGTCAGGCTGTTCGCCGATGGCCGCCGTGACGCGGCGCGGCTTGCCCTCGCGCAGGATGCCGAGCTGGATCTGGTCGCCGATGCGCGCCATGCCGATCAGGTTGCGCAACTCGGCCGCGCCCTTGACGGGCTTGCCGTCCACCGAGGTGACCACGTCGCCGGCCTCGATGCCGGCCTTGGCGGCGGCGGATCCCTCGGTGACCTGCGAGACCATCGCCCCCTGCACGTCGTCGCCGAGCCCGAGGCTCTTCCGGTAGTCCGCGGTCAGGCTCAGGATGGTCACGCCCAGCACGCCACGCTTCACCTCGCCGAACTCGATCAACTGCTGCATGACCTGCTTCACCATGTTCGAAGGAATGGCGAAGCCGATGCCCATGTTGCCGCCGGACTGCGACAGGATCGCGGAGTTGATGCCGACCAGTTCGCCGCGCAGGTTGACGAGCGCGCCGCCGGAGTTACCGGGATTGATGGCCGCGTCGGTCTGGATGAAGTTCTCGTAGCCCTCGGGGTTGATGCCGGAGCGCCCGAGCGCGCTGACGATGCCGGAGGTGACGGTGTGCTGCAGGCCGAACGGGTTGCCGATCGCGACCACGTAATCGCCGACCTTCAGTCCCGCCGAGTCGGCGAGGCTGATGTCGGTCGGCAGCGAACCGTCGGTGACCTTGATGACGGCCACGTCCGAGCCCTTGTCGGCCCCCACCACCTGTGCCGTCAATTCGCGGTCGTCCACCAGCGTGACGGTGATTTCGCTGGCGTTCTCGACCACATGCGCGTTGGTGACGATGTAGCCGCCGTGCGCATCGACGATCACGCCCGAGCCGGCGCTGCGAAACTCGCGCTCGCGCGGCGCATTGCCCGGCGGCGTGCCGAAGAAGCGGCGGAAGAACGGGTCGTCGAAGAACGGGTTGCGCGGCGCCTGCACGGTGCCGCGCACGCCGATGTTCACGACGGCGGGCGAAACGCGCTCGATGACAGGCGCCAGGCTCGGCAGCGGCTGACCGATGGCCTGCACGGGCAACACGGTGCTGGCGGCGGCCGGGAATGCGAAGGCGCACAGCGCCACGATCAAGAAGCCGGTGGCTCGATTCATCTGGGGGAACCTCTTGGCAGCTGATGGAACGCGCCGGGCGCGTCGTCCACGGGGCAATCAGACAGGTGGCACGGCGGGCAAGTTCCGTGCCGCGCGGCTGCGGGCCGGGCAGGCCGCCGGTACGCGCCCTGGCCGCAATGCGCAAGGCCGGGGCCCGCGTGGCGGGCCCCGACCCATTGCGGCGCTGCACCGGGGCGTGATGGCCCCGGCGGCAATCGCGTCAGGCCGCCTCGACGGAAATGCGTCGCGGCATGACCTGCGGCTGCTTCGGGATCGTCACTTCCAGCACGCCATTGGCGTGTTTGGCCTTGACCGAGTCCGAGTCGGCCGTGTCCGGCAGGCTGAAACGGCGGAAGAACTCGCCGCTGACCCGCTCGACGCGCCGGAACCCGTGTTCCTCGTCGCGCGTGGTCAGCGTGCGCCGGCCGCGAATGGTCAGCACACCCTGTTCCAGCGTCACGTCGATCGACTCGGGATCGACGCCAGGCAGGTCGGCGTGCAGCACCCACTGCTTGTCCTCCTCGCGGATGTCCATCGCCGGAATCCACGCACCGAGGGCGTTCGCGTCGTCGTCGGTGGCGCCGGCGGGCACATTGATGAGGCGGTCAAGGTCGCGGTGCAGGCGGTTCACCAGCCGCCAGGGCTCATGGAATACAACGTTCATGGGACTGTCCTCCTGTGGCAGCGTTGTGTGTACTGAAAAACCTCAGGTACCACTGAGATAGGGCCGCGGCCGCCGCTTTCAAGGCGCGCTGCACGGTGCTGCGGGGATAAGCTGTGCGCCGCCTGTGCATACAAGATGTTGTGTCTTGCATGAAATCCAGCTTGACAAAAGGGGCCTGCGCGGCTCTCAGGAATTCCGGTGAAATAGGTCTTGCAATTCTTTGAAAAGTAAGCTTTAAATTAGCACTGTTCCAAAGCGAGAAAGTCCTTGACACTAACCGCCAAGGAAAAATACTTTAGCTACCCTGACACAATATCTTGTGGTCGCTACTCGCGGCCGGGACAGTCGTCAGAAGAACAGCAGGAATTCCCGGGGGAAACTCCAAGAAACCACCCGCGCAGCGGGTCGTCATCGGTTCCGGGGACCTAAACGGACAGACCTGCGCCTGCGGGCGCACGCGCATTCTCAGGGAGCGACCAAGGCGACATGAGCACGGCGGCCAGGGTGGAGCCCAAGAGCGTAGACCAGATTGCCTTCCAGGAAGCTTCGCTGGACATCTGGGACAAGAAATACCGGCTCACCGCGAAGGACAGCACACCGATCGACCGGACGATGGACGATACCTGGAAGCGCGTCGCACACGCGCTGGCCGAGGTCGAGCCCGCCGAGATACGCGAGCACTGGTACGAACGCTTCCTGTGGGCGCTGCGCAATGGCGCGATCCCGGCAGGACGCATCATGTCGAACGCCGGCGCGCTCGATCACAAGCCCGCGACCTCGACCATCAACTGCACCGTGTCCGGCACCATCCGCGACTCGATGGACGACATCCTCGACAAGGTCCACGAGGCGGGGCTGACGCTGAAAGCCGGCTGCGGCATCGGCTATGAGTTCTCGACGCTGCGGCCGCGCGGCGCGTATGTGTCCGGCGCCGGCGCCTACACCTCGGGCCCGCTGTCGTTCATGGATATCTACGACAAGATGTGCTTCACGGTGTCGTCGGCCGGCGGTCGCCGCGGCGCGCAAATGGGCACGTTCGACGTCGGCCACCCGGACGCAATGGATTTCGTGCGCGCCAAGCGCGAGAACGGGCGGCTGCGGCAGTTCAACCTGTCGCTGCTGGTGACCGACGAATTCATGCAGGCGGTGCGCGACGACGGCGAATGGAAGCTGGCGTTCCCGCTGTCGGTGCGCGAGTACGACCCCGCCGAGCACGACCTGGGCGACGCCAGCCGTTTCGTGTGGCGGGAATGGCCGGCCAGCGACGGCTACGTCGTCAACGACGACGGCCTGGTCGCCTGCCGCGTCTACAAGGCGCTGCCGGCGCGCCGGTTGTGGGACGTCATCATGACGTCCACCTACGACTTCGCCGAGCCGGGCTTCGTGCTCATCGACCGCGTCAACGAGATGAACAACAACTGGTGGTGCGAAAACGTTCGCGCCACCAACCCCTGCGGCGAGCAGCCGCTGCCGCCGTACGGCTCGTGCCTGCTGGGCTCGGTCAACCTGACGCGCTTCGTGCGCAAGCCGTTCACGGCCGACGCGCAGTTCGACTGGGACGAGTACCGCGAGGTGGTCAAGGTCTTCACGCGCATGCTCGACGACGTGGTGGAGATCAACGGCCTGCCGCTCGGCAGGCAGCGCGACGAGATCCACCGCAAGCGCCGCCATGGCATGGGTTTCCTGGGCCTCGGTTCGACGCTGACGATGCTGCGCATGAAATACGGCTCGAAGGAGTCGGTGGCATTCACCGAGAACGTCGCGCGCGAGATGGCGGTGGCCGGCTGGGAGACCGCGCTGGAGCTGGCGCGGGAAAAGAGCCCGGCCCCGATCATGACCGAGGAGTTCGCGGTTACCCGCGAGATGCTGCGCAAGCGGCCGGAAATGGCGCGCGACGGCTGGAAGGTGGGTGATCACATACCGGGCCGGATCCTGCATGCGCGGTACAGCCGTTACATGCAGCGTCTCGCCGGCGGGGCGCCCGGACTGGTCAAGGAACTGGAATCGGTGGGCGCGCGCTTCACGCACCACACCTCGATCGCGCCGACCGGCACCATCTCGCTGTCGCTGGCCAACAACGCCAGCAACGGCATCGAGCCGACCTTCGCGCACCATTACTTCCGCAACGTGATCCGCGAGCGCCGCAAGACCAAGGAGCGCATCGACGTCTACTCCTTCGAGTTGCTGGCCTATCGCGAGCTGATCAACCCGCGCGCCATGCCGAGCGGTACCAGCGCGCAGGAGTTGCTGCCCGAGTACTTCGTCACGGCCGAGGACATCGGCCCGCGCGAGCACGTCGACATCCAGGCCGCGGCGCAGAAGTGGGTGGATTCGTCGATCTCCAAGACCGCCAACGTGCCGACCGACTTCGATTACCAGAAGTTCAAGGACATCTACCTGTATGCGCACGAGAAGGGGCTGAAAGGCTGCACGACCTTCCGCTTTAACCCGGAGGCCTTCCAGGGCGTGCTGGTCAAGGAAGAGGACCTCAAGAACACGACCTACGTGTTCACCCTCGACGACGGGACCGAGGTCGAGATCAAGGGAGATCAGGAAGTCGAGTATGACGGCGAGTTGCACACGGCCGCCAACCTGTTCGATGCGCTCAAGGAAGGCTACTACGGCAAGTTCTGACGCCGCGCAGGCGGCAAGAGACGGTATATGAGCAGGGTCAGCATCGACAAGAAGATCGTCAAGTTCCGGGTCCGGCGCCTCGAGGCCGACAAGGCCGCGCCGGAGCACGACGCCGTCGGGCGCGACGGGCGCGTGCGCAAGGATGCCGCGGGCAAGGTCGTGTGGATGCACGAGAAGCTCGAGCGCCCGGAGGTCCTGATCGGCTCGACCTACAAGATCAAGACCCCGGTGTCGGATCACGCGATGTACGTCACGGTCAACGACATCGTCCTCAACGAGGGCACCGAGCACGAGCACCGGCGGCCGTTCGAGATCTTCATCAACTCGAAGAACCTCGACCACTTCCAGTGGATCGTCGCGCTGACGCGGATCCTCTCGGCGGTATTCCGCAAGGGCGGCGACGTGGCGTTCCTGATCGAGGAACTGAAGGCCGTCTTCGACCCGCGCGGCGGTTACTGGCAGCCGGGCGGCAAGTTCATGCCGTCGATCGTCGCCGAACTGGGCTTCGTCGTGGAGCGGCACCTGCAGTCCATCGGCATGATGCCGGCGCAGCAGATGGACGAGGCGCGCCGCGCGCTGGTCGATTCCAAGCGCGCCGAGTGGGAGCAGCGCAACAAGCAGGCCGACGCGTTCGCGAACCAGAGCTATCCCGAGGGTGCGCAACTGTGCACCAAGTGCAATACGATCGCGGTCGTCATGATGGACGGGTGCATGACCTGCCTGTCCTGCGGCGAATCGAAGTGCGGCTGAGGGTTTGAACCGGGCCCCACCCGGGTGACTTGAACCCACGCGCCTGCCGGGTCCCCGCCCGGCGACCCCTCGACAGCGGGGCGCGCGTGTGACTCCCAGGCGGCCTTCGGGCCGCCTTTTTTGCAGCGTCGCTGCGGCGCAGGACGGCATCGAGCATGCAACGAACCCGGATTGGCATTCGCGCCGGCGCGGCGCTGGCCGCGGCGGCGGGTCTCGCATCGTCCGGCTGCGGAACCCTGCAGGCTTACGATGGCGAGCGCCTGCCGTCGGCGTCCCGGGCGACCGTGCAGGCAGACCCGGTGGTCTCGGCGGGCCTGCCCGTGCAGGTCATCCTGCGCAAGGCCGGCGACTGGCCGGTGCCGGCGCGCCGCGCCCGCGTGGAACTCGAAGCGGGCCGTCACGTGCTGATCGTGGACTGCCGCGTCGCCGCGACCGGCACGACCGCGCGATTTGCCATCGAGGCCGACCTCGAGGCGGGCCGCGCCTACCGCCTCGTGGCGGATGCCACGGCCCAGCGTTGCCAGGCGGTGCGCCTCGAGCACCGATGACGCGGGCAGCGCCGCGGTTGCTGACGCGAACGTGCGCTGGGTCTCGGCGCAACTTGCCGGGGACGGACCTATAATGCGCGGCCATGAGGATTGCCGTGACGCTGCTGGTCGGCCTGCTCGCGCTCGGCGCGGCGTCGCCCGCGCGCGCTGACATCTTCGAAAGTGCGCCCGCTGCGGTGGAACCGGCCGACCTGGTCGTCGTCCGCAAATCGGAGCGGCGCCTGTCCCTGTACCGCGCGGGCCGCGAACTCGGGAGCTACCGCATCTCGCTGGGGCTCAACCCGATGGGGCACAAGCAGCGCGAGGGCGACTTCCGCACCCCGGAGGGCCGCTATCTGCTGACACGGCGCAACGCGCGCAGCGAGTTCTTCCTGGCCCTGCAGGTCTCCTACCCGAACGAGCAGGACCTCAGTCTGGCGCGCCGCCAGGGCTGGTCGCCGGGCGGCCTGATCATGATTCACGGACTGCCGAACGTCCCCAAGTACAGCCGCGAGCGCTATCTGACCAGCGACTGGACCGACGGCTGTATCTCGGTGTCCAATGAGGACATGCTGGAAATATGGCTACTGACCCAGGCGGACACGCCGATCGAGATCCTGCCTTGAACGACGCTGGCCCCGCAGCGCCCGCTTACAGCGGGCCGCTCGCCGCTGTCGTGCACGCGCGCGTCGCGCCCAGGGGCGCGCTCGAGAACCTGTCGCAGCAGGAAGTCGACAAGCTGCTGGACCGCGGCCAGGGCGGCCTGTACCCGCTGTTCCGCCAGTGTGCGCTGGCCGTGCTCAACAGCGGCACGTTGCACGACGACGCGCGGATGATCTTCGAGGCCTACCGCGACTTCGAGGTCCGCATCGTGCGCCAGCCATGGGGCATCAAGCTCGAGATACACCATGCACCGGGCAGCGCGTTCGTCGACGGCGAGATGATCCGCGGCGTCAAGGAACACCTGTTCGCGGTGCTGCGCGACATCGTCTACACGCACAACGAGGTGGTGCCGCGCTTCGACCTCAGCGACGGTCCGAGCGTCACCAACGCGGTGTTCTGCATTCTGCGCAACGCCGGCGCACTGCAGCACAGCGGCCGCTCGGACCTGGTCGTGTGCTGGGGCGGCCACTCGATCCCGCGCTACGAGTACGAGTACACGAAACGGGTGGGCTACGAGCTGGGCCTGCGCGGGGCGGACATCTGCACGGGCTGCGGGCCGGGCGCGATGAAAGGCCCGATGAAGGGTGCGACGATCGGTCACGCCAAGCAGCGCATTCGCGACAGCCGCTACATCGGGCTGACGGAGCCGGGCATCGTGGCGGCCGAGCCGCCGAACCCGATCGTCAACAAGCTGGTCATCCTGCCGGACATCGAGCAGCGCCTGGAAGCGTTCGTGCGGCTCGGCCACGGCATCGTCGTCTTTCCGGGCGGCGCCGGCACGGCCGAGGAGATCCTCTACCTGCTGGGCCTGCTGCTCGATCCGGCGAATGCCGAGCAGCCGCTGCCGGTCGTGTTCACCGGCCCGAAGAAGAGCGCCGACTACTTCCAGCAACTCGATCGCTTCATCGGCGTGACCCTCGGTGCGGATGCGCAGCAGCGCTACCGGATCATCATCGACGACCCGGTGGAGGTCGCGCGTGAAATGCGCCGCGGGCTGGATGCGGTGCGCCGCCGCCGCCGCCGCGTGCGGGACGCCTACAACTTCAACTGGCTGCTGCAGGTTCCGCGGCAATTCCAGATGCCCTTCGAGGTCAGCCACGAAACCATGTCGTCGCTGGTGCTGTCGCGCGACCTGCCCGTCCACGAGCTGGCCGCCAACCTGCGGCGCGCCTTTTCCGGCATCGTCGCCGGCAACGTCAAGGAACATGGCCTGCAGATGGTGGAGGCGGGCGGACCGTTCGAGATCCGCGGCGACGCCAGCATCGGGCAACCGCTCAGCGAGCTGTTGCAGGCCATGGTCGACCAGCGGCGCATGAAACTGCTGGGCGAATACCGGCCCTGCTTCAAGATCGTCACCTGAAGGCCCGCGGCGGTCCGCCGCCGCATCCGGGCCTGTGACCCAGTTCCTGTTTCCCGGCGCATGCCGGGCGTAACGTCCTCGGCAACAGACGCGACAGGACTTGCTCACGATGGGCGAGGAAAAGCACGTGGCAGCGCCGGCCCCCCGCCGGCCAAAGCCAGCCGACAGCGAGACGCCAGTTGTGTGGCATGCGCGGCGCGACGCCGCGAGCCGGCACAATGCGATCTCGCGTCACGTCTTTACCTACGCCAACTACAAGGCGTGGGTGGAGAAGATGCGCATCGCGTGGGACGAGGAAGACGACGCCCGCAACAGCAAGGCGGCGCGGCGGCGCTGACCGCCCGGACCCCACCCGACCATGGAACGCCTGATGCAGGTGCTCGACGACGTCGACGACTGGCTGGCGGTGCTGCGGCACCATCTCGGCTGGTGGCCGGCGGCCAGTCCGGCCGGCGACGGCGCCCGCCGTCCGCCCGCCGCACTGGCCCTGCGGGCGCCCAGCCCTTGAAATAGGCCCGCCGAGGCCTTACTCCCGAGTAGGAACCCGATGCCCGCGCGGCCGCCTGGTCGCGCGGGGTTCATTGATGCCGGGAGAACTGCCAGATGACGACCGCTTCCACCCCCGAGACCCGGGCCTTCCAGGCCGAGGTTCGCCAGCTGCTCAGGCTGATGATCCACTCGCTGTACAGCCATCGCGACATCTTCCTGCGCGAGCTGATTTCCAATGCTTCCGACGCCTGCGACCGGCTGCGCTTTGCCGCGCTGGCCGATGCGGCGCTGGCCGCCGACGCCGGCGAGCTGGAGGTACGCATCGACTTCGACTCCAACGCCGGCACGCTGACGGTCACCGACACGGGCATCGGCATGTCGCGCGACGAGGCCGCGGAACACCTGGGCACGATCGCCAAGTCGGGCACCGCCGAGTTCTTTGCGCGCCTGACCGGCGACGCGCAGAAGGACAGCCAGCTGATCGGGCAGTTCGGCGTCGGCTTCTACTCCAGCTTCATCGTTGCGAGCCGTGTCGAGGTGCTGTCGCGGCGCGCGGGACAACCCGCGGCGTCCGGCGTGCGCTGGTCGTCGGAAGGCAGCGGCGAGTTCACGGTCGAGGACGTGGAGCTGGCGCAGCGCGGCACCAGCGTCGTGCTGCACCTGAAGCCGGACGCGCGGGAGTTCGCCGACGCGTTCCGCCTGCGGCAGCTGGTGCGCAAGTACTCCGATCACATCGGCTTCCCGGTGCTGCTGCGCCCGGACGGCGGCAAGGGCACCTACGACCGCGTCAACCAGGCACAGGCGCTGTGGACGCGCCAGAAGCAGGACCTGAGCGATGACGAGTACCGCGAGTTCTACCGGCACGTGTCGCACGACCCGGGCGAGCCGCTGGCCTGGAGCCATCACCGCGTCGAGGGCCGCCGCGAGTACACGTCGCTGCTGTACATACCATGCACGGCGCCATTCGACCTGTACAACCGGGAAGCGCCGCGCGGCCTCAAGCTGTATGTGAAGCGGGTCTTCATCCGCGACAACGCCGAGCAGTTCCTGCCGCTGTACCTGCGCTTCGTGCAGGGCGTGGTCGACTCGAGCGACCTGCCGCTGAACGTGTCGCGCGAGCTGCTGCAGCAGGATGCGGAGGTCGAAGTCATCAAGTCGGCGATCACCCGCCGCGTGCTCGACATGCTGGCGCGGCTGGTCGACGAGGAGCCCGACAAGTACCGGGTCTTCTGGAAGGAGTTTGGCGCCGTCCTCAAGGAAGGGCTGGCCGAGGATCCGGCCAACCGGGAACGCATCGCGGGCCTGCTGCGGTTCGCGACCACCGCCACCGAGGGCGAGTCGCAGGACAGCTCGCTGGCAGACTATGTTTCGCGCATGAAGGACGGGCAGAAGGAGCTGTATTACGTGGCCGCCGAAGGCGTGCTGGCCGCGCGGGGCAGCCCCCACCTGGAGACGCTGCGCGCCCACGGCGTCGAGGCGCTGCTGCTGACCGACCGCATCGACGAGTGGGTCATCAGGCACCTCGAGGAATTCGACGGCCACCCGTTGCGCGACGCCGCGCGCGGCACGCTGGACCTCGCGGCCGTCGTGCCGGAAGGCGAGCGCAAGTCGGCCGAGGTGTCGGCGGTCGCGCTGGAACCGCTGTGGCAGCGGGTCGCCGCGAGGCTCGGGGACAAGGTCGCCGGCGTGCGCGCCAGCGCGCGCCTGGCCGACTCGGCCGCCTGCCTGGTGCGCGATGAACACGACCTGGGGCCGCAGCTGCGCCGCGTGCTGGAGGCTGCCGGCCAGGCCTTGCCGCCGTCGCGGCCATGGCTCGAGTTGAACGCCGCGCATGGACTGGTGCGCCGTCTGCAGGACCTGCCGGACGGCGAGTCCTTCGACGAGCTGGCCGCGCTGCTGCATGAGCAGGCCGTGCTGGTGGAGGGCGGCACGCTCGCGGACCCGGCCGGCTTCGTGCGCCGCGTCAACCGGCTCATCGGCGGCGACGGCGCGGCGGGTCGCATCATCACGCCGGGCGACGGCTCGTAGGGTGCATTCGGCCGGGCCGCGCGACTCTGCCTATAATCGGGCCGACGCGCGGCGCAAGCGGCAGGCAGGGGGTGGGACGCCATGTCGGACGAGGTTCGTGACCGGGAAGCACTGAAGGCGCGACTGACGCCCGAGCAGTTCTACGTGACCCAGGACAAGGGCACGGAACGGCCGTTCACGGGGCGCTACTGTTACAACGAGCAACGCGGTATCTACAGTTGCGCCTGTTGCGGACAGGAGCTGTTCTCGTCGGACACCAAGTACGACTCTGGTTCGGGGTGGCCATCCTTCTGGCTGCCGCTGGCGGGCGACCGGGTCGTGGAACGGCGCGACCAGAGCCACGGCATGGTGCGCATCGAAGCCGCCTGCGCCCGCTGCGGCGCACACCTCGGCCACGTCTTCGACGACGGTCCCGAGCCGTCGGGCAAGCGCTACTGCGTCAACTCGGCCGCGCTCGATTTCCGGGAGCCTGGCAAGTGAGGCACGTCGCGCTGTTGCTGCCCGCGCTGTGCTGGGTGGGGTTCACGGCCGTGGCGGCAGCCCCGGCGGAGCCTGAGCGGCAACAGCCGGCCGCGGCGCCCGCGGCGCAGGCCGATGGCGAAGCGGTCGCCAGCGCGCCGGCGCAGCGTGCGCCGGTGCCACCGGTCGGCGCCAGCGAGGCCGGACCGCAGTTGCTGACGGAAGACCTTCGCTCAGGGGTCGGCATCGGGGCGCGCGCCGGCATGGTGCTCGCGGTGCACTACACCGGCTGGCTGTACGAACCTGGCGCGCTGGGTTATCGCGGCCGCCAGTTCGACAGCTCCAGGGAACGCGGCCAGCCGTTCGTCTTCGAGCTCGGCGCGGGACGGGTCATCCGCGGTTGGGAAGTCGGCGTGACTGGCATGCGCGTCGGCGGCCTGCGGCGCATGGTGATACCGCCGGAACTCGCCTACGGCAACCGCAACATAGGCAACGGCCTCATTCCACCCGGTTCGACGCTGGTTTTCGAGGTTGAGTTGCTGGGCGTCGAGTCGGTGAATTTCATCGAGGACAACAAGTAGGCTGCGGCAAGGCGCGCCAGCCCGGGGGAACACGATGCACCAATGGGTTGCGATGGTCGCGCCGGGCGCGGCCGGCCGCCTCGGCAGCGTCGAGCCCGGCAAGCTGGCCGGCCTCGTCGCGGTACCGGGCGACCTGCTCGCGGACGTGACGGCCCTGCAGCGGGTGTCCTTCGTCATGAAGGACGGCGCGATCCACAAGCGCTAGCTGTCGAGGCATGAGCGCCAGGCTGCCACCGCCGGAACGGGTCTTCATCGAAGGTCCGGCCGGCCCGCTCGAAGCCCTCGTGGACCGGCCCGCGGCTGCGCTGCGGGCCGGCACGGCCGCCGTCTGCTGTCATCCGCACTCGCTCTTCGGCGGCACGATGCAGAACAAGGTCGTGCACACGCTGGCGCGCGCCGCGCGCGACCTGGGGGTGCCGGCGATCCGCTTCAACTTCCGGGGCGTCGGCGGCAGCGCCGGCCACTACGACGGCGGTGAGGGCGAGACCGAGGACGCGCTGGCCGTGGCCGACTGGGGCCGCCAGACCCTTGGCGCAACGCAGTTGTGGGCGATGGGTTTCTCGTTCGGCAGTTTCATGGCCTGGCGGCTTGCGCTGGCGCGCGATGCCAGCCGGTTGCTGACGGTTGCGCCGCCGGTGCAGCGCTTCGATTCCAGCGGCCTGCCGGCGCCGCGCTGCCCGTGGCTGATCGTGCAGGGCGACAGCGACGAGCTGGTCGACCACGAGGCCGTGACGACGTGGTCACGGAAGCTGGTGCCGGCGCCGCAGCTGGCGCTGTTCGCCGGCGCGGACCATTTCTTTCACGGGCGCATTACCGAATTGCGGGACGTCGTGAGGGAGTGGCTGTCCGCACCCCAAAAATAAACGGGGCGGCTTGCGCCGCCCCGCTGATGTCGCTGATCGGCGACCGAGGGTGGATCAGACCACCATCTCGTTGAGGTTCTTCAGCGCGCGAACGCGCACTTTCTTGGAGGCCGGCTTGGCCTTGATGATCATCTTGGCGCCCGTGAAGGGATTGACGCCCGCCCGCTCCTTGGTGGCCGGCTTCCTCACCACGCGCATCTTGCAGAGGGCCGGCAGCGTAAACACGCCAGCATTCCTCAGCGACTTCTTCATCACGCCGTTCAGTGCATCGAACACTGCCGTGACCTGCTTTTTGGTCAGGTCGGTCTGTTCGGCAATCGCAGTTACGATCTGCGACTTGGTCGGCGCAGCGTTCTTTTTCGCCATCAGCGTTCTCCTGTAGGTTGGCTAGGCAGCGGCTCAAGTCCGCTGTTTTTCAATGGACAGTGCAAGATAGCACGGAAAAAACCGCTACATAAGAGGGTTGGCCTTTATTTTTCCGGGTTTTCCAGCGTCAGCGCGGCTTGACGGAAAGCTCGCGGGTGATCCTCGCCCGCAGCAAGCGGGTCGGCGCGGCATCCGGTCGCGCCTCGAATTGCAGCACGAAGGGCTGCCGGTCACGCGCCTCGAACTGCGCGAGGTAGGACACGCTGCCTGCGACATCAAGTCTCCTGAACTCGAGCGCGCGCTGCTCGCCGAGCAGCGTCGCCAGCGAGCCGGACACCCCGGCGGTGACGGGCAGCGGCGTCGCGCCGGGCCGCCGCCGCAGGATCGAGACGCTCAGCAAAGCTAGACCCTGCCTTCGGTCTATGCCGTAAGCGCTTGCGAGATCTGGCGCAAGTTCGACGGCGAGCGGCGTGCCGTACCGCATCTCGAATTCACCGTCGGTAACGAATCCCGGGTCCTCATAGGCTCGCGCGGCGACCGGCGCGGCCGGCTCGCCGCCGCCGCAGCCGGCCAGCACCAGGACCAGGAGACCCGCGACGCTGCACCGCGAACCGGCCGCGACCCTGGCCATTCAACCGTCGCCGAGACGCGCCAGCGCGGCCGGCAGGTCCCGCGCGCCGTCCACGCGCAGCAACTTGTCACGGGCGGCCTGGCCTGCCAGCAGGGTGACCTGGCGCAGCGGCACGCCGAACAGGCCGGCGACGAACCGCCGCAGGCGGGCATTGGCGGCGCCATCGTCGGGGGTGGCCGCAATGCGCACCTTCAGCCGGCCGGCGTGCAGGCCCACGATGGCGTCACGCGGCGCGCGGGGTTGCACCCGCACTGCCAGGGTCATGAAGCCATCGCCGGCAGTCGCCCATTCCGCCACGGCTCAGCGCAGCAGGATCTTGAGCGCCTGCAGCGCGATGATCACGAGCAGCGGCGAGAAGTCCAGGCCGCCGACGACCGGCAGGAGCTGCCGTACCGGCCGCAGCAGCGGCTCGCACAGGGAGTTGAGCAGGCCGACCGCCGGGCTGTAGGTGCCGGGGGCGACGAACGACAGCAGCGCGTAGACGATGATGGCAAAGGTGTAGAGGTTGATGACCGCAAATGCGGCCGCGCGCAGCGCGGACCACAACAACGCGCCGGCCGGCATGAGGATGCCGGTCGACATCATGAACACGATGCCGGTCGCAGCGGCCTGCGCCAGCAGCACGGCGACGACCGAGGCCGTGTCGATGCGGCCGGCCGGTGGCAGCACCTTGCGGGCGGGCAGCACGAACCAGTCCGTGAGCTTCATCACCGCCTGCGCCAGCGGGTTGCGGAAGTCGGCGCGCGACAACTGCAGCAGCAGCCGCAGCAGGAATGCATAGACCGTCAGCGTCAACAGCGTATCGGCGATGAAGATGATCGCGTCCATGGGTCACCTGCCGGTTGCTCGGTAGCCGGGGGTGCCGCACGTCACGGCGGCGCCCGGGCGGTGCGAAGGTAGCATGGATTCCGGCTGCATCGCCGCCGCCGGCGATCAGCCGCGCGGCCCGAACAGCGCCGTGCCGACGCGCACATGGGTCGCGCCCTCGGCGATGGCCTGCTCGAAATCGCCGCTCATGCCCATCGACAGCACGTCGAGCCGGTGGCCGAGCGCCACCAGCGCATCGCGCTGCCGCCGCAGCTCGGCGAACCAGTGGCGCTGCCGCGCCGGGTCGCGCTCCTCGGGCGGGACGCACATGAGGCCGCGCAGGACCAGCCGCGGCAGCGCTGCGACGGCGGCCGCCAGCGCCGGCAGTTCCGCCGCAGCCGCACCGGACTTGCCCTGCTCGCCACCGATGTGCACCTGCAGGCACACCTGCAGGGGCGGCGCGTGGTGGGGCCGCTGTTCGGCGAGGCGCCGGGCGATCTTCAGCCGGTCGACGGTATGCACCCAGCCGAAGTGCGTGGCGACTTCACGCGTCTTGTTGCTCTGCAGGGCGCCGATGAAGTGCCACGTGACGCGCAGCCCGCCTGCGGCGTGGATCTTGGCGACGGCTTCCTGCACAAAGTTCTCGCCGCAATCGGCCAGCCCCGCGGCGATGGCTGCGCAGGCGGCGTCTGCCGGATGGCCCTTGGTGACGCCGATCAGGGTGATCGCGCCGGGATCGCGGCCGGCCGCCCGGGCCGCGGCGGCAATCCGGCTGCGCACCAGTGCCAGGTTGGAGGCGGTAATTTGAGGACCGGTTAACATATTGGTGGTGGGTACCCGGGGCTATACTCCCGGTGGCCCCGGCGTGCTGGAACATCGCGCCGTGGCCGGGGTGCCCCGTGCCGACCCACGGCCGGCCGCCTCGCCGCAGTTCCGCAGGCACGCATGGAGTCGCAATGGCCGTCGATATCGCACAACTCTTGGCCTTCGCAGTCAAGAACAACGCTTCGGACCTGCACCTGTCTGCCGGCGTGCCGCCCATGATCCGCGTGGACGGCGACATGAAGCGGGTCAACATGCCAGCGCTGACGCACAAGGAAGTGCACAGCATGGTGTACGACATCATGAACGACAAGCAGCGCAAGACCTTCGAGGAGTTCTTTGAAACGGACTTCTCGTTCGAGGTGCCGAGCCTCGCGCGCTTCCGTGTCAACGCCTTCAACCAGAACCGCGGCGCCGGCGCCGTGTTCCGCAACATTCCCACGGAAATCCGCACGCTCGACGACCTGAATGCGCCCAAGGCGTTCAAGGACCTGTGCCTGCTGCCGCGCGGCCTGGTGCTGGTGACGGGCCCGACCGGCTCCGGCAAGTCCACGACCCTGGCCGCGATGATCGATTTCGTCAACATCAACCGGCCGGACCACATCATCACGATCGAGGACCCGATCGAGTTCGTGCACGAATCGAAGCGCAGCCTGATCAACCAGCGCGAGGTGCACCGCGACACGCTCGGCTTCACCGAGGCGCTGCGTTCCGCGCTGCGCGAGGACCCCGACGTGGTGCTGGTCGGCGAAATGCGCGACCTGGAGACCATCCGCCTGGCGCTGACCGCGGCCGAGACCGGCCACCTGGTGTTCGGCACCCTGCACACCAGTTCCGCGGCCAAGACCGTGGACCGCATCGTGGACGTGTTCCCGGCGGCCGAGAAAGAGATGGTGCGCGCGATGCTGTCGGAGTCGCTGCGCGCGGTGATTTCGCAGACCCTGCTCAAGCGCATCGGCGGCGGCCGCATTGCGGCGCACGAAATCATGATCGCGTCGCCCGCGATCCGTAACCTGATCCGCGAGAACAAGATCGCGCAGATGTACTCGGCGATCCAGACCGGCCAGTCGCAGGGCATGCAGACCCTCGACCAGTGCCTGCAGGAAATGGTCCAGAAGGGCTCGATTTCCAAGGAAGAAGCGCGCTACAAGGCGCAGAACAAGGACTCGATCTGACGGTCGCAGGCCGCGCGGAGGACACGATGGACCGGGACCAGGCAATCAAGCTCATGCAGGACCTCCTGCGGCGCATGGTCGAGCGCAAGGGCTCCGACCTTTTCATCACCGCGGGCTTCCCGCCCGCGATCAAGGTCGACGGCGAAGTCCGGCCGCAGTCCGAAAAGTCGCTGAGCCCGGAGCAGTCGGCCGTCATGGTGCGGGCCATCATGAACGACCGGCAGACGCGCGAATTCGACGCGACCAAGGAGGCCAACTTCGCGATCGCGCCGCAGGGTATCGGGCGCTTCCGCGTCAGTGCGTTCGTGCAGCAGGGCCACATGGGCTGCGTGATCCGCCAGATCAACTCCAAGATCCCGACCATCGAGGAGCTGGAATTGCCGGCGATCCTCAAGGACATCGTCATGTCCAGTCGCGGCCTGGTCATCGTGGTCGGCGCGACCGGTTCGGGAAAGTCCACGACACTGGCGTCGATGGTGGGCTACCGCAATGAAAAATCGCGTGGCCACATCGTCACCATCGAGGACCCGGTCGAGTATGTGCACGCCCACCGTGGCTGCGTGGTCACGCACCGCGAGGTCGGCGTGGACACTGACAGCTGGCACACGGCGCTGAAGAACACGCTGCGCCAGGCGCCCGACGTGATCATGATCGGCGAGATCCGCGACCGCGACACGATGGAGTACGGCATCCAGTTCGCGGAGACGGGCCACCTCGTGCTGGCGACCCTGCATGCCAACAGCTCGAACCAGGCGCTTGACCGCATCATCAACTTCTTCCCGGAGGAGAAGCGCGAGCAGCTGCTCATGGACCTGTCGCTCAACATCCGGGCGCTGGTCTCGCAGCGCCTGATCCCGCGCGATGGGGCCGAGGGCCGCATCGCGGCGATGGAGATCATGATCGGCACGCCGCTGATCGCCGACCTGATCTTCCGCGGCGAGGTCACCAAGATCAAGGAAGTGATGTCGAGGTCCAACCGGCTCGGCATGAAGACCTTCGACCAGGCGCTGTTCGAACTGTACGAATCCCGCCAGATCTCCTTCGAGGAGGCGCTGCGCAACGCCGATTCGAAGAACGAGGTGCGCCTGCGCATCAAGCTCGAGAGCAAGCGCGAGGACGCGTTGCAGGCGGAGGCCGCCAGCACGCTGAGAATCGCCGAAGAGGAAGCCAATGAAGGCACAATCTACTGAGCCGGCGACCGACGCGGCGCTGCTGGAAGACACCGAGTCGGGGCGGCCGAACATCAAGCCGCTGCTGCGGCTGATGGCCGAGAAGAAGGCGTCCGACCTCTTCTTCACGTCACGGGCCCCGGTCAAGATCAAGATCGAAGGCGTCATCTACCCGGTCAACAAGCGCGTGCTGTCGGCCGAGACGGTCAAGCAGATCGCGCTCAGCCTGATGACGGAAGAGCAGATCGAGCACTTCCAGAAGGAACTGGAAATCGACTTCGCGATTTCCGAGCCGGGCGTGGGGCGGTATCGGGCCGCGGTGTTCTACCAGCGTGGTTATCCGGCCGTCGTGTTGCGCTACATCAGCGTGGACACGCCGCGGCTGCAGGACCTCGGGCTGCCCGAAGTCCTCAAGGAACTGACCATGCTCAAGCGCGGGCTCGTGCTCATGGTCGGGGCGACCGGCTCAGGCAAGTCCACGACGCTGGCGGCGATGATCAGTTATCGCAACGAGGTGGCGTCCGACCACGTGCTGACGATCGAGGATCCGATCGAGTTCCTGCACGCCAACCGCAAGTCCATCATCAACCAGCGCGAGGTCGGCCTCGACACCAAGACCTTCGGCCATGCGCTGCGGGTCGCGATGCGTGCGGCGCCGGACGTCATCCTGATCGGCGAGATCCGCGATCGCGAGACCATGGAAGCGGCGATCGCGCTGGCCGGTACCGGCCACCTGGTGCTGGCGACCCTGCACGCGAACAACTGCGCGGAGACGCTCGAGCGCGCCATCAACCTGTTCCCGCGCGAGCAGCACCCGCAGGTGTACCTCGACCTGTCGCAATACCTGCGTGCCATCGTGTCGCAGCGGCTGGTCAAGGGCCGCAACGGCCGCCGTTGCGCGGCCGTCGAGATCATGATCAACACGCCGCACATGCAGGACCTGATCAAGAAGGGCGACGTGATCAGCGTCAAGGAAGGGATGCAGAGTTCGACCGAGCGCGGCATCCAGAATTACGACACGGCGCTGCTCAACCTGTACAAGGAAGGCAAGATCGATTTCGAGGAGGCGCTCAACAACGCCGACTCGCGCTCCAATCTCGAGGCACGCATCAATTTCGGTTGAGGTCGGTTGAAGCGGGCGGCCTGGGGTCGCTCGCTCAGTCGATCTTTATTCGCTCGCCGACCCCAGGCCGCCCGCCCGGCATCGCTCGCTCAGCCGATCCTTATTCGCTCGCCGACCCCAGGCCGCCCGCCCGGCATCGCTCGCTCAGTCGATCCTTATTCGCTCGCCGACCCCAGGCCGCCCGCCCGGCCGATCTGCATTCGCGCATCGACGCCAGGCCGCCGGTCCGGCAGCGGGCAGCCCCGGGGCCTGATCCCGCCTAGAAGACCGTCGCCGCGTCGAACACGGGCCCGTCCACGCACACGCGCTTCATCGCCGGGCCTTCCGGCGTGCGCACCAGGACGGTGCAGCCGGCACAGCCGCCGACCGCGCAGGCCATGTACTCCTCCAGCGACACCTGGCACGGCACGCCGTGGCGCCGCGCCACCTCGGCCGCGGCGGCGAGCATGGGCGTCGGGCCGCACGCGAAGATGCCCACCTGTGCGAGCGCGGCGCTGTCCAGCGACGCCAGCCACGCGTCGGCCAGCTGCGTGACGAATCCGTCGAAGCAACCAGCGAGGCCGGCCAGCGAGGCGAGCCGGCTGGGAACGCCCCAGCCGTCGAGCAGCGGCATGCAGGCGATCACGCCGTCGGGGATGCCCGGCACGAGCAGGGTCGAAGGTCGTGTCACGAACGGGAACGGCACCTCGGAGCCGAACAGCGCCAGCGGCCGCCAGCCGGTACTGCGGTCGGCCGCGAGCACTTCGGCGAGAAACACCATCGGCGGAATGCCCACGCCGCCGCCGATCAGCAGCGTGCGCGGCCGTGCCTGCTGCGGCATGAAGCCGTTGCCGATGGGCCCCAGGCTGGACAGCGTCTCGCCCGGGTGGCGTTCCGCGAGGGCGGTCAGGCCACGGCCGCCCGTCCTGTACAGGATATCGATCCAGCCCTCGCGCGGGCTGGCGCGCATCACGGACAGCGGTCGCCGCATCGGGATGTCGGGGCTGCAGGTCAGGTGCACGAAGCTGCCGGGCCGCGCCGCCGCGGCGCACTTGGGCGCGTGCAGCCGGATGACCCGCTGGCCCGCCGCGAACCGCTGCTGCTCGAGGATCCTGGCGTCCTCGACGAAGATCGTGCCGCGGTGCGGCCGGACATGGCCGGGCATCAACCGCGCCCGCGCCGCGTCTCGGCGAGGTAGGACAGTACGGCCATGCGCACGGCCACGCCATTGGCGACCTGGCGCCGGATGGCGGACTGTGGGCCGTCCGCGACCGACGAGTCGATTTCGACGCCGCGGTTCATCGGCCCTGGGTGCATGACGATGGCCTCGGCGCGCGCCCGCGCGAGGCGTGCGGGCGTCAGGCCGTAGTGCTCGAAATAGCCGCCTTTCTCCGGGACCTGCGCCGACGCCATGCGCTCCGCCTGGATGCGCAGCATCATGACGACGTCGGCGTGGTCGAGCCCCTCGTCGAGCGATTCGAAGCGGTTCGCGCCGCGGAACTCGTCCGCGCCGGGCATCAGTTCCTTGGGGCCGACCAGCCGGAACTCGCCGACCCCGAGCGTCGACAATGCATGCCAGGCGGAACGCGCCACCCGTGAGTGGCTGACGTCGCCGACCACGGCGACGATCAGGTCGCGGAAGCCGCCCTTGTACTGGTGGATGGTGAGCGCGTCCAGCAGGCCCTGGGTCGGATGCGACAGATGCGCCTCGCCTGCCGAGACGATGCTGACCTGCTGCTCCGCGTGCTCGGCCACGTACTGCAACACGCCCGGCTTGGAATCGCGGATGGCGAACAGGTCCACCTGCATTTCCTCGAGCGTGTAGATCGTGTCCAGCATTGACTCGTCCTTGAGCCGCGAGGACAGCATCAGGTCGAGGTTGATGACATCGGCGCCGAGGCGGATGGCCGCCAGCTCGAACGACGCGCGCGTGCGCGTCGAGGGCTCGGCAAACAGGTTGGCGACCGTGAAGCCGGCCAGTTCGCGGCCGTGGCCGGCCAGATCGGCGGGCCGCGCTACATAGTGCTGGGAGCGGTCGAGCAGCTCGCGCAGCAGGTCGCCGTCGAGGCCCTCCAGGGTGATCAGGTGCCGCAGGCGCCCGTTGTCATCGAATTGCGAAAACGGCTGCATGGTCTCCATCCTTGCGGGCCGCGCCGCTACCGGCCGGCCAGCCACTGGCGCAGCAGCACGCAGGCCGCTTCGCGGTCGACGTCCGCGCGCCGCACGCGGCGTCCGAGTTCACCGGACTGGCGCTTCGATTTCAGGGTCTGCCCCGCCTCGTGCGAAGACAGGCGTTCGTCCGTCAGCTCGGTCCTGACCCCGAACCGGGCGGACAATCCGGCTGCGAAAGCTCGCGCGCCCGCCGTCAGCGGTCCGGGACTGCCGTCCATATTACAGGGTACGCCGACCACCATGACGCCCGGGCCCCATTCGCCGACGCAGCGCGCGACAGCGTCCCAGTCGGGCTCGCCGGCGCGCGCGCCCAGCGTCGTCAGGGGTTCCGCGGTCGAGGTAAGCGTGTTGCCGACGGCCACGCCGATCCGCTTCAGGCCGAAGTCGAAGGCGAGCACGGTCGTCGGCCCGCCCTGGGGTTGGGTCATGCGTGTCCGGAGACGTTGCTGATCAGCGACAGGTCCACGCCCAGCAGCCTGGCGGCCGCATGCCAGCGCTGCTCGTAGGGCACGTCGAAAATGATGCTGTCGTCACAGGGGGCGGTCAGCCAGGAGTTCTGCCGTACTTCGTCCTCGAGCTGGCCGGCTTCCCAGCCTGCGTAGCCGAGCGCCATGGCCGCGTGGGCCGGCTCCTCGCCACGGGCCATGGACTCGAGCACGTCCCGCGACGTGGTGACCTGCAGCACGTCCGAGACGCTGAGCGTGGAGTCCCAAGCCTTGCTGGTCGGCCTGTGCAACACGAAACCGCGGTCGGTCTGCACCGGCCCGCCGCACAGCACCGGCTGATCGGCCAGGTGCGCGTTGGAGTGCGGCAGGCACAACTGTTCCAGCACGTCGCCGAGCCGCATGTTGAGCGGGCGATTCAGCACGATGCCAAGCGCGCCGCGCTCGGTGTGCTCGCAGACCAGAGTGACCGTGTGCGAAAAATTGGGGTCGCCGAGCGACGGCATCGCGATCAGCAGCTGGTTGGTCAGGTATTGGCCTTCCGGCATGTGGGTAGTATCGGTCGCCGCACGGCATCGGTCAAAGACGCACGCCGCATTCCGTGCCGCGCCGCTCAGCGGCCCGGTGCCACCGTCACCGTCGATCCGGTCATCTGGCCGCGTACGAACTGCCATTCGTACGCGAACCGCAGCGTATCGTGCCGCGCCGCCAGTTCGCGAGAGAATGGTTCGAAGGGCGCCGCCAGCCTGAGGATGTCCACCGCGGCCTGGTCCAGTTCCGCGAATCCGCTGGAGCGCTGCACCCTCACCTCGGCCAGACGCCCGTCGGACGTCAGCGCGACCTCGAGCACGGGGTTGCCGGTCATCGCGCGGCGGCGCGCCTGGTTGGGAAAGTTGAGCGTGCCGACGCGCTCGACTTTCTGCCGCCACGCGTCGATGTACAGGGATGACTCCGCAGTCCGGGTGCTGGCGGTCACCATCAATTCGCGCCGCGACGGCCCCTTGAGGCGCAACGCCGGGTCGTCCGCGCTGGCCGGCAGCGTCGTGGTCGTGCCGGCCACCTGCTGCCTGGCCAGGTCGCCCGCGAGCGCCGCGGCCAGCTGGGCGTCGGCCACGTACCGCAGGCGCGAGGTGGCGCCGGTCGAGGTGACGGCGGCCGTGTCGCCACCGGCGAGCCCGGCTTGCTGCCGTCGCATTGCCTGGCCGTCGCTGTCCCCCGGCAGGTCGACGGACGCGTCGGAGGCCGTGGGCAACTGGGTGCGCGACAGGTCGGGATCATTGCCCGCGCCCTGCTGGGTGCGCTGCGCGAGGTACACGGCCTCGTCATTGCGCGCGGATTCCGGCAAGGCGTCGCTCACCAGCAGCACCTCCAGGCTGCGGATGGAGCCGGCGTCGCGCGCCGGCGACGCGGCAAAGGACACGCCGAGGATGATGATCAGGTGGAACAGCGCCACCAGGAACATCATCACCAGCAGCCGGTCGTCGACCGTCGTGTGCTCGGTGGGGATGTCGGTGTCGGCCATCACGTCGATTATAGGCGCCGTCCATCAGCGACGGCGCAGCACCACGGGGTCCGGCCCCTCACGACCAACGGTGACGGCACATCGCGGCGGGCACGCCGGGCGGTGCCCGGCGCGGCCGGCCGGGGGTCGCTCGCTCAGTCGATCTTTATTCGCTCGCCGACCCCCGGCCGTCCGCGCCTGCCGCACTTGACGGTGTTGCCGCGCTGTGAGCGGGCGCGCGAGGTGGTCGCGGTCCCCCAAGCGAGCGACTATCCTCCGACGGAGCGAGCGTGGGGACCCGACCGGATCCCGCGCGCCCGCCCTGCGGAGCGGCCAGGCCCTGGAATGCGCGCCAGACGCTATGACCGGACGATGCGCGCCAGCACCGCATCGATGAACCGCCCCGCGATGTCCACCTTGAACTGCTTCTCGAGCTCGCGGATGCCGGTCGGGCTGGTCACGTTGATCTCGGTGACGAAGCCGCCGATCACGTCCAGGCCCACGAACAACATGCCGCGCTCGCGCATCACGGGACCGATCTGCGCGCACAGCCAGCGGTCGCGGTCATTGAGTGCGCGGCCGACGCCCCGGGCGCCCGCCGCCAGGTTGCCGCGGTTGTCGCCGGCCGGCGGGATCCGCGCCAGCGCGTGCTCGACCGGCTCGCCGTCGATCAGCAGGATGCGCGTGTCGCCGGTGGTCGCGATGTCCGGGATGTAGCGCTGCACGATCGCATAGCGCTGGCCGTTGTCCGTCAGCGTCTCGAAGATGACGTTGGCATTCTTGTCGCCGGCGTCCACCACGAACACCGACTTGCCGCCCATGCCCGCCAGCGGCTTGCAGACCGCCTGGCCGTGCTCGGCCAGGAAGGCGGCCATCCTGGCCAGGTCGCGCGTGATCAGCGTCGGGGCACAGCATTCGGGGAACCAGGCGGTGTACACCTTCTCGTTCATGTCGCGCAGGCCCTGCGGGCTGTTCACCACCAGCACACCGTCGGCCTGGGCCCGCTCCAGCAGGTAGGTCGTGTAGATGTACTCGGTGTCGAAAGGCGGGTCCTTGCGCATCAGCACGGCGTCGAGGTCGGCCAGCGGCGTGTCGCGCGGCTCGCCAAGACGGAACCAGTCGCCCGGATCGTCGCGGACGGTCACCGGCGTCAGCCTGGCCAGCGCCCGGCCATCCCGCACCCACAGATGGCGTTGCTCGAAATAGAACAACTCGGCGTCGCGCGACTGGGCAGCGAGCAGCATGGCCAGCGTGGAGTCCTTGGCGGGATGAATGGAGCCAATCGGGTCCATCAGCACGCCAAGCCGTGGTCGGTGGGCCATTTCATCGCTCCCGGGCAGCCGGATTGGCCGGAATGTGACGCGCATCGACCCCGCTAGGGGGTCGCGACATAGTACACCGTCATCCTGTACCGGCCGTCGCGCGGGCGCGGGTCCGCGCATGGCGGGCGGGGTGCCGATATGTTAAAAAGTCGACGCTCCGGAGGTATATGCGACGGGCGTGCCCATGCGGTGTGTGGGAGCGCCCCAACGTGATGCTGACCGGGTCGGAGGTGATAGATGGAGAGCGCAGCCGCCGCCAAGACGCCAGCCCGGCTTCAGGGACTGAAGGTGCTCGTCGTTGACGACAGCAAGACCATCCGCCGTACGGCGGAAACCCTGCTGGCCAAGGAGGGCTGCGAAGTATTCACGGCGGTGGATGGGTTCGACGCGCTGCCCAAGGTCGCGGACCACCAGCCGGACATCGTCTTCGTGGACATCATGATGCCGCGCCTGGACGGCTACCAGACCTGCTCGCTGATCAAGCACAACAAGGTGTTCCGCTCGATCCCGGTGATCATGCTGTCCAGCAAGGACGGCCTGTTCGACCGCGCGCGCGGCAGGATCGTCGGCTCGGAGCATTACCTGACCAAGCCGTTTACCCGTGACGAGCTGTTGTCGGCGATCGAGCAGCACGTCAGCCGTTGAGGGTCGTTCACCGGAGCATGACATGGCGCTCATCCTGATCGTCGACGACTCTCCCACCGAGGTCCACCAGATGAGGCAGGTCCTCGAAGCGGCGGGATTCGAGGTCGAAACGGCCGCCGACGGCGACGAAGCGATCCGCAAGGCGCGCGCGCTGCGGCCCGACCTCATTCTCATGGACATCGTCATGCCCGGCATGGACGGGTTCCGCGCGACGCGCGAGCTCAGCAACGATCCGAAGACCAGGGCGATCCCGGTCATCATGGTGTCGAGCAAGGATCAGGAGAGCGACATGGTCTGGGGCATGCGCCAGGGCGCGGTCGACTACCTCGTGAAACCGGTGTCGGCGTCGCAGTTGCGGAAGAAGGCGCAGGCGGCGTTGCCGGCGGGCTGAGGAAATGTCGTCCGCAGAGAGCCTCAAGTCGCTGAAGGACAGGCCGTTCGAGCTGTTGCAGGAACTGGACCGGCGCGCGCGCGCCGCCGTGGCAGGCGCGCTCGAGGCTGCGGCCGGCCAGGCCTGGATCGGTGTCGCGTTCCGCATGGGCGGCGAGACGTTTCTGGTGGCGCGCGACGAGGCGCGCGAAGTGATGGGCGTGCCGGCGCCGCTGACGCGTGTGCCGGGTGCCAGGGAGTGGATTCGCGGCCTGGCCAACGTGCGCGGACAGTTGCTGCCGGTGGTCGACCTCAAGCAGTACCTGGGCAGCGGCGAGACCCAGGAGGGTCGCAACGCCAGGGTGATCGTCGTCAACCACCGCGAGATCCCGGCCGGGCTGGTGGTGGACGAGGTGCTCGGCTTCAGGCGTTTCAATGAGCAGGAGTTCCACGCCGAGCCACCCATGACGATGATTCGCTGCGAACGTTACCTGGCCGGGTCGTTCCGGCGCGGGACCGAGGCCTGGCCGGTGTTCAGCCTGCGGAAGCTGGTCGAAAGCCCGGCTTTCGTGAAGGGCTAGGCGGGATAAGGAAGCGGATGGCAAGAATGCTCGAACCGCAGAAAGCGTCCCGGTTGCTGCCGGTGCTGATCGCGATCGGCGTCGCGCTGTTGCTGGCGGCGGCCGTCATGTTGCTGCTGTCCGCCAGGTTCCAGGCGCAGGAGCGGGACTTGCGCCGTCACGTCGCGGAACTGACCCGGCTGGCCACGTCGATGCCGCCACTCGCGGCCGAAGCCGTGCGCGGCGACGAGGCTGCGATGACCCGCCTGGCCGGATCGCGGGACAGTCTGGCGTCGCTGCTCGGGGAGATCGAAGCGGGCCGCGCCTCGTTCGAGTCGCTGTCGAGCCCCAGCGCGCGGCTGCTCGGCGACGAGCCCGCCTGGCCGGAGTTGCTGCAGGGGGCGGACGCCGTGCTCGAGGTGCGCACCCCGTCGGCCGAACTGAAGACCTGGGCGGCCGGTGCGGACACGTGGCTGGGCAGGCTGCTGGCGGACACCGGCAATGCGGTGGCAGCGCCGGGTGGGGCGGGCGCGTTGCGCTACCTGCCCGAGTTCGAAACCGTGGCCCGCAGGACGAGTGCCGACCTGCAGGTGCTGGCGGCCGGCGGCGACAAGCTGGCTCAGGCGTCCCGCGACATTGCCGACAACACCGCGCTGCTCGCGCAGTTCCTGGCCGGATTCGCCGGGCAGGCCGGCGGCGCCGACGTGGCGCGCCTGACCGGCGAGGCGAACACGCGGCTGGCTGACACGCGCAAGACTTTCGCATCCTTCGAGGAACAGGTGCGGGGTGCGCTCGAGCGCGCCGAACAGGTCGTCACCGCGCAGCGGCGCGCCGCCGAGCTCGGCAAGGCCGGTGCGGCCGCCGACCTGAGGCTGCAGACGATCGAGACGGCGGTCGGCCCCACGCTGGTGGTCGCCGGGCCGTATCCTGCGCTGGCCGCGGTGGCGCTGGCCATCGCCGTGCTGCTGGCGGCCTTGCTGGCCTGGCGCCGGACGATACACCTGCGGCGCGTCACCGAGGAGCAGGCGCGCCAGAACCGCCGCAACCAGGAGGCCATCCTGCGGCTGCTGGACGAGATGTCGAGCCTGGCCGACGGCGACCTGACGGTGCAGGCAACGGTGACCGACGAAATCACCGGCGCGATCGCGGATGCCATCAACTACGCGATCGAGGCCTTGCGCGATCTGGTCGCGACCATCAACGACACGGCCGTGCAGCTCGATTCGGCCGCGCGCCAGACCCAGGCGGCGGCCGGCCACCTGGCCAAGGCGAGCGTCGCGCAATCGCGGCAGGTGGCCGGGGCGACCGACGCCGTGGCCGGCATGGCGTCGTCCATTGAAGAGGTGTCGGCCAATTCGGAACGTTGCTCCGACGTCGCGCGCCATGCCGTGGACGTTTCGCACAAGGGCGCGGACGCGGTGCGCCGCACCATCGACGGCATGAACGCCATCCGCGAGAACATCCAGGACACGTCCAAGCGCATCAAGCGCCTCGGCGAGAGTTCGCAGGAAATCGGCAATATCGTCGAACTCATCAACGACATCGCCGAACAGACCAATATCCTGGCGCTGAACGCCTCGATCCAGGCCTCGATGGCTGGCGACGCCGGCCGCGGCTTCGCAGTGGTGGCGGACGAGGTACAGCGGCTGGCAGAGCGTGCCGGCCACTCGACACGCCAGATCGAGGTACTGGTGCGGACCATCCAGAGCGATACCAATGAGGCCGTCGTGTCGATGGAGCGCACGACGACGGACGTCGTCGGTGGCGCGCTGCTGGCCGAGAATGCCGGTGCGGCGCTTGGCGAGATCGAGGCAGTGTCCAACCAGATTGCGCAACTGCTGCAGAACATCAGCGGCAGCGCGCGGCAGCAGGCCGCGACGTCGGCGCAGATTTCGCGTTCCATGCAGGTGCTGCGCGAGATCAGCCAGCAGACCGCGGACAATACCAGCGCCACGTCCACCGCGATCGCGCGGCTGGCAGACCTGTCGGCGCTGCTGCGCCGGTCGGCGGCCGGCTTCCGGCTGCCCACCGAGGTGCAGGCCGCACCGCCGCCGCGCCGGTCCGCGATCGTCGCCGCCAGCGAGGCGCCCGTTGCCGCGAGTCCGCCCGCGCGCTGGGCCGGAACGACGGGCTGAAGCATGGCCGCCGCACTGCAAGCAGACGCCCAGGCCCTGCACGTCGTCACAGAAGAGGTCAACACGACGCTGGGCGAGGTGCGCGCCCTGCTCGAGACCATCGCGAACGAGCCGGGCGAACTCGCGTCGCTCGAGCAGGTGGCCGACCTGTTGCGCCAGGTGCGCGGCGTGCTGCGCGTCGTCGAGATCTACGGTGGCGCCCTGCTGGCCGAGGAAATGGAACTGGCGGCACGGTGGCTGGCGCCCGGCAGCGACCTGCACGGTACGGAGGAGGGCCTGGACGCGCTGGTGCGCGCGGCGATGCAGTTGCCCACCTACCTGGACCGCGTGCTCGGCGGCAGCCGGGACCTGGCGCTGGTGTTGCTGCCGCTGCTCAATGACCTGCGGGCCTGCCGCGGCGCGCCGCTGTTGTCCGAGGGCACGCTGCTGTCGCTCAACCTGACGTCCAAGCAGCAGCCCGCGCCGTCGCCTGGCGACGAGCCGGGCCTGACGGCAGCGAAACTGGCGCGGCGCCGGCGGCCGGCCTACCAGGTGGCGCTGCTCGGGCTGATCCGCGGCGACCGGTCGCAGGCCCGCCTCGACGAGCTGGCCAGGATTGCCACAAGCATCGAAGGCGCCGCGACCACGGCGCCGGTCTACCAGTTGTGGTGGGTGGTCGGCGCAGTGCTGGAGGCGGCGCGCAGTGGCGGGCTGGAGTGCAGCCTGTCGGTCAAGCGGCTGCTCGGCCATGCCGACCGCGAATTGCGCCGGCTGTACGAGTCCGGCGAGCAGGCCTACGCCGGGAAGCCGCCGCTGGAGCTGCTCAACAACCTGCTTTATTACGTCGCGCGCGCAAAGTCCGACGGCCTGCGCGTGACGGCGGTACGCGAGTCGTTCCGCATCGCCGAACTGCTGCCGCTGGACGACTCGATCGAGGACGAGCGCACTTCACTGTCGCTGCCGTCGGTCAAGCTCATGCACACGGTCGCCGCGGCCATCAAGGAAGACCTCGGGCGGGTCAAGGACGCGCTCGACCTGTTCACCCGCAAGGGCGGCCAGCCCGAAGAGCTCGCGCCGCAGGTCGAGTTGCTGAAGAAGATCGGCGACACGCTTGCCGTGCTCGGTCTCGGCTCGCTGCGCGAGCAGGTGCAGGCGGAACTGGGCCGGCTGGGCGACGTCGTCGCGCGCCGCACGACCGGCGACCCGGACGGGCTGCTCGGCATCGCCACCGCATTGATCACCGTCGAGGACAGCCTCGACGATGGCCTCGTGCGGCTCATCATGCCGCCCGGCGCACCTGCCGCGGGAGCGCCGACGGATCCCGAATTCCGCCAGGTCACCGGCGCGGTCCTGCGCGAGTGCGGGATCAACCTGGCCCGCATCAAGGAAATCGTCACGCAGGCGCTGCAGCCGGACGCGGAGGTCGTCGGCATCGACTCGATCATGCCGCTGACGCGCGGCGTCACGGCCACGCTGCTGATGCTCGGCAAGACGCGCGCGATGGAGATCATGCTGCGCATCGGCCGGCGGGTCGTGGAGCTGCTGCGACCGGGCACGCCGCCGCCGCCGCCGCCGGTCATCGATCGCCTGGCGGATGCGCTGGTCAGCATCGAGTACTACATGGAGACGCTGCAGGCCGGCCGCGGCGATCCATGGTACATGCTCGACAACGCCGAGCGTTGTCTGTCGGCGCTGGATGCCCCCGCCCAGCCGCTGGCGGGCGCGGCGCACGCGGCGATGGCGTCGGAGCAGGACGCGACGGTGGTGCTGGAAACGCCGCGCGGCGCTGCGCCGCCGGCCCGCGAGCCCGCAGCCACCGCCGCCGTCGATCCGGAGCTGTTCACGATATTCGTGGAGGAAGCGCGCGAGGAGACGGTGGTCGTTCGCAAGCTGTTCCCGTTATGGGACGAGAACCCGGCCGACCGCGAATCCCTGACCCGCGTCCGTCGCGCCTTCCATACGATGAAGGGCAGCGGCCGCATGGTCGGCGCGTCGGTGCTTGGCGACTTCGCGTGGTCCGTGGAGTACCTGCTCAACCGGATCATCGACGGCACGCGGCCGCGCGCGCCGGAAATGATGGTCGTGCTGCGCGAAGCCGTGGCGGCGCTGCCCGGGCTGATCGACGCGCTCGAGAGCAACGAGTCCGCAGCGCCGGCCGTTGCAACGATTGCGGCGCGCATTGCTGCGCTCGCTGCGGGCGACGAAGCGGTCGCCGCGCCGCATGCCGAGGCGGCCGAGCGGCGCCCCTACGAAAAGACGCTCATGGTTGCGCTGGACCCGGCGGGCATGGCGAAGATGCTCGAGCGCGTGCCGCCCGCTGGCGCCAAGATGCTGCAGCCCGCCGCGCTGCGGCCACCCGTCGCCGCACCGCCGCCGGAACCGGAGCGCCCGGCCGAGCCGGAAGCGCCAGCGTCGATTGACCATTCGCTGCAGGACATCTACCGCAAGGAGATGCAGTCGCACCTGGAGACCGTGCGCGTATTCCTGCGCAAGTCGTGGACCACGCCTGGACCGCACCACGTTACCGAGCAGCTGTACCGCGCCTGCCACACGCTGCGCGGCGCTTCGCGCACGGCCGAGTCGCCGCATGCCGTGCGGCTGGCCGAACCCCTGCACCGCTGGCTCACGCGGCTGTTCGATCATGGCCGCTCGCTGGACGACGCGGGCCTGTCGGTGCTGGCAGATTCGGTGGCGGCCTTCGAGGACGTGCTCGAACGACTGCACTTGCCGGCGTCGAACCTGGCCAGCGTCGAGGAAATGGTCAGTCGCGTGTCGGCCGCCGACCTGGCGCTCGAGCAGGCGATTGCGACCGAGCCGGATCCGGACGAGACCGGCATTATCGAGGTGCTGCCCGCGGCCGGGCCGCCGGAAACGCCGGAGCAGCAGCAGGCGGCCGCCCCCGAGGCGCCGGCCGGCGAGCGGCTCAGTATCGACCAGTTGATTCCGCACATCCAGGCGGACCTCACGCCGGCGCGCACGTCGCACGGCGCGGAGTTTGATCACCTGCTGCCGCCCCCGCCGGAGCTGCCGACCGACGGCGGTGAGGTGCCCTACGCGGGCGCCGCCGCCGGGCCAGCGCCGGCGACGGTGCCACCCGCGGCACCGCCTGCCGCGCCGCCGACCGGCCGCGGCGATTATGACGCCGACATCGCTGCCATCTTCAGCGATGAAGCGACCGAGCTGCTGGAGGCCGCCGACGGCGCCGTCGGCGCGCTGCGCGCGGAGCGGGGCAGCCGCGAGCGGGTCGTCGAACTGCAGCGCGCGCTGCACACGATCAAGGGCGGCGCGCGGATGGCCGGGGTCGGTGCGATGGGCGACCTCAGTCACGAACTCGAGTCGCTGCTGATGCAGGTGACGGGCGGCGCGCTCGCGCTCGATGAACGCACCTTCGAGGTGATACAGGCGACGCTCGACGAACTGAGCCGCATGCGCGACTTCGTCAACGTCGGGCGCCCGGTGCAGCCGGCCCGCGACCTCATCACGCGCATCCAGATGGTGGCGCGCGGCACCGCGCCGGCACCGCTGGTGGAAGCACCGCCGCCGGCGGAGCCGCCCGCCGCAGCGCCGGACGAGTCCGATGAACTGGCGGCCGACGAGGAGGCCGACGCCGAAGCCGTCGTGGCCGAGGACGCGCGACCGGCCCCGGGCGAGGCCGTCACGGACGCGGAAGCCGCGGCACTGGCATCGTTGCCGGGCCGCGAAGGGGCGGTCGATCGCGTCGAGATGGCGCGCGTGGACGCGGAGCTGCTCGACTCGATGCTGAACAGCGCCGGCGAGGCGAGCATCTACCGCTCGCGAGTCGACCAGCAGCTTGGCTCGATCGAGTTCAACCTGACCGAGCTGAATCGCGTCGTGCAGCGCCTCAAGGAACAGTTGCGCAAGCTGGAGATCGAGACCGAGGCGCAGATCCTGCATCGTCATGTCGAGACCATGCCGAAGCGTCATGATTTCGACCCGTTGGAACTGGACCGCTACTCGGCAATCCAGCAGTACTCGCGGGCGCTGGCCGAGACCGCCTCCGACGTGGCCAGCGTGCAGGCGCTGCTCGGCAGCCTGACGCGCGAGGCGCAGGACATGCTGACGCAGCAGGGACGGGCGGTCACCGACCTGCAGAATGGCCTGATGCGTACCCGCATGGTGCCGTTCAGGCGCCACGTGCAGCGCCTGACCCGCATCGTGCGGCAGGCCGCGGCCGAGTCCGGCAAGAAAGTCGACCTCGTGGTGACCGGCGCGGCAGGCGAGTTTGACCGCCAGGTCATGGAGCGCATGCTGCCGCCGCTCGAGCACCTGCTGCGCAACGCGGTCGTGCACGGCATCGAGACGCCGGCCGAGCGGGCCGTACGCGGCAAGCCGGAGATGGGTCGCATCGACCTGACGCTGAGGCGCGAGGGCGCCGAGGTGGTGGTGACCGTGGCCGACGACGGCGCGGGCGTCAACCTGCGCGCCGTGCGGGAGAAGGCGCTGGCGCTCGGCATCGTCGAGCCGAAGCAGGATCTGACCGACGAGCAGTCCCTGCAGCTGATCCTCGAGCCGGGCTTCTCGACGGCGTCGCAGGTCACGCAGTCGGCCGGCCGCGGCGTGGGCATGGACGTGGTCGCGACCGAGGTGAAGAAGCTCGGCGGCGCAATGTTCATGGACTCGTCGGCGGGCAAGGGCACGACCTTCACGGCGCGCCTGCCGTTCACGCTGGCCATCAGCCAGGCGCTGATCGTGCGGGTCGGCGACGAATTCTTCGCGCTGCCCCTGCCGACCATCGAGGGCGTGGTTCGCGTGCCCGCGGCCGAGGCGCACCGGCAGTTGACGGCCGACGGGGCGGGCTTCGAATACGGCGGCCAGCAGTACCGGTTCCAGCATCTCGCGGCGTTCGTTGGCGGCACGCCTTCGCCGCCGGCCGAACACGATCCGGCCGTTTCGGTAATCCTGGTGCGCGCCGGCGAGCACTCCACGGGCATTGTCACCGACGAACTGATCGGCAGCCGCGAGATCGTCGTCAAGCCGGTCGGGCCACAGATCGCCACCGTGCGCGGCGTATCGGGCGCGACGATCCTCGGCGACGGCAGGATCTGCATCATCCTCGACATCGGCGCGCTGGTGCGGTCCGAGTGGCGCTCACGGGGCGCGGCCGAACTGACGGCTGCGGCACGCGTGGACAAGCGCGCTTTTGCCCTGGTCGTGGACGACTCGATCACCGTGCGGCGCGTCACGCAGCGGCTGCTGGAGCGCAATGGCATGCGCGTCCTGACGGCCAAGGACGGTCTCGACGCGATCAGCGTGCTGCAGGATCACCTGCCGGACGTGATCCTGCTCGACATCGAGATGCCCCGCATGGACGGCTATGAAGTCGCTTCGCACGTGCGCAACGATGCGCGGCTCAAGGACGTGCCGATCGTCATGATCACGTCGCGGGTCGGCGAGAAGCACCGCGCCCGCGCCATCGAGCTGGGTGTCAACGACTACCTCGGCAAACCCTACCAGGAGGCGCAGCTGATGCAGGCCCTGGAGCCGCTGTTGCAGCGCGCCCGCACGACGTGAATGACGGCGACCTGTACGGGCTGCTGATTCCGGTGCTCGAGGGCCGGCTGCTGGTGCCGCGTGCCTGCGTGGCCGAGGTGACCGCGATGCAGACGCTGCAGGACATGCCGGGCGCGCCGCCCTGGTACCTCGGGCTGGCGTCCTGGAACGGTCGCAGCATCCCGGTGGTGTCGTTCGAGGGCGCCTGCGGCCGGCACATGCCGCCGGCTGGCGGCCGCGCCCGTATCGTCGTGTTTGCCTGTCTCGGCCAGAAGCTGCCGGCCGGGCATTTCGGCATCGTCACGCAAGGCTTCCCGCAACTGGTGCAGGTCAGCGCCTCGGTGATCAAGCCGGAGCAGTTGATGGTGTTCGGCGACCGCGCGCCGATCCTGTGCCAGGTGCGGATGGTCAACGAGATTCCGCTGATCCCGGACCTCGAGCGTCTCGAGGAGATGATCGCCGACGAAACCACGGTGACGGCCGCCTGAGGCGGGCGCTGCTCAGCCGAGCGCGAGACTGCCCGCCAGCCTGGCCCAGGCCTCGGCCTCGAGCGGGCGCGGCCCGCGCGGTGCGCTGGTCAGCACGCCCTTGTCCTTGAGCTGGGCCAGCGGCAGCAGCCGCTCCAGCCGGCCCACCATCGTGAGGTCCAGCACGGCCAGCGGGCCGCCTGCCAGTTGCGCGTGCAGATCGGCCAGCGTGTAGCCTGGTCGCGCGGCGTTGAGCGCCAGCACGTCGCCGACGGTCGGGCATTCGGCGAGCCGGTCGACGCGCGCGACCGCGGTCAGGCACGAGGCTGCCGGCCGGCGCGGCGCGCGGCCGTGATAGAACAGCAGCAGGTCGCCGGCGGCGGGCAGCCGCCCGACCGCCGGCAGCAGCAGCTGCTTGCGCGGCGCGCTGGCGAGGGTCCTCGGCGCCGCGTCGTCGCGCACCGCGAACAGGTGCGCCTGCGCGGCGCCGGCGAGTTCCGGCAGCAGCCGGTCGTGCGTCTCGGCATCCAGCGGCAGCCACCAGGCCGTTGCGCCGTCGCCGAGGTCCGGCACCCATGCGCCGGCCTCGTGCCCCAGGCGGCAGCGGCCGTGCGGGTCGCCCTCGGCACGCGTGAAGCCTAGCTGTTCGAGCAGCAGCGCGGCCAGTTCGTCATGCGGCGGCAACAGCACCTCGAGCGCCACGTTGCGCGTGCGCGCGATGCCCAGCGCGGCGGCGACGATCAACTCGAGCACCTGCATGCCGCGCGACCGTTCGCCGGCCGCCAGCGCTACCAGTTCCAGCCTGCCGCCATCGTCGGCTGTGCGCAGCACGCCGAAGGCCACGGGCTCTGACTCGCACATGACGACCAGTGTGCGTGCGTGCGCCAGCTCGAGCCGGCCGCGCAGGTAGGGGTCGTAGGGCTCGCATTCACGCTGGATCAGCGCCGACAGTTGATCCGACGCCAGCGCCTCGCGCGGATCGAGTTCGACGAGCACCAGCGGCGGGGCCGAGCCATCGAGCGTCGCCAGCCAGCGCAGCGCATCGGCGGGCGTCAGCACACGGGCGGAGAGCCCGGCGCGCGCGGCCAGCCAGTGCAGCCGGCCGTCCAGCGCCAGCAGGTGGTCGGCGACGCGCGCGTGCAGCGCGCCCAGCAGCTTGAGGTCCGCGACGTCGATCTCGCTGCGGGCCGGCACGAAGCGCGTTGCCGCGTCGCGCTCGCTCGGCATGCCCAGCGGATCGAGCTTCACGAGCGGCTCGAATCGCGACAGGTCCACCTTCCTGCGGCGCACGTCGGGATCGCAGGTGGCCTCCTGCCACGCATCGCGTTCCACGCACAGCGTGATGCCGAGCCGTGCGCAGCGCTGCGCGATCTGGAAGAGGCTGTCCGAATGGACTTCCGATCCCGGGCCCACGCACAGATAGGGGTCGAGCAGCAGCCTGGTGCGGCAGTCGAACGGCGCGGGCCGCACGCGGGCGGAAGTCAGGGTCGGTGACACGAGTGCTGGTTGCCCCTGGTCGTGGAATCGGATGGCGGTGACGCAATGGTAAACAACGGACGCGCGCGCCGCCACCGGCGCGTACCGTCAGCGCAGGTCGCCGAGTGCCGCCTGCAGCGCCACGATCGCCGCCAGCGCGGCGGTTTCGGTCCTGAGAATGCGCGGACCCAGCGAGCGGGGTTCGTAACCGGCCGCCATGGCGGCTGCGCGCTCCGCGTCGGCGAGTCCTCCCTCCGGTCCGACCAGCAGTTCGATCGCTTCGCCCGCCGGCGACAGGCCGGCGAGCGGTGCTGCGGCATCGGGTGCGAGCAGCAGCCTGCGCAGGCCGCTCTGCGCGCGGCCGGCCAGCCAGTCATCGAGAGTCCGCGGCGCTTCGACCTGCGGCAGGCGCGCCCGCCCGCACTGCTCGCAGGCGCCGACCACCACCGACTGCCAGTGGACCGCCCTGCGCGCGGCCTGCTGCACGTCGAGCCTGACCACGCTGCGTTCCGTCAGCACCGGCACGAAGCGTGTCACGCCCAGCTCGGTGCCCTTCTGCATCACGAAATCCATGCGTTCGCCGCGCGAGACGCCCTGCACCAGCGTGATCGCCAGCGGCGATTCGGGTGCCGCCGCCACGCGATCCAGCAGCGCGACCTCGACCCGCGCCCCGCCGCTGCTGGTGATCGTGCCGGGATAATCCCAGCCGTCGCCGTTGAACAGCGTCAGGAAATCGCCGGCGCGCAGCCGCAGCACGCGCGTGGCGTGGCCGGCCGCCTGGCCGGCGAGGCTGGCCGTGGCGCCGGGCTGCAGCGGCATGGGCGTGTAGAGGCGGTTCAGGCGCATGCGGCGTCGATGGCGCGCCGGGTGACGTCGCCGAGCAGCGCGATCTGCTCCTCGTCGACGACATAGGGCGGCATCCAGTAGACGACGTTGCCCAGCGGGCGCAGCAGCACCTCGTTGGCGAGGGCGAACTCGTGCAGGCGCAGTCCGCGGCGTTCCTGCCATGGAAAGGGCTCGCCGCTGCTGCGGTCCTTGACGAGCTCGATCGCCAGGATCATGCCGGTCTGGCGCACTTCCGCCACATGCGGGTGGCCGGCGAGCGTGGCGGCCGTGTCGCGCATGCAGGCGGCCAGCTGCCGGTTGCGCTCGAGGACTGGTTCGCTGGCGAACAGCTCGAGGGTCGCCAGGGCTGCGGTGCACGCCAGCGCGTTGCCGGTGTAGCTGTGCGAGTGCAGGAACGCGCGCAGCGTCGTGTAATCGTCATAGAACGCGCGGTACACGTCGTCGGTCGTGACCACCGCCGACAGCGGCAGGTAGCCGCCCGTCAGCCCCTTCGACAGGCACATGAAGTCCGGGCGGATGCCGGCCTGTTCGCACGCGAACAGGGTGCCGGTGCGGCCGAAGCCGACCGCGATCTCGTCGGCGATCAGGTGCACGCCGTGCCGGTCGCAGGCCTCGCGCAGCAGCCGCAGGTATACCGGGTGGTACATGCGCATGCCGCCGGCGCACTGCACCAGCGGTTCGACGATGACGGCGGCGATCTCGCCGGCATGCCCGGCCAGCGTACGTTCCATGTGCGCGAACATGGCGCGCGAATGGGCCTCCCACCCGGCGCCCGGCGCATGGCCGAGGCAGTCCGGCGACGGCACCGTGATGACGTCCATCAACAGCGGCCGGTACACGCTCTTGTACAGCCCGACGTCGCCGACGGCGAGCGCGCCGAGGGTCTCGCCGTGATAGCCATTGGCGAGCGCGACGAAGCGCCGCTTGCCGGGCTGGCCATGGTTGAGCCAGTAGTGGAAGCTCATCTTGAGCGCGATCTCGACGGCCGACGAGCCGTTGTCGGAATAGAAGCAGCGCGTCAGCCCGTCCGGCAACAGCCGCACCAGCCGTTCCGACAGCTCGACGACCGGTTCGTGGGTGAAGCCCGCCAGCAGCACGTGCTCGAGCCGCCCGAGTTGCGCGCCGAGCGCCGCATTGATGTGCGGGTTGGCGTGGCCGAACAGGTTGACCCACCACGAGCTGATGGCGTCGAGGTAGCGGCGGCCGTCGAAGTCGTACAGCCAGGCGCCCGCGCCGCGCGCGATCGGCACCAGCGGCAGCCGCTCGTGGTCCTTCATCTGTGTGCAGGGATGCCACACGACCGCGAGGTCGCGCCGGGCCACGGATGCGTTGCTCAAGTCGCGGTTCATGTGGGGCCTCGGGGACTTCGCAGCGATTCTAGCCGACCGGCCGCCCGGCGCAGGTCCCGAAAGGCTAAGCTGGCGCCCATGCGACCCGTCCAGCCGTCCCCAGCAGGCGCCCTCACGGTGGATCCCGCGACGGGGCTGATCGCGGGCGCCAGGTTCGTCCCCTCGCCGAATTGCGACGACCGTCCCGCGGGCTGTGCGCCGGAATTGATCGTCGTGCACGGCATCAGCCTGCCGCCGGGCGGGTTTGGCGGGCCGTGGATCGAGCAACTGTTCACCAACAGCCTGCCGCCCTCCGTGCATCCGTACTTCGCGACGCTGCAGGATGCGCGCGTCTCCGCGCATGCGCTGGTGCGCCGCGACGGGACGGTCGTGCAGTTCGTGCCGACCGGCAGGCGCGCCTGGCACGCCGGCGAGTCCACGTGGTGCGGCCGCGGCGGCTGCAACGATTTTTCGATCGGCATCGAGCTCGAGGGCGCCGACACGGTGCCCTACGAGGACGTACAGTACGCGGTGCTGGCCAGGCTGGTGGCCGGGCTGGCGGACGCCTACCCTGGATTGGCGCCGGATGCGCTGACCGGCCACGCGGACATTGCGCCGGGGCGCAAGACCGACCCCGGCCCGGCGTTCGACTGGCCGCGGCTGCGGACGCTGGTCCAGAACGCGCGGCATGGGCCGCGCGCGGAGAGTGGGTCATGACCCTGATTGCATTGCTGCTGGCGCTGGTGATCGAGCGGCTCGCCGCGCGCCTGCTGCACCTGCGCGAGGCGCGCTGGCTGCAGTCCTACGCGCGCGGCACCATCGCGCTGGCCGCGCGACAGCCGCGGCCGTTCGCGATCGTGACCTGTGCACTGGCAACGCTGCTGCCGGCCGTGCCCGTGGCGGCGATCGCGGTGCTGCTGGCGCGCGACAACCCGGGCCTCGCATGGCTGGGCTTTGCGTCGCTGGTGCTGGTCTTTTCGCTGGGACCGCGCGACCTGGGCGTGGAGGTGCGGGACTACATCAGCCGCGAGAACAGCGGCGACGTCGACGGGGCGCGGCGGGCCGCCGCGGCGATCATGGAGCACGATGCAGCGCAGCGCCGTGACATGCGCGCCGCCGCCGTCGAGGACGCCATCTTCGTGCAGGCCAACAACCGGGTTTTCGGCGTGCTGTTCTGGTTCGTCGTGCTCGGCCCCACCGGTCTCGGCCCGGCGGCGGCCTGGTTGTTCCGGCTCAGCGACCTGATGCGGCGGGCCGCGATCGCGCAGTCGGCGCCCGGCGCGACGGGCGGCGAGTGCGCCGAACGCCTGCATTTCGTGCTGGCCTGGCTGCCGGCGCGGCTGCTGGCGCTCGGTTATGCGCTGGCGGGCAGCTTCGAGGACGCGCGCCGCAGCTGGCGCGAAATGTACATGGCGCTGCCGGAGCGCATGCTGGAGCGCAACGACCAGCTGCTGGTGCACGTCGGCCGCGCCGCGGCCGGCCGCACCGACACGAGACCGGCGGGCCCCGCCGGCGCGGCCCTGCGGCTGGCCCGGCATGCGCTGTTCTTCTGGCTCGCGGTCATCGCGCTGCTGTCGCTGTCGGCGCTGATTGCGTGAGGGCGGGCTTCGCAGTCCTGCTCGGCGCATGGCTGGCATGCGCCGCCGGACCGGCCGCCGCCGAGGGCGCGCGCCGCATCGTCAGCCTCGCACCGAACGTCACGGAACTGCTGTTCGAGGCCGGCGCCGGCGGGCGCGTGGTCGGCGCCAGTGCCTGGAGCGACCATCCGGCAGCCGCGCGCAGCGTGCCGCGGATCGGCGACGCGTTCCGCTTCGACTACGAACGCATCCTCGCCCTGCAGCCGGATCTCGTGGTGGCCTGGGAGTCCGGCACCCCGACGGCGGCCATCGCCTGGCTGCGCAGGCTCGGCGCGCGGGTGGTGGTGCTGCAGGTCGGTTCGCTCGACGACGTGGCCACCGCCCTCGAGACGCTTGGTGGCCTGGCCGGAACGCAGGCCCCGGCCGGCCGCGCGGCCGCGGAATTCCGCGCCGGCCTGCAGCGGCTGCGAGCCGACTATCGGGGCCGGTCCGCACTCCGCGTGTTCATCCAGGTGGACGACCAGCCGCTGTTCACGGTGACCGGCCGGCACCTGATCAGCGAGATCGTGACGCTGTGCGGCGGGGAAAACGCATTCGAAGGACTGCCGGGCCTGGCCCCGGCGGTCGGCCTGGAAGCCGTCATTGCCCGCGACCCGCAGGCGATCCTGTACACGGGATTCGGCACGGACCCGGCCGGCGCGTGGCGGCGCTATGGCGGCATCACGGCGGTGCGCCACGGCAATGTCTTCAGGATTCCGTCCGACGAGATTGCGCGTGCGACGCCGCGCATCCTGGGCGGCGCGCGCCGCATCTGCGAGTCGCTGGACCGCGCGCGCGCTGCACTGCGCGAGCCGCAGGACTGAGCGGCGCAGGCGCCCTCAGCCGTGGCCGCGGTCGCGGCGCCACAGGACCTCCTGGCCGGTTTCATGCCGGGCCAGCACGCGGGCCAGCACGAACAGCAGGTCCGACAGCCGGTTCAGGTAGCGCATCACTTGCGGCGCAACCGGCTCCGCTTGCGCCAGCGTCCAGGTGCGCCGCTCGGCGCGGCGCGCCACGGCGCGCGCCACGTGACAGGCGGCGGCGGCCGGTCCGCCGCCCGGCAGGATGAACTCGGCGAGCGGCGCCAGCGTGGCGTTGAATTCCTCGATGACAGCCTCGAGCCGCTCGACGTGTGCGTCGTCGATCGCACGGTGGCCGGGAATGCACAATTCGCCGCCGAGGTCGAACAGGTCGTGCTGCACTTCCAGCAGCACCGCCCGCACGGCGGGCGGCAGGCCCGCCACGGCGCCGATCACGCCGACGCTGCTGTTGCACTCGTCGACGGTGCCATAGGCCTCGACCCGCACGGCATCCTTGCGCACGCGCGTGCCGTCGCCCAGCCCGGTGCTGCCGTCATCGCCAGTACGGGTGACGATCTTCGAAAGCCGCTTGCCCATTGCGCGTCTCCTCAGCGGAAGTCATGGCGCAGCGCGACGAAGGCGCTGCGGTCCATGGTGTTGTAACCCTGCGCCAGTTCGTACTGCTCGTCGAGCAGGTTCTCGAGGCGCGCGGTCACCGTCCAGCGCTCGGCAATGGCGATCCGCGCCGACAGGCTGGCGACGACGTACCCGTCGAGCACGGCCGGCGACGGAAAGCCGTGGTCGCGGCGGTCGCCGGCGGCCAGCACGTCGAGCGCCAGCAGGTGCGGGCCGAAGCTGCGCGCCAGCGACACGGTCAGGCTCTCGCTGGCGCGCCGCAGCAGTCGCGCGCCGGTCTGCAGGTCGCGCGGGTCCTGCAAGGTGAGCGCGGTGCGCGCTTGCCACGGACCGCCGGCGTAGCGCCAGGCCAGTTCGACGCCGTCGATGCGGGCCCGGTCGACATTGCGGTTTTCGCCGGCGAAGCTCGCAAAATCGGTCACCACGTACTGGATCAGGTCATCGATCTCGGTCCGGAACGCGACCAGCGAAAAACGGTGGCGCTGGCCGGCGCGGTGCCGGAGGCCCAGTTCCGCGCTGCGCGAGGATTCCGGCGCGAGCCCGGGATTGCCGCCGAAACCAAAGCGGTCGGTGGCATCGGGGGCGCGAAAAGCGCTGCCCGCGGCCAGCCACAGCGAGGTGTCCGGCCCCGCCTGAAACGCGTACTCGGCGTTCCAGGTGACGTGGCCGCCGAAGCTGTCGTGATCCGTGAAGCCGCCGGCCAGCAGCAGGCGGTGCGGGCCGGCCGTGATCTGGTCCTGCAGGTAGGCCAGCCGCATGCCGGTGGCGTCGTCGAATCCCAGTCCGTAGGACTCGGATTCCGCCTGCTCGCGCTGCAGCAGGATGCCCGCGGTCAGCGCATGGTGGTCGCCGACCGACAGGTCGTTCTGCCAGTCGAGCTGCCAGCGGCGCGTCCGCAACCGGTCCGGCGACTGGTTCTGCAGGATGGCGTCGACGGCGTGGCCGAGGACCGCGCGCGTGCGCCAGCCGTCCACCGGTTCGGCGCCGACCTGCAACGAGACGGTGGAATTCTCAAAATCCTGGTCCACCGGGGTGACGAAGAAATCCGAATACTCGGACGTGCCGCTCGCGTGCCAGGCGCGCAGGCCGAGCTCGACCGCTCCCAGCGTCGTGGCCGCCGCGGCGTTCACGGACAGGTTGCGGTAGCCGCGGTCGGTGGCGTCGCCGCGGCGGGTCGGGAACCCTGCGCTGTCGATCAGGAAGCCCGCCAGCGATGCCTCGCCGCGCGCGCCCGACACGCCAGCCGACAGGCTGGCGGTCTGCGTGTCGAAACTGCCGACGCCGAGCTCGACCCGGGGTGCCACGGCCGCGCCGTGCCGCGTGATGACGTTGATGACGCCGCCGATCGCATCGGAGCCGTACAGGGTCGAGCGCGGGCCCTTGACCACCTCGATGCGCTCGATCATTCCCGGTGCGATGTTCTGCACGGCCGCCGTGCCGATGGTGCCCGGGTTGATGCGCATGCCGTCGACCAGCACGAGCACGTGATTCGACTCGGTGCCGCGCAGGAACACGGAGGTCTGCTGGCCGGGTCCGCCGGCGCGCGCGATGTCGACGCCGGCCCGCAGGCGCAACACGTCGGCAACGTCGGCGGCGGGCAACCGCTCGAGCTCCTCGCGCGTGATCACCTCGACCGAGGCGGACAACTCGGCGGCCGGTACGGCTGTGCGTGTCGCCGTGACGAGCACCGGTTCCATGCCGCTGGCGCCGGCCGCGAGGGGCAGGCAGAACAAGGCGGCGGCCAGCGCCGGGGACGTATGAAAACAGGGCATGCAGATCCTCCCATGCTCTCCCGCAGGGGGTTGGCAACGAGCCGGATCGTGGCAGGGAAGGGGTCGCCCGGCCTGCATGGCCTGCGCCCGTATCGCCCGCCGCGATTCGGCACCAGCGCGACAGGCCGGTCTCCGGGCTCTCGGCGGACCCTCGAGGGGTCTCTCGCATCGCCTTCCCGTCGGCGGCGCCGACAGTGGCTGGCAGGCAAGGCCTGCGTGATGCGCTTGCGACCGATTACCGTTGCGGGGGCAGCGCCGGGATTGCGACGAATCGCGCACCGGCTTCCCGTTTCACCCGGGACGAATCCCGGGACACCTGTCGTCCCGGGCACTGTAGGAAGACGCGACGCGGAGGTCAAGCAAACGGTTGACGAAGGTCGGCGGCCACAGCACGCTCCGCCATCGGACTCCACGGAACCGCGCCCCATGACCCCCTCGGCCCACCTGTCCGCCGCGCTGGACGCCGCCGCTGCGGCAGCGCAGGTGATCGGGCCGATGTTCCGGCGCAACCTCGCGGTCACGCTCAAGGAGGACAAGTCGCCGGTCACCGAGGCCGACCTCGCCGCCGAGCGTGTCATCCGCAAGTTGCTCGAGACGCGCTTCCCGGACTACGGTTTCCAGGGCGAGGAGACTGGCGCGCGCGCCGTGGACGCCGAATACGTGTGGCTGGTGGACCCGATCGACGGCACCAAGGCCTTCGTACGCGAGTACCCCATGTTCTCGACCCAGATCGCGCTGCTGCATCGTGGCCGGCCGATCGTCGGCGTGTCGAATGCGCCCGCCTACGGCGAGATGGCCTGGGCGGAACGCGGACAGGGCGCCTGGCTGGGCGGACTGCGGCTGGCCGTCAGCACCGTGTCCGACCTGCCGTCCGCCGCGCTGTCCGCGGGCAACCTGAAGACGCTGGCCGCAGGCCCGGCCTGGGGCCGCTGGGGCAGCCTCGTGGCGCAGGCCGGCCGCATCCGCGGCTATGGCGATTTCCTGCACTACCACCTGCTGGCGGCGGGCAAGATCGATGCGGTCATCGAGAGTGACGTCAACGTCCTCGACATCGCCGCGCTGGCGGTGATCGTCGAGGAAGCCGGCGGGCGTTTCACCGACCTGGCGGGCCGGCCGGTCGGGTTGCACACGACCAGCGTGCTGGCCAGCAACGGGGCATTGCACGAGACGATCCTCGCAGCGCTGCGCTACGAGTAACGGCGCCGCCGCGCGGTGCGCGCGGCTCAATAGATGGCGATCTCGTTGCGGCCGCGCGAGTCGCGGGCGCCGCGGAACATGCCCTCGGTGTTGAATTCCAGCACCAGGTTGCCGGCTTTGTCCGCGACGATCACGCCACCGTCCCCGCCCATGCGCTTCAACTGGCCGTGCACGACCTCGCGGGTCGCCGCCTCGGCTGACATGCCGCGGTACTTCATCAGCGAACTGATCTCGTGGCCGGCCACGGCGCGCATGAAATACTCGCCGCTGCCGGTGGCCGACACGGCACAGGAATCATTGTTCGCATAGGTACCGGCGCCGATGATCGGCGAGTCGCCGATCCTGCCCCAGCGCTTGTTGGTCATGCCGCCGGTGGAGGTGGCCGCGGCGAGGTTGCCGTCGCGATCCAGTGCAACCGCGCCGACGGTGCCGAAATAGCCGATTTCCGCGGCGCTGTAGCTGTCGCCGCCCTGCGCCTTCTCTAGCTGCTTGCGCCGGCGCTCGGTGTTGAAATATTCCTGCGGAACCAGCTGCATGCCCTGCTCGAGGGCAAATTCCTCGGCGCCCTCGCCGGACAGCAGCACGTGCCTCGACTTGTCCATCACCAGCCGCGCGAGCTCGATCGGATTCCTGATGTGCCGCAGGCCGGCGACCGCGCCGGCCGCCAGCGTGCGCCCGTCCATGATCGAGGCATCGAGTTCGTTGATGCCGCCATGCGTGAACACCGCGCCGTGTCCGGCATTGAACAGCGGCGAATCCTCCAGGATGCGCACCGCCGCGACGGTGGCATCGAGGCTCGTGCCGTCCGCCTCGAGGACCCCGTAGCCGGCATCGAGCGCCTGCTGCAGGGTGGCCGTGTAGGCCTCCGCTTCGTCGGGCGTCATCGTGGCGCGCGTGATGACGCCCGCGCCGCCATGGATGGCGATTGCAATCATGGATCCCTCTCCGTCTGCGGCCGCGGCTAGCGCCGGCACCATGAGCACCGCGGCAATGAGGATGGAGATGGTGCGCAGCATGTCTGTGTCCTCCGGCGGGCAAGCGCCCCCCCGACCGGGCCGGTATCATCGCCGTCCGGTCCCGGCAACGGCCAGTATGATACGTCCGATGCCAGCGCCGCTGGTGGCCAATGCCGGCACCATCGCGGATCGTGCGGCACGGGCCGGCCGGGCCGCGTGCGTGGAGCCAGATTCATGAATGACGGGCCAACGATCGAACAGCGCCTGCTGGAGCAGTATCCGGTGCTGCGCGAACTGGCGGACGCGGACCTGGCGCTGGTGCTGGCGAACGGCCAGCTGCGCGAGGTGCAGGCCGGTACCGTGATGTTCGACGTCGCGCAGCCCTGCACCGGCTTTCCGTTCGTGCTGGCCGGGGCGATCGGCGTCGGCAAGGTCTCCGAGGCCGGCCGCGAGATCCAGTTGTACCGGGTCGAGGCGGGCGACAGCTGCATCCTCAGCAGCACCTGCCTGCTCGGCTCGATCGACTATGACGCGCACGGCGTGGCACTGGTGGACTCGACCGTCTTCGTGCTGCCGCGGCCCATCTTCGAGCGGCTGCTTGCCGCCAGCGATGCATTCCGCCGCTACGTCTTCCGGCTGTTTGCCGAGCGCATTTCCGACCTGATGCAGACCGTCGAGGCGGTCGCGTTCAAGCGGCTCGACCAGCGGCTGGCGACGTTGCTGCTGCAGCGCGGCCCACGGGTGCGCGCCACCCACCAGCAACTGGCCGACGAACTCGGCAGCGTGCGCGAGATCGTCAGCCGCATCGTCGGCGGCTTCGCGGACCGCGGCCTCGTCAAGACCGGCCGCGAGCAGATCACGATCCTCGACGAGGCCGGGTTGCGCCGCGTGTCGGGTGTCGTGGCTTCGGAAATTACCTAGGCCGCTAGGTAACCGTTGTCACACAAGACGCGTGGCGCGCGGGATAGCATCGTGGTCGGAGCCGGTTCACTTCGGTGCTGCCCTGCAGTCCGGACGGACGGTGGCTCAAGGTCCAGCCCGCGGGGCCCGCAGATCAGGCATTGGCGTCGTCTCCCGCGCCGTTTTACGACGGCATGACGAGTACGAACCCCCCCCTCCGCCAGTGCCTGATTTCCGGGCCCTGCCTGCGTCCGGTCATCGGCCGCGCGAAATTAAACACCCGTTCGGCCGCAGTCCTTGTGCGGGACTGCGCCGGGCCTTAAATTAAATGTATGTTTAATTTAAGCGTGGCGCGCTGAATGACGCGCGCCATCTCCAGGCCTGCCGCGCGGCGCCGGCCGGGCCGCCGGCGACCGGGGCGGCCGCGCGCCGCGCCGGGCCGCGACGTGCGAGGCGACCTGCTGGGCGCGGCCCGCAGGCTGTTCCTGCGCTACGGTTACCGCGCCGTGTCGGCGCGGCAGGTGGCCGCGGCAGCGGGCACCAACCCGGCGATGGTGCAGTACTACTTCGGCAGCAAGCAGGGCCTGTATGCCGCCATGCTGCAGGACGCCGTCGCACCGCTGCTGCAACGGGTCGAAGCCATGCTCACGGCGCCGGCAGGCGAAGCGCCCGACCTGCCGGCGTTGCTCGAGGCATACATGCGCACGGTGGCGGCGCACCCGTGGGTGCCGGGCCTGCTGCTGCGCGACGTGCTGGCGCCGGGCGGCGAATTTCGTGAGCGTTTCATCCGCGATTTTGCGGGCCGCGCCGGGCCGCGTGTCGCCAGGCTGGCCGGGCGCGCCGCGCAGGGCGGCCGGCTGCGCGCCGATCTGGATCCGACGCTGACGGTGGTGTCATTGCTGAGCCTCGGCCTGTGGCCGTTCCTGGCGATGCCGGTGCTGGGCGGCGCGCTCGGCTTCAAGGCGGACGAGCAGGGCATCGATCGGCTCATCGCCCACACTGTTCGATTGTTTGCCGCGGGCACTGCGGCGGGAGACCCGACGTGACCAGATTCATGCTGATCCTCGCGGCCTGCGCGGCGTTCGCCGCCTGCAGCGGCGGCGACGAGGGGCGCCTGCTCGGCACGCTGGAACGGGACCGGCTCGAGCTGGTCGCCGAAAGCCAGGAGCCGATCGTCGAGATCGCGGTGACCGAGGGCGATCGCGTCGCGCCGGGGCAATTGCTGTTGCGGCTCGATCCCGCGACGCTCGAGGCGCGCCTCACGCAGTCGCGTGCCGCGGTCGCGCAGGCGGAACGGCGGCTGGCCGAACTGGTCAGCGGGCCACGCCGCGAGGAGATCCTCGCCGCGCGCGCACGCCTCGCCGGCGCGTCCGCCAGACGCGACACCGAAGGCCGCGAGTTCGACCGCATCGAACCGCTGGTCGGTCGGGGCCTGTTGCCGCAGAGTGCGCTCGACCGGCAGCGCGCCGTGCGCGACGGCGCCGCGGCGGACCGCGAGGCGGCCAACGAACAGCTGCTGTTGCTGGAGCGCGGCACCCGCCGCGAGGTGCTGGACCAGGCGCAGGCGGCGCTGGAGCAGGCGCAGGCGGGCGCGGCGCAGCTCGGCATCGAACGGGCGCGGCTCGACGTGACCGCGCCGCGCGCCGGGATCGTGGACGCCCTGCCGTACGAACTCGGAGAGCGCCCGCCGCGCGGCGCGCCGGTCGTGGTGCTGCTGGGCGACGGCGCGCCGTACGCGCGCGTGTTCGTGCCCGAACCCATGCGCAGCCAGGTCGGCAGCGGCACCCGCGCGCGCGTGTTCATCGACGGCAGCGGCAGGACCTGGTCGGCGGCGGTGCGCTTCGTCAGTTCGGACGCCGCCTTCACGCCGTACTACGCGCTCACCGAACGCGACCGCAGCCGGCTGTCGTACCTGGCCGAGGTGGTGCTCGACGAGCCACAGGCCGAGACCTTGCCGACCGGCATACCCGTCCAGGTGGCACTCGAGCTGGAGCCGGCCGCGCCGTGAACCTCGCCATCACCGCGCGCGGCCTGACCCGCTCCTTCGGCGACGTGCTCGCTGTGGACCACGTCGACCTCGACGTGCCGGCCCAGCAGATCTACGGCTTCCTGGGGCCGAACGGCTCGGGCAAGTCCACCACGATCCGCATGATGTGCGGCCTGCTGAAGCCCGATGCCGGCCGCGTCAGCGTGCTGGGCCACGACGCGCTGGCCGAGTCCGAGCTGGTGCGCAGCAAGCTCGGCTACATGACCCAGCGGTTCTCGCTGTGGGACGACCTGACGGTGCGCGAGAACATGGACTTCCTGTGCCGCGTGTTCGGACTCGACGGCGCGACGCGGCGCGCGCGCATCGAGGCGCGCGTCGATTCCTATGGCCTGTCCGGCTTCGCCGACCGGCGCGCCGCCACGCTGAGCGGCGGCCAGCGCCAGCGGCTGGCGCTGGCGGCGGCCACGCTGCACGAGCCGCAGCTATTGCTGCTCGACGAGCCGACCAGCGCGGTGGACCCGCAGAGCCGCCGCGATTTCTGGGAGAAGCTGTTCGAGCTGGTGGCCAACGGCACCACCATCCTCGTGTCGACCCACTACATGGACGAGGCGGAGCGCTGTCACCGCCTGGCGATCCTGGACCGCGGCCGGGTGGTCGCCGAGGGCGCACCGAAACAGCTGGCGCGCGACATCGACGCGGTGGTGGTCGAGGTCGAGTGCGCCGACCTGCCGGCGGCGCGCCTTGCGCTGGCGGCGGAACCGCTGGTGCGCAGCGTTGCGCAGCTGGGCAGCAGGCTGCACGTGCTGATGGAACCGACGGTGGCGGAACCGGTGCCGATCCTCGAGCGCGCGCTGGGACGCGACGGCGGCGCGGCGCGCATTGAACGGGTGACCGCCAGCCTCGAGGACGTGTTCGTCGCGGCGACCGGGTTCCGCGGCCTGGACGGCCGCCGTCGCGACGAGGCGCGCGCCGCATGATCTGGTTCATCCGCATGCTGGCGGTGGCCTCCAAGGAGGCGCTGCAGCTGGCGCGCGACCGCGTCACCTTCGGCCTGATCATCGGCATCCCGGCCATGCAGATCCTGCTGTTCGGCTACGCCATCAACTTCGACGTGCGCGGCCTGGATGCGGTGGTGCTCGACCAGGCGCGCACGTCGCTGTCGCGCCAGCTGGTGGCGGACCTGGCCGCGACCCAGGTCATGAAGATTGCGCACCAGGCCGGCAGCGAAGCCGAACTGCGCGGGCTGATGGCGAGCGGCGCGGCGAGCATCGCGGTGGTCATCCCGCCGGACCTCGAGCGGCGCGCCTACGACGGCACGCGGCCGGTCATGCAGATCATCGTGGACGGCAGCCAGCCGGCGCTCGAGAACGTCGCGCAGGGCCTGTCCACGCTGCCGTCGCTGCGCCGCAGCGGGCTGCCCGTGCAGCGCCCGCAGGCCGTCGCCGTGCGCGTCGAGTACAACCCGGAAAAACGCACGGCCGTGCAGGTCGTGCCGGCGCTGGTGGGAACCATCCTCAACATCACGATGGTGATCTTCACGGCCGGCGCGGTGGTGCGCGAGCGCGAGCGGGGCAACCTGGAGCTGCTGATGACGACGCCGGTGTCGCGCGGCGAGCTGATGGCGGGCAAGCTCCTGCCCTACATCGCGATCGGGCTCATCCAGACCACGGTGATCCTGCTGATCGGCCATACGCTGTTCAGCGTGCCGATCGTGGGCAGCCTCGCCGAGCTGTACCTGGGGGCGCTGCTGTTCATCGCCGCCACGCTGGCGCTGGGCCTGTTCATCTCGACCCTGGTCCAGACCCAGTTCCAGGCCTTCCAGATGGCGTTCATGACCATGCTGCCGTCGATCCTGATGTCGGGTTTCGTGTTCCCGTTCGAGGGCATGCCAGTGATCGCCCAATGGATCGCCCAGGTGTTGCCGCTCACCCACTTCATAGAGATTGTGAGGGGTATTGTGTTGCGCGGCGCCCACCTTTGGGACATGGGCCTGCCCATACTGAAGCTGGCGGTGTTCCTCGCCGTCATGCTGACCGCCTCGGTCCTGAGGTTCCACAAGCGGCTCGACTGACTTCGCGTCCGGGCGCCCAGGGCCGGTGTATTGCCAGAACCCCTTGACTTTACAAGGGTTGTGCTACACTCCGGCCCGGTCGCAGCCCGTCCGTGCTGTGGTTCAAAGCGTTTGCTACGCCGAGCCGCATCGTCGAATTGTCCGCGATCAGGTGACAGGACCCGTTGTCCTCAGGATCGCCCTTCTGGCAAGAAAAAGCTTGTTCGACGACCCCGACCGTGTTCCTGCCGTGTAGTACATGACCGACGCGCGCCCGCCGGGCGTTGCCTCTCGGTCAGTTTTTTGTGAGTGAGATTCGAGGAATATGAAGATCTACGTTGGAAATTTGCCGTTTTCGGCAACGGAATCGGAACTGCGTGACCTGTTCGCCCAGCACGGCACGGTGGAATCCGTCGCCCTGCCGACGGACCGGGACACGGGACGTCCGCGCGGCTTCGGCTTCGTGGAAATGCCCCAGGCCGAAGCGGCCAAGGCCATCGAGGCCCTGAACGGCTTCAGCATGGGTGGTCGTCAGCTGCGCGTTAACGAAGCGCAGGATCGTCCCCGTACCGGCGGCAGGCCGGGTGGCGGTGGCGGTGGCGGCTTCCGTGGCGGCGGCGGCGGCGGGGGCGGTGGCTTCCGCTCCGGCGGCGGCGGCGGTGGTGGCGGCGGCGGTGGCCGCTGGTAATCACCAGGCTTCAAGCCAATGAGAAAGGCCCGCTTCGGCGGGCCTTTTTCTTTGGCACCGCGCCTTCCGGCCAAGCGCGCGAGGTCGTCGAGGTCCCCTCAGCGAGCGGCTATCCTCCGTCGGAGCGAGCGTGGGGACCCGACCGGATCCCGCGCGCCCGCAGCCGCTCTGGCTATGACCGTCGCGGTCGTCCCCGGGGATCGCTCGCTCAGTCGATCCTTATTCGCTCGCCGACCCCGGGGCCGCCCGCTCCGGTCCGATCGCTACCGGCCAGCGTCTTGGGCACGGTGGCGTCCACGACTTGAGCGGAATCACCGGGAGCGACAGACTGCCGTGTCGGCAGGAGCCGCCGCGGACACCCAGCATGCAGTACAAGGACCTGCGCGACTTCATCGCCCTGCTCGAGCAGCGCGGCTTGCTGAAGCGCATCGCCGCCGAGGTCAGTCCCCGCCTGGAGATGACCGAGATCTGCGACCGCACACTGCGGGCCGGCGGGCCTGCGCTGCTGTTCGAGCGCCCTGCGGGACACGACATTCCCGTGCTCGCCAACCTGTTCGGCACCACCGCGCGGATCGCACTGGCGCTCGGCCAGGACACGCCGCAGGACCTCAGGCAGGTCGGCGTCCTGCTCGCGGCGCTGCGTGAGCCGGAACCGCCGCAAGGGCTGAAGGACGCCTGGGACAAGCTGCCGCTGCTGCGCAAGGCGCTGGACATGGCGCCGAAGGAAGTGCGCGACGCGCCGTGCCACGAGCAGGTGTTCGAGGGCGCCGAGGTGGACCTTGGCCGGCTGCCCGTGCAGACCTGCTGGCCCGGCGATGCCGGGCCGCTGATCACCTGGGGACTGGTCATCACGCGCGGGCCGCAGCGGCCGCGCCAGAACCTCGGCATCTACCGCCAGCAGGTGATCGGCCGCAACCGCACCATCATGCGCTGGCTGCCGCAACGCGGCGGCGCGCTCGATTTCGGCGCGTGGCAGGCCGCGCACCCCGGCCAGCCGTTCCCCGTCGCGGTCGCGCTCGGCGCCGATCCCGCGACCATGCTCGCCGCGGTGACGCCGGTGCCCGACACGCTGTCCGAGTATGCTTTCGCCGGCCTGCTGCGCGGCAGCCGCACCGAAGTGGTGCGCTGCGCAGGCTCGGAACTGCAGGTACCGGCCAGCGCGGAGATCGTCCTCACCGGTCACATCGCCCCGGGCGACACCGCGCCCGAGGGGCCGTTCGGCGACCATACCGGCTACTACAACGACGTCGAGACGTTCCCGGTGTTCACGATCGACGCTGTCAGCCAGCGCCGCGAGCCGATCTACCACAGCACCTACACGGGCCGCCCGCCGGACGAGCCGGCCATGCTTGGCGTCGCGCTCAACGAGCTGTTCGTGCCACTGCTGCAGAAACAGTTTCCGGAGATCGTCGACTTCTACCTGCCGCCGGAAGGTTGTTCGTACCGGCTGGCGGTCGTCACGATCCGCAAGCGTTACCCGGGGCACGCCAAGCGGGTGATGATGGGCGTCTGGTCGTTCCTGACGCAGTTCATGTACACGAAGTTCGTCATCGTCACGGATGACGACATCGATGCGCGCGACTGGCAGGACGTGGTGTGGGCGATGGCGACGCGCATGGACCCTGCGCGCGACACGCTGATCGTGGAAAACACCCCGATCGACTACCTGGATTTCGCCTCGCCGGTCGCCGGACTCGGCGGCAAGATCGGTTTCGACGCGACCAACAAGTGGCCCGCCGAGACCAGCCGCCAGTGGGGCACGCCGATCGCGATGAGCGCGGAGGTCCGGCGGCGCGTGGACGAGTTGTGGCCTGCACTGGGGCTTTGACCCCTGCAGCTTGGCGACCACGACAGCATGGCTGCCACCGTTACCGCAGTTCCTCGCCAGGGGTCTGACTCCCCTCAGGAGCCTGGCCCCTCCTGAAGGCTGGCGCGCACGCCGTCCTGCAGGTCCCGGTAGCGCAACGTCACGGCGAGCTCCTGCTGCAGGCGCTGCGTGGACACACGGCGGGACTCGGCGAGGAACGACCAGGTGGCCGCCGGCAGCTGCCGGCGCGCCTGCCCGAGCGGCAGTTCCGGCGGCGGCGCCAGCCCGGCGAGCCTGGCGACGGTCTTGAAGTACGCGGTCGAGCTCGCGTGCTCGCCGTCACCGACGTTGTAGATGCGATTGTGCGCGGCCGGCGCGGCGGCGGCCGCCACGCAGATGCTGACCAGGTCGTCCACGTGGATGCGGTTGCCGGGCCCGGCCTCGGCCTCGGCGATGACCGGATCGCCGCGCCGCAGCCGTTCCAGCGGCAGGCGGCCACGGCCGTAGATGCCCGGCACCCGCAGCACGACCCAGGAGATGCCGTGGCTTTCGCAGTGCCCGCGCACGGCGGCTTCGGCATCGGCCCGCGCCCGGGCGCGGGCGGTGGTCGGGTTGATCGGCGTGTCCTCGGTGACGGTCGCGCCGCCGGCATCGCCGTACACGCCGGTCGTGCTCATGTACACGAGGCGGTCGGGGCAGCCGTCGAATGCGGCGAGCGCGCGCCGCACGCGCGGATCGCGCCCGACCGGCGGCGGCGGCGCGAGGTAGAACACGATGGCACCGGTCACCTCGACCGGTGCAGCCGGATCGACGTCGAGATCCCAGGCTGCGGCCTCGATGCCCGCCTGGCGCAAGCGGGCCGCGCTGCCAGGCGAGCCCGTGTAGGCGCGCACCTTGCCGTCGAGGCCTGCGGCGAGTCGCGCGCCGACGTAGCCGCAGCCGATGATGACGAATGACCGTCCACCGTCCATGGCCGGCCTCAGGACGGCGGCGCCAGCCGGCGCGCGGCTTGCCAGCCGACCAGCGCCGCGACCAGCGAGGTGTCGTCCGGACCCTCGGCGACAATGACCGGCGAGCCGAGGCCGAGCGCCGCGGCATGCTCCGCGACGCGGCGCGCACCCGTGACCAGCGCCGTCGAGTCCATCAGTTCCCGGCAGCGCGGCGTGACGATCCCGAGCAGCGCATCGAGCAGGTCGCCGCTGGTCGCGGTGTAGACGTGGATCGCGCCCTGGCGCCACAGCAGTTCCGTGCGTTCCAGCAACTGCGGCGACGGATGGGCCGGCAGCCGGTCATACACCTCCGCATAGGTCACGCTGGCGCCGCGCTCGCCGAACGTGTCGCCGAGCAGCTCACGGCCGCCGCGGCCGCGCACGATCAGCACCCGCTGTCCCGACATGTGCTGCAACTCGGCGCAGGACAGCAGCGCCTCGCTGTCCGAGCCCTGCCTGGGCACGACCGAAACGCGGTGGCCGGCGGCATTGAGCGCGGCCGCGGTGGCACTGCCGATGGCGGCGATCTTGAGGTCGCGGCGCTGCGCCAGCAGGTCGGCGCCGAAACGCACGGCGTTGGCGCTGACAAAGACCACGAGGTGGAAGCGGTCGACGGGCCCCACCGCAGCGCGCACTGCGGGCAGTTCGTGCACGGCGTGGATCTCGAGGGCCGGGAAGCGGACCGTCGAGCCGCCGCGCGCCTCGATCAGACGGCACAGGCCGTGCGCCTGGTGTTCCGGCCGCGTGACCAGCACACCGACGCCTGCCAGCCTGTTCATGCTCAGTGTCCGGCCGCGGCGCGCAGCGTCTCGAGCAGGGGACCAGCGCCGGCCGCCAGCAAGCGGCCGGCGAGCGCGTCGCCGAGCGTGGCCGCGGCAGCGGGTTCGCCCGTGATGGCGTCGGCGAACACCTGGCCGCCGTCGGGCGCGCCGACCAGGCCGCGCAGGTGGAGGCGGTTGCCGGACAGCTGCGCGAACCCCGCGATCGGCGACTGGCAACTGCCCTGCAGGCGCGCGGCGAAGGCGCGCTCGGCCTCGAGGCAGACGCGCGTCGGGCCGTGCTCGAGCGCTGCCACGCGGTCCCGCGTGGCGGCGTCATCCGCGCGGCACTCGATGCCGATGATCCCCTGGCCGACCGCGGGCAGCGAGATGCCGGTCGGCACCAGCGAGGCGATGCGCGCCTCCAGCCCGAGGCGCTTCAACCCGGCGGCGGCGAGGATGATCGCGTCGTAGGCGCCCTCGTCGAGCTTGCGCAGGCGCGTCTCGACGTTGCCGCGCAATGGCAGGATCCTGAAATCGGGGCGCGCGTGCATGAGCTGGCACTGGCGGCGCAGGCTGGACGTGCCGATGCGCGCGCCCTGCGGCAGCTCGTCGAGGTTCCGGTAGCGGCTGGCGACAAAAGCATCGTGCGGGTCCGCGCGCTCCAGCACGCAGGCCAGCACCATGCCCACGGGCAGTTCAGCAGGCACGTCCTTCATGGAATGCACGGCGAGTTCGGCGCGCCCGTCGAGCATGGCCACTTCCAGTTCCTTGATGAACAGGCCCTTGCCGCCCACCTCCGCCAGCGCGCGGTCGAGGATGCGGTCTCCCTCGGTGACCATGGGCACCAGTTCGATGGCCAGGCCGGGGTGCGCGTCGCGCAGCAGGCTGGCGACGTGTTCCGCCTGCCACAGCGCGAGCCGGCTGCGACGGGTGGCGATCCGTAGTGCATCTTGCATCGCGCCATTCTGCCATGACCGAGGGGTGCATTGGCCGCCGCCCCGGCCTAGGATAGGGCGGTGCATGGCCACCGCGGCCGCTGCAAGACGAAGGACGCCATCATGACTACCCGCCTGCTCGCTTTGTCCGCTGCCGTACTGCTCACGATCGCGCCGCTGGCCAGCCAGGCCAGTGACAAGGCCGAAGCCAGCTTCGGCGACGGCCGTTTCCTTGCCGGCGATGACGTTGCATTGACCGAACTCGTGGCTGGCAATGCCTTCGTGGCGGGTGGCCGGGCCCGCCTCGACGGCCGCATCGGCGGCAACGCGGTCGTGACCGGCGGGGTCGTGGAGATCCGCGGCGACATCGAAGAGAACGTGCTGGCGGCCGGCGGCGACGTCGGTATCGACGCCAACGTGCGCGGCGATGTGCGCGCGGCGGGCGGCACCGTCTCCATCGAGCGCGACGCCACCATTCATGGCAATGCCACGCTGGCCGGCGGCAGCATCAACGTCAGCGGCCTCGTCGACGGCAAGCTGCGCGCTTTCGGCGGCGCAGTGCGCCTCGACGGCGAGATCGGCGGCGACGCCGAGGTGGCCGCCGAGGACATCTACGTCGGTCCGCAGGCGCGCATTGCCGGCCGCCTGCTGTACCGCGGGCCGAACCTGCCGCAGATCGTCGAGGGCGCAGTCATCGACGGCGGCGTACAGCGCGGCCGGCATGCCTGGCAGGGCATCGACGACGACGGGGCGGTCGCGCGGGCCGTGAGCCGCGTGTTGCGGGTGCTGTGGTTCACCGGCGTGCTGGTGCTCGGTGCGCTGCTGGTGCTGGTCTTGCCGCGATTCACGAAGGAGGCGGCGGCCACGGTGCGCAACAGCGCGCCGGCCAGTCTCGGTCTCGGTCTTGCGGTGCTGGTGCTGGTGCCGATACTCGCCGTATTCCTGTGCCTGACGATCATCGGCATCCCGCTCGCCTTCGCGGTGCTGCTCGGCTACGGACTGCTGCTGATGCTCGGCTTCCTGACGGGCGCGCTGTTCGTCGGCGACTCGGCATTGGGTCTCGCCAGGCCGGCGAGCGCCGAATCGAGCGGCTGGCGCATCCTGTTCCTGCTGCTGGCGCTGATCGCGATTGCGTTCCTGCGACGCCTGCCGTGGATCGGCGAGCTGGCCGTGATCGTGCTGTTCCTGGCGGGGCTCGGCGCCTTTACGCTGCGCAGCTTCCGCGGCTACAAGGGCGCGGCCGGCTAGCGGCGCTCAGCGCAGCCGGCGCGCGACTTCGGCGGCGAGCCGGCGGCTGACCCGCAGTTCGCCGCCGCCGTGGCGCAGGTGCACGACGCTGGAACCGTCCGCCGCGCGCTCCAGCGCCTCGATATGGGCCACCGCCGCCAGCGCGCTGCGATGCACGCGCACGAACAGCCGCGCGAACTCCTCCTCCAGCGTGCGCAGCGAATCCTCGATGAGGTCCTCGCCGCCCAGGTGCCGCACCGTGGTGTACTTCTGTTCGGCGAAGAAATACAGCACGTCGGCAACCGGGATCAGCTTGAGCTGGTCGCGCACGCGGGCGGTGACGTGCGTGCGGACCTCGGTCGCCTCGGCGATCCGCGCCAGCTGCGCGCGGCTCGGGCGCTGCGCCCGCTCGAGCGCTGTGGCCAGGCGCTCGCGCCGGATCGGCTTGAGCAGGTAGCCGGACGCCTCCACGTTGAAGGCCTCGAGCGCGTGCTGCTCGTAGGCGGTCGTGAAGATGACGGCGGGCGGGTCGGGCAGTGCGGCGAGGTGGCGCGCCGCCTCCAGGCCGCCCATGCCGGGCATGCGGATGTCGAGCAGCACCACGTCGGGATTCGACTCGCGCGCCAGTTCGAGCGCTGCCTCGCCGGTGCCCGCCTCGCCGGCGCATTCGGTGCCCGGCAATTCCTCGAGCAGCCGCCGCAGCCGGGTACGCGCCGGCGGCTCGTCGTCCACGACCAGTACGCGCATGGTCACGGCGCGATCTCCAGCGGAAAGCGCAGGGTCGCGACGAAGCGGTGCGGCGACTCCTCGACGACCAGGCCGGCCTCGCCCGGGAACATCAGGTCGAGCCGCTGGCGCACATTGTCGAGGCCGATGCGGTTGCCGCCGGCGCGCCGCGGCCGGGCCGGATCGATCGGGTTCTCCACCGACAGCTCGATGAAGCGGCCATGGCGCCGGCCACGCACGGTGATGGTGCCGCCGCCGGCGAGCGGCTCGACGCCGTGGTACACGGCATTCTCCAGCAGTGGCTGCAGCAACAGCGTCGGCACGATCGCATCCTGCGGCAGGTCGCCGAGTTGCCAGTCCACCTGCAGGCGGTCACCCAGGCGCAGGCGCTCGATGCGGCCGTAGGTGCGCGCGATCTCGATCTCCTCGGCGAGCGGGATGCGATCGTGTCCCTCGCGCATGGAGACCCTGAACAGGTCGGCGAGATCCGCCACGGCTTCCTCGGCCTGCGCCGGGTCGGAGCGTGTCAGCGAGGCGATGGCGTTCATGGTGTTGAACAGGAAGTGCGGCCGGATCCGCGCCTGCAAGGCGCGCACGCGCGCGGCCGCTTCCGCCTCGACATTGCGCTTCCACTGCTGCGACACGTAGAAGTAGCGCAGGGCCAGGCCGCCGGCGATGGCGCAGACGAACAGGTTGCGCAGCAGAAAGGCCAGGTGATCGCCGCCGGGGCCGCGCGCGTCCAGGCCGAGCAGCTGCCCCGAGGATTCGGCCAGCCACCAGCTCGCCTCCGTGACCAGGGCGGTGACCCCCAGCATCAGCGCCAGCGCGATGGCGGTGCCGAGCCGCACGTCGGCCTGTTGCAGGCGGGGACGCGCGGCGCACAGCACCGCGGCCGAGCCGAGACCGATCCACAGCAGGAACAGCGAGCTGCGCGCCAGGTCGGGCCAGAACTCCCCGGCGCCGCCCAGGCGTGCCAGTGTGATGAGCAGCGCCACCAGCTCGGCGATCAGCACCACCGCGAGCACGTGGCCCGGGGCGCAGAAATCCGGCAGGTAAAAGCGCGGCCGCACCACGCTGGTGCGCTGTGCAGCGGTTGCCGGCGATTTGGCCATGCTAGTCGCCCGGCTCGAACAGCGCGCCCTTCAGGCGGAAGATTGCCGAGATGTCCTCCTCGCCGTGGCCCTGCGCGATCAACTGCTCGTAGGCGGCCAGCGTGTCCTCGACCAGCGGCAGCGTGACGCCGTGCCGGCCCGCCATCGCGCGGCAGATCTTCAGGTCCTTGTCGTGCAGGCGCACGCGGAATCCGGCCGGGAACTCACCGCGCGCCATGAATGGCGCCCGGTGCACGAAATACCAGCTCGAACCGGCGCCCTGGCCGAGGGTCGCGATGACCTTGTCGAGCGGCAGCCCCTCGGCCCGCGCGAAGGCCATGGCCTCGCCGACCGCCTGGATGGCGCCGGCGCACAGGATCTGGTTGGTCGCCTTGGTGGACTGCCCGAAACCGCTCGGGCCGATCAGCACGACGGTCTTGCCCAGCTTCTCCAGCGTGGGACGCGCCCGCTCGAAGGTGGCGGCGTCGCCGCCGCACATGATCGCGAGCGTGGCGTTGCGCGCGCCTTCCACGCCGCCGCTGACCGGACAGTCGAGGAACCCGGCGCCGTCCGCGGCCAGCGTTTGCGCTGCGCGCCGCGCGGTGGCCGCGCTGACGGTGGAGCAGTCGATGACGATCGCGCCGGGGCGCAGGTGCCCGGCGAGCTGCCCGACGACGGACAGCACGTCCTCGTCGGCGGAGACGCAGATGAAGACCAGGTCGCAGGCGGCAGCCAGCCCGGCAGGGTCCGCGAAGGCCGTGACGCCGGTCGTGGCGGCGAAGGCGCTGGCGCGCGCGGCCGTGCGGTTCCATACGCCGCGCAGCAGGCCGGCGCGGGCGAGGTTATGGGCCATCGGTTCGCCCAGGGCGCCCAGACCGATGAATCCGGCTTGCATGACAGGACCTCCGCGCGTGGCGCGACGCCTATTCTGCCCGAAAGTGCCGGAAAGACGGCGGGCGGGTCGGGATCAGGCGCAGTGCTCGTCCACGGCCTGGCGGGCCTCGATGCGCGCCTTCATCAAGTCCTCGTCGCTCAGGTACTCGCGCTTGCCGTCGGGCAGCTGCCGGAACAGGCGGCGTGATTCGACGTAGGTCTTGTAGCGCTCCTGAGCCTGCTTGCACTGCTCGTTGCGCACCTGGTCCACGTCCCGCTGCACGCTGGCAACGGTGCTGCTGGCCGCCCGTTCCTGCGGAAGCGAGGATGGCGGCGGGGCAGCGGCGGGACTCGCCTGCTGTTCATTGGACTCGGCATAACCGCGTTCCAGCACGGCCAGCAAGCGCGCGCCCGTCTGGGTCGGCGGCCGGTCCGTGTAATAGACCTGGCCGCTCGCGTCCACCCACTTGTAGATGACTTCTGCCGCGGCGCTGGTCGCCAGCCCGGCAAGCATGATCGTGACGAGGATTGTGCGCAGCATGTCGTTCACTCCGGGCCGGCCTCTCGCCGCGGGGTTGTCGCGGCCATTTGTCCATACACTACGTTAAGTCTGCCGCGGCCGAGGCAACAATCCTTTGACGCCGGTCACACTTGGCCGCTGCAGAATCCGGCGGTTTGTCGCATCGCCGGCAGTCTAGCGACTATGACCACCCCCCGGCAGCCCGGGTTCCCCATCCGGGGACCGCCGGCCCGGGCCGCGCCTTTCTGCGCGGATCCGCCAGATTGCCACCCTCCGGGTGCCAGGCCGCCCGCTTAGCCTCGTGGCAACGAAGCACCGCGGGGGCGACACCGCCATGCCACGAACGGCTCCAGCGCGCACGCCGAGACGGACCTCGCTTGACGCTGGCGGCCGCTCGCCCGAAGCTTGCGCGACCACGGAGGCCGATCATGATTCCCGATCCCAAGACCCTCGACGACCTCGCCCGGCGGCTGGCCGAATCGCTGCCGCCCGGTCTCGCGGCGCTGCGCGACGATGTCGAGGACAATTTCCGCGCCGTGCTGCAGGCGGGCCTCGCGCGGCTGGATCTCGTCACGCGCCAGGAGTTCGACGTGCAGGCCGGCGTGCTGCAGCGCACCCGCGAGCGGCTCGAGCAGCTGGACCGGCGCCTGAAGGAACTCGAGCAGGGCGCCGCCCGCTGACCGCAGGCCGGTCGCGGCGCCGCCGCGGCCGATGAGCCTCGCGACCGTCATGACCCGCGCGCAGATCGGGCTCGATGCGCCGCTGGTGCGCGTCGAGGTCTACTGCGGCACGGGACTGCCGCAACTCAACATGGTCGGGCTGGCGGAAGCGGCCGTGCGCGAGAGCCGCGACCGCGTGCGCGCGGCGCTCGTGAACTCCGGCTACGACTTCCCGCCCGGGCGCATCACCGTCAACCTCGCGCCCGCCGACCTGCCCAAGGCGGGCGGCCGCTACGACCTGGCGATCGCGCTCGGCATCCTCGCCGCCTCCGATCAGCTGAGCGACGCCGCGTTCGACCGCACCGAGTTCTACGGCGAGTTGTCCCTGTCGGGCAGGTTGCGCGGCGTGCGCGGCCTGCTGGTGGCGGCGGTGCACGCCGCCAGGAGCGGCCACCGCCTTGTCGTGCCCGAGGCCAATGCCGCCGAGGCGCGGGTCGCGCCCGGCGCGCAGGCCGGCGGCGCCACCAGCCTGCTGTCGCTGGCCGCCGCGCTCAGCGGCCGTGCGACGCTGGAGTTCGCCGGTGCCGGCCCGCTGCCGACGCCGTTGCGCAGCGGACCGGATCTCGCCGAGGTGCGCGGCCAGGCGTCCGCGAAGCGCGCGCTCGAGATCGCCGCGGCGGGCGCGCACGGCCTGCTGATGCTCGGGCCGCCCGGGGCCGGCAAGAGCATGCTGGCGCGACGGCTGCCGGGTCTGCTGCCGCCGCTCGCTGACGGCGAGGCCATCGAGACCGCGATGCTGCATTCGATGAGCCGGCAGCCGCCGCCGCCCGAACGCTGGCGCGAGCCGCCGTTTCGCGCGCCGCACCACTCGGCCTCGGCACCGGCGGTGATCGGCGGCGGCGCACAGCCGCGCCCCGGCGAAATCTCGCTGGCGCATCACGGCGTGCTGTTCCTGGACGAACTGCCGGAATTCAGCCGCGACGTGCTCGAGGCGCTGCGCGAGCCGCTCGAGACCGGCGAGGTCAGCATCGCGCGGGCCGCATACCGCGCGGCGTTTCCAGCCCGCTTCCAGCTGGTCGCGGCAATGAACCCGTGCCCGTGCGGGCACGCCGGCGACCGCGGCGGTCGCTGTCGCTGCACGGCCGCGCAGGTGCGGCGCTACCTGGCGAAGCTGTCGGGGCCGCTGATCGATCGCATCGACCTGCACGTCACGGTCCAGCCGGTGGATTACGAGAGCCTGCGCGCACGGCAACCCGACGGCGAGCCCAGCGAACAGGTTGCTGCGCGGGTGGAGGCCGCGCGCGCGCGGCAGCGGTCGCGCGGCGGGCTCAACTCGGCACTGGACACGCGCGCGCTGCAGGCCGCTTGCGGTCTCGGCGCGGCGGAGCACGGCTTGCTGGCGCAGGCCGCGACCCGGCTCGGTCTGTCGGCACGGGCCTGCCACCGCGCCATGCGCGTCGCGCGCACCATCGCCGATCTCGGCGGCGCGGACACGGTCGGGACGCCGCACCTGGCGGAAGCGCTGGGCTACCGCACGCTGGACCGGATGACGGCCGAGGCCCTGCCAGGCTGAGGCGCACGCAAGAGGGGCGCCCGGCGGGCGCCCCCGTCGCAGCGGATGCCGCGTCGATCAGCGTGCTGCGGCGACCATGTAGTCCACGGCGGCGATGACCGCATTGTCGGACAGGTCCATGCGCCCGCCCTTGGCGGGCATGACCCCCGCCGCACCCTTGTAGCCCTCGATGGAATGCTGGTGCAGCGTCGCTTCGCCCTGCGCGATGCGCGGCGCCCAGGCTGCCTTGTCGCCAAACTTCGGTGCGCCGGCGATGCCGGCCCCGTGACAGACCGAGCAGGCCGACTTGTAGGTGCTCGCGCCGTCGATCGCCGCCGGCGCGCTGGCAGCCGGTGCCGTTGCAGTGCCCGCCACGACCGCCGCCGGCGCCGGGGAAGCGGCGACCGGGGCCTCGGGCGTTGCCGCAGGGACTGCGGCCGCCTCGACGTTGTCCTGACCCTCGACGGCGACTTGCCCGAAGGGCTTGATGCGCTCGGCTGCATCCGCGGCGCTGCCGGAGTCTGCGCCGTCGCCGGCGGGCTTGCAGGAGGAAAGGAATGCGCCGATGGCCATCGCCACCAGGACACTCGGCACTATGCTGAAAACGTTGAAGAAACGGCTGCTTGGCTTGCTCACGGGGATCCTTGGGAAGGAGGTTGACCGGGCCGCAGAGTATAGCGGTTGCGTGGCGCGGCACGAAAGGGCGCGATTGGACGCGAATCACGCGCGACCGGTAGAATTGCGCCCCCGTCGCGGCCGGCCAGGCCGTCGCGGCGAGCCGGTCAACTGCGCCCGTAGCTCAGCTGGATAGAGTGACGGCCTCCGAAGCCGTAGGTCGTGGGTTCGACTCCCGCCGGGCGCGCCAATGAGTGAAGCAAGCCCTCCACAAGGAGGGCTTTCTTCTTGCACCACCGTCATCGGCGGGGGTCGAACCCGCGAAACCCGCGAAACCCGCGAAACCCGCACCCGGCACCGAATTACAATACTTCACGTCTTTACCGACCAGGGAGAACTTGCATGGCCAGGTATGTGGATGGCTTCGTCGTGCCGGTCCCGATCAGGAAACTGCCTGCCTATCGCCGCATGGCGATGAAGGCCGGCAAGGTCTGGCGTGACCATGGCGCCCTCGAGTACTGTGAATGCGTCGCCGACGACGTGAAGGTGGGCAAGCTCACGTCGTTCCCGCAAAGCGTCAAGCTGAAGAAGGGTGAGACGGTCGTGTTTTCATGGATCGTCTACAAGTCGCGTGCACAGCGTGACCGCGTCAACGCCAAGGTGATGAAGGACCCGCGCCTGGCCGACATGATGGATCCCAAGGCGATGCCGTTCGACGCGAAACGCATGTTCTTCGGCGGATTCAAGGCGTTGGTGGACCTGTGAGGTGAACGCGATGACAAGCATCAGGCAACTCGGTGCGGCAACGGGATCGGCGATTCTCGCCGGGGTGCTCGCGGCCTTGCTGGCAGGCAGTGCCGTCGCGCACTGCGACTCGACCAGCGGGCCGGTCATCGCGGAGGCACAGGCGGCGCTGGACGTGGGCGACGTCACGCCGGTGCTGAAGTGGGTCGGGCCGCACGATGAAGCGGAGATCAAGGCGGCGTTTGCGCGCAGCGTGGCGGTACGCGCCAAGGGCCCCGACGCGAGAGAGCTGGCCGATCGCCATTTCCTCGAGACGCTCGTCCGCCTGCACCGCGCGGGCGAGGGAGCGCCGTATACCGGCATCAAGGATGAACCGGTCGAACCGGTCATCGCCATGGCCGACCGCGCCCTGGCCGACGGCTCGGCCGACGACATGATCGGGCACATCGGCGACCACCTGGCCAGGGCCATCCGCGAAAGATACGACCGTGCCGCGGCCGCTGCCGCGCACAAGGACGAGAGCGTCGCGGCTGGTCGCGAGTTCGTGGCGGCCTACGTGGCCTACGTGCACTACGTCGAAGGCATCCACACGGCGATGATGGCCGGCGGCCACCACGGCGAGGCCGCGGCGCCAGAAACCGCGCACGCGCATTGACCTGCCAGCGGTTCGGGCCGTGGCTCACGGCCCGGGCCGCGACCGGCTGATGCACGAGGCACCCCGCATGCCGAACTGGCGCCACCTGCTGGTGCTGGCCGTGGCCACGGCGGGCATCATCGCCGCGTTCTTCCTGCCGCGGTTCCCGCAGGACCCGGCCTACCACCAATTCGCCGACGGCCGCGCCTGGCTTGGGGTCGCCAACTTCTGGAGCATGGCCAGCAACATCCCGTTCCTGCTGGTCGCGCTGTACGGGCTGGGCCGGCTCGCCAGCCTGCGGCAGACGGCGTTGCGGCCGGCGTACGCGATCATCTGCATCGGCGTGGCGCTGGTCGCTGCCGGCTCCGCGTACTACCACTGGGCGCCTTCGACGCCGACGCTGGTCTGGGACCGGCTGCCGATGAGCATCGCCTTCATGGCGCTGTTCGCGGCGGTGATCCAGGACCGCATGTCGCAAAGAGTCGGCCGCGCAATGCTGGGGCCGCTGATCGTGACCGGCATGGCGAGCGTCGCCTGGTGGTCCGCGACCGAGTTGCAGGGGCACGGCGACCTGCGGCCCTACGCGGTCGTGCAGTTCCTGCCCATGCTGCTGATCCCGATGATGCTCCTGCTGTTCCGCGGCACGGGCATCCAGGACCGCTGGTTGTGGATTGCCATCGGCAGCTACGCGCTCGCCAAGCTGGCCGAGCATTTCGACGCGGCGATCTACGCGGCCGGCGGGGTCATCGGCGGCCACAGCCTCAAGCACCTGCTGGCGGCGCTCGCGGTGTCGTGGATCCTGCGCGCGTTCTGGCGGGGCGACGGCCCGGCTACAGCCAGCCGCGGCGCTTGAAGAACCAGTACGGCAGGATGGCCGAGGCGACCATCGTCAGCAGCGCCAGCGGGTAGCCAACCGGCCAGCTGAGTTCCGGGATGAAGTGGAAGTTCATGCCGTAGATGCTGGCGATCAGCGTCGGCGGCAGGAACACGACCGCCGCCACCGAGAAGATCTTGATGATGTCGTTCTGCTCGCTGTTGATCAGGCCGAGCGTTGCCTCGAGCAGGAACGACGTCTTGGTGTTCAGGAACGAGGCGTGGTCGGACAGCGCCGTCACGTCGCGCGTCAGCGTGCGAAACCGCGCGCGCAGGTCCTGCGCCAGGGTCAGTGCCGCGGACTGCTGCACGAAGCTCAGGAACCGGCCCAGGCTGACCAGGCTCTCGCGGGACTTCGACACCAGGTCGCCGGAGCGGCCGATGCGCTGCATGACCGCGCGCATGTCGCGCGACACGTTGTTGCCCCGGCGGCGCGGCGCGAAGATGCCCGCCGACGTTTCGTCCAGGTCCGCGCCGACCCGTTCGAGGATGTCCGCGCTGCGCTGGATCACCGCTTCCAGCAGGCCAGCCAGCACGGCGGCGGCCGACGACGGCACACCGGTCTGCCGTTGCACGTGGGCAATGAAGCGTCGGAACGGCAGCGTGTCGTGGTAGCGCTTGGTGATCAGCTTGTTGCGCGCCAGGATGAACGTGACCGCAGCCGTCTCCGGCCGGTCGGTGTCGATGCGCGCGACCACCGTCGCGGTCATGTACAGCGCGCCGTCGTCCTCATACAGGCGGTTCGAGGTCTCGATCTCGCGCATTTCCTCGTGGGTCGGCACCTCGACCGCGAGAAACCGTTCGACCGCAAGCTCCTCCTCGACGGTCGGTTCGAGCAGGTCCACCCACAGGCAATGCTCGGGGATCACCGGCGGCGGCGGCTCGAGTCGCGAGAGGCCCTGGGACTCCGGCACGAAGCAGTTCAGCATGCGCGGCTCCGGGGCTGCCGCCTCCTGGCACAGCCCTGGCGCGAAAACGCCCGCGGCCGTGACCGGCCGCGGGCGCGTTCAGGCATCGCGGACACTCAGCCGCCGCTGCGCTCGCGCGCGGCGAGGTCGTCGATCACGTCGAACAGCTTGTCCGGGCTGCCGGCCATGGTCACGTCGGTCATGTACTTGCCTTGCACGATCACCATCGGCGTGTGGTCGGCGAGGTAGCGGCGCGACATGTTCTCGGCCTGGCGCAGCTTGTTCTCGACGGAGAAGGAGCGGTACACGCGGCCGAAATCCTCGGCGCTGACGCCATTTGCCAGCAGGAACGCACGCGCGTTCTTCTCGGTGGCCACGGTGTCCACGCGATTGCCCGGCGCGAGCGTCGTCATCGGGTTGCGGTTCACGTGAACTTCCCGGAACACGGCCAAGTTCAGTTCCCTGAGCTTGCCGAGCGCCTCGATGGTGTAGAACAGCCGCGCGTCCTCGCGCGCCACCTCGTTCCAGATCACGGGCATGCGCACGACCTTGACGTAGGCGGGGCGGCCCTTCGCCTCCCAGGCCTCGACCAGCGGCTCCAGCGAGAAGCAGTGACCGCAGCCGTACCAGAAGATCACGGTGACTTCGACCTCGCCCGGCGCGGTCGAGACTGGCTGCGCGACCGGCAGCAGCGTGTAGTGCACGCCGGCTTTCCAGTCGAAGGCGGGCGCGGGCGCGGGCGCGGCAGCGGGTGCCGGCGCGGGCGTGCTGGCGGCGACGGCCGCCGCGATCGGGCTGCTGGTGACCCGCGCATCGGAGTCGACGCTTTCCCCGTCGACGACCGCCGCAGGCTGGTCGGGCCTCGGCGGCGGCGAAATCAGTTCGGCCTCGGCGGCCGGCACGGACTGGGCCGCCGGCGGCGTCGCCACGGCGTCACCGGCGGTGGCCGGCGCTTCGCCGCCGCAGGCAGCGAATCCGAGCGCCGCCGCGGCGCTCACCAGGATACGGTTCATGATCGATGCTCCCTCAAGTGCGTGCCTGCTTTGAGTGCGGCCGGCCGGTCAGGTTCACCCGCCGCCCGCAAAAGACCGGTTCAGCGCAACCCCTGCATGTAGGAGGCGACTGCGCGCATTTCCTCGTCGCTCAGCCTGGCGGCGATGAGTTGCATGATGTCGTTGGCGACCGGCTTGCGCGTGCCGGCGGCATAGGCCTGCAGCTGCGCGTACGAATAGGCCGCGTGCTGACCGTGAATGGCCGGATACTGCGCCGGCGCGTTGCCCTTGCCCTGCGGTCCGTGGCAGGTGATGCAGGCGGGCAGGCCGCGGCCGCGATCGCCGCCGCGGTACAGCGTCTCGCCCGCCCGGTAGTTCGACGGGTCGGCCGCGAGCCCCGTGGCCGGTTGCGCGGCGAAGTAGGCGCCGAGGTCCGCCATGTCCTGCACCGTCAGCGGCATCGCCATCGGCGTCATGAGCGGGTTGTTGCGCACGCCGTCCTTGAACAGCGCCAGTTGCGCGGCGATGTAGCTGGCGTGCTGGCCGGCCAGGCTCGGCCACTCAGGATTGAAGCTGTTGCCGTCGGCGCCGTGGCAGGCGCCGCACACGGCGGCCTTCTGCGCGCCGGCTGCGGCATCGCCGGTCTCGGCGAGCGCGACCGGGGCGGCCAGCAGGACCAGCGTTGCCAGGGCGGTGAACGGGATCTTCATCTGCAGCGGGCTCCGTATTGTGCGGCGGGCCGGGTGCCTGGGCGTTGGACGGCCAGTCGCCGCGCCGGGCATTATACGCAAGCCGCCCGCCCTGGCGCCCATTCCCCAGCAATGTCAACGTACCCGCAGGCCCACTTCCTCACCAGCGCCAATGACGCAGCCGGTTTCTGCGTGGACACGGGCGTCGAGGTCGCGTTCGCGGGCCGTTCCAACGGCGGCAAGTCGAGCGCCATCAACGCCATCGTGCACCGCCGCGACCTGGCGCGCACCAGCAAGACCCCGGGCCGCACCCAGCTCGTCAACTTCTTCGAACTGCGGCCCGGCGCCCGTCTCGTGGACCTGCCGGGTTACGGCTACGCGCGGGTACCGCCGAAGCTGCGCGAGCACTGGCGCGGCCTGATGGAAGCCCTCTTCAGCCAGCGCCGCTCGCTGGGCGGCCTGTTCGTGATCATGGACTCGCGCCGGCCGCTGACCGGGACCGACTGGCAGATGATCGGCTTCGCGCGCTCGCGCGGCATGCCGGTGCACCTGCTGCTGTCCAAGTGCGACAAGCTGAGCCGCAACGAGGCCCGCGAGACGCTCAGGCGCGTGCGCGCCGACCTCGGCGCGGACGCGACCGCGCAGTTGTTCTCGGCCGTCAGCGGCGACGGCGTGGAAGAGGCGCGCAAGCAACTCGAAGCGATGCTGGGCACGGCCGCGGCGTGAACGGGACACCTCAAAGAGAAAAGCCCGGCGGTCCTTGCGAACCGCCGGGCAAGAAACCCGGGCCAATTGGGGATGCTGTCCGGGTTACCCGCTCAGGGAGGTGCAGCGGGGAGCGCCTTCCGGCGCTCAAAATCTTAGATGAGGGCACCTGCAGAAAGTTCAAGCGCCGGCTGGAAGCGGGCGCAGCCCATAACCCGTTGATTTAAAAGACCCTAATGTGCCTCGTCCCAGTTGGGGCCGAGCTTCGCGTCCACCTTGAGCGGCACCGCCAGCTCGGCCGCGCCGGCCATGAACGAGACCACCCGGTCGCGCACGGCATCGGCCTCGCCGCTGGGCACTTCGAGCACCAGCTCGTCGTGCACCTGCATGACGAGCCGCGCGCCGCAGCGTTCGCGCAGCAGCCAGCGGTCCACCTCGATCATCGCGCGCTTGATGAGGTCCGCCGCCGTGCCCTGCATCGGCGCGTTGATGGCGCTGCGCTCCGCGTACTGCCGCCGCTGGTGATTGCGTGAGCGGATCTCCGGCAGGTACAGGCGCCGTCCGAACACGGTCTCCACGTAACCGCGGCTGCGCGCCTGCTCGCGCGTGTCGTCCATGAACTGCTTGACCGCCGGGTAGCGCTCGAAGTAGCGCTCGACGTACTCCTGCGCCGCGCCGCGCGCGATGCCGAGCTGGCGCGCGAGCCCGAACGCGGACATGCCGTACATGAGGCCGAAGTTGATGGCCTTGGCGGCGCGCCGCTGGTCCGGCGTGACCTCGCCCGGCGCGACCTCGAAGACCTCGGCGGCGGTGGCGCGGTGGATGTCGCCGTCCTCGTCGAAGGCGCGGCGCAGGTGCTGGTCGCCGGACAGGTGCGCCATGATGCGCAGCTCGACCTGCGAGTAGTCGGCGGCCAGCAGCAGGTGGCCCGGCGGCGCCACGAATGCCTGGCGGATGCGCCGCCCCTCCGGCGTGCGGATCGGGATGTTCTGCAGGTTCGGGTCGCTCGACGACAGCCGGCCGGTGACCGCGACGGCCTGGTGATAAGAGGTGTGCACGCGCCCGGTGCGCTCGTCGATCTGCGCCGGCAGCTTGTCGGTATAGGTGGACTTGAGCTTGGCCAGCCCGCGGTATTCGAGGATGACCCTCGGCAGCGGGTACTCGCCGGCCAGTTCCTCCAGCACGTCCTCGGCGGTGGACGGTTGCCCGGTCGGCGTCTTGCGCACGACCGGCAGGTCCATCTTGTCGAACAGGATCTCCTGCAGCTGCTTCGGCGAGTCGAGGTTGAAGGGCTGCCCGGCGAGCCGGTGCGCGTCGGCCTCGAGTTCGGCGAGGCGCGTCGTGAGCTCGACGCCGTGCGCCCTGAGCACGCCGCCGTCCACCAGCACGCCGTAGTGCTCCATGCGGAACAGCACGCCGATCAGCGGCTGCTCGATGTCCTCGTAGAGCCCGCGCAGCGATGGCTCGGCCTCGAGCCCCCGCCACAGCGCGCGGTGCAGCTGCAGCGTGACGTCGGCGTCCTCGGCCGCATACTCCGCGGCGGTCTCCAGCGGCACCTCGTTGAACGACAGCTGCCTGGCGCCCTTGCCGGCGACGTCCTCGTAGCTGATGGTCTTGATGCCGAGGTAGCGCTGCGCACAGGCGTCCATGTCGTGGCGGATCGCCGTCGAGTTCAGCACGTAGGATTCGAGCATCGAGTCGTAGCGCATGCCGTCGAGCGCGACGCCATGGTTGGCGAGCACGTGCGCGTCGTACTTCAGGTGGTGACCGATCTTGGCGCGCGCGGGGTCCTCGAGCAGCGGCTTGAGCGCGGCCAGCACGCGCCCGCGGTCGAGCTGGTCCGGCGCGCCCGGGTAGTCGTGCGCGAGCGGCACGTAGGCCGCCCGGCCCGGCTCGACGGCGAACGACACGCCGACGATCTCGGCCGCCATGTAGTCGAGACTGGTGGTCTCGGTGTCGAAGGCGAACGCCTCCGCCTGTTCGAGGCGCGCCAGCCATGCATCGAGTTGCCGTTGCTCCAGCACCGTCTCGTATTCGCGCGTCGGTGCGGGCGGCGCGGCGGGTACCGCGGCCAGTGCCGCGGTGGGTACCGCCGCAGGTGCCGCCACGGCGCGCGGCCGGCCGGCGGCCGGCGCCTCGCCGCCGTCGAGCTGACGAAGCAATGTGTTGAGCTCGAGCTTGCCGTACAGGGCGCGCTGCCGCTCGAGGTCCGGCGCACGGCGCCCGAGGTCGTCGAGGCCCACCCCGAGTTCGAGGTCGCAGCGGATGGTCGCCAGCAGGCGCGACAGCTTCAGCCGCTCCAGGTTCTCGCGCAGGCTTTCGCCGACCTTGCCCGGGATGTCCTCGGCGTGCCCGATGATCGCGTCGAGCGTGCCGTATTGCGCGAGCCACTTGGCCGCGGTCTTGGGTCCGACCTTGGGCACGCCCGGGATGTTGTCGGACGTGTCGCCGACCAGCGCGAGGTAATCGACGATCTGCCCGGGCATGACGTCGAACTTGGCCTTGACGCCGTCCCGGTCGAGCCGCGCGCCGGTCATCGTGTTGACCAGCGTCACCTGGTCCGTGACCAGCTGGGCCATGTCCTTGTCGCCGGTCGAGATCACGCAGCGCACGCCGGCCGCGGCGGCCTGCGTGGCCAGCGTGCCGATCACGTCGTCCGCCTCGACGCCCGCAATGCGCAACAGCGGCAGCCCGAGCGCTTCGACCGCCTCGAGCAGCGGCTGCACCTGCGCGCGCAGGTCGTCCGGCATCGGCGGGCGGTGCGCCTTGTACTGCTCGAACAGTTCGTCGCGGAAGGTCCTGCCCGGCGCGTCGAACACGACCGCGATCAGCTCCGGCGCGTCCTCGCGCAGCGACTTGTTCAGCATGTTGATCACGCCCAGCACGGCGCCGGTCGGCTCGCCGCGCGAGGTCGTCAGCGGCGGCAGCGCGTAGAAAGCGCGGTACAGGTATGACGACCCGTCCACCAGCCACAGCGTGCGTGTGTCGCCGGCCACGCGGGTCACCTCGGCGCCGGCTCGTCGTCCTCCTCGCGCGGCGTTTCGGGCGCGGCGGCGGGCGGCGGCGCGGACGGGCCGCGGATCTCGACAGGCGTGGTGATGCCTTCGTCGGGCAGGTACAGCGCCCCGGTCTGGCCGCAGGCGGCCAGCAGGCTGGCGAGGGCAATCAGCAGGATGGCTCGCATGGCGTCACCGCTCACAAGGCGTCGACAGTATAGGCCAGCGCGCTCAGCCCGGCCGGTCGTGGCTGGGCCGTTCGAGCAGCGCCAGCGTCAGGCGCGAGATGCACACCAGCCGGCCCTCGTCATCCACGATCTCGATGTTCCACACCTGGCTGCGGCGGCCCAGGTGCACGGGCCGCGCGGTGCCCGTCACGAAACCCGTGCGAACTGCGCGCAGGTGGTTCGCGTTGATGGACTGGCCGACCGCCTGCGTGGTGGCCGTGTCGATGGTCATGGTCGAGCCGATGCTGCCGAGCGATTCGGCGAGCGCCACCGACGCGCCGCCATGCAGCAGCCGGTAGGGCTGCACGGTGCGGTCGTCGACCGGCATGCGCGCCGAGATGTGCGACGCGCCGATCTCTGTGAACTCGATGCCGAGCGCCTCGAGCATCGTGCCGCGGCTCAGCGCGTTGATTTCAGCGATCGTGTAGCTGCGCAGCCACGGACTGGGAGTCTGCCGGTTCATGATGCGGCGGATTATCGCCCAATCGGTGCGGATACGGCGCCTATAATCGCAACGGGCAGGAGGGCGCGATGGCGGACGACGACTACGCGCTGCCGCCGGCCGCACGGCCGGCCGTGGCGATCGAGGGCACGACGCGGCGCTTCGCGGTGCGGCGCATCTACTGCGTGGCCCGCAACTACGCCGAGCATGCGCGCGAGATGGGCGCCGATCCCGCTCGCGAGCCGCCGTTCTTCTTCATGAAGCCGGCCGACGCCGTGCTGCCCTCGGGCGCCGACGTGCATTACCCGCCGCGCACCGCCGACCTGCACCACGAGATCGAACTGGTCGTCGCGCTCGGTGCCGGCGGCCGCAGCGTCGCCGTGGCCGACGCGCCGCGGCTGGTGTTCGGCTATGCGGTCGGCAATGACCTGACCCGCCGCGACCTGCAGGCGGCGGCCAAGCAGCTGGGCCGGCCCTGGGAGGTCGCGAAGGGCTTCGACGGCTCGGCGCCGGTCACGCCGATCCGCCCGGCGGCGGAAATCGGCCACCCCGCGCGCGGCCGCATCTGGCTCGAGGTCAACGGCGTGCTGCGCCAGCAGGGCGACATCGCCGACATGATCTGGAGCGTCGCGGAAATCGTCGCCGAGCTGTCCTCGCTGTGGGCGCTGGCGGCGGGCGACCTCATCTTCACCGGCACGCCGGCGGGCGTCGGGCCGATCGTGCCGCACGACCGGGTGCGCGGCGGCGTGGACGGCGTCGGCACGCTCGAGCATGGAGTGATCGCGACATGAAGCTGTTCAGTTACTTCCGCAGTTCCGCCGCATGGCGCGTGCGCATCGCGCTGGCGTGGAAGGGCATCGAGTACGGCCAGGTGCCGGTGCACCTGTTGCGCGACGGCGGCCAGCAATTCAGCGAGTCCTACCGGCGGGTGAACCCGCAGGGCCTCGTGCCGGCGCTCGAGCAGGACGGCAAGGTGCTGACGCAGTCGATCGCCATCCTCGAGTACCTCGAGGAAACGCACCCCGGACGGCCGTTGCTGCCGGCCGATCCATGGCGACGCGCGGAAGTTCGCGCGATGGCGCTCGCCGTCGCCTGCGACATCCACCCGCTCAACAACCTGCGCGTGCTCAACTACCTGAAGGGCGCGCTCGAGCACGACGCGGTGGCGGTGTCGGCATGGTACCGGCACTGGATCGCCGAGGGACTGGCACCGCTCGAGGAGCTGGCCAGGCGCCATGGCGACGGCAAGCGGTTCCTGTACGGCAACGCAGTGACGATGGCCGACGTGTGCCTGGTGCCGCAGGTCTACAACGCGCGGCGCTTCGGCTGCGACCTCGCGCCGTACCCGGCCCTGGTCGCCGTGGACGAGCACCTGAATACGCTGCCGGCGTTCATCGTGTCACGCCCCGAGGCGCAGCCCGACGCGGAATAGAACCACCGCGCCGGGCCACCCGACGGACCCGCCTGCACGGCCCATCACCGCCGGTCAGCGGCCTCTAATAGACTGATTCTTAAGTGAAAAAACATCAATATTTTCATGCGCCTATACTCGTCGCGCTGCCACTGGGCCAGCCATTGCCCAGGGAAGGGGAGGAATAAAGAGTGAGGAATCCGATTATTGGAATCGCGGCGCTGGCCGCGGCGTGCTGCCTGGCCGTCCCGGCCCAGGCGCAGGACAGCTACATCTACGCGACCTATTACAACTGCGACGTCACGCAGCAGGAGCGGGCCGACCAGATCGTCGAACAGCTCGACAAGCCGCTGTGGGACGCAGCCGTCGCGGATGGCTCGATCCAGTCCTGGGGCTGGCTCGCGCACCACACAGGCGGCAAGTGGCGCCGCGCGCAGTACTACGTGGCGCCGACCATGGATGCGCTGTTTGCAGCCCAGAAGAAGATCGGCGATGCGGCTGATGCCAAGGACCCGGCGGCGGGCAAGGAATTCGGCAAGATCTGCAATTCGCACGACGACTACATCTGGAAGCGGGTGGCCGGCAACACGGGCGACGGCCCGCGCGGCAACATCGCTTTCTCGACCTATCACGTCTGCGACATGGCCCGCGAGCAGGAAGCGGACCAGCTGGTGCAGAAGGTCTTCGCGCCCGTCTACGACAAGCTGGTCAAGGACGGCCTGCTGATCTCGTGGGGCTTCAACGAGCACATCGTCGGCGGCCAGTACCGCAGGCTCGACACCATGTCGGCGAAGGACCTGCCGACCCTGATGAAGGCCCGCGGCGCGGTCATCGATGCGCTCGACGGCGACAAGCTCGGCAATACCTATACGAGCATCTGCGGCTCGCATTCGGATTACATCTGGGACATCAAGTTCGCCAAGCCGTGAACTGACTCCCGGTAGTCCGTAGACAAGGAAAGGCCCCGTTCGACGGGGCCTTTCTCTTTGGCAGTCCGCAGCTTACCGGTCGGCATGGCTTGGGCAACGCGCGGGTGCTAGGCTTTTCCGACAACAATGAACGGCCGCGGCCGCGGCCAAGGGGGAGTGGTCATGGGCAACATCAACGTCGGCCGCTGGCTGGCTGGCGGCGTGGTCGCCGGCATCGTGCTGTGGGTCATCGAGGGCGCGGCGAGCATGCTCTATATGGAGGAAGCCACGGCGGCGCTGGCGGCCCGTGGCCTCAGCATGGAGATGACCCCGCTGTTCTGGGCGTTGACCTGCATCATCAGCCTGCTGATGGGCATCGCCATCGTGTTCTTCTACGCGCTGGCGCGCGCGCGGCTCGGCGCCGGGCCGAAGACCGCGATCATCGTCGGCATCGCGGCGTACTTCGGCTTCTATCTGCCCACCATTCTTGGCTACATGATGATCGACCTGTACCCGAGGACCATGCTGCACACCTGGGCCATGATCGGCCTGGTCGAGTTGATCGTCGTCGCGCTGGCCGGCGCGTGGGTATACAAGGAATGAACCGCTGCGGCGCGGCCCCGCCCGGGGCCGCGCCGCGCAATTGACTGCAGGGCGGGCGCCGGTCCGGCGCTCAGGCCACCCGTACCGGGATCTTCAGCGTCCTGATCCTCTCGCTCCACGCGGCGGGGCCGGTCCGGTGCACCGACTCGCCGCGCGCGTCCACGCCGACCGTGACCGGCATGTCCTTGACGTCGAACTCGTAGATCGCCTCCATGCCGATCTCCGGGAACGCGACGACACGCGCGCCGCGGATCGCCTTCGACACGAGGTAAGCGGCGCCGCCGACCGCGATCAGGTAGGCGGCCTGGTGCTTCTTGATGGCCTCGATACCGGTCGGGCCGCGCTCGGCCTTGCCGACCATGGCGATCAGCCCGGTCTTCTCCAGCATCATCTCCGTGAACTTGTCGAGCCGCGTGGCCGTGGTCGGGCCGGCCGGGCCCATGACCTCGTCACGCACCGGGTCCACGGGTCCGACGTAGTAGATGACGCGGTTCGTGAAGTCCACGCCCTCGGGCAGCGGCTTGCCGGCGGCGAACAGGTCGGCGATGCGCTTGTGCGCGGCGTCGCGACCGGTGAGCATCTTGCCGTTCAGCAGCAGGGTCTCGCCCGGCTTCCAGGCCTTGACCTCGTCGCGCGTCAGGGTGTCGAGGTTGACACGCTTCGCCGCGCTGCTCGGCTGCCAGGTGACCTTCGGCCAGTCCTCCAGCGACGGCGGCTCGAGCGCGACCGGGCCTGAGCCGTCCAGCACGAAGTGCGCGTGCCGCGTCGCGGCGCAGTTCGGGATCATCGCCACCGGCTTCGAGGCCGCGTGCGTCGGGTAGGTCCTGATCTTGACGTCGAGCACCGTGGTCAGGCCGCCCAGGCCCTGCGCGCCGATGCCGAGCGCGTTGATCTTCTCGTACAGGTCGATGCGCAGTTCCTCGAGCTTGCTGGCCGGGCCGCGCGCCAACAGCTCGTGCATGTCGATCGGGTCCATCAGCACTTCCTTGGCCATCAGCATCGCCTTCTCGGCGGTGCCGCCCACGCCGATGCCGAGCAGGCCGGGCGGGCACCAGCCGGCGCCCATGGTCGGCACCGTCGCGAGCACCCAGTCCGCGAGCGAATCCGACGGGTTCAGCATCACGAACTTCGACTTGTTCTCCGAGCCGCCGCCCTTGGCCGCAACCGTCACGTCCACGGTCCTGCCCGGCACTATCTCGACGTGCACCACGGCGGGCGCGTTGTCGCCCGTGTTGCGGCGCGCAAACAACGGGTCGTCGACGATCGAGTTGCGCAGCGTGTTGTCCGGGTTCTTGTAGGCGCGGCGCACGCCCTCATCGACCATCTCCTGCAGGCCGTGGCGCGTATCCCAGCGCACGTCCATGCCGACCTTCAGGAACACGTTGACGATGCCGGTGTCCTGGCAGATCGGCCGCCGGCCCTCGGCGCACATGCGCGAGTTGGTCAGAATCTGTGCGATTGCGTCCTTGGCCGCCGGCGACTGTTCGCGCTCCCACGCGCGGCCCAGGTGGGCGATGTAATCGGCCGGGTGGTAGTAGCTGATGAACTGCAGCGCATCGGCGATGCTCGTCACGAAGTCGGCTTCACGGATCGCGGTCATGATGGTCTCGCTGCGCCGCAGCGGGCGCGCCGTGGGGAAGGGCTCAAGGATAGCAACTCGACTTGCCGGCCGGACTCCGTAGCAGACGCAGCGCAGCAAAAGGGTGCGGGGCTCGGCGCTCCCGCCGGGTGGGCGGCGATCCAGGACCCGCGGCCGGTCCGGTACGCGTCCTTCCCCGGCCCCGGCCAACGGCTGCCCGGTCTGGTGCAGATCGGTTACAATTCCGGCGAAATCAGGCACTTCTCCGGCTGTCTCGACTCCGCGACGGAACGAACTTGCGCCCGTGCGGTCTGATAGCCGAAGGTTCCCCGGATTCCGGTCGTTCGGCCGTGTCCAAGCCAGTCCCCAGCAAGGAGTTGACCCACCGTGTTCGAGAACAAGTCCCGTAGTTACCTGTATGTCCTGCCCGCCGCCTTCGTGGCGCTGACGCTGGCGGCGTGTGGCGGATCCAAGGATCCGGCGTCGACCGCCGAGCAGGCCGTCACGCCCATCGAGGAAGACATTGCCGTCGTGGCTGCCGGGGCCGAGGCGGACGCCGCCGCCGCGCAGCTCGCCAAGGAACAAGAGCTGACGCGTCTCGAGTCCGAGATGTCGCTCAAGGAGCGCGAGGCGGAGCTGGCGCGCCGCGAGGCGAACCTGGCTGCCAAGCAGCGCACGGCTGCCACGCCGAAGCCGGCCACCTCGCCGGCGGTCAAGGCGCCGGCGCCAGCCGCCACGGCCCCCGCGCCGGCAGCGGTCGCGAAGACCTACGTCGTGCCGGCCGGCACGCAGATGTCGGTCGAGATCGTCTCGTCGGTGACCACCAAGACCGCCAAGGTCGGTGATCGCGTCGACGGGCGTCTCGCCACCGACCTCATCGTGGACGGCAAGACCCTGGTCATGGCCGGTTCCCCGGTGCATGGGGCGGTCACCGAAGTCGTGTCGGGCAGCCAGAAGATCGGCGGCATTCCGACGCTCGGCATGACCTTTGACCGGCTTACGCTGACCGGCGCCGACACCGTCGCCATCTCGGGCCGCATCGTGCAGCTCGGCAAGAGCGACACGGGCCGCGACACCGCCAAGATCGCCGGCGGCGCGCTGGCCGGTGCGGTCATCGGTCACCAGATTGACAGCGACAAGGGCAAGATCATCGGCGGCATCCTCGGCGGGGCGGCCGGCGCCGTCGCCGCGAAGAAGACCGGCACCGAGGTGGAACTCCCCTCCGGCACGGTCGTCGGATTCCTGCTGGATGACTCGTTCGAGGTGATTGCGAAGTAACAGGCCCGACCACGCGCCAGGCCACGCGGCCGGCGCGCCAAGCCCGCGTTACCGCCGGGCGGCCCAGGCAACTGGGCCGCCCGGCTTTTGTTTGGCCGCCTTGCGGCGATTGCCGTTGACATTAATTTGATAAATAGCTAAATATAGAAACATGAAACGAAGCAGGACAAGATCGAGCTGCCGGCTCGAGGCCAGCGGCGAACACGCCGCGGCGTTCAAGGCGCTCGCGCACCTCACGCGACTGCAGGTGTTCTTCCTGCTGGTGCGCAACGGCGGCGAGCTGCCGGCCGGCGAGATCAGCGAGCAGGTCGCGGTCACGGGTCCGACGCTGTCGCACCACCTCGACCTGCTGCGCCGCGCCGGCCTGGTCACCAGCCGCAAGCACGAGCGGTACGTGTATTACAGCGTGCGCCGCGAGACGGTCGCGGACATGGTGCGGCTGCTGACCGCGTGCTGCTGACCGCGTGCTGCTGACCGACACACCAACGATGCCGGCCGACAACTGGCCGCGAGGAGACAGACATGATCGGGCAGGACATCAAGGAACAGGTCAAGCAACGGTACGGCCAGGCGGCTTTGCGCGTGGCCTCCGGTAACAGCTCGTGCTGCGCGCCCGGACAGCCCGGCGGCAGCAGCGACCCCATCACCGCGGACCTGTATGGCAAGTCCGACAGTGCGGCGGTGCCGGCCGCGGCGTTGGCCGCGTCGCTCGGCTGCGGCAATCCGACCGCGCTGGCCGAACTGCGGCCCGGCGAGGTCGTGCTCGACCTGGGCTCCGGCGGCGGCATCGACGTGCTGCTGTCCGCGCGCCGCGTCGGGCCAACCGGCAAGGCCTATGGGCTGGACATGACCGACGAGATGCTGGCGCTCGCGCGCGACAACCAGCGCCAGGCCGGTGTCACGAACGTCGAGTTTCTCAAGGGCGAGATCGAGCACATCCCGCTGCCGGACGGCTCGGTGGACGTGATCATTTCCAACTGCGTCATCAACCTGGCCGCGGACAAGGACCGCGTGTTGACCGAGGCGCTACGCGTGTTGAAGCCCGGCGGGCGCTTTGCGGTCTCGGACATCGTGGTGCGCGGCGTGGTGCCGGACGCGATCCGCGGCAGCGTCGAGTTGTGGATGGGCTGCGTGGCCGGCGCGCTCGAGGAAGGTGACTACCGCGACAAGCTGGCGCGCGCCGGCTTTACGGACATCGACGTGGAACCGACCCGCGTCTACCGTGTGCACGACGCGCGCGACCTGCTCGTCGCGGCCGGTCTCGACGCAGATGCCATTGCGCCCCACGTGGACGGCAAGTTCATGAGCGCGTTCGTGCGGGCCCGCAAGCCGGCATGAGAAAAGGCCCGCGCCTTGCGGCGCGGGCCTTGTGATGCCAACCGGCCTGCGGTCAGCCGCCGGCGCGACCGAGGGCCACGGCGACGCCGCGCGCCCGGAACGTGTTGCTGCCCGGGTCGTAGTGCCCCCTGGCGTGCAGGCCCAGGGCCCTGGCGCCGCCCGAGAGCTTGGTCGACAGCGCCGCGCTGAAGCTCGCGAAGTCGCTGTACATCTCGACGTGGTGCGGCTCGCCGATCGCGAACATGCCCGCACCCGTGCCCGAGGCCGGCGCCAGCGTCACCGCGTTCGACAGGTTCTTGATGTCGAGGATGCGCGGGCCGATCGCGATGTGGTGCCGCAGCCCGAGGTCGGGGTTGGCGTTGTCGACCACGATGCCCGTGTCGCCGATGCTCAGGAACGGTCCGGCGGTGCCATTCGTACCCCAGCCGATCGCCATGACCGCCATGACGTCGACGTAGTCAACGACGGTGCGGCCGCGGAAGTCGGGCGGTGCGAAGCCGAACGGCGTGACGAACCCGAACACGCGCGCCGCGGAGCCGGCCACCAGGCGATTGAGGTCGAGTGCGTCGGTCGCGATCTCGTAATTGTCCGGGTCTGCATCGGACGCCGGGACCGGGCCCGTGCCGGTGAAGTCGAAGATCTCGACACGGCGGCCGTCGATCGCGGCCAGGTCGAGCGCGAGGTTGCCCGGGTTGGCCGATACCACCGCACCCAGCAGGTGCGTCAGGTTCAAGCGCACCCGGCCCTGCTCTGCGTTGAGCACCAGCCCGGCACTGGTGTTGCTCATCTCGCCGAAGGCGTGGATGCGCTGGCCGACGGAGATCGCCTGGTGCCCCAAGCCTGTGCCGCCACCGCCCTGGCGCGTGATTCTCGTCTCGGGCCCGACCAGCACGGTCACGTCAGCGCGCACGAAACCCACGCTGTCGGTGCGGCGGATCAGCGTGCCGCCGCGCACCGTGAGCCGGTTGCCATTGCGCGCGGTCACGTTGCCGACCATGACGTCGAAGCGCGGTCCCGGCACGCTCGTGCCGGCCAGCACGCGCTCGGCCGTGAACCTGCGTTCCGCGACCACGAGCTCGCCGAACGCGATGGTCGGCGTGCCGGCCGCCTGCTGGGCCAGTGCGGCGAGGCCCGCCGCGCCGGCGTACTCGGTGCCGTCGATTTCGAAGGCCGTGTCGCCGTTGGTCGCGACCGTGACCTGGCCGAGCCGCGCATCACGGTGATGGAACGGGCGGATGTCGATGACGTAGTGGCTGGCCGCGGTATCCACCGAGACCAATGGGCCGCGCACGCGCAGTTCCTTTGCCTCGACCGGCTGGATGGTCGCGACCAGGAACGGCTCGGCCTTGGCCGTGATCGGCGAGGCCAGCAGGTCCACGGTGTGCGACGCCGCCAGGTCGAAGTCGAGCTGCAGGAACGCCGGGCGTCCCGGCATCACGACGACATGGTTGCGGTTGTCGAGGCTGATGTCGAAATCCTCGACGCCGAGCGGCTGGCCGTTCGTGCCCACGACGGTCGCCGCCGCCGGCGCGCCGTTGACCTCGACATTGACCTCGTTGCCGTTGTAGTCGAGGCGGATGGACGCCTTGACGTAGGCGCCGCTCGGGATGGTCGCGGCCGTGACCAGTTCGGTCATGTCGACGAGCTGCGCGAAGTCCACGCGCTGGCGCACCGGCAGTGCGTTGACGACCGCGCCGTTGGCCCTGGTCAGGGTCAGCGAGACGACGTCGACGGAGTAGCTGAGGAAGTCGCCGTCCGCGTCGGTAAAGGCGACATAGACGGTGCCGCAATCGGCGCCGCCGCCGGCGTCGCAGGACTGCGCGGGCGGGGCGACCGGGGTGGCCGTGACGGGGGCGCCGGTGCCGGCCCCACCGCCGCAACCGGCGAGGGTCAGCAGCATCGCGGCGATGGGCGCCGCGAGCCACGCAGTCAATGCGGGTCGGCGGCCGTGTCCGCGGTCCATGGCGAGTTCAGACGAAAACATGTTCTACCCTCCCGGTGAATGCGGTTCTGGGGGTAACAACGCGGGTCCGGGTCGCGGGTTGACCACCGGTGGGCGGTTGGTCCAACCGGCGGCCGTCAGCAAACCGCCAAACGCGATCGACAGGGTGACCGCGTGACCGGGGCGGTGCCTGACTGGGTGCCGGGTCGCGGGTTTCGCGGGTTCGGCGAATTCACGAAACCCTCGAAACCCGCGACCCGGCACCGGGAAATACCAGCAGCGTCCCCGCATACAGCACCAGCGCCAGCGCCAGCACGACGCCGAACCCGAAGTCCACCGCCAGCAGCGTGGCCAGCGCCGCGCTCGCCACCGAGGCGCAGCCATTGATGCCCCAGGCCCAGGGCACGAGTGGCTCCGGCAGGGCGCGCAGCGCCAGCGGAAACGGCATGCCCATGCAAAAGGCCAGCGGCGCCATGAGCAAGGCCGCGGCTGCTGCGCGCGCCACCATCGGCCAGGCCGCCATCGCCGTGATCAGCGCATCTAACGATACGGCATACAGTGCGCCGAGCAGCACGATGACCGCGACGGCTGTGCCGAGCAGCCGCCGGCTTCGTCCGACGGCCAACCGCCCCGCGAACGCGCTGCCCGCGCCGGCCGCAACCAGGAACGTGCCGAGCACCAGCGCCAGCGCCACCGTCGGGTGGTGCACCAGCAGGATCAGCTTCTGCAGGAACGCGATCTCGATGAACAGGAAGCCGAGCCCAATGCCGGTGAAGTAGCCGAGCACCCGCCAGCGCAACGCCCGTGGCGTGCGCACCAGCGGTGCGAACAGCAGCAGTGGCAGCACGACCAGCACGATCCCGCCGATCACGGCCTGCAGCAGCGTCGCGACGAGCAGCAGGTAACCCGCCTCGGCCACGGCCAGCCCGCCGCGTTCCTTCGCCGCCCAGGCCTCGCGGAACGAATCCCAGCGGAAGAAATTGCCGAAGTACGGCCGGTCGTCCGTGGCGGGACGGATGTCAAAGGCATAGCCGGCGGTGAACGCGGCGCGCTGCGCGGACAGCAGCGCCCGCACGCCGTCATGGAACCACGGCGCGGGCAGCTGCACGTACCTGTTCGTGTCGCCGGCTGCGATGCCCGGAAACCAGACCGGGTCGAATGATAGTTCGTCGCAGAAGGCGCGCAGGCGGCTGATTTCCCCGGCCGTGACCTCACTGTTCTTCACCAGCAGGGTCGCCGTCTGCAGTCCACGGATCATGAGCAGGCGGTTGCCGGGGTCCGGCACGCCCAGGGACTCGAGCGAAGCAACGGCCGTCGCGACCAGCTTCAGCGAGTCGCGCGGCGGCAGGTCCACCCAGCGCGTCACGGACAGAAATCCATCCGGTTCCAGCTGCCCGAGATACAGGCGGAACGCCTCCACCGTGTGCAGGTAGTCCTCGTTCAGCGCGCCGAGTCCGCCGCTGGCCGTGCCGCCTGCCAGCGACATCTGGATCAGGTCGTAGCGCTCCCCGGTTGCGGCCAGGAAGCCGCGCGCCTCGCCGACCTGCAGCCGCACGCCCGGCGCGTCGAGCAGGCCGCCCGTGTAGTCGCGAAACTCGTGCGCCAGCAAGCCGGCGACTTGCGGGTCGAGTTCCAGCGCATCGAGGCGAACCGCGCCGAGTTCGCGCGCCCGCAGGATCTCCAGGCCCGCGCCCGCCGCGGGAACCAGCACCTTGCGCGGCGTCGCGACGCGCCAGGCCAGCGCCGCGGTCGTCTCGGCCAGGAATGCGAGTCGCGCCGGCTCGGCCGCCGCCGTGATCGCCTGCATGCCGTCGCCGTCCACGAACACGCCGAGCTGCGGCGGTGGCTCGATGATCGAATTCAGGCTCAGGCCCGGCGCGAACCGCAGCGGCACGGCGGGGCTTTCAATGACGCTGATGCGGCCCAGCGCACTCGACCGCTCCAGCAGTACGTGCGTACCGTGCACGCGCAGCGCCTGGCTCAGCCCCTTGTACGTTCCCGGCTCGAACCGCACCAGCGAGTCCGGCAACGCGAGCAGCGCGAGCACACCCGCCGCGGCAATTCCCGACCACAACGCGCGCCGCGCCCCCAGTTCCACCGCGCCGACGAACACCGCGGCGAAGCCCGCGGCGGCGACCACCTTGAGCACGTCCTCGGGCCACAACCAGGCCAGCAGTCCGAGCACCGTCGCGGCGCCGACGCCTGCGCCGGCCAGGTCGGCCGCGTAGACGCGTCCCACCCGGTCCCGGAATGCGATGAGCGCCAGCCCGATTGCGTTCGCGGCGCAGAAGAACGGCGCCGCCAGCGCGAGGTATGTGAGCACGAGCCACAGGTACTGCCACGGGTCCCACAGCAGCGCCTCGGCCTGGAACGGTACGGCGCGCGCAAGCGCCGGGCTCGCGATGACCAACACGCCGAACGCCGCGAGGTTGGCGAGGTAACTGGCTGGGAATCGCGCCAGCAGCCGGCGTTGCGACAGTGCCAGGAACGTGCCGCTCGCGCCGAAGCCCAACAGCGCGAGGCCGATGATCATGTAGGCGAAGTGGTGCCAGTGCACCACGGCAAACGCGCGGATCAGCAGGATCTCGGTGGCGAGCGCCGCGCAGGAGACCAGCGCCACCGACGCAAGCGGTGCGCGCCGCACGTCGTCAGTCATGTCCGCCGGTCAGCGGCACGAACCGCACCGGCAGCAGCTGCCGGGTCCTGATCTTGCCACTGTCGAGCTTCTCGACCAGCACCAGGTATTGCGTCGTGAAGCGCGTGCCGACCGGCAGGATCATGCGGCCGCCCGGCTTGAGCTGCCCGACGAGCGGCGGCGGCACGTGGCTCGCGACGGCCGTGACGATGATGACGTCGAACGGCGCGGTCTCCGGCCAGCCGAAATAGCCGTCGCCGATGCGTACCTCGACGTTACCGTAGCCGAGGCGCTGTAGTCGTGTCGCCGCCTGCCTGCCGAGCGGTTCGATGATCTCGAGCGTGTAGACCTCGTCGCAGAGTTCGGCGAGCACCGCCGCCTGGTAGCCGGAACCGGTGCCGACTTCCAGCGCCCGGCAGCCGGCGCCCGGCTCGAGCAGGTCGGTCATGATCGCGACGATGTAGGGCTGCGAGATGGTCTGGCCGTGGCCGATCGACAGCGGACGGTTGGCGTAGGCGAGTCGCCGGCTCTCGGGCGGCACGAACTCGTGCCGTGGCACCGTGGCCATGGCGGTCATGACGCGCTCGTCGAGCTTGCGCCGCAGGATGTAGCTGGACGTGTCGCGCACGTCGCGCTCGATGGCGGCGAGCAGCGCGCGGCGCTCTGCCGCATAGGGATCGGACTCCGATGCATGCGCGGACGGGCCGCCTGCCGACAGCAGGACGACCGTGAATGCAGCTGCCGAAACGAGGGTCCGTTGCATGGCGCGACGGGACTTCCGCAGGGGAGCGCCCCGCTGCCAGTGTACGCCTGCCGGCGTGGCCGCCGCAGCACACGGATCCGGTTCAGCCGTCTGCAAATCCTGAATTCGGTGCCGGGTCGCGGGTTTCGCGGGTTTCGTGGATTTGCCAAACCCACGAAACCCGCGACCCGGCACCATCAATTGCCATCAATCGTTCAGTCGTGCGCCGTCAGCCGCGCGACCGGCCGTTGTGCTTCTTGCGGTAGATCTTGCGGCTCTCGATATTCGCCTTCTGCTGCAGCCGGGTGCGTTCGCGCTGGGTCACCACGCCGTCCGACTTGGCACGGTTCTCCATGCGCCGCAGCTGGGTCTGGCCCTGCACGAGCCGGGCGGTTTCGCGCCGCGTCAGTTCGCCGCTCTGTACGCCCTGCCGCACTCGCTGCACCTGGCTCTGCTCACGCCGATCCAGCACGGGCGTGTCGGCATACACGGGGGCCGCAATCACCAGCAGCGCCGCGGCCAATGCGATGTGCTTCAACATATCCCACCTCCAGTATCCTGTTACGACGGTTCGCGGAGCGATCCGCTTGCAGGACACAACGCGGCGGGCGGAGGATCGGTTGACAGCGTGGCCGCAAGGCCGGATCTTCCGTCGCAGCCGATGGCGCATGTGCCGTGCCGGCGGCGGACAGGGAGGAGGGCACAAATGGAGCGTGGTGCATGCTGAACCTGTCGCCCGGCCAGTTGCTGCCCCCGGCGCTCGCGCTCGTCACGCTGGCGGTGACGCTGTTTCTTGGCGAGCGCACCGGCAACCTGCGCATCAAGGGCATCTTCAAGCCGATCACTTCGGCCATGTTCCTGCTGACGGCGATGCTGCAGGGACCGCGGTTGCCGTACGACTGGCTGATTGTCGCGGGGCTCGCGCTGTGCGCAGTGGGCGACGTGGCGCTCATCCGCCGCGACCGCCCGTGGTTCCTCGCCGGCCTTGTCGCCTTCCTGCTCGGGCACGTGGCCTACACGGCGGCCTTCAGCATCCGGACCCCGATGCTGACGCTGCAGCCGATGGCGGTCGCCGGGATCGGCGCCGTGAGCGTCGGGTTGTTCATGTACTTCCGCCCGCACCTGGGACGGATGCTGTGGCCGGCCACGGCCTACATCGTCGTCATCACGCTGATGCTGATCAGCGCCATGGCCGTCGCCGCGGCGGAGGGCGGCAGCCCTGGACCCGGACTGCTGGTGCCGTTGGGCGCGACGCTGTTCTACGTCTCCGACATTACGGTCGCGCGCGACCGGTTCCTGCCCGGCGTCGGGTTCGCCAACCGGGCCTACGGGCTGCCTTTGTATTACACGGCGCAGTTCCTGTTCGCGTTCTCGATCGGGCGCTGACGCGCGTGAGACTGGTGCACAATGAGCGACATGAGTCCAACTGAAGAGTCCGCGGACGGACTGACGCGGGCGCGGGCGCTGTCACCGCGCCATTACCTCGGCGCCGACAGCCTGGCGCGCGACCAGGCAAAGGTCCTGTCCCGCAGCTGGCAGCTGGTGGCGCATCGCGGACGCCTGGCCGGCCCCGGGGATCACGTCGTGGACCAGATCGCCAGCACGCCGGTGGTCGTGGTCGTCGGTACCGACGGCGTGCTGCGCGCCTTTCCGAACGTCTGCCGCCATCGCGCCGGACCGCTCGCACTGTGCGACGGCAGGGCCGCGCGCCACCTGCGCTGCAGGTACCACGGCTGGACCTACGACCTGGAGGGCCGGCTTGCGGCGCGCGCCGGAAATGGACGGCGCGGAAGGTTTCCGCATCGAGGACGTGCGCCTGCCGCCGCTGCGGGTCGGCGAGTGGCAGGGACTGGTGTTCGTTTCCCTGAGCGAGGACAGCCCGGCGCTCGAGGCGGTCTGCGCCGGCATCGCCGAGCGCATCGCGCCGATCGACCTGTCCGGCATGCACTTCGCGCGCCGCGACACCTATGAGGTCGCCTGCAACTGGAAGGTGTACGTGGACAACTACCTCGAGGGCTACCACCTGCCCTCGGTCCACCCGGGCTTGAGCAAGGTGCTCGACTACCGCGCCTACACGACCGAGCTGTTCGACTGGCACTCGCTGCAGCACTCACCCATGCGGGCGGCCAACGGCCCGTACGGCGACGGCGATGCGTTCTATTACTTCATTTATCCGAACACCATGCTGAACATCATGCCGGGCCGGCTGCAGGTCAACCGCGTGCTGCCGCTGGCCGCCGACCGCTGCCGCGTCGAGTTCGACTATTTCTATGCGCGCGATCCCGCGGTCGAGGCCAGGGTAGACCGCGACCGGGAATTCAGCGAGGAAATCCAGCAGGAGGACATTGCCATCTGTGAATCGGTGCAACGCGGTCTCGGCTCCGGCAGCTACGAGCCCGGGCGCCTGTGCCCGAAGCGCGAAGGCGGCGTATGGCATTTTCACAACTTGCTGAGGGCGGCCTACGGGGAGCCGCCGCAAGGGGCGTGATGAACGCGGCGCGCGCGATATGTTGATGCCCGGCGTGGGTTTCGCCATCCGGCTCGTCGGCCTGCCGCTGTCCGACGTCGCGCAGTCCAGGTTCGCGTTCTCGACAGGTCGCTGACGTGGAACCCGCGATCCCGGGTGGCAAGCGCAAGGCCCGGCCGGTCCTGACCGGCGATGAATACCAGGACGCGTTCGCGAAGCTACGGGCCGGCTGGCCGGCTGCGATCGGCGAGGAACTCGCCGCCATCACCGAGCCCTACATGTTCAGCGGCCGCAAGCGGCGTCGCCTGATCGTGCTGGTGAGCGGTCCGGGCATGCCGCCGTGGGGAACCTGGCAGGCGCTGTCCGCCGTCGAGGACGAGCGGCGGACGTTCACGGAGTTCCGCAAGCGGGTCAACGAACTCATCGCCCCGCACGGCGTGGACCATGTCGAGTTCCGGCAGGTCCCGGAAACCGGGCGGGGCGCCTGAGCGCCCCGCCGCGTGCCGGCTAGTCCAGCAGGTCCTTCGGAATGTTGCCGCCGTTCTCGGCGATCTTCTTCAGCACTGTCTTGTGCAGCCACATGTTCATCTTCGCCGAATCGCCCATGTTGGCCGCGGGGCACTTCAACTCGGCCGCGAGTTCCTTCCTGGCCGAGTAGCTGCTGTCGAGGTCGAGCAGCTTCAGCAGGTCGACGATCGAGACCTTCCAGTTGAGTTTCTGTGGGTTCGCGGCGGCCAGCTTCTCGAGCTTGGCCACGACATCGACCACGGGTACCGCAACGGGCGCCTTCGGTACTTCGACCGGCTTCGCGACGGGCTTCGGGATCGCCTTCGGGACGACTTTTGGAATGGTCTCGGCCTTGGCGCTGCCAAAACCGAGCTTGCCGAGGATCTTGCCAAACAGGCTCATGGTGTCTCCTTGTCATTGAATCGAACGGGGTAAGCCTTCAGTGGCTGATTTTACCGAGTGAGCAGCGGTTGGGCGAACGCAGCTTTCCCGCTGTCCCTCGCGGCGCCGGCACGCGCCCGGCAGGCGTAGAATCGGCGTGGCCCCGGTCGGCGGCGGGTCGATGATCGTCATCGCAGCCAGTCGTTTGTCGTGGCGGCCGGTGCGAATTGACTGAGGATGGAATCGCCATGATCGAGATGGACAGCGATGACCGATACGTCCAGGAGTGGCTCGTGTCGCTCCGGATCCTGCACCGTGGCCACTGGAACGCGTCGCGCTGGTACGAGCAGCTGAACCTGTGGCTGGGCGTGGGCACCGCCGTGTGCGCCGCCATCTCCGGAACCAGCGCGTTCGCCATGTCCGCCGGGAACGCCTCGGCATTCATCGCGGGCGCGCTCGGCCTGGTCGCCGCCATCCTGGCCGCACTGCAGACGTCGTTGCGGGCGTCAGAGAGCGCGGCGCGGCACAAGCAGGCCGCGATCCGCTTCGGCCAGCTGCGGCGGCAACTGGAGGAGTACCTGACGGTGGGCTGGCCGCACCGCACGGAGGAGGGTGAGACGCTGCTCACCGCCTTCCGCAGCGCCTGGGCGGCGGCCGACGACGAGTCGCCACCGGTGCCGCGGCGGTTCTACGAGCAGGCCAAGCGCGAGGCCCGGGCCGCGTGACAGGATCCGGCGGCGCCACGTTCGCGGTTGCCGCCGGCAGTCCCTAGAGCGGCAGCGTCACCGGCCGCGACAGTTCATGCGGCGCGAAATCCTCGGTCTCGGTCAACGCGCTGTGCTTCGCGAGCGCATTGACCAGCGAGCGGCGCGGCACCTCGGTCTTGCGGTCGACGCTGCCGTGCACCCCCTTCCTGGTTGACAACAGCGTCTTCAGGCGACCGCGCTTGCTGGCCGCGCCCTTCTGCTCGAACGCGTTCCACAGCGAGCGCGGCGTCGCGTTGAGACTGCCGTGGTGGCCGACCTTGTACAGGTCCACCGCGGCCAGCTTCCTGACCACCGCCGGCTTGCCGAGCGCATACATCCAGTTCTCGTACTGGGCGTCGCCGGGGAACAGCAGCGACTTGCCGTTGACCTCGAACAACAGGATCACGCTGGTGTTGTTCATGGCCTGGTCCAGCGAGCGCACGATCGACAGCAGCGTCTCGGCGCGCTCGCGCATCATCATGTACCTGAACCATCCGGCTGAGCGCGGCAGCGAGCGGGTCGGGTGTTTCGGGAACAGCGGCGCGCCGTCGCCGTGGTGCCGCGCGGTCAGCGCGAGCCGGCGCCAGTAGGCCGCGTTCAGGTGCCAGAACTCGTCGGCGTCGCGGCTGCGCTGTTTCAGGATCGTGTTGGTCTGGTCGATGGTGGGCGGTCCGAGTACGGTCACCTTGACGCCGGGCAGGATGCGGCCCAGCCCGGCCGAGCGGCCGTAGTGCACGAACCGGTTCGGCGCCATGCCCTGCAGGTTCTCGATCGCGTCGCGGTTGCTGATGTTGTCGAGCCCGATCGCGGCGAGTTCCGCCCGCATCGCCCTGAATCCCTCGCCACGCAGCGACTTTGCGACGGTCGCAAGGTGACCGGCCATGTCCTGCATCTGCGCCAGCGTCTTCACGTGCAGCGATCGGGTCGGCGCGGTCGCGTCCGTGGCCGCCTTCGGGTCCTCGGTCCACGGCTGGATGACGAGGCGCGGCTTGAGGCCGCGGATGATCTCGCCCGGTCCCTTGCCCCGGGCGCGCGCAAAGCCGCTGATGTGGTCCTGGTGCCGGTGCGTGGCCACGACGACGTCGAGCCGTCCGTCGCAGTCCTCGGCGATCTGCCCGGCGATGTGGTTGAGGTAGCGGCTCTTGATGGGCTTGCCGCCGGCCGTCTTGCCGGTCGGCGTGCGCATGCTGCCGAAGTCGATCAGCACGTGCCGCGAGCGTGTCGCGTAATGGAATGTCAGCAGGAAGCAGTCGCCGAACCCGACGTCGTAGGTGCGCACCGTCAGCGACATGGGCGTGCTGTCTGGCATCGCTACCACTGCTCCCCGAACGACTGCAGGCGCGCGGTCATGCGCCGGCGGTGCGGCTGCGCGAAGCTGGCGAAGTTCGGCTCGTCGCGGTTGAAGGCGCCACGCGCGTACAGGCTCGCCACGCGCTGGCCCTGCAGCTTGCTGCGCACGCCGGTGCCGATGTGGAACTTGAGCCGCCCGAACTCGTTGAACACAAGCGTGCCGCCGCCGTACAGCCGTACTGTCGCCTGGCCGGACAGGCCGACCGGCTTGGGGATGTCCATGCGCTCGAGTTCGTAGGCCTGTACCTGCAGGGTCTGCACGTACTCGACCAGCGTCTCGCGCAGCACGAAGCCGTCGTTGCTGACCCGCACGCAGGGCCGCAGCGAGATCACGCGGGTAAACGCCTCGGGATCGACGCCCAGCGCCGAGCGGTTCTCCCAGATGAAGCGGAACACCGTGTCCGGGTCGCGCTGCATCGAGTCGAAGTGCAGCCCGTCGTAGCTGAGCGGCCTGGCGGCCGGCGGTGGGTCCCAGATGCCGTCGCTGTCGGGGTTGACGGCCGGCGCGATGCCGAAGGTCGCGAACACCTGCCGGAACACGTCGCGGTAGTGATAGCGGCTGTCGTCCGGGTAGAGCTGCTGGTCGGCGGTCAGGAGCGCGCTCAGGTAGTCCGGGAAAGTCATGTCCACGGGCGGCAGGTAGTCGAGCGCGCGGATGACGATCCTAAGCAGTTGCCTGGCCGCGGTGGCGCCTTCTCCGGCGACCACCTGGCGATTGAGCGCCAGGTGCCGTTCGCGGCCGAGCGGGTCGAGGCGCCGCTCCCAGACCCACAGGAAGCAGCCCATCACCGCGGCGACCAGAATCTCGCCGCGCCGGTGCGGTTCCTGGAACTCGTCCTGGCCCAGCAGGTCCGGCGACGGCTTGAGGCTGATCGAATGCCGCAGCGCGTCGCCGCGCACCGCCGACAGTTCGCGGCCGAACTCCTCGCCGAGCTTCAAGAGCACGTTGTCCTCGAGCGACTCGCGCGACAGCGAGGCGCTGCGGATCAGGTTGCGGCTGTCGGAGACCGCGGCGAGGGAATGCTCGAGCAGCTCGCTGCTCTTCAGCACCGACAGCAGCGCGACGACGTCCGAGAACCCCTCGTGGAAGGCGGCCTGGTCGACGTGCGACGGATACAGATAGAAGTTGCGCAGCCCGTCGAGCAGCGCATGGCTGGTCTCGTGCGCGACGATGTCGTGCGACAGGCAGGTGTAGACGGTGCGCCCGGTATCGCCGGTGAAGTAGCCGAAGCACAGGCTCTCGGATTCCCGCGAGTAGTAGGCATTGGCGTCCGCGAACGCGTGCGGCGCCACCTTGAGCTGGTGCGCCGGCGAATCGAAGCCCCAGCTGACCTGCCGGCCGAGCGCCGCCTGGAACTCGGCCAGCGTCGCCATCACGATCGCGTAGGCGTTCTGCTGGTGGAAGTAAGGGTCGCCGACCAGCTGGCCGAGGTCGGTCACGTCGCGGTAGGGGTCCTGTTCCAGGTCGGTCGTGCGCGGCGCGTAGTACTTGCCGCTGGAGGCGTCGAAGTCGATGACATGCACGCGGTGCCCCTTGGGACCCGCCTCGAGGCGTTCGGCGGGCAGCGTGAGGCGCGTCGTGAGCGCCCGGCCGCCGGGGCCGCGCACCGCGGGATCCTGGGCCAGCACAGTGAACTCGCGCGTCGGCACGTCCTGGCGGCCGCGCCTGGTGCTGGCTGCAACCGTCGGCTTGCGACGAGTGGCCATCGTTCAGCCGGCGCCCGCTGCCGGATACGGAAAGCCGGCCGGACGCGGCCGGCCCGGATTGACGTGCGCGCGCAGCGCCGCGTGCGGCGCGATGGCGGTCACGGGGGAGACGATCGGGTCAGGCATGGATCACCCTGCTGGACGGTCCGCGACTGCAGCATCGTTCGAACCATCCGGCTCGCTTTCAGGCACTGCTGCGCTGGTCGCGAATTACCGTACGCCCGTTGCACATGACGGGCAAGCCGGACGGGTTGGGCAGCGCGCACGCAGCCTACTGCATCGCAGCATCGTTGCGGCGGCAGCGGCGAAACAGCCTGGGTTTCAGTCCTTGTCGGCGTCGGGCTTGATGCGGGGACGCGGGAAGATCCCCGAGGCGTCCTTGGCGGACATGCCGTGGTCCGCGGCGCGGCGGGCGGTGGCGAGCAGGTTCTTCTCGAAGCGGACCTGCGTGTCGTCGCCGACCGGCTTGTCGCCGGAGTCCCGGTTCGCGATGCACAGGCCCGTGCCCGGCCGGTCCACCAGGAACCCGTCTTTCTGCAACGCCCGATAGGCTTCGTTGACTGCCGCCTCGTCGATGTTGAGTTCGTCGGCGACCCTGCGCGCACCCGGCATGATCGCGCCCGCGGGCAGCAGGCGCTGGTCGATGTCGAGGCACACCAGCCGGTACAGCCGCTCGACCAGCGTTCCCTCGTGATCACCCGTCAGGCGGACGCGCCAGCGTCCGGTTCGTGTGGCCCAGAATTCTTCCATCGGGTGGCTCCGGTGAGCTCCAGCCTCGTCGGTTGCGGCCGTTGGCACTGCGGCTCGATCCCCGTCAGTCTGCACCCGAATTGCGGCAGTTGGGAAGCCAAATCGCCGCGGACGTGAACGACGTCACGCGGCGCTGGCGCCACGACCAGGATAGCCGCTGGAATCAGCCCAGACCGAGCCGGGCACCCGGGGCGCGCGTCCCGCGAAGTCTGTCACTCAGATCGCCGTGCGGCGCGCGCGGCGCGGGCGCGGAAACTGCACGATATAGCCCATCCGGCGCATGAACGCCGGATCCAGCGCGCTCTTGAGGTTGGTCGCCAGGATCAGCAGGCCCCGGTGCTGTTCGATGCGCTGCAGCAGGCAGCCGAAGTCGATGTTGGCGTAGCGGTCGTGGCTGTCCTTCACTTTGCTGCGCTTGCCGAACAATGCGTCGGCCTCGTCGAAGAACAGGATCGCGTTGCTGTCCCCGGCGGCGTCGAATAGCTGGCGCAGGTTCTTTTCGGTCTCGCCGATGTACTTGCTGACGACGGCCGCCAGGTCGATGCGATAGAGGGGCAGACGGAGTTCGCCGGCCAGCACCTGGGCAGCCAGCGTCTTTCCGGTGCCGGGATGTCCGACGAACAGCACCCGGCCACTGCGGGCCGGCCGGCGGCGAACCGGCGTGCCGGTGCCCGTGCGCCGGCGCAGGTTGCGTCTGGCGCGCACCGCGATTTCACGCAGTTGCGTCAGTACGCGCTCCGGCAACGCGAGGTCGCTCCAGCCCGCCGTCGTCGGCAACCGCCGGAACGACGGGTAGTGCCGGAGTGCTCGATTGTCGCGGGTCGGTGGCATCGGCGTCGTCTCCGGATATCGGCCAGGCGTCGCTACCAGCGCAGGTCGTCGGGGACGACGAAGTCCGCGTAGGCGTCGTCCGCGTCGGCGGATTCCGCCTGCTCGCCGTACGGGATCAGCGCATGCTCATCGCGTTCGCGGATACGCGCGGCCGTCTCCGCCGGCACCAGCGCCGAGTGGCCCTCGTGACGCACGATGGCCAGCTCGCCGCGGACCAGGCGCTTGCGTAGCTCCGCGTTGACCGCAATGCGGCGCACCTTGCCTTCGGCCACGAAGTTGAAGTACTCCTCGCCCTCGGGCACCGGCAGCTGGTTCTGCTCGATCAGCTGCGTGATCCCGGCAGCACGGGCCTTCGCCTCCGCCTGGGCGTGGCGCTCGCGGTCCAGCTCCCGGTCGCGCGCCACCTTGATCGCGTGCGCCTGCGCCGCTGCAGCCCGCTTCTGCTCGTCGGTCTGGGCAGGTTTCTGCCCCTTCTTCTGCAGGTGCTGCTTGCGCTCTTCCTGGTGCTTGACCTGGGTCGCCTTCGTCTTGCTGACGAGGCCCGCTTTCAGCAGCTGGTCGCGCAGGTCGTTGCTCATGGTCGTCTGTCGGCGCCTGGAGGGTTCCAGTCTACTGAAGTGGCGCGCCGGCCGCTCAGCCCAGCAACCGCTGGATCGCCGCCTCGCGGTAATCGAAGACGCGCTCGAGTTGCCGTCTCACCAGCGGCAGCGCGATCCGCCCCAACGGTTCCAGCGGCAATACGTACTCGACCCGGTCCAGCATGTGCGTGCCGCCGCCAGCGGGCGCGAACTCGTGGGTGTGGTTCCACTGCCGGTAGGGACCGGCCAGCTGCCGGTCCACGAACCGGTGCGGCGGTTCCCACACGCTGATCTCGGTATCCCAGCCGAACGGCAGGCCGAACAGCGCGAGCCGGTAGTCGATGCGCGTACCGCGATGCATGTCGATCGGCAGCGGCGTCACGATCCGGAACCGCAGCTCCGGCGGCGTGATGCGCTCGAGGTTGGTGGCATCGGCGAAGAACGCGAACACCTGCTCCACGGGGCGGGGCAGGCGGGTGGTGCGCTCGAGTGTGTGCTGGTGCGTGGACGGGTCCGGCATGCGGAGTAGCATAGCGGCGAATGGCGAACGACCGACAGACCGGAATGCTGGAGAGCGTCATGAAATCACTGCCGGGCGGCGCGTACCGATATGCGTGGATCGCATTGCTGGCGCTCGTCGCCATCGCGACCTGGATCTCGCCGCTCGACCAGCCGGCGGGCGAGGGCGTGGAGGCCGGTCTCAAGCGCGCGTTCGTGACGTTCGCCGCGGCGCGTGGGCTGAACGCGGCGATCTCGGTCGCACAGGGCACGGAACTGACCTTTGGCGTGGGCGCCAGCGCCACGTTCAGCGTGGGCGAGGTGCTCGACCCCATCAACGACCTCGTCGAGCAGTTCGCCAACCTGATGCTGCTGGCGACCGTGTCGTTCGGCATCCAGGAAGTGCTGCTGACGATCGGCCAGCACTACACGCTGAAGATCGCGCTGACGGCGCTCGTGCTGGTGTGCGGCGGCTTGTACTGGTTCGGCAGGCTGCGGCCGGGCTGGCTGAACAGCCTGCTGGTGCTGGCGCTGATGGTGCGCTTCGCCATACCGGTTGCGACCGTCGGCACCGAGGCGCTGTTTCACACCTTCCTGGAACAACGCTATCAGGCGAGCGAACAGGTGATCGGCAACGCGACGGCGTCGGTCAACGACATGACGCCGGCCCCCGGGGCCGCGGCCGAACAGGAAAAGAGCTGGTGGGAGAGCACCAGGGACCAGTTCGATTTTTCGAAGAAGATCGCGAGCCTCAAGCTGAGCGCCGAACAGGCCGCCGAGCACGTGGTGCGCCTGATCGTCGTGTTCCTGCTCGAGACGCTGATCATCCCGCTGGCCCTGTTGTGGGTCCTGTATGTGTTCGTGAGGAACGTCTTCAATCCCGCAAGCCGCGGCGCGCCCCGCCGCGATTGACGCTGCGGACGAGCCCCGGCGTCCTCGACCGATCCCTGCCTTCGGCCGAGACGACGGGCGCCCCCCAATTGGCAGCGTGCGCAGGTGGCCGTCGCCGCGCTATGATCGCTGCCGTTTTGCCGGCGCAATGTAACACCCCGCCCGCTACCGGCCGATCGCGTCAGAACTTCGATCCCACTTGCCGGAGAGCACCTTGTCATCACTGAAGGCCAAGCTCGAGCTCATCCCCGAAGGCGCCGGCGTGCTGTTCTTCGTGCAGATCTTCGCCACGCTCGGCTTCGCGGTGCTGTACTCGACGCTGGTGCTGTACACCACCCAGCACCTCAACTTCCTGGCCCGGGACGCGGCCGTGATCATGGGCGTGTTCGGCGCCTTCAACTACGGCCTGCACCTGTTCGGCGGCTACCTGGGCGGGCGCTTCCTGAGCAACCGCAACCTGTTCGTGGGCGGCATGGTGCTGCAGGCGCTCGGTTGCGCGGTGATCGGCGGCGGCACGATCGAGACGCTGTACACCGGGCTGGCACTGTTCCTGACCGGCAGCGGACTCAACGTCACCTGCCTGAACATGATGCTGACGCAGCGCTTCGCGCCCGAGGACAGCCGCCGCGAAGGGGCGTTCCTGTGGAACTACGCCGGCATGAACATCGGCTTCTTCGTCGGCTTTGCGGTGGCCGGCCACTACCAGCTCACCGAGGACTACACCAGCCTGTTCCTGTTCGCGACCGTCGGCAACATCGTCGCCATCATCCTGACCCTGTATCACTGGAAGGTGCTGACCGACCGCAACACGCCGCTGCTCGACGTCACGCCGGGCCAGTACAAGCTGCGCTTCGCCGTCGGCATGGGCATCCTCGTCGGCCTCGTGCCCATCGTGTGGTTCCTGCTGCAGTATCCGGGCCCGACCGAGTGGCTGCTCAAGGGCATCAGCGCGATGGTGGCGGCCGGGCTCATCTACATCACGCTCAAGCATCGCGACACCCGCGAGCGCAACAACATGTGGGCGTACCTGATCCTCACGCTGGGCTCGCTGGTGTTCTGGTCGCTGTACCAGATGGCGCCGAACGGCCTGCAGCTGTTCGCGGTGCACAACGTGGACCTCCAGGTGTGGGGCATCCGGGTCGCGCCGCAGTGGATCCAGAACATCAACACCGTCACGATCGTGGTCGGCGGGCCGCTGCTGGCGATCCTGTTCGCCAGGCTGCGCGCGCGCGGCTGGAACATCGACCTGCCCAAGCAGTTCGCCGTGTCGCTGCTGCTGATGGGGGTCGGGTTCCTGGCGCTGCCGGTCGGCATCTCGCTGGCCGACGACGCGGGCCGCGTCGCCTTAATATGGCTGTTCGGCAGCTACATATGCCAGAGCGTCGGCGAGCTGCTGATCTCGCCGATCGGCTACGCGATGATCGGCAAGCTGGCGCCGCGCCAGTACCAGGGCGTCATGATGGGCAGCTGGATGCTGGTGACCGGCCTGGCCTCGCTGTTCGCCGGCGACTTCTCCAGCATGATCCCGGAACCGACCGGCACCACCGCGCTCGTTACCAACCCGACCTACGCAGAGCTGTTCTCGCGGCTCGGCTGGGGCGCGGTCATCATCGGGCTGGGCCTGACGCTGCTGATCCCGCTGCTGCGCCGGCTCATCAAGGACAAGGAAACACCGGCCGTCGAAACACCGGTGTCGCTGGTGCCCGCGAAGTAGGCACGATACCTGCCGGTCGTGACCGCCGGCCATCCGGACGACGATTCGACCGGGGCCTTAGTCAGGAGAAGAAGAATGGCTGAGCGAGTCTTGTTGGTCGACTACGAGAATGTCCAGGGAGTTGATCTTAAGAAGCTTCCAAGCGACGTGCGTGTGCGCCTCGTACTAGGAGCCAAGCAGACCAAACTACCCACTGAAATCGTCCTGCAAGCCCAGGCCATGGGCGAGCGGTTCGCCTACGTTCCCATCAAGAGCCAGCAGGCCAACGGCGTTGATTTCTGCGTCGCTTTCTATCTCGGTGAGTACCTGACCAAGAACCCAAAGGCAGAGTGTGTCGTGCTGTCCAAGGACAAGAAGGGGTTCGACCCATTAGTGGCGCACCTGACCGGCGAACGTGGCTTCCGCGTACGGCGCGTCGATGCTCAACAGGACGCGTTTGCCGTGACCGCGAAGCCGCAGCCGGTGAAAGACAACTACGCGCGTACGGTCGAGTTGCTTGGCAAAGAGAAGTCTCGGCCGCTCAAACTCGCGGGACTGGAAGGAAAGATAAAATCCTACTTTCCAAAGATGTCGGTGGCAGAACACCGTGCCTTGCTGGAGCGGTTGATAGCGGAAGGGAAAGTGTCAGAGGTCGGCGGCAAGATCAGCTACTCACTTTAATGCCGGGTGTGCTGCGGCACGGCCGCAATCATTTGATCTTGTGCCTACCGCCGCTTCAGATACCTCTCCACCGTCACCACGGCCGGTTCGGCGGCCGGACGTTCGGATGTGGCAGCAACTCCATATCTGCGGTGTTCCGGCAGAAACGCGGTGAGCTGTCCGAACGCCGCTAACAGCGGTGCCATATAGACGGGCGTCATACGGCCTCGTCGGGCGATGGTTGCATGAAGAAAGCTGTCGAGTCGGATTCGGATAGCTTGCAGTAGCTACAATTTGTAGCTACAATCGCAGATGTTCGTCTGGCACGAGGACAAGCGGCAACTGAACCTCCGCAAGCACGGCATTGACTTCGCGGACGCGGAGGTGATTTTCGAGGGCGTGACGTTTACGGCCGAAGACGATCGTGACACCTATGGCGAACGGCGGTTTCTCACTCTCGGGTTGCTCGCAGACCAGGTCGTTTCGGTGACTCACACGGAACGCGGTGAGGAAATCCGGATCATCTCCATTCGCAAGGCCACAAGCCATGAAGCGCGCTTCTACTTCTCGCAGATCACGTACTGATCGCCGCAAACTGCGGACGTTGGGCGACGCGGACATCGTCCGCGATGGTGATGCGCCGGAATGGACACCCGAGCAATTTGCCAAGGCAGTGGCCCGCAAGCGGCTCAAGCCGATTCCCAGGAAGACACTGCTGTCATTGCGGGTCGATTCGGACGTCGTCGCCTGGTTCCGCTCGCAAGGTGCGGGCTACCAGTCGCGCATGAATGCGCTGCTGCGCGCCTACATGAAAGCGCATCAGTGACTCGCCTACCGCCCCTCCAGGTACCTCGCCACCGTCACCATCGCCAGCGTGTCGTGCTTGCAGTACGCAATGAGTGACTCGCGGATTGCGGCACGGCGCCCGGCCGTGGTCTCAGGCGCAATCGCCTCCAGGTAGGCCCGCCCGGCAGCGTTGCCCTCCTGGATCTCGCCAAGGTGTGAGTAGTCGAGCTCCGGCGCGATCGCCGGCAGCAGGTTCTTGATCGACCAGCTGCCCTGCATGGCGGGGTGGTAGTAGTTGCGCTTGGCAATCGGGTGCAGGTCCACGAGGCGCTCCATCAGCGCCTCGAGCCGTTCCCGCAGGTCGGGGCAGAATTTCGCGAGCGCTTCCAGACACTGCTTCTCGTAGCTGGTGTACATGAACACCGGCCCCTCGCTGCCGGCCGCCTCGAGCAGCGCCACGGCCACCGCCCGCGCCGGCAGTTCGCCGGTGAGGTCGAGGTACTCGGCGTGCTGCAGCTGGCCGGGTGCGCTCTCGACGTGCAGCGAGAACTGGAACGGCACCGGCTGGTACGGCCGCATGCCCGCCCAGCGCGGCACGGCGGAACCGACGGTCTCGAAGTCGAGGTAGTAACGCGGATAGGCGAGTCCCGCGAACTCATCGCGCGCCGCCGGCGAGAAGCTGACCTCGCCACTTCGCACCGCGCGCCATACGCGCAGCTGCTCGGGACCCTTCAGCATCGCCTCCGGAACTTCGCGCACGTCTTGGTAACCCGCGGCAAGCAACTCGTCCAGGCGACTGTTGATGTTCGGCAGGCCGCGCAACGGGAACTCCGTCTTCTTCCAGCAGTAGTCCTGAAACTGGCAGTCGTACGGCTGCGTGCAGCGCCGGCCGATCTCTGCCTTCGGTTCCGCGCCTGCCAGCACGCGCTTGGCCTCGCGCAGCCAGCCGGCCACCTCGCCCCGCAGCGGTGCGACCTGCGCGGTCAGGTCCGCCTCGGTGAGCAGGCCTTTGTACCGCCCATCGCCGGCGTACACGAACTGGTTGTTGATGTGCGCAAGCACGACTGCCGTCGGCCGCGCGGTCGAGGTGTCCAGCACCCATGACTGGATCGCGCAGTCCGCGATGTGCTCGTCCTTCACCCTGGTCGAGGACTTCACCTCGATCAGCCGCGGACCGCCGGGGCCGCGTTCCAGCACGTCTGCACGAATCAGCAGCCCGTTGCGCACGAACGTTGCCTCGAATATCGGCACCGGCGGCTGCTTCCTGAGCACCTCGTTGGTCCGCTCGACGGCGCCACGCAGGCCCTCGTCATACTCGATCAGCACGCCGCCGCCCGTGTCGTACAGCTGCTGTGCGATGGCGCCAACGTCATGACCCATGTCGAAGATGGCCTGCTGTTCGGCGGTCACCTCGCCAAGATCGGGGCAACGCTTCTCCAGCCAGAGCTTCTTCGGGCACTGGCGGAAGGACATCAGCCTGGACTTGGAAAGGCCGTGGGCCATGACGTCACTGTACTGCAAAGTCCCGTGCCGCTCGATGACCCGGCCGACCCGCGGCCAGACGATTCAGTACCTGGGCCAGCCTGGCAAGGACTACCATATGACGTGGGTCCGTTAGCTGGAACATTGCATGGCACCTGACTGCGGGCGCAAACCGCAGGCCGGCTGATCCACGGAGAATCAATCGTGTGCTCACGATCATTCGCGCTGCTGCTCGCCCTGGCGGTCGCGGCATCACCCGCGGCTCAGGCCGCCGCGATCGGCGAGAAGAAGCCGAAGGAATTCGGCGCACTCGAGTACCGGCTCATCGGCCCCGCGATCGGCGGCCGCATCACGGCCGTCGCCGGCGTGCCTGGCAATCCGGAAGTCTTCTATACCAGCGCTGCCCAGGGTGGCCTGTGGAAGTCCGAGGACGGCGGCCGCCAGTGGAAGCCGCTGTTCGACGAGCAGGCGACGCAGTCGCTCGGCTCGTTCGCTTTGGCCCCTTCCAACCCCAACGTCATCTACGTCGGCTCGGGCGAGGCGAACACGCGCGGCAACATCGCCATCGGGCTCGGCATCTGGAAGTCGCTGGATGCCGGCCAGACCTGGCAGCATGTCTGGAAGGCGCGCGGCCAGATCGGCCAGATGATCGTCCACCCCACCAACCCCGACATCGCGTTCGCGGCGGCGCTGGGCTCGCCCTTCGGACCCTCGGACACGCGCGGCGTGTACCGAACGCAGGACGGCGGCAAGACCTGGCAACGCGTGCTGTTCAAGGATGCCGACACGGGTGCCTCGGACGTCGTCTTCGATCCCAACAACCCGAACATCCTGTTCGCGGGGCTTTGGCAGATGCGCCGCTCGCCCTGGCAACTCACGAGCGGCGGGCCGGGCAGCGGCCTGTGGCGTTCCGCCGACGGTGGCGACACCTGGACACAGCTGACCGAGGCCGGCCTGCCGCCCGGAGAGTGGGGCAAGGTCGGCGTGGCGGTTGCGCCCAGCGATTCCAGCCGCGTGTACGCGCTGATCGAGGCAGAGGAGGGCGGCCTGTTCCGCTCCGACGACGGCGGCGCCAAGTGGGAGCGCGTCAACGCCCACCGCGTGCTGCGCCAGCGCCATTGGTACTACACGGTGCTCACCATCGATCCGACGAATGCCGATATCGTCTGGTTTCCGCAGGTGCCGTTGCTGAAGTCGGTCGACGGCGGCAAGACGGTCACGCAGGTGCAGGGCCCGCATCACGGCGACCATCACGACCTGTGGATCGACCCGCAGCAGCCGCAGCGCATGATTGTCGGCAACGACGGCGGCGTGGACATCTCCCTCGACGGCGGGCGCAGCTGGTTCAATCCGCCGCTGCCGCTCGCGCAGTTCTACAACATCGACGTCGACGACCGGGTGCCCTACCACGTCGGCGGCACGATTCAGGACTGGGGCTCGGCCAGCGGCCCGTCACGCACGCTGGCGAGCCCGGGCTTCGGCGACGGTCGCCGGGGCGAGGCCGGCGCGCTCGCCGACTGGATCGTGGCCGGCGGCGGCGAGGCCGGCGATTTCGTCTACGATCGCAGCCAGCCCGGCGGCATCTACGCAGGCGAGTATTCCGGCATCATCACGCACTACCAGGAGGGCACCGGGCAGACCCGCCTGGTGTCGATCTATCCGGCGAACAGCTCGGGCCTGCCGGCAGAGCAGCTGAAGTACCGCTTCCAGTGGACCGCGCCTATCGCTGCCTCGCCGCACGATCCGCAGGTGATCTACCACGGCGGCAACGTGCTGTTCCGGACGCGCGACCGCGGCGCGACCTGGCAGGCGATCAGCGGCGACCTCACCCGCAATGACCGCACCAGGCAGCAGTGGTCGGGCGGGCCGATCACGGGCGACATCACCGGCGTCGAGACCTACGGCACCATCTTTTCGGTCGCCGAGTCGTACGCCGCGGCCGGCGTGATCTGGGCCGGCAGCGATGACGGGCTGGTGCACGTGAGCCGCGACGCCGGCGCGAACTGGGCGAACGTCACGCCGCGCGGCCTGCCGGTCCACGCGACCATCGAGTCCATCGAGCCCTCGCGCCGCGAGCCGGGCATGGCCTACGTGGTCGCCCACAACTACCGGCTCGACGACTTCAAGCCGTACCTCTACCGGACGCGCGACTTCGGCAAGACCTGGCAGGCGCTCGTGACGGGCCTGCCGGCCGAGCTGCCGCTGTGGGCCGTGCGCGAGGATCCCGCGGACGCGGACTACCTGTACCTCGGCACCGATCGCGGCCTGTGGTTCTCCGGCGATGCCGGCCAGCACTGGCGGGAACTGCGCCTGAACCTGCCGGCCGTGACGGTCACTGATCTCGAGGTCAAGCATGGCGACCTGGTCGTGGCCACGCGCGGCCGCAGCCTGTGGGTGCTCGAGGACGTGGCAGCGCTGCGCGCGCTCAAGACGCGCCCGGCGGCGACTGCGATCCTGTCGGTCGAGAACGGCACGCGCTTCCGCTCCGACCAGCGCTGGGACTACCCGCCAGCCGGCAAGCTTCCCACCGCGCCCTACGGCGCGATCATCAGCTACTGGCTCGCCGAAGCGCCGAAGGGGGACATCGAACTGAGGATCATGGACGCTGCCGGCCGGCTCGTGCGCAAGCTGGAGAGCGTCATCAAGCCGCCGAAGTACGGCAAGGACGACCCGGATGAACCTTCGGACGACCCGGAACCCGCGCTCACCAAGGAGCCCGGCTTCAACCGCGTCGTGTGGGACCTGGGCATGGAGGGCGGGCGGCGCGTGGCCTCCAAGGTCGACGTCGGCGACCCCGAATCGGGCCCGCTCGCACCCCCGGGGCGGTACACGCTGACGTTGCGCGGCGCCGGCGCCGACGTGCAGGCTGCCGTGGTTGTCGAGCCGGATCCGCGCTCGCCGGTGCCGCCCGCGGACGTGGAACGTAACGTTGCCTGGTCGCTCGCGGTGCTCGCGACCCTGGACGAGGTCGCCTACAACGTCGCGGAGGTGACAGCGATCCGCCAGCAGGTCGGCGACCTGCGTCAACGGCTCGGCGACGAGCCTGCGCTTGGCGAACTGCGCGGCACCGCGGACCGGGTGCTGGCCGCCTGCGATTCCATCGAGGGCACCTTGCACAACCCGGCCGCGCAGGTGAACTACGACATCCTCGCCGGCCGCGATGGGGGTGCGAAGCTCTACTCTCAGCTGGCGTGGCTGTACGAGACGAACAGGAGTTCGGACTACCCGCCCGCGCAGGGGCTGCGCGAGCGGTTTGACGAGTTGATGGTCGAGTTGCGCCGGCGCCAGGGCGAGCTGGCGGCACTGCAGAGTCGCGACCTCGCGCTGCTCGAACAGCAGGCGGCGCAGGCGGGCCTGCCGCGGGTCATCCTGCCGCGCGCCGGGGCCGACGGATCCAGATAGCGGCGACCTTTCTTCCGCAGTCGCCGGGACCCGGGGAGGGGCGAGCCCGCGTCGCCTCAATTTCCCGGCCGGACAAGGCAGGCATACAATGTGCGGGCGCACTATCTGACACCAATCTCGAGCAACGGATAAGCCATCCTGCGGGGGATCAATTCATGAACAAGAACTTTTCCGACACATTGGGCCGCCTGGCCGCGGTGGCGGCCGGCCTGGCCCTGGCACTGGCGGGCTGCCAGGGCAAGAAGGAAGCCGAGGCGCCTGCCGCCACCCTGGCCCTCGAAGGCCAGGTCGACATCGTTGCCTGGCCCGGCTACATCGAGCGCGGCGAGACCGATGCCGCGTACGACTGGGTGACGGGTTTCGAAAACAAGACGGGCTGCAAGGTCAACGTCAAGACCGCCGGCACCTCCGACGAGATGGTCTCGCTGATGACCCAGGGCAGCTACGACCTGGTCACCGCCTCGGGAGATGCCTCGGTGCGGCTGATTCGCGGCAACACGGTGCAGCCGATCGACATCGCGCGCGTGCCGAGCTATTCGACGGTGGACCCGCGGCTGCAGCAGGCCTCGTGGCACTTCGTCGACGGCCAGCATTACGGCGTCCCCTACCAGTGGGGTCCCAACGTGCTGATGTACAACACCAACGTGTTCAAGGAGGCGCCGGCGTCCTGGGCGGTCGTGTTCGAGACCGATGAATCTGCCGGACGGCAAGCCGAGCAAGGGCCGCATCCAGGCCTACGACGGCGCGATCTACATTGCCGACGCGGCGGTCTACCTGAAAGCGATCAAGCCCGAGCTGGGCATCACCGACCCGTACGCGCTGAACGAGGCGCAGTACGCAGCGGTGCTCGAGGTGCTGCGTACGCAGCGTCCGCTGGTGCACCGCTACTGGCACGACGCCAACGTGCAGGTACAGGACGTCACCACGGAGGGCGTGGTGGCCTCGGGCTCGTGGCCCTTCCAGGTCAACACGCTGGCGGCCAACGGCCAGCCGATTGCCAGCATCGTGCCGTCGGAGGGCGCCACGGGCTGGGCGGACACGACCATGATGAAGGCCGGCGCCGCCCACCCGAACTGCGCCTATGAATGGCTGGAATGGTCCATCAACCCGAAGGCGCAAGGCGACGTCGCGGCCTGGTTCGGCTCGAACCCGGCGGTGCCCGCCGCCTGTACGGGCAACGAGCTGCTCGGGCCCGAGGGCTGCAAGACCAACGGCTTCGAGAATTTCGAGAAGATCTGGTTCTGGCGGACGCCGGAGGCGGCCTGCGCCGGCGGCGAGTGCGTTCCGTACAGCCGCTGGAGCACCGACTACGTGGCAATCATGGGCGGCCGCTGAGCGCCGCCGCCCGTTGAGAGCGTGACACCCGCGGGGCGCGTCACGGCGCGCCCCGCGCCGACCATGACCGCAGCCATCGAACTGGTCGACGTCAGCCGGACCTTTGGTCCGGTACGGGCGCTCGACGGCGTTTCATTGGAGGTCGCACCCGGCGAATTCTTCGCCCTGCTGGGACCCTCGGGTTCCGGCAAGACCACCTGCCTGAGGCTGGTCGCGGGCTTCGACCGGCCGACGCGCGGCAAGGTGCTGCTGGACGGCGAGGACGTCACCGGGATTCCGCCGTTCGATCGCAGCGTCAACACCGTCTTCCAGGACTACGCACTCTTCCCGCACATGACCGTCGCCGAGAACGTCGCCTACGGACCGAAGGTGCGGGGCGTCGCGGCGGACGCGCGCCGCAAGCAGGCGCTTGACGTGCTGGAACTGGTGCGCCTCGAGGCGCTGTCCGAACGGGCGCCGGCACAATTATCCGGCGGCCAGAAGCAGCGGGTCGCGCTGGCCCGCGCGCTGGTCAACCACCCGAAGGTGCTGCTGCTCGACGAGCCGCTCGGGGCGCTGGACCTGCGCCTGCGCGAGGAAATGCAGACCGAGCTGAAGTCGCTGCAGCGGCGCCTCGGCATCACCTTCCTGTACGTGACGCACGACCAGGGTGAGGCGCTCAGCATGGCGGACCGCATCGCCGTGTTCCGCGAGGGCCGCATCGAGCAACTCGACACGCCGCGCGGCCTGTACGTGCACCCGCGCACCGCCTTCGTGGCCCGCTTCGTCGGCAGCGCCAACGTCGTGGAGGCCGACGTCGCGGCTCGTCTCACGAATGTGTCGCAAGCGTTCGCGATCAGGCCCGAACTGATCGACGTACTGGCCGTGGACTCGGCGGTGCCAGCCGGCGCCATCAGCTGCGACGGCGTACTGGAGGACGTCCAGTACCATGGCTCGACGAGCCGCTGGCACGTACGTCTCGACGCCGGGACGTCACTGACCGCCTCCTGTCCTGAATCCGGGCTTCCGGATCGCGGCCTCAAGGCCGGTTCGCGGGTGCGGCTGGCCTGGTCGCGCGACAGTACCGTGACGTTGGCGGACGGCTGACCAGCATGCTGCGCGCCGTCTCGGCAGTCCTGTATGGCCGGCGCGGCTTCTACCTGTCGCTGTTGCTGCTGCCGCCGCTGCTGTGGCTCGGCGTCGTGTACCTCGGCTCGCTGTTCGCGCTGCTGCTGCAGAGCTTCTATGCGATCGACGAGTTCACGGCGCGCATCGTCCCGCAATTCACGCTGGCCACCTACCTGCAGCTGGTCAGCCAACCGGCCCATGTCGATATCATCCTGCGGACGCTCGCCATGGCCGTGACCGTGACGCTGGCGGCCGCCGTCATCGCCTTTCCGGTCGCCAACTACATGGCCCGCTATGCCGGTCCGCGCATGAAGGCCTTCTTCTATGTCGGCGTCATGACGCCGATGTGGACCAGCTACCTGGTCAAGGTCTACGCCTGGCGGCTGATCCTGGCCAAGCAGGGCGTGCTGTCCTGGTTCGTCGACCAGTTCGGACTGACGCCGACGCTCGAGAATGTGCTGGCCACGCCGGTCGTCGGCGGCCCGTCGCTGGCCTCGTCCTACCTCGGCATGTTCATCGTATTCGTGTACATGTGGCTGCCGTTCATGATCCTGCCGCTGGCCGCGGCGCTCGAGCGGGTGCCCGAGTCGTTGCTGCAGGCTTCCGCCGACCTCGGCGCGCGCCCGGGCCAGACCTTCCGCCAGGTCGTGCTGCCGCTGGCGTTGCCAGGGCTCGCGGCCGGGTCCGTGTTCACGTTCTCCCTCACGCTCGGCGACTACATCATCCCGAGCGTGGTGGGAGCGCCGGGCTATTTCATCGGCATGATGGTTTACCAGCAGCAGGGAACGGCCGGTAACATCCCGCTGGCCGCGGCCTTCTCGGTCGTGCCGATCGTGCTGATCAGCATCTACCTCGCGCTGGCCAAGCGGCTGGGAGCCTTCGATGCGCTCTGACCACGACTGGAACCGGGCGTCGCTCGGCCAGCGCCTTGCCGCCTTCGCCGGCCTGGCCTTCCTGCACCTGCCGGTGTGGGTCATCGTCCTGTATGCGTTCACCACCGAGGACCGGACCTACCAGTTCCCGCCGCCCGGGCTGACCCTGCACTGGTTCGCGGTCGCCTTTGCGCGCGAGGACATCTGGGCGGCGCTCCGGCTGTCGCTCACGGTCGCGTCCATGGCCACCGTGATGGCGCTGTTGCTGGGAACGCTGGCCGCCTTCGCGCTTGCCCGCAGCCGCTTCCGCGGGCGCGAGGCCATCACGCTGCTGTTCGTGCTGCCCATCGCGCTGCCCGGCATCATCACCGGCATCGCGCTGCTGTCCGCGTTCAAGCTGGGGGATTTCCAGCTCGGCTTCTGGACCATCGTCACGGGCCATGCGACGTTCTGCATCGTGATCGTGCACAACAACGTGATCGCGCGGCTGCGCCGCCTGCCGCAGAGCTGGATCGAGGCGTCGATGGACCTTGGCGCCGACGGCGCGCAGACCTTCCGCTACGTGTTGCTGCCGCAGATTGCGACGGCGCTGCTCGCCGGCGGCATGCTGGCCTTCGCGCTGTCCTTCGACGAGATCATCGTTACCCTGTTCACGGCCGGCCATGAGAAGACCCTGCCCATCTGGTTCTTCAGCGAGTTGTTCCGGCCGCGCGAGCGGCCGATCACCAACGTCGTGGCCGTGACGGTGGTGCTGGTCACCCTGATTCCCATCCTGCTGGCCTACTGGCTGACGCGCCACGGTGAGCAGGAGGGCTCCAAGTGAAACGCTGTCCGGAGTGATGTCATGCAGAAGAAGATCCTGATCAACGGCCGCCTGGTTGCCGGCCAGGGCAAGGTCGAGGACATCCTCGACCCGGCCACCGGCAAGGTGATTGCGCGCGTCGCGGAAGCCTCGAACGAGCAGATCGATGCCGCGGTGCGCGCCGCCGAGGCGGCCTTCGGCGGCTGGTCGCAGACTGCGCCGAAGGATCGCGCCGCGCTGCTGCTCAAGCTTGCGGACCGGATCGAGGCGGATGGCGCCGAATTCGCCCGCATCGAGTCGCTGAATTGCGGCAAGCCGCTGGCCGCGGCGCTGAGTGACGAGATCCCGGCGATCGCCGATGTGTTCCGCTTCTTCGCGGGGGCCGCACGCACGATGCACGGTGCGGTCGCCGGCGAGTACCTGGCCGGCTTCACCAGCATGATCCGCCGCGACCCGGTCGGCGTGGTCGCCTCCATCGCGCCGTGGAACTACCCGTTGATGATGGCGGCCTGGAAGCTGGCGCCGGCGCTGGCGGCAGGCAACACGGTCGTCCTGAAGCCGTCCGAGCAGACGCCGCTGACCACGCTCAAGCTCGCCGAGGTGCTGGCGGAGATCTTCCCCGCCGGCGTGGTCAACGTGATCACCGGTCGCGGCGAAACGGTCGGCGCCCCGCTGGTCAGTCATCCGCGTGTCAGGATGGTATCGCTGACCGGCGACGTGTCGACCGGCGAGAAGATCCTCAAGGCGGCCTCGAAGGGCATCAAGCGGACCCACCTCGAACTCGGCGGCAAGGCGCCGGTCATCGTCTTCGACGACGCCGACCTCGAAGCCGTCGTCTCCGGGGTGCGCACCTTCGGCTACTACAACGCCGGGCAGGACTGCACGGCCGCCTGCCGGCTGTACGCCGGCGCGAAGATCTTCGATCGGCTGGTCGCGGACCTGAGCTCCGCGGTCTCGTCGATCAAGGTCGGCAAGCAGCAGGATGCGGGCGTCGAGATGGGCCCGTTGATCAGCGCCGGCCAGCGCACGCGCGTGGCCGGGTTCGTCGAACGGGCCGCCGCGCTCAAGCACGTGGAAATCACGGCCGGCGGCCATGCGGGAAAAGGCGGCGGCTTCTTCTACGAGCCCACCGTGGTCGCCGGCGCGCGGCAGGCCGACGAGATCGTGCGCCGCGAAGTGTTCGGCCCGGTCGTGTCGGTGACACGATTCAAGGACGCGGACCAGGCAGTGGCCTGGGCCAACGACTCGGAGTACGGGCTGGCCTCATCCGTGTGGACCCAGGACGTGGGCCGCGCCATGCAGGTGGCCGCCCGCCTGCAGTACGGCTGCACCTGGATCAACACGCATTTCATGCTGGTGAGCGAGATGCCGCATGGCGGGCTCAAGCGTTCCGGCTACGGCAAGGACCTGTCCGCGTATGCGCTGGAGGACTACAGCGTCGTGCGGCACGTTATGGTGAAACTATAGGCGATTGACGGAGCGTTCCGGCACGCGCCGGCGCTGCTGCGAAGCCGCCCTTGCGACGTATTCCGTGCAGCAATCGACTAATCGCGGCGCAGCGATTGCGTCGGCGAAAAACCCGGAGCATAGTAAGCCTCGTGTAAAGGGCAAACCCGTCGAAAGGCGGGGGCGCAAAACTACCGGTCGTCGGGACTTCGTGTCCAACGACAGCGGGGTTGCCACAGTCCGACTCGCAGGCGCCGCGCCGCTCCGGCCGCTGCCTGCGGTCAATCGGCGCGGCCCATGCGTGGTCCGTCGACAGCTGGCAAATCCCCCGACGGTCGTTGCCTGAACCGGGTCCGTGGTCGCAGGGGAATTGCACATGAACAAACTCATCGATGAGTCTGGCGACGCGTCGCAGTACGTCATCACGCTCATGTCGTCGACGACACCGATGTCACTGCTAGGGCCGTCGGCGCGCGAGCTGGCCGGACTTGCCGTATTCCGTTCGCAGCGTCGCGAGGACGGCCGCGACCGGTTCCGCCTGCACATCGGCTTCTTCGCTTCGGCCGAGGCGGCTGAGGAGATGCTGCCGCACGTGCGCGATTCGTACCCGGCCGCGTTTGTAGGCGTGGCGCCGGAGACGAACATGGGCTCGCTGGACGATACCGCGGTCGCGCGCTTCAGCGTCATCCGGCCAATCGAGGCCGAGCCGCCGCCGCCGGCGATGAAAGTGGCGCCGCCACCGCCGGCGCCGGCGATGAAGGCGGCACCGCCGCCGCCGAGGAAAGCGGCGCCGCCGTCGCCGCCGAGGACACAGGTCAAGCCGTCGGTACGTCCCGCCGCTGCGGTACATGAACTCGTTGAGATTGCCGCGCCGCGGACGCAGAGGCCGGCGCCACCGCCCGCCCGGAAAGAGCCCGTGCCGCACGAGCCTGCGCAGCACTACGCAGTGCAGCTGCTGTGGTCGGGGAAGACGATCGATGTCAGCAAGATTCCCCTTCTCGAGATCTTCGACGGATACTTGCTGTACGCGGTGGAAACCGAGCAGGGCGGGCGCCGCATGTACGGCGTGCGCCTCGGGTTCTACGGCGATGCGCTGTCGGCGGGTCTTGTCGCGCGGTACGTGCGGCCGGCATTCGCGAAGACGGTGGTCGTGCCGGTCAGCGACCGGGAACAGGCGCGGGCTTCGGGCGCCGCGATCGGCCTGGCATCGCTCAAGGCCGGGCGGAAATCCGAATCCCGGGCGCGCTGGCCGGCGTCGGCGATTCCGGTGGACTTCCTGCCCGAAAAACCCGGCAGGATGTCGGCGACACTCTGAGCTCAAGCGACGCGTGCCCGGCACCGGACGACCGCGCACGGCGGTAGACTGGGTCAGGCGCGTGGCCAGGTCCGGGAGAACCGCTTGAGCGAGTGGACGGATGACCGGGAGCGACCGCCGCCCGTGGCGATACCGCATACTGAAGTTTCCCGCGATGCCCTGCGGCGCGTCATCGAGTCCTTCGTGCTGCGCGAGGGCACGGACTACGGCGAGCGCGACGTGCCGCTCGAAAGCAAGGTGAAGCAGGTGCTCGGCCAGCTCGAGCGGGGCGAGGCCCAGATCCTGTTCGATCCGCTGACCGAGAGCATCGACATCGTCGTCGTGCCGAGGCGGGGCCGGTAACTAAATTATGTTAATATCGGCCTCGAAAGCGGGCAGTCCTTGTCCGCTGTATGGGGGGAAGAGCCGATGAATTCAGTAAGGAAGTCGATCGTCGTTCTGGCACTTGGCGCTGCGTCAATGATGGTAGCCGCCGGTGCCGTGGCCCAGGAATGGCCGTTCGTGCAGGGCGACTACTGGGAAGTCACCGGGATCGACATCAAGGATGGCGGTGGGCTGAAGTACTCCACCTGGCTGGCGAGCGAGTGGCGCGAGAACCTGGAGTTCTCGAAGTCCAAGGGCTGGATCAAGGACTACAAGGTCTTTTCAAATGTCTACGCTCGCAGCAACGAGCCTGACATCTACCTGATTACGGTCACGGACAGCATTGTCTCGGGCGCCGAGAGCGAGAAGCGTTCAGACGAATACATGGCCTGGCGCAAGAAGACCATCGCGCAGATGCAGAGCGAAAGCGGCAACCGGGCCGAGTACCGGACCGTGATGAGCGATTCACTGCTGCAGGAACTCAAGTTCCGCAAGTAACGAATCGATTCCAGGAATCGATGACCTGGAACCCCGGCCTCGCGCCGGGGTTCTTTATTTCTGGCGAATGCCCGCTACCAGACTGACCCAGGTGCAGTGATAACCTCTCACAGTCAGGCCGTTCAACCGAGAGTCATCCGGCGACACGCATTTTCCCTTGGAGTTGCGCATGCAGGACCTGGTTGGACTCACGGGATCGCAACTCCAGGACACGATCAACTCGTCCCAGTTTGACGGCCGGTCCGCGCGCGGCTTCTATGAGAGCTACTTCCTGCGCGCAAATCACCCAACAAGACCTCTCGCCTTCTGGATCAGATACACGCTCTTCAGTCCCAAGGGGAACCTGGCGGGGACCGAGGGGCAACTGTGGGCCATCTATTTTGACGGCGAGACGTCGTCCATAACGGCGCTCAAGCAATCTGTTCCATTCTCGGACTGCTCGTTCTCCGGTACCGGACTCCAGGTCCGAATCGGGCACTCCACGCTGAACGGGAGTGAACTGCGCGGTTCACTGCAGCAAGAGGCTCGCCGGCTGTCCTGGGAACTGACGTATCGCGGCGCCGAGACGCCGGCATTCCTGCTGCCACTGTCGCTCTACAGCCGTGGATTCCCCAAGGCCAAGGCGCTCAGTGGCATTCCGTTGGCGGACTACTCCGGCGTCATCAAGGTCGATGGCAACGCCGTCGACGTGACTGAATGGCGAGGAAGCCAGAATCACAACTGGGGACTGAAGCACACGGACATGTATGCCTGGGGCCAGGTCGCGGGGTTCGACTCAGATCCGGCAGCATTCCTGGAATGCTCGACCGCGAGGCTGAGGGCAGGTCCGCTATGGACGCCATGGCTCACCAATCTCGTGCTGCGAATCCAGGGGCGAGAGATCAAGTTGAACTCGCTGCTCCAGGCTGTGCGCAACCGCGGCCGGTATGGCTATTTCCATTGGTCGGTCGAGTGCCGTCGCGGCCCGCTTCACGTGTCAGTGTCGATGGAGGCCCCGGCCAGCCGGTTTGTCGCCCTCGCCTACGACGATCCGCCAGGGCGGACGAGGACCTGCCTCAACACGAAGCTGGCTTCCTGCACCGTTCGGGTTGCGGAGCGCGGCAGCCCACCGATCACGCTCACGACCCGGTCCCGTGCTGCATTCGAGATCCTGACGACGTCCGACGACCACGGGATACCGATCTCCGCCTGATGCCCACACCGACTGACCCTTCGCGAAACCGGACGGCCTAAGGCCGGCTCCGCCGAAACCCTCGAAACCCGCGACCCGGCACCAAGTTTCGGCGGCCCCATTTCCCGGCTTCATTATGGGGAGCAGTGCGGGTCAGGGGATGACCCACTCGTTCGCCCTGAAACGCGCGTCGAGACAGAAGCCGGCCCGAGGCCTTCGGTCGGGTAAACTCTGCCCAACGCTCCCCGGTTCGGTTCAAGCCACAGGTACCCTCACGTGAAAGCACGCGCCATTCTCCTGGCCGCCCTGCTCGCGGCCGTGTCCGCACAGTCCCATGCCGCCGAGGCGCGCCTGCTGCGCTTCCCGGACATCCACGGCGACCTCGTGGTGTTCGTCCATGGCGGCGACCTGTGGCGCGCCAGCGCCGCGGGCGGTCCGGCGGTGCACCTCACCGCGCACCCGGGCCTGGAGCTGTTCCCGAAGATCTCGCCGGACGGCGCGTGGATCGCCTTCAGCGCGGAATACACGGGCACGCGCCAGGTGTACGTCATGCCCGCTGCGGGCGGCGAGCCGCGCCAGCTGACCTACTACAACGACGTGGGCGCCATGCCGCCGCGCGGCGGCTGGGACAACTGGGTGATGGGCTGGACGCCGGACGGCAAGGTCCTGGTGCGCATGAACCGCGTGCCCTGGAGCGAGCGCATGGGCCGCTACTTCGTGGTGGACCCCGCGGGCGGCCTCGAGGTGCCGCTGTCGCTGCCCGAGGGCGGCAGCGCCTCGCTGTCGCCCGACGGCAAGCGCATCGCCTACACGCCCGTGGACCGCGAGTTCCGCACCTGGAAGCGCACCCGCGGCGGCCGCGCGCAGGACGTGTGGCTGTACGACTTCCAGAAGAACGCCTCGGAGCGGCTCACCGACTTCGCGGGCACCGACAACTTCCCCATGTGGAAGGGCGACACGATCTACTTCACCTCGGACCGCGAGCACACGCTCAACCTGTTCGCCTATGACCTGAAGACCCGGCAGACGCGGCAGCTGACGAGCTTCAACGACTACGACGTGCTGTGGCCGAGCCTGGGCACGGACGCGATCGTGTTCATGAACGGCGGCTACCTGTACCGCTTCGACCTCGCCACCGAGCAGGCCGCGCGCATCCCGGTCACGCTGTCGGTGGACGCGACCACGCCGGCGTTCAAGGAGGTCGCGCCGTTCATCACCGCCGCGGACCTCTCCACGACCGGCGCGCGGGTCGTGTTCGAGGCGCGCGGCGAGCTCTTCACCGTGCCGGCCAAGGACGGGCCCACGCGCAACCTCACCAACAGCCAGGGCGTGCGCGAGATGGCGCCCGCCTGGTCGCCGGACGGCCAGTCGATCGCCTACCTGTCGGACGCCACGGGCGAGTACGAGGTCTACGTGCGGCCGCAAGCCGGCGGCGAGGCCAGGCGCCTCACCACGGACGGCGGCGGCTGGCGTTTCGCGCCCGCCTGGAGCCCGGACGGCACCAAGCTCGCGTTCGGCGACCGCCAGCGCCGGCTGCGCATCCTCGACGTGGCGAGCGGCGCCGTGACCGAGGTGGACCGCGATGAGCGCGGCGACCTCGACTATTACCGCTGGTCGCCGGACAGCCGCTGGCTGGTGTACGAGAAGAGCTACCCCAACCGCATCCCGGGGATCGCCGTGTACTCGCTGGAACAGAAGCGCACGGTGATGCTGGGCAGCGGCATGACCGCGGACTCGCGGCCGGTGTTCTCCGCCGACGGCAAGCACCTCGTGTTCCTCAGCAACCGCGACTACAAGCCCACCTTCAGCGACTACGAGTTCAACTACCTGTACACGAACGCCGCGCGCGTCTACATGGCGACGCTGGCGGCCGGCGGCCCGGCGCCGTTCCCGCCGAAGAGCGACGAGGAGCAGGGCCCGCAGCCGGCCGCGGACGCGGGCAAGGGCAACGGCAAGGACGACGGCAAGAAGAAGCCGGAACCGAAACCCGAGCCCGTGCGCATCGACGTCGAGGGCTTCGCGGCGCGCACCGTGGCGCTGCCCGACGCGCCCGCGGGCAGGTATCGCGACCCGTCGGTGACGGCGGAGGCCGTGTTCTACGTGCGCGGCGAGGAGGCCGCCTCAGCGCTGTATCGCTACGACCTCAAGGAACGCAAGGAAGAGAAGGTCCTGGACGGGGTCAGCGGCTACGCGCTGTCGCGCGACGGCAAGAAGCTGCTCCACCAGGTCAAGGACGAGTGGTTCGTGGCGGACGCCAAGGCCTCGCTCAAGGCCGGCGACGGCAAGCTCAACCTGTCGGGGCTGGTGGTCAAGCTGGACCTCGAGGCCGAGTGGGCGCAGATGTTCGAGGACGGCTGGCGCATCACGCGCGACTGGTTCTACGACCCGAACATGCACGGCGTCGACTGGGCGGCCATGAAGCAGCGCTACGGCGCGCTGGTGCCGCACATGGCGCACCGCTCGGACCTGGACTTCCTGTTCGGCGAGATGCTGGGCGAGCTGGAAGCGGGCCACACTTACGTGAACGCCGGCGACATGCCCAAGGTCAAGCGCGTGGAAGGCGCCATGCTGGGCTGCACGTTCGCGGCGGATCCCTCGGGCCGTTACCGCATCGACAAGGTCTTCCCCGGCGAGAACTGGGATGACGCCTACCGCTCGCCGCTCACCGAGGCGGGCGTGGACGTGCAGGCCGGCAGCTTCCTGCTGGCCATCGACGGCCAGGAGCTGCGCACGACCGACAACCCGTACCGGCTGCTGGAGGGCAAGGCCGGCCAGGCGGTGACGCTCAGGGTCGCGGCGCGCGCGGACGGCGGGCAGGCACGCGACGTCGTCGTGCGGCCCATCGCCAGCGAGCAGAACCTGCGCTACCTCGACTGGGTGCTGGAACGCATGGCGATGGTCGACACGCTGTCGGGCGGCCGCATCGGCTACATCCACCTGCCCAACACCTCGTTCGAAGGCAACCGCATGCTGCAGAAGCTGTTCTTCGCGCAGGCCGGCAAGCAGGCGCTGATTGTCGACGACCGCTACAACGGCGGCGGGTTCATCCCGGACCGCATGATCGAGTACTTCACGCGGCGCACGCTGGCCTACTGGGCGCAGCGCGGCATCGGCAGCTTCAAGACGCCGGGCTTCGCCAACGACGGGCCCAAGGCGATGCTGATCAACTCCTACTCGGCCTCGGGCGGCGACGCGCTGCCGTATTTCTTCCGCAAGAACGGCATCGGGCCGGTCATCGGCACGCGCACCTGGGGCGGGCTGATCGGCCTGCAGGGCGGCCCGGCGCTGGTGGACGGCGGTGCGGTGCAGATCCCGACCTTCCGCATCTACGACACCGAGGGCAAGTGGGTGGTCGAGAACGAGGGCGTGGCGCCAGACGTCGAGGTGTTCGACCTGCCCGAGGCGCGCCTGGCCGGCCGCGACCCGAGCCTGGAGAAGGCGGTGCAGATGCTGCTGGCGCAACTCGAGGCCCAGCCGGTGCAGCCGGTGAAGCCGCCGGTGCCGCCGGTCATGGGGCGGTGAAGCCTTGGACGATCCTGACGACCCGCGCGAGCGGCCGCCGCCGGTGACGATCCCGCACACCGAGGTCTCGCCCGAGACCCTGCGCGGGGTCATCGAGTCGTTCGTGCTGCGCGAGGGCGAGCAGCGCCAGGGTGCATGCTTCAAGCGTGCACGCCGGTTGCAGACGCCCCGCCATCCGGGCAGTGTTTGCGGCTGGCGGAATAACTTCCCGGAGGGTGCCATGGCTGAGAACAAGACCCGGCCCGGCGGCGCGAGCGTCAAGAAGTACCTGGCCGCCATCGAGGACGAAGTCCGGCGCAGCGACTGCGAGACGCTGGTCGATCTCATGTCGAAGGTGACGAAGGAGCCGCCTGCGATGTGGGGCAGCAGCATCGTCGGCTTCGGCAGCATTCACTACAAGTACGCGAGCGGGCGCGAGGGCGACATGTGCCTGACCGGCTTCGCCTCGCGCAAGCGCGACATCAGCGTCTACCTGGTCGCGAGCGGCGCCGACCAGGACACGCTGCTGCAGAAGCTCGGCAAGCACAAGATGGGCAAGGCCTGCCTGTACATCAAGCGCCTCGGCGACGTGGACATGAAGGTGCTGAAGCAGCTGGTGGCTGGCTCCGTGGCCGAGATCAAGCGCCGCTCGGCGTAGCGCGCCCGATGCTCCCTGAATCACACGCCGATCCCACGCCCCGCGGACCGGGCACCCGGACGCAGCTGCTGCGGCTGGTGTGCACCGTGCTGGTGGCAAGCCCGCTGATCAACTACGTCAGCACCGTCATCAGCGGCGGCGGCGGCAACGCGTACCTGTTCTTTTTGTTGGTCGTGCTGGCACCCATCGCCGGCCTGGTGCTGATCGCCAACTCGGTGTACTGCCTCTTCAGGTACCCCAACCGTACGTCCTTCAAGGCAAGCCTCATATTCATCCTGGTGGGGCTGGTCGGCTTCCTCGAGGCGTGGATCTTCCTGCCCAAGTTCAGGATGTGAATTTCGGTGCCGGGTCGCGGGTTTCGCGGGTTTGCGAAACCCTCGAAACCCGCGACCCGGCACCAAGTTTCCCCGGCACCAAGTTTCCCGCGTCAAAACCCGCGCCGCAAGGCGACGTTGAAGGCGGCGTCGGGTGAGGCCTTCGCCTGGATGTCCTCGCTGATGCCCAGGTCGATGCGCCAGCCGCCCGCCGTGCGGTAGCTGCCGCCGAAACTGAGCACGATGGCATCGCCGGCGAGATGCGTTGCGGGCACATCAAACACGCTCGAGTTCGCATGCACCTGCGCGGTCAGGTCCAGCGTGCGCCATGCGTTCCAAGACAGGCCGGCGAGTGCCGACCAGGCGAAGCTCTCCTGGAACTGCGGCAGCAGCTCGCCCCGGCCAAGCCAGACGGCATCGAGCTGGCCGAACAACTGCCAGCGATCCGCGAGCTGGGTTTCTCCGGACAGGCTCAAGGCGACGTCGGCGGCGCCGCTGCCCGTGAGGCGATCCGCGTCGCCCACCGGCAGCTTGACCGTGAGCCAGCCGGCCAGCGCGTGCCGGTCGGTTGCGCTGATCTGGTAACCCAGCGCAACCGGCATGTCCGCGATGCCCGAACTGCTTTGGTCCACGCGCAGCAGCACGGACTCGTCCTGCCGGAATTCGATCAGCAGCTGGTCGCGGGGAAGCCGCCCCCGCGAGCCGCCCGGCAGACCGAACAGGTCGTGCCAGGACTCGACGAAGCCATCCAGCGAGCCGCCGCTCAGCTGTCGCCACGGCAGTTCCACCAATACCGCGAACCGCGACCCGACAGCGTGCTCGAGCCGCAAGCGCAACTCGCGCGTCTCGCCGTCCAGCGTGAAGGCGTACGGCCCGGACGTTTCGACCGCAGCGGCATTCGCCCAATTCAATGTCGCTGCGACGCGACCGGTGCCGGCGGCAGGCAATCGCGACGGCAGCGGACCGGGCAGGCCATACGGCACGACCAGGGGATTGTGGTTGCCGGTCAGGAGCGCATCACCGTGGGCCAGCGGCGCGGCCAGCACGAGCATTGCCGGCAGCGCCATGAGCAGGCCGCGGCGGCAAAATATCCATCGCTGAATCGGGCCTGTACCCATGACCATGCGCTCCCCAGGTTTGTCGCGGCAACCTGGCAGAAGCTACGTCGGATACTACTTGGCCGCATCGGGGCTTACAGCGACTCGAAAGTCAGGACGTACGCCCTGGGCTTGAATCTCCTGGACCGCATGGCCGCAATCGACTCGAGCCACCGGCCACGGAACACTGGCTTAGCGCGGTCGGATCCGCTCTGCGACGATCGAGCCGTCGACGCTCACCCGGCCACGCACCTCGACGTAATTGCCCGGCGCCGGCGACTTGTCGAGACGGGTACTCCCCGAGACCTGGAGCGGCAGTCCATCGAGTAGCCATCGTCCGTTCAATTCGCCATGCAGCCGCACTTTGGCACCGACCGGCAGCGACCCCGGCCTACCCTCGGTGTCCCGTGCTCCTTGGCGAATCCATTCGACGATGAGCGCGATCTCCTCGTCGACGAGGTACGGCGGGCCGTCGAAGGGCATGCGCGGAACCGCCTGGCCGCGAATACGGCGGACCAGTTCGCTCGCCTCAGGATGTCCAGGTACCACGCGAGCACGATCGGCGGTCGACAGCGTGGCCGCGTAGGAAGTGAGTCGATAGCCCTCCGGCGCCGGCCCCATGATGCCACGCTCGGTGTGACACTTTGCGCAGCGTGTCGCCAGGATCGGCGCGACGTGAGCGTAGGTGACGACATCCCCCGGGCCCGGTCGTTCGGGTACTGAGGGCACGACGACAGTCGACGCCTGCAATGATCCGCTCTTCATGCCGGCAGTTATCCAGCGTTCGAACCGGTCGATCTCCTCATCCGTCAGGAATGGCGGGCCGGTCATCGGCATCCGCGGCTGGCTCGTCCCCCTGAGGCGCCGGATCAGTTCACTGTCCGCGGCGTTGCCCGCCTTGACGACGGGACCGTTGCGACTGCCGGCGAGCAGTCCCGCCAGCGCATCCAGTTTCAGCCCGAGCGGAGCCCCCTCACCCTGGTGGCAGATCGCACAGCGCGAACTCAGGATCGGTGCGAGATCCTCATAGGTCACCTCCTGCGACTGCACAGCCAGGGGGCAGCACAGCACGACAAGTCCGATCACCGCCAATCGCCATCGAGCGCTCATGTCTACTTCCCATGGACACCCAGCAGTCCACGATACCACCGCCATGAGTTGGGCCACCGTCCCCGACTGATCAAGCCGATCAGTAACAGACCCGTCTCCGGCACATCGTACATCAGGGTGCAGGTCTGATCACCCTTGAGGCATCGCCTTTCGACAACCAAACTGGATCAGTCACTCGAACAATCCGGTAGCACTCAGATCGAACTCGGATTTGATTGGCTAACCGGTTTCGTTGACACGAAACCCCGGCTCGGCGCCGGAGTATCACTATCCAGCGAATGCCTGATCCTGGCCGGAAGCCGCCGCTTGATGGCGCGTATCATTCGACAATGAGTGTCGCGATCGCGGCCCCCAGCGCCAGATCATCCTCGGCGCCGAACGCGTGATGGCGCAGATGGCCGCTGCGGTCTATCAGCACAAGACTCGGCGTTCCCTGCATACCGTAGGCTTGCATCGTGACCGGAATCGGATTGCGCGCATCGGCGCTCGGCGCATCCACGCCGACCGGGAATGTAAATCGATACTCGTGCAAGAACGCCTGCAGGGAGACGGGCGTCATCGCCGCGTGATGTTCGAACACCGTGTGCAGGCCGATCACGGCGATGTCCTGCGGCCCGAAAGTCGCATGGATGCGCTGCGCCTGAGGCAGGCCGTGGCGCACGCAAGCCGGGCACAGCATCTGGAATGCGTGCAGCATCACCACCTTGCCGCGCAGATCGGCCAGTTGCACGGCGTCGCCGATGTTGAACCACTCGCACGTCGTCCACGACGGCGCGAGCTGACCGGGCGGGTCGATGCCGAACCTATGAGGCGTCACTGGCGTTCGCACCCGGGCGCCATGCAGCCGGTCAATTCCTGAAGGTCGAGAAGACGAAGTCCTTGTTCTTCTGCGCGGTGTGGCACTGGAAGCACGCCGATGCGGCGTTGCTGCCGACCGCGCGGTCGGTCTTCGAGTCTCCCTTGAATCCCTCGAAGCCCCAGCCGCCAGTGTCTTTGTACTTCCTGGCGTCCTTGTGCATCACACCCAACACCTTGCGCGCGCCTTCCTGCACGGCGTTGTCGGCGGCATTCGCTTCCAGCAGGTCGAAGACGATGACGGAACCATCGGCAAACTTGCCGGTCCTGTAGCCCTGCTCGGCCTTCTTGTTGGCATACAGGTGATGAATGCCGCCGAACGCGTCATAGAGGGCATGTCCCTGATTGATCGTCATGCTCTTGACGTGGGTCCACTGCCGGTAACCGTCCGGGTACGGGACCGGCGCGGCATCGGCCGCGTACACCGATGGCGCGCTCGCGAGAGTGGCGGCGAGAAGCAGCATCTTGCGCATGGGGCACTCCTGCAATTAAGGTTCGGATGGCACGCATTCCAGCACGTGACCTCACGCCTGAATAGCGGGCACCAAACGGTGACCAGGGCACTTAAAGGTGCCAATTGACGAACCAGGAAGGACAAGCGATGTCAACGCTGCCCAATGTGTCGCGAATGGTGGAGGACATCGTCGGCTGCAAGTGGTCGCTGGCCGTGCTCGGTGCCATACGTGGCGGCGTGTGCCGTCCTGGCGCCATGGAACACGCCATCGACGGGCTGTCGAAGAAGGTTCTCAACGAACGCCTGAGCAAACTCGTTCGTTTCGGGATCCTCGAAAAGCACGCCTACCCCGAGGTGCCGCCGCGCGTGGAATACCGGCTTACACCCTTTGGCGACAGGTTCTGTGGCGTGCTGGATGGCGTTGACGCGCTGCAGCGCGAGATCGATCGCTAGCAGGGGACTCGCCCGAGAGCTGCCCCGGGCCGGTGCGCATCATGGTGCCGGGTCGCGGGTTTCGCACGGATTCGCGGGGCGGTCGCATGCAGTTTGATTGTCGACGCACATGCCCGGCACCCGTCGATCACGATCTTCTGGTAGTTCGCCGAATTGGAAACCCGCGAAACCCGCGAAACCCGCGACCCGGCACCGGAACTCCCAACCGACTGATTGCCTGCTTCTTTTCGGAAACAGCCCACCGCCGCAAGGACTAGAATGGGTCACGGTTCCTGCTTATGCGGGAGGTCATGTCCATGCGTGACGACCCTGTGAGCACATGGCGCGGCATGGTGATGGCGTGCGCGCTCGCGCTCGGCATTGCGCTGATGACTGTCTCGCAATCCGCTGCGGCCGCCAGCTACAGCTGCGATGACACGGCGCCGCGCACGGAAGCCGTCGCCCTGCTGTGCAGCGCCATAGACAAGCAGGACCGCGGCGACGTGGACGGCGCAGTGGCCGACGCGCAGCGCGCGCTCGAGCTGCAACCCGACCTCACCGACGCGCACATGATTCTCGGCACCGGCTACTTCGACCAGAAGCACTACGAACTGGCGCTTGCGGAGTACGACCGGTACCTGGCGGTCGTACCGGACAACTTCCATGGCTGGTCGAACCGCGCGGCCGCGCACCTCAGGACCGGCAACCTGTCCGCGGCCCGCGCCGACATCGATCGCGCGCTGGCGCTCAACCCTGACGACCCGAAGCTGCTCGAGAACCGCATCGTCATCGCGCGCGAGGCGGAGGACTGGCAGACGGTGATCCGCGACTGCAGCTGTCCTGATCGAGCATTACCCGCCGAAGGCGGCGTGGCTGATGGACCGCGGCAAGGCGCTCGGCGCGGAGTCGCGGTTTGCGGAATCGCTGGCGGACCTCGAGCGGGCGG
>CAVOFV010000007.1:0-65030 GCA_963695085.1 uncultured Gammaproteobacteria bacterium | reverse complement strand
CCATACCGCCTTTTCGCGCACCAGCAGGCGCTCGGCGTAGGAATTGTTGATGCCGCCCAGTTCCTGCAGCCGGTGCCAGTTGTCGGCGCAACGACGGGCGGCCTGCACGATCTTGTCGTCGACGATGACCCGATGCAGGACGTTGGCCTCATCCACCGCCAGCAGATAGGGGACCTCGTTGCCCGGCTCGCCGGTCTCGCGCGCCAGCCAGGCCGCGACGGGCACCATCGCATCGTTCCAGTCGGACCTGGCCACCGGCGCGAAGTGCTTCGCGTAGCGCGGATCGCAGGCGATGAAGTCGGCCAGCGTGAATGCCAGCGGCTCCGACACGCGCTGCAGGTCGGCGTCGGCGTACTCGAATGTCGTGACCGGCCAGGAGACGTCGGGCTGCGTGTTGTCCTCGAGGCAGAACCGCGAGGCCAGGTCGGGCCCGGCACCGGGATCAAAGGTGAAGGCCGGGAACGCCCGCGATTGCATCGCCGCGGCGCTGACCAGGTAGGCCGGCAGGCCGTCGCCGCCCGCGCTGGCGCCCGAGAACACGCTGAACAGCGCGGAGCCCGGGTGCTCCATGCCGGCGTGTATGCGGTCCCGCAGTTGCAGCAGGTTCGAGCTGCTCGACTGCAGGACGAAGGTCTCGGTCAGCCCGACGGCGGTGCTGGCCAGCTGCACGCTGCGGATGCCGAACGGGAAACGGCCCTGGCCGACCGAGGCCTCCTCGAGGATGTCATCCACCTGCACCAGCACCTTGGCCGGGATGCCTGAGGACAGCAGCTCCATCAGGGGCGCGTCGGCCGCGACGCTCTTCTCGCGGCGCTGCAGGTGCACGAAGTAATCCGGGAACATCGCCAGGTCCTGCGCCCGCAGCGAGTCCTCGTTGTGACCTTCGAACAGCGGGTCGTGCTTGGCCTCGTCGTACCGGCCGTCGACCTCCAGCTCGGCAATCGAAATCGCCTTGACCAGTTCGGCCATCAGCGGCAGGCGCTGCGGGTACTCCTCGAGCAGGCCGCGGCAGGAGTCGAAGGCGAAGCCGAACGGCTTGACCGTCTCGCCGGTCGCGGCAACGGTCGGGAAGAAGCGCTGGGTGCGCAAAACCTTCAGCGCCCATTCGATGCGCGTGCGGCGGCTGTCCGGCATGCGCCGCGATGGGGAGCCAAGCACCAGCATGCGCGACATCACCTTGAAGTCGAACAGGGCTGCCTGCTTGGTGCCGACAGCCTGGCCCAGGCTTGCGGGTGTGCGGCCGGCCTCGGAATTCGCGAAGTCCGCGCGCAGGATGTCGTTGAGGCGCACGATCAGCGCATTGAGCTCGATGCGCGCAGCCCGGGCCCGAGCGTCCTGTACGCGGCGCCACGCGTGCTTCAGCAGCGCGGCCGGCATGTCCTCGCCGCAATCCAGCACCGGGCCGTCGACATCGAGCGAGCTGCCGGCATTGCGCAGCGCTTCGGCGAGCGCCTCGTCAGCGTGCCCGGCCAGCCGCAGCGCGGCCCGGTTCCACAGTTCGGACAGCCGGTCGCGCGCACCCGCCGCGACGTCGCGGCGGATTTCGCGCTCGACGCGCAGCACGTGCCTGCGCATGCCCTCGCCATCCGGGCCCGGTGCGGCGTTCTTGCGCAGGAAGCTGTTGGCGACCTCGGTCAGTGAACGAACGAACGGCTGGCCCTTGCCGCCGCCGACCAGCACGACCGGGAAGTCGTAGCGCAGCCGAGTCAGGTCGCGATAGCGCGAGATCAACGCCGGCCGCAGCCTGGGTCCGGCCGCCGGCGGCAGCATTGCGGCCGGCCGGCGTCCGGTCAGGTGGAAGACGGTCTGCTGCTGGAGGTTGGCATTCATGGTGCTGGGAAGACCTGCTGGTGTGCGTCGCTGCTCGTCGAGCCGGCGTCAGGCCGACGCCTGCGCATTCGGGTGGCCGTCCGGCCAGACCGTGAACTTGTCGAACTCGGATTCGAGGCCCGTCTGGATCATCTCCGGCGTGCGCAGCTGGCCGGCGTTGCGAATGTCCTCGTAACACGGCACGGCCGGGTTGTGGTACAGGACGCCGACCGGAATCGGGTCGATGCACGACGCTATCTCGCGCGCGCGGTGGATGTCCGCCGGATCGTGCTGGACCTGGTTGCGGTACAACTGGCTGATGGCCGAGCTCGGCGTGATGCCGTTGTCGTGAGTGACCAGCAGCGTGCGCTGCGTGTCCTGCAGCCATGCGTCGAACATCTTGGGCAGGAACTCGGGGCAGCGCTGGATGATGCGCACGAACGAGAAGCCCTTGTGGTGATATGCCTTCGAGATGATGTCGGACAGTACTTCCGGGATCCAGTCCACCGCCTGCGCAACGAACGACACGTTCTGCACGCCGAGCGTGACCGTCAGCGGGTTGAGCGCGTCGAGGTAGGCACCGCGCGGGGTCGTGTTGCTCTTCAGGCCGAGCGGCGAGGTCGGTGAGGCCTGCTTCTTGGTGAGCCCGTAGATGTGGTTGTCGTGCAGCATCATCGTCATGTTCATGTTGTAACGGATCGCGTGGATCCAGTGCGCGGCGCCGATGCTGCAGTTGTCGCCGTCACCGGTGCTGACGAACACGTGCAGGTCCGGGCGCGCCATCTTGACACCCTGCGCGATCGGCAGCGCGCGACCGTGGATGCCGTGGAAGCCGTAGGTCTTCATGTAGTGCGGCAGCCGGCTGGAGCAGCCGATGCCCGACACGAACACGCTCTTCTCCGGACGCAGTCCCTCGTCGCGACACAGCCGCTGAACGGCGGTCAGGATCGCGTTGTCGCCGCAGCCGCTGCACCAGCGCGGCAGGCCGCCCTGGTAATCCTCGATCTTGTGCCGTTCCTCGTACAGCTTGATGAGATGGTGACTGGTCTTGCTGCTCATGTTCTTCATGCCGCTTTCCCCGCTTTTCCGGCCAGCCGCGGACGGACTGCGCTGCAGATCGACCCGGGCGTGAGCGGCCGGCCGCGTGACTCGGTCCAGCAGTCGATGTCAACGAGGAACCTGGAACGCAGCATCAGGGCGAGCGCCGCGTAGCGACGGTTGTCCTCGTCGATGAGCGGGTCCTGCGTCGTGTCCGACCAGCTGTTCTCCACGGTCATCACGCGGGCGAACCGCTTGAGGATCTCGCGGATGCCGCTGGGCAGTGGCTGGATGAAGGTCAGGTGCAGCGAGGACACCTTGTGGCCCTCGGTGCGCAGCCGCGTGACCGCTTCCTCGATTGCGCCCTTGGTGCTGCCCCAGCCGACGATCAGCAGGTCGCCGTCCTCGTCGCCGAACACGGGTGGCGTGGTCAGCGTCTTCTGCAGCGCCGCGAGCTTCAGGCTGCGGCGGCGCAGGCCTTCCTCGTTGTTGATCGGGTCATACGCGACCTTGCTGGCGCGATCGTGGGCCAGCCCGGTCAGCGTGTGCATGCCGCCCGCCTGGCCGGGAATGAAGCGGCGGAACAGTCCGGTTCTTTCGTCCCAGTCGTAGGGCTTGGTGCCCGCCGGGACCGGGCTCTGGTCGAGCGGCGGCGCCAGCCAGGCTTCACTGAACTGCGGCCGCGGGAACAGCGTCTGTGCCGTTGCCAGGCCGGCGTCGGACAGCACGACCACCACCATGTTGAAGGTCTCGGCGATCTTGCGCGCCGTGATGACCGAGTAGAAACAGTCCTCGATGCCGGAGGCAGCCATCACGACCTTGGGCGCGTCGCCGTGACTGCCGTAGACGGTGGTCAGCAGGTCGCCCTGTTCAGCCTTGGTCGGCTGGCCGGTGCTGGGGCCGCCGCGCTGCACGTTGATCACGACCAGCGGGATCTCGGCCATCACTGCAAGCCCGATCGCCTCCTGCTTGAGCGAGTAGCCCGGCCCGGAGGTCACCGTGACCGCGACGTTGCCCGCGTACGAGGCGCCGATGGCAAAGGTCGCCGCGGCGATCTCGTCCTCGGCCTGGTGCACGATGCCGCCCACCTTCTCGAAGACGTCGCTCAGGTAGTGCGACACGGAAGTCGCCGGCGTAATCGGGTACATGGCGCAGATCTCCATGCCCGAGGCGAGTACGCCCAGCGCCAGCGCGGTGTTGCCGTTGACCACGATCTGCGGCTCGGTGACCTTGTGTGCGGGAATGCTGAACTTGAGGTCGAGGTTGGCCTCGGCCCAGGCGAAGCCGGCGTCGAACAGGTCCTGGTTGGGCTTGATGACCTTGGGGCCCTTCTTGCGGAAGGTGAGGGCGATCTGTTCGCGACCGACGTCGATGTCGAGGCTGTAGATGCTGCATAGCATGCCGAGCGCGTACATGTTCTTGCCGCGCCGCGCATCCGCGACGATCTCCAGGCACTGCTGCTCCATCGGCACTTCGATGACGCGGTAGCCCTCGGCGGTCAACTGCTTCACGGTTTCCGTGAAAACGGCGCGGATGCCGGCGTCGCGGTGCTCGCGCCACATGCCCTCGAGCAGCACGACGCAGCCCGGCTTGAGCTCGCCATGACGCACGCGTCCGATCAGCACCTGCTCGTTGAAAGCGACCACGAGGTCGGCTTCATCGCCGCCGTTGGTGACCACCCCGGCGCCGAGCCGGATGCGGTTGCCGCTGGCGCCGGCCACGCTGCGCGCCGGCGGCTGGATTTCCGCCGGGATGATCTCGACGGTCCACACGCCGTTGCCCATGCGCGCGGCGATGGCGCCGAACGACTGGCCGCAACGCTGCGCACCCTCGCCGGAGTCGCTGATGATCTCGACGACGTGCTCGTCGAGTACTACCGCCGGCCGGGTGGCCGGCGTGGCGACCGCCGGGGCGGCACGCCTGGCCGCCGGCTTGGGCGCCGGCTTGGCTGCTGGCTTGGTCGCTTGCTTGGTGGTCATGGTGTCCTTGCCGCGCGGCTTCAGGCCGGCGCTCCCTCTGTCGTGTTGGCGGCGGATGGCGCCGGGACGCGCACCAGCGCGAAGTCGTGCTCCGATGGATCGAAGCCGAACGGCCGGTCGACCGGGCCATCGGGCGGGTCGCGGTACACGACCTCGGTGTCGCGCAGGCCGAGCCAGGCCTTCATGCTGCGTGCCGCCTTGCGGCCGGCGCCCATGGCCTCGATGACCGTCGCGGCGCCGGTGACGATGTCGCCGCCCGCGTACACGCCGGCGACCGAGGTCGCGAGGTTCCCGTCAGCCGCGATGTAGCCCCACTTGTTCAGCTTGAGATTCGAGGTCTGGCCGATGATCGGGTTGGCGTTCGTGCCGATCGCATAGACGATCATGTCCGCCTCGAATTCGAATTCGCTGCCCTCGATCACGACCGGCCGGCGGCGGCCGGAGTCGTCCGGCGCGCCGAGTTCCATCTTGACGCAGCGCATGCCGCGCACGCCGTTGTTGCCGTCGTCGAGGATCTCGACCGGGCTGGTCAGCCAGTGGAACTCGATGCCTTCCTCCTCGGCGTGATGGATTTCCTCGACGCGGGCCGGCGCCTCGGCCAGCGTGCGCCGGTAGACGCAGTAGACCTTCTCCGCGCCGAGCCGCAGGCAGACCCGCATCGCGTCCATCGCAGTGTTGCCCGCGCCGATCACGGCGACGCGCTTGCCGGGCTGGATCGGCGTGTCGAAATTCGGAAAGTCGCGGCCGCGCATCAGGTTACAGCGGGTCAGCAGCTCGTTGGCCGACAGCACGCCGTTCAGCGACTCGCCGTTGATGCCCATGAAACTTGGGTAGCCGGCGCCGGTGCCGATGAACACCGCGTGGAAGCCCATCTCCTCGAGCATCTGCTCGATCGTGAACAACCGGCCAACCAGCGTGTTGCACTCGAAGCGGATGCCGAGCCGCACCAGCTTGTCGATCTCGGCGTCGATGACCTCGTTGGGCAGGCGGAAGTCCGGGATGCCGTACTTCAGCACGCCGCCCGGCTCCTGAAAGGCCTCGAACACCGTGACTTCGCAGCCGGCCTTGGCCATGTCCGCCGCGCAGGCCATGCCCGCGGGGCCCGAGCCGACGATGCCGACCCGCAGGCCGCTGGGCTCGATGTACGGTACGTTGGTCCAGTCCTCGGCGATCGCCATGTCGCCGACCCAGCGCTCGAGGCGGCCGATCGCGACCGGCTCCAGCTTGTTGCCCTCGCCGACGGTGCAGACGATCTCGCACTGCGTCTCCTGCGGGCAGACGCGTCCGCAGATGGCCGGCAGCAGGTTGGTGTCCGTGATGACGTCGTAGGCGCCCCGGTAGTTCTTCTCGCTGATCTTCTGGATGAACCCCGGAATGTCGATGTTGACCGGGCAGCCGGCCACGCACGGCTGCTCGGGGCAGTACAGGCACCGCTCGGCTTCGAGCAGCGCGTTCTCCAGCGTGTACCCGCAGTTGACCTCGCGGAAGTTGCGGGCCCGCTCGACCGGGTCCTGCTCGCGTGCGGGAGTCCGCGCCTGCGGAATCGTGCGGATCGTCCGCTTCTTCGCTGCCATCGGGTTACCGCCTGCTTGTCCGGTAGGTTGTGGTTCGGATGCGGGAATCAGGCAGCCGCGCCGTCCGCCTTGCTGCGCAGACGGCAGCTGTCCTGCCAGCGTTCGTAGGCATCCTTCTCGGTTGCCCGGTAGCGGCCGAGGCGGGCCATGAGGTCGTCGAAATCGACCGTGTGGCCGTCGAAGTCCGGGCCGTCCACGCAGGCAAACTTGATGCTGTCGCCGATCTTCACACGGCAGCCGCCGCACATGCCGGTGCCGTCCACCATGATGGGGTTGAGGCTGACCATCGTCTTGATGCCGTGCGGGCGGGTTGCCTCGGCGCAGCCCTTCATCATGATCGGCGGGCCGATGGCGAGGCACTCGTCGATATCCGCATGGCGCTCCACGGCGAGGCGGATGCCCTCGGTCACCATGCCCTTGACGCCCGCAGAGCCGTCGTCGGTGCAGACGATCAGCTCGTCGCAGCAGGCGCGGAACTTGTCCTCCCAGAAGACCAGGTCCTTGTTGCGGAACCCGACGACACCGATGACGTAGGCGCCGGCTTCCTTGAAAGCGCGGGCCTGCGGGAATACGGGCGCGACACCGAGGCCACCGCCGACGCACAGGACCTTCTTCGGCGTGCCGATGTGACTGGGGATGCCCATCGGTCCGACCAGTGCAAACAGCTTCGTGCCGACCTTGCAGTCCTGCTGCATTTCACGCGTCGACTTACCGACCGCCTGGATCACCAGCGTGACAGTGCCCTTGTCGCGGTCGAAGTCCGCGATGGTGAGCGGGATGCGCTCGCCATTCTCATGACACATCACGATGACGAACTGCCCCGGCTTCGCGGCGCGCGCCATGGCGGGGTGACGCACCTCGAGCAGGTACGTGACGTCCGAAAAATCCTCTCGCGCGACGATTTCGATGCCTGCGCCAGTCTGTTTGGTCACCATGTCTGCCCTCTCTTATCCCGCATACGACCCCCGCCCCGGTCCGGCCGGGGGCGCCCAATCTACCTGCCAAGGCTGCAGGTGCAATGTGTATTGCCGCAACTTTCTGCGCAGCGCCCAGGCGTTCCAGCCCCGAGCCGGCCACGGCCAGCCCCGGAGCGCGATGACGGCCGCGCGACAGGTACGTCAACTCGTTGATACAAAGAAATATTTTCGCATATCCAGCGATCGGGGGCAGGCCTTCATTTTCGACCACACCGGCACCCCCGTCGCCCCGCTGTGGCCAAGGCTGCCGCCAGGAGGCAAAGTGTGCGCCCGGCGCCGGTGCCGGGGCCGCAGGACAGCCCGCCCATGACCGACAGACGAACCGCGCTGCAACCGGGTACCGCAGCCACGCGCAAGGCCCTGCTGGCGGCCGCCGCGGCCGCTGGACCGCGGGCGCACGCGACGTACTCCGGGCTGCATGTTGGTGCTGCGGCGCTGTCCGTGTCGGGCAATGTGTATACCGGGTGCAATGTCGAAAATGCGGCCTATCCGCTGGGCGCCTGCGCCGAGGCGGCGGCCATCGGGGCAGGCGTGCTCGCCGAGGGGACCGGGTTCCGGATCGCGGAAATCGCGGTATGGGCGGCGGGCGCCGATGGCCGGCCGGTCGCGATCTCGCCGTGCGGGGGGTGCCGCCAGCGGATATTCGAGTTCGCGGCGGACCAGGACACGCCGGTGCACTTCAACTGGCCGGCAAGCCAGCCGCGCAGCATGGGCATCGGCGAGCTGCTGCCCTGCGCCTTCGGGCTGTCGGCCGATTGAACGACTGCTGCGCGCAGCGCTGCATCAGAAGTGCTGAGCCCCCGGTCCGCCTCCCTGCAGGCGGGCAATCGTGACCATGACGACCCCCAGCGCGATCCAGCCGCCGACGATGATCCACTCGTAGGGCCAGACCAGCGCCGCCGGGCTCCACGGCATGAACAACAGCGCGATGCCCACCGCGCAGGCCAGTGCCACCCAGCCGATCCCGTTGCCGCGACCGGCGCGGTACGGCCGTGCCATGTCCGGCTCGCGGCGCCGCAGCACGAGGAAGCTCAGCGCCACGAGGCCGTAGGCGATCACGACCGCGAAACTGCCGGCGTCGATCAGCCAGACCAGCAGGCTGCGCCCGAACAGCGGCGCGAGCAGCGCCACCCACGGCGAAGGCCAGCATGGCGCCGACCGGTCCCGCATCGTGCACCCAGCGGCCCGCGATCATTACCCAGCTCCAGCCGATCATGGCGCCGAAGGCGAGGAACAGGGTCTCGCGGCGGCCGAGGATGCGGAGGAAGCGTGGGCTGGACATGGGTCGGTAAAGGGTAGCGCATCGGCCTGCGGCGCGGCCCCGGGGGCGTGACGGCGGCGGTCCTTGACGTGGCACGGCCCTGACGTATCTTGGGCTGCATCTTGACGGAGCAAACCGTGATTCACGAGCGGCTGTCACCTTTGTGGCGCAGGCGGACGCCGTCCGCCCGCCGCGCAGGCGCGGCATGAGCGGGCACTGGCTGGTGGGCGAGACCATCCGCCGCAAGCGCGACGGCGCGCGACTGTCGCGCGAGGAGCTCACGGCGCTGGCGCACGGCCTCGCCGACGGCGGCGTGGCAGACGCGCAGGCCGCGGCCTTCGCGATGGCCGTGTACTTCCGCGGCATGCAGCCCGATGAATGCGCGGAATTCACCTGGGCCATGCGCGACAGCGGCGAGGTGTTCGACTGGTCCGGCGCCGGCCTGGACGGGCCGGTCCTGGACAAGCACTCGACCGGCGGCGTGGGCGACCTCGTGTCGATCGTGCTCGGGCCGATGCTGGCGGCCTGCGGCGCGTTCGTGCCCATGATCTCGGGGCGCGGCCTCGGCCACACCGGCGGTACGCTGGACAAGCTGGAAGCCATTCCCGGCTACCAGGTCAATCCCGACAAGGCGACGCTCGAGCGCGTGCTGCGCGCGGCGGGCGTCGCGATCGTCGGCGCAGGCCCCCGTCTGGCGCCGGCCGACCGGCGCCTGTATGCCATCCGCGACGTCACGGCGACCGTGGACTGCATACCGTTGATCATCGCGTCGATCCTGTCGAAGAAGCTCGCTGCCGGAGCCCACGCGCTGGTGCTCGACGTCAAGCAGGGCAACGGCGCCGTGATGACGCAGGCGGACGGGGCGCGTCTGCTTGCGGAAGGCCTGGTGAACACCTCGGCACAGAGCGGACTGCCGGCGACCGCACTGCTGACCGACATGTCGCAGCCGCTGGCCCGCTCGGCGGGCAACGCGCTCGAGGTGCTGGAATCGGTGCGCATGCTGCGGGGCGAGGCGGCGGACCCGCGACTCGTCGAGGTCACGCTCGCGCTCGGCGCCGAGCTGCTCAGGCTGGGCGGCATCGCCAGCGACCAGCAGGCGGGCCGGGCCCTGCTTCGCAAGTCGCTCGACTCGGGTGATGCGGCCGAGCGGTTCGCGCGCATGACGGCCGGCCTCGGCGGACCGGCCGGCTTCATCGAGCGGCCGCAGCGTCACCTGGCGGAGGCGCCCGTCATCCGCGACGTCGCGGCGCGGGCGCCCGGGTTCGTGGCGCGCGTGGACACGCGCGCGCTGGGACTGGCCGTCGTGGAGCTCGGCGGGGGCCGCACGCAACCCGGGACGGACGTCGATCCGCGCGTCGGACTCGATCGCCTGCGGCCGGTGGGCGAAAGTGTTGGTCGCGGCGAACTCCTGGCGCGTGTGCACGCGGCGGACGACGCGGCAGCCGGGCGAGCAGCGGCGATCGTCGAGCAGGCTTATCAGGTGGCCGGTACCGCGCCGGCGGCGGTCCAGCCCGTGATGGGGCGCGTGGACGCGGCGGCCGCGGCGTAGTAAGAGAGGCGCATGAACGATAGCAAGGCATACCAGGCGCCGCGCAGGGCACTGCTGCTGGTCGTCGATTCGCTGGGCATCGGCGCACTGCCGGACGCGGCGAACTACGGCGATGCGGGCGCCGATACGTTCGGCCACATCGCCGAGGCTTGCGCAGCCGGGCGCGCGGACGAGGGCCGCTCCGGGCCGCTGTCGATCCCGACGCTGCAGCGTCTGGGGCTGGTGGAGGCGGCGGCCGGCGCGCGCGGCGGGCGGCCAGCCGGCTTCGAGACGCCGCGGGCGCCGACCGGCACCTGGGGCTGGTCGGCGGAACTGTCGAAGGGCAAGGACACGATCTCGGGGCACTGGGAAATGGCCGGCCAGCCGGTCGCGCACGAGTGGGGGTATTTCACCGACCTCACCGACTCCGTGCCGCAGCCGCTGCTCGATGAGCTGGCGCGACAGACGAAGCTGCCAGGGTTCCTGGGCAACCGGCACGAGTCCGGCACGGTCATCATCGAACAGCTGGGTGAGGAGCACGTGCGGACCGGCAAGCCGATCGTGTACTGCTCGGCGGATTCGGTGCTGCAGATCTGCGCGCACGAGCAGGCCTTCGGGCTCGGGCGCCTCTACGAGGTGTGCGCCGCGGCGCGCGTGCTGGTCGACGACCTGCACATCGGCCGCGTCATCGCGCGGCCGTTTGTCGGTACCTGTGCGGCGGACTTCACGCGCACCGCGCACCGCCGCGACTATTCGGTGCCGCCGCCCGCGGGCACGGTGCTGGACGGACTCCTTGCGGAAGGCGGCACCGTCGTGGGCGTCGGCAAGGTGCCGGACATCTTTGCGGGTCGCGGCATCTCGCGCGGCGTGAAGGCCAGCGGCCTGGCCGGCCTGATGCAGGCTTCGCAGACAGCATTGCTGGAAGCCGGCGACCGCACGCTGGTGTTCACCAACCTGGTGGACTTCGACCAGGAGTACGGCCACCGGCGCAACGTGCCGGGCTACGCGGCGGAACTGGAGCGCTTCGACGGCATGCTCGAGTCGCTGCTCGGGCGGCTGGGCGTGAGTGACGTGCTGGTGCTGACCGCGGACCATGGCAATGACCCGACCTGGGAAGGGTGGAACCACACGCGCGAGTACGTGCCGGTGCTGGCGGCCGGCCCCGCGCTGGCGCCGAGGTCGATCGGGCGCCGCGACACGTTTGCCGACATCGGCCAGTCGCTGGCCGCCTGGTTCGGCATCGCGCCGCTGGCGCATGGCAAGGACTTCCTGTCGTCGCCCGCAGGCGGCCAGCGCAAACGGAGCGTCGCATGAGCTCGCCACACATCAATGCCGCAGCCGGGGACTTCGCCGAGACGGTGCTGCTGCCAGGCGACCCGCTGCGCGCAAAGCACATCGCCGAAACGCTGCTCGAGGGCTCGGTCGAGGTCAATACCGTGCGCAACATGCTGGGCTACACCGGCACCTGGCGCGGCCAGCGCCTGTCCGTGATGGGCGGTGGCATGGGCATCCCGTCCACGCTGATCTATGCGACCGAACTGGTGCGTGATTTTGGCGTGAAGCGCTTCGTGCGGGTCGGAACCTGCGGCGCCGTCAGCGCGTCGCTCAGGATCGGCGACATCGTGCTGGGGCTCGGCGCCGGCACGGACTCGCGTGTCAACCGCATTCGCTGCCGCGACTACGACCTGCCGGCGACCGCGAGCTGGCCGCTGCTGCGCAAGGTGATCCGCGAGGCGGAGTCGCGCAAGCGCGAGATCCACGTCGGCAACATCTTCTCGACCGACATCTTCTACCACCCGGATACCGAGCTGAGGAAACTGCTGGCGCGCATGGGCGTGCTGGCGATCGAGATGGAGGCGGCGGGCCTCTATGCGCTGGCGGCCGAGCTGGGCATCGAGGCGCTCGCGGTGATGACCGTCAGCGACCACCTGCTGCATGACGAGCAGATGACGGCCGGGCAGCGCGCCACCGGCGTGGACGAGATGGTGCGGCTGGTGCTCGATGCGCTGACCGCCGGCTGAGCCGGTCGCGGCGCCAGGCGACAACCCGTGCCGGCCAACCTCTCACCCGAATACAAGGCCGCAGCCGCGGCGCTGCGGCGCGCGCGCGACCCGGAGCAGCGGCTCGAGTGCCTGCGCGAAATGCTGCGGGTCATCCCCAAGCACAAGGGCACGGATCACCTGCAGGCCGATCTCAAGCGCCGCATCAAGGAACTCGACGAGGAGCTGGCGGGACCCAGGAAGGGCGGCGCGCGCAGCGGTCCGGCGCTGGTCATCCGCCCCGAGGGCGCGGCGCAGATAGCGCTGGTCGGGCCACCCAACAGCGGCAAGTCGGCGCTGCACGCGCGTCTCACCGGTTCCTCGGCCCGCGTCGCGCCGTACCCGTTCACGACCCAGTTTCCGGAACCGGGAATGATGTCGCTCGAGGACATCCACTTCCAGCTGGTGGACCTGCCGCCGCTGTCCCCGCAACACGAGGTCACATGGATCGGCAGCACGCTGCAATCAGCCGACTGCTGCCTGTTCGTCGTGGACATCGCGGACCCGGCGGTCGTGCAGCAGACCGAGGACGCCCGCGCGGTGCTGGCCGGGCGGCGGGTCGCGCTGACGCGGATCTGGCCCGGGTCGGACCGTGCGCCGGAAGCAGCCCTGCCGGACGACCAGGACGACCCTTTCGGCCTGGCCCTGCCGACCGTCCTGCTGGCCAACAAGGCCGATCTCGACCCGCACAGCAAGGCGGATATCGCCGCGCTCAAGGAACTGATCGGCGCCGGGTTTCCCGCGCTCGTGGTGTCGGCGGAAACCGGGCAGGGACTCGGTGCGCTTGGCGAATGGCTGTTCCGCGAACTGGCGATTGTGCGTGTCTACACCAAGGCGCCCGGCAAGCCGGCCGACAATACGCGGCCATTCACGCTGACCCACGGCCAGACGGTCGCCGACGTGGCGCGGCTGGTGCACCGCGAACTGGCGGAGACGATCCGTTTCGCGCGGCTGTGGGGCAGTTCGGGCTTCGACGGGCAGCAGGTCGGCCGCGACCATGTCGTCGAGGATGGCGACGTCATCGAGCTGCACGACTGAGCGGTTGCCGGGCGCCGCTCAATCCGGTTTCTTGCGCTCGATGGCGCGCACCGCGGCGTCCAGCATGGCGGCGAGCCGCTTGAGGCCGACATCGTCGAACCCGGCGGCGCGCTCCATGAAGATGTCGGCCAGGCCGCGGTAGTACCACAGCTGCTGCTTGCGGCTCTTGACGCGGAAGCGCTCCCAGACCTCCTCGCCGAGTGTCTGGTAGTCGACCAGGATGGCGCGCGAGTTGTGCAGCTTGTCGGCGCAGGCGACCCGCAGCGCGCCGGTGTCCGGCTGGCTGCGCAGGCGCTTCAGGTAGGCTTCCTTGCGCGTGCGCCATTCCTCGGCACTGCCCTTTTCCGCCGGCTTGCCCTGCGGCAGGTATTCGTCGTCCGTGCAGTGCATGACCAGGTCGCGGACGCGTGTCCCGAACAGTTTCTCCATGTCGTGCTTGAGCGCGCCGCGGCCGCCCGGCGGCTTCGCGCCGCAGCGGGTCAGATAGGTGTCGCCCCGGTCCTCGACCGAGTCGTGCAGCAGCCCGGCGATCGCCTCGTCCTCATCGCCGTCGTTTTCCATGACCAGTGCCGATACCGACAGCAGGTGCGACAGGTAGGAGACGCTGGTGCCCTTCTTCTGGTGGCCCTCGTGCACGTCGGCCGTGAATTGCAGGGCCAGTTTAAAGCGGTCGGTCAGCATGGCGGCGCACTCGAGAGAGGGGGTACGCGGCAAGGATACGGTGCCGCACGGCGGTGCGCACCCCCCGGAGCGAGACCGGCGCTGCGGTATAGTCGGGCGTCCGGCACGTGGCCGCGGAGGAAACGAGATGGCAGCCAGGAAGAAGAAACAGGTCGGGGCCGTGACGCAGGCCGCCGCCGAGGACGCGGTGCGGACGTTGTTGCGCTGGGCGGGCGAGGACCCGAAGCGCGAAGGGCTGCTGGACACGCCGCGGCGGGTGGTCGAGGGCTACCTCGACTGGTTTTCCGGCTACGCCACGGACCCCGCGGAGTACCTGCAGCGGACCTTCGAGGAAGTCGCCGGCTACGACGAGATGGTCGTGCTGCGCAACATCGAGTTCGAGTCGCACTGCGAGCACCACATGGCGCCGATCATCGGCCGGGCGCACGTCGGCTACCTGCCGACCAGCAAGATCGTCGGCATCAGCAAGCTGGCGCGGGTGGTGGATGCCTACGCGCGGCGCTTCCAGGTGCAGGAGAAGATGACCGCGGAGATCGCGCTTTGCATCAGCAAGGTGCTCAAGCCGCGCGGCGTCGGCGTCGTCATCGAAGCGAAGCACGAGTGCATGACGACCCGCGGCGTGCACAAGCGCGGCGTCTCGATGGTGACCAGCCGCATGATCGGTGCATTCCGCAGCGATCCGCGCACCCGTACCGAGTTCCTGCGCTTCATCAACATCACGGGCGTCAGCTGAAGGCCGGCGCGAACAGCCTGATGACCGTCGCGACTGCGGTTACTACGGCTGGCGAGGAATCCTCCTTCGCGCCATAGCTGTGCCCGTCGGCCGCAAGGGAATCGCCATGAGCGAGCAACGAGGCGGGCCGGTACCGCCCAGGAACCGCGACATACGACTGTCCCTGCTGGAGGACATCGAGGGCGCGGAAAAAGCCTTCCTGGCTGGTCGCCGCCATCGCGAGGCCGACCTCGAGAGCGCGGTGCGCTTCTTCCTGGAATTCCTGCGCGGGTTCGAGAGCTTCGACTTCAGGGGGCCGTGCGTGACGGTCTTCGGCTCGGCGCGCTTTGGCGAGGACCATCCCTGTTACCAGCTGGCGCGGGATCTCGGCCGGGCGCTGGCCACGGCGGGGTTCGCGGTGATGACCGGTGGCGGGCCGGGCATCATGGAAGCGGCCAACCGCGGCGCACGCGAGGCCGGAGGCATGAGCGTCGGCTGCAACATCCGGCTGCCGCGCGAGCAAAAGCCCAATCCCTACCTGGACCGGTTCATCGAGTTCGAGCACTTCTTCGTCCGCAAGGTGATGCTGGTGAAGTACTCCTGCGCATTCGTCGTCATGCCGGGCGGCTTCGGCACGCTCGACGAGGCATTCGAGGTGGTCACGCTGATACAGACCGGGAAGCTCGAGCGCTTCCCGGTCATCTCCATGGGCGGCGAGTTCTGGGAGCAGTTGTACGGCTTCACGCGCGACGTGATGCTGAAGAGGGGCACGGTCAGCGAAGAGGACGTGGCGTTGATCCACGACGCCCGCAGCGTCGAACAGGCGCTGCGGATCATCGAGCAGCGCTGAGGCACAGGCGCAACCATGTTCCTCAGGTCACTCGACGTGCGCAACTTCCGCGGCATCGTCGCGGGGCGGCTCGATCTCGACGAGACGACGGTGCTGATCGGCGAGAACGACTGCGGCAAGTCGAGCCTGCTGTCGGCGCTCGAGGTGGTGCTGGCCTCCGGCAACGGCGACCGGCCGGTCATCGAGCTGCATCATTTCCATCGCCCGGTCGGCCCGGCGGGCGTGCTGCAGGGCCCGGTCAGGATCGAACTCACGTTCGACGAACGGTCGGCCGGCGACTGGAGCGAGGCGTCGCTGGGATCGCTGGTCACGGTCTTGCCCGCGCCGTCTGCCGGCGTGCGGCGCCTGTCGGTAACGGTGCAGGCGGAGGCTCCTGACGGCGACGCGCCGCCCGCCGTGCACTGGACGATCTTCTCGCCGGGCTCCCGCAAGCCGCAGTCGGAGGACGATGCCGGTCACCTGGCGGCAATCCGCCGGCTGTGCCCGCTGGTCTGGCTGCAGAGCGGCATGCTGCTGGGGGCGACATCGCTTGCGGACTCGGGCCGGCAGGAGCCGCCGGCAAACGGCAAGGTGGCGGAGCTTGCCGCCGCAGTCGAATCGCACTATGCGGCGCTACTGGCCGGCACTTCGTCGAACGAGCTGGAGGAACTGAAGGCCGGCTACGAGGCGGCGCGCGAACTGCTGAGGCAGCGGGCCGAGGAATTCCATGCGGCCGGCAGCCTGTCGCATGCGCCGGTGGCCGAGGTGCTGGGCGGGCGGGCCGGCAAGGCGACCGCCGGGCTGCATTTCCACGGCTCGGCCGCCCAGCAGATCGGCGTCCTGATCGTGACGGCCGCCGTCATCCGCCACGGCCTCAACAAGTGGGTTCCCGAGGCTACGCCGCTGCTGGTGCTCGAGGATCCCGAGGCGCACCTGCACCTCATGACGCTCGCTTCGGTGTGGGAACTGATCGCGCATGCGCGCGCGCAGAAGATCATCGGCACGCAGTCGGAAGCGTTGCTGGGCGCGGTGCCGCTGCACTCGATCCGCCGCCTGACGCGGTCCGGCGGCAACATGCGGCAGTGGCGCGTCGGCCAGGGCGCCCTGAACACCGATGACGTTCGCAAGCTGAGTTACCACCTGCGCGCGCGCCGGGGCGAGGCGATGTACGCGCGCTGCTGGCTGCTGGTCGAGGGCGAAACGGAATTCTGGGTGCTGCCGGAACTGGCGCGCCTGTCGGGCTACGACCTCACCCTCGAAGGCGTGGCCGTGGTCGAGTTCGCGCAGTGCGGCATGACGCCGCTCATCAAGCTGGCGCGCGAGCTCGGCATCGAATGGCACGTGCTGACCGATGGCGACGGCACCGGCCGCGACTACGCGGACGAAGCGCGTCGCCTCGCCGGCGACGAGGCCGGCCGCCGGCTGACGCACCTGCGGGAACGCGATGTCGAGCATTGCCTGTGGCATCACGGCTACGCACAGGTATACGAGCGGGCAGCCGGCCTGCAGGCGTCGGGCCGCAAGGTCAGCGCCGGTCGCGTGATCCGGCATGCCATCAAGCGGCATTCCAAGCCTTATCTCGCCTTCGAGGCGCTGGCCGCCGCTGCCGCCGACGGTTCACCGGGCGTGCCGGCGCCGCTCAAGCGCACGATTGAAACCTGCGTGCAGCTGGCGCGGGGCGCCCCGGCTCGCGAGGGAACCGTGGATGAGCCATCGCGCGCCCGGCGCGACCGCGGCCACCGGCGGGGGCGCGGCCGATGATCCGAATCCGGCTTTGCGGCGCAGCCGGGGAAGTGACCGGATCCGGCTACCTGGTCGAAACGCCGCGCGCCCGAGTGCTGGTGGACTTCGGCATCTTCCAGGGCGGGCCCGATGGGCGCCTGCGCAGCCGCGAGCTCGGCCCGGTCGAGCCGCGCCGGCTCAATGCGGCGATCCTCACGCATGCGCACATCGACCACTCCGGGCGCATGCCGCGCCTGTATGCCGAGGGCTATCGCGGGCCCGTCTTCGCGACCCACGCGACGCTGGCATTGACCAGGATCCTGCTCGAGGACCTGGCGCGGCTGGACGGGGAGTGGGTGGCCAAGGAGAACCGCGCGCACCAGCGGTCGGGCCGGCCGCCGGTCGAGGCGATTTACGAGCCCGCGGACGTGAGCCACATGCACCGGCAGCAGCGCGCCCTCAATTATGGCCAGGCCGAGCAGGTGGCCGCGGGCGTGAAGCTGCGTTTCCACGAGGCCGGGCACATCATGGGTTCGGCCAGCGTGGCGCTGACCGTGGACGACGGCGGTCAGGAGCGCGTGATCGTCTTTTCCGGCGACCTCGGCCCGCGCGACGTACCGATCCTGCGCGACCCGGATCCGCCAGCGCGCGCCGGGCTGGTGTTCCTCGAGTCCACCTATGGCGGCCGCGCGCACCTGCCGCAGGCGGAGACCGTCGAGGCGTTCAAGAAGATCCTCGAAACCGCCGCGCGCAATGGCGAACGCGTGCTGATCCCGGCGTTCGCCGTGGGACGCTCACAACTGATCCTGTACTACCTGGCCGAGGCGGTGCGCGAAGGACGTCTGCCGCGTGACTTCCCGATCTTCCTCGACAGCCCGATGGCGGCGCAGGCGACCGAGGCGCTGATCCGCCATCCGGAGGTGCTCGACCCGGAGGCGAAGGAGCTTGCCGCGCGGCGCCAGTTCGCCACCGACCTGGCCAGTCTCAAGGTCACGCAGTCGGCCAGGGAGTCGCGGGCGCTCAATGAAGGCAACGATCCCTGCGTGATCCTCAGCGCGTCCGGCATGTGCGACGGCGGGCGCATCGTGCACCACCTGCGCCACAACCTGTGGCGGAGCGCGGCCAACGTGGTGCTGGTGGGCTACATGGTCGAAGGTTCGCTGGGCCGGCAACTCGCCGACGGCGCGCCGGTCGTGCAGATCTTCGGCGAGGACGTCGTGGTGCGCGCCCGCGTGCACGTCCTCGACGGTTTTTCCGCACATGCGGACCAGCCGCAGCTGCTCGACTGGCTGGGCGCCGTGGCCGGTCCGCCTCGCGTCGTCCTCACGCATGGCGAGGACGACGCGCGCGCGGCGCTGGCTGCCGCGATAGACGAACGCTTCGGCATCGTCGCCGAGCTGCCCGGGCAGGATGCAGTGGTGACGCTCGGCGCGTGACCGTTGCAGCGGCCATTCAGGCGCCGGAGAACTGCAGTTCGGCCAGACGCGAGTACAGCGGATTGCGCTCGACCAGTTCGGCGTGCGAGCCGACGTCCACGATCCGGCCGCGGTCCATCACGACGATGCGGTCGGCCTTCAGCACGGTCGCCAGCCGGTGCGCGATGACGACGGTCGTACGACCCTGCATGAGGCGCTCCAGCGCCTCCTGCACCGCGCGCTCGCTCTCCGCATCCAGCGAGCTGGTGGCCTCGTCCAGCAGCAGCACCGGCGGGTCCTTGAGGATGGCGCGCGCGATGGCGATGCGCTGGCGCTGGCCGCCGGACAGCCGCGCGCCGCGCTCGCCGAGAAAGGTCTCGTAGCCCTCGGGCAGCTCACGGATGAATTCGTCGGCCGCGGCGGCGCCCGCGGCCGCCTCGATCTCCGGGTCGGTCGCACCGGGGCGCCCGTAGCGGATGTTCTCGCGCGCCGAGGCGGCGAACAGCACGGTGTCCTGCGGCACCAGCCCGATGCGCGCCCGCACGTCGGCGGGCCGCGCCGCGGCGAGGTCCACGCCATCCAGCCTGATGCACCCCGACTGCGGGTCGTAGAAGCGCAGCAGCAGCTGGAAAGTCGTGCTCTTGCCGGCGCCCGAGGGGCCGACAAACGCGATGTTCTCGCCCGGCTGGATCTCCAGCGACAAGCCGTCGAGCGCCCGCGCCTCGGGCCGCGACGGGTAGCAGAAGGTCACCTGCTCGAACGCGATGCGTCCCAGCCCCGGCACGGGCAGGGGCACGGGGTTGACCGGCGCGGTGATGGCCGGTTCGGCCTCCAGCAGTTCGACCAGCCGCTCGGTCGCGCCGGCCGCGCGCTGCACCTCGCCCCAGGTTTCCGTCAGCGCGGCCGCGGAGCCGGCGATGAACATCGCGTACAGCAGGAACTGGCCCAGCTCGCCAGCGCTCATGCGGCCCTCCAGCACGGCATGGGCGCCCAGCCACAACACCAGCGTGATGGCGCCGAAGGACAGCATGACGCCGAGCGCGGTCAGTACGGCGCGGGCCCGCGTGCGGCGTACGGCCGCATGAAAGGCGCGTTCGACCGACTCGCTGAAGCGCGTTCCCTGCAGCTTCTCGAGCGTGAAGGCCTGCACGGTCTGGATGGCGTTCAGCGTCTCGCCGGCCAGCCCGCTGGAATCGGCGATGCCGTCCTGCGCAGTGCGCGACAGGCGCCGCACGACCCGGCCGACGACGATCAGCGGCACGATCACGCCCGGTACGAGCACGACGATCCAGCCCATCAGCTGCGGACTGGTCAGGCCCAGCATGACCAGCGCGCCGACCAGGTTGATCGACGAGCGCAGGGCGATCGAGATGCCGGAGCCCGCGATCGACTGCACCAGCGTCGTGTCGGTCGTGAGGCGCGACAGCACCTCGCCGGTGCGCGTCACTTCGAAGAACGCGGGGTCGAGCCGGATGACGCGCCGGTACACGGCATCGCGGATGTCCGCGACGATGCGTTCGCCGAGCCACGTGACGAGGTAGAAGCGGATCGCGGCAAACACGCCGAACACGCCGGCTGCGGCCAGGAACCAGCCGAAATAGCGGTTGATGGTGTCGGCATCGCTGGCGGCGAAGCCGCGGTCGATGACGTAGCGGGCGGCGACTGGCAGCGCCAGCATGGCGGAGGCCGCGACCAGCAGCGCCATGAGCGCCAGCAGCAGGGTGCCGCGGTAGGGGCGGAAGAAGGGCAGCAGCGCCCGCAGCGGTCGGATCGAGCGTGCCTTGGGCCGGTCGGGGACGGGTTCGCTCACGTTGGATGGTGTCCTCTTACTGCGGCGCCAGCGCGCCGAGCACGCGGCCGATGAACGCGTCCACGTCAGCGCGCTCGATCCAGCGCGCCACGACCACCAGGTCGTTGACCGGGTCCACGTACACGAGGTTGGTGCCGGCGCCGAAGTGCACGAAGGCCCCGGCCGGCGCGCTGGGCAGCAGTTCACGGCCGGTGTTGAGGAACCAGTTCATCAAACCGTACTGCGGGTTGTGCGCCGTCGGCGTGGTCGCAACCTCGTACCACGCAGCGGGGAACACCTGCGTCCCGTCCCACCGGCCGCGGCGCAGGCATAACAGCCCGAAACGGCCAAGGTCCCAGGCGTTGATGAACATGCCACCGCCCCAGTGGCCGCCGCCGCTCACCGACTGCATGCGCACGCCGTCGACCTCCGTCCACGAGTTGTCATAGCCGTGCCAGCGCCAGCTGCCGGAGGCGCCGATCGGGTCCATCACCTCGCGCTTCAGCACGGCGGGCAACGGCTCGCCCCACAGGTGCAGCGCGGCAAGCGCCAGCGCGTTCACGCGCACGTCGTTGTACTTCCACCCGCTCCCGGGCCCGGGCACCGCCGCCGCCGGCCATGCGAACGCATCGTCGCCCTGCGGCCGGTCGGCCCAGTCCGGCTTGCCCCACAGCGTCCCGCGCCAGCCGCTGGTCTGGCGCAGCAACTGGTCCCACGTGATCGCATCGTTGGGCGTGCCGCGGAATTCCGGCAGGTCGACGCGCAACGACACGCGTTCCGTGAGCGCGCCGATCCGGCCCCGCGCCAGCGCGACGCCGACGACCGTGGACAGGAAGCTCTTGGTGATGCTGAACGTCATGTCCACGCGGTCCGGCTCGCCCCACTGCGCGACCACGTAGCCGTGGCGGATGACCAGTCCCGTCGGGTCACCGCGCGGTTGCGTCGGGCCGATCACGGCATCGAACGGTTCGCGCGCGAAGGACAGCGGCACCGCCAGCGCCAGGTCACGCGGCTGGCGCGACTCGTGCTCGACGGCGAAGCGCAGCGCCGATTGCAGCGCGGCAGCGTCCATGCCAAGTTCGGCGGCGGGCCTGGCGGCCCACTCACCCGGCGGCGGAACGTACGCGCTGCCGTCAGCGGCTGCCGGCGCCGCGAGAAAGGCAAGGGCCGAGACGAACGTGCCGGCGCAGCAGGCGCGAAGGGTGTCTTGCAATGGCATCGTGCTTCCTGGATCGGGCCGGGCAGGCCGGCAGGATACGACACTGGCCGCCCCGCCGGGGGCAGGGCGGCGCGGCGCGGCCGCGATGCCGTATCATGAAGCGGCGAGCCGGCCGCCGCAGGCGCCGGCTGCGCGCAGACATCGCGCGCCTGTCCGACGACACACGACGCGCCACGCAGGGGGCCGGGGTGAAGATGCCAGACCTGAAGAGCCTGATCCGGGACGTGCCGGACTTTCCCAGGCAGGGAATCCTGTTCCGCGACATCAGCCCGCTGCTGCGCTCGCACTTCAGCGAGACCATCGCGGCCCTGGATGCGCTGTTCACCGAGGAGGAATGGCAGTCCGTCGACGCGGTCTCCGGCATCGAGTCGCGCGGCTTCATCCTGGCGGCCGCCATGGCCGTGCGGCGCGGCAAGGGCTTCGTACTGGTCCGCAAGCAGGGCAAGCTGCCGCCGCCCGTCGTGGACGTGCCCTATGCGCTCGAATATGGGACCGGCGTGCTGGAAATGCAGCGCGGTGAGGGGCGCCTGCTGCTGGTGGACGACGTGCTCGCGACGGGCGGCACGCTCGGCGCCTCCGCGACCCTCGCGCGCCTCGCCGGCTACGACGTGCGCGCGCTCGGCGTGCTGATCGACCTGAAGATGGTGAGCAACTTCCGCTGGGAAGGCATGCCGGTGCGCACTGCGATCAGCTACGGCTGAGCCGCAGCCCGGAACGAGGCGTTAGCTGCGGGCCGGCTCGCGGTTCACAGGTCGAAGATCCGGCTGTACTTGAGGATGAACTCGCGCTGCTTCGGCGTTGGTACGCCGAGGCGCTCCTCGTCGATCTCGTTGTACACGAGGTACAGCCCGGCGCTGGCCGACTGCAGCCAGGCAAGGCGCAGGTTGGTGGCCAGCAGGTCGTTGCGGTCGTCGTACTGCACCAGCGCCTGCACCGAGATCTTCGGCGTGAATGAATACGTGGCGCGCAGCCGCCCGACGTTCACCTTGAAGTCGCCGTTGGGGACCGGCAGGCTGATGTCGTTGCGGTCCCAGCTCAGTTCGACGTTGAAGGCCTCGCCGATGCGGTACTCCGCATTCGGCGACAGCCTGACGCGGTCGCCACCGAAGAACCCGCCGATCCTCGCCTCCAGGAAGAAACTCAGCGGCGCGCCCTGGTTGGTGAAGAAGACCAGTTGCGCTTCCTCGTTGTCATACTCGCCGGCTGGCACCGTCACGCCGCGGATGATCTCAAAAGGTGCCTTCACGCCTTCGTGCGTGAAATTGACGCCGGTGTGAATCTCGTGGCCGCTCTTCCACTCCCAGTGGTTGTCCACGTGCAGGTAACCGGTCTCGTAGAAGCCGTCGAAGTCCCAGAAACCGCGCCAGGAGACGTGCGGGCGGAGTTCCTGCAGCCCCCACAGGTCATCCGGCCGGTAGCGCCGCAGCACGAGAAAGTCGCCCCGGCGGTAGCCGCGTCGCGACAGGAAGCCGACCTCCGGATTGAAGTTCTCGCCGACCTCCGTGTACGCGAGGTTGCTGGTCCAGGTCTCCGAGTTGTACTCGCCCCTGACGTTGAAGGCATGGTCGCTGCCTGACAGCCCGGGCGTGTCGGTCATGGCCGCGTACCCGGACAGCAGCGTGTTCCCGCCCAGGCCCCAGCGGCCGTCGAGGCCGAAGGTCCGGTTGTGGTCGTTGCCGCTTTCGCCCTGCCGTTGCACCGCGATCGCGCCGATCGAGGAACGGTTGGCGAACTCCTGGCTGACGCGCGCAACCGTGTAGTCGTTCTGCGGCGCCACGCCGTCCACCGCCTGCGAACGCATCTGCAGCAGGCCCACGTTGGTGCTGCCGCCGACCTTGCCCGACAGGCGCAGGCCGCCGTCGATGGGAATCTGCGCGCCGCCCGCGCCGATGCCGATGCGACGGCTGAAGAACAGCTCGACGCTGCCGGGGGAGCCGACCGCGAACTGGCCGGCGTTCTCGAGGAAGAACGGCCGCTTCTCCGGAAAGAACAGGCTGAATCGGTCCAGGTTGACCTGCACGTCGTCGGCCTCGACCTGCGCGAAGTCGGTGTTGTAGGTGGCGTCCAGCGTCAGGCCTGGCGTCAGCAGGTACTTGAGGTCGAAACCGATTTCCTGTTCGTAATGCGTGCCGGCCGGCAGCTCGCCGCCCCGCGTCCCGCTGCCGAGCACGTACGGAGTGATCTTCAGGTTGCGCTGGCTCGGGACCTGGATTCCCTCGACGTCGCCGGCCAGCGACACGCGGTACAGGTTGTGCTGGCGCGGCAGCGGTGCCCAGAATGCGGCCTCGTTGTTGCGGCGGATGTTGCGCTGGAAGTTGATGCCCCAGGCCTGCACGGCGTCGCTGCCGTAGCGCAGCGACTTGAAGGGGATCTCCATCTCCGCGCTCCAGCCGATCTCCGAGATCGCGCTGCGCACTTCCCAGGAGGCGTCCCAGTCGAGGTTGAAGTCGCCGCCGCCGGAGACGAAGTCCGAGGCGCCCTCGCGCGTGACCTGGCCGTCGTATTCGATGCCCACCGGGTTGGTGCCGAAGACGAAGCCGTTCTGCCGGTCACGGTACGTGTCCAGCACGATCCGGAAGCTGTCCGCCTCCTCGAGCGACGAGTCACGCTTGCTGCCCGCCACGATGATGCCGCGCGGATCCTCGTCGTAGCAGATGACGCCGATGTAGAGCGCCGTGTCCGTGAAACCGACGTAGACCTCGGTGCGCTGCGTTGCGGGCCGGCCCTCGTTCGGCCGCGTCTGCGTAAAACCGGTGGCGGCCGCGGCGCCCTGCCATGCGGGATCGTCGAGCACGCGGCCGTCCAGCCGCGGCGCGACGGCCAGGGGATGCGCCTGGATGGCTGGCGCTGCGACAGCGGGCTCCGCGGCCTGCAGGACGCCGGACAGCAACAGCAGGCAGCAGCCTAGGACATTTCGCGACAAGCTCTCACCAGCCTTGTTCCGGCAGTTCCCCGGGTGGGGCCGCAATCTAGGGAAGTCGCGCCCGGGATTCAATAAGACCATGCCGCCGCCGCGGAACGGGCCGGCGCATGGCCCGGTTGCCGCGTCACACGCCGCACTCACGCGCCAGCGAATTCAGCCCAGCGGGATCCGCGCTTGGCGGCGATGTAACTCCGCACGATCTCGAGCGCCGTGCGATCGCAGGGCGGCAGTTCAATGTCGCTCTGCGCCAGCGGCGTGACCCGCTGCCCCCAGCGCAGCACGTGCGCGGACCAGGTCAGGCCGGCGCCGAAGCCGGTCAGCAGCAGTGTTGCCCCTGGTTCGACCCGGCCTTCCTCGAGTGCCTCGACCAGCGCCACCGGCACGGTCGCCGACGACATGTTGCCGTAGCGATGGATATTGACGAAGCAGCGTTCCATCGGGACGCCGGCGCGCTTCACCACGGCCTCGATGATGCGCAGGTTGGCCTGGTGGGGCACGACCAGGTCGATGTCATCCGCGCCGATCGCGCAGGCCTCCATGACGTGCTTGCAGGCCCGGCTCATGCCGATCGCCGCGCGCTTGAAGATCTCGGGGCCGTCGAAATTCCAGTCCGTGTCGCCGAGCGGCCAGCCGCGGTTCGAGTAGCGGATGCCGAGGCCGTGCACCTGCAGGATCTCGCGCACGTCGCCGTAGCAGCCCAGCTTGCTGGACCGCAGGCCCTCATCCTGCTCGGTGCCCTCGAGCACGGTCGCGGCGCAGCCGTCGCCAAACAGGACCGCCACACGGCGGTCGGTCCAGTCGATCATCGACGAGATCACCTCGCCGCCAATCACCAGCGCGTTGCGGATCGTGCCACAGCGGATCATGGCGTCGGCGGTGGCCAGCCCGTACAGGTAGCTGGTGCAGGCCGTGTTGATGTCCATGGCGCCGGCACCGGCGGCGCCGAGCTGCTTCTGCAGCAGCGAGGCCATGTTGGGCACCTGCTCGTCCATGCTGCAGGTACCGAAGATGATCAGGTCGAGGTCGCCGACCTCCAGTCCGGCGCAGGCCAGCGCCCGCACCGCGGACACATGGGCCAGGTGGCTCAGCGGGACGTGCGAAACGCGCCGCTCGTTGATGCCGGTGCGGGTCGTTATCCACTCGTCGTCCGTGTCGAGGAACGTCGCGATGTCCTGGTTGGACAGGACCGCGGGGGGCATGCACTTGCCCCAGCCGGTGATGGTGGCGTTTGGCACAGATGTCTCCGCCGGGACGAGGAGGTCATTCTAGCCATAATCCCCCGGCAAACAGGGCCTGCGGCAGCCTGGCGGTGCAGGCCAAGCTGCCGCTGGTCAGTCGCGGACCGTCCGGAAAAGACCCGAATTCACAATCCGCGCGCATTCAGGCAGCATTCAGCCCCCCAGGCCTAGCCTGTTGGCCGGAAACCAATGAGGAGCCGTTCCGTTCGGCATGTGCCGGAACGGGCAGGCGGCCCCCAGACCTCAAGGAGACAGCGATGAAGACGACTTGGATGGCGATGACGGTGGCGGTTGGCGCGCTGGCATTCAGCGGTGCGGCGCTGGCCGCGGACGCCAAGGCCGGCGAAAAGAAGGCCGACGTTTGCCTCGATTGCCACGAGCCTGCCGAGGATTTCGCGGGCCAGAAGGCCGCCGATATCGAGGGCAAGATCAAGGGCGTGGTCGCCGGCACGACCAAGCACGGCAAGAAGCTGGCGCTGTCGGACGCCGACATCGCCGACATCGCGGCCTACTTCGCTTCCGCGAAGTAAGCACCGGCCCTGAACGCCCCGGGCGGCGACGCCGCCCCGGGGCGTTTTCTTTTTGCGACTCCGGAAAAGACCGTATATCCCGGGCCCTGCACGTTCATGCAGCATTCAGGGCCTCAGACCTAGTTTTGCCTTAGCACCAAAGCGAGGCACCGTTCCGGAAGGGATGTTCCCGGAAGGGCAGGCGGTTCCGGACCTCAAGGAGACTGCAATGAAGACGAAGTGGGTGGCAATGATACTCGCGACCGGCGCCCTGGCTGTCAGCGGCACGGCCCTGGCGGGCGATGCGACGGCCGGCGCCAAGAAGGCCGAGGCCTGCCTCGACTGCCACGATCCGGCCGAGGACTTCGCCGGCCAGAAGGCCGCCGACATCGAGGGCAAGATCAAGACCGCGCTGGCGGCGAATTCGAAGCACAAGCCGAAACTGACGCTGACGGACGCCGATGTCGCCGACATCGCGGCCTTCTTCGCCAAGGGCAAGTAAGCCGATCGGGCCTGCCCCGGGCGGGTCAGTCCGCCCGGGGCGCAATTGGCACCGTCCGCACCAGGGCGCCGTGGATTCCCCGGCGCCCGCTCGTCGTGCGCGTTACCATCGTTCTATCGTGATGCGATCAACCACCGGAGTAGACCCATGCAGTTGTTGAGATCAATGTCCTTCATCGTGGCCGCCTGCGCGGGACTGGCCAGCGGCGTCGCCCTGGCCGATGTGGACCAGGCGCTTGCCACGGCGGTCGCCGGCGAATGGCGTGCGGCCGGGGAGCGTGCCCGCGACGATGCGCGGCACCCCATCGAGGCGCTTACATTCTGGGGCCTGGCGCCGGGCATGACGATCCTGGAGGTCCAGCCCGGTGGCGGCTGGTGGACCGACATTCTCGCGCCCTACGCGCGCATGACCGGCGGGCAGTTCTTCGTGACCGGCACCGACCTCGAGGATCCAGAAGTCACCGAGCGCGGCCGCGCGGGGCGGTTGAAGCAGGAGCAGGAACTGGCGGCGAAGTCCGCGCTGTACGGCAAGGTCGGTGTCGTCAACTGGGGCAGCCGTTCGGCGGCCCCGCCGGCCGGCCGCTTCGACTTCGTACTGGTGGCGCGCTCGTTCCACGGCTGGATGCGTTCGGAAGGCCGTGTCGAGAAAGTGTTCGCGGACCTGTACACGGCGCTGAAGCCGGGCGGCATCCTGGCGCTGGAACAGCACCGCGCCAATCCGGGTGAGCAGGACCCGGCCGCAAAGAGCGGCTATGTCACCGAGGCCTACCTGATCGAACGGGTCGAGGCGGCGGGCTTCAAGCTGGCGGCGCGCTCGGAGCTCAATGCCAATCCGAAGGACACCAAGGATCACCCGTTCGGCGTCTGGACCCTGCCGCCGGCGCGGCTGACCGTGCCCTACGGTTCCGGCAAGGACCCGGATCCGACCTTCGATCGCGCGCCATACGACGCGATCGGTGAGTCGGACCGCATGACGCTGAAGTTCGTCAAGCCGGAATAGCAGCGGACCCGGCAAGGTGGCTCCGGCACCCCGCGGCGCGCGGTGCCGGGCCACCTCGCTTGTCGCCGCTCTTCGCCGATGAGGTGCAGCCACATGACACGGCCAGCGCAACCCTTCAAGCCCGCCGATCTTGCAGCGCAGACCGGCTGCGGTTACCCGGAGCCATTCCGTTCACGTGTATTGCCACGGGACAAGCGGGCGCTTGGCGACGCCGCCGGGCTCACCCGGATCGGGGTCAACTGCACGACGCTCGCGCCCGGCGCGGAATCCTCGATGCGCCACTGGCACACCCACGAGGACGAGCTCGTCTACGTGCTTGCAGGGGAACTCATGCTGGTCACTGACGCGGGCGAACAGAAGCTCGCCGCCGGCGAGTGTGCGGGATTTCCCGCCGGCATGGCGAATGCCCACCAGCTGGTCAACCGCAGCGGCAAGCCCGCCGTGTACCTGGAGATCAGCAACCGGGACGCCAGGGACGCGGCCACCTACCCGGACGTGGACCTGCGCTGGAATGCGCCGGATGCGCCGGACGCATACACGCACAAGGACGGCAGGCCGTACTGATTCGCACGTCGCTTCGCCTGTCGGCGCAACGGCCGGTCATGACCAGCGCCAACCTCGCGCAAGCCACATGATTGGACGCGGCGCATAATGGCCCGCGAAAGGCTGGTGGATCGCCAGCCAGCGCAGACGCAGACGCCATGGCCACAGAACTGCTGTTCCGGGACGACGCCTACCTCAGGACGGCCTCCGCGCGGGTGATCGCTGCGTGCGACGGCGCCGTTGAGCTCGACCGCACGATCTTCTACGCGCTCGGCGGCGGGCAGCCCGGCGATACGGGGTGGCTGCTGCGCGAGGACGGCACGCGCATCGATGTCGTGGACACGCGCAAAGGCAACGGGCCGGACAGCGTGCGCCACCTCATCACCGAAGGCGCCGCGTTGCCGGCCGTGGGCGAGGCGCTGACGATCGAGCTCGACTGGCCGCGCCGCCATGCCGTGATGCGGCTGCACACCGCGCTGCACGTGATGTCGTGCGTCGTCGTCGCACCCGTGACCGGCGGCAATATCGCTCCCGACAAGGCCCGCCTGGATTTCGACATCGACATGAGCCTGCTCGATGCCACCGTCATCGAGCGCGAGACGAACGCGCTGATCGCGCGCGGCGTCGAGACGGAGAGCGTCTGGATCACGGACGAGGAACTCGACGCGCGGCCGGAACTCGTCAAGACCATGAGCGTGCAGCCGCCACGGGGCGCAGGGCGGGTCCGGCTGTTGCGCATCCCGGGAATCGACCTGCAGCCCTGCGGGGGCACGCATGTGCGCAACCTGGCCGAGATCGGCGGCATCCGCGTGCTGAGGATCCGCAACGAAGGCAAGCGCAACAGGCGCGTGGAAATCGTGCTGTCGGACTGAACGGGCCGCCCGGGCCCCGGGTGCCCGACGGGGCCCATTTCAAACCTTTTCCTGCATAGCCGCCTCTAATCCCACGAAACCGGTAATCCCGAGGTACGCTCGGGGCCACCGGGACCAGGGGAGACGCTCGATCGTGGCAGACACGCAGCCGCAATCCGCAACGGGCGAGGCCGACTGGATAGCCAGCGCCCGGGTCGGCGACGAAGACGCCTTCGAGCGGCTCTACCGGGCCCACGTGGGGCGAGTCTATGGCCTGTGCCTGCGCATGACGGGCAACCCCCACACGGCCGAGGACCTGACGCAGGAGACCTTTGTGAATGCCTGGCGCAGCCTGACGGGTTTCGAGGGACGCAGCGGGTTCGGCACCTGGCTGCACCGCATCGCGGTCAACGCCGTGCTGGCCCACGGCCGGTCACCGCAGGGCCGCGGCGAAGTGAGCCTGACGGATGCGGACGGCGAGGATCGCGAGTTCGTCGCCGGCGGCGCCACGGATCCGTCCACGCCGATCGATCTCGAGCGCGCCATCGCCGCCTTGCCGGAAGGCGCGCGAAACGCAATGGTCCTGCTAGGCGTGTACGGCTATACGCACGACGAAGCCGCGCAGATGCTGGGTGTGGCGGTGGGCACCAGCAAGGCGCAACTGCACCGCGCGCGACGGCTGTTGCGCGAGCGCATGGGCGTGGAGGCATTCGCATGAGCACGATCCGCTTCGGCCGCACAGAGCGTGAGCGCGACCCGCTGCTGGCCAGGGTTGCGGAATTGCCGGGCAGCGTGGCGCCGGGTCGCGACCTGTGGCCGCAGATCCGCGATCGCATTTCGCGCGAGGCGCCGGGCGCGCAGCCGGTCACGCGCGGCCTGCCGCTGCGGTGGGCGATGGCGGCGGGCGTCGCGGTAGCGTCGGTATCCGTGCTGTTCACGTGGCTGGCATTGCGGCCGTCCGGCGAAGACGCGGCGCAACTCGCAGGCCTGCAACCGACGGCGGTCGCGGCGCTGCAGCCGGTCTCGTATGGCGATTACTCGCGGCTCGGGCCCGAATACGTCACGGTGCGGGCCGAGATGCTGACGCGGTTCCAGGCGAGGCTGTCGGGACTGCCGGATGAGACCCGCGTGCGCATCGGGCAGGACCTCGCCGCCATCCAGCGCGCGGCGGACGACATCGACGCGGCGCTGGCGGGCGACCCCGCGAGCCAGCTGCTCAACCAGCTGCTGCTGAGCACCTACCAGGACGAGATTGACCTTTACTCAAGCGTGGCCGCGACCGCAGGGGCCGCCGGCCAGAGGACCTGATCATGAACACCAGATACATTGCTGCCGCCTTCATCGCCGCGCTCGCCATCCCGGTGGCTGACGCCGCGCAGAACATCGATCGCAGCCTGCAGACCGGGGCGAGCCCGACGGTCGAGATCGCCAACGTGCAGGGCAAGGTCACCGTTACCGGCTGGGACCGCCAGGAAGTGAAAGTCACCGGCGTCATCGACAACGACAAGGACGAGTTCGAATTCACTGCCGACAAGCAGCGCGTGGTGATCAAGGTGCGCCCGGAGAAGGGCACGCACATGGGTCGCCGCGAGGCGCGCCTCGTCATCCAGGTCCCGGTCGCCTCCCTGCTCAATGCGCAGACCGTCAGCGCCGACATTACCGTGGATGGCGTGCGGGGCAGGCAGCGGCTCGAGTCCGTCAGCGGCGACATCAGCGCGGCGGTGTTCGATGAGACGCTGGACCTCAGGACCATCAGCGGCGACGCGGACGTGCGCGGACAGGGCGGCAAGGCCGGCGCCGCGCTTGCCAGCGTCAGCGGCAACCTGACCGCGCGAGGACTGCGGGGCGAGGTGGAGGCCAAGTCGGTCAGCGGCGAGGTGGACATCGAGGTAGACGCGGCCACGCGGCTGCGCGCAAAGGCCGTCTCGGGCGATATCGACGTGCGCGCCGGCCTGGCCGGTGCGGCCCGCGTGGAAATCGAGAGCATCAGCGGCACCGTCAGCCTGATCCTGCAGAAGCCCGTGGACGCCGAGTTCGACGTCGAGAGCCACAGCGGCAGCATCGACAACTGCTTCGGCCCCAAGCCGCAGCGCAAGAGCCAGTACGCGCCGGGCCGCGAACTGCGGTTCACGCAGGGTAGCGGCGCGGCCAGCGTGCGCATCGACACGCTGTCGGGCAACATCGGCTTCTGCGACCGCTGAGGCGGCCGTCGGGAGGATTTCACAGGCCAGGCGGCCCGGTGGCCGCCTGGCTGTCGGGCGCTGCTAGAATCGGGTCGCCTCAGTCCCGGCCCCGAATTTCATGCGCCGCTCCCGCATCGCCCTGACCGTGATTGCCGTGCTGGTTGCGCTGGCCGTGGCCGGCGCGGCGCTGCTCTGGGGTATCGTGCGGCTGTCATGGTTCGAGCGCCACGCGGGCGAATGGCTGTCGGCCCAGCTCGATACCGGGGTCTCCGTGGGCAGCCTCGCCATCGGCTACTTCCCCACGCCATCGCTCGACATCGGCCGGCTCGTCATCGCGGAAGGCAGCGGGCCACAGTCGCCGACACTGCTCGAACTGGGCCGGGCGCGGGCGGCAGTGCCGTGGCGAACCGTGCTTGGTGGCGACCTGCGGCTGACGCGTGTGGAGCTCCTGGCGCCAAGGCTGCGGTTCGGCGTGGATGCGCAAGGCCGCGGCAACTGGGAATCGCTGGCAGCGCGACTCGCGACGCTGGGCGGAGACGAGCCGGCGGCCTGGTCGGTCGGGACGCTGGAGTTCGATGAAGGATCGGTCATGTACGCGGACGCACGCGACGGCACCGTGCTGGAACTGACTGGCGTCGCGGTTACGGCCACCGGCCTGGTGCCCGGACAGCACTTCCCGATGCAGTTGCGGCTTGCCGGCCACGGCACGGACATCGTCATGCACGCCGCGCTGAGCGGCGAGGCCATGCTGGATCCCGCGCGCGACATCTATGCCGCGCGCGGGCTGGCGCTGCGCGGCTGGCTGGGCGGGCTGGGCCTGCGGACGGGCGGCGTGGAACTGGCCGGATCGCTCGAAAAACTGCACGCGGACCTGGCGGCCGGGAACATCGCGTTTGAGGGGATCCGCTTCGACGGACTCGGCCTGCGCCTTGCCGGGCGCGCCGGGGTCGCCGGCCTCGATGACGACCCACGCGTCGCCTTCGGGTTCGGCACGGAGCCGTTTGCGCCGCGTGCGGTTGCCAATTCGCTGAACCGGCCGTTGCCCGACACCGCGGATCCGACCGCCCTCGCGCGGGCCGATGTCGCCGCACAAGGCGAATATGCCGGGGGCGTCCTGACCCTGCGGGACATCGACGCCGGATTCGATGACACGCGGGTGACGGGTCACCTCACGCTGCCGGCCGCAGGACCACCGCGGGCGGAGCTCGAGTTCGACCGCATCGATCTCGACCGCTACCTGCCGCCCGACGCGGCGGCGGCGGGCGCGCCACGGGCGACGCTCGAGTCGCTGCTCGGCGATCTCGCGACGCTCGATGTGCAGGCTGACCTGCGTTTCGGCGAGGCGAAATCCTCGGGCATCACGGCGCGCAAGCTGCGCGTGGTGATCGAGCCGTCGCGCCCGGAGGCGCCGCCGTGAACGTGCGGGTGCTGCCCGTCCTGCTGGCGCTGCTGACGGCGGCGCCCGGCGCCGCGATGACCGTGGACAGGCTCGTCGTCGGTGAGCGGGACGGCACATATTTCGTCGAGTTCGAGTCAGCCCTGGATGCGCCGGTGCAGGCCGTCATCGCGGTGCTGACGGACTACCAGCGCTACCCGTCCCTGGACCCGCGCATTGCGGAAGCCCGCATCGTGGAGGACAGTGACGGGCGGCCGCTGCTGTTCACGCGACTGCGCGGGTGCCTGGGTTCATGGCTGTGCCGTGACATGGATCGCTATGAGCGCATCACGCAGACCGGGACGCTGCTGGTCGCGGAGTCCGTGGCCGGCATGGGCGACCTCCTGCACGGGCGGGCGGTGACGCACTTCGAGGCGCGCGACGGCCGAACCCATATCAGTTATCGCACCGATTTCGAGCCGTCCTTCTGGATGCCGCGCTTGCTGGTCCGTGCGGCGATGCTCAGGACGCTGGAGTCGGCGACGCGCGAGATGTTCGGCAATGTCGAGGCGCGCGCACGGCGCGGCGATCACCCGTGACGGCGCAACGAACCGCCGCCGCGGTCGCGCCGCGGCTGCTGCGCTGGTTCGCCCGTCACGGGCGGACCGACCTGCCCTGGCAGCGCAACCCGACGCCGTATCGCGTGTGGGTGTCGGAAATCATGCTGCAGCAGACCCAGGTCAGCACGGCCATCCCGTACTTCAGGCGCTTCATGCAGCGCTTTCCGAGCCTGCGGTCGCTTGCCACCGCGTCACTCGACGAGGTGCTGCACCTGTGGTCCGGCCTCGGTTACTACGCGCGCGCCCGCAACCTGCATCGGGCCGCGCAGGCCATCACGAGCCAGCATCGCGGTCGCTTTCCGGCGTCGCTGGCGGACCTGCAGGCGCTGCCGGGGGTGGGCCGTTCGACGGCGGCGGCGATTCTCGCGCTGTCCGGCAGGCAACGTCACGCGATACTGGACGGCAACGTCAAGCGCGTGCTCGCGAGGGTCTTCGCGATCGCGGGCTGGCCCGGCGAGCGCGCCGTGGAACAACGCCTGTGGGAACTCGCCGACGCGTGCACACCCGCCAGGGAGGTGCACCGCTACACGCAGGCGATCATGGATCTCGGCGCAACCGTCTGCACACGCGCGAAGCCGCGCTGCGAGCGCTGTCCGCTCGAACCCCTGTGCGCCGCCCGCGCGCGCGGCATCCAGGGCACGTTGCCGGAACGGCGCCCGCGTCGCGGCCTGCGCAGGCTGGAGCGCACGCACATGCTGCTGGTCGTGCGCGGCGACGCAAGCGTGCTGCTCGAGCGGCGTCCAGCCACGGGCCTGTGGGGCGGGCTGTGGAGCCTGCCGCAGTTCGGGGAGGAGGCGGAGGCGGCGACATGGTCGAGGAAGAACTTCGGCCTGCGCTCGCCGCGCTTCCGGGCGGGCGGAACCTTGCGTCACAGCTTCACGCACTTCGACCTGGACATCCGGCCGCTCGAGTTGCGCGTCGCTGCAAGGCGCGCGGTCATGGATGGCGACGGATACGTCTGGTATAACTCGCGCGACCCGGCGAAGCTCGGCCTCGCGGCGCCGGTGGCGGCGTTGCTCCGCGCTTGTGTGGATGAGACGCGGGATCGGCCGCGGGGAGGGACTCGGGAATGACACGGATGGTGAAATGCGTGTTGCTGGGCCGGGAGGGCGAGGGGCTCGACCGGGTGCCGTGGCCGGGCGAGCTCGGCCAGCGAATCTACGACAACGTCTCGAAGGAGGCGTGGCAGCAGTGGGTCGGCCAGCAGACCATGCTCATGAACGAGTACCGGCTCAACGCCATCGACCCGAATGCCCGCAAGTTCCTGGCCGGCGAAATGGAGAAGTTCTTCTTCGGCGAGGGCTCGACGAAGCCTGACGGCTACGTCGAGCCTGACCAAGGCCGCTGATCCGCCTCAGGGCAACGACAGCGGCTGGCTCGTGCCGAGGCCAGGGCCAAGAACCAGCGCATTCTCCAGCACCCGCATGGCGCCGAGCTGCGCCGCGCGGAAGGCCGGCGCGTGCGCGAACAGGATGACCTGGCCGCGGCCGACGGCTTCCCGCGTCAGCCATGCCGACGAAGCGATCCGCTCGCGTGCCTCCGGCCACAGCAGTCCCGCCATGCGCACGCGCAATTCGTGCCGGGCCGGCAGCGGCGCCCAGTTGAGCACCGCGCCATCGCCTGCCGCCGCGTTGTAGACGCCGATCCGGAACGGCGACTCCACAGGCGGCGCGGCCATCAGCACCGGCGAGTTGGAGTACAGCACGGGCAGCACCGGCCCGGTGCCGGCCGCCAGCCAATGCCTGGTGTCCACGCGCGTGCCGACCAGCGCGCCGGACGGCATGAACAGAGCCTGCCAGGCGTCGGCCCGCTTGCGCGCCTCGGGCTTGGTCGGCTCCTTCTTGTCCGGTTCCGGCCTGGCCGGCACCACGGGTTCGTTCCAGGGATAGGCGGCGCCGGGCGACGCTGCACGTCCCCAGGTCGCCTCGCTGGCCGGCAGGGGCCGTTGCGCCAGCCACTCGCGGTAGATGCCATCCTGATACGGCGCGATATCCTCGCCGATCGCCGTCTCGATGGGCCGCGTGGCAACCATCGGCTGCTCGCCCGCCATCAGCGCGCGCGCCGAATTGCCCACTGCGACCAGTGTGCCACCTGACCGCACCCACTCCTGCAGCGCCGATAGCAACTTCGCGGGGAGCTCCTGGCTGCCCCAGCGCTCCGGCAGGTAGATCACGTTGTAGCGCCGCAGGTCGAAGCTGTTGGCGCGAGCCTCGTCGAGATGCGTATGACGGATCCCCATCCGGTGATCCAGCAGGTACCAGACCGCGCCGACGTCCAGCATGTTGGTCGATCCGCGCGACAGCAGCGCGATGTTGGGCTTGGTCAGCACGCGCCACTGCTGCCCGCCGAGATCGGCCAACACCCCGGGCGCGCGCCCGTTCGAGATCGCGTGCAAGGCCAGGCCCAGCTGTTCGGCAACCTCGCGCGCCTCTGCCTGCCAGTTGGCCCGGTGGCGGTTGTCGTCGCGCGTCAGGACCACCGAGCCGATCGGCAGGTCGTGCCCGTCGAGCCGCGACGGCTCCGCGTTCGCACGCACGAACAGCCCGCGCTCCATGAGCCGGCCCGCGAAGGCGACGGCCCGGTCGTCGGCGCCGGACACGGCCAGCGCGATGGCTTGCGGAGCCTCGGCCGCGGGTGTTTCGCTGCGTCCTGTTTCAAGGTCGATGCGCTCGAGCCCCGTGTCGAGATATTGAGACACGGTCACGGCCGCCAGTCCGAACATCATTGAGATGTTCCAGGCCGTGGTGTCGTAGACGGTGGTGCCCGCGCCATTCAGGATCTGCTCGCGCTCCTTGACGAGCGCCGTGTCCGACATGCGCGGGTCGAACTCGAACATCGCTGCGAGCAGGCGCGCCTCCGGCTGGCGGTTCCTGAGCACGATACTGCCGGCCGGCACCTCGAAATCCCGAAGCTCACGTCCAAGCTGGTCGGTTGCCGAGCTGACCTTCAGACTGCGGGTCGCGCGATGTGCCTCAAAGCCCTGCAGGCGAATGAGGTCGAGCAGGTCATTGAGCCGGCCGCCATTGCCGGTCGGCAGGATGACGAAGCTCCGGTTCGCATACGGTCCACGCGCCGAGGTCACCCCGGCGCGGTCGGTCGCAAAGGTGTCGAGCATCTGTCTGCGCTCGCGCCGCAGCGTCTCGAGGTTGGCGAACGACGAGATCAGCTGGTGATGCACCGATTGCTGGTAACTCAGGAGGTGGGTCGGGCGCTGCACGCCGTCCTCGGCAATGCGGGCCTGCTCGTACAGGATGCCGTTGGCGCCCTTGAGCCACGCCCAGGATCCCGTGTAGCCGGGATACCATTCCTCGTTCCACTCCCCGGAGTAATAGGGATAGCCGTAGCGGTCGAAAGCGCGCGCCTGATCGTCGGCGAACAGCTGGCCCCAGGCCTGCATATAGTCCGGATGATTCGGGTTGTAGGGTTCGCGCCCTGGCGAGAACAGGTGGGTGTCCTGCGAGCCCATCTCGTGGATGTCCACGACCAGCAGCGGCTTCCAGCGCACCATCTCCGCGATGCGGCCGCGCGTCTCGGGATGCCGCCCGTAGATCCAGTCGCGGTTCAGGTCGAAGAGATAGTGGTTGCCCCGCCCGAACGGCCAGTAGCCCGTGTGCAGGACGGACTGGTCGTCCACGCTCGGTTGCGTGCCGCGGTTCTCAGCGAGGCCCTTGACGAAGCGTCCGCGGCCATCGGGATTCTGGCTCGGGTCCACGATGACCACCAGCTCGTCCAGCAGCGTGCGGGTCGCCGCCGAGCGGTCCGCAGCGAGGTGGTACATGAGGGCCAGCGAAGCGTCCGAGCCGGAGCTTTCATTGCCGTGAATCGAGTAAGCCAGCCAGGCAATGCCCGGCGTGCTCTCGATCAGTTGCGCGCGCCTGGCCGCGTCCAGGCCCCGCGGGTCTGCAAGCGCCGCCATGCCGCGCTGGATCCCGGCGCTGCGCGCCAGGTTGGCGGGGCTTGAGATCGCGAGATAGACGAGCGGCCGGCCCTCGTAGCTCTGCGCGTATTCCACCAGTTGCACGCGATCCGACGCCGCGGCGATGGCCTTGGCATAGGCCACGATCTGTTCCGGCGTGGCGGTGCGCTGCCCGACCGCAAAGCCGAGCACCGTGTCGGGCGCCGGAATCGCCGGGTCGTGATCCGCGCCGGCCGGGTAGATGGATTCCGCGTACGTGAGCCCGTCGAGCGGCGACGGTTGCGGGGCGGGATAGGGCGTCTGCGCGGCTGCCGTACAAGTGAGCGACAGCAGCGCCAGCGAGCAGGTCAGCTTGTTCATGGTTTCCTTCATATCACTCGAGCCCGGTCTTGCGCACCGTCGGAATCTGCGTAGCGGCTGCAAACCGGTTGCCACACTCATCTGGCCACTGGTCAGTGCCGCGGCCCAGCCAGCATTGCATGGCGCCGGAAGCAGCCGATGACGTGGTCATTCACCATGCCGACCGCCTGCATGTAGGCGTAGCAGATGGTGGGACCGACGAACCTGAAGCCGCGCTTCAACAGATCCTTGCTCAGCGCCTTCGATTCCGGCGTCTCGGCCGGGACTTCCCTGAGGGACCGCCACGCATTGCGCTTCGGCTGGCCGCCTGCGAAGCCCCACAGATAAGCGTCGAGACTGCCGAATTCCTGCTGCACGGCCCGGCAGGCCCTGGCGTTCTGGATGGCCGCCACCACCTTCAACCTGTTGCGCACGATGCCCGGATTGGCGAGCAGTGCCTTGACCTTCTTCCTGTCGTAGCGGGCGATCCTGTCCGGGTCGAAACCGTCGAAGGCCTCGCGGTATGTGCCGCGCTTCTTCAGAATCGTCTCCCAGCTGAGGCCGGCCTGGGCGCCCTCGAGGATCAGGAACTCGAACAGCCTGCGGTCGTCGTGTACCGGCACCCCCCACTCTTCATCGTGGTACCTGATGGACAGGTCGGTCGTGGCCCACGCGCAGCGTTTCATGCGGTCGGGATCCGGTGCCGCGGACTGGATCGTGACCCGGTCGCCAGGCCCGACAAACGGTTCATGGAATTCTCCGGGAGATTATCGATTCGATGGCCGCGATATGGCGTGCCGATGCGGTCATGAGTATGCCGCACTTCGCCGCCTGGTTCACGGCCTGGGCTGCTGCGCACCATGACCGGGTCAACTGTCGCCACACCGGACCCGCCGGTCAGCCTGCGAGATACGCTGGCGCGGCGGCGTCACCCCGACGGCGATTCACCAGCCGCTGGCGCAAGCGCCTCGGCAAGCTGCTGGCGGGTCAGCTGCACGACCACCGGCGACAGTGCCAGCAGCGACACGAGGTTCGGCACCGCCATCAGCGCGTTGAGCGTGTCCGCGACCTGCCAGGCCAGGTCGAGCTGCGTGATCGCGCCGACGAACGCCGCGAGACTCCACAACACTCGATACGGCACGATGGCTTTCACGCCCAGCAGGAACTGCCAGCAGCGCTCGCCGTAGTAGGCCCAGCCGAAGATGGTCGTGACCGCGAACACGGTCACCGCCACGGCCACCACCTGGCCACCCACGCCCGGCAGCGCCGACTCGAACGCGAGTTGCGTGAGCACCGCGCCGGTCTCGCCGCTGGTCCAGGCGCCGGAGGCCACGATCGCCAGCGCAGTCATCGTGCACACGACGATGGTGTCGAGGAACGTGCCCATCATGCCGACCAGTCCGCTGCGCACCGGGCTCGAGCTGAGGCCGGCGGCCTGCGCGATGCCGGCCGTGCCGAGGCCCGCCTCGTTGGAGAAGACGCCGCGCGCGACGCCGAAGCGAATGCCGGCCATGACGGCCGCGCCCGCGAAGCCGCCGGTGGCAGCGGTCGGCGTGAAGGCACTGTCGACGATCAGCAGGAACGCCGCCGGCACCTCGGCGGCATGCACGAACAGCACGATGAGCGCGCCGCCGATGTAGGCGATGATCATGACGGGCACCAGCCGGTTCGCCACCGCGGCAATGCGGCGAATGCCGCCCAGGATGACCGCCGCGGTGACCACCAGCAGCGCGGTGGCGACGATTCCGGACCCGAGGCCGAACGACTCGCCGAGCGCCGCCGCGATGGTGTTCGCCTGCACCATGTTGCCGATGCCGAAGCCCGCCAGCCCACCGAACAGCGCGAACGCTCCGCCGAGCCACGCCCAGCGCCTGCCGAGGCCGTTCTTGATGGCGTACATCGGCCCGCCGACGAAGCGGCCGTTCTCGTCGCGCTCGCGGAAATGCACGGCCAGCAGGACCTCGGCGTACTTGGTGGCCATGCCGACCAGCGCCGTGACCCACATCCAGAACACGGCGCCCGGCCCGCCAAGCGCGATGGCCGTTGCCACGCCCGCGATGTTGCCGACGCCGACGGTGGCCGCCAGCGCCGTCATCAACGCCGCAAAGGGCGTGACCTCGCCGTGCGCGCCGGCATCGCCCGTGCGGCCACGCCACACCAGCCGGAAGCCGGCGCCGATGCGGCGGATGGGCATGGCGCCGAGCCGCAGCTGCAGGAACAGGCCGGTGCCGAGGATCAGCGCCAGCATGGCCGGACCCCAGACGAAGGAATTCAGCGACGTGATCCAGGCGTGCAGGCTTGCCATGAAACTCCCCGGGGGCGTGTCGTCGGATTATTGATCGAGGCCGATGCGCCGGCCGAAGGACCGGTACGGGTCGGGCTGGTCCTTGAGCGACTCGTGGCGCGCGCGTTGTTCGGCTTGCGTGGCGGCGTCGGTCACGACACCGCAGCCCTCGACGATGCGATTCATCATGTTGAACAGCCCGCAGATCGACACGGCGTGGAACAAAGCCTGTTCGTCCCAGCCGGCGGCGTATACGGACGCGGCGTCGGCATCGGTCACCCGGGCCGGCGCGTTGGACAGCTTGCGCACGTAGGCCAGCAGCGGCAGCAGCTTCGGGTCCACGCCAGCGGTGGCGGGATCCGCGATGAGTTTCCCGAACACCGCCGGATCCATGCCGTGCACCTCGGCAACGATGCGATGCGCGCCGTGGCAGTACTCACAGGCGTTGAGCCCCGAGACGAACGCGGCGATCAGCTCGCGCTCGGCGATCGACAGCGGCGAGGGGCCGCGCAGGATGGCGTCGTGGTACGTAAGCAATGCTTGCGCGCCTTCCGGAAAGCGCGTGAATACGTCGGCCAGAGCCGGGCGCGCCGGCAGGGAAGGGAAGCGGCTCATCGTGACCCCGCCCCGAAACGAATCGCCTGACCACCGCCGGGCGCGAGCACCAGTTCCAGGAGGTCGCCATGCGCTACGTGGCGGGTCTCGATGACGATGGCGTGCGGGTTGTCCCTGTAATCTGCGTCGTCGCCGTCGCGATAGACCTGCGCCGTGTATGCCCGGCCAGGCTCGAGGAAGTCCAGCCTGACGCTGAGCGTGCGCGGAGTCTCGTCGGTGACGCTGCCCAGGTACCAGTCGTCGCTGTTGCGATCCTTGCGGGCGATCGTCACGTAGTCGCCGATTTCTCCGTTCAGCACGCGAGTGTCTTCCCAGTCGACCGGCACGTCGCGGATGAACCGGAAAGGACCGGGGTACTTCGCGTAGTTTTCCGGCAGGTCCGCGGCCATCTGGATCGGGCTGTACAGCACAAGGTAGTTCGCCAGTTGTTTCGCGATCGTCGACTGGATCGGTTGCCCGTTGCGGCCGATGAGGCTCAGGACACCGGGCGTGAAATCCATGGGCCCTGCCAGCATGCGCGTAAACACCAGGTTCGCCTCGTGTTCCGGCGGGTTGGGGGGATTGCCCCAGGCGTTGTACTCCATGCCACGCGCGCCCTCGCGCGACACCCAGTTGGGGTAGGTGCGCCGCAGGCCGGTATCCTTGATCGGTTCGTGCGGGTTGATGGCGATGTGGCGCTTGGCCGCCTCGGTCACGACCTTGAGATGGTGCCGCGACATCACCTGGCCGTCGTGCCACTCGAACCGGACGGACCCATCCGCATTGCGTGCCTTGATGCCGCCGGCGTCAGCCACGTAACCGGTCTTGATGCTGTCCACGCCGAGCAATGCGTACAGGTCGAGGGCGGCCTCGAGCTGGTCCTCGTAATGGACGATGTTGCCGGACGTCTCATGGTGGCCGATCAGGCGTACGCCACGCTCCTGTGCGTAGGCGGCGACGGCCGCCAGGTCGAAGTCCGGGTAGGGTTCGGTGAAGCTGAACTCGCTGCCGTCGGCAAACCAGTCGCCGTCCCAGCCCTGGTTCCATCCCTCGATCAGCACGCCGCGGAAACCGTTCTCGGCCGCGAATTCTATGTAGCGTCGCGCATTTGCGGTCGTCGCGCCGTGCTTCGGGCCCGACGCCCAGCTCTCCACGTCGAGATGCATGCCCCACCAGATGCCGACGTACTTGAAGGGCCTGAACCACGAGACGTCGCCGAGCCGGTTGGGCTCGTTGAGATTGAGAATCAGGTCGGACATGTACAGACCGGCCGCCGTGTCCGCGATCTGCAGGGTGCGCCACGGCGTGACGAAAGGCGCCGTGCGCTGCACGCGCGCGCCCCCGGAGGACGGCGCCAGGGTGGCTTTCAGCCGCTGGCCCTCGACGCGACGCAGCCACATGCCCGCGTAGTCAACCAGCGCCGCCTCGTGCAGGGCCACGTGCAGTCCACTGGCCGACCGGACGGTCACCGGTGTATGAGCCTGGCCCAGCTGGGCGAGCGGCGTGCGTTCGTAAAGGTACTCGTACCGGTTCCATTCGCCCGCCGGGATCCACCAGGCAGTAGCGGACTCCACCAGCGCGAATTCGGTCAGCTCGTCGGCGATATTCACTTGCCGGAGCTGGGGCTGGTCCGGGAATTCGTAGCGGAACCCTACGCCGTCGTCGTAGACCCTGAACACGATGTCGAGGTCACGTGCCGGCGCCTTCTTCTCCGTGAGACGCAGGCGCAACTCGTTATAGTGATTGCGCACGTAGCGGCGCTCGCCCCAGGGCTGCTCCCAGGTCTCGTCGACACTGCGCCGAACGGCCTCCGAAAGCCCGAAGTTGCGCTCGAGCTTGGGCGCATCGGTCAGCAGGAAGCCCAGGCGCGACTCGCTGACTACGGGCTGGCCAAGGCGGTCGATCGCATAGCCGGGCCGGCCCTCGCCGTTGAGGGTTACCGTGACCTTGAGCGTGCCGCCGGGGGAGGAGACGCTGGCGACGGGTTCGGCGATGCAGGCGCCGGCCAGCAGTGCCAGCAGCATGGTCACCGCCGCTGAATGCAATGGGAACTTCATGGTGCTTCGCCCGCTGCGCAAATCACGAAGTCGAGCGCCGCGAGCGATACCTGCAGGCTACCCGGCGCCGTCGGCTCGTGACTGCAGCTGCCATGCAGCGGCTCGAAAGTACGTGACATGAAATCAACCTGCACCTGCGCGACCAGCGGCTGGTCCGATGTGTTGAACGCCACCACGATCTCCTGACCGTCCTGCGGGTCGATACGCGAAACCGCGAACAGCCCAGGTGTCTCCGCATGGTTGCGCACGACCTGTCGTCCGCGGCGCAAGGCCGCGTGCTGCCTACGCAACCGGGACAGTTCGGCAATGAGCCGGTACAACGGGTGGCCTGTGTCGAAATTGCTGTCCGCGGTCGTGGCCTTCGTGCCGAGCAGAGGGTCGTCGTTGTAAGAGGCCACCCTGCTCGGGAACATGTCCTGGCGCGCGGCCTGGTCGCCACCGAGCCCGATGAAACCCTGCTCGTCGCCACTGTAGATCACCGGCACCCCACGCAGCGTCAACAGCATCGCGTGGGCGAGCGCAACGCGTTTCAGCAGCTCGTCGTCGCTGACATGCGGTCGCTCCTTGCGCACGAGATGCGCGAAGCGGCCAAAATCGTGATTGCTGAGGAAAGTCGGCAGCGTGAGCGCTGTTGCTGCGCCACCCTCATAGAGCACGTCGTCCGCAAAGAGCCGCGCAAGCTGGCTGGTGCCCGCTTCGCCGGCCACCGTATCCCGTACCGCGGCGGCAAAGGCGAAATCGAGCACCGCGGGCAGGCCGGCCGCGCGTGTGTAGCGCGCCAGCAGCGCCGTGTCCGCGTGGTCGGTGAATACCTCGCCGAAGACGTGAAAGTTCGGAATGCCTTTCGCGGCAGCGTGTTCGAGCATGGCGGGCGTGAAGGCCTGCCAGAACTCCGGGTTGACGTGCTTGGCGGTGTCGATGCGGAAGCCGTCGACGCCGTAGCGGTCGATCCAGTCACCGAAGATATCGATGAACCCCTGCACGACCCGTGGGTTCTCGGTCATGAGGTCGTCGAGCCCGACGAAATCGCCCATGTCCGAACTCTCGCCCGAGAATGTCGTGTTTCCGCGGTTGTGATACCAGATCGGGTCGTTGAGCCACTCAGGCACCTTGAGGTTCCGTGCCCCGGCCGGAACGAAGGGCGTATAGGCGTAGTCCGGGCGCGTCAGCCTGGCGAAGTTCCCGGCGGTCTGGTGCGGCGCATCGTCGCCCATGAACCCGTCGTTGATCCGCTCGCCGCGCGCATCGCCGCGCGTCACGTACGGGTATTCCGCCCGCGACCGGTAGGGGCAGGCGCTGGTCGGGCACTCGCGGTAGGCAATCACGTCCGCCGTGTGGTTGGTGATGATGTCCAGGTAGATCTTCATGCCGCGCGCGTGCACGGCGTCGACCAGCGCGGCCATGTCGGCGTCGGTGCCGAAGTGCGGGTCGACGGTCGTGAAGTCCGTGATCCAGTAGCCGTGATAGCCGGCCGATTCCTGGCCCGGCGCGCCCTGAACCGGCTTGTTCCTGTAGATCGGGCCAAGCCAGATGGCCGTCGCACCGAGCGACTGAATGTAGTCCAGCCGGGTCATCAGGCCCTGCAGGTCGCCGCCGTGATAGAAGCCTTTGGACGTCGGGTCGAAGCCGGTCACCAGCCGGTCACCCTCCAGTCCCCCCAGGTCGTTGGACGGGTCGCCGTTCTCGAAGCGGTCCGGCAGCAGGAAGTAGACGACCTCGTCTTCCGGCAGGCGGGCGCGGAAATCGCTGGCGGCCGCGTCAGCGCCAGTTCCGCCGCCGGCAGCCGGCCAACACCACGCGGCCAGCAGCCCGGACACGACGAGAGCGAATGAACGACGCATGGTTGACCTCCTCGATGCACCTGTTGGCGCCGCCGGCGAGCCCGGACAGGTTCGCACGTCTGTGTTGCCGTCGGCGGCACGGCGCGGGACATGCTCACAGACCGTCGCGCCAGCGCAACGCTTGCCTGGTTCCGGCGCTGTGGCGCCGGCCAGCCCGGGCCACGGTAACCGCAACTCTCCGCCGTCCGCCGCATGCATACGATTGCATGGACCGGAAGCCCATTTTCCCGTTGCGAACGGCATACGACCGTGTCTAGGATCGCTGATAGGGGACGATTCAATCAATCACCAGAGGGATGTGCAATGACCAGGCGCAGCCATGAGACTCTCACCGCTGTTCAAATGACAACGCCACACAATGGCATCGCCACGGCCCGCCGCAGGGCACTGGCCGTCGCCATCGCCGCGGCACTGGCGACACCCGCCGCCGCCTGGGCTCAGCAGCAGCCTACGGCACTCGGGGAGGTCGTCGTCACCGGCATCCGCGCCAGTATTGAAAGCTCGATCGCGGCCAAGCGCGACTCGGGCAGCATCGTCGAGGCGATTTCCGCCGAGGACATCGGCAAGCTGCCGGACACCAGTATCGCCGAGTCCATCTCGCGGCTCCCGGGCCTGACCTCGCAGCGTGCCGAGGGTCGTGCGTCCGCGATCAGCCTGCGCGGCACGGATCCGGGCTTTACCAATACGCTGATGAATGGCCGCGAGCAGGTCAGCACCGGCGACAATCGCAGCGTCGAATTCGACCAGTACCCTTCCGAACTGATCAACCAGGTCGTCGTCTACAAGACGCCGGACGCGCAGCTCGTCGGTCAGGGCCTCGCCGGCACGATCGACCTGCGGACCGTCCGTCCGCTCGACTTCGGCAGGCGGGCGATCGTGCTGAACATCCGCGGCGAGATGAATTCGAACGACGACCTCGGTGCCGATTCCGACGACCAGGGCTACCGGGCGAGCTTCTCCTACATCGATCAGTTCGCGGACGGGCGGGTCGGGTTCGCCTTTGGCTACGCTCACCTGGACTCCCCGCTGGCCACAAGTGGCTTCGGCACCTACGAGCCGTGGAACCCGTCAGGCGGCGGCGGCGTGTTCGACTGCAGCGGCGTGGTGGGGGGATGCTCCAGCAATCCGGGCGTTTCGGCGGGCAACTATACGACCAACGGCATGAAGGTCCGTGCCGACATGGGTTCCACGGTCCGTGATGGCTTCATGGCGGCGCTGCAGTTCGAGCCGACCGACACGCTACAGCGGCATCGTCGACGTGTACTACTCGACGATGGAACAGACGAACAACGCGCGCAGCCTCGAAATCAACCTGGGCGGCTACCCGGGGCCGTGCTGCGACGGCGTCTTCCCGGCCGGCTCGGTTTTCGGCTACTCGGGTACGACGATCGAGAACGACACGGTGGTCGCCGGCACGCTGAACAGCATCGTACCGCTGGCGCGGAACTTCCTGTTCACGACGGACGACGAGATCCTCGCGGGTGGCTGGCTCAACCAGTTCCGGCTGAACAACGAGTGGTCCATGACGGCGGACGTCAGCTACTCGAAGGCCACGCGCAAGCAGCTGCAGCCAGAGATCAACGCACAATACCGGCTGTTGCCGGCCAACGGCAACGCGCCGCGCAACGTCTATGACACCGGCACGTTCCAGCTGCGCGGCGCCAGCGACATGCCGTCGCTCTCGTTCCTGCGGAACTACGCCGATCCGACACAGGTGGTAATTGGACCGACGATCTATGGATCCGGTTACACCAAGAACCCGCGCGTGGAAGATGAACTGACCTCGTTCCGGCTCGACGCGACGCGTTCGGCCAGCATGGGGTGGTTCGAGAGCACGTCGTTCGGTGTCAACTACAGCGACCGTACCAAGGACAAGAAATCGCCCGAGTCAGGTCTTCGCACCATTGGGGACCTCGCCTACCAGGTTGAGTCCCAGTACCTGTTGAGTCCGACCAACCTGAACTACGCGGGCACCGGCAGCGCGCTGGCGGTGGACGTGAATGGTGTGCTGCGCGCGTATTTCCAGCCGATCGTGTACGGCAGTCCGCAAACGCTGTCGTACCTCGCGGGCAAGTACTGGAACGTCGAGGAAAAGGTCGTGACGGGCTTCGTGCGCGGCGCCCTTAGCCACGACATTTCGGACAGCGTGACCCTGAAGGGGAACATTGGCTTCCAGGTAATCTCCACGGACCAGGGTTCATCGTCCTTCCGGGTTAACAGCGCCGAAGGGGTTGTGCCGGCCTCTGGCGGCAAGACGTACACGGACATCCTGCCGAATATCAACCTGGCGTTCATCATGCCGAACGACCAGGCGGTTCGCGTGGGCTTTGCAAGAGAACTGGCTCGCGCCCGCATGGACCAGCTCAAGGCCACTGACGAGTCCGGCTACGATTCTGCCACCGGCCGTCCGGGCGGCAGCGGTGGCAATCCGGAACTCGATCCGTGGCGCGCCTGGGCATTCGACGTGTCGTACGAGAAGTACTTCGCGGACGGCAAGGGCTACGTCTCGGCGGCGGGGTTCTACAAGGACCTGTCGAGTTACATCTACGTCCAGACCGACCCCAGCCACGATTTCTCGGATCTGTTGGCGCTCCTCCCGCCGGGGTACTTCCTGCCGGGCGTGGTGCCGCAGACGACCGGTAACTTCTCGCTGCCGCGCAACGGTCAGGGCGGCTACCTGTGGGGCCTCGAGTTCTCGGCTTCCGTGCCGTTCGACATGTTCTCCGACGCGCTCGACGGCTTCGGGGCCATCGTCAGCTACTCGTACACCGAGAGCGACATCACGGTCGAGGGTGCGATCAGCTCGGTGCCGAGCACCAATATCCCGCTGCCAGGCCTGTCGCAGGACGTGTGGAACGCGACGCTGTACTACGAGAAGTATGGCTTTGGCGCCCGCATCGCGACACGCTATCGCTCCAAGTACATCGGCGAGGTAACGAACTTCGCGAACGATCGTGCGCTTCGCTACGTCGACGCCGACATGATTACGGACGCGCAGCTCAGCTACTCGTTCCAGGACGGGAGGTTCGATGGGTTGCAGATCCTGTTCCAGGTGAACAACCTGACGAACGAGCCGTATGTCGCCTACTCTGAAAACAAGTCGCGTCTCCTGGACTTCCAGGAATATGGCGCGCAGTACCTGCTCGGCCTGAACTACAGGTTCTGACGGGCTTCGGCCAGTGTGCGGCCCCTTGCCGGTAGGCCGGCAAGGGGCCTTTTCTTTTGGGTGCCGGGTCGCGGGTTTCGCGGGTTTGGCGTGGTGTCAGCGGCAGTCGGGCGGGTGGTGCCGCAGCACCAATTCGCGAAGTGACGATTCACTACGATGTAAGCTGCGGGCCACTTCCGAGAGACTGGCGATGCGCTGGGTGACTGCCTGGTGGCCGATCCATGCGCGAATGGCGGTCAGTTTCCGCTGGCGGATGTCCGCACGCAGGTCCTCGACATGCACCCCGTGCGTGCGGCAGGCCTGCTCAATCAGGCCTGCAAGATCGCATTGTGCATTCGAACGCCTGACCACGACCGGGATCTCGCCGAGAAAGTCATCACTGCCAAGCACCCGGGGGTCGCGTGGATTAGTCTGTTCGAGCGGAGACTGACTGGTCGCCGCATCCTGGCTCTCTACAAATGCGCGATAACGTGCGACCGCCCGCGAACGATGTGCGGCGAACATGGCCAGGGCGAAGTCGGTCGTGACCCACGGCTCGAAGCGGGTCCCGACGTAGTCATGATGACTGGACCACGGATAGTCGCCGATCCTCTCGACGACGCCGGCACGCACCGGATTGAGATGAATGTAGCGCACCAGCGTAAGAAGGTACGCGTCCGCATCGACCAGCACGGCGTGATACCTGCGCTCGAACAAATGCCCGGTCGTCGCAAGACGGGCCTGGACAACTCTCGCATACCGACTGGCGACACGGTGGACGACGCGCCCCAGTGGCATTTCCCCAGCCTGGATCAGCAGGTGAATATGATTGCTCATCCAGCAATAGGCATGCACCCGGGCAGGGAAGCGCCGGAGCGTGCTGGCTACGATTTGCCCGAGTAGCCGACGGTCGTCAACGCTATAGAAGATGGCCCGCCGGTGATTGCCGCGCAGGGTGACGTGATAGAAGGCACCGGGGACATGTATTCGTGGCCGGCGGGGCATCGTCGCCTGCGCGGGTTGCCAGGTGATGGCGAAGGAGCATGCGGTGCCTCCTTGTCAACGCGGAGTCGACAATCCAGTGCGACCGGACAATAACTCCGGGATATGTCAGCCGCGAAACCCGCGAAACCCGCGAAACCCGCGACCCGGCACCAAGATGAAGATGCTAGCCGCGGAAGCTCAGCCAGACGACGCCGACGATACCGGCCAGCAGCAGGCTCAGCCAGAAGTCCGTGCGGCGCCAGGCGGGGTCGCTCTGCATCGCGAGTAACCGCTTGCTGAGTTCCGGCGCATCGGGCGTCTGCGGAGAGACGAACGGCGCCGCGTGCGTTGTCTGCAGCGTCAGGCCTTCGATCTGCGCATCCGCCGGTGGCGGCGTGGCGAAACTCACGAGGACCAGCACGGCAGCGCAAATCACGAAGAGGAAGATGGCGAAGTGCAGGAAGTTGATGCCGCTGTACCAGCCCAGGAGTCCGTCGCCGAGCCCTGCGCGGTTGAGTTCCAGCACCAGCCGCGCCATGCCCAGCACGAACCCGGTCACCAGGGCGGCGATGGCGCCGCTCGAGTTGACGCGCTTCCAGAACACGCCGATCAGGAACACGGCGGCGATCGGCGGCGAGATATAGGCCTGCACGCTCTGCAAGTACTGGTACAACTGTCCGGAAATCAGCTTCATCATCGGGATCCACAGCAGTCCGCAGCCGACCATGGCGACGGTTGCCAGCTGCCCGACCACCACCAGCGTCCGTTCCGACGCCTGCGGCTGCAGCTTCTTGTAGATGTCCCAGGTGATCAGCGTCGAGCAGGAATTGAACACGGACGACAGCGAGCTCATCAGCGCCGCGATCAGCCCGGCGACCACCAGTCCCCTGACGCCGGCCGGCAGCAGCGTGCCGATCAGGGTCGGCAGCGCCTGGTCTGGCGAAGCCAGCACGAGATCGCCGCGCTGTGCCAGCGTATAGGCGATGATGCCGGGGATGACGAAGATGAACAGCGGCAGGACCTTGAGGAAACCGCCGAAGATCGTCCCGCGGCGCGCATTGTCGATGTTGCGGGCCGACAGGACGCGCTGCACGATGAACTGGTCGGTGCACCAGTACCAGACGCCCAGTATCGGCGCGCCCAGCAGGATGCCGGTCCACGGAAAGTCCGGGTCGGACAGCGGGCGCCACAACGAGAAGAAGCTGCTGCCGGCTTCCTGGTACATGGACTCCCAGCCGCCCAAGGCGTTCAGCCCGATGACCGTCACCAGGATCGCGCCGCCGATCATCACGAACATCTGCATCATGTCGGTGTACAACACCGCGCGCAGCCCGCCGAACACGGTGTAGATGCCGGTGGCGACCACCACGATCAGCGCGCCGGTCCAGAAGTCGATGCCCATGAGGGCCTCGAACACGATCCCGCCGGCGAAGATGGTGACCGAGATCTTGGTCAGCACGTAGCCGACGATCGAAATCACCGCGAGGTACCAGCGCGCGGCGGGCGAGTAACGGCGCTCCAGGAATTCCGGCATCGTGAACACACCGCTGCGCAGGTAGAACGGCACGAAGAACCAGCCGAGCAGCAGCAGGATCAATGAAGCGAGGATCTCGAACTGCGCCACCGCGACGCCGCTCGCCGCGCCGGTGCCGGCCAGGCCGACGAGGTGCTCGGATCCGATGTTGGAAGCGAACAGCGAGGCGCCGATGATGAACCAGCCGGAGTTGCGGCTGCCGAGAAAGTACCCCTCCGCCGAGTCGCGCGTCGCGCGCCGGCGCGTCACGGCAAAAGCGACGGCGAAGACAATGGCGAAATATCCGGCGATCACCGCCCAGTCGAGAGTTGTAAGCATGGTTTTCAGCGTCCTGTGGCGCCGTCGCGGTCCATGAGGTAGGCGAAGAATGCGCCCGCAGGCGGCACAGTTACGCTCGCTCGCGCTACGGCGCAAGTGCCGAAGCCGTGTCCCGACAGTACTTCGACGCCGCCATTTCCCGGCAGGCGGATCGTGGCGGGTTCGAGTCCGAAGTTGAAGCAGGCCAGCAGGGCCTTGCCGCCGAAGTCACGCACGAAGCACAGCGTGTCGCGCGGCGCGTCCAGGAAGCGGATCCCGCCGTGACGCAGCGCGGGATGCAGCCGGCGCCAGTGCAGGAAGCCCCGGTAGGCGTTCAGCACCGAGCCTGGATCGGTGTTCTGTCGGCTGACGGCGAGGGCGCGGTGCTGTGGCGGCACCGGCAGCCAGGGCTGTCCGTCGGAAAACCCGCCGGCGGCATCGCCATCGTTCCAGGGCATCGGCGTACGACAGCCATCGCGGCCCTTGAAGGTGGGCCAGAATGCGATGCCATACGGGTCGCGGATGGCCTCCCGCGGCAGGTCCGCCTGCGGCAGGCCGAGTTCCTCGCCCTGGTAACTGCAGGCGTCGCCCCGCAGCGAGAACAGGAAGGCATTGAGCAGCTTGACGTGGGCAGTGGCGTTCGTGCCGTTCGCCCAGCGCGAGGCAACGCGCACGACATCGTGATTGCCGATCGCCCAGCACGGCCAGCAATCCGGCGATGCGGTCTCGAAGGTCTCGATGACGCTGCGGATGTGTTCGGTCGACAGTTCATCGACCAGCAGCTCAAAGCTGTAAGCCATGTGCAGGCGATTGTCGCCGCTGGTGTATTCGGCGATGGTCCTGAGCGGCTCCTCGGACGAAACCTCGCCGAGCGTCAGGGCCGGCGGGTAGCGGTCGACCAGTTGCCGCAGCGACTCGAGGAAGGCGAGATTCTCCGGCCGCGTGTTGTCGTACAGGTGGAACTGGGCGGCATACGGGTTGTCGGTGGCGTAGCCACGCGCCTTGCGCTGCTCGGGCGGCTTGGCCGGGTTGTCGCGCAGCAGCCGGTCATGGAAGCAGAAGTTGATCGCGTCGAGCCGGAAGCCGTCCACGCCGCGCTGCAGCCAGAACTCCGCCTCCTCGAGCATCTGCGCGGGGACCCGGGGCTCGTGAAAGTTCAGGTCCGGCTGGCTGACCAGGAAGTTGTGCAGGTAGTACTGGCTGCGCCGCGGCTCCCACTGCCAGGCGGAACCGCCGAAGATCGACAGCCAGTTGTTGGGTGGCGTGCCGTCCGGCTTCGCGTCGGCCCACACGTACCAGTTGGCCTTGTCGTTGGTGCGGTCCTGGCGGCTGGCCTGGAACCAGGCGTGCTGGTCTGAGGTGTGGCTCATCACCTGGTCCACGATCACGCGGATGCCGCGCTTGTGCGCCTGGTCGACTAGCCTGTCGAAATCATCCAGGTTGCCGAAGATCGGGTCGACCTGCCGGTAGTCACTGATGTCGTAACCGAAGTCCTGCATCGGCGACTTGAAGAACGGGGAAATCCAGATGGCGTCGACGCCGAGGCTGGCGATGTAGTCGAGTCTTGCGACGATGCCTGGCAGGTCACCGGTACCGTCGCCGTTGCTGTCGGCGAAACTGCGCGGGTAGATCTGGTAGATGACTGCGCCGCGCCACCACTCCGCGTCCGGCGAGATGCGCCCGGCACCGGCCGGTACCTGAAGCTTCCATTCCTGTTCGTCTTGCTGGTTCATGCCCGACCCTGCGTAGCGCGTCCGCAGGGCCGCCAACCGGCAGTCCATGCGCGAGCACCATTGTCATTAATTCCGCAGTCGCGGCGTAGACTGAATACGATTGCATTGCATTGTGCCGCAGTTAGACACCCGCGAGACTCTCGTTGATCGTCGCGGCGCCGTCCGACGGCTGGGGAGAGGGACCATGCGCGAGAAGCCATCGCTGGGTTTCTGGCAGATCTGGAACATGTCGTTCGGATTCCTGGGAATCCAGTTCGGCTTCGCGCTGCAGAACGCCAATGTCAGCCGGATATTCCAGTCGCTGGGCGCCTCCATCGACGACCTGCCGATCCTGTGGCTGGCCGCGCCGGTGACCGGCCTCATCGTGCAGCCGATCATCGGTCACATGAGCGACCGGACCTGGGGCAGGCTGGGCCGCCGCCGGCCATACTTCCTGTACGGCGCGATCCTGGCTTCGGCGGCATTGCTGGTGATGCCGAACAGCCCGTACCTGTGGGTCGCGGCCGGCATGCTGTGGATCATGGATGCATCGATCAACGTGTCGATGGAGCCGTTCCGTGCGCTGGTCGGTGACATGCTGCCCGACAGGCAGCGCGCCCACGGCTTCGCCATGCAAAGCCTGTTCATCGGCACGGGGGCGGTCGTCGCATCTGCCTTGCCGTGGATTCTCGCGAACTGGGCCGGGGTCAGCAACGTAGCGGCCGCCGGGCAGTTGCCGGATACGGTCAAGTGGTCCTTCTACCTGGGCGCCGCCGTCTTCATCTCGGCGGTCGTGTGGACCGTGACCTCCACCCGGGAATACTCGCCGGCGGAGATGGAGGAATTCAGCGGGCCACCTGCCGCCGCGACCGACGCGCCTGCCGAGGCGGCGCGCGGCACCCGCCGCTATCGTTCGTCGGGCCTGGCCTGGATGCTGGCCGGACTGGTACTGAGTCTCGCCATCGCCTACTTCGGCTGGGACAGGCAACTCTTCGTGCTCGGCGTCGGCGCGGTGGTCTTCGGCTTGCTGCAGGTCATGACCGGCAGGCTGCAGTCGCGCGGCAGAACCGGCGGCATGCTGTACATCATCGTGAACGACCTGTTCGGCATGCCGCGCGTCATGCGGCAGCTCGCGGTGGTGCAGTTCCTGTCGTGGTTCGCGCTGTTCGCGATGTGGATCTATACGACCGCGGCCGTGACCAGCCACCATTACGGCACGTCCGACACCACGTCAGCCGCCTATAACGACGGCGCCAACTGGGTGGGTGTGCTGTTTGCCGCCTACAATGGCTTCGCTGCGGTCGCCGCCTTGCTGATCCCCTTGCTGGCCGCGAGGATCGGGCGCAAGCGGACTCACCTGGTCAACCTGTGGCTCGGCGGGTTCGGCCTGATCGCCTTTCTGTTCATCGACGATCCCCGGATGCTGCTGGTCGCCATGGTCGGCGTGGGGTTCGCCTGGGCCTCGATCCTCTCGCTGCCCTATGCGATGCTGTCAGGCGCCGTGCCGCCGCGGAAGATGGGCATCTACATGGGCATCTTCAATTTCTTCATCGTCATCCCGCAGATCATGGCCGCCAGCGTGCTGGGCGTGTTCCTGCGAAGGGTCCTCGGTGGCGAGAGCATCTATGCGCTGGTAGCCGGCGGCGTGCTGCTGCTGCTGGCCGGTCTCGCCACGCTGGCCGTGGACGACCACGAAAGTTAGCGACACCAGGCGCTGGCAATACGGCGACGGAATGCCAAGACAGTCGCGGGCGACGGCTCAGGGCATGCGGGTCTGGCTGCCGCAGGAAGCGCGGACCATCAACTCCGGCGCTATCAACGTGGACTGGACGGACTCGTCCGCGATCAGTTTGATCAGATTGTCCACCAGCAGTTCGCCGGCCAGGCGCGTGTCCTGCCGTACCGTGGTGAGCCGCGGGTTGCAGTAGGACGCAGCCGGTATGTCGTCGAAGCCGACCACCGCGACGTCGCGCGGCACGGCGAGGCCACGATCCTGCAGTGCGCGGATCACGCCAAGAGCGATCAGGTCGCTGGCCGCGAAGACCGCGTCGAACTGCACGCCTGAATCCACGAGCTGCATCCCGGCCTCGTAACCGTGCGATTCCTGGCTTTGTGCGTCCGCCTGCAGGCGGTCGTCCGGCTCGTAGCCGGCGTCGCGCAGCGCCTGCGCATAAGCGCTGTGGCGCTGCTGGAATTCCGGGCAATGCTCCGAAGCGCCGCCGGCAAAGGCGATCTTCCGCCGCCCGACGGCAAGCAAGTGCTCGGTCGCCAGCCGTGCGCCGCGGGCGTTGTCGCAACTCAGGTAATGTCCCGGCAGTTCCTCGATGACCGGCCCCCAGATGATGAAGTGGGTGCCGCTCTCGGTGAGGCGCTGCAACCGGTCGGCATAGCTGACGTAGTCGCCGTAGCCAAGCAGGATCAGGCCGTCTGCCCGGTTGCTTTCCTCGTAATCGCTGTGCCAGTCCTCACTGAGCTGCTGGAACGAAATCAGCAGGTCGAATTTGCGTCGCGCCGCGGTCTGGGTGATATGCGCAAGCATCGTCAGGAAGAACGGGTTGATCTGCGATTCTTCCGGGGACTCCTCGAACAGCAGCAGCGCCAGTGTCTGGCTGCGCCGGGACCTCAAACCCGCAGCGCTGCGATCGGTGCGGTAATGAAGGTCCTGGGCGATCTGCTTGATGCGGGTCCGCGTCTCGGGCTTGACCAGCGGGCTGTCACGCAGTGCGCGGGAGACGGTCGCCTGTGACACGTGCGCCTGCTGGGCGATGTCGAGTGACGTTGGCTTGGTATGTTTGTTCGGCACTTTGGCGGACGGCATCCGGGTTCGGTGGCGGGGCCCTGGGGCGTTGCCTGCGGCTGATGCTACCGCGCCACGATGGCAATAGCACAACCGCCATGGCCGGGCCGGGACACAATGGTGCATAGAACCACCGTAACTGGCCGGCATCCCGGGTTTCCAGTTGGCGCCGAACAGCGCGTTGGCGGGTCTTCAGGGGCCGGAGCCGCCGGGCGGATTCTGCCTATTGGAGAAACGTGCAGTCAGTTGAGACACTGCAGCGATGCCGCATCCAATGTCCACGTCATCCCGCTCGCTCCTGGCTTGCCTGGTCCTGCTGCTGCCCTTGTTCCCCGCGCAGGGCAAGGACGGCCACGACGAAGGCGAGACCCGGACCTGGCTGGCCGGCGATCACCACGTTCATTCCCGTTACAGCGTCGAATGGGACCGGAGCCAGGATCCGCCAGCGCCCCTGATCGGCGCCGAGGTCACCCACCCGATCCCGATGAACGCACAGATGGCGAGCCGCCACGGCCTGACCTGGATGGCATCCACCGACCACGGGGGTCCCAACCACAGCAAGCTCAACCTGGAGCGCGCCTATCCGGAAGTTCTCGAGGCCCGGCGCACTGTGCCCGGACTGATCGTGTTCTACGCTATGGAACTCAATTCACCGGGCGCAGACCACAGCAGCCTGATCATTCCGCAGAGCGACGACGAGTCCCAACAGCTGTACGCCCTGGAATCACGTTTCGACCGGCTCGAGGCATATCCGCTTGACCCCGCGCGCGACACCGAACCCGGCATGCTCGAAGCACTGCGCTACATGGACAAGATGGAGCGCAAGCCGGTGGTGATCGCGAATCATCCCGCGCGCTCAGCGAGAGGCCTGGGCGAGTACGGCTTTGACCACCCGGCTGAACTCAGGGACTGGAACGACACGGCGCCCGGCATCGCCGTCGGCATGGAAGGTTCACCCGGCCACCAGGCGCTCGCGCTCGGGCGAGACGGCGCACCGACCCGCGCCAGGGAGCGCGGGGACTACAGCAGATACCCGACGATGGGCGGTTTCGACCAGATGACCGCGCGCCTGGGTGGCCTGTGGGACGCGTTCCTGGGCGAGGGACGACGCTGGTGGGTCACGGCCAACTCGGACTCGCACGTGCATTTCACGGAAGGTGGCGCGGATTTCTGGCCCGGGGAATACTCAAAGACCTATGTGTACGCGGAGCGCACGTACGACGACGTCCTGGCGGGCATCCGCGCCGGGCGGATCTTCGTCACCACGGGTGACCTGATCTCGGAGTTGTATGTGAGCGCGACGGCCAGCGGCGTTTCGGCCGGAATCGGCGGCGAGCTTGGCGTTGCGAGTGGTTCAGAAGTGGAGGTGACGATTCGCTTCCGCGACCCGGACGGCCCCAACCACCGCGGCGATGATCCATCGGTGTCGCGCGTGGACCTGATCGTCGGCAAGGTGCTTGGTCCGACCGCGGATCGCGAGTCGGACAGCAACCCCACCGCCCGGGTGGTGCGACGATTCACGCCCGCATCCTGGCGCGCTGACGGCCATTACCGGGTAATGCAGTACACCCTCAACGACGTGCGGGAACCACTCTACCTGCGTGTGCGGGGGACCAACGGTGACGAACTGGAACCACAACCGGACCGGCCGGGCGAGAATCCCTGGGGCGACCTGTGGTTCTATTCCAACCCGGTGTTCGTGACGATCTGCCAGACACCGCCCGATTCGGCGCAATAGGCGTCGGGTATTGCTGCGTTAACCTGCGGCTTCCAGTGGCGCCGGTTGGATTCCTTGACGACATCCCGTGCTGCTTGTGTAATACGCGACCCTACCGGCGGCCAGGTAGCTCAGTTGGTAGAGCAGCGGACTGAAAATCCGCGTGTCGGCGGTTCAATTCCGCCCCTGGCCACCATTTCCATGCAGCAGCCCCAAGGCGGATTCGTGCGGGTCGCCAGATTGCGGCACGTCATCCGAATTTCTGGCAATGCACAACGCTAGCGCCAGCAGAGTCGCCCAGGCTACTACCGCATAGCTGAGGTATTCGAAGATGGCGGTGAGCTGCTCGTGCGTCTTGAAGACGAGGTAGGAGCGCTCGGCGATGATGTCCACATAGGTCTTCGGACCCATGCAGCTGCGGTAGCTGACCGATGCAAAACCAGCCAGTCCAATCATGATCAAGCCGGGCCGCAAGAATCTGCTGAGGATCCGCCTCAACGGGGCCATCGCGGGCTCACCGAGTGCTTCCAGGAACGGCCCTTTCAAGAACTGGAACGAAACCCAAGACAGTCCAACGGCAGCCAGGCTGACCAGCAAATATGAGAGGAACAGGTACTGTGCGTTGCTCAACGCGATGACCCGCGTCTCAGCGTCGCGGTCAGGACGGTCATCAGCACCATGTAGATCATGATCAGCCAGAAAGCCGTCTGCAGCGCCTCACCAATGGTCCCGGCAATGTTCCAGACATACTCCATGAAGGCGGCATCGGGCTTGATGTCCCACCGGTCTCCGACCGCGGCTTCAAGACCTGCAAAGACGAGCAGGAGGAGCAGTACTCGCATGTAGAATTCGGTCCCAGCCGGGAGCCGCACAACGTCGTCCAGCAGGCTCCTGGCGCTTCGCCTTACCAAGCCAAACACCAGGATCATGAGCCCCGTAACCAGGAGCAGCTGCACCAGGTATCCGACCACGTTGTTTGACATGACACCTTCCACAGTAGATGAGCGAGGCTACGACAGCTGATCTACGCCGGGAAGCATGAACTGTCAACATGGCGCACGTCCGGACGGCGCCGGGCTTGAACATGCTCACGACTTCTGCGTGTCGGCGTTTACCAACTGACGTCGGCCAGGCACCCCGTTGCAAACGCACTTGCCGCGTTGAGTCCTATGCGCTCAGATTTCGGCATTGTCGGTTGCGTCCATGTAGACGTGCTCTAGCCCAACCGGCTGGATTGATACGGTCGATAGGGATAGCTTCCCAAGCCGATCTACAACCTCTTTCAGTGCATAGCTTTGCGGCAGGAGGAGCGTTAACCCCCCTCCATAACGGCGAACGGCCCATCCCAGTTCCGCGGCCCGGGCTTGCACTGCCATCTCGTCACGGCTTTCCACCATGGCCAGCAAGACCGCTGGAATCGTCGAACGCAGTTCCGCCAGCGTCCCCTCGGCCACGATCCGTCCCTCACGGATGATCCCGATGCGCGTACATAGACGTTCCGCCTCCTCGAGGTGGTGGGTCGTGAGCAGAATGGTGACGCCCGACTGCCTCAAATTCTCGATCAAGCGCCAGATACCGTAGCGTGCCTCGATATCTACGCCGCTGGTGGGCTCGTCGAGGATCAGGATTGGCGGTGAGTGGACCAGCGCGACAGCGAAGTTGAGGCGCCTCCGCCAGCCACCGCTCAGCCTGGAGGCTTGTGCTTCCGCATACTCCTCGAGCCCAAACATCGCAATCAGTTCGTTCGTACGCCGGCGTCGTGCCGCGGCCGACAAGCCGAAAGCGCTGGCGAAAAAGTCCAGGTTCTCGCGGCAGGTCAGATTCAGATAGAGGGTGATCTCCTGCGGAACAACACCGACACGCCTCCTGGTCGAGTCTGAGGCCTTCCGACCCTCAACGAGGGCCTCGCCATTCTCGGCGTCGAGCAGACCGCTGAGGATGCTGATGGCCGTCGTCTTTCCCGCACCGTTCGGGCCAAGGAGGCCATAGATCTCACCAGCACGCACGGTGAAACTGAGCCCGCGCAGAACAGACCGGTCTCCGAATGATTTTCCCAGCTCCCGCATTTCGATCATCAGCCGCCCCTTTTCTCCTGTTCGAGCATGATTCGGTACGAGTACGTCCCGAGCAGCAGCGACAGCAATGTGAATGCGGCGAGAAACATCAGGTGCGTGGCGATTTCGTCCGCTCCCAGGCCCTGCGCAGACACGCCCTTGAGTGCCTGGTTCATGTGGAAGATCGGGTTAACGTGTGCGGCGGTGAGCAGATAAGAGGGAAGGATCGACACGGGAAAGAACGTCCCGCCGAGGACCAGCAGCGGCACGCCGAACGCGGCTACCGGGCCATTGACGTCTTCCGTACGTTTGGTGAAGCGCGACCCGAAGAAGAACCCCAGCCCCACGAACGAGAAGACGCTCATGATGATAATCGCCAGCCCCAAGGGCACAGAGCCGTGAAAGCGCCCTCCAAATGCGAATGCGATGCCGTAGACGATCGCCGCTTGCCCGAAGGCAATGACGGAGCTGGCCGCCACAGCACCCAGAAAATAGGAGCTTGGCTTAAGCGGCGAAAGCAAAAGACGCCGCAGCGTGCGGCGCTCCCGCTCCGCGACGATCAGAGCAACCGGCCCGCCCAGGCAGCTGAAGAACAGGGCGGCCCCGATGAGAATGCCGGGTGCCGTGCCGTCGAACGACTTGCCCGGCTGACCGCCGCCCGCATAGATGAGCCCGAAAAGCAGCAGCATGAGTGACGGAAAGACCGCCCAGAAGACGAGCCCACGGCGCAGGCGAATTTGCTCCCGGAGAATGCGTCCGGCTACGGCGATTATTTCCCTGAGGCGAACCTTCATCGTTCCGTCCTCTCGAAGGTGGACTTTCGATCACCAGACCGGGTCACTGAGGTGCCGATCCTGATTTCCTGATACGTGTAACAGATCCGGAGAGTTCAGCCAATTCAAGCATGGACAGGAGTTTCTCATACACCGTGCTCCATGACCGACCAAGATCAGCGACGAAACCTGCAGCTACTCCCGCGCGATTCCGATGGGCCGCGCTGCTCGTGCCTTGGTGGTGGAAGGCCCATGCAGCGTACGGGGCCCCAAATCAGGCCACTCCTCAGCGCCAAGAGGTCGGGTCCACAACGCGTTTCATGTGCCCCGCCGCACTTGCTGCTACTCCGGTACTACGAGTCTGGCGTTACCGGGTATCACCGGGCGTCACTTGGCTGAGTCCTCGAGCGCTTCTTTCCCGCTCTTGAGTGATGCCCACTGATGTCAGCAGAGTTCTGGCGCGACCTGAAAATCCGCGTGTCGGCGGTTCACCGGCTGACGCCGGCCCGGCCCGTTCGCTGGCGAACGGGCGTTCGGCCGGACGACGACACCTGCGTGTCGTCGTGAACAGCACCGGCCTCACCCACCCCTGGCCACCATTTCCAAGTCGCTGAATGTCATGCCGTCTGGATCGTTGAGGGCGGATCATTGCGTGCCATTCGGGCCGACCATCGGACTTACAGATACCGGGTCGGTCATCCAGCCCCGCCGTTTAACTGCGGTTGCCGGATCTGCATCCCACACCCCTTGCAACACTCTCGCCCCGGCACTTTGCGTCTCCCGCGAAGACCGAAAAGTGTTACCGATGTGCCCGGAATGGACCGGCTCACCGAATTACCGAGCCTGACGCCAGGCCGTGCATCGCCGGCACAACAGTCTGAAGCCTCTATTGAGCCGACCGGTTGAAACGACCGATCAGGGCAGACACGGTCGGCAGCCGGACTGCCGCGCATCGTGTCCCCCTCAATGCAGCCGCTGCGGGACCCCTAGAGTGCGCGTCGGCCCTGGATCACGTTGACCAGGATGACGATGACCGCCAGGACCAGGAGGATGTGAATGAACCCTCCCAGGGTGTAGGAACTGACAAGCCCCAGAACCCAGAGAACGAACAAGATAACCGCGATTGTCCAAAGCATGATGTCTCTCCTGATTGTCGTGGCCGATTCATCCAGCGCCTCGCGGTCCAGGCCGTCCATGCGCAAGATGCAGAGATGGTTGTAGGCGAACCAGAATCCAACCTATCGGCCCGGGCTCGCATTTCATGCAATTCGCCCTTGGTCGTGGATTGAATGCCGAAGCGAGTGTGCCTTTGTGTCGATGAGGAGTCTGTGCGGCAGCGAACCCAGGAGGGGAATCTCCCAGCAATGATGGGCCGCCGGCCCAAGAGTCCTGGCTGCCTGACGGAATGGAGCGTGGCACTGCCGCTACGTACGCCAGCGTACCGACGCGGTGGCAAGCCGCATATAGCATCCACGTTCCTGCAAAAGGATGACACTCGATGAATTCAACCAAGATCGCGGCTATCGTACTGATGGTCGCCGGCGTGCTGGGACTGGCGTATGGCGGCTTTACCTACACGAAACAGACACACGATATTGATGTGGGCCCTCTCCACATGTCCGTCGATGAAAAGCAGACCGTCAATGTCCCGATCTGGGTCGGCGTCGGCGCCATCCTGATCGGCGGTCTTCTGCTGGTCGTCCGTACCAAGCCGTAACACGGCGGTTGCTTCGCTGCAGGAGAAGTACGGGCTGCTCCTGAATCGTTGCCAACCACGCGGTTGTGACCCAGATCCAAAGGTGCGCTGGCGTACAGACGACCGAACCGCCAGCGCGCATGATCCTCCCTCAAGTTCTCACCGCCGCGGACCGCGGCTCCAGGTAATCTCGATATGAACAAACAACTGATTATTGGCGGCATCGTGGGTGCCCTGGCGATTACGGCAGTTGCCGCAGTGGCCGGATACCGCACGATGGACACGAAGACGGCAAACGTTGGTCGCGAGGAATGCCGTGACGAAATCGTCACGCTCACGCGGCAGACCAAGGATCCCGACCAGGTTGCGGGGACGGTGGTTGGCGCAGTGATCGGCGGCGTGCTTGGCAATCAGGTCGGCGGCGGCGACGGCAAGAAGCTGGCCACTGTCGGCGGCGCCGTTGCCGGTGGCTATGCTGGCAACAAGATCCAGGAAAACATGCAGGAAAACAACACCTACCAGGAAACCCAGCGGAAGTGCCGGACCGTCTACGACAAGCAGTAGAGAACGGCCGTAGACACAGGCGGTTGAGACTGTAGGTCCGTCCGCGCACCATCGCCGTCGACCCCGGTAAGCGCAGCTTGCCGGGGTCGGTTGCCGTCTGGACTCCGGCAACGGGCCGTTCGCTGCCAGGATGACGCCAACAGACTTGGCTGGACTGGCTCTTTGGTGCACAGTGATGCATGTCTACCCCTACGGGTAGCAGGACCAGGCCGGGCGGTTCGAGCACGCCGATGTCAGACTCTCACACGCCAAGCCAGAACCACGTGTTGGCCGCATTGCCGCCGCCCGATTACGAACGCCTGAATCGGCACCTGGAGCTGGTCCCGTTACCCTTGGGCTCGGTGCTCTACGAATCCGGCGCCGAGTTGAGTCATCTCTATTTCCCGACTGACTCGATAGTGTCGCTCCTGTACATCCTCGCGGATGGCGCGTCAGCTGAAATCGCTGTTGTTGGCAACGAAGGCGTCATCGGTATTTCACTGTTCATGGGCGGCGCAACCACGCCCAGCCGGGCCGTGGTGCAAAGCGCTGGCCACGCCTACCGTCTGCCAGTCAAGTTCTTGAAGGAAGAATTTGCACGGGCCGGAATCATGCAGCAAGTGTTGTTGCGCTACACGCAGGCCCTGATAACGCAAATGGCGCAGACTGCGGTCTGCAATCGACATCACTCAGTCGACCAGCAACTTTGCCGCTGGTTGTTGTTGAGCCTGGACCGGCTTGGCGCAGACGAACTTGTCATGACGCAGGAGCTGATTGCCAACATGCTTGGCGTGCGTCGCGAGGGAGTTACCGAGGCGGCAGGAATGTTGCAGGACACCGGCCTGATCCGGTACCGCCGTGGTCGCATTACCGTGCTCGACCGCCCCGGTCTGGAAGCCCGGACCTGCGAGTGTTACGCCGTCGTCAAGCGGGAATACGATCGCTTGCTGCCCTACCGCATCGCGCCATGAGGTCCTGGTAGGCCGTCTCCGATCTTCGGCGTGACGGTCACGTCATAAGGCAAAGCGCCCGCTCGAAGTCTCCATAGGCGGCTTCCGTGAGTGTCCCTGTGTACGCTCCCGCACCGACCGGGCGCGCAACAACGCCCACACTCCATCCCGAGCAGATCTTCGCAAGCTCGTTTGACACGTAATTGGAGTTCTATTTCATGTATTCGACAAAGATTCTCATTGCGGCCGTCGCGGCTGTCTTCCTGGCGACCTCGATGGGTTGCGCGTCCACACGGACCCAGGAAAGCCCTGGCCAGTACATCGATGACACCGTCATCACCGGCAAAGTCAAGGCGGCCATCATCGGCGAGTCGACTTTGAATGCTGCCGAGATCAACGTTGAGACTTTCAAGGGCGTCGTTCAGTTGAGCGGCTTCGTGAATTCGGCGGCGGATATCAACACGGCAATGAGGGTGACACGCGCCGTTAGCGGAGTGAGAGACGTCAAGAACGGCATGAACGTCAAGTAAGCGGGCCCGCGACGAACCGTCACCCGCTGCGCCTGGCGTGGGCTCATCGAGTGGCGGCCGCTGCGGCGACTTGTCGCAGCGGACTTTCTTGCAGCCAAGGGTAGCTAATGCCGGTATCGAAACAAGCCAAGCCCAGGAATCGCCTGATTGAGGCCTTGCCTCATCGAAGCCGGTCGCGAGTCCTGGCGAGTTGTGACCAGGTTGAGCTGATTCTGGCGCAGGTGCTTTGCGAGTCGGGAGCTCGGATTCGCAACGTCTACTTTCCGCTGAACTGTGTCATCTCGCTGGTGACGTCACTCGACGACGGATCGCGGCTGGAGGTCGGAATAGTCGGTAACGAGGGCATGCTGGGAACGCCGCTGGTCCTCGGCGTGCGCGACTCGTCGCAACATGCCGTGGTGCAGGGAGCTGGGGCTGCATTGCGAATGAGTGCGACCGCCTTTCGCCGTCACTGCAAGGAAGACGCGGCACTGCGACAGGCGATGAACCTCTACATCCAGGTGCGGATGAACCACTTGGCGCAAACGGCCGCTTGCACCCACGGCCACGACGTGGAATCACGCGTCGCTCGCTGGATGCTGATGACCCGGGATCGGTCCCTCTCTAATTGTTTTCATCTCACGCATGAGTTCCTCGCCGACATGCTCGGTGTGCGGCGGGTGGGTATCACCCAGGCGGCGAGTTCGTTACAGGGGCGTGGTCTCATAAGCTACAGGCGCGGGGAAATCACCGTTCTTGATGGCGTGGGCCTGGGGAAGGCATCGTGCCAATGCTACGGGCGAGGGAAGGCGATGTACGCGCAGACGATGGGTGTGCATGCGACCGCGGCGCAGCGCTATGCCGGCGGCGCCACCGAACCGGCGTAGAACACTTCGCACTCTCCGCCAGGGAAGAGATCCCGGCCCTTCTTCAGCAACTCAAGCGCCGGCCCGGTCAGGGACTTCACGACGCCCGGCTTCTCAACCACCGGGTGCCTGAAAGACCCGCTTACTCGCTGCTGAACCTTGGCGCAGCCGCTCTCGTCAATCAAGGCGACGGTCACGCCATCAAACTGCGCCTCGACGAAATCCAGTCCTCCCTGGAGGGCAACCCTGTTCCTGCTCGTCGCCATCGCCACATCCAGCGCCTGCGCCACGCCGCGCTCGACCTTCCAGTCGGAGACGAGCGTCCGTATCTTGCTGCTGCCGCCCGCTCCTTGAACGACGCTCGCGAATTCGTATCCCTTCGTGACCATCAGGCCGAGAGGACCGGCAAAGAAGAATGCACCCACGTCTACCAGGCTGAAGTTCTGGCTGGACTCGAATCTGGAAAACTCCCGATCCAGATCGCTGCCATGGAACGTCAGGTTCTCGCCCCGTAGCGACATCTGCCCCTCCATGGTCTGCCTCAACTCGTGCATGGCGTCGCCCCGCATCGTCAGGTCCATGGAGAAATCCATTTGCCCTTCTGCGACCTTCTTTGGCGAAAGGGTCTTGAAGAACTCCTCGATGTAGAGCTGTGGCAGTGAGTAATGGACATCGTACAGGGGAACGACGCCAGTGAAATCTGCCTGGATGCTGCCAGATCCCTGGGCACCAAAGGCGCCCATCGTGACCGGCTTGATCAGGAATACGCCATTCTCCCCAGTGGCCGACAATGTCAAGTCAGACGCTACAAGAGCACCTTTCCGGAACTCCCCGCAGGCGACGTCAGCCGTGACGGAGAGGCCCTTCATGGGGTTCACATTCGTCCCGCCCAAGTGCTGCAAACGATGCACGTCCATGCTGCAGCCGGCGACCTCGAATCCTTCCCCGGATTCCTTGTCGGCATACACGAGAGTTCCGTCCGACAAGGAAATATTGGCCAGATCCAGGGCGGGGAACGCTTCTCTGGTCGGCTCAAGTCTCTCAAAGTTGAACCTGCCGTCGCCGTCTC
>CAVOFV010000006.1:0-298914 GCA_963695085.1 uncultured Gammaproteobacteria bacterium | reverse complement strand
CATCTAAACAAGGGCTTACGCAACGCGTGAGCCTTTGCCTTTTCTAGCGTAGCGAAATCGTAGCGTTGTCCGCTACGATTTCCCAAGCCCGCTCGATTCGCTTAGCCGCCTGCGACAGATGCTCCGGCGCCAAGTGCGCATACCGCAGCACCATCTCGTACGACTTCCAACCTCCGAGCTCCATGAGCTCCTGCAGGCTCGTGCCACTCATCACATGCCAACTCGCCCAGGTGTGCCGCAGATCGTGGAACCTGAACTTCTCGATCCCGGCTCGCCGCAACGAGCGTTCCCATGCTGAGCCCACGGCCCCCATCGGCTCGCCCTGGTACGTAAAGCACCACCGAGCATGGATCCCGTGGACGGCCGCAAGGCGAGGACCGCATCCTTGTTGAGCGGAATGCCGCGCCCTTCACCGTTCTTGGTCGTCCCTGGATCCAACCAGGCCACGCGCCGACCGAAGTCGACGCGGGACCACTCCAGGTGCAGGATCTCGGACATCCTGCACCCACTCGCCAGCGCATACCGCACCACAGGGCGCAGATGCTCCGGCAATGCCTCGTTGAGACGGTCCGCTTCCTCGTGCGTCAGAAACCGGATCCGGCCTTTGGGTACCTTGAGCATGCGAACTCGTGGAACCCGCTGCAGCCAACCCCAGTCCTGATGCGCCAGGTTGAGGATTCGGCGCACGATTTCCAGCGCGCGGTTAATGGTGGAGTTCTTCACTCCGTCCCGCTCTCGCCGGTCACGGATGAACGACCACAGCACGTCCATGTTGATGTCGCTCAACCGCTTGTCGCGCAGGTACGGATCCAGCGCCTGCAAGTGGTGTCGGTCCATCTGAGCCGACCGCTTGCCCGTAGTCTCCGCCATGAAACGAACAACCGCGTCCTGCCACGTGCGATGCGCGGGAACGCCAGTCCTGTTTGACTCGTACGCTTCCGCCTTGAGGCGAACTCAGAACTCTTCTGCGTTCGTCGCGTCCCTTAAGCCGAGTGCTCTTGCATACTCGGCGTCCATCCGGGAGCGCGATATTGATCCACCAGTAAGGTGAGTCCTTCCGTCGATAGAGTCCACGTTCTCGGGCCATGACACCTCCTTCATGGCCCGCCCTCGACCCTTATGCTCATCGAGCCAGGCGTCGAGGTCAACGAGGTCATACACGAGGCGCCGTCCAAGGTGGATCGGGACCGGACCGATCCGTTTGAGCAGCGTGACGCCAATGCCCAGGTATTCAGCGGCTTGGACGCGCGACAGGCAACGAGGTGGCCGGAGAGAGGCGACTTCATGGTTTAGCCCCTTACTCTTGCCGGTCATACGAAAAGCCCTCCTGGCGCGGCTCAGGAGTCAGCCGGAGCTCGATCCGATGAGGTACCCGGTGTGCAGCCGCCGTTCCGAACCTCCGGACCTTCTCAGTGACCTTGCGGCTGACCTGGCGCGGACCATCGATGCCGAGGAGTTCTTCGCGATTGGCATGGACAAGCTCGGCGACGCGCATGAGTCCTTCCAGGCCCCGCGCGAATTCCCACTCGCCTTCTCGTGCCATGAAGGTAGTGACCGCTCCAACTAACTGGTCGACCATTCGCGTGTCGGATGGCGCCCGGGATCGCTTCAGCAGTCGCTTGCCCGCCCCGCCCGACGTATCAAACCCGCTCGCTTCGAGTAACGCCTGCCAGAATGGATGGGTAGGCCAGCGTGAGCGGGTCTTGTCGGTCCCATTGGCAACGCATAGTCGGCACCACTCATTCAGGCCGTACAACCAGAGTGCCCCAACGTTGCCCACGAGATCGGAAACAGTTGAAATCCCCAACTCGCGAAGCACCGTACGACGGATCTGGAGTTCAGCCCGCCAAACCGGTGTTTCGCCCTGCCAGCCGCGATCTTTCCACTTGAACCGTGCATGTACCTTGCCGCTACGAAGCACCTCCAGAGTCTTGTCATAAAGCCGCAGGGACAGATCGCCCCCTCGACCTATCAAGTAGCCGCTTCGCTGGCCCTGGTCGCTATATCGCGCGATGCTATGGGCGCGCGTGACCCACTGGCTGTCTGCCAGGTCCGAGAGGTCCTGATCCGTCAGAGAATCGACGAACAGATCCGCACGACTAACCTGGAGATCGCCGGCGAGCTCGCCAACCTCACGCAACACTGCGGTAAGCCGCTCAATCGTCTCATTGACGCCCCAAACCGCCAAAGCGGCGCTCGACACCTGGATATGCGCCATCGGCAGGGACCGGGCCTCGCTGCGGGCGAGTTCCACCCGAAACGCCGTGCTCGTCAGTACGTACGCAAAGCGCCGGGCCCCCTTGTCCGACACCTCGAACAGCTCGTCGCCAAGTGTCAGCTGCGCCAGGTCTCGCAAGTCCCGATCGACTGACTGCGCGTTGCCCTTGAGCCGCTCGATGAGCTTCTGAAGCGAGGGACTCAGGGTTCCCGGCTGGGACAGGTACAGGCTGTCGATTCCCGACGCCAGGATGCGCGTCGCTCGATGATCACCTGTGATGCTGTTCGCGGGTGCTGTGTTACTAGGCGGCGCACCCGCCGCGCCGTCGGCGGCCGCCTCTGGCTGCTCGCCTGCCGGCCGCGGCTCGTTCTCGTTCATCACATCCGTCTCCTTGAAATTGATCAGGAGACGGAAAAAGATTCACCTCTCGCTCTCTATTGCGACGACATGAAAAGGCCCTATTCATGTCGCACAAACTTTTTCCAGCGGCTAATTAGTCGCCATCAGACTCCGAGATGCATCCTTCGACTGTCCCTCCTGTGGATACACACCGAGCTGCTCCGCAAAGAACTGATAGGCGGTACGCTCGGAAAGGGAATTGAGGTGTGGGCGTCCTCCAAGATCGAAAGGCAGTACTTCAACCGAGGATGTCGTTCCCTTGGGGCCTTCGCCCTCGGAGACCCAACGCCTGCATCACCAATGGCCTGAATCAGGCTCTTGAAGAAACGCTTGTCTTTCTCCGCCGTCGCCCTGGCGATACGCAAAGCGAGAGACTTCCCAGCTACCACGGACGGATCAATGCTGACAGCTTTCAACAACGCAGCATCGCTACCGTTGTTACCGATCTTGAGCAAGACATTGATGGGAACGCCATGCGTGCTAAACGACCGCATGTTGTACACGAGTGAGAGTACTGCGCCGAGCGCTAGGGAAGGATTCACTTCAGACCGCGGTGTCTTTGTACCCCTTCCAGACACCTCGTCTTCCACACTCCGAAGAATGGCAAGGTTGGGCGTAGCAGATTGGACAAGCTCGCGAACTCCGTCCCCGCTCCAAATGTATGAGCGGCCACGAAAACGTTTCGCATAAACGGTAGCTCATAAAGCTCGGCCCAAGATACGACACCACCTGGTATCTTTATGAGACCGCCTTCGGTCAGGACTTCTTCCAGCTCTCGTCCCATATTCTGGACGTGAGGCAAGAGACCTAGGAAGACTGGCAGCAACCCAATGATCGACTCTGCAGACTCAGCCATGATCGGTGAATCGCTTTCAGTCTTGTTTCTATGTCTTCTTTATGGCGTCAGTTACAGCGGAGCCAGCGCGAAGCGCTGACGTAGCGAGTCGGCTTGAGCGTCTTGTTGGGCCACTTACTTTCGCTCCAGCGCGCGCACCATTTCAGTTGCAGCTTGTACAACGGTAGACGTTGTGTTCTTTTTGCAATATGAATGCACCCACTCGATAAGTCCATGAATATCTGTGGCATCACCGATATTTCCTAATTTTGATGAGTACAAGTTGTACGAAGACACAAAGCCTGCGAGCCATTGCTGATATGTATGTGCTTGGGTTGAAAACATACGGCCGTCATGGTTCAAGCCCTCGTTTGGGGAGTCCTGCCTGAATGCCTGGACAAGAGCGCCGCAAGACGACATGCCGAGGCCATAGACATGGGTAGATTTGATCTCGGCAGTTGCGGTAAATGGCAACGCAAAGAGCGCCATCACGCAAAAAGCATGTATAGATTGACTCATAAAAGCTCCTGTGGCCCAACGCCGCGCGTGAGCGGCGAGCGGAAGCGGCTCCAAGCGCCGATGTAGCGAGTCCGACTCGACGCGCTTGTTAGGTTGCACTTTTCGACCGTGCCTCGTTCTTTCGGTCCTCCAAGCGTTTTGCGGTTTCTTTTTGCGCAATACTTTGGACGTACTGCACCGACCGAACACACGCAAGATTCCAGTTCCTTGCAGTGAGTGATACTGATTCAACTCGGCCATGGGTAGGCATGTAGCCAATTTGCAGGAAAACAATTCTTGTTAGAGTGGCCGACAGACTGGCAAAGAGTTCAGAGATGTCTTTCACACCTTTAATATGGATGCGCCCCAATTCTAGAATTTGATTTGCCTCTTTATATAGTTCTGTATCGGCCACTTTCACTGTTTCAGCTATTGATAGCTCGATAGCTTTGAGCAGTTTCCTTGTTTCAACCTTCCAGTCCGCGAGGCCAGCAGTTTCCTTAAGTTTTCGGTACGCTCGTTTCCCGAGAATTTGCTCAAATACCGCCTTCAGCGGATAAAACTGCCTCATGTCGTGGCGAATGCTGTTCATGTGCACCCTGACCGTCCGCGTTGAGCGGGCCGCGCGAGGCCGTTGCAGCGCGCCGCAGGCGTAAAATCTCTCCGTGCGCCTGCGGCGCGCTCGCTCAAGTCTCTCACGGACCGCTCCAACGCTCGAAACCTATAGACCACCGAATGCATTCGCGCTGATTGCCTATTGCGGAGATCACGCAACGGTAGATAGACTGGCAGCCAGGACCGCGCATGTCGAGATGCTTGCAAAAATGCCGCGTGGCATCCTTCTCGCGATGTAGCACGCGTAGTGAGTCGCTTAAACGAAGGTGAGAGTCCGCCACTAGCCCACGGGCACGAGCCAAACCTTCACCGCAAGTTCCGTTGGCAATGCGCTTCACGCCACGGCGAATCAGACGCCGATAAATATCGCCCGCTGCAGCATGGCGCCCGAGCATCTGGAGTGCGCCTGCTTTGTCCCAAAGCGCTAGCGGGCAATCTGGCGCCAGCCTGACGGCCCGGGCCGCAAAACTCTAGGGCCCGTGCATACTGCCGCTGCTCGTAATAGGTAAGGCCGAGGCGAGTAATGAGCCAGTGATTGTCGGGATCGGTACGCAGATCGCGAAGGATTGCGCGGCGTGCTTCGCCCCAGCGATTTCGTCGAATTAGTGACTCGATATCGGCGGGCATCTAACTTGAATTAGGTGGTCTAATACTGATTAGGAGGATCAATTGCGGCTGAATATCGCAGCATTTTGGTCCGTGTAACAGCCACGACCGCGCAGTCAATCAGCCCAGACCGCTTCCGAAACGTGGAGCCTCGGAACATCTCAGCGCGACTTGGCGACACTCGACGATTTGACAAGGTGAGGGCGGGCCACCTAACTAGTTGAAAAACAACGCTAATCAACAAGCCTGATGCTCACTACGAATCTGGAGCCCTGAACAGTAGTCGGTCTGTAGAAACAAGCACTTACTGGACCCAATACCGCGAATCTGGTGATTTTCGTAGAGTTACGTTTCGATGCTTGCCTCCTGGCCCTCGGACCGAATCTTCAACATGCGGGCGAGCACCGCCTTTCTTCCCTGTCCGATGTGGAAGTCATTGGGCGTCGGATTCAAGTCCCCATACAGACGGCTCAACTTCACCGTACGCAAGGAGGGCAAGCTAATGCGGTTCGGTCTTGGCTTCGACCAGAGCGAAATCCCACCAAGAAGACGCGACACAATTGGGACGCGAGCGGTTATGGGAGGCAGAGCACAAAGAGTGAGGATCTGGCATACGGTTTGGATTGGACTGATCCTGGCGTGTGCGAGTCTGCCAGCGCGACCCAGTTACGTGGAAGCTGTGGAAGCCTATGGCGCTGGCGACCTCGTGACGGCGCAACGCGAGTTCGCAGTCATGGCGAGGCTCGGTCATCGCACGTCACAATACAATTTGGCAGTGATGCTCTTGAAAGGAGAGGGTGGACAAGAACAGCCGACAGAAGCATTTGCGTGGTTTTCAGTTGCAGCGGAGGCAGGTGACGAGTCAGCACAACGCGCGTTAACAACGATGTCACCGCGCGCAATCGATAAGGACCGGGAACGGGCCGCCGAAATACGTTCGCAGTACGGGATCGAGGCCAACCTAGAACGCCTCCTACAATTGACCAATCAATTCGAGCCTCTGGAGATCAAATGGACCAGGTGGCCTGCCTTGCAGTACCCATACATGGCTAGAAAACTCTCGAGAGAAGGCTGGGTGGTTGCTGAAGCTCAATTCGGCCCGCACGGAGAACCCAAAGATCCGAGAATAGTATTCGCTGAGAACGAAGCAGATTTCACGGTACCGACCATTTTTGGCATTCAGAACGGCCGGCGCAAAGACAAAGCGGGGGGCGGTCGGCCACCTCTGTATGGAGTCATTCCTGTCCAATTCCAGGGTTACCGTACGTCGGCCACCTATGCGGTCGACTTGACTCACCTCGAAGCATTGTGCGGCGAAGCAGAGATTGGAAACCCGAGAACAGAGGTTCTGTGCGGGTTGGTCACGGCATATCAGAAAGGTAATTCTCCAGAAAAACGTGAGACTGGCTATCGAACGATCATTCGAGCCACGCTTGCAGGACAACCAGACGCAGCACTGCTGGTCGGAGCAGCGTTGGCGAGTATCGACGAGGAGCCAAGGCGTACCGAGGGCCTCAAGTGGTGGGAGGTAGCAGCGCAGAACGGTAGCAATGCTGCGCGAGCTCGCGTTGTCGATAGTTGGCTCCGCGCGAGACCTGTATCTGAGGCGACTCTGGTTCGCGTCAAGCGATGGATGGAGCGGATCGTCGCGGGCGACGATGATTGGGCAATCAAGCACGTGGCAGCTATCTGGGCGACTCATCCTGATGCACGTGTTCGTGACCCAAGTAAGGCCATCGCACTACTTCCGAGACTTGAGTATCGCGGGAGAGTCGATCCTCAGATATTCGAGATCGAGGCAGCAGCGCGAGCTATTGCAGGCGACAAATCCCGCGCGATATGGGCCCAAGACATGGCTATCAAAGGGGCCAAGTTAGTGGATTGGGACACCGGTCAAATGGAGGAACGGAGGGAACGCTACAAGAAGGGCGGCGCTTGGTTTGGCGACTTGATTCTCGGCACTGAAGAAGAACCTGGCTTGCCTTGAGCTGACCAGAGGCGAGTGAATCGTCGCTACGCCGTGGATCCACATGCATCTCTCTCGCTCCGCCACTCGGTGTCGCTACTCGACCCCGTTGAGTCAATCCGTCACCGCAACGTAGTGTCTCGGCGACACTCAACGAGTCTTGACGAGTCTCAGCGTAAAGTTAGGAGAGGGCGGGCCATCTAACTTGTTGAAGAATAAAGCCTGAAAATGCGCCTGGTGCTCCCTACGAACCATGGGGTCGGGGGTTCGAATCCCTCCGGGCGCGCCAATTGAAAAGGAAAGGGGGCCAAGAGGCCCCCTTTCCTTTTCAATCGATGTTGTATCCAAACGGTACGGGTCTCCCGATCTTTGAACGGGGGGAGGGATTCGACAAGCGGCGCCCTTGGCGCTGCGCAGGACTTGCAAGGGCTGACGCAACGCGTAAGACCTCCCGTCTTGCGGGACTGGGTGGCATGTCCGCGTACGGCCAGGCTCGGCCCTTACGGCAACCGCCATTCCCGCCTAATCCGAACCCCACAACCCGACCCGATCCCGTCAGGTTCCTGCGTGGAATCCTGCGGGCAGGCCATCATGCGAAAGCCGGGCCCGGAGGCGTCGATGGCCGGCCGCGATCATGGTCTCACCAGCGTTGCGGGACCTTCTGTATCCGCGAGACGTCGTATCCTTGCTCCGCCAGCAATGCCAGGATCTGCTGGTAGGCGGCATCAGGTATCGACGGCGCGCGCGCCATGATCCAGACGTAATCCCGCTTCTGCCGGCCGATCACCGTCCGCGTGTAGTCGGCGTCCAGGTAGACGATGCGGTAGTCGCCCTTGAATGGCCAAACGAACTGCATGCCCCAGATCGCATTGCTGGTTGTGTCCTGCACGAATCCCCGCGGGTGATAGGTCTTCTGCTCGCCATCGAAACCGTCCGCACGGAAGGTGAATGTCGTGGCAATCGACCCGTCGTTGTCGATCCGGTACGACTCCACGGCGTTGTGGGCGCCCTTCTCGATGAAGGTCGGGATGTTGGCGATGACATACCAGTCGCCCATGAACCGTTGCAGGTCCACGTGGTCCACCGTCTTGATCGGCTCTCGAGCGGATGAACCTGCACAGCCCGCCATGCCCAGAATCGCCATGAACGTCGCTCCCATGCAGGCCCAGTGTGGTCTGTTCATCATCAATGGTTCCGATTGTTATTGCCGATCAATCCGGCGCCCGCCGGCGACACCGGATCGACGGCGACGTTGCGGCAACCCCGCCGCGGAGCGGGCCGACCCGATCCGGGCGGGGAAGCCACCAGTTCACTCCTCCAGTGCGGTCTGGCTGGTACCGGCGCCGCCGGTAATGGCCGACCAATGCGAGGACCGTACCTTCCACTTGCCGTCTTCCTTGACGTACACCTGGCTGGCCCGCGTGCGGTAGTTGTTCACGGCCGGGCTGCCCTTGGGCTGCATCGAGCCTTCCGAATAGTAGTGGGCCACCGCCAACTGTCCGGGCACCAGCGTCGTTACCTTGATGTGCTTGACGTCGATATTGAAGGACACCCACTCGCCCGGCCGACCGTTGGCAGAGATCTGCTGCATCAGGCCGCCGCTGGACCAGAATTCGGTAGCCCCCTCCTTCGAGTACTCGTCGCCAACGCCCTTGAGGTTCTTCTTCGTGTAGTCATTCGCGTCGATGATGGTCTGCGCGACTTCCTTTTCGGTCGCGGCATCGGCGTGTGCCAGCGCGCTGCCGAAGGACATGATGCCGACAAGTACAAGCAATAGGCTCTTCACTGTTGATTCCCCTCGTGATTGACGAAACCCGCAAATGGGCGCTGTGCGACAGCGCATTCTCACCATCCAGAGCCCCGCGGGGTCGCCGCAGTATAGGCGGCTCGGCAGGCGTGCACCAATGGCGCAGCCCCGCCGCGCGGCGCTACTCTCGGCTTTCCACGTCGCCGCACCACCCCTTTACCGCCCTACCTATGTGGGTGCTGATGGGGCCGCCACTGATTGTCCAACAACCTAACTGGCGACGGCAGTTGCCCGGCCGAGAGTGGTTCGTGTGACAGACTTGTGCCAAGAAGAGAAGGCGCCAACCCTCTGTAAGAGTTGGCGCCCTGGCTAAGTCTTTGTAGCCTCTAACTCTGGGATTGGTAGCGGGGGCTCGATTTCAGACGTCCGAATCGCCGCTATCCCCTTCCGGATCAAATTACGTAAGACCGACTGATAGGGCCGATACCTGACTGTTCGAGCTGGCGCGTACCCGGACTGTAACTAGGGTCTGCTAACGGCGGTGACCTCAACCGGTCGGCGCAACACTTTACCTTTAGTGATGGAGGTGGAGTGTCATGCGACAGCGACGGAAGCGGCGATTTTTCACGGCGGCGGAGAGTGCCGAGATCTGGGATCGATGGCGGCGCGGTGAGGGGCTCTGGACGATTGGCCGAGCCTTCGGCAAGACCTCATCGTCGATTTTTGCGCACATCCGTCCGAGTGGCGGGATCCAGCCGCCTCCTCGACGGCGCTCCCGGCGGGCGCTGACCCTGGGCGAACGGGAGGAGATCTCTCGCGGATTGGTGAACGGCCATTCGCTGCGCCAGATCGCCGCTAGCTTGGGCCGGGCGCCTTCTACCGTGAGTCGGGAGGTGGCCCGGAACGGCGGCCGGGGCCCATACCGGGCCGAGATGTCGGATCGGCAGGCCTGGCGTCGAGCGCTGCGCCCCAAGGCATGTAAGCTGGCCACACACCCGCACCTGCGGCGCATCGTGGATGCACAGCTACGGCACAACTGGTCGCCGCAGCAGATCGCCGGGTGGCTCAAGATTACCCACCCTGGGGATGAGGCATTCTGGGTGTCGCACGAGACGATCTATCGCACGCTGTTCGTACAGACTCGCGGGGCGCTCAAGAAGGAGCTGATTGCGCACCTGCGCAGGCATCACCCGATCCGTCGTTCACGCCACGCGACGGCCAAGGCCGATACCCGCGGACGGATCCCCGACACGGTCTCCATCAGCGAACGGCCGGCTAGCGTCGAGGACCGGGCGGTTCCCGGCCACTGGGAAGGCGATCTGTTGTGCGGCTCGAACAACAGCTACATCGTGACGCTAGTGGAGCGGCATACCCGTTACGTGATGCTAGCCAAGGTCTCGAGCCGCGACACGCAGACCGTGGTCAACGCGCTGATCAGGCAGGCCAAGAAGCTACCCAGTCACCTCTACCAGAGTCTGACGTGGGATCGCGGGGCCGAACTGACCGACCACAAGAGGTTCACCATGGCGACCGATATTCAGGTGTACTTCTGCGACCCGCAAAGCCCATGGCAACGCGGATCGAACGAGAACACCAACCGGCTGCTGCGCCAGTACTTCCCCAAGAAAACAGATCTGTCCGTCCACAGCCAGGCGCGGCTGAACTACGTGGCTAGAGAACTCAACGAACGACCCCGGGAAACGCTAGGATTCAGGACGCCGAAAGAGAAATTTCAGGCCTGTGTTGCGTCGATCAGTTGAGACGACTGCCAGGAACAGACACTTGCTGAATGAAGAAAGTCCAGCGAGGGTCCAGTCGTTAACGCAGGCTGGTTGTCGCGAGCAAGCGGCCGGGGGCTCAATGCACCCCCGGCCGGTCAGGTCAGCGCGAATACTTCGACTTGTACGTCCCAAACGAGCCGTTGGCCGTGAGGTCGGTGCGCACCCAGGTCCCGCTGCCTGTCACGCCCTTCAGCTTGCCGAAGCCGTCCACGTAGCCGAAGCTGCCACAGGCATCGGGGCACTTCGCGGTGCCAATCTCGTCGACCTTCCACCACCAGGAGCTGCCGTCGCCGCTGGTGTTGTGCGAGAAACAGCTGCCGCTGCCCGAGAGCATCTTGCCGTCCCGGTCTAGCAAGAAGTATCCGACGCAATCTGACTCCGTTCCGTTGATCGGGTCGTCTGCCTTGTCGGACTTGGCCAGCTGGTAATATTGCGAGACGACGAGCTTGTGCCCGTCCGGCAAGACCGTCTCTGTAGACTTGCCCGCATGCGTCGTGTAGTAGCCGGTGGACTCACCCGCGGACGCCGCCGCCGACAGGACCAGCAGGGCAGTTGCCGTAAGCCAGAAGCTTGATCTCTTCACCGTATCCCCTCCCTCTTCGTCAAAATACTCCGGGCCGCCGTCTACGCTGCGACGAGTCGCCCCAAAAGGCAGGCCCGGCACGGTCGGCCAAGCTTACACCATGCTTCCCGAATGTCGAACCGCGCGGCCGGGCGACCGGACAACATCTCCGCAGGCTGAGCGCGATGCCCAGTAACCGCAATAAAATCGTGCGAAGAACGTGCGGTAAAGATTCTGGTTGGTGGTGCCGCTGGGTCGTCAGCCGCGGCTCGGCTGCGTCGCGGGATGACGCCCGAAATGGGTCGGCAACTGCCGGTCCCGTACAACCTGGCCGAGCCTTGGGGGGGGGAGGGGGGAACGGAAGCGAACAGCCAGGATCAAACGCTGCCTAACGTCGGATTTCAGGCCGCGGCTCGTCAGGACCGTCGGGGCCGCAGCGAATTGTCATGCGCTGCCATACCCCATTGCATCACTCAGCTTCGTCTTGCCTCGCGTGAATATTCCGCTTCCTCTGCCGATTTCATTACCCTCGGAATCCTGAAGTACTGCCTCGGCGATAAACTGGGAGCGCGACCTATTCACCACACGCCCCGTCGTCTTCATGACTCCCGACGAAACCGGACGTGTAAGGTAAGTGGTAAATGCGGTGGTGAGCACAAACACCTCCGCCTCATATGAATTCGCGGCAAAGAATGCTGCGTCATCGAGCATCCAAGTCGACGAAAATGCTTGTCTGAAGTCATCCTACATACCTGGTTGCTGCGCATAACGATCAAGCTCAGCCGCGCCGACACGCGCGCAGCGCGTGGCGGGAATGCACGCCGAAGGCGGGCACGTCGGCTGGAGCGCAGGGTTAGCTGGTATGGCTGACGAGAACAAGGGCGAGATATGGCGTGAGATTGACAAGTAGAACCCCGACTTTGTACACCGCCATGCCCATGTAATGGGCGGTGTCAAAGCGCTCCCGCGACAACAGGAACCAGCGACTGTGGAGCCGAAACATCCACTCGTGTGCGAAGCAAAAAGCCAGAAACCACGCGAACAGCACACCGTAGTTAATGACGAGGCACCAAAGCAAGAAGCTCTTCGCGACTTCAATGTTCATGACGTTCGTCCCAGCTGACTATTGAATTAGATGGCCTGGTCGCTCGGAACATATCACGCACTTGTGTCCGCGTAGCAGCAAGCTGGCAGCCGAGGACTTCCGCTTCCGGTCGTCAGCTGAAATCATGCAAGCGCCAATCAGGTCCCAGGTCACAGGGTCTGCAGCCGGCTAACAGCGGTCCCAACGAAGCGGTCCGCTGCGCATGAGCTGAAGCCGGCGTCAGCCTTCGAGATTCGTGCCGTCCGTGGCTGGATGAGAACGGCTGGCTAGGATTCCATGCTGTTGCGAACTGGCTGGTCCGGGTATGTGTCCTCGTCCTCGAGGTCGTTGGCGGCCGACGGCGGCAACTTCGCGATGATCTTCTGGAGCATTTCTACGTGCTCGGCCTCTTCGTCCCGCAGTTCCTCGAACAGCGCTTTGACGTCCGGCTGGTTCACGTGGCGGAGGGCCTGGTCGTAGAACGCGAAGGCCTTCTTCTCGGAGGACAAGGCCACGTGGTACGCCTTTCTCGGGGACATGTACCGACTAGGTGCGCCGACCTCGGGAGCCTCCACGTCGAAGATGTCGTCGAGCGTGACCTTTGGGGATCTATCGCCAAACATTGCGAGCCGGCGCTCGGCGAGCTGCTCGCCGTGCTTGTTCTCGTTGGCGGCCATCGACTGGAATACCGCACCGGCGTCGTCAACACCACGGATTCCGAGTTGTTCGGCGAATTGCGTGTACCGTTTGTGCGCTTCGAGCTCGATCAGGGCGGCGAGATCGAGGGCGTCCATCAGCGTGAGTTTGGAGAAATCGAGTCTCGTGGACATGGGGCCTCCGGCGACAGTGCAACGCGCCCCGTCAGATGGGCGGCATCCTGTTCAGTGCATGGAATATTCAGACGAACGTTCTTAATAAAGCCAACGCTATCATCGCGCTGCTCGTCCGGTCAAACCGGAGGCGGGGGGTTCGACGAGGTGACGGACCAAGCACCGCGACTACGATAGCAAGAGGAACCCCGTCTATCGGTTGCCGCCGAACTCTCGCCGAGGAACTAGTAACCAGGCCAACGGCCGGGCCGGGCGGACCGGGGACCGTCGGCCGGAAACATTCGTCGGGCCACGCTCATTTCCATTCGTTCGCCTGCTTTCCGAAGGCGTCGCCTTTCGCCCTGACCACGCAGAACCGCTGACCGGTGGGAGCTTCCATGACCCACCACGTCTTGATCTTCTGCACGCGCTCGGCGCCGAGCGCTTCGAGGCGACGAACCTCGGCTTCGACGTCATCGGACTCGATGTCCAGATGCACCCGGCTTGGATGGGATACTGACTGCACCTCGACATGCAGCTGATCGGTCGGATCGACCAGCTGCAGGTACTGTCCTTCCTCCCCCGGCAGGGCGCGCACTTCCATGCCCAGCGCGCTGCCCCAGAAGTCGGCAGCAGATTCGATATCGTCGGTCCTGCAGTCGATGATAAAGCCGGCCAGTTTGCTCTTATGCACGAGAACCTCGATCGATCATGCTTAGGGGTCCCAACACCTGAACTCGGGGGCGCAAGAGGCGCCTCGTAATACAAGCACCCACGGCCGCGACGCGCTAGAGCATGCCCAACAGTTCAGCGAGGCTCTTTACAAGCTGGCCGTGCCCTTCGTGAATGTAGATACCAAATTGTGCGATCAACGAGTATGCAATGGCGAACTGAGCCAAGGCGTAGGCCGCGATCGTGAACTGGCTGATGCTCACGATTCCCACGCCAAATTGGGACAGGGTGAAGACGCCGCAGGCAAACTGGCCGATGGCGATGATGCCTACGGCCGGCACCGGGACGCGATTTGGACGGAACTTGAAGGATATATGCAGTAGGGGCAGCCCAAGAAGCGTGGCTGTGGACTTGTACTCAAATCCCCAACCGTCCCACTGTTGCCTGGCCGGGAACGGAGCCCCGCAACCAGGACAGGCCGTGGCCTGCTCGGATACTTCATGCTGGCATTCTCGACAAGGCTTCATGTTTCCAATGCCCTGCTGTATTCCATGTGATGGCAACTGAATCTCATGCCTTTCCTAAGGTAGAGGCGGTGAGCGGCATGACGTGTGTACCCCGTGTCCAGGTGAACGCTCTGGCACTGGTGCTGTTTCGCGTGTTCAAACAGCCAGTCGAGCAAAGAACCAGCGAACCCCTGACCTTGTTCGCCGGGAAGCGTCGCCAGATCGTCGATGTAGAGCACCTTGCCCCAGGCAAGGAACTCGGCAATGCGAAACCCCGCGGCACTCTTGACGAAGTCGTCGTACCGCAAGCCAAGAACGCGGAATGACTGCGCCTGTTGGCGACGGACCTGTGACAGGAAATCATCCTGTCTGACGTGTGGACGTAGTGCCTTGAACACGGGGAAGCAGGACTCGATCTCGGCATCAGTGTCGGCAAGAAATATGGTGGCGGTCATGGTGGTTCGGATGGGTGTCTGGCGATGGCGTTCAAAGTCGAGCGCGAACGAGTCCGTTGCGGCGCCGGGTCAGACGCCAGCCGGGGCGGGCGGACCGCTTCGTGCAACATCACCAAGTCGCTCGAGCCAGAGTTGATGGTACCGCGACATTCGGTTTGGAAGAAGGAAGCTCCCGAGCCGTGCCACCCAACCATGCTGGGTTTCTTCCGTGAGGACATGCGCACCGCCCGGAGTAGGCGTGATGAGCCAGGCGTGATACGCGTCGATGCCCGTGCCGAAAGCGTTCCAGGCGATTCGTTCAGGCGGAACGAATTCGAGGACTACGGAACGAATGGAAACGCCAAAGGTGCGCCAGGTGAAACTGGCGTTGAGCGCAAGCTGACTTGACGCCCCGCCGTTGACTCGCACGTCATGAGAGTTCGGGTACCAGGTGGGCCATCCTGGCGCCTGCACCAGCCACGCCCAGACGACTTCTCTTGGTGCCGCAATCAGCAATTCGTTACGCACGTGAACCGGCGCCTGGCCCGGCGCATATCGTTGAGGCCACTGGATCATACGGATTCCCTCAAGCACACGGTCACAAAACTGGAGGAACCTGTCAAACCGTCAGCCACCATGATTCACGGCAATTGGTGAAAAACCTCCGCATGCCTCAACGGTGATCCCCGTTCGCCACGAACCGTAGGCAGTTAACGGCCCTGCCTTCGTCTGCCCTGATTCGCTTCAGAATCTCATGCATCGAGTGCTGATGAGAGTACAGCTGTCAGACCGCAACAAGCCCGTTATGAATGGTTACTCGCCATGCCGCCGGAACCCTCCAGTGATTCCCGGGCTTCAATTCCCCATGCTGGATGAACGTCCCGTCGGCCTGACCACTAATAAGGCCGCGGCACTGGAACTCCAATCGTGGCACGCCAAAGATGCCTGAAGCCGTTCAACGAGAGTCTCCAAATGAAGAGCCAAGCTTGTACCCCTTGGGGCCGGACGCGGAAACTGAACCAATGCCAGTCAACACGGCCGAGGAGCGGTTACTGGCACGCGTATCGCGTCACTTCCACCAATACACGTAGGCCAGATAGCCGATCACCAGAGCGGCAGCAATTGCAAGTCCCCCGACCGTGAAGTTGAACGTCGAGTTGACGTTGCAATTCGGTTGCTGCGTATCGCCGATATCTTTCATCTCTGTGTTCATTCAATTGATCTCCTCGTCATGCTAAATGTAGACGCAGTGCTTGCTCCAACGAACGAGCGCGATCTGCACGTTCGTGAGTGTCGGGTTAGCCCCTGGAGTAATTGAAGCCATCAGATTTGCTGGATCGCCATCGTGAGGCAACCAGCAGGCATGCCCAATCTCATGAGCCGCCACAAAGGCCTGATCGGTGGGTAGCGCCTCAATGACGACCCAGTTGTGAGTCGACGCGAAACTGCAGCCGTTGGTGTTGGCCGGGGTTACATTCTGGACGATAAACACGATGATTTCGGCGCCCAACCCGATGATCCGTCTGAAGCTATCAGTGAACTTGCAGGTCGCGGATGCAAACTCGAAATAGGACCCCGTGAGCAACCAGTCGCTGAAGAACCCGCCCGCGTCGCATCCGACGGTAAGGTTGCCACCCGGCGGCGGGACATCGGTATGGCAGATTCCCGTGAAGATCATGTTGATGTTGCACGTCTGGTCGTAAAAAGTTACGGCCGCATCAACTTGACGTTGGATGTCGGCATCCGACGCGATGGGGGTAATCGGAGGGACAATCACACCGAAATACATCTTCTTGCGCGGGCGAATTCCGGCAAGCGATGCCAGGAAGTCAAAGATCCCGACAATTCGCCAGACGATCTCAGTCACCCAGTTCAGAATCGTCCGAATGATGCCGCCGATGATCGGAATACTGAGGATTAGTTCGACGATGAACCCGATCACGTCAAGCACGAAGTTCACGACCTCACAGGCCGCGCGCGCGATGGCTGCGGCCGCGACGCAAGCGACCCGGGCCACTGTGGCGGCAACTACGCAGGCAGCCCGAGCAACCCAGCAAGCTGCGCGTGCGATAGCTGCGGCCACGACGCAGGCGGCCCGAGCCACGTGGCATGGGACGTTGTACCAGGCGCAGCCGGTGAACCTGGTGCACCGGATACTGTCGCAATTGGTGAAGCTGGTGCACTGAATACTGTTGCAACTGTTTACGGCCCAATCCTGGGCTTCTCTGCAGACGCGTCCCATGTTTCAGCCTCCTCTCAAGATGATTGAGTAGCTGTTTGCTGGTCAGTTCTGATGATCGTGTCATGCGTGCGTGCGGCAAGTCTTAGTATTCGCCACCGTGCCCAGAACAGGCCCAAGATCTTGCCGAAAAGCGCAGCAAGGACGGTGATACCCAAGAACGATACGACCTGGAGAAGATTGATACTGGCGAAACGATTGCCGGATATGAAATATGAACCGACGGTCGCCACAATGGTGACGCTCATGAAGAAGCCGCCACTCGCACAACCGCATGCTCTCTGAAACCCACTGGCGAGTGCCGACAGGTTGTCGTTCCGTTCGCTTGAAAATCCTGGCAATTGAAACTGTACGGCGGGCAAGTTGCGGGTCCGCATGATGCTGCGCAACTGCCGCCTCCACATCTGGAGTGTCGCTAGATCGCAGATGACAAGCGTGTCTTCTGTGGCCATCCGTTTCCCCCGCACTTGCCCCGTGCACCTAGGCTGCAGCCGTCTGGTTCTCGCATTCAGCAGCAGACGCGCCAGCGCGCGTCCACGACGATGAGTGAATCTGCGTCAGCCGGTGCACTTGTGCGGCTTCTTTGAACCAAGGCGCCGGACAAGGCTGGGTCATGGGCAGCGCCGGGCGGCAGGCTGATCGAAGAACTACCCATCGAGTGTCATGGATGACGCGAAACGATACGCCACCTGGGTTCGAATGACAGCCGCGACCCCGCAGCGTAGCGACCCGAACTGTTACCGCAACGTAGTATCTCGGCACGTCCCAGTCCGACTTCAAGACACCTGACGAATCAACAAGGCGGGGACGGGCCGCCTAACTAATTGAAAGATAACGTCAATCAGACAGCCTGGTGCCGCCCACGAACTGTGGGGTCGGGGGGTTCGACGAGCGGCCGCGGCCAATCCGTCCGGGAGGGCCAGCCGGCCGCCGCCCGTATCATTGTGGGCACCGGATTCGTGCTCAGCTTGTAACGTCTTTGCAAAGGGGTGTGTGATGCGCGTACTCGCCTTGGCAATCCTCGTTTGTATGACTGGACCGGCCTCGCCAGCCAGCGCTGCTGAGCCTGGACCCGCTTGCGAGTCAACGGTTTCCGGCGACCTGCGATTGCACCAATTGGACAGCCGAATCTTTGGCAATTCCCGGACGATCCGTGTGCTGCTGCCGCCCGGCTACGACGCGCCGGACAATGCTCAGAAGAAATACCCGGTCCTGTACATGCTGGACGGCCAGAACCTGTTCGACGCCTGCCTGAGCGACGTCAGTCACAAGGAATGGGGCATGGACGAGACGCTCTATCGCCTGACCGGCGACGGTCGCCTGCCCGCGATGATCGTGGTCGGCGTCGATCATGCGGGCAAGGACCGCGGCCACGAATACCTGCCCTACAAGGACTACATGGGGGATCCGGACATGCCCGAGCCGGCCGGCAGGCGTTTTCCGGATTTCCTGACCGACGAAGTCATGCCGCTGGTCGACGGCCAGTACCGCACGCTGCAGGGCCATGCCGGCACTGGCATCGGCGGGTCGTCGTACGGTGGTGTCGCGGCGCTGTATGCGCTACTGGCAAAGCCCGGGCGGTTTGGCTACGGGCTGATCGAGAGTCCGACGATGTGGATCGGCATGGGCCAGCTGGTGCGCGACACGGACCCGCTGATCGCAGCCCCACGCAGGGTGTTCATCGGGTTCGGCGGACGCGAAGCCGACGATCCCCGGATGGTCGAGCGCATGATCGGGCTGATACGCCGCGTCGAGTCCAGTTTCCGCGCCGCCGGCTACGACGACTCCAGCTTCCGGTTCGTCGTCGACCCTGACGCCCGCCACGACGAGCCGGCCTGGGCGGCGCGCCTGCCCGGAGCGCTCGAGTTCCTGTTCGGCGCCGGCGAGTAGCGCCTTGCAGTGCTCCAGGCCGCGATGCCGGTTCCCCGGCGCAGCACCTCATGTTGCTTCCGCGTCCGGCGAGGTCCCGGCAGGCGGTGACAACTAGATCAGCGAGTCGAGCGCCGCGATCAGCCGCGTGACTTCCTGCCTCGAGGTGTAGTGCACGAATGAGGCGCGCAAGGCTCCGTCGTCGGTGTCGATGCCGAGGGCCTCAATCAGGCGATACGCGTAAAAGTGCCCAACACCGACGCCCAGCTTGAACTCCGACAAGCGGCTGGCCAGCTCGGTGGAGCGATGACCCTCGACCGTGAAGGCAACCGTCGGTGCCCGCTCCGCTGCGCGGTCCCTGCCGATCAAGCGGATGGCAGGGTGATTCGCAAGGTAATTGAGCAGGGGTTGCAGCAAGGCGGTCTCGTGGTCGCGCATCAGGTCCCTGATGGCTGCGGCCCGGCCCTGGACGGGCTTGTCGCCGTACCCGTGCCGCTGCGCGACGGCGTCCAGATAGTCCATCAATCCGTTGACCGCGGCGATCTGCGCATGATCGGGGCCGGCCGGGGTGAACCGGGCCGTCTCCTTGCCGGCGTTGAAGAAGTGTCCCTGGTTAGGCAACTCGGCATTGAGGTCCCGGCGCAGGTACATCGCGCCGAGGTGTGGCCCGTACACCTTGTACAGGGAGAACAGGTAGATGTCCGCGCCCAGTGCCGCGAGGTCCGGCATGCCGTGCGGGCAGAAGGACACGCCATCGACGATGGCCCAGGCGCCGGCCCGGTGCACCATGTCGGTGAGTTCGCGCACGGGGTTGATGCTGCCGACGATATTGGAACAATGCGTAAACGCGACCACCCGCGTGCGCGGGCTGAACAGCGCCTCGAGATCGCTGGCTTCGCAGCTCGGCGGTGTCTGGATCGACCTTCCACTCGCGCACGATGACGCCCGCATCCCCGAGGCGGCTCCACACGCCGATGTTGGCTTCGTGATCCTGGTTGGTGACGATGACCTCGTCGCCCGGCCTGAGCAGCTGGCGCAGGGCCTGCGCGATGACATAGGTGTTCTGCGACGTCGACGGCCCGAAATGCAGTTCGTCGGCGCCGACGTTCAGCCAGGCGGCCAGGCGCGTTTTCGCCGCGTCCATCTGCTCGCCGGCCGTCCTGGACGGCGGAAAGGCGTAGTACGGCTGCACCTTGGTCTGCCGGTAGAATCGATCGAGCCATTCAATGGTATGCCGGCAGGCATAGGAGCCGCCGGCGTTCTCGAAGTGCGCGAAGCCCTCGAGCGAGGGCTCGCTGAAGGCGGGAAACTGCCCGCGAACGAAATCCAGATCGAGACCGGTCATGTGATTGCTCCTGAGCCGTTGGCCTTTCTGGCCTGGGCGAGTCCTGGGATCTGCGCCTGTCACGCGTCGGGCTTTGGGCGTTTCCTCTTCCGTGCCAACCGCAACGCGGTGAAGAGGCCCTTTTCCCGAATGGTATTCAGCGCGATGCCGCGCGACGTGATCTCGAAGAACTTCTCGCCGTACCGGGCGAGTTTCTCCTGGTCGATCTCGATGCCGAGACCAGGGGTCTCGGGAACGGCAACGGTCCCGTCGCCATCCACCATGATCGGTTCACGCAGGATGCCGTCGCGCGCTTCGGGTACCCAGCCCGGGGGCTCGTACGGGTACTCGAGAGGATGATCGCGCGGACCCGCGGCGTAGACGTGCAGGTTGATGAGGAACCCCAGGCCATTGGTCCAGGTGTGCGGCGCGAAGCTCAATCCGCGGGCGCGACAGGCGTCGAGGACGAGTTTCGCATCGCTGATTCCGCCGCCCATCGTGGCATCCGGCTGGTAGATGTCGAGACTGCCTTTTTCCAGCATGACCTTGAACTCGTGCCAGCCGCTGTTCATTTCGCCCCCCGCGATGGGCACCGCGGAGCGGCGGCGCAGTTCGGCCAGCTCGTCATAGGCGTGCATGTCGAGGGGTTCCTCGATCCAGCTAACGCCCAGATCCGCGCAGGCCCTTGCGAAGTCGGTCGCCCGCTCGAGCGTCCACAGCGGGGCATCCTCGATCAGTGCCACTCGCCACCCCTGGTTGGCGTCCACCCCGATGTCCATGCCCGCGCCAACCGCTTCCCTGACGGCTCGCACCTGGGCGATGTCGTCGGCCGGGTCAAAGCTGTGCACGCGCAGCTTGATGGTCCTGAATCCCAGCTCGCCCAGCCGCTGCGCTTCCCGCGCCCGCTGCTGCGGAGCGTGGACCTCGCCTGTCGAGGCATAGACAGGCACTCGACCCGCCTTGTCGCCACCCAGCAGCGCCCACACCGGCTTGCCCCTGACCTTGCCGAGCACGTCCCAGAAAGCCGCTTCCAGCCAGTAATTCCGCCAGCCCAGGAAACTGGCTTCGCGGATGCGCTGTCGCCCGGTCGCGATGTCGGTCGGATCGAGACCGATCAGGTAGGGCCCCAACAGGCTGCCCAGGCCTTGCCGCTCGCGCTCGAATGCGACCCCGGCCGCCAATCCTTCGACACCGTCATCGGTGGTCACGCGCATCAGGGTGAAGCGGTTTGCGGTCTGGGGGTAACCGGGAATCCAGGACGGGTAGAAGGGCTTCGGCAGCGGGATGGCAACGTGGAAGAGCTCGATGCGGTCGATCTTCATGAGCGCGTCCCGACCCGCTCGAACAGGCAGTAGATCAGGCTCTGCTTTGCACCCGACGGCGTGCAATGCGATTCGTGCGTTTCCTGCCTGAGCGCGAACGCGGGGCCGAGTTCACGACTCAGGCTCCCGGCGTCGTAGCGGATGACATCCAGGCCACTGCACCGCATGGGGCCCTCGAGGGAGAAGGTCGCCAGGATGGCGTGCCCGCCAGGCCTCAGGCATTCGGTGGCGACGCGCACATAGGCCCTGCGATCGGCAGGCTCCGTCAGGAAGTGGAACACCGTGCGGTCGTGCCAGACGTCGTAGGCCTGGCCGGGCAGGTCGACGGTCGTGACATCGCCGGCGACCCACTGGACGTCCTCTGCGCGGGCACCGAGGCGCGCCCTGGTGACGGCGAGCGCAGCGCCCGAGACGTCCAGGAGCGTCACCCGTGTGTAACCAAGGTCGAGAAGATCATCGACCAGGGTCGATGCGCCTGCTCCCACGTCGATGATCGCGGCCGAGGGATCCGCGACGGTCCGGATCATCGCGAGCGAATGTTCGAGGTGCGGCGCGTACCAGCTGACCTCGGTGACCGGCCTTGTGTCGTAGACGCGTTCCCAGTGCTGCTTGCGATCCATCGTGCGCCCCGCGTGTCGGGCCAGGCTGAAACGGGCGTATTGGGCGTCGGTGAGTATCGCAGCACGGTGCCGGTCGGCGCCAGCAGCGCCCGACCCCGATCGTCGGTCGCCGCAAAACCGGTATCATCGGCTCATCATGAAGACTCTCTATCCGCCCATCGAACCCTACGACCACGGCATGCTCGGCGTTTCCGGGCTGCACAGCCTCTATTACGAACAATGCGGCAACCCGAATGGCCGTGCGGCGTTGTTCCTGCACGGCGGGCCTGGTTTTGGCCTGGCGGAGGCGTTCAGGACTTTCTTCCATCCGCAGAAGTGGCGGACGGTCCTGTTCGATCAGCGTGGTTCGGGCCGCAGCACGCCGCACTCGTGCCTCGAGGAGAACACGACCTGGCATCTCGTAGAGGACATCGAGACGCTGCGCAAACACCTCGGCATCGACCGCTGGCTGGTGTTCGGCGGCTCGTGGGGCTCGACGCTGGCGCTGGCCTACGCACAGACCCATCCCGATCGCGTGACGCAACTGGTCCTGCGCGGGATCTTCCTGTGTCGTCCGCAGGAGATCGAGTGGTTCTACCAGAAAGGAGCAAGCGCCATCTTTCCGGACGCGTGGGAGGACTATGTGCGCGTGATACCGGTCGAGGAACGGGACGATCTTCTCGGCGCGTTCCACCGCCGGCTGACCGGGCCCGATGAGGCGGTGCGGCTGGAAGCGGCGCGCGCCTGGAGCGTCTGGGAAGGCGCGACGTCCAAGCTGCATCCGGACAAGGCGCTGATGGAGCAGATGGGCGACACGCTGCAGGCGCTGGCGGTGGCGAGGATCGAGTGCCACTACTTTGTCAACAACACCTTCTTCGAGTCGGGCAACCACCTGCTCGAGCGCGTCGACCTGATCCGCCACATTCCGGCGACCATCGTGCAGGGACGCTACGACGTGGTCTGTCCGATGATGAGCGCCTGGGCATTGCACAAGGCCTGGCCGGAGGCGGATTTCCGTGTCGTGCCGGATGCGGGGCATTCGTCAATGGAGCCGGGGATCGTCGCCGAGCTGGTGGACGCGACCGACCGGTACGCCGGCTGAGTCAGATGACCCGGTCGCTGCGTGGTGTTGCCGGCTGCGTGGTGTGTCCGGCGGTCGGGAGCGCGCTGGGCCACTGAGCCTACAACGGCAACTCCGTGCCGATGCCCCTGGCGATCGCCCGCTGGTACACGCGAATGGCGGTCGCCATGTCGTCCAGTGCCAGTCCCAGGTTGATGCTGGCGGTACGCTCGCCGGCCGATTCGCGGCCGGGTTTCCTGCCTGCCAGGATCTCGCCGAGATCGGCGTAGGCATCGGGCGTGTCCCGGAAGTAGCCCTCGTGGCGGTAATAGCTCATCTGGGCCAGATCGTCGGTGGCCAGCTTGTCCACTTCCCGCAGGGCCGCGCCCTGCCAGTACGAGTCAAAGTCCACCAGCGACGCAAACGACCCCGGCGCCAGCCAGCCGGCCTCGATGAGCGGCTTCGGGTTCTTCATGATGGGTCCGCTGGTGACCACGATGTCCAGGTCCCTGACCGCTTCGGGCAAGGTCTTCACCGGCTCGATGTCAAGGTTCAGCTGGCCTGCCATCTCGCGCGCGTACCGCTGCGCCACCTCATGATGGAGATCGTAGGCCTTGACCTTGCGGACCTTGAACAGGCACGCCAGTGCTTCGAGGTTGCTGCGACCCTGCACGCCGCAGGCCACGATGCCGATGGTGGCGCTTTCGGAACGGGCGAGCGACCTGGCCGCGACGGCGGTGGCGGCTCCCGTGCGCTGGGCCGTGATCCAGGTGCAATCCATGACGGCGAGCGGCACGCCGGTGTCCGGATCGTTGAGAATCAGCAGCCCGCTGATGTAGGGCAGGCCCCTGGCCTGGTTGCCGGGATAACCGGACACCCACTTCAGGCCCGCCGCCCCGATGCTGGGGATGTAGGCGGGCATGGCGTGGATGAAGGCGTCGGGACGGGGATGGATGCCCGGCTTGGGAGGCATTTGCACCTGCCCGTTTCCCTTCTCCCTGAACATGGCCTCCAGGGCGTGGATGATCTCGGGCATGGGAAGCTGTGTTGCCTCCACATCGTCCCTGGACAGGTATAAGACCGAGCCTTGTGGCACGTGCTTCCTCATCGCGGCATCCATGACGCAATCTGCACCCGGTTGCCGATCTCCTGGAAACCAGACCACGCATGGTACGGCACGCGGCCTGTAGCGCGGCAGGGAAGGTGTGCGCAGTACCGCCGGACGCCGCCACCGCTTGACTCGCAAGGGCGTTGAACGTCAATCTCGACGTATCGGGGGCAGGGGGATCGCGCGATGCAAACATGGTTTGTCGGAACGGCGCTGCGTCGGACATTCATCGTCCTGACGGCGGCGGTCTTTGGCCTGGGCGGCCCTGTCCATGCGCAGCAAATGGAGCCGGACCCAGACCCGGATCCGCTGGCTGCCGACATGGCGGACGATGATCCCGAGGCAGCCGGCGAGTGGGCTGTCGATGAAACACCGGGCGAAGAGCCTCTCGGCGACGAGGCATGGGACGAACAGCCGGCCGACGAAGGGCAGGACGGCGAGGCGACCGGCGAAGATCCCATGACGGCCGGTGAGGAAGAGGACGACGATGACGACTGGTGGCTCGACGTGCCGTTCGACGAGTCGGACGACGCCATCCCGACCGACACCGAACTGGATCCGACCGGAGAGGGCTGGGAGGTCGTCGAGTACGAAGACGACGGCGACGGCTTCGAGGATGTTCCGGGTGACTGGACCGACGCGAGCGACTCGAGCGACTCGACCGAGGGCGTGCGGGATTCGGGCGACATGCCGACCATCAAGCCACGGGTCCGCCCGGCGCGGCCGCCCGGGGAAGGGGGCGAGGACACGCCCTATTCGATGGGCGGCAAGCCGGTGCGCGACGCAGGCGCGCCCTGGCAGGCGCAGATCTTCTATCCCGGCACGAGCTCCAAGTGGTCGGAGAAGCTCAGGCAGGGCACGCCGCTATGGCAGTTGCAGCACTACTGCGGCGGCACGCTGATCGCGCCCGACTGGGTACTGACCGCCGCCCACTGCATCGATCAGGGAATGGTCAACGCCGGGTACCGGGTTCGTCTCGGTGCGGAGGACATCTCGAAGGACGGCGGCATGGTCTACAAGATCGACCGGATCGTCAGGCATTCGCAGTATGCCCAGACATCGCACCCCAAGCCGCCGGCGTCTCCTGTGCCGCCGCCCAACATGTATGCCAACGACATCGCCCTGGTGCGCATCGTGGACGACGGCCCGCCGCGACGGCGCGATCCGGCCCAGATTCGCCCGATCAAGCTGTACCAGGGGCCGCCGCCGAAGTCCGGAACCCAGGTGACAGGTTCCGGCTGGGGCAAGACGCAGCCCGTCGACAGTCACGAGCCGAATGCCGTGCTGCTGAAGGTGGACCTGCAAGTGATGGACACCGCGACCTGCAAGAGCAAGCCAGGCTTTGGTCCGGAGAGAATCAGCGACCAGGTCATCTGTGCCGCCCGCAAGGGCCAGTCGACCTGCCGCGGTGACAGCGGCGGCCCCCTGACCCTGACCAACGAGGGTCAGCTGGTCGGCATCATCAGTTGGGGCAAGTCCCGCTGCAACGGCGACGGTCAACCCGGCGTGTATACGAGCGTCGTGGCCTACTCGGACTGGATCCAGCAGGCCATCAACCTGGACCGGACCAGGAACGCCCTGCCCTGATCAAGGCGTGGCCGTCCCGGCCGAAGCCGGGACGGCCAAGATCATCGCCGGGCCGGGTCCTAGCTGCCGACCGGCTCCGGTTCCGGTTCCGAAACCTTATCGCCGCCCGACTGCTCGGCGTCCTCGGTGTTCATCTCCGGCGCCGGCGCCGGTACCGCCTCAGGCGCCATGGCCGGGGCCGCTTCCGGCGCCGCTACCGGCTCTTCCTTCTTGGCGCATGCCGCCAGCATCAAGGCTGCCGCGACCATCGCGATGACTGTCGTCACTTGCTTCATTGTCTTCTGCCTTTCTGGGGATGATTGGTGCTGGATCCGCCCGAGCACCAGCGAGCCTAGTCGAAGCCGAGGCTGTTCAGCAACTGCGTGAATCGCGGCTCGTCGCGCAGCGGGTCCAGCAGCGGGTCATTGCGTGCATAAATCAGGCCGGAGTCGCCGACCTCCAGCGCCTGCCGAAGCCTGGCCAGCGAGGCCTCCCGGTCGCCCCATTGCGCCAGGACCTGGGCCTGCTGGTACAGCACCCGGTCCCCCTGGTCGGCCACCAGCTTCGTCAGCGCGCCGCGCGCCGCGGCGGCGTTGCCGAGCCTGTGCTCGACGATGGCCGCCCCTGCCAGGCGGAAGTCCTCGGAGGGCTCAGCCGCATAGGCCGCGCGGGCCTCCTCGAGACGCCCGAGCATCAGCAGGGCATCGCCGATTGCGGCGTTCGAACGCGACATGCGGGGATTCAGCTGCAGCGCCTTGCGGAGCGGCGGGATCGAGGCCGCGTAGTTGCGGGCCGCATATTCGATCGAACCGGCGGCGCGATGGATGAGCGGGTTCAGCGGGTCCAGCAGCAATGCGCGTTGCATCGCCTCTGCAGCCTCGCGCTCGCGGCCGGTCCGGGCGCTGTATTGCGCGTAGCGCGCCATGACTGTGGCCTCGCCGGCTCCCAGCTGGCGCGAGCGTTCGAAGGGTTCGTGCGCCGCCCGCGCATCGAGACGACCCTGGAACAGGATGAAGCCCAGCGTCGACTGCGCATCGGCCAGGTCGGGCGCGATGGCAATCGCCCGCTCGGCCGAGGCGACCGCGGCGTCGTACAGGCCGGCCAGTTGCCCGACCTCGCCGTACTGGTTGGCAATGGCCGTCAGCGACCGTGCCCGCGCCGCATGGGCCGCCGCGTAGTCGGAATCGGCAGCAATCGCCGCATCGAACTGCGCCAGCGCCGCGCGCTCGGAAGCCTCGTCGGCGCTCAGGTCGTACAGCGCGCGGCCACGCAGGTAGGCATCGTAGGCCGCGACATTGGTCGTGCCACCGGACGCCGACAAGACATCGCCATCGCCGGGCTCACTATTCGGCGTGACCTGCGCCAGCAGCGCGTTGGCGACGGTGCTGGCGATCTCGCTTTGCACGGCAAAGATGTCGTGCATGGCGCGGTCGAAGGTATCTGACCAGCGACTGAAACCCGTCAGCCCGTCGATCAGGTCGACTGCGACACGTACGATGTCCCCGGATCGCCGCACGCTGCCATCCAGCAGGTAGGCCACGCCCAGCCTGTCGGCAATGGCAACGGCGCCGTCCTTTCGATCCCGGAACATCGCGGACGATGCCTGGGCCATGACCAGGAGCCGTGAATTGCGCGCCAGCGTGGCACGCAGTTCCTCGGACAGCCCGTCGGAGAAATAGGCCTGGTTCTCGTCGCCGCTGAGGTTCGCGAACGGCAGCACGGCCACGCTGTTACCGCTGGCCGCGCGACGTCCGCCCAGCAGCCCCTGTTGCCAGGCAATCAGGCCGGTGGCGCCCGCCAGCACAGTGCCGACCGCTGCGACCAGTACGCGGCGGCGCGTGACGCCCTGTGCGGACGTTCGTTCGCTCGCCGTGGCGTGCGACCGCTGGGCCACCTGGCTGGCCGCGGCCGCAACGCCGCGCACGACGGCCGCGATCTCGGCGGCCGCAGCGTGTCCCTGCCAGGCCGACAGGTCGATGGAATGATATTGGCGAAAACCCAGCGGCGGCAGCGTGCCATCCATCGATACCGGCACGAGCTTGCGCAGATCGCGGCCCTTGGCAGCCTCGTCGAGGACCCAGTCCGACGCCACCGAGGCCTTGGACCAGACCACGACGACCGCATCACAGGCCTCGAGCGCGGCCTCGATCGACTTCGCGAACGCGGCGCCACCCTCGATGAGGGTGTCCCACCAGACTTTCAGGCCGGCCTCTTCCAGGGCCCTGGCGAGTTTCGTCGCCTGCGCCTGGTCCGCCCGCGCGTAACTGAGGAATGCGGTCAGGCGCCTGGCGTCAGCGCGCTCGTCCTCGATGTTGGACAATGAGATCTGCCCCCCCTGGGCGCGCCGTTCCGGTCTGCGGGCAGTCTAGCGTGGCCAGCAGCGGCCGGTCGACCAGATGGCAGATCGCACAGGCAGATGCCGTCGCGACTCGACCGGGCTCTCCCTGCGGCGGCGCCCGCGGGGAGAATTCCGGCGGGAGCAGCCCGGCTTCGCAGACTCCAGCCCCGGCAGGCCTCCGACCCGCTTAGAATCACCGGTGCCTGTTCCCGACCATTGGAGCCCCGCATGTCGGTTTCTATGCACCAGGCCTGTGTGCCGCCCTGCCTGCGCCACGGCGGCGTCGAGCTTGGCAAGGCCGATTTCCCGGGCTCCACATGAACGCGGAGGCAGCGTGACCACCCGCCCTTGCTGGTTGGTATTGCTGATCACGCTCGCGGGTCCCGCCGCCCTGGCCGGCGGTGCGGCGCCGAGCGCGGAGGAGCGCGCGCTGCACGAGCGCGTGCTGGCGCTGGACACCCACCTCGATACGCCGATGCACTTCGGCCGCGCCGGCTGGGACATTGCCGAGCGGCACAGCTTCCGCACGGACCTGAGCCAGCTCGACCTGCCGCGCATGGTCGAGGGCGGACTCGACGGCGGCTTCTGGGTCATCTACACGCCGCAGGGGCCGCTGACCGCGCAGGGTTACGCGGCGGCGCGCGATGCGGCGCTGCTGCGTGCGATGAACATCCGCCAGACGGTGGCCGCTCACGCGGAGCACATGGAACTGGCCCACACGGCCGCGGATGCCGCGCGCATTGCGGCGGCGGGCAGGCGCGTCGTGTACCAGAGCATGGAGAACAGCTATCCAATTGGCGAAGACCTCAGCCTGCTCGCGACTTTTCAGCGTCTCGGCGTGCGCATGGCGGGCCCGGTTCACAGCCGCAACAACCAGCTGGCCGACTCGTGTTGCGAGATCCCGCGCTGGCACGGGCTGAGCCTTCTGGGCCGGCAGTGGGTCGAGGAAATGAACCGCCTCGGCATGGTGATCGACGCCTCGCACGGGTCGGAGCGCACGTTCGACCAGCTGCTGGCGCTGTCGCAGGCGCCCATCGTGCTGTCGCACAGCGGCTCGAAGTCGATCTTCGACCACCCGCGCAACCTCGACGACGACCGGATCCGTGCGCTGGCGGCGCGCGGCGGCGTCATCCAGGTGAACAGCGTATTCCTGGTCGCCCCGGACACCGACCCGGCGGTGCGCGGGATCTATGAACGCATCTTCCGCATGGAGGCGATGAGCCCTGCCGAACAGGCGGCCGTGATCGCCGACGCGGCGCACATGCCGTTGCCGCCGGGTTCGCCAGCCGCGAGTTTCGACCTGTTCATGAAAGGCCTGCTGCATGTCATCGAGGTCGCGGGCGTGGATCATGTCGGCCTGGGCGCGGACTGGGACGGCGGCGGCGGGGTTCCGGGCCTCGAGGACGTGGCGGACCTGCCGAAGGTCACTGCCGCGCTGTCGCGGGCGGGCTACAGCGAATCGGACATCGCGAAGATCTGGTCCGGCAACGTGCTGCGGGTGCTGGCTGAAGTGGAAGCCGTTTCCGCGCGGCTGGCTGCGCCGCCCGCAGCGGCAGTCATGGCGGGCGCAACCGCTCAATCCGCGCCGGACCTGACGACCGTCGCCGAGCGCAGCGGCTTTCGGAAGACGGGACGCTACGAGGAAGTGCAGCGGCTGTGCAGTGCGTACCAGGCGCGCTGGCCGCGGCAGGTGCGCTGCTTCGAGTTCGGTCGCACGCCGCAGGGCCGGCCGATGCTGGCGCTCGCGGCATCTGCCGACGGATTGCTGGACCCGCGGGCCGCGCGCGCCGCAGGTCGCCCCGTCGTGATGTTCCAGGGCGGCATTCACGCGGGCGAGATCGACGGCAAGGACGCCGGCTTCCTGGCCTTGCGGGAAATGCTGGAGGGCCGCGAACTGCCGCGGGCCCTGTCGCAGGTCACGTGGCTGTTCGTGCCGGTGTTCAACGTCGACGGCCACGAGCGATTCGGCCGCTGGAACCGCCCGAACCAGCGCGGTCCCGAGGAGATGGGCTGGCGCACCACGGCACAGCGCCTGAACCTCAATCGCGACTACATGAAGGCGGAGGCGCCCGAGATGCGGGCCATGCTGCTGCTGCTGCAGGCGTGGGATCCGGTCCTCTATGTGGACCTGCATGTCACGGATGGCGCCAAGTTCCGCCATGACCTGTCGGTGCAGGTCGAGCCGGCGCTCGGCTGGGGTGAAGAACTGGGTGTCCTGGGCCGCGCGTTGCAGGCGTCGGTGCTGGACGAACTGGCGCGGCAGGGGTTCAAGCCGCTGTCGTTCTATCCGGCGTTCGTCGATAACGACAATCCGGATTCCGGGTTTGCGGTGGGCGTGGCGCCGGCACGTTTTTCCACGGGTTATTGGGCCGGCCACAACCGCCTCGCGGTGCTGGTCGAGACGCACTCCTGGAAGGAGTACCCGCGCCGTGTCGCAGCGACCCGCGCCGCGATCCTGTCGCTGACGGATCAGGCCGCACGCCATGGCGCGGGCTGGCTGGGCGCGGCACGGGCGGCCGATGCGCAGGCACTGGCCGGGGAACCGGTTGCCTTGTCCTGGCGCAGCGGCGACCGCGTGCGAACCATCGACTTCGAGGGCTACGCGTATGCGCGTGAGCCATCGACGGTGTCGGGTGCCGACTGGATCCGCTACGACGAGTCGACGGCCGAGACCTGGCGGCTGCCGATGCAGGACACGGTGGAAGCTGACCTGGTCGTCAAGGCGCCCGGCGCGGGTTATCTCGTGCCAGCCGAGCATGCCGCCTGGCTCGGCGAGAAGCTCACGCTGCACGGAGTGCGCTTCGAGCGTCTGGCGGTCCCGCTGCAAGCCGCTGCGGTTGAGGTCTTCCGGGCCGACAAGGTGACGCGCGCCACCACGACGCTGGAAGGGCAGTTGCTGACCACCGTGGCCGGTCGCTGGCAAGCCGGGAGCCGTGGTCTCGGCGCCGGCGCACTGTTCGTGCCGATCGACCAGCCGGCTGCGCTCGTCATCATGGGCCTGCTCGAGCCGCAGGCGCCGGATTCGCTGGTCGCCTGGGGCTTCTTCGCCAACAGCTTCGAGCGCAAGGAATACCTGGAGGCGTACGTGGCCGAGGAAGTCGCGCGCGAGATGCTGGCGGCCGATGCAACCCTGCGGGACGAGTTCGAACGGCGACTGTCCTCCGATGCCTCGTTCGCCTCGAGTCCGGCCGCACGCCTCGAGTTCTTCGAGCGGCGTCACGCCAGCTGGGACGACGAACTCAACCTCTACCCGGTGCTGCGCGTGAACGACCGCCCGGCAGCCGAGCGGGCACGGTAGGGCCGCGCCATGCTGCAAGTCGTACCCGGTGTGGTGCTGGCGCTGGCCATCGCGATCGCAGGCCAGTACCTGGCCGATTTCATCGGCCTCGATTTGATGGGCCTGCCGAAAAGTCCGGTCAGCGGCATCATGATGGCGATCCTGATCGGCATCGTGGTGCGCAACGCGATGAGCCTGCCGGCCGCGATCCAGCCGGGCGTGCGATTCAGCCTGGTGCGCATCCTGCGTCTCGGCATCGTCCTGCTGGGCATCCGGCTCAGCCTGGCCGAGGCCGGCGCGATCGGCCTCAAGAGCCTGCCGGTGATCGTCGTGACGATCGCGAGCGCGCTGCTGCTGGTGACGTGGGTGGCGCGCCGGCTGGGGCTGACGGCTCGGCTCGGCACGCTGATCGCAGTGGGCACGGGCATCTGCGGCGCGACGGCGATCGTCGCCACGGCCCCCACCATCGGTGCGCGCGACGACGAGGTCAGTTACGCGGTGGCGGTCATCACGCTGTTCGGCGTGCTGGCGATGCTGGCCTATCCGTTCGCCGCCCACTGGGTGTTCGACGGCGATGCGTTTCGCAGCGGCCTGTTCCTCGGCACCGCCGTGCACGAGACGGCGCAGGTCGCGGGCGCCGGGCTGGTGTACCAGCAGTATTTCGGCAGCGCCGAAGCGCTGAACGTCGCGACCGTGACCAAGCTGGTGCGCAACCTCTGCATGCTGGTCGTGATCCCGGTGATGGCGGTCCATTTCCATCGGCGTTCCGCGGCCGGTTCGGCGCCGCCGCCGTGGTACTCGATGGTGCCGCTGTTCGTCGTGGGCTTTGCGCTGATGAGCCTGCTGCGGACGGTCGGCGACATGCCGGGCGCAGACGGGCGTGCCTTCGGCCTGCTCGAGCCCGGCCAGTGGCAGGCGCTGGTCGCGCAATTGAAGACGGCGGCCGAGTACTGCCTCGCCGTCGCGATGGCCGCCGTGGGGCTTGGCACCAGCGTGGCGGGGCTCAGGCTCATCGGGCTCAAGCCGCTGGCTGTCGGGCTGGTCTCGGCGCTGGTGGTTGGACTCGCGGGCGGATTGCTGATCTGGTTGTTGTACTGAATCTGCCGCGGGCCCCCAGGTGTGGTCATGACCGGGCGCGCCGCGGACCATCTAACTGCTTGAAAAACAAGCCCTGCCGGGCGGCGGCACGGCCGTGCCATCCCGGCCGCCGGGTCCAGTCCGGGTCCTGCCGTTCCACAAGCGGCCATGCGGGACTACCACGACGCCACCGCGAACCACGGTGATATCCTCGGTCCATCCAGATCCAGCACTTTTCGGGAGATCCCAGATATGGCCCAAAGCACGCCAGACATCCGCAACATCGCTCTAGTGGGCCACGCAAGCGCGGGAAAAACCCTGCTGGCGGAGGCCCTTCTCGTTGGCGCCGGCGCCATCCATGCCAAGGGCAGCCTGGAGCGCGGCACGACCGTCTGCGATTTCGATCCGCAGGAAAAGAGCCTGTTGCACTCGCTCGATCCGGCGATCTGTCATTTCGAGACGGGTGACACGCGGGTCCACCTGCTGGACACGCCGGGCATACCGGATTTCATCGGCCGCTCGCTGAGCGTGATGGAGGCCGTCGAGACCGCCGCCGTCGTGGTCAGCGCCGTGGCCGGCATCGAGCCCATGACCCAGCGCATGATGGAGTTCGCCCGCGACCGCAAGCTGTGCCGGCTGGTCATCATCAACAAGATCGACCTGCCGGACGCGCGCCCCGAGGAAGTGCTCGAGGAGCTGCGCGATCGATTCGGCCGTGAGTGCCTGCCGATCAACCTGCCGGCGGCCGCTGGAACCGAGGTCGTGGACGTGTTCTTCCAGGCGAAGGGCCAGGCCACCGACTTCTCGTCGGTCGCGGAGGCCCACACCCAGATCATCGACCAGGTCGTCGAGGTGGACGAGAAGCTCATGGAGCTGTACCTCGAGCAGGGCGAGGCGCTCGAGCCCGGGCAGTTGCACGATCCGTTCGAAAAGGCGTTGCGCGAAGGACACCTGATCCCGGTGTGCTTCGTCTCCGCCGAGACCGGCGCCGGCATCCCGCAGCTGCTCGAGGTGTTCGCAAAGCTGATGCCGAACCCCGCCGAGGGCAATCCCCCGCCGTTCCTGAAGGGCGAGGGCGACAAGGCGGTGCGCGTCGACGTCAAGCCGGATCCCAAGCGCCACGTGATTGCGCACGTGTTCCGCGTGGCCATCGACCCGTTCGTCGGCAAGCTGGGCATTTTCCGCGTGCACCAGGGCACGATCGAGGTGGGCGCGCAGCTGTTCGTCGGCGACGCGCGCAAGCCGGTGAAGATCGCGCACCTGTACCGCCTGCAGGGCAAGGACAGCAAGGAGATCTCCGTGGCGGTGCCGGGCGACATCTGCGCCGTGTCCAAGCTCGAAGATCTGCATTTCGACGCCGTCCTGCACGACTCGCACGACGAGGACAATTACCACCTGCAGTCGATCAAGTTCCCGCCGCCGATGCTGGGACTGGCGATTTCGCCCGAACGGCGCGGCGAGGAGCAGCGGCTCGCCGAGACGCTGCACAAGATCGTCGCCGAGGACCCGTGCGTGCGCGTCGAGCACCACACGGCCCTCAACGAGACCGTCATCTACGGCATGGGCGAGCTGCACCTGCGTGTGCTGATGGAGCGCATGACCGAGCGCTACAACGTGCACGTGGCGACGCGGCCACCGAGCATCCCGTACCGCGAGACCATCACCCGCGCGGCGGAAGGTCACCACCGTCACAAGAAGCAGACCGGCGGCGCCGGGCAATTCGGCGAGGTCTACCTCAAGGTCGAGCCGCTCGAGCGCGGCGCGGGCTTCGAGTTCGTGGACAAGGTGGTCGGCGGCGCGATTCCCCACCAGTTCATCCCGGCGGTCGAGAAAGGCATCCGGCAGGTGCTGGGCGAGGGCGCGGTCGCCGGGTTCCCGCTACAGGACCTGCGGGTCATCGTCTACGACGGCAAGTACCACTCGGTGGACTCCAAGGAAGTCGCATTCGTGTCGGCCGGCAAGAAGGCATTCCTGGCGGCGGTCAAAAGCGCCGGTCCGACGGTGCTCGAGCCGATCGTGCTGGTCAACATCACCGTGCCGGCCGCGTCGATGGGCGATATCACCGGCGACCTGGCCACCAAGCGCGGCCGCATCAACGGCAACGACTCGCTGCCGGGCAACCTGGCATCGGTGTCGGCCTATGTGCCGCTGGCCGAGATCCCCGATTACCAGACGCGACTGAAGGCGCTGACCGGCGGCGAAGGCACCTATACGATGGACCTGAGTCACTACGACCCGGTGCCGCCGCGCGCGCTGCAGGAACTCATCGCGGCGTGGAAACCGCAGGCGGTCGAGGACTGAACAACAGGCGGTGGGCAGTGATCCGAGATCACTGCTCGCCGCGCCTACAGCAGCACCCGCTCGATGCCGCCCTCGTTGGCGCGGCCCACGTACTCGGCCATCCAGTTCTCGCCGAGCACGTGGCGGGCGATTTCGACCACGATGTAATCGGCGGCGGTTCCCGAGTCGTCGTCGAAGCGCGACAGTCCCTGCAGGCAGGACGGGCACGACGTCAGCACCTTGACGGTGCCCGTGAAGCCGTCGGCGCGCACCGCCGCGGCGTCGCTGACCAGTTCGGCCTGCTTGCGGAAACGGACCTGGGTCGCGACGTCGGGCCGCGCGATGGCCAGCGTGCCCGATTCGCCGCAGCAGCGGTCGCTGAGCGCGATGCGGCCGTTCTTGTCCGCATTCATCAGCGTGTTGACGACCTCGAGCGGGTCGTGGTGCTTCATCGGCGAGTGGCAGGGATCGTGGTACACGTAGCGCGTACCGGTCACCGCCGCCAGGCGCAGGCCGCGTTCCATCAGGTACTCGTGGATGTCCACGATCCGCGAGCCGGGAAAGATCTCGCCGAACTCGTAGTCCTGCAACTGGTCCTGGCAGGTGCCGCAGCTGACTACCACCGTGCGGATGTCCAGGTAGTTGAGCGTGTTGGCGACGCGGTGCAGCAGCACCCGGTTGTCGGTGATCATCTTGCGGGCCGTGTCGAAATCGCCGACGCCGCGCTGCGGGTAGCCACAGCACAGGTAGCCCGGCGGCAGCACGGTCTGCACGCCGACGTGCCACAGCATCGCCTGCGTGGCGAGGCCGACCTGCGAGAACAGCCGCTCCGATCCGCAGCCCGGGAAGTAGAACACCGCCTCGCTGTCGGCGCTGGTGCGCTCCGGGTCGCGCACGATCGGCACGTAGTCGCGGTCCTCGATGTCGAGCAGCGCGCGCGCGGCGCGTTTCGGCAGCCCGCCCGGCATCTTCTTGTTGACGAAGTGCACGACCTGCTCGTGAACCGGCGCGCGGCCGGTGGTGGCCGGCGGGCGCCGCGTCTGCCGGGCCGCCGCAGGCGCCAGCAGGCGGTGCGCGATGCGTTGCGCCCGATAACCCCAGTCGATCATCAGCTTGCGCAGCAGCTTGATAGTCTGCGGGTTGGTCGCGTTGAGCAGCTGCATGGCCACCGCACGCGCGGGATTGAAGCGACGCTTGCCCATGCGCCGCAGCAGGTCGCGCATGGCCATGGACACGTCGCCGAAATCGATGTCCACCGGGCAGGGGCTTTCGCACTTGCGGCACACCGTGCAATGGTCGGCCACGTCGCCGAACTCGTCCCAGTGCCTGACCGAGACGCCGCGACGCGTCTGTTCCTCGTACAGGAAGGCCTCGATCAGCAGCGAGGTCGCCAGCACCTTGTCGCGCGGCGAGTACAGCAGGTTGGCGCCCGGCACGTGGGTGGCGCAGACCGGCTTGCACTTGCCGCAGCGCAGGCAGTCCTTGATGGCCTCGGCGATCGAGTTGATGTCCGACTGCTGCATCAGCAGTGACTCGTGGCCGAGCAGGTTGAAGCTCGGCGTATAGGCGCGCTCCAGCGTGCTGCCCGCCAGCAGCTTGCCCGCGTTGAACCGGCCGTGCGGGTCGACACGCCGCTTGTAGTCGTGAAAGGGCGCGGTCTCGGCCTCGGTGAGGAACGCGTACTTGGTGATACCGACGCCATGTTCGCCGGAGATGACGCCGCCCAGGCGTCGCACGATCGCCACGATGCGCGTGACCGTGCGGTTCGCTTCCTGCAGCATCTCGTAATCGTCGGAATTGACCGGCAGGTTGGTGTGCACGTTGCCGTCACCGGCGTGCATGTGCAGCGCGATGATGATGCGTCCCCTCAGCACGCGGGCGTGCACGGCGCGCAGCGCCGCGACGATCGGCGCAAACGCGGCGCCGGCGAACAGCCGCTCGACGGGCGCGCGCACCTCGACCTTCCAGGAGGCCCGCACCGTGCGCTGCTGCACGACGTCGAACACGCTCAGCGCCGGGTCGGCCTGCGCGCGGCGCGACAACTCGCCGATCAGCGGCTCCGACAGCAGCGGCCGCAGCGGTTCGATGGCGCTGGCGAGCGGCAGGTCGAGGTGCCCGAGCAGCCAGGCCCAGCGCTGTCGGGCGGCGTGCACCAGTTGCAGCGCGCGCTGTGGCCGGTCGCCCAGCAATTCGGCGTCAGTCAGTCCCGCGCCGGACTCACCAGTCCGCACCGGCTTCAGCTCGCCTGACAGTGCGGCCTCGATGCCGTCCAGCAGCTGCAGCTTGTTGCCCAGCGACAGCTCGATGTTGATGCGCTCGATGGCGTCCGTGTAGTCGCCGAGCCGTTCCAGCGGGATGACCACGTCCTCGTTGATCTTGAACGCGTTGGTGTGGCGGGCGATGGCGGCGGTGCGGGCCCGCGGCGCCCAGAAGGAGCGGCGTGCCTCGGCGGTGGCCGCGATGAAGCCCTCGCCGCCGTGGCCGTTGGCGATGCGCACGATCCCGGACGCGGCGCGCCCCACGGCGTGCTCGTTGTCGCCGACCACGTCGCCCAGCAGGACCATCTTGGGCAACGCGCTGCGCCTCGACTTGGGCGTGTAGCCGACCGCCTTGAGGTAGCGCTCGTCGAGGTGCTCGAGGCCGGCCAGCATCGCGCCGCCGGCGGCCGCCTCGGACTCCAGGAATTGCTTGATCTCGAGGATCGACGGGATGGCCTCGCGCGCCTGGCCGAAGAACTCCATGCATACCGTGCGGGTGAAGGACGGCATGCGGTGCAGCACCCAGCGCGCCGCCGTGATGAGGCCGTCACAGCCCTCCTTCTGCACGCCGGGCAGGCCGCCGAGGAACTTGTCGGTGACGTCCTTGCCCAGGCCCGCACGGCGGAACGAGCGCCCGTCGAGGTCGAGCCGCTCGCGGCGCAGTACGGGCGCCTCGCCGGCCGGCCGGCGTCCGTCCTTCCAGGTGAGCTCGAAGCTGGCGGTCGCGGTGTCGTGGATCTTGCCGAGGTTGTGGCCGAGGCGGGTGACCTCCAGCCAGTTGCCCTCGGCGTCCACCATGCGCCACCACGCCAGGTTGTCCACCGCGGTGCCCCACAGCACGGCCTTCTTGCCGCCGGCGTTGACCGCGATGTTGCCGCCGATGCACGAGGCGTCGGCCGAGGTGGGGTCCACGGCGAACACCAGGCGCGCGGCCGCGGCCGCCTCGGCGACCCGCCGCGTGACAACGCCGGCCTCAGTGAAGATCGTGCCTATCTCGCCCGCGACGCCCGGCAGCGTGCGTTGCTCGACGGGCCCGAGGCCCAGCAGCTTCTCGGTGTTGACGACCGCGGCCCGTGGCGTGAGCGGCACGGTGCCGCCGTTGTAGCCGGTGCCGCCGCCGCGCGGGATGATCGTCAGACCAAGTTCGGCGCAGGCCCGCACCAGCCCCGGGATCTCGTCCTCGCCGTCGGGGGTGATCACGACGAACGGGCACTCGATGCGCCAGTCGGTCGCATCGGTGAGGTGCGAGACGCGGGTGTAGGCGTCGAACCGCACGTTGTCGGCCCGCGTGCACCGACCGAGCCGCCGGCGGGCGCGCTTGCGCAGCGCCACGGCGTCCTCGAATTCGCGCTCGAACGCGGCGACCGCCGCGCGCGTGCCGTCGAGCAGCGTGCCGACCCGCGCATCGCGTTCGACCTGTGATCGGTCGCGCCGGTCTTCGATCGCGCGCAGGCGGTGCCGCAGCGCGTCGATCAGCTGGCCGCGGCGCTTGCTGTTCTCCAGCAGGTCGTCCTGCAGGAAGGGGTTGCGCTGCACGACCCACATGTCGCCGAGCACTTCATAGAGCATGCGCGCCGAGCGGCCGGTGCGGCGCTCATGCCTGAGCTGGTCGATCAGCCGCCAGGCCGGCTCGCCCAGCAGCCGGATGACGATCTCGCGATCGGACAGCGACGTGTAGTTGTAGGGGATTTCGCGCAGCCGCTGCCGCGCCTCGGCCGGATCCCCGGCGGGCGGCTCGGCCAGCGGCAACGGCAGGTTGGCGTTCATCGTGACCATGTTAGCAAGTGCCACTTGCCGGTACGGCGGCAGTTATCCGGTGACCTGGGTTGCACTGCCGCGGACCCCAGCACGCGGTCACGGACAAAACCAAGGCTACCCGCCGCCGGCGGATGCGGCAGAATGTCCCCTGGGATCGTCGCCAGGGCAGGGACTCTTGAAGATCGAGCTGACCCCACAGGAGGCGCGCGTGATCGGCGCGCTGATCGAGAAGTCGATCGCGACGCCGGACCAGTATCCGCTGTCGCTGAATGCGCTGATCAACGCCTGCAACCAGAAATCCAACCGCGATCCCGTCATGAGCCTGGACGAGATCACCGTGCAGGGCCTGCTGGATTCGCTCGCGGCGCGTGCGTTGGTCGTGGATCGCTCGGCACCGGGCGACCGCGTGCGCAAGTACCGGCACCTGTTCTGCAACACCGAGTTCGGGGCGCTGAAGTTCTCGCCGCCCGAGCTGGCGATCGTCTGCGAGCTGCTGTTGCGCGGTCCGCAGACGCCAGGGGAGTTGCGCAGCCGGGCCGGGCGGCTGTGCCGCTTCGCCGACGTCAGCGAGGTGGAGGCCTGCCTCGACGCCCTGACGCGCCGCGCGGACGGCCCGTTCGTTGCGCGACTGGAGCGCGAGCCGGGGCGCCGCGAAGCGCGCTACGCGCAGCTGTTCTCGGCGGACGCGCCGCTGGCCGCCGCCCAGCCGTCGCCGGCCCGTTCACCAGCGCCGCACGTCGAGGCCGGCGCACCGCGGGCAGCGGCGCCGGCGGCGACCGGCGGCGACCGGCTCGGCAGGCTCGAACAGGCGGTTGAACGACTCGCGCTGGAAGTGGCTGAACTCAGGCGTAAACTGGGCGGCTGACAGCGCGGCCGCGTGCGGGCGCTGGGCCGCCGGCATTAAATCGGGTCCCTGCGCGGGGCCTACACGGAGCACTGAATGAGCATCAAATCGGACACCCGGGTCATGGCCGTCTTCTGCGACTTCGAAAACGTCGCACTCGGCGTCCGCGACGCCAAGTTCCCGTCCTTCGACATCAAGAAAGTGCTCGAGCGGCTGCTGCTCAAGGGCAACATCGTGGTCAAGAAGGCCTACTGCGACTGGCTGCGCTACAAGGAATTCAAGGCAACCATGCACGAGGCGGCGTTCGAGCTGATCGACATCCCGCATGTGCGCATGTCGGGCAAGAACTCGGCGGACATCCGCATGGTCGTGGACGCGCTCGACCTGTGCTACACGAAGGAACATGTCGACGCCTTCGTGATTGTCAGCGGTGATTCGGATTTCTCGCCGCTGGTCAGCAAGCTGCGCGAGAACAACAAGCTGGTGATCGGCGTGGGCGTCAAGAACTCCGCCTCGGACCTGCTGATCGCCAATTGCGACGAGTTCATCTTCTACGACGACCTGGTGCGGCAGTCGGCCAAGTCGGGCAGCAGCCGGCGCCGCAGCAGCACCAGGGCGAAGACGGCGAAGCCGGAGGAGAAGGCGGCGCCATCGACCGACGAGGAGCGCAGGCAGGAGGCCTTCGACCTGGTCGTCGAGACCGCCGAGGACCTGTTCGAGGAACGCGACTCGGAGGAGAAGGTGTGGGGCTCGATGATCAAGCAGGCGCTGAAACGCCGCAAGCCGGGCTTCAACGAGAGTTATCACGGCTTCAAGACCTTCGGCAAGCTGCTCGAGGAGGCGCGCGACCGCAAGCTGCTGGACCTCGAGCACGATGCCAAGTCGGGCGGCTACATCATCACGCGCGTACTCGCGCATTGAGCGGCGCCGCGCGCCCTGCCGGCGCGCCGCCCGGAACTGGAGACTCCATGGCAACACACACGGTCTGCAATGCAGACGACCTGCCCGTCGGCAAGATGAAGGCATTTCGGGTGGATGGGCACGGCGTCGTCGTGTACCACCTGAAGGACGGTTTTTTCGCGACGCAGAGCACCTGCACACACATGTTTGCGCCGCTGTCGCGGGGCAAGATCCTCGACGACTGCAAGGTGCAGTGCCCGCTGCACCGCGCGCGCTTCGACATCCGCAGCGGCAAGGTGATCGACTGGGCCAATTTCCCGCCGGGCGTGCAGCTGCTCAACGCGGTGCGTGGCAAGAAACCGCTGCAGACATTTCCGGTGACGGTCGTGCAAGGCGAGGTGCGGGTCAAGCTCTGACGCCGCGGTCAGGGCGTGAGCACGACCTTGCCGCAGGTGCCGCCGTCCTTTAGCAGTCGCATGGCCGCGGGTGCCTCCGTGAAGGGCAGCCGTACGCCGACGTAGGGCGGCCGGGTCGTGACCTGCGTGAGCCCGGCGATGGCGGCGGGCAGCCGGCCGGCCTCTTCCCACAGCCAGATCAGGTTGAAGCCGACGAATGACCGGTTGTCCGGGATCATGGCCAGCGGGTCGAGCCGCGGCCGCCTGAGCCAGCGCCACAGCAGCGACGCGTAGTTGGGCCGGCGCCCGGCCGGCATGAAATCGGCGGCGCCGAACAGCACGAAACGGCCCTCTGGCCGCAGCCGCGCGAAGGCGGGGCGGAAGTACGGGCCGAGCACGGCGTCGAACACGATGTCGAGGCCGTCGCTGCCGACCGCGGCCAGCGCCTCATCGAGCTGGCGACCAAAGCCGCGGCGGGCGCGCACGATGATGGTGCGGGGATCGAGGCCGTAGTTCGTTGCCAGGAACGAGCGCTTCGCCTCGCTGCCGACGGTCGCGATGACGCGGGCGCCGGCCTGATGCAGCATGCCGAGCGCCTGCAGGCCGACCCCGCCGGCGGCCGATTGCAGCAGCACGCATTCGCCCCGCGCCACGCGGGCGCGCTCGATCAGCCCGTACCAGGCCGTCATGCCCTGCACCGGCCAGGCGGCGGCCTCGGCGGCGCTCCAGCCCTCCGGCACGGGGATGGCGTAGCGCAGGTCGAAGTTGAGCGCGTCCGCATAGGCGCCGAAACGGGTCAGCACGCACAGCCGGTCGCCGATGGCCACCTTGCGGTAGGATTCAGCATTGCCGGCCGCCGGCGGGCCGACGGCCTCGACGGTGCCCGCGCACTCGAGCCCGGGAATGAAGGCGCCGCGCGGCGTCGCCGAGTACAGCCCGAGGCAGGCGAGGACGTCCGCGAAGTTGAGCCCGACGGCCTCGACGCGCAGCCGCGCCTCGCCGGGGCCGGGATCGGGCAGGGTTTCGGTGGCCCGCGCGAGTCGCGCGAGCGACCCGGCGCGCGACATGCGCCAGACGGTTCTCATGACAGGCATGCGCCCATGCTACGCCGTGGGCCAGGGGGAGACATCCGATGAAGGGCAAGATTTTCCTGCTGACCGCGCTCGTCGCAGTGAATGGCGCCGGGGCGGCCGACCGTGTGATTGCGACCGAGCACGGCGCGCTGCGCATCGCGACGGTGGTCGAGGGACTGGAAGCGCCGTGGGGCATGGCGTTCCTGCCGGACGGCCGCATGCTGGTGACCGAGCGGCCGGGCCGGCTGCGCCTCGTGGGCCGCGACGGCAAGCTGTCCGCGCCGCTCTCCGGCGTGCCCGCGGTCGAGGCGGTCGGCCAGGGCGGATTGCTGGATGTCGCACTCGATCCGGACCATGCCGGCAACGGCACGATCTACCTGTCCTACGCCGAGCCGGGCGATGGCGTGTCCGGCACCGCGGTCGCCGCCGCGCGCCTCACGGCCAGCGGCCTCGAGGACGTGCGTGTGATCTTCCGCCAGGTGCCCAAGGTCGCGAGCCGCCATCACTACGGCTCGCGGCTGGTGTTCGCGCGTGACGGCCGGCTGTTCATCACGCTTGGCGAGCGCAATTCGCAGCGCGATGGCGCGCAGGACCTCGGCACCCACTTCGGCAAGATCGTGCGCATCGAGCGCGACGGCCGGGTCCCGGCGGACAACCCGTTCGTCGGCACGAAGGGCGCGCTGCCGGAGATCTACTCGCTGGGCCATCGCAATGTGCAGGGCGCCGCGCTGCATCCCGCGACCGGCGAACTGTGGGCGAACGAACACGGTCCGCGCGGCGGCGACGAGGTCAACATCGTGCGCGCCGGCCGCAACTACGGCTGGCCCGTGATCAGCTACGGCCGCGAGTACTACGGGCCGAAGATCGGCGAGGGCACGGCCAAGGAGGGCATGGAACAGCCGCAGCATTACTGGGTGCCGTCCATCGCCACCTCGGGCATGGCGTTCTACACGGCCGACGCGCTGCCGGGCTGGAAGGGCAGCGTGCTGGTCGGCGGACTGGCGTCGCTGGAACTGTCACGGCTGGAATTCGGCGCCGACGACAAGGTCCGCCACGAGGAACGCATCCCGATCGGCGAGCGCGTCAGGGACGTGCGGCAGGGGCCGGACGGCGCCGTCTACCTGCTGACCGACGAGAAATCCACGAGCAAGTTGCTGAGGCTGAGCGCGGCGAAGTAAGGCGCGGCCGCGCCGGGGAACACACCACGGGGGCAGCGCATGGATCGCACCGAACGCTTCTACCGCATCCGCCGCCGGCTGGTCGACAAGGGCAGGATCTCGCGCCGCGAGGTCGAGGAAGACCTCGAGATCTCCCATTCCACATTCAAGCGCGACATCGAGTACATGCGCGATCGCCTCAACGTGCCGATCCTCTGGTCGCGCGACCAGGAAGCCTACGTGCTGGACCCGGACGCCGACGTCGCGGAACTGCCCGGCGTGTGGTTCAGTCCGGGCGAAATCTATGCGTTGCTCGAGATCGAGCAACTGCTCGAACGGCTGCAGCCGGGACTGCTGGGTCGCCAGCTGGAGCCGGTGCGCGAGCGGCTGCGCAAGCTGCTCGAGAGCAGTGACAAGGGCCACCGCGAGATCCGCCGCCGCATCAAGGTGCTGCCGATGGGCACGCGCGGCATCAACCACGAGGTGTTCGAGTCGCTGTCGTTCGCGCTGCTCGAGCGCCGGCAGCTGCGCATCCGGCACCTGCAGCGCGCGACCGGCAAGCAGTCCGAGCGGGTCGTTTCGCCGCAGCGACTCGTGCACTACCGCTACAACTGGTACCTCGACAGCTGGTGCCACACGCGCCGCGACATCCGCGTCTTCTCGGTGGATGCGATCAGCGCCGCGCACGCGCTGGAAGAGCCGGCCCGCGAAGTCGCCGACGAACGCCTCGACGAGGTGCTGCGCGCCGGTTATGGCATCTTCGCCGGCGAGGCGACCAGTCGCGCCGTGCTGCGCTTCAGCCCGACCCGGGCGCGCTGGGTGGCGGCGGAGGTCTGGCACTCGAGGCAGGTCGGCAAGCTGGCACCTGACGGCAGCTACGTACTCGAAGTACCCTACAGCCAGGAGCCGGAACTGATCATGGACATACTCAAGTACGGCAGCGATGTGGAAGTGCTTGCGCCGGACACCCTGCGCAGCCGGGTCGCCGCGGAACTGGCCAGCGGTGCCGCGATCTACGGGGAGCGCGGCGATGTGGCGTAACCGCGTGACCGCGTTCCTGGTGGCGCCGCTTGCGTTGTGCGCGCTGGCCGCCTGCGGCGAGCGCCAGCCGCCGCCGCCCGCCGCGACGGGGGGCACGATCGTCGAGCTGGAGGGACGGTTCGCCGCCGCTTCGCGCGAGCGCGGCGCGAAGGCCGCGTTCCTCGAATTTCTCGCCGAGGACTCGATCGTCCTGCAGCCGGGTCCGGTGTGGGGCCGCGCTGCATGGGAGGCCGCGGACGAACTGCCCGGGACGCTTGCCTGGGCGCCCGACCGGGCGCAACTCGCCGCAGACGGCCGATTCGGCTATGCGAGCGGCCCGTGGACGCTGACGTCCAAGGAAGGCAAGCCGGTGCTCGAGGGCCGCTACGTCACCGTGTGGCGCAAGGCCGGCGGTAACGGCGAGACCGATGCCGGGTGGCGGGTGGTGTTCGACGGCGGCTTCGCCCGCGCGCCGTCTGCAACCGCGGCACCGACGCAGCCAGTGCGGCTCGATTCGGCCCAATGCACGGGCGACCCCGCGGCGCAGGGCAGCGAACTGCAGTTGCTCGACCTCGACCTGGCGGGAACGCCAGGCGGGGATTCCTACGCTGCACGGCTGCGGCAACACGCCGCACCGGGGCTTGTGCTGTTTCATCCACCGAATGCCGAGGGCGCCGAAGGGACCGCGGCGCTCGAGTCGGCGCTGGCCGCGCTGTCGCCCGTGACGCAACTGCTGCCGATGGGCGCGGGCACCGCCACGTCGGGCGACCTGGGTTACACCTACGGGCTCGCGGCACCAGCGGCCGAGGCATCCGCCGACGCGGCCTACGTGCACATCTGGTGCCGCAGCGCGGACGGTTGGCGGCTGCTGCTCGAACTGCGCGGACCATTGCCACCGCCTGCCGGCTAGGGCTGCACGGCGGGAGTCCTGACGCATGGCCGATGATGTCGACCCGATCGTCATCGCGATCGATCTCCGCTGCACGCCGCAGGCGGCGTTCGACGCGTTCGTGACCGGTTTCGGGGCCTGGTGGCCGGTGCTGTCACATTCGCTGTCGCGTGCGCCGGACACCCGTTGCGCCCTCGAACCGCATGCCGGCGGGCGCATCGTCGAGACGGCCCCGGACGGCGCGCTGCACCTGTGGGGCAGTGTCACCGGCATCGAACCGGGCCGCCGGGTGCGCTTCACGTGGCACCCGGGTCGCGAGCCGGATTCCGCGCAATGGGTCGAGGTGTCCTTCGAGGCGCTGGAAAGCGGCTGCCGCGCCACGCTGGTGCATGGCGGCTGGGAGACGCTCGGCGAGATCGCAGCGATGCTGCATCGCGAGTACGTGCCCGGCTGGAAGATCGTGTTCGGCGAGTGCTTTGCGGTCTACGCGAGACAGCCCTCAGGCGCTTCGCGACCAGCCTGAAAGGGGAACCCCGCCGAGAGGCGGGGTTTCCAGCCAACCCAGGGAGTGTCTGCGGTCAGGTCTTCCGACGGCGACGCATCCCGAATCCAAGTCCCGCAAGGCCCAGACCGAACAAGGCGAGCGTGCCCGGCTCCGGCACCGAGCGAACGCATGTGCCAGCCCCCGTGGAACAGCGCGCAAACAAGGAAACGTGCGACAGCCCGTTCTCGGGTCCGAAGTACCAATCCCAGGTGCCGCTTGCCCCGCCGGCGGCTGCGCCGGACAACTGAACGAGGAACCAGTCTGGTTCGGCGAAATTGCGCCGGGTAGGGTCACTGCCCGCACCGCCGAACTTGAAGCCCAGAACAAACTCGTCGTACATGCCCCAAAGGCCAGCAGCCAGCGACCACGTGCCCGCACCATTTGTGTCCAGGCCGCTGATGTTCATGAAACCGCCATTGCTATTTCCGCTGACGCCGGGGGCGTTTTCGTCCTTCTCGATCCAACCGCCCCAACCTGTCAACGAGGCCGGGCTGTTGCCCGATCCGGACCCCACGCACGCCATCGTTCCGGCCGGCGCAGTCCAGGTAACCTGGATCTGGCGGTTTTCCGTGGTCGGAAGCGGGTTGTTGCAGATGATCGCCAATGCTGAATTGGCAAACAGCGCGGCACCCGTGGTGATGATGGCCAGAATGGCTCGACGCATGTTGACTCCCTGTCCGTACGGCACGTCGCCGTTCAATCAAACCGGCCTCAGGAACGAGGCCCTTTACTGGTCAATACAAGAGTCATGCCAACCAATATATGATATTGATTTATATGTATTTTTTCTAGATCATCCCGTTATCATGCTGGGTGGTTTGTAAAGGACTCCGACAGTACGAAGTCCGGCGGTGTTCGAGCAACGGCCATTAAGCCGCGAATCGCTTACTGCTGCAGCGCCCAGTCGATCACCGCCCCGTAGATCGCCTCGCCTTTCCCAAGCTGTACCCCAGGGTGGTTGACGAACACCACGACGACATAGGTCTTGCCGCTGTCGCCCGTCACGTAGCCAGCAATGGCGCTGACGCCCTCGAGCTGGCCGGTCTTCATGCGTACCCGGCTGGGGTCCGGCAGCCGCTCGAAGCGCTTGCGCAGCGTGCCGTCCAGGCCACCCAGCGCCAGGCTGGACAGGAACTCCGGCGCATAGCGGCTCTTCCACGCGGACTGCAGCAGTCGCGCCATGCTGTCCCCCGAGATGCGGGCCGCCCGCGACAGCCCCGAGCCGTTGCCGATCACCAGTTCCGGGAACTCCAGCCCCTGCGCCTTCAGCCAGTCGGTGATCACGGCCTCGCCGGCCGCGGTGGTGGCAGGGATGCCGCTGCGCTCGGCCGCGAGGGTCAGCACCAGCGTGCGGGCCATGACGTTGCTGGAGTACTTGTTGGTGACCCGCACGATCTCGGACATCGACAGCGAGTCCTGCGTGAAGAGCAGGGTCGCGGTCTTTGGCGTCGGCGCGCGCAGCAACCCGCCCTTGATCTCGCCACCCTGCTGCTGCCACAGGGTGCGGAACGTGCCGTAAGCGTAGTCGGCCGGGGTCATGATCACCCGGCGCACGGTCTGGCGCGGGCAGCGGGTCGAGACCTTGCCGCTCAGCACGACCTTGTTCGGATTGTCGGCAGCGGTCGTGACGGCGAACGTGCGGTTGCTGCCCACGCAGCGCGCGTCCACCGCCTGCAGCCTGTTTTCCACGACCAGCTGCGCCGGCATCGGGTCGACGGCCACGTCCAACCGCGACTCGCCGTCGCGCGGTCGCACGATGAACTCCGACGACTGCAGGTTGACGAGCAATGGATGCGGCAGCACGTTGTAGGTGCGCCAGGGCTGGCCATCGAAATCGCCGGGGAACTGGTTGATCGGCGCGAAGTAACCCTCGTCGACGATGACGTCGCCCTGGATCGAGCGCAGCCCGGTATTGCGAAGGTCGGTCACGAACCGCCACCAGCGCTCGATGGTCATCAGCGGGTCGCCACCGCCCTGCAGGTACAGGTTGCCCTGCAGCACGCCCTGGACGACGGGCCCGTCGGCCCAGGCGCGGGTCTTCCAGGTGTAGGCGGGCCCGAGCATGTCGAGCGCCGCATAGGTCGGCAGCACCTTGATCACCGAGGCGGGCGCGCGCGAGACGCGGGCATTGACCTCGATCAGGTCCTCGCCGCTGCGCACCTCGCGGACCACGACGGTGACCGAGTCTTCCGGCACCAGCTGCTGCCTGATCGCGGCGCGCGGGCGGTCCGGCAGCCCGATGGCGGCGGCGGCCAGCGGCAACAGGGCCAGCGCCAGCGCCGGGAGGAAAACGACAGGTAAAGCGCGCGTTTGCATGGCGTGCGACTATAGCGGCTGGATCGGCCGCGGTCATGTGATGACCGTGCAACTTGCGGCGCTGCGCGGCGGTCACAAGGCAGGCGCGGCGAGGCAAGGCCGCCGTTGAAACCGGAGATCTGAGGATGGAGAAGATGACCGTACGGCGTGGCATGTACCTGGCGACGGTAGCGCTCGTGGCCGTGAGCCTGCTGGCGGCCTGTGAGCGGGCCCCGGCACCGGGCGGCGGGGCGGCCGCGACACCGGCCGCGCGGATGGCGCCGCAATCGCCGCCGCCGGCGGTGCCGGTCGTGGTCAACAGCGCGGGCCTGCCGGACTTCAGCACGCTGGTGGACGCGTACGGCCCGGCCGTCGTCAACGTGACCACGGTCACCCGCATCGTCACTGGCGGCCCAGGCATGCCCGGCTTCGCGCCGGGCGATCCGCTCAACGAGTTCTTCAAGCGCTTCGGCTTCGGCGACCGGCGCACGACGCACCCGCCGGCCCGCGGCGAGGGATCCGGGTTCATCGTTGGCGCCGAGGGCTACATCCTCACCAACGCCCACGTGGTCGCGAACGCGACCGAAGTCACGGTGCGCATGACCGACCGCCGCGAGTATTTCGCGAAGGTGGTGGGCGCGGACGCGCGCACCGATGTCGCGGTGCTCAAGATCGAGGCAACCGGGCTGCCGACGGTGCGGCTCGGCGATCCCGAGATGCTGCGCGTCGGCGAATGGGTCGTGGCCATCGGCTCGCCGTTCGGTTTCGAAAACTCGGTGACCGCCGGCATCGTCAGCGGCAAGTCGCGCTCGCTGCCGGGCGATGCCTACACGCCGTTCATCCAGACCGACGTGGCGGTCAACCCCGGCAACTCCGGCGGGCCGCTGTTCAACCTGAAGGGCGAGGTGGTCGGCATCAATTCGCAGATCTACAGCCGCAACGGCGGCTACCAGGGCGTGTCATTCGCGATCCCGATCGACGTCGCGGTCCATGTGCGCGACCAGTTGATCGAAAACGGGCGCGTCGAGCGCGGCCGCATCGGCGTGACCATCCAGGACGTCAACCAGGCGCTGGCCGATTCATTCGGACTCGAGCGGCCGCTCGGCGCGCTGGTCAGCTCGGTCGAAAAGGGCGGCCCCGCCGACCAGGCGGGCGTCAAGCCGGGCGACGTGATCCTCGCCGTCGGCGGCAAGCTGGTCGAGCACTCCGGCGAAGTGCCCGCGCTGGTCGCTGCGATCAAGCCGGGCCAGCGGGCCGAGATCGGCATCTGGCGCGAGCGGGCGCGGCGCAACCTGACCGTCACGGTGGCGGAACTCGAGGAAGAGCGCATCGCCGGGCGCAGCGTGCCGGCAGCGGTGGATGGCGGCCGGCTCGGCCTCGCGGTGCGGCCGCTGACGGCGTCGGAGCGGCAACAGGCGGACACGCAGGGCCGGCTGCTGGTCGAGGACGTGGACGGGCCGGCGGCGCTGGCAGGCGTCGAACCCGGCGATATCATACTGGCCGTGAACGGCCGTTCCGTCGGCACGGCGAAGGAGCTGCGCGACGCGGTGGACGGCTCGAGCGGCACGGTCGCGCTGCTGATCCAGCGCGGCGACGCGCAGATCTACGTGCCGGTGAGAGCCGGATGAGGGGAGCGGTGACATGACCGTGCGTCGCCTGGCACTCGCCATGGCAGTCGCGGCGCTGTACGTCGCAGGCACCGGCGCGTTCGCGGCGGAACCGGCGCGCGCGGGGCTCAAGGTCTTTCGCGACTGCCCGGCTTGCCCGGAGATGGTCGTCATTCCGGCCGGCACCTTCGTCATGGGTACGCCGGCCCCGCAGCTCGCTGGCGCCGGGGCAACGGCGGAGACACAGGCGACGGTCGTCAGGATCGCGCGGCCGTTCGGCATCGGCCGCTTCGAGGTGACGCGGCGCGAGTTCGAGCAGTTTGTTGCCGACAGCGGCTACGAGGCGCGCGCCGGCTGTCGCACATGGGACGATGGCGTCAAGCGCTTCACGGACGACGCGCGGCGCAGCTGGTCCGAACCGGGCAGGCCCGCGCAGCCCGCCGACACGCACCCGGCCAGCTGCGTGTCGTGGGCGGATGCCACGGCCTACGTGCAGTGGCTCGCGCGCAAGACCCGCGCGGACTACCGGCTGCCCTCCGAGGCGGAGTGGGAATATGCCGCGCGCGCCGGATCGACGGCGTTGCGTTTCTGGGGCGATGCGCCGCAGGACGGCTGCGACTTTGCCAACACCTACGACCGGTCGGCCCGCGCGGCCTACCGGCTGGGCTGGCCTGATGCCGGCTGCGCCGACGGCCAGCCGGACGTGGCGCCGGTGGGCCAGTTCGAGCCGAATGGTTTCGGCGTGCACGACATGATCGGCAATGTCGCGGAATGGACCGAGGATTGCGCGACGGACAGCTACGTCGGCCGGCCGCGCGATGGCAGGGCCTGGACATGGCTCGGCGGCTGCCAGCGGCGCGTGCAGCGCGGCGGCGCATGGATCAGCCCGCCGGACCGCGCCCGCAGCGCCTATCGCGGCGACGGCGACGAGGGTGAGCGCGCGGATTTCGTGGGTTTCCGCGTCGCCCTCGATCTGGATGAACGGGCAGCACGGGGAGAGGGACGATGAGGCGCGCCGGCGGCTGGATCGTCCTGCTGGCCGTTGCGGCCAGCGCCGGTGCGCAACAGGCGCCGCGCGCTGCGCCGGCCACGGATTGCGCGGTCTGCCCGGCGCTCGCGCTGGTGCCGCCCGGCGCCTACACGATGGGCACGCCCGCGGACGCGGCCGAGGTGGATCCCTCGACCGGCGAATCGCCGCCGGTCAGCGTGTCCATCACGCGGCCGTTCTATATCGGCGCGCGCGAGGTGACGGTTGGCGAGTTCCGGCGCTTCGTCGAGGACGCCGGCTACGACCCGCCGCGCGGCTGCCGCGTCTGGCTGGGCGGCCAGTGGGTGCAGGACCGCGACCGCAGCTGGCGCGACCCGGGCTTCGCGCAACCCCCCGCCGACGGCGACCCGGTCGTGTGCATCAACTGGGTGGATGCGCGCGCCTATGCCGAGTGGCTGGCCAGGCAGAGCGGGCTGCGCTACCGGCTGCCGAGCGAGGCGGAGTGGGAGTACGTCGCGCGCGGCGGCACCTCGTTCCCGCGCTTCTGGGCCGCGCGCGATTCGAATGAAGACTCGCCGCTGACGCTGACCTGCGAGTACGCCAACATCTACGACGTCTCGGCGATCGAGGCTCACCGCCTGGCCTGGCCGAACGCGGCCTGCTCCGACGGCGCCGCCGGCGTGGCCGCGGCGGGCAGCTACAAGCCCAACGCCTTCGGCGCCTACGACGTCATCGGCAACGTGCGCGAGTGGCTGCAGGACTGCTACACGGCCAGCTACAAGGGCCGGCCGCAGGACGGGCGCGCCTGGACCTGGCAGGGCGGCTGCGAGCAGCGGTCGGTGCGCGGCGGTTCCTGGGCTTCGCGACCGGCGCTGGCGCGCGCCGCGGCGCGTGCCGCCGAGGCGACGCCGCTGAGGCAGAGCGACCTCGGATTCCGGGTGGCGCGCGACTACGAATGAGACGCTGAGCGGCGGCACCCGCGTGGCGGGTGGGCTACAATCCGTGCCCCCGGCGGGCGCTCCCGCCGCGAGCCGTCGCAAGGACAAGACAGTGACCGACAGCGTGTCCCAGGGCGGGGCGATCCAGACCGAATGCGTGATCGTCGGCGCCGGGCCGGCCGGGTTGTTCGCCGCGTTCGAGCTGGGCCTGCTCGGCATGAAGTGCCACATCGTGGATTCGCTCAAGCACCCAGGTGGGCAGTGCGCGGAGCTGTATCCGGACAAGCCGATCTACGACATCCCCGCGCTGCCCGTGTGCGGCGCGCAGGAACTCGTGGACCGGCTGATGGAACAGGCCAAGCCGTTCAACGTCGGCCTGCACCTCGGCCAGGAGGTGACGGCGCTGGTCAAGCGTGAAGACGGCCGCTTCGAGCTGACGACGGCCGCGGGCACGCGCTTCGACGCGGGCGCGGTGATCATCGCGGCGGGGCTCGGCTCGTTCCAGCCACGGCGTCTCGGCATCGAAGGCTCAGCGGCGCTGGAGGGCGTGCACCTGCACTACCGCGTCGCGCGCGCCGAGGACTTCCACGGCCAGGACCTGCTGATCCTGGGCGGTGGAGACAGCGCGCTGGACTGGGTGCTGGCGTTCAGCGGCAAGGCGGCCTCGGTCACGCTGGTGCACCGGCGCGAGGATTTCCGGGCCCAGCCGGCCAGCGTCGTGCGCATGCAGGAACTCGCCGCGGCCGGCCTGCTGCGGCACTTCGCGGGGCACGTCGGCGCGCTGCACAGCGTGGAAGGACGGCTGAGCGGCGCGCGCATCGACTGTCTGGACGGCTCGACGGCCGAGGTCGCCTGCACCCAGGCGCTGGTGTTCTTCGGCCTGCACCCCAAGCTCGGTCCGGTCGCCCAGTGGGGCCTGGAGCTGGAGAAGAAGGCGCTCAAGGTGGACACCGAGCGCTTCCAGACCAGCGTGCCGGGCATCTTCGCCATTGGCGACATCAACACCTATCCCGGCAAGAAGAAACTGATCCTGTCCGGTTTCCACGAGGCGGCGCTGGCCGCGTTCGGCGTGCAGGCCTACGTCTATCCGCAGAAGCGCCAGTTTCTGCAGTACACGACCACCAGCCCGATCATGCAGCAGCGTCTCGGGATCGCCAGCACGCCCGAGGAGGGCGGCTGAGCGGCGGCGTCGGCCGGCACGCGACATTCCGCGCTGATGGATCCGCGCCTCCAGGAACTGCTGCTGCTGCTCGACCTCGAACGGCTCGAGGTCAACATGTTCCGCGGCGTCAGCCGCGACATCGGCTCGCCGCAGGTGTTCGGCGGGCAGGTGCTCGGCCAGGCCCTGGTCGCCGCCTCGCGCACCGTGGACAAGCGGCTCGTGCACTCGCTGCACGGCTACTTCCTGCGCCGCGGCGACTTCAAGGCACCGATCGTCTACCAGGTGGAACGCAGCCGCGACGGCGGCAGCTTCACGAGCCGCCGCGTCGTCGCGATCCAGCACGGCCAGCCGATCCTGACCATGGCGGCCTCGTTCCATGCGCCCGAGGCAGGTCCGGAGCACCAGGCCGGGATGCCCGACGTGCCGCCGCCCGAGGCGCTGAGTGACGTCGCGCAACTCAACGCGGAGATGCGCGAGCGCGTGCCCGAGAAGGTGCGCCGCTTCTTCGAGCACCAGCGTCCGTTCGAGTTCCTGCGCGTGCACCCGCAGGACTACCGCCGGCCGGAGAAGCGCGAGCCGACCAAGCAGGTGTGGTTCCGCCTCGTCGACGGCGCGCCCGCCGACCAGGCGCTGCACCGCTGCCTGCTGGCCTACGTGTCCGACTACCACCTGCTGGACACGGCCAACCTGCCGCACGGCAAGCCGTTCTTCGAACTGCAGATGGCGAGCATCGACCACGCGATCTGGTTCCACCGCGAGTTTCGCGTGGACGAGTGGCTGCTGTACTCGATCGACAGCCCGAGCCGTTCCAGTTCGCGCGGCTTCGTGCGTGGCAGCGTTTTCAGCCGCGACGGCAGGCTGGTCGCCAGCGTCGCGCAGGAAGGCCTGATACGCGAAGTCAGCGGCGGCTGGCAGGGCATGAGCGAGCCGGGCCCCGGCTCGCAGGCGTGAGGCGCCGGCCGCGATGAAATACGCGTGGATCATCCTCGTGCTGGCGGCGGCCTACCTGGCGGGCCACCTGTTGTGGCTGTGGCGCTCGCGCAAGCACAACCTGCCGACGGCGCCGCCCGGTGGCTGGAAGCAGAGCCCGGGCTGGGACGACGAGGACGATGACTGGCCGCAGCGGCCGCCGCCCGGCGCTGCGGGCTGAGACGCGCTCAGGCTCGAGACCGCTCCCACCGTTCGCGTTCCATCGCGTACACGTGCACGTCGAGCCAGCGATGGCCGATGCGGCCATAGCGACGCAGCATCGCTTCCCAGCGCAGACCGGCGCGGGTCAGCACGCGCGCCGATCGTTCGTTGTCGACCGCCACCATCGACGATACACGCGCCACGGCGAGGCGCTCGAAGGCGGCCTGCACCAGCGCCGCGGCGACCTCGGTGCCGTAGCCGCGCCGCCAGTGGGCGGGCCGCAGCAGGTAGCCGATGACCGCTTCGCGTGGCGCCACCAGCGTCAGGTCGCAGGCGCCGACCAGGCGCCCGTCGCCGGCCAGCGTCACCGCGAGTTCCCAGGCCCGCCGCGTCGGCGCACGTCGCTGGCGCAGCACCGCGGCCAGGTGCAACGCAGCCGCGCGCGCGTCGCGCTGGCCCTGCAGCAGGTGCCGGGTGACCAGCGGGTCGCTGCTGTAGGCGACGACGTCCGCTTCGTCGTCGGCCGTGAATTCGCGCAGCTTCAGTCGTGCCGTGCGGATCGGCAGCGGCAACTTGCGGCGCCGGGGTCGTGTGCTCATGCAGGGGTCCGTGGTCAGCCGTGCAGGCGCCGCCACACCCGGTACACGGGCATGCCAGGCCGCGCGGCGCCGATGTCGAGCGGCCCGAGGCGGCGTGGGAGTTCCGTGTGCGGTACGTCGGCCATGACCATTCCCCCAGCTTGCCGACCTGCCTCACGGGCCGGGATGCCGCGGATGGAACCACGGTGTCCGCCACGAGGCAAGCGCCGGCTCGCGCTCAGCGGCGGCGCAGCACCTTGCCGGGGTTCATGACGCCGAGCGGATCGAGCAGCTGCTTGAGGTCGCGCATCAGGTCCAGCGCGACCGGATCCTCGTAGCGCTCCAGTTCGTCGACCTTGCGCTGGCCGATGCCATGCTCGGCGCTGAAGCTGCCGCCGTAGCGGGCGACGAGGTCATGCACGGCGCGGCGGATCGGCTCGGCCAGCGCCAGCAGTGCCCGGCCGTCATCGCCGGGGGCCGAGTTGAAGTTGAAGTGCAGGTTGCCGTCGCCGAGGTGGCCGTAGGTGACCGGACGTGCGTCGGGCGCCAGTTCGCGCACCCGGCGAATCCCTTCCTCTATGAACTGCGGCAGCCTGCCGACCGCCACCGAGATATCGTGCTTGAGACTCGTTCCCGCGCGCGTCTGCGCCTCGGGGATGCACTCGCGCAGCCGCCAGAATGCGTCGCGTTGCGCCAGCGAGGCCGCCAGCACCGCATCGGTGATCGCCGCGGCCTCGATGCAGGCCGCCAGTTCGGCCTCGAGCAGCGCAGCCAGCTCGGCATCCACGCGTGGCAGGCTCACCTCGACGAGCGCGTACCAGTCATGGGCCACCGCAAACGGGTCGCCGACCCCCTCGATGTGGCGGCAGGCCAGCTCGACGGCAATGCGGGGCACCAGCTCGAAGGTCGTGACACTGTCGCCGAGCGCACCGCGCAACCGCGCCAGCAGCGTGACCGCGGCCCGCGGCGAATCGAGCGCCACGAACGCCGTCGCGTAGCCGCGCGGGCGCGGGAACAGCTTCAGGCAGGCCGCGGTGATGAAGCCCAGCGTGCCCTCGGCGCCGATGAACAACTGCTTCAGGTCGTAGCCGGTGTTGTCCTTGCGCAGCGCCCTGAGCTGGTCGAGCACGCGTCCGTCCGGCAGCACGACCTCGAGGCCGAGCACCAGGTCGCGCGCCATGCCGTAGCGCAGCACCGCCGTGCCGCCCGCATTGGTGGACAGATTGCCGCCGATGGTGCAGGAGCCCTCGGCGCCGAGCGACAGCGGCAGCAGACGGTCGTGCTCCTCGGCCACGGCTTGCAGCTGCTGCAGCACACAGCCGGCCTCGACGACCATGGACTGGTTGTCGACATCGATGTCGCGCACGCGGTTCATGCGTCGCAGGCAGACGACAAGCTGGCGACCCGATTCGTCCGGCGTCGCACCCCCGCAATAGCCCGTGTTGCCGCCAACTGGCACCATCCCGATGCGTGCCCCGGCGCAGGCTGCGACCAGCGCCGCCAGGTCCGCGGTCGAGCGCGGCAGAGCGACCAGCGGCGTGGCGCCGCGGTACAGCCCGCGGTGATCGACCAGGAACGGCTCGACGTCGTCACGCTCCTCGAGCCAGCCGCCGGCGCCGAGCAGCGCCTTCAGCCGTTGCAGCGTCTCTGCGGGGATCGGTGCCGTGGCCATGCCGCGATGTTACCGCGTGCGCCGGCGGCCGGCGTCAATCGCGTCCGCGCTTGAGCCGTTCGAACCGTCGCAGCGCATCGGCGCGGCTCTGGCCGAGGTCGACGATGGGCGCCGGGTAGTCGCGACCGAGCTGCACGCCGGCTGCGGCGAGTACCTGCGCCGGGGCCTCCCACGGGCGGTGCACCCAGCGATCGGGCAAGGCGGCGAGTTCCGGAACCCAGTGGCGGATGTAGGCGCGCCCGACATCGAACTTCTTCGCCTGCAGCACCGGGTTGAAGATGCGGTAGTAAGGCGAGGCGTCCGCTCCGCAGCCGGCCACCCATTGCCAGCCCAGCGTGTTGTTGGCGAGGTCGGCATCCACCAGCGTGTCCCAGAACCAGCGCGCGCCGTCGCGCCAGTGCATGAACAGGTTCTTGGTCAGCAGCGACGCGACGATCATGCGCACCCGGTTGTGCATCCAGCCCGTGTGCCACAACTCGCGCAGGCCCGCGTCCACGATCGGGTAGCCGGTGCGGCCGCGCCGCCACGCCGCGAGTTGCGCGTCGTCGTTGCGCCACGCCAGCCGGGAGAAGCGGCCATCGAGCGGCGCGTCAGGCGTGTGCGGGAAGTGGTGCAGCAAGTGGTGGGCAAACTCGCGCCAGCCGATCTGGCGCAGCCAGGACGCCGCGCCGGCCGAGCCGGCGCGCGTGCGGGTCGCCGTCAGCACCTGCCGCGGCGACAGTTCGCCGAAGTGCAGGTGCGGCGACAGGCGCGAGGTGCCGGCAAGGTCGGGGCGGTCGCGTCCGGTGCCGTAGCCGTCGACCGTGTCTGCGGCGAACCGCTCGAGTGCGCTCAGCGCTCCGGGTTCGCCTGGCTGCCAGGCCGCGCGCAGGCCGTCGTCCCACGCGACCGCCGGCTGCAGGCCGAGCCGGTCCACTGCCAGGGTCGCCAGGTCGCGTGCCGGTCCCGGCAGCTTGCGCGGCGCTGCGGCGGGCGGCGGCAACTCGTCCAGTCGCGGCTGGCAGGCGCGCCAGAATGGCGTAAAGACCTTGTAGGGCCCGCCGGCGCCCGTCAGCACGCTGCCCGGCGGAAACAGCAGGTGGCCATCGTGTGCCTCGATGTGCAGGCCATGGCCCTTGAGCGCCTGCTCGACATTGGCGTCGCGCGCGGCAATGGCCGGTTCGTACAGCGCCGAATAGTGCACGGACGCGGCACCGGTCTCGCGCGCGACCTGAGCGAGCGCCTGCGCACTCGGTCCGCGGCGGATCACCAGCGGGCTGCCACGTGCCCGCAACGACCTGTCCAGCGCCACCAGGCTGCGGTGCAGCCACCAGCGGCTGGCCGCGCCAGGCGCCCAGTCGCCTTCCTCGTCCGGCGCGTGCACGTAGACGGGTATGACCTGGTCCGCCGACGCCAGCGCCGCGGACAGGGCCGGGTTGTCCGTCAACCGGAGGTCACGACGGAACCAGACCAGTGCGGCGGACAAGCGGGAATCCTGATGCGGCGCCGCGGCGGGCGACGCCCGGCCTGCCTAGGCCAGCGGCGCCGCGCGCAGGGCGGCGATGCGTTCGTCCAGCGGCGGGTGACTCAGGAACAGCCTCTTCAGGCCCTGGCCGACGCCTCCCGAGATGCCGAGGGCCGCCATCTGGTCAGGCAGCGGCTGCGGGTCGCGGCGCTTGAGCGCCTCGAGCGCGTCGATCATGTTCTGACGACCGGCGAGCCGTGCACCGCCCGCGTCCGCGCGGAATTCGCGCTGCCGCGAGAACCACATGACGACCATGGTCGCCAGGAACGACAGCACCAGCTGCGCGACGATCGTGGAAATCCAGAATGCCGGGCCGTGGCCGCGCTCGTTCTTGAAGACGATCCGGTCGACCAGGCTGCCGACCACGCGCGACAGGACGAAAACGAAGGTGTTGACGACGCCCTGTATGAGCGTGAGCGTCACCATGTCGCCATTGGCGACGTGACTGATCTCGTGGCCGAGTACCGCCTCGACTTCCTGCCGCGACATGCGATTGACCAGGCCGGCGCTGACCGCGACCAGTGCCTTGTTGCGGTTGGCGCCCGTGGCAAACGCGTTTGGCTCGGGCGAATTGAACATGCCGACCTCGGGCATGCCGATGCCGGCCAGCTGCGCCTGGCGGCGCACCGTTTCGACCAGCCAGGTCTCGACTTCATTGCGCGGCTGCTCGATGACCTGCACCCCCATCATCTTCTTGGCCATCCACTTGGAAATGGCCAGTGAGATGAAGGCGCCGCCGAAGCCGATCAGCGCGCCGAACACCAGCAGCGACGTGAAGTTGATGCCCTGCTGGTTGAGCCAGGGCTCCAGGCCCAGCAGCCGCAGCGTGATGCTCGCGACCATCAGGATCGCGAAGTTGGTGACGACGAACAGCAGGATGCGCTTCATGGCGGGGTCGGTCCTCTCGGGTTGTACGGCGGTACCGTGTCAGACATGCGGACCGCGCCGGCGGTTCCGGCGGCCACCCCATCGTAACGGGGCGCCGCAGCAACTCAGCGTGGGGACGCCGGCCCGGGATTCAAGGGCCGCGGCGCGCGGCCGCCACAAGCCGTGACACGCGAATCATCTTTCACGTATCATACTGTACAGTTAGCCCTTGGCAAAGGACCGGGCATGAACACGCGCAGGAACGTCCAGGCGAAGAAGAGCCGCGTGCCCATGCGGCGTGTGCCACAGAAACCACCGCTCCGCAGGGCTGCCGGCGGCAGCATGAAACCGCGGGAAGTCAACACGCACTGGACCTTCCTGTCCAACCATGGCTATGTGCTGGCCTGCCTGGCGCGTGATCCCGGCGTGCGGCTGCGCGACGTGGCGCTGATGGTCGGCATCACCGAGCGGGCCGTGCAGAAGATCGTCGCCGACCTCGAGGCCGGCGACATCCTGGCGCGCGTCCGTGAAGGCCGCCGCAACCGCTACGAGCTGTTCCGGGAGCGCCCGCTGCGCCACTCGCTGGGCTCGCACCAGACGGTCGGCGCGCTGCTCGACCTGGTGCTGGGCTCCGGCGACGGCATGACGTTCAGGGCGCCGGGAGAATTGGTGTAGTGTTGCCGTCCTGCGTCGGCGGCCGGTGAACTCCGCGACCTGACGACACCCGCCAGCGGTCGCGCAGCCGGTCATGGCCGGGGTGCGGCATGCCTGGTCTGGAGGGCGATTCCTTGTCCGGCCGCATCGGCCGCTGCGTCCTGCTCATCGTCTGGCCCCTGGCGACCGCCAGCCGGGCTCGCCGGCGCGGGCCGGCGTGCCAAATCCGCTTGCCTGCGGCGCGCGGCAGGCGGGTGACCTGGGTTACTGATGTGCGCCGGCCAGCACTGTTATCGTATCCGCGACTTGCCAAACACCATTGGGGGTTCCCATGACCATTGATCGCGCTGTGCTGGCCTTTGCCGGGACATTGATCCTCGTCAGCCTCGGGCTCGCCCACTTCGCCAGTCCGCTGTGGCTGTGGTTCACCGCCTTCATCGGCGCCAACATGCTGCAGTCGGCGTTCACGGGCTTCTGCCCGGCCGCCATCATCTTCCGCAAGCTCGGGGTTGCGCCGGGCGGTGCATTCCCCTGAGCATGACGACGCAGCCGTCCGGCGTACGCGGCTGGGTCTACGGCCCGGTGTTGGGCGCCGTGGCCATCGCGCTGGCGGCCTGCGGCGACCGCCCGCCGGCGCCTGACGCAGGTCCCGCCGGCGCCGGGCTGGACACGCTGACGGTGGTGGCCTCCAGCGCCGACGGCGAACGCTTGTTCGATGGACTCGTCGAGGCCATCCAGCAGGCGGCGCTGGTGGCGCAGACCGGCGGCCGCGTGGTCGCCATCGAGCGCGACGTGGACGACACGGTCGCGCGCGGCGCGCTGATCATGCGACTCGACGGCGTCGAGCAGCGCGCGCGACTGGACTCAGCGCGGCAGGCCCTGTCCGAAGCCGAGGCGGTGGCGCTCGAGGCGGGTTCCAGCTTCGAGCGCGTGCGTGACCTCGTGGCGCGCCGGTTGCTGCCGCAGGCCGACCTCGACCGGGCCACCGCCAGCCGCGATACCGCGAATGCACGGCTGGCCGCCGCGCGAGCCGGCGTCGAGGCGGCCCGCGAGCAATTCTCCCATACCGAAATCCGCGCGCCGTTCGCCGGCGTGGTGACCGCGCGCCACGTTGATGTGGGTGAAGCCGTGGCGCCGGGCCAGCCGCTGACTTCGGTCGCGGCGCCGGGCGCGCTGCGGGTCATCGTGGACGTGCCGCAGGCGCTCGCCGGCGACGTGCGCACGCTGGGCGCCGCACGGGTGCACGCCGGCGATGCGGTCATCGAGTCCGCCAGGCTGACGGTGTTCCCGGCCGCGGCGTCGGGTTCGAACACGGTGCGGGTGCGGGTCGATCTGCCGCAGGGCGTGGCAGGCCTCTACCCGGGCATGTTCGTCAAGGCCGGCTTCCGGATCGGCGGCGGCGCGTTGCTGCGCATCCCGGTCGCGGCGATCGCCTGGCGCAGCGAGGTGACCGGCGTCTACGTGGTGGCCGCCGACGACGTGCTGTCGCTGCGGCAGCTCAGGCTCGGGCGCACGATCGGCGATGAGGTCGAGGTGCTGGCCGGGCTGGCGCCGGGCGAGCGCATTGCCGCGGACCCGGTGGCGGCCACGCTGGCGCTCGCCGGCGGCGCCCGGTAATGAGCGCGCCGCTCGGTTTCTCGGGCCGTATCGCGCGGCTGTTCCTGACGCATCAACTGACGCCGCTGCTGGCCCTGTTCGGCCTGCTGCTCGGCCTGTTTGCGGTGCTGGTCACGCCGCGCGAGGAAGAGCCGCAGATCGACGTGACGATGGCGAACGTGTTCGTGCCGTTCCCCGGCGCGAGTGCCGGGCAGGTCGAGAGCCTGATCGCCGAACCGATGGAGCAGGTGCTGGACGAGATTTCCGGCGTCAAGCACCTGTACTCGGTGTCGCGACCTGGCGTTGCCGTGCTGACCGTCGAGTTCGAGGTCGGCGTGCCGCGCAACGATGCCATCATCCGTCTGTACAACGCGGTCTGGTCGAACCTCGACACGCGGCCGGCCAACCTGGGCTGGCTGCAGCCGATCATCAAGCCCAAGGGCATTGACGACGTGCCGATCGTGTCCGTGACGCTCTGGACGCGTGACCCGGATCGCGGTGCGTTCGAACTAGCCCGCGTTGCGCATGCCGTCGAGAGCGAACTGAAACGCGTGCAAGGTGCACGCAATGTCTACACGATTGGCGGGCCGGACGACACGGTACACGTCGAACTCGATCCGCAACGGCTGTCGGCATTTGGCCTGACCGCGCAGGAACTCGTCGCCGGGCTGGCGGCGGCCAACGTCGTGCGGCATGCCGGCAGCGTGATTGCCCGGGATGCGCAGGCGCCCGTGCAGGCCGGACAGTTCCTCGCCGGGCGCGAAGACGTGGCAAGACTGGTGGTGGCCGTGACCGGCGGCCGCCCCGTATTCCTGGAGGACGTGGCGCGGGTCACGGCCGGCCCCGATCAGCCCGATGCCTACGTGTGGATGGGTGCCGGCCCGGCCGCCGCAGACCGTGGCATCGAATTGTCCGGCGAAGCGCCGGCGGTGACCATCGCGCTGTCGAAGCAGCCAGGCACGAATGCCGTGGACGTATCGCAGCGCGTCATCGAGCGAATGGCCGCGCTACGCGGCGTGGTGATTCCCGAGGGTATCGAGGCGACCGTCACACGGGACTACGGCGCCACCGCCAACGACAAGGCCCAGAAGCTGATCCAGAAGCTGGCGTTTGCGACAGCCTCGGTGGTGCTGCTGGTGCTGCTGACGCTCGGCTGGCGTGAGGCGATCGTGGTGGGCGCCGCGGTCATCGTGACGCTCGCCGCGACGCTGTTCGCGTCCTGGGCCTGGGGTTTCACGCTCAATCGCGTGTCGCTGTTTGCACTGATCTTCTCGATCGGCATCCTGGTGGACGACGCCATCGTCGTGGTCGAGAACATTCACCGGCACATGGCGTTCGGCGACCGCAAACTGCTAGAGGCTATTCCGGGCGCCGTGGACGAAGTCGGCGGACCGACCATCCTGGCCACCTTCACCGTGATCGCCGCACTGGTGCCGATGGCTTTCGTCAGCGGGCTGATGGGCCCGTACATGAGCCCGATCCCGATCAACGCCAGTCTCGGCATGCTGATCTCGCTGGTGGTCGCGCTGGTGTTCACGCCGTGGCTGTCGAACCGCCTCATGGCCGGCAAGCACTTCGGCGCGCCGCACGGCGAGGGCCAGGGGCCGCTCGAGGGCGTGTTCCGCAGGCTGATGACGCCGTTCGTCACCGAACCCGGCGGTCAGCGCAACCGCCGTCGCCTGTATACGGTCATGGTACTCGCGGTGTTCATGGCGCTCGCGACCGTCGGTCTGAAGTGGGTCGTGTTGAAGATGCTGCCGTTCGACAACAAGTCGGAATTCCAGGTGGTCGTCAACATGCCGGAAGGCACGCCCGTGGAAAGGACCGCGGCGGTACTCTCCGAACTCGCGGCGGAGTTGCGCAAGGTGCCGGAGGTCACTGACTACCAGGCTTACGCAGGCACCTCGGCGCCGATCAACTTCAATGGTCTCGTGCGGCAGTACTACCTGCGCGAGAGCAGCGAGCTGGGCGACCTGCAGGTGAACCTGCAGGACAAGCACCGCCGCGACCGGCAAAGCCACGATATCGCGCGTAGCGTGCGGCCGGCGCTGGCCGCCATCGGCCGGCGCCATGGCGCCTCGGTGCAGGTGGTCGAGGTGCCACCGGGTCCGCCGGTGATGGCGCCGATCGTCGCCGAGATCTACGGCCCAAGCTACGCGTCGCAGCGTGAACTCGCGCGCGAAGTGCGACGCCTGTTCGACACGACCCCCGACATCATCGACGTGGACGACAGCCTCGAGTCGGATGCACCGCGCTGGATCGTGACCATCGACCGGCAGAAGGCGGCGATGCTCGGCGTTTCACAGCAGGCGATCGCGGAGACGCTGGCGGTGGCGCTGGGCGGATTCGACGCGACCTATGCACGCACCGGCCGCGAAAAGTACCCGGTCCCGGTCCGTGTCGAACTGCCAGTCGCGGAAAAGGCGGATATCGCGCGCGTGCTGGGATTGCGCGTGCGGACCAGCGCTGGCGAGACGATCCCACTCAGCGAACTGACTCACGCCGAACAGGCCGGCTGGGACGAGGTCGTGTACCGCAAGGACGGTTCGCGCTTCGCCTTCGTGACCGCCGACGGCGGCGGCGACCTGGACAGCCCGCTATACGGCATGTTCGACATGGTCGGGCGCGTCAAGCGCGAGGCCCCCGGCGGCCGCGACGTCGAGCAGTTCTTTACCAGGCAACCTGAGTCCACGGCCGGCTTCTCGATCAAGTGGGATGGCGAGTGGCAGATCACCTACGAGACGTTCCGCGACATGGGGCTCGCCTATTCGGTCGGCCTGCTGCTGATCTACCTGCTGGTCGTCGCGCAGTTCGGCAGTTACGCCGTGCCGCTGGTGATCATGGCGCCCATCCCGTTGACGCTGATCGGCATCATGCCGGGCCATGCGCTGCTTGGCGCACAGTTCACGGCGACCTCCATGATCGGCATGATCGCGCTGGCCGGAATCATCGTTCGCAACTCGATCCTGCTGGTGGACTTCATCAACGTCGAACTTGCGGCGGGGAAGGCGCTGGCCGACGCGGCGGTCCGTGCGGGCGAGAACATCGAACTTGCGCCCGGGCAAGCGCTGGCCGACGCGGTGATCAGGGCCGGTGCGGTGCGCGCCAGGCCCATCGCGCTCACGGCACTGGCGGCCATGCTCGGCGCGTTCTTCATCCTTGACGACCCGATCTTCAACGGGCTGGCCGTGTCGCTGATCTTCGGCATCCTGGTCTCGACCGTGCTGACCTTGATCGTGATCCCGATCCTGTATTACAGCTACCGGCGCCACGTCGACGCCCGCTGAGAGCGGGCCGGTTCACGGCTCACCGGCGGCCGGCTTGTCCTGCTCGCGCAGCCCGTGCTTCAGCTCGAGCGCCTCGAGCCTTGCCGGGCTGAGCCGGTCCAGTCCCAGGATCAGGCACTGCTCGGCGCGGCCAGCATAGCGGTAGGCGACACGGTCGCGACCGAAGCCGCAGATCTGGCCGTTATGGTCGCCGTCCACCAGCCCCAGCGCCCAGCGGTGCTGCAGGTCGAAGCAGCCCGCCGACACTTCGGCCAGGTATGCGCTGTTCCTGCCCGGGCCGTAGATAATGAGCCGGGTGGCGTCCAGCGACTGGAAACTGGAGATGACCGACTCGAACACGCATGCGTCGCCGCGTACGCGTGGCTCCGTCACGGGCCGGTCCGGATTCGCGGCGCAAGCGCCGAGCCAGACGCCGGCCAGGCTCGCTGCAAGGACGATAGGGTTCGCGTTCATGGTGTCCGTGCTCCATGCTCTGTCCGTGTTGAGACCAGCCTCTGGCGCCGGCGGTTCCCGGGCCGCGCGGCGGGGCTTGAAAACCTGTCCGGACTGCACCAGCTTTGGGTGTACGGACGCGGAAGCACGCCCATGAAATTCAAGGACTACTACGCGCTGCTCGGGGTGTCGCGCGGCGCAACGGCCGACGAGATCAAGCGCGCCTACCGGCGCCTCGCGCGCAAGTACCACCCCGACGTGAGCAAGGAACCGGATGCGGAGGAGCGCTTCAAGGAGGTGCAGGAGGCCTACGAAGTGCTCAAGGACGTGGAAAAGCGCGCCGCCTACGACCAGGTCGGCAGCGGCTTCCGCGCCGGACAGGACTTCCGGCCGCCGCCGGGCTGGGCGTCGGGATTCGAATTCTCGGGACCGGGCGCGGCGGGCGGGTTCAGCGACTTCTTCGAGCAGCTGTTCGGCGCCGCCGGCGGGCCGGGTGCACGCCGCGCCGGGCGCGGCTTCGAGCGGCGCGGCGAGGACCATCACGCCCAGATCGAGCTGTCGCTCGAGCAGGCGCACGCTGGCGGTTCCCACCCCATCGAGTTGCGCGCGCCGCGCGCCGGGCCGGACGGACGGGTCGAACTGCGGACGAACCGGCTCAACGTCAAGTTGCCACGCGGGGTGACCGACGGCCAGGTGATCCGGCTGGCGGGCCAGGGCTCGCCGGGTTCCAGCGGGGGCGGGCGCGGCGACCTGTATCTGAAAGTCGCGCTGCGCCGGCACCCGCTGTTCACTGTGGACGGCCGCGACGTGTCGTTGACGCTGCCGGTCGCGCCGTGGGAAGCGGCGCTCGGCGCTACCGTGAACGTGCCGACGCTCGACGGTCCGGTGGACCTGCGGGTGCCGGCCGGCAGCCGCGCCGGGCAGAAGTTGAGACTCAAGGGGCGGGGACTTGGCGGCACGGCCGGCAGCAACCAGTTCGTGCTGCTGCAGGTGGTTCTGCCGCCAGCCGATTCGGACCGGGCGCGCGATTTCTACGAGACGATGCGCCGTGAATTGCCGTTCGACCCGCGCGCCTCATTCACGGCCGGCCGCACCGATTGAACCGTCGCGGCGCCTGCGCGCCAGTAGGGCTGGTGCTCCTCGAACCCGTTCTGCCGCGGGTCGCTGCTCGCCCGCTCAGGCCGGGACGCGCGCCGCCGGCGCCTGTTTGCGGCTGATCAGCCGGCTCACGTGCCGGCTGAGCAGCTGGTCGGCGCCGCTCTTCTCCAGAAAGTCCAGCGCACCGGAGCGCATGCTGTCGACGGCCGCCGGGACGTCCCCGCCGGTGGCCAGCAGGATGACCGGCGTGAGCGATCCGCGGGTGCGCAAAGTGCGGATCAGGTCGATGCCGGACATGTCCGGCAGCCTCATTTCGCAGATGACGCAATCCAGGTCCGGCGGCGGTCGCGACAGGAAGGAACCGGCGGTCGGGTAGACGTGCACCTCGACACCGAGCTTCGTGAGCAGGCCGGTGATATGACGCGCGTTGGCCTCGTCGTGATCGATGACGCTCACGGAGCCCGCGGGAGCGTGGGCAATGGTCTTCGGACTGACTGCCATGTGTGATGAACCGCTCGCGGGGCGATAGCAAGGTCCGCGGCGCGGCTGCGGACAGTATCGCGGCGGTTTGCACCCGCACAGAATACGAGGATACCGCTACGGGTTCTCTGCAGGCAGGCCTGAATCAAGGGTCTGCGCGTGCCGGTTCGGTGGCGGCCTTGCCGACCTCAAATCTCCCGGTTCGCCTCGATGACCATGCGCACCAGGTGCGCAAGCGAGCCGGCGCCCATCTTCTCCATCACGCGGGCGCGGTGGATCTCGACGGTGCGCTGCGAGACATTGAGGTCCCCCGCGATGACCTTGTTGGCTTTGCCCTGGGTGACCAGATCGAGCACTTCGCGCTCCCGCGGCGTCAGTTGCAACATGCGGCGGCGGATCTCGTCGCGCTCGCGCAACTCGCTGCGCATGTCGCGGTCCTTGTCGAGCGCGCGGTTGATGCGGTCGATCAGGTCCTGGTCGCGGAACGGCTTCTGGATGAAGTCCACGGCGCCGGCCTGCATGGCCTCGACGGCCATGGGCACGTCGCCATGACCGGTGATGAACACGATCGGCATGATCGAGTTGCGGTCATTGAGGTGCTGCTGCAGCTCCAGGCCACTGATGCCGGGCATGCGGATATCCAGCACCAGGCAGCCGGCCCGGTCCTCGTCGTACTGGTCTAGGAATTCCTGCGCGGAAGCAAACGTCTCGACGGGCAGGCCGACCGATTTCAGCAGCAGGCGCAGCGACGTGCGCACTGCCTCGTCGTCGTCAATGACGAACACGGTGGGTGGCTTCTCTTTCATTGACGACCCCTGTTAGTCCGGTGCCAAGTGTACCGGAAGTGTAAAGAATACGGTGGCCCCGCCGCCCGGTGTCGGTCGATGTGACAGGCGCCCGCCGTGCGCGCGCAGGATGGACCGGCTGATGGCGATGCCCAGGCCGGTGCCCTGCGCCTTGGTCGTGAAGAAGGGAATGCCCAGATTCTGGGCGACCTGCGCGGAAATGCCCGGCCCGTGATCTTCGACGCTGATCTCGATGTCGCCGCTGTCGTCGAGGCGGGTGCGGATCCAGATTTCGCGCCGCTCCGGCTTCGCCTCGTTGGTGGCGTCGATCGCGTTGCGGATCAGGTTGAGCACGACCTGCTGGATCTGCACGGGATCGCAGACCACGCTGGGCAGGTTGTCCTCCGCCTCGATCCTGATCCGGATGTCGTTGAGCCGCGCATCGGACTCGGCGAATACCAGCAGGTCGCCGGCCAGTCGCACAGGGTCGGTGACTTCCGTGTGCGCCTCGCGGTCCTTGACGAATGCCCGCAGCCGGCGGATGACCTCGCCGGCGCGCAGCGCCTGGGCGGAGATCTGGTCGAGCGCGAAGTCGACATCCTCGTTGTCGGCCGAACCAGGCGCCGCCAGCAGCCGTTGCAGGGCCTGCGCGTAATTCGCTATTGCGGTCAGCGGCTGGTTGATCTCATGGGCGAGACCGGCCGCCATCTCGCCCATGGTGGACAGCCGGCCGAACTGCGTGAGCCGGTCCTGCGCCTGCCGCATGTCCTCCTCGGCGTGCTTGCGATCGGTGATGTCGTGCAGCGTGCCCACGACCTGTGCATGTCCCTCCGCGTCGCGCGTGAGCCGGCCCAGCGTGTGTATGTAACGGACCGCGCCGTCCGGCCTCCGGATCCGGTATTCCATGTCGAGCGGGTGCTTGCCCGCGACCAGGTCATGCCAGGCGCTGGTGAACCGCCGCCGGTCGTCCGGGTGCACGACGCGGCGCGTGTAGTCCTCGAGCTGCAGGGCGCCGCGCTCCGGGCTGGTGCCGAGGATGCCGTGCATCTGCAGCGACCAGTGGGTCGGTCCGCCCGGCAGCCGGGTCTCATAATTCCCGAGTCCGGCGATCGCCTGCGCCTCGCGCAGCAGCAACTCGCTCTTGCTGAGCGCTTCCATGGCGCGGCGCTGCTCGGTGACGTCCTCGCCCGAGGACAGCGTGCCGCTGACCAGGCCGCGCTCGTCGCGTAGCGTGACGTTGCGCCATGCGATCAGCTTGCGCCGGCCGCTGCGCGTGACGATCTCGTTCTCCGTATAGTCCACGGGCGCGGCCGTGCCCTCGATGATGCCACTGAATATCGCCTTGACGGCGGCCCGCAAGTCCGGCGGGATGCAGGTCTCGAACCAGTTGCGGCCGATCAGCTCTTCCTCGGGCCAGCCCAGCAGCTCGCAGCCCTTGCGGTTGACCAGGGAAATGTCGCCGTTGGCATCCAGGCTCACGAGCATGACCTCGACGAGGTCGAGGTAGGCCTGGGCGCGATCGCGCTCCCGGCGCAGCGCCTCGAATACCCGCTTGCGGTCGGTGATGTCCTGCATCAGCCCGACGAACTTGGGCGTCTGCAGGCCATCGATGCGCCCCACCGACAGGAACACCTGGATCAGGCTGCCGTCGCGCCGCTGCGCCACGAGTTCGCGGCCCCTGCCGATGATGCGGGCCTCGCCGGTCTTCAGGTGATGTGCAAGGTGGTCGTCGTGCTGGCTGCGGAACGGCTCCGGCATCAGCATGCTGACGTTCCGACCGATCACGTCGGCGGCGCCATAACCGAGCATGCGCTCGGCCGCGCGGCTGAACGTCTCGATGATGCCCCGGGCATCGATGATGATGACGGCGTCGACCGCGGCATCGAGAAGGGCACGCAATTCACGCTCGGCCACGCCGGGCACGATGCCGGCACGGCTGCGCGGCGAGGCCGCCGTGCGGCCACTGGCGCCTTTTCCAGGCCGGTTTACCGCGGGGACCTTGCGGGCGGGCGGGCGGCGGGCCGGTCCGTCCTTGGGCGGGCGTGGCTCAGTAGTCTTTGCGGTCTTCGTCTTCCTCGTCGTCGTCGTCTTCGTCGTCGTCCCAGTCGTCGTCTTCCTCGTCGTCATCCTCGTCCCAGTCGTCCTCGTCCTCGTCCTCGTCGTCGTCGACGGTGGCCCAACCCTCTGGCTCGGACGAGAGCTCGAGGTCCATTTCCTGCCAGGTCTCGTAGTCGATTTCCTCGACGTCGCCGTCGTCGTATTGAATTTCGATCAATTCGGCGTCCTCGTCGACCGAGATCACCTTGAAGACATCCTCGTCCTCGAGGTTCTCGTACCACTTGCCGGCGATCGGGTTGTGCTCTCTGCCCATGGAAACGGCCTCATTTGTCCGCGGTGCGGGTCCTGGGATGTGTGCAGGGCGAATAGTAATGGGCGCGGCTCGCCCGAGGCAACGACGTTGGCGGTGGCGGCAGCTTGACTGACGCCCCCGCCAGCGGCGATCCAGGCGGCGAGACATGCCCAGGCACCCTGCGAAACCCGCTGGCGGGGACTACGCATAGGCTGGGCGGGCGTCCAGGCGCACCATGAACAAAAGGGCAGCGGGAACCCCCCCATGACGGATCCGCACGCCATTCGTGCGCGGTTGATCGAGCACAAGCGCGAGCTCATGGTGCGCGCGGGCAAGGTGCACGCCGACATAACCCGCGCCACCGGTCCGCTCGAGAAGGACTTCGCCGAGCAGGCGGTGCAGATGGAGAATGACGCCGTGCTGGCAGGCCTGAGCGAGTCGACTGCGGCCGAGATTGCCCAGATCAACCGCGCCATCAAGCGTATCGACGAGGGCAGCTACGGCGACTGCTCGGTCTGCAACGAGCCCATCGACGTACGCCGCCTCGAGGCGCTGCCCCACTCGGACCGTTGCGTACGCTGCGCTGAAAGGGCGGGCCGCTGAGCCGTCAGTGACGGTGCTGGGATGCGCCGGCCGGCGCGTCCCCGCCGGCGGCGCGCAGGTGGGGCAAGGGCCCGGCTGCCGTCCAGGCCGCGAATAGCAGCATCAACAGCCCCGCAACGGTGCGGGTCTTCGCGGCGGACAGGCGCTTGAGCAGCGCCGTGCCCAACAGGGTTGCCGTAACCATGGCAGGCAGCGTGCCCAGGCCGAATGCCAGCATGGTCAGCGCGCCGCCCGCCGCGGACCCGGATGTCGCCGCGACGGCGAGTGCCGAGTACACGAGACCGCAGGGCAGGAAACCCCACAGCGCGCCAAGCGCCGCGAACCGCAGCTGGACCGGCAGCAGCAGCGCGCGGCCGGTGAGCGGCTGCAGGCTCCGCCACAGCCTGCCTCCCAGCCGCTCAAGGCCAAGCAGGTCGCGGCGCCACAGTAGCGACAGCGCCAGTCCGGCCATCAGCAGCGCGGCGGCGATGCGCAGGCCTGCGGTGAGCGGTCCCGCCGGAAACCGTCCGGCGGTGGCGCCGATGATGGCGCCGGCACCGGCTCCCAGCGCCGTGTAGCCGGCGACGCGACCGAGGTTGAAGTCGAGGCCGGCCAGCGCCCGGTGGCCGCCGGCGCCAGTGCGGCCCAGATGGGACCCGCCGGCGGCGGCGATGCCGCCGCACATGCCCAGGCAATGGGCGGCGCCCGCCAGGCCTAGCGTCGCGGCCGCGGCCATCATGGGCCAGGCGGGCACGGTCACGGGGCGTCTTCGCCTGGCTTGTCGCCTGGCGGCCGCGGTCGATCTTCGTCGACCAGCACCGACCAGCCCGGCGTCTCCAGGTCGTCGAACTGGCCGCTGCCCACGGCCCAGAAAAAGGCCCAGGCGGCAAAGGCCAGCAGCACCAGCCCGAGCGGAATCAGCACATAGAGGATGTTCATGCCGTCACTCCGGCAGCCCGCGCCGCACCGCCGCCAGATTGCGCCGGGACATTGTGCCCCAGGCGCCGCAGCCGCAGGGCGTTGGCCACGACCAGCAGCGAACTGCAGGACATGCCGATCGCCGCGGCCCACGGAGGGATGAACCCGAGCGCTGCCGCGGGCAGCGCGGCGAGGTTGTAGGCGACGGCCCAGGCCAGGTTCTGTCGCACGACTGCGAGGCTGCGGCGTGCAATGACGATGGCCCGCGGCAGGACGTCGAGGTCCGGCGCCATCAGCACCGCGTCGGCGGCGGTCTGCGCCAGCGCCGCGCCCGCGCCCATCGCAATCGACACATTGGCGGCAGCCAGCACCGGGGCGTCGTTGATGCCGTCCCCCACCATGACGACCGTGCGGCCGGCCGCCTCGTGCGCCGCGACCAGCGCGATCTTGTCCGCGGGCGTGAGCCGGGCCCGGTGCCGTTCGATGCCCGCGGCGGCAGCTACCTGTGCCACCGTGAGCGCATGGTCGCCGCTGGCGACCTCCACTGAGAGGCCGAGCCGTGCGAGACGTTGGACGGCGGCCGCGGCGCCGTCGCGCAGGCGGTCGTCGATGATGAATTCCGCGAGCCACTCGCCTGCATGGCCGAGATACAAGCCGGCGTCTGGCGCGCTGCGTGCGCCGGCCAGGCCGGCCACGAAATCGCGTCGTCCGATCCGGTAACGCGTCCCCTCGACCACGCCCTGCAGCCCGTGCCCGGGCTCGACCGTCAGCGCTGCGGCGGAGGGCAGGGGCCGCGGCACCCGTCCGAAGGCGCGGGCGATCGGATGGGATGAGGCCTGTTCGAGGGCCGCGGCGATGCGCAGGCAGCGCTGCTCGTCGAGACTGCCCAGCGTATGGCAGCCGCGCAGCTGTGGGCGGCCGATGGTCAGGGTGCCGGTCTTGTCCAGCACGACGTGCGTGGCGCGCGCCAGCGATTCGAGCGCATCCGCGCGCGTGACCAGCAGGCCATGACGCGCAAGGGCGGAGGTGGCGGCGGTGATGGCCGTGGGCGTCGCGAGTGACAGCGCGCAGGGGCAGGTCACGACCAGCACGGCCAGTGTCGCCTCGAACGCACGGGCAGGATCCACCATGATCCAGCCGACGGCAACGGTAACGGCCGCCAGCAGCACGATGCCGACGAACCACGCGGCCCAGCGGTCCGCCAGTCGCGCCAGGGCCGGCCGCTCGGTCTGCGCCCTGGCCAGCAGCCTCACGATGCCGGCGAGGACCGTTTCGTGGCCGATGGCGGTGACCGTCAGCCGCGCCGGACCGCCAACATTGATCGAGCCGCCGATCAGCACTGCACCGGCGCGCTTGCTCACCGGGCCGGGCTCGCCGGTCAGCAGCGACTCGTCGGCGGCCGTGGTGCCTGCCGCGAGCACCCCGTCCACCGGGAACGCCTCGCCGGCGGGCACCAGCAGCGTGTCACCGACGGCGAGGCGGCTGACCGGCACGCGTTCCTCGCCGCCGCCGGGCGCGACGCGCAGGGCGCTGGCCGGCTGCAGACGTGCCAGCGCGTCGGTCGTGCTGCCGGCGTGGTGGCGGGCGCTCATTTCCGCATAGCGGCCCAGCAGCAGCAGGAACACGAACATTGTCACCGAGTCGAAATAGACTTCGCCCCGCCCGGCAAAGGTGTTGAGCGTGCTGGCGCCATAGGCGAGTGCCAGCGCCAGCGTCACCGGCACGTCCATGCCGAACTGCCGCGCGCGCAGGCTGCGCCAGGCGCCCAGCATGAACGGCCGCCCTGAATAGAACAGCACGGGCGTGGCGACCAGCATGCTGACCAGCCGCAGGTACTGGCGGAATACGGGATCCATTCCCTCGAAGGCGCCCGCATACAGGGCGACCGCGAACATCATCACCTGCATCATGCCCAGACCGGCGACCGCCAGCCGTCGCAGGGCCTGGCGCCGCTCGCGCAGCGCGACCTCCAGGGTGTCGGCCAGACCGAGCACGTGCGGCCGGTAACCGAGGGCCTCGATCGTCCGCAGCAAGTCGGAGAGGCGCGCGCCGTCTGGCCGCCATTCGAGCCGGGCGCGACCGGTCGCGGGGTTGACCGCGACCGCGGCCACACCCGCCTGGCGCTCCAGGCGCCGCTCGACGAGCCACGCACAGGCGGAGCAGCGGATGCCCTCGAGCAGCAGGTTGACGCTGCGGTGGCGACCGTCCGTCGCGGCAAGACGGTCCTGCACTTCGGCCAGGTCGTAGGTCACCCAGGCGTCGTCGGCCGGTATGATCGGGCGGGGCGCCGGCGCGTCCCGGAAGCGGTAATAGTCGGTCAGCCCGGCGTCGCGAATGAAGCAGGCCGCGGCCTTGCAGCCCTCGCAGCACATCGGCTGGGCATGGCTTCCCAGCGTGACGGTGAGCATCGTGCCGGGCGGCACGGGCTCGCCGCAGTGGAAGCAGCAGGGCGGCGCCGGCATCGGCTCAGCGCCCACCGACGTTTCGCAGCTCGACGATCCGTTGCGATCCGGCGAACTCCCCCCGCAGCCGCCAGCCACGGTTGGGTGGCGTCAGTTCGACGTACCATCGACCGCCCGGCAAGGGCTCGAGCGGGCCGGTGTAGGCGTCATTGACGCGCCGCAGCGAGACCATCCGGTCGAGTTCGGCGCGTGCCTCATGGGACAGCACGACGAGCAGGCGGTCGGGCAATTCACTGCGTTCGAGGCTGACCGTCGCGCGCAACTGTCCCGCGCTGGCGTCGAACGACAGGCTGGCGCGCGCGCCGGCTGCTGCCGCCGCGGCGTCGCGTGCCGGGTCGGCGTAGATCGCCAGACCCTCCCGGCGCAGATCGTCGCGCACGACCACATCGCCGCCCGTCGTTGCGAGCACCAGCGTGACGATGCCGGCCACGACCGTCAGGGCCGGCACGCCGACCACGAGCCACATCAGCGGCTCGCGATACCAGGGCCGGCCGGCGCCGCTGACCACGCGCGCGCTCATGGCGCGAAGAACCGCGTGGCGCGCTCGGCCCGGAGCCGCGGCGCATCGGTCGCGGCGACCTGCAGGGTGACTTCATGGCTGCCCTGTACGGTGCCCGCGGGCGCGCGCACGCGCACCGGCAGGGAATAAACCTCGCCGGCCGCGACCGTATGCTGCGACCGGTCGGTGTCTACACTGAGGTCCGGCAGTCCGCTCGCCGACACCACGAAGCGGTGCACCGCCGTGTCCTTGTTGAGGATCCGCACCATGTAGACGTTTTCGATGCTGCCGTCCGGCAGCGTGCGGTACAGCGCATTGCGGTCGCGCATGACGTCGAGTCCGACCGGCGTGCGCAACGCGATCGACAGCGCAAACGTGCCGATCAGCAGGCCGAGGGCCGCGCCATAGACGAGGATGCGTGGCCGCAGCACGCGCGACTTGCTGGTCTCGAGCGCCGACTGCGACGTAAAGCGCACCAGGCCGCGTGGATAGCCCATCCTGTCCATGACGCCGTCGCAGGCGTCGATGCAGGCCCCGCAGGCGATGCACTCGTATTGCAGCCCGTCGCGGATGTCGATGCCGGTCGGGCAGACATGCACGCAGGCCTGGCACTCGATGCAATCCCCGAGGCCCAGGGCGCGCGGGTCCGCCTGCCGGGTGCGCGCGCCGCGCGGCTCGCCGCGCCGCGTGTCGTAGGCAATGATCAGCGTGTCCTGGTCGAACATCGCGCTCTGGAAGCGGGCGTACGGGCACATGTACTTGCAGACCTGCTCGCGCATGAAGCCTGCGTTGCCCCAGGTGGCGAAGCCGTAGAACAGCACCCAGAACGTCTCCCACGGCCCCGTTGCCAGCGCTGCGACCTTGGCGGCGAGATCCTGGATCGGCGTGAAGAAGCCGACGAACGTGAACCCGGTCCACAGCGCGAGCGCGGCCCAGGTCACGTGCTTGATGACCTTGCGGGTGATCCTGTTGCGGTCCCACGGCCCGGCATCCAGCTTGATGCGCCGGTTGCGGTCGCCCTCGATCATGCGCTCGATGCGCACGAACACCTCGGTCCATACGGTCTGAGGACAGGCGAAGCCGCACCACAGTCTCCCGGCCACGGCCGTGAAGAAGAACAGCGACAGCCCGGCGATGACCAGCAGCCAGGTCAGGTAGATGAAATCCTGCGGCCAGAAGACGATGCCGAACACGTAGAACTTGCGCGCCGGCAGGTCGAACAGCACGGACTGCCGGCCGTCCCACGGCACCCACGGCAGCACGTAGTACAGGCCCAGCAGCACCCAGATGGCGACCTGCCGCAATCGGTCGAAGCGGCCGCTTACCTCGCGCGGGTAGATCTTCTGGTGCGCCTGGTAAGACGACACCGTGGCCGGCGTTGCACTGGCCGCCTGGTTGGTCATGAGGCGGTCCGTCGCGCCGCGTTCAGCGGCGGCGCTCCACCGCGGCCGGACGCGCGGTGCGCACGAGGAACAGGGTGAGCGCGCTCGACAGTGTGCAGGTCAACCAGAAGAAGAAGAACCCGACGGCGTAACCGGCCATGCGGCTCTCCAGCCAGGCCGGCGAGCCGAAGGCATCGCCGAACAGCAGCGGATCGAGAAACGCGAAGCAGACCATGGTCGCCACGGACGCCGCCAGGAACGAGGGCCACAGCACGACGGCGACGTCTTGCGCCAGCCGGCCGAGCGACGCCGGCGGGTCATCCGGCTGCGGTCCGGTTCCCGGCGTCTCGTCATCCGCCATCATGCGCGGTTCCCGGCTGTTCGTGCCCATCATCCGTGGGGTGCTCCGCGTCTGCCTCCGCCGGCGCAGCAACAGGCGCGAGGCCCAGCACGTACGCGGCGAGCAGGCGCACGCGATCGGGTCCCAGCAACTCGAGCTGCGCCGGCATCATGTGGGTGCGTCCGGCGGCGATGACATCGCGAACCGCCTCGGCGGTACCGCCGTACAGCCAGATGCCGTCGGTCAGGTTGGGTGCACCGACGGCCTGCATGCCCTTGCCGTCGAAGCCATGGCAGGCCGCACAGTAGGTCGCGAACTTGGCCGCGCCCGCGGCCGCCAGCGGCCCCGGCACCGACTGGCCGGACAACTGCAGCACGTAGGCAACCACTTCCTCGACGCCCTGCTCGCCGAGCACGTCGCCCCACGGCGGCATCACGCTGTTGCGGCCGTAGGCGATCGTGGCGGTGACGGTTTCTTCGCCGCCGCCGAACAGCCAGTCGCCGTCGGTCAGGTTGGGGAATCCCGGTGCGCCGCGCGCGTCCGAGCCGTGGCAGGTTGAGCAGTTGTTGGCATACAGGTTGCGCGCCATGTCCATGGCTGGCCGGTCGGCACGCAATGCGTCGAAGTCCAGGCTGGCGAAACGCTCGAACAGCGAGACGACCGCTGCATCGGCGGCGTCGACCTCGGCCCGCCACTGTGCTTCCTGGGACCAGCCCAGCGTGCCGCGCCAGCTGCCCAGACCCGGGTACAGCACCAGATAGCCAAGGCCGAACAGCACCGACAGGTAGAACAGCCACAGCCACCAGCGCGGCAGCGGGTTGTTGAATTCGCGCAGGTCTCCGTCCCAGACGTGGCCGGTCGTCTCCGTGCCGGGCGCCTGTTCGCCGGGCGTCCGCTTCGACGTGGCCCACAGCAGCCAGACCGACCCGATGATGTTGATGGCCGTCAGGAGCACGATGTACAGGGTCCAGCCCGTGGTCATCTCATTTGTCCTCGTTCATGTCGCGGTCGTCCTCGAGCGGCATGCGCGCGGCGGCGTCGAAATTGCCCTTGCGCCGCGCGCTCCAGGCCCATGCGATCACCCCGACAAAAGCCAGCAACGCAGCCAGGGTCGCGAGGCCTTGCAGGGTCCCGGTGTCCATCGGTCTACCGCCATTCCCGGGACGCCAGACCCAGCCCCTGCAGGTAGGCGATCAGCGCCTGCATCTCGGTGCGCCCCTCGACGTCGGCAGCCGCGCCGTCGATCTGCTCGTCCGTGTAGGGCACGCCGACCAGGCGCAGCGCGCGCATCTTGTCGCCGGTTGCCGCGCCGTCGATGGTCCGCTCCGCGAGCCACGGGTAACCAGGCATGTTGGACTCGGGCACGAGGTCGCGCGGGTTCATCAGGTGCAGGCGGTGCCATTCGTCGGAGTAGCGTCCGCCGACGCGGGCCAGGTCCGGTCCGGTGCGCTTGGAACCGAACTGGAACGGGTGGTCGTAGACCGACTCGCCGGCCAGCGAGTAGTGGCCGTAGCGCTGCGTTTCCGCGCGCAGCGGCCGGATCATCTGCGAGTGGCAGCCGTAGCAGCCCTCGCGCAGGTAGATGTCGCGGCCCTCCAGCGCCAGCGCACCGTAGGGGGCGACGCCCGGCGCCGGTTCGGTCACCTGCCCGGAGAAATACAGCGGCACGACTTCGGCGAGCCCGCCGAAGCTGATCGCGATGGCGGTCAGCACACCCAGCAACCCGGCGTTCTTCTCGATGCGTTCGTGTTTCATGCGTGCACCTCAGGCCGTCACCGGCGCGGGAACCGGGACGTCGCGCGTGGACGAGCCGGCACCTGCCGTCTTCCACACGTTCCAGGCCATCAGGAACATGCCGCCCAGCACCAGCAGGCCGCCCGCCAGGCGCACGGCATAGTAGGGGTGGGTAGCCGCCAGCGCCTCGATGAACGTATAGGTGAGCGTGCCGTCGGCGTTGGTGGCGCGCCACATGAGGCCCTGCATGACGCCCGCAATCCACATCGAGGTGACGTACAGCACGATGCCGATGGTGGTCGTCCAGAAATGCACGTCGATCATGCGCGTGCTGTACATCGCGCTGCGGCCGAACAGCTTGGGTATCAGCGCGTAGATCGAACCGACCGAGATCATCGCGACCCAGCCCAGCGCGCCGGAATGCACGTGGCCGATGGTCCAGTCGGTGTAGTGCGACAGCGCATTCACCGTCTTGATGGACATCATCGGTCCCTCGAAGGTGGACATGCCGTAGAAGGACAGCGAGACGATCATGAACTTGAGGATCGGGTCGGTGCGCAACTTGTGCCAGGCGCCCGACAGCGTCATGACGCCGTTGATCATGCCGCCCCAGGACGGCGCGAGCAGTATGACGGAGAAGACCATGCCCAGCGTCTGCGCCCAGTCCGGCAGCGTCGTGTAGTGCAGGTGGTGCGGGCCGGCCCACATGTAGATCGCGACCAGCGCCCAGAAGTGCACGACCGACAGGCGGTAGGAATAGACGGGCCTGCCGGCCTGCTTGGGCACGAAGTAGTACATCATCCCGAGAAAGCCGGCCGTCAGGAAGAAGCCGACGGCATTGTGGCCGTACCACCACTGCACCATCGCATCCACCGTCCCCGAGTAGGCGGAATAGGACTTGCCCAGCGTGACCGGCACGGCGGCGCTGTTGCCGATGTGCAGGATCGCGATCGTCAGGATATAGGCCGCGAAGAACCAGTTGGCGACGTAGATGTGGCGGACCTTGCGCCTGACCAGCGTGCCGAAGAACACGACGGCGTAACTGATCCATACGACGGCGATGGCCACGTCGATCGGCCACTCCAGTTCCGCGTACTCCTTGCCGCCGGTCATGCCGAGCGGCAGCGTCACGGCGGCGGCGACGATGATCAGCTGCCAGCCCCAGAACGTGAAGGCCGTCAATCCATCCGAGAACAGCCGGGCATGGCAGGTGCGCTGCACGATGTAGTACGAGGCGGCGAACAGCGCGGAGCCGCCGAAAGCGAAGATCACCGCATTGGTGTGCAGCGGCCGCAAGCGGCCGTAGCTCAGCCACGGCAGGTCGAAGTTGAGCGCCGGCCACAGCAGCTGGGCCGCGATGATGACGCCGACCAGCATGCCGACGATGCCCCAGACCACGGTCATGATGGCGAACTGGCGCACGACCCTGTCGTTATAGGTTTCGACCCGTTCCATTACGTGTCTTCCCGTTCAGCTGATTGGTTCGCGCGACGCAGCGCGCGGCGGCGCGCGGCGCGACGATGCTAGGTGGCCCGTGCGCACCGCGGGCATCCGGAATTGTACGCGAATCCCGCAGCACTGCGGTTTTCCGCAGCCCCCGCTGCGCAGCGGACGGTATCCTCTTGGCTGGCAGCAAACCGGTGCTGCGGGCTCGGAGGTGACCTGGCGGTGACTACGGGGACCGGCGAAATCCTGGTCGTGCTGGACCAGTCGGCGGCTGCCAGCCCCGCGCTGCAGAAGGCGGCGCAGATCGCGGCGGGCGGCGGACTCGGCCTGCGGCTGTTCTGTTGCGACAGCGACCCGCGCCTGGTCGCGCGCCTGTTCCTGCGGCCCGAAGCGCTGTCTGCCGCCCGTGCCGATTTCCTGAGGCGATGCCGCAGCTGGCTTGCCGCACAGGCCAAACCGTTGCTGCAGCGCGGGTTGACGGTGGATATCGAGGCCGCGTGGGATTCGCCGCTGCATGCCGGGATCATGCGCGAACTGGCATTGTCGCGACCGCTGCTGATCGTCAAGGACATGCTGTGGCACCCGCCGCTCGGGCGCGGCCTGCTGACCGGCACCGACTGGCACCTGCTGCGCGCCTGCCCGGTGCCGCTGCTGCTGGTGAAGCCGCGCCCGTGGCCTGCCGCGCCGCGGGTCGTGGCGGCGGTGGATCCAGGGCATCCGGCTGACCCGGAGTCCAGGCTCGATCACCGCATCGTGCGCGACACGGGACGCCTGGCCGGCTGTCTGAAGACCCGGCTCGAAGTCGTGCACGCGTGCCTGTCGCCGGGCGCGGCGCTGGACATCGGCGAGCACGGTTTGCAGGATGCGGCGGCGGCGGCCGTCCGGGCCGTCTGCGAACAGCAGGAATGCAGCCCGGCCCAGGTGACGATGCTGGACGGCGCGGCCGTTGTGGCGCTGCCGAAATTCTGCGAAGAGCGGGCGGTGGACGTACTCGGGGTCGGCGCGGCCTCGCGGTCGCGGATCTACGAGGCGGTCATCGGCAGCACTGCCGAGATGCTGCTCGACCGCATACCGAGCGATCTGCTCGTCATAGGTTTCCACCGCGCCGACTGAGCCGACGCATGGCGAGCGCGGCGGCGCCGGGCTCGCGTACAATCGACCCGAAACAACCCGGACCAAGGACAGCGTAGCCACCATGTACCCTTACAGCGCACCACTCCGTGACATCCGTTTCGCATTGAATGAAGTGCTGCACGCCCCCGGCCATTTTGCCGCGATCGGCCGCACGGACCTCGATGCCGACTTCATCAACAGCGTGCTCGAAGAAGCCGCGCGCTTTGCCGAGGGCGTCGTCGCGCCGACCAACGAACCCGGCGACCGCGTCGGCGTGCGTCTGGAAAACGGCGGCGTGATCACGCCGCCGGGTTTCAAGGAGGCGTACCAGCAGTTCGTGGACGACGGCTGGGCGGCGCTGTGCGGCGCGCCCGAGTACGGCGGCCAGGGCTTGCCGGAGAGCTTCGGCGGCCCGGTCGGCGAACTGATGGTCTCGGCCAACATGTCGTGGAAGCTGTACAGCGGGCTCACGGACAGCGCGATCCTGCTGATGCAGGAGCATGCCAGCGAAGATCTCAAGAAGACCTACCTGGGCAAGCTCGTGACCGGCGAGTGGCCGGGCACGATGTGCCTCACCGAGGCGCCGGCCGGCACCGACCTCGGCCTGGTGCGTGCGCAGGCCGAGCCGGCAAAGGACGGCAGCTACCGGATCACCGGTTCGAAGATCTTCATCACCAGCGGCGACCATGACCTGGCGGAGAACATCGTGCACATGGTGCTGGCGCGGCTGCCTGACGCGCCGCCAGGCACCAAGGGCATCAGCCTGTTCCTCGTGCCGAAGCGATTGCCCGATGCACAGGGTGCGGCGGGCGAGCTGAATGGCGTCAGCTGCGGCCGGCTGGAGGAGAAGCTCGGCATCCACGGCTCGGCAACCTGCGTGCTGGACTTCGACGGCTCCACGGGGTGGCTGGTCGGGAAGCTGAATAACGGCCTGAAGCACATGTTCATCATGATGAACCACGCGCGGCTGTGGGTCGGGCTGCAGGGCCTGGCTCAGGGCGAGCGCTCGTGGCAGGCCTCGCTGGCGTACGCGCGTGAGCGCAGGCAGGGGCGCGCGGCGCGCGGTCCGGCCTCGCCGGACAAGCCGGCCGACCTGCTGATCGAGCACGCCGACATCCGGCGCATGCTGCTGACGCAGAAGTCGCTGGTCGAGGGCTCGCGGATCATCGTTTACCTCGCCTGCCTGTTGATGGACAAGGCGACCTACCATCCGGACGAAGGCGAGCGTGGCAAGGCCGCCGACCTGCTGGCGATCCTCACGCCGATCGTGAAGGCCTTCGTGACGGATGCGGGCATCGAAGTGACCGACCACGGGATCCAGGTCTTCGGCGGCTACGGCTACGTGCGCGAGAGCGGCGTCGAGCAGTTCTACCGCGACGCGCGCATCACGTCCATCTATGAAGGCACCAACGGCGTGCAGGCCCTGGATCTGCTGGGCCGCAAGGTACTCGGCTCGGGCGGCAAGCTGGCGCATGTGCTAGGCGGGCAGATCGGCGGCTTCTGCAAGAGCCACGCGGGCGACGAGGCGATGAAGGACTTCGTGCCGCGGCTGGCCGGGCTGCTCAAGAAATGGGCCGACGCCACGGAGCAGCTCGCCAAGCGTGCTGCAGGCGATCCGGACGAACTGACCGCTGCCGCGACTGACTACCTGCGCTTTTCGGGCTACCTGTGTGTGGCCTGGTGCTGGGCGATGGCGGCTGCCGTCGCCGTCGCGGCGCTCAAGGAGAAATCCGAGGAGTCGGCGTTCTACGAGTCGAAGCTGGCGACCGCGCGGTTCTACTTTGCGCGCGTGCTGCCACGTGCCGAGTCGCACCTGGACGCGCTGCAGGCCGGCGCGACTTCGATCATGGCGCTGCCGGCGGACCAGTTCTGCTGACGGCCGGCTGGCCGGCGAGGCCGCCGGCGAGCGAGCGTACCTGTCGCAGGCCGGCATCGCGCAGCAGCCCGGCTGCCGCGCGGCTGCGCTGGCCGTACGCGCACACCAGCAGGTACGGGCGCGCCGGATCGAGCGATGCGGTTCCGCCGGCGAGTAGTTCCGCGAGCGGCATCTTCAGGCACCCGGCAACCGGCATGGAACGGGTGCGGGCCTCGGTCGGTTCGCGGATGTCCACGACGAGGTAGCCGGCCGCCGCGGCACCGGCGATCGACCCGTGCAGTTCGAGCTCGTCCCCCGCGTCCGCCACCGCCGGCTCGATGGCCCTTGCGCAATGCGTTCCGCGGCATGCGGTGCGACGCGGCACCCGGATCCGCCGCTGGTCGAGGCTGAGCAGGTCCAGGATCAGGACCTCGTCGATCAGCTGGCCTGGCAGGTCGAGCAACAGCTTGAGCGTTTCCATCGCCTGCAGGTGACCGAGCACGCCGGGCACGGGACCGAGGACACCCGCCTGCGTGCAATTGCCGACCAGCCCGTCAGGAATCGGCTGCGGCCACAGGCAACGCAGGCAGGAACCGCCGGCATCGGGGCGCGCCACCTGCAACTGGCCTTCGTACTGGTAGACGCTGGCCAGCACGGCCGGCCGGCCGGCCCGCATGGCGGCGTCGTTGACGAGGAACTTGGTCGCGAAGTTGTCGCTGCAATCGACGATGACGTCGCCGAGCGCCGCCAGCTCGGCCGCATTGCCGGCCACGAGGCGCGTGACATGCGGCACGACGCTGGTCTCGGGGTTGCCAGCCGCCACGCGTGCTGCGGCGGACTCCGCCTTCCACCTGCCGAGGTCGTTCCAGGCGTACAGCGGCTGCCGGTGCAGATTGCTCGCCTCGACGCGATCGCTGTCCACGACATGCAGGACGCCGACGCCGGCTCCCGCGAGGCTGGCCAGCACCGGGCAGCCCAGGCCGCCCGCGCCGATCACGACGACACGCGCGCGCGCCAGGCGCCGCTGCCCGGCCAGTCCGACTTGCGGAAGCGCCAGCTGGCGCGAGTAGTCGTAGCCTGGCACCGCCGCGCCGTTGCCCGCGCGGTCTGTGCCGGCCGCGCCGCTGGCGCAGCCGCTGCAGTTCACCCATTCGGGCGGCCCATCCGCGTAATGCTCCAGCTTCCAGATCGGCACGCGCCGCTTTATTTCGTCGATGATCCAGCGGCACGCGGCGAATGACTCGCCGCGGTGTGCGCCGATGACGCCGACCCATACCGCGACATCGCCGATGGCCAGCGCGCCGACCCGGTGTACGCACCGCGCCGCCAGCACGCCGTAGCGCGCGATCGCCTCCTCGACAATGCGCGTGCCTTCGCGGGTCGCCAGTTGCTCGAACGCTTCGTACTCGAGTGCCGTGACGCTGCGGCTGCCGCTGTGGTCGCGGACCCGGCCTTCGAATGACGCGCATGCACCGGCCGCGGCGTCCGCCAGGCCCGCGGCAAGTGCCTGCGGGTCGAGCCGTTCGCGACAGATCTCGAAGCCGCTCATCCGCCGGCCACCGGCGGCAGGAACACGATCTCGTCGCCGTCCCGCAGGGGCCGGTCCCAGGCCGTGAACTCGGCGTTCACGGCGACCCGCAGCACGGCCCTCGGCAGCGTGAAGCCGTGGCGGACCACCAGCGTCGCATACAGCGCCGCGGCATCGACTGCCGCCGTATCGAGCGTCTCGCCGCTGCACCCGGCCTGTTCGCGCAGCATCGCGTAGTACTTGAGGTGAACCTGCGGCATGACTAGCCGGTGCGCGCAGCCAGCGTCCGCCGGGCCGCCGCGAATTCCCGGGGCGTGTTCACGTTGTCGAGGGCGCGCCGGTCCGGCAGCTCGAGCAACTCGACGGCGGCGCCGCCCAGGAACCGCCGCGGGCAGCTGCCGCCGGCGGCGACGTATTGCAGGATCGGCTTGCGGCTGGCTGGTTCGTACACCGCACACAGCGGTTCCGGCAGCCCGTCGTGGGCGCTGCGGTATGCCGTGGCGAGGCACGCGCGGTTGCGGCGCGACAACAGGTTGGCGAGGGTAGCGGCGTCCAGGAACGGCAGGTCGCAGGCGAGCACCAGCCAGGCGACATCCGCCCGGGCCGCCTGTGCGGCGATGATGCCGGCGATCGGGCCCTCGACGCTGCCGTCGTCGACGATGCAGGGCAGTGCGGCGCGCAGCGGCTCGGTCGCCTGGTCGGGCCGCACCGACACGTATGCGCCCGCCGTGTGGGCCAGCGCCAGGCCGTAGGCGAGCTCGAGTTGCGGGCGGCCGCCGTAGTGGAGCGCAGCCTTGTCACGCTGCATGCGCGTCGAGCGCCCGCCGGCCAGCACCAGTCCGAACACGGCGGTCACCGGCGCGGCTTCCGCGCCGCGTCGTCGCTGCGGCCGCCCGACTTTGCCAGCAGGCTGGTCTCGGTGATCACGATCTTCCTCGACAGCGACTTGCACATGTCGTAGACGGTCAGCGCGGCGATCGATGCGCCCGTGAGGGCTTCCATCTCCACGCCGGTGCGATCATGGGCGGAGACGGTGCAGCGGATCTCGATGCGGCCGTCGCCGGCCATGGCGATGTCGAGTCTGCATTGCTCGATTCGCAGCGGGTGGCAGAAGGGAATCAGCTCATGGGCGCGCTTGGCGGCCATCGTGCCTGCGACAATGGCCGTGTGGAACACCGGCCCTTTGGCCGTCGCGTAACCCTGCTCGCGCAGACGGTCCGCGGCCGGTGCCGGCAACCGTACAGTCGCCGCCGCCGTCGCCTTGCGCAGCGTCACGCGCTTGCCGCTGACATCAACCATGGCAGGCCGTCCGGACTTGTCGACATGGGTCACCATGCTCATCCGCCGATGTAGTGCATCTCGATCCTGGGCAGCGGTGCCTCGTGCCGCAGCGCTCGCCGCCGCTCGCTGTAACGGTCCTTGCGCAACGCCCAGACGCCGCGGATGAGCCCCGCCAGGTCCTCATCGCTTGCGCCGGCGCGCAATGGTCCGCGCAGGTCGGTGCCGGCGACCGAGAACAGGCACGTATACAGCACGCCGTCCGAGGACAGCCGTGCGCGTGTGCAGTCGCCGCAGAACGGCTGCGAGACCGACGAGATGAAGCCCACCTCGCCGCCCCCATCCGCAAACCGGTAACGCTCGGCGACCTCGCCACGGTAGCTGCCGGCCGCCGGTGCCAGCGGCCAGCGCGCATCAATCAGGTCGCGCAACTCCTGCGACGGCACGACGCCGTCCGGCCGCCAGCGATTGCGGTTGCCGGCGTCCATGAACTCGATGAAGCGCACGGTCACGCCCGTGTGGCGGAACCGATCGAGCAGGTCGAGCACCGTATGGTCGTTGACGCCGCGCTGCACGACGGTGTTGACCTTGAGCGGCGCGAGGCCCGCTTCGCACGCCGCCGCGATGCCGTCGAGCACCCGGTCCAGGCCGTCGAAGCCGCCGCTCATGCGGCGGAACACGGCCGGGTCGAGACTGTCGAGGCTGACGGTCACGCGGCGCAGGCCGTGGGCCTGCAGGGCGGCGGCGTACTGCCTCAGCAGCACGCCGTTGGTCGTCATCGCCAGGTCGTCGAGTCCTGCAATCGCCGACAGCTCGCCGACCAGATCCGCCAGGTTCGACCGCAGCAGGGGCTCGCCGCCCGTGAGGCGCAGCTTGCGCGCGCCGCCTGCCACGAACAGCCGCGCCAGCCGCGCGATTTCGCCGAATGACAGCCGGTCGGCGGCGGGCAGGAAGCGGTACTTGTCGTGGAACGCCTCCCGCGGCATGCAGTACGGGCAGCGGAAATTGCAGCGGTCCATCACCGAGATGCGCAGATCGCGCAGCGGCCGGCCCAAGACGTCCGCGTCCGGCGGCCGGGGATCGAGCGCCACAACCGGCGCGCGGTGCTTGGAGGTCACGATATCACCACCTGTACAACGGCGCGCAGGCGCCGCGTTCGAATGTCGCGGGTCCCGGCGGTAATTCGAGGAAACCGTGCGTGCCAGGCAGGGCGTTCAGGTCGCCCGACCCGCGGGTCGGGTGCGGCGTCGCCCAGCCGCGACCATCCGGATCGTACCCCAGGATCACCGGCACGAACCACGCGAGCGGCAGGTGGAACGACAGGGGCTGCGCCAGTGCGGCCGCTTCTGGCGTCGTGCGGGCCGCACCTTCGGCGAGCGACAGCGCCGGCAGCACGTAGCGGGCCAGGCACACCAGCACCGCGACCGGGTTGCCCGGCAGGCCGAACACGAGCCTGCCGTCACGGGACACGCCGAACCAGAGTGGCTTGCCCGGCCGCTGGGCCACCGTGTGAAACACCTGCCGCACGCCCAGCCGTTGCAGGACCGCCGGCACGTGGTCGAACCGTCCGGCCGAGACACCGCCGCTGACCACGACCATGTCGCGGTCCTCGAGCATCGCGGCGAGGCACTCGGCGATGCGCGCGGGATCGTCAGGCACGTGCGCATCGGCGACCTCGGCGCGTGTGCGCAGCGCAAGGGAGGCCGCCATGCCGTATGGATTGGAACGCCGGATCTGGTGCCCGAGGATGGGCAAGCCGGGATCCACGAGTTCGTCGCCGGTCGAGACCAGGCCGACGCGCGGCCGCCGCGAGACCTGCGCGTGATCGAGCCCGCACGAGGCGAGGACCGCGATCTCGGGTCCGCGCAGTACGGTTCCCGGCTCGAGCAGGACCGCACCCGCGGCAGCGTCCGACCCGCGACGGTGCACGTTGTGCCACGCGCGTGGTTCGGCGCCGGCATCGAGCACGGCGTCGCCGTGCTCGATGCTGAGCTGCTCGACGGGCACCACCGCGTCGCAGCCCGATGGCAGGACCGCGCCGGTCATCACCTCGATGCAGTGCTCGTCAGCGCCGAGCCGGCCGGCCGGCGCGCCGGCGGCCTGCGTGGATTCGACATGAAAGCGCCGGCGGCCCGCGAGCGCTGCGGCGCTGGACAGCGCGACGCCGTCCATCGTGACCCGGTCGAACGGCGGCGCATCACGCTCGGCCGCGACCTGCTGCCGCAACACGCGCCCCGCGCAGGACGCGAGCGGCAGCCGTTCGCCGGGCAGCGGCGAGACCTGCGCTGCAATTGCAGCCTCGGCCTGCGCCGGCGTCAGCATGCCTTGGGGTCAGTCCGACTTGCCGCGTTTGTTGTAGGCGCGCAGCTCCTCGTTGAAGCGGTCGGCGACTGCCTGCACTTCGTCCACCGCTGCGTTGTTTTTCTTGACGTACATCGCGGCGATCTCGCTGCGGCGCGTTTCGTCGAGAGCGGGGTCGGCCAGCAGCGACTCCAGTTCCATCTGCAGGCAGGTGTTGTAGGCGGTCACGTCGGCGTCGAAGGCCTTGACCGCCGCCTGCCCGGCCACCATCTCGTCATACATGGCGGTGCGGCCGTCCGGCACGGTCTCGGGCGGCCGCGGATAAATGCACGCGGCGGCCGCCGTGACGGTGCCGAATGCTGCAATGGCGGTGATGACAGCGAGAATCGATAATTTCATCGAGCGGTTCCTCGGCCGAAGTGAAAGTGAGCAGCCGCCGGCTTGCATGGCGACCTTCCTGGGAACATATCCTAGCGCACCTGAACTGAACGGCACCCAACCGGCGACCGCCGGCAACCCGGCTGTCCGCAGGCGCAGAAGAGCAAATATGCGTTACAATACATAGGCTTGGGTGCCGCGCGCCGGCCGCGGCCGGCGGCCGGCGTAGACTGTGCTGGGCCGGGCATCCGGGCAGCGATTCGAGGGGGGACCATGGAGTTGCCGACTGCGCCCACCGACGGGACCGTCGCGCTGCGGGGCGATTACCAGCGCGCCGCGGCGGACTACACGGTCGCGCAGGACTGGCGGCGCTACACGGACGACGAACACGACATCTGGCGGGTGCTGTGGGAGCGTCAGATCGCGCTGGCCGCGACGCACGCCGCGCCCGAATTCGAGCGCGGCATCAGATTGCTGGCGACCCGTGCCGACCGGATCCCGCGCTTCGAGGAAACCAGCGATGTGCTGGAACGCTGCACCGGCTGGCGAATCGTGGGCGTGCCCGGGCTGATCCCCGAACGCGAGTTCTTCCAGCACCTGGCGCGCCGGCGCTTCCCGGTCACCGTGTGGATCCGGCGGCGCGATGAACTCGACTACCTGGTCGAGCCGGACCTGTTCCATGACTTCTTCGGCCATGTGCCGCTGCTGACCGAGCCGGCCTTCGCCGATTTCGTGGCGGCCTACGGCCGTCTCGGTCCGCTGGCAGAACGCCACGGGGCGCTGCGCATGCTGGCCCGGCTGTACTGGTACATGGTCGAATTTGGCCTGATCCAGACCGGTGCCGGCCTGCGCGCCTACGGTGCTGGCATGCTGTCGTCGGCGGGCGAAACGCGGTACTGCCTCGAAAGCCCGGCGCCGAACCGCATTGCCTTCAACCTGGAGCGGGTGCTGCGCACCGGCTACATGATCGACAAGTTCCAGAAGACGTATTTCGTCATCGAGCGTTACGAGCAGTTGTTCCAGGCCGTGCTCGAAGCCGATTTCGGAGCGTTGTTCCAGCGCTGGAATGAACAGCCTGCGCTGGCGCCCGAGTCCATCGTGCCTCGCGACCGGGTGCTGCAGGCCGGCACGCTCGCCATTCATGTCGACCCCTGAGTCGGGCTGCGGACCGCCAGCCATTGCCCGGCCGTGACCTGCAGCGGCGGCGTCCACGAAGCAGAGCGTCGATCGTGAGCGATCCCTTCCAGCCCGGACTGCCGCGCGACATCGCGCCCGGCGTCGTGCGCATCGTGGCGCCGAACCCGGGACCGCTGACCGGGCCCGGCACCAACACCTACCTGGTCGGCGACCGGGAACTTGCGGTCATCGATCCGGGTCCCGCCGACGCTGCTCATGTCGAGTCGGTCGCAGCGGCCGGCGCCGGCCGCATCGCGTGGATCCTGGTCAGCCACACGCACGTCGATCACTCCCCGGCGGCGCGCCTGCTGCGCGCACGCACCGGTGCCACCGTGGTCGGACGCCACGCGCCCGACGCGCCGCGGCACGACCGGCGCTTCCGCGCCGACGCCGAACCGGCAGACGGCGAACGCGTGCTGCTCGCGGGTGCCACGCTGCGCTGCATCGCGACACCCGGTCACGCGTCCAATCACGTGTGCTTCCTTCTGGAAGGTGCGGGGGTCCTGTTCACCGGCGACCACATCCTCGGTCATGTCTCGCCGATCATCGTGCCGCCGGACGGCGACATGGCGGACTACCTCGAGTCGCTGGCGCGGCTGAAAAGTCTGGGCGCACGGCTGATCGCACCGGGCCACGGGCCGGTGCTCGGGCAGCCCGCACGGGACATCGAGCGGCTGGTCGCGCACCGCATGCTGCGCGAGTCGAAAGTGCGCGCCGCGCTGGCCGCCGCCGGGGTCGCCGGCGTCGACGACCTGCTGCCGGGCGTGTACGACGACGTGGATCCCGCGCTGCACAGCCTCGCCGCACACACGCTGCTGGCGCATCTGCTCAAGCTCGAGCGCGACGGTCTGGCCGAGCGCCGCGACGCAACGAGCTGGGCCAGCCGGGAATCCTAGCCGGGCCGCCCGCCGGCAGGCCACAGGGCGGCCCGGTAGGGACCGATGTAGAGGGCGGCGCAAACCAGCCAGACCAGGTAGGCGCTCCACAGGTCGTGCGACAGGAAGTGCGCGCCGCGCGCCTGCTGGGCAAGTGCGAACAGCGCGCCGACCGCGAGACCCGCGCCAAGGGCCGCCCGGGCGGCGCCCGGGCGCCGCTCCCGCAGGGCGAAGTAGAACGCCAGCAATGCAAAACCCGAGGCGGCGTGGGCGGCCGGGAAACACCTCGCGCGGGGTTGGTCATCCGGCCGGTCGCCGAGCAGTGCCACATAGGGGCGCGTGCCCCCGAATTCCTCGAGGTCCCACGGGCAGTCGACGTTGGTCACCTGCTTGAGCCCGCCGACCGTGCCGACGCCGAGCGCCATCGCCAGCAGCAGGTAGCCGGCCGGCCGGCCCCAGGCGCGCGGGGCAAGGCGCAGGCGCGACGCGAGCAGCGCGAGGCCGACCGCCAGGCCCGTAGTGAGGATGGCCGCGCGGCCGCCCCTGTGCAGCAGGTTCTCCGCCCACCACGCATCGCGGGCGAGCCAGCGGCCGGCCTCCGCATTCCACGCCCACGCGCGCGCCAGGGCGACATCGGCGTTGCGGGCCGCCAGCGCGACCACGATGGCCAGGAATGCGGCCGACGGCGCAAGGACATGCGTCAGGAATAGCCGCCGCCGCTCGGTGGCGGGCCGCGTCTCGGTCATGGACGTGCTGCTCTGATTGCAGGAAGGCGAACCCGATGGTAGCCGACCCCGTGCCGCCGCGGCGATTCGCCGCAGCACCGCGCGGTCGGATAGACTCTGCGGCCCCGGGGCGCGTCCCCTGCTGGCCGACCTCGCGCGCATGACTCGATCCTCCGATGCCCCGACCGCCGCGCTGACGCTCGCGGTGCTCGGTGTCGTGTTCGGCGATATCGGCACCAGTCCACTGTATGCGTTCCGCGTCTGCTTCGACCTGGCCGCAAACCTGGAGGTCTCGCGCGCCAACGTGCTGGGCCTGCTGTCGCTGATCGTGTGGGCGCTGCTGCTCGTCATCTCGCTCAAGTACGTGACCATCATGCTGCGCGCCGACAACCGCGGCGAAGGCGGCGTGCTGGCCCTGCTGGTGCTGGTGCTGTCCGGGCGCACCGCCCTGCCGCGCGGGCTCGTGCTGCTGCTCGGGCTGGCGGGCCTGGCCCTGTTCTTTGCCGACGGCGCGATCACGCCCGCCATCTCGGTGCTGTCCGCGGTGGAGGGCCTGGCGATCGCGAACCCCGGTTTCGGGCGGGCGGTGCTGCCGGTGGCGGTGTTGATCCTGGTCGTTCTGTTCAGCCTGCAGCGCGACGGCACCGGGGCGCTGGGCCGGCTGTTCGGGCCGGTCACCGTCATCTGGTTCCTGGCGCTGGGGGTGCTCGGCGTCAGCTGGATCGTGCGCGAGCCCGCTGTGCTCGCGGCCGTGGACCCGAGGCACGCGCTGCAGTTCCTGTTCACGCACCAGGGGACTTCAATGGTGGCCCTCTCGGCGGTCTTCCTGGCGGTCACGGGTGGCGAAGCGCTGTATGCGGACATGGGCCATTTCGGGCGGCGGCCGATCCGGCTGGCCTGGTACGGCCTGGTGCTGCCGGCGCTGCTGCTCAACTACCTCGGGCAGGGCGCCCGGGTGCTGGCCGACCCGGCGGCCATCGAGAGCCCGTTCTACCGTTTGGCGCCGGAGTGGGCGCTGTACCCGCTGGTGCTGCTGGCGACCGCGGCGACGGTGATTGCCTCGCAGGCAGTGATTTCCGGTGTCTTCTCGCTCGCGCGCCAGGCGCTGCAGCTGGGCTTCCTGCCGCGCTTCGCCATCGTTCACTCGTCCGAGCAGGCCGTCGGCCAGGTGTACGTGCCGGCGGCGAACTGGCTGCTGCTGGCGGCGACCGTGTCGCTGGTCATCCTCTTTGGCTCGTCAGACGCGCTGGCCGGGGCCTACGGCATCGCGATTTCCCTCGCGATGACGATCGACGGCGTACTGGTCATCCTGCTGCTGGCGCGCAGCCCGGTGCAGCGCGACCGAATGGCGATGACGGCGGTGGCCGCGATCCTGGTCATTGACCTGGCCTTCGTTGCCGCGAACGCCCTCAAGATTCCGAGCGGCGGCTGGGTGCCGATCGGCGCAGGCGGATTGCTGCTGCTGGTGATGACGACCTGGCACAGCGGCCAGGGACTCAAGAACGAGCGCGCCTCGCGTCGGCAGATGCCCATGCGCGAGTTCCTGCGCGCGCTCGGCAACCCGTCGCTGCACCGTGCGCCGGTCACGGCCGTGTACGTGGACGCCAGCCCGGACGGATTGCCGTGGCCATTGCAGCAGGCGCTGGAAACCAGTCACTCGGTGCCGCAGCGGGCGGTGCTGCTGACCCTGCAGACGGCACGCGAGCCGCAGGTGCCGAAAGGAGGTCGCGTCGCCCTGCAGGCGATCGGACCGGGCGTCACGCGCGTCATCGCCAGTTGCGGGTTCATGGAATCGCCGCACGTGCCGGCGCTGCTGAACGAGGCGCGCGAGCAGGGGCTCGAGTGCCCGCCGGAGGAGACCTCGTTCGTCGTGGCGCGCGAGAATGTGGTCGTCACGCGCGCCTCGGGGATGTCGCCGTGGCGCAAGCACCTGTATTCGCTGATGCTGCGCAATGCGCAATTCGCCGGGCACCACTATGCCGTTCCCGCAGCGCGCATGATCGAAATCGGCGAAGTGCTCGAGATCTAGGGAAATCCCTGTGGTCGGCTGCGCGGTGGCGACAGATAATGCCGCCATCGTCGAACGGCGCGAACAGGAACCCCGGCCATGACCTGGTACAACCGGAACGTCACCGAGATCGGTGGTCACCGCCTGCACCCCGAAACGCTGATGATGGGCTACGGGTACTTCCCGGGCCTGTCCGAGGGCGCGGTGAAGTGCCCGATCTTCCAGACCTCGACCTTCGTGTTCCGTTCGGCGGCCGAGGGCAAGCGGTTTTTCGAGCTTGCCTACGGCCTGCGCGAGCCCGCGCCGCAGGAGCTGCCGGGTCTGATCTACTCGCGCATCAACAACCCCAACCTCGAGATTCTCGAAGACCGCCTGGCGATCTGGGACGGCGGCGAGCGGGCGCTGGCGTTTTCCAGCGGCATGGCGGCCATCTCGACGTGCCTGTTTGCCGTGGCGCGGCCCGGCGACGTCGTGGTGCACAGCACGCCGGTGTACGGCGGCTCCGACTACCTGCTGGAGACGATCCTGCCGCAGTTCGGTATCCGCACGGTCGGTTTCCGTGCGGGCGCGGACGAAGCGGCGGTCAGGGCGAGCATCGACGAGGCCCGCGCCATCGGCAGGATAGCGGCGATCTACGTCGAGACGCCCGCCAATCCCACCAACAGCCTGGTCGACCTCGGGCAGTGCGCAGCCCTGTCCCGCGAGATCGAATCCGCGCAGGGCTCGCGGCCGCAGGTCATCGTCGACAACACCTATCTCGGACCGCTGTGGCAGCAGCCGCTTGCGCATGGCTGCGACATCGTCGTGTACTCTGTGACCAAGTACATCGCGGGGCACAGCGACCTGGTCGCAGGCGCCTGCATCGGGTCGCGCGCGGCGCTCGAGCCGGTGCACCTGATGCGCACTATCTTCGGCACGATGACCGACCCGCACACCGCGTGGCTGGTCATGCGCAGCCTGGAGACCCTGGAACTGCGCTTCCGCAAGGCGGTGGACAACGCGCGGCGGGTGGCGGAATTCCTGCGCACGCACCCGGCGGTGGAAAGCGTGTCGTACCTGGGCTTCCTGGACCCGGACAGCGCGGCGGGCCGCCTCTATGCGCGGCAGTGCCTCGCGGCCGGCGCCACCTTCTCGTTCTGTGTCAAAGGCGGCGAGCAAGATGCGTTCCGCGTACTGGACCGGCTGGAGCTGTTCAAGCTGGCCGTCAGCCTCGGCGGCACCGAGAGCCTTGCGTCGCATCCCGCCGCGATGACCCATTCCGACATCGCGCCGAAGCGCCGCGCGGAGCTTGGCATCAGCGACAACCTGATCCGGGTGTCCATCGGCATCGAGCATCCCGACGACCTGATCGCCGACTTCCGCCGGGCGCTCGCAGACGACTGATGGCGGGACACGGAGTCTGCCCCCTTTGGCGGTCAGACTCTTCCTTGCCAACCACGGCGACCCGGCGATCGCACGGGCGGTGACCCGCCCGCTCCGCACCGTCGTGCTAAAATGCGCGCAGCCCTGGGGTGGTCTGACTGGACCTGAGACGCCGGCTGCTGCGACAGCTCACCGGCGAACCCGCTGAACCTGATCCGGTTAGGACCGGCGTAGGGAGCAGGCATGAACCCATACCCGCTCGATAGCCGCGCCGCACGGATCCCGATCTGAGGGATGGCCGATGCGTCCTGTCGTATTGCTTGCCGCGGCCGGCCTGTTGCCGGTCATGTGCATCGCGGAATTGCCGCGCCTCGAGGAGGTCGTGGTGACGGCGTCGTATCGCGCCGCCGCCGCGCAGGACCTGGCGGCCAGCGTCACGGTGCTGCCAGCGCAGACCGTCATGGATGCCGGCGTCCAGCACCTCGAGGAACTGCTGCCGCAGGTGCCGTCGCTGTCATGGGCGGGCGCCAGTTCGCGCCCGCGCTATTTCCAGCTGCGCGGCATCGGCGAGCTCGAGCAGTACCAGGGCGCGCCGAATCCGTCGGTCGGGTTCCTGGTGGACGAAGTCGACTTCAGCGGCATCGGCATGGTGGCGACGCTGTTCGACGTCGAGCAGGTCGAGGTGCTGCGCGGCCCGCAGGGAACGCGCTACGGAGCCAACGCTCTTGCTGGCCTGATCAAGGTCAAGACGCGCGATCCCCGGCCTGAACGCGAACTGTCATTCGAGACATCGGTCGGCGAGGACGCACTGCTGGCAGGCGGGGCCGTCGCGGGCGGCGCGCTGCCGCAGGCTGCAGGCGCGGGCGCTGCCTGGAGGCTGGCCGTGCAGCGCAGCGCCGGCGACGGCTTCCGGCGCAATGCGTTCCAGCACCGGGACGACAGCAATGGACGCGACGAACTCACGGCGCGCGCGCGCCTGCGGCTGCAACCGGCGGACGCGCTGCGCGTCGACCTGACGCTGCTGCATGCCAACCTCGACAATGGCTACGATGCGTTCGCGATCGACAACTCCTTCGTGACCGTGTCCGACCGTCCGGGACGCGACGCGCAGAGATCCACGGGCGCCTCGGCAGACTTGCATTACGACCCGGCCAGCCAGTGGCGGCTGCGCAGCGTCACGGCCTGGGCGCAATCCGACATCGAGTCGAGCTTCGACGGCGACTGGGGCAACGACCGCGACTGGGGTGCGGCCGGACCCTATGATTTCTTTTCACGCACGCTGCGCGGGCGCCGCACGCTGAGCCAGGACCTGCGGATCGAGTCCGCGACGGATGGCGCGTGGGCCTGGGTGGCGGGCGCGTACCTGTTGCGCCTGCAGGAAGACAATCGGCAGCATGACGACGGGCGCTACCTGGCCGACCGGTTCGAACGCGACCTCACCAGCGATTACCGCGCCACCAGCGCGGCGCTGTACGGCGACGCCGAATGGCGCGCCGGCGGGCGCCTGACGCTCGGCGCCGGGTTGCGCCTCGAGCAACGGCAGGCGCATTACGCCGACAGCGACCTGGCGGCATTCTCGCCGCGCGACCGAATGTGGGGCGGCCAGTTGTCGGCGGCCTGGCAACTCGACGACGGGATCCGCGCGTGGCTGTCGCTGTCGCGCGGATTCAAGGCCGGCGGTCTCAACGTGGGCGCGGCCATCCCGCTCGACCGGCTGCAATTCGGCCCGGAGTACGCGTGGAGCGTGGAGGGCGGCGTCAAGGCCACGTGGCCGCAGCTCGGCATCGTCGCCGACCTCGGCGCGTACCACGTGCGCCGCGAGCAGGCGCAGGTCGCGACGTCCTTCCAGCTCGATCCGCAGGATCCGCTGACCTTCGTGTACCTGACGGACAATGCCGCGCGCGGGCGCGCCAGCGGTCTGGAGGGCGCGCTGCGCTGGCGGAGTCCGGGGCGCTGGGAGTTCGCGGCGTCGTGGTCGCTGCAGGACTCGGAGTACCTGGGATACCGCTTCGGCGACCGCGATCTTGACGGCCGCGCGTGGGCGCATGCGCCACGCTGGAAGTCCTCGCTGGCCGCAACCTGGCGCCACCCGGCCGGCTGGATGGCGCGGGCCGACATCGGCGCGCAGGGCGCCTTCTACTTCGACGCCAGCCATGATGAGCGTTCCCGGGCCTACGGAACCGTCAACCTGCGCGTTGGCTACGAGCGCGAACGCTGGTCGGTGCACGCCTGGCTGCGCAACGCGTTGAACGAGCAGTACGCCGTGCGCGGATTCTATTTCGGCAACGAGCCGCCGGACTTTCCGGCACGACTGTACCTGCGCCTCGGTGACCCGCGGCAGGCGGGGCTGACGGCGCGGGTCAGGTTCTGAAGGAGTCGCAAGCATGCACATCGCCGTGGACGTCAGTCTGTATCCGCTGGATGAGGGCTACATCCCGCCAATCAAGGATTTCATCGCGCGCATCGCGGCGCGCCGCGGCCTGCAGGTGGTCACCAACGCCATGAGCACGCAGGTCAGCGGCGAGCTGGCCATCGTCATGCCGGTGCTGCAGGAAGAGATGGCCGCCACGTTCGGCGCGTCCCACCGTTCGGTATTCGTGATGAAGGTGCTGGGTGGCGGTGGCTGAAGAGGTCGCGACCTGGCTGCAGGCCGTCGTCGAGCAGCTGCTGGCGGCAAGCCTGCCGGAATTGCTCGCGGTGGCGCTCGGCTTCGCCTACGTACTGCTCGCGATTCGCCAGGACCGGCGCTGCTGGCTGGCCGGCGGCCTGAGCACGGCGATCTACGTCGCGGTCTTTGCCGATGCACGACTGTACCTGCAGGCGGTGCTGCAGGTGCTGTATGTGCTGCTGGCCGTCTACGGCTGGCGGTCCTGGACCGCCGCGGCGGGCGGGACCGTGCCGCTGCGGCGATGGAATCTGCGCCGGCATGGACTGACCGCGTTGTGGGTGGCCGTCGCGACCCTGCTGACCGGCCCCGCGCTGGCGGCGTGGTCCGACGCGGCGGCCCCCTGGCCGGATGCGCTCGGCACCTGGGCCAGCGTAGCGGCGACCTGGATGCTGGCGCGCAAGGTGGCCGCGGCGTGGCTGTGGTGGATCGTGATCGACCTCGGACTGGCCTGGCTGTTCGCCAGCCAGGGACTGGCTTTCACCGCGGTCCTGTACCTGGCGTTTGCGGCGCTGGCCGTGCTGGGCTGGCGCGCCTGGCGGCGGACGCGCGCAACCGTGGCGGGTTGACCGGATGCGCCCCAGCGCTGCGGACCAGGCCGTGCTGGACGACGTGGCGCAGCGCTTTGCGCAACGGGATCCCGTGGTCGAGGCGCTCAGCGGCGGACTCGGCAACCGCTGCTGGCGCATGAGCGACGACGGGCGCGACCTCGTCGTGCGCATCGGCACGCCGCATGCCGGTGTCTTCGGCGTGAACCGCCACGACGAGGTGCTGGCGCAGTCGGCGGCCGCCGCCCACGGTCTAGCGCCGCCGGTGCTGTGGCACGACGCGGCGGCGGGCCTGCTCGTGACGGAGTTCGTGGCGGGGCGCGGCTGGTCGCGCGCCGTGGCACGCCAGCCGGTGTCGGCGGCGCGCTGCGGCGAGTGGCTGCGCGCGCTGCATCGGGTGCCGCTGCCGGCGGGCCTGGCGCGCGTCGATTATGCCGAGCGTGCGCGGCGGCTGGGCGGCCCGCTGCCGCGCGACGCCGTGACGGGGCGGTTGCACGAGCGCGCCGCCGGGCTGCGCCGCTGTCTGGGCGACACGGCCGCGCCCGTGCTGTGCCACCACGACCTGCACCACCTCAATATCGTCGATGGCGGGACGCGGCTGGTGGCGCTCGACTGGGAGTACGCCGGCGCCGGCGAGCCGCTCATGGACCTTGCCGGCTACGCGGCCTACCACGACCTCGACGAAGCGGCGCTGGCAGCCTTGCTGCGTGCCTACGCGGCCGGTGGGCCGCCGGTATCAGGGGAACGGCTGGGCGCGGCACGCTGGCTGTTCGAATTCGTCTGGCTGCTGTGGCTGGAAACGCGGCGCCTCGCCGAGGGCAGCGAGAACCGCGAACTGGCCGCTACCCGGCGGCGTCTCGTGGCCCGGCTCGAGGCAGAGGATGATGAGTGATTCACACGGTTGCGCGGGGCGCGACGGTGCAGCAAGATGGCGGCCGCATTTTTCGGGCCGGTCCGTGCATCGGACCGACCCATCACACGCCGCAACAGGGGTCCGGGGCGCATGGCCGAAATGATCGTGATCGACCGCGATGGCGTGGAGCACCCGATCGACGGCAAGGTCGGTCTCAGCATCATGGAGACGCTGCGCGAATTCGAATGGGGCTCTGCGGCGATCTGCGGCGGCATGTGCTCGTGCGCCACCTGCCACATCTACGTCGAGCCGGACTGGGGCGCGCGGCTGCCGGCCATCCAGCCCGAGGAGCGCGAGTTGCTCGAAGAGCTGGAGGGCTACCGGCCAGCCGCCTCGCGCTTGTCGTGCCAGGTGCCGCTCGAGCAGGCATTGGCAGGGATCAGGATCACGCTGGCCGACGACGAATAGGCGGGGGCGCACCCCGCCGGAGACGAGGCAATGACGAAGACGGTGACTTTCGATCTGGCCGGCGGCATCGCCCGGGTGACGATCAATCGTCCGGATGCGTCCAACACGATCAACCTGCAGGTCGCCCGCGACCTGCTGGACGCGGCGCGGCGCTGCGTCGGCGAGCGCGGCGTGCGGGTCGTCGTGATCACCGGGGCAGGCAGGGCATTCAGCTTCGGCGGCGACCTCGGCGCGATGCTGATGAACGAAAGCGGGGACTTCGAGGCATATTTGCGCGAACTGACGGTGGACCTGCATGCGGCCATCGTCGCTTTCTCGCGGCTGCGCGCACCGGTCATCGTTGCCGTCAATGGCACCGCGGCGGGCGCGGGCGTCGGCCTGGTGGCAATGTCCGACCTTGCGGTGGCAGCCGCGGGCGCGAAGTTCGTGATGGCCTACCCGGGCGTTGGACTGACACCGGACGGCGGCACCTCGTATTTCCTGCCGCGCACCGTGGGGCACAAGCGCTCGATGGAACTGGCACTGTGCAACCGCACGCTGACGGCCAGCGAGGCCCTGCAGTGGGGACTGGTCAACCGGGTGGTGCCGGACGCGGAGCTGCCGGCCGAGACGCAGCGCATGGCGGACCAGCTGGCCGCCGGGCCTGAGTCAGCCATCGCCCACGCCAAGCGCCTGATGCGCAGCGAAGCCTCGCTCGAGCCGCAACTGGAGGACGAGAGCCGGACCATCTCCCGCCAGGCCGCGACGGCCGAGGCACGCGAAGGCATCAAGGCCTTCATCGAAAAACGCAAGCCGCAGTTCCCGCGCTGAAGCGGCGCGCCGACAGCCGTCAGCGCGGTCCCGCCTGCCGTGCAACAGCCTCGGCAGCCGCCTTGACGGCCGCCGGATCGCCGAGAAAACGGCGCGGTCTTGCCGGCGCAAGACTCGCATCCAGTTCGTAAACGATCGGCGCGCCGGTCGGGATGTTGAAGCCCACGATCTCTTCGTCGGACATGCCGTCCAGCATCTTGACCAGTGCCCGCAGGCTGTTGCCGTGCGCGACCACCAGCAGGTCGCGCCCGGCCCGCAGTTCCGGTGCTATGCGCGATTCCCAGTACGGGGCAACGCGCGCCAGCGTGTCCTGCAGCGACTCGGTGGCGGGCAGCTGCTGCGCCTCGAGCGCGGCATAACGCGGGTCGAACTTCGGGTGACGTGGGTCATCGTGCGTCAGCGGCGGCGGCGGAATGTCGTAGCTGCGCCGCCACAGCTGCACCTGGTCGGCGCCGTGCTCCTGCATCGTCTCGGACTTGTTCAGGCCCTGCAGCGCGCCGTAGTGACGCTCGTTGAGGCGCCAGCTGCGTTCGACCGGCAGCCACATGGCGTCCATCGCGTCGAGCATGATCCACAGCGTGCGGATGGCGCGCTTGAGCACCGATGTGAAAGCCATGTCGAAGCGCAGGCCCTCGTCCTTGAGCAGCCCGGCAGCCTGTTCGGCTTCGATGCAACCCTGCGCGGTCAGGTCGACGTCGGTCCAGCCGGTAAACCGGTTCTCGAGATTCCATGCGCTCTGGCCGTGTCTGACCAGTACCAGTCTTCCAGGCACGATTGTCACTCCCTGTTCATGGCGGCCGGTCGCTCAATGCTCGGCCAGCCGCCTGACGGCCTGCAGCGCGACCGACAGCGTCGCGAAGTCAGGTGTCGCGATCGCGCGCATGTCCTTGACGGTCCTGCGGACATTCTCGACCTCGCGTTGGCGAGACTTGACCCACACGGCGATGGCCGCGGCCGGTTGCCTGGCACCTGCCTTGGCGACCGCGTCCGTGCACAGCCGCCGGTGCAGGGCATGGTATTCCTCGCGCAGCGTGGTCCGGGCCAGCGCCTGCCAGCGGCCGTCCACGACGAGCTGGTCGATGCTGCCGCGGATCCAGTCGAGGCCAAGGTCGGCGCCCAGCCCGAAATACGCTCGCGCGGTGGGCTCGAGCGGCAACTTGCCCTGGCCGGCGATGTCGACGATGTCCACGGCGGATTGCACGGCGATGAGGGCCGCGACGCGTCGCGCCAGGGACTCCGGCGCGCCGTCGGCGACGAGCTTCCCGAAAAACCGCTCGAACTGCTCGGCTTCGAGACCCACCTGCAGCGCCGGCAGCCGCCGCAGCAGTTCCTTGAGTCCCGGGCGCAGCGCCGATACGGCGCGCTCGATGTCGAGGTTGTCGCGCATGTTCGAGAGGGCCCAGTAGGTCAGGTATCGCAGCTGGCGACTGGTGACGTACAGCATCTTCTCCTGCAGGTCCGCCGGCACCTTGCTGTCCAGCTTCTCGATGTCCGCCCACAGGTCGCGCATGTCGGTGATCTCGCGCGCGATCGAGTAGGCGCGGGCGATCTGGCCGATGTCGGCGCTGGTGTCTTCCATGACGCGGACCGGGAACATCGGGCCCATGCGGTTGACCAGGCTGTTGGTCGTGGCCATGACGATGATCTCGCGGCGCAGCGGGTGCTCGAGGATGGCCTTGCCGAACCGCTTCTGCACGGGACCCGGGAAGTAACGGGTCAGCTCGCGGCCGAGATACGGGTCCTCGGGCACGTTGGACTCGATCAGGCGGTCGTACAGCCACAGTTTCGAGTAGGACAGGATCATCGCCAGCTCCGGGCGCACCAGACCCTTGCCGGTCCTGCGCCGGTCCGTCATCTCCTCGTCGGTGGGCAGGGCCTCGATCGTGCGGTCCAGTCCGCCGGTGCGCTCGAGCGAACGGATGACATGCGCGTGCTCGGAAATGCGCTCGGCCGCATGGGCCTCGGCAGTGGCCAGCGCCTGCCCCTGCAGGTAATTGCCGCGCAGCACCAGCGCGGACACCTCGTCCGTCATGCGCGCCAGCAGCTTGTCGCGACTGGCCCTCGTCAGCTGCTTGCGCTGCATGGCGGCGTTCAGCAGGATCTTGATGTTGACCTCGACGTCCGAGCAGTTGACGCCGCCCGAATTGTCGATGAAGTCGGTATTGAGCCGGCCGCCGTGCAGCGCGAACTCGATGCGGCCGCGCTGTGACAGGCCGAGATTGCCGCCTTCGCCGATGACCTTGCAGCGCAGCTCCCGGCCGTTCACGCGTACGCCGTCGTTGGCGCGGTCGCCGACTTCGGCATGGCTCTCGTCGGTGGACTTGACGTAGGTGCCGATGCCGCCGTTCCACAGCAGCTCGACCTGCATGAGCAGGATCGCGTGCACCACTTCGCGCGGCGTCACCGTCGGCCCTTCGAGGCCGAGCATGGTGCGTGCCTCGGGCGTCAGCGGCACCGTCTTGGCATTACGCGGGTAGACGCCGCCGCCGCGCGAGATCTTCTTGCGGTCGTAATCGTCCCAGGTCGAACGCTCCAGGTTGAAGAGGCGCTCGCGCTCCTGGAAACTGACGGCCGGGTCCGGATCCGGGTCCAGGAAGATGTGCAGGTGATTGAAGGCCGCGAGCAGGCGGATGTGCCGTGACAGCAGCATGCCGTTGCCGAACACGTCGCCAGCCATGTCGCCGATGCCGGCAACCGTGAAATCCTCCGCCTGGATGTCCTTGCCCGACTCCCGGAAATGGCGTTTCACGCACTCCCAGGCGCCGCGCGCCGTGATACCCATCTTCTTGTGGTCGTAGCCGGCGGAGCCGCCCGAGGCGAACGCGTCGGCGAGCCAGAAGCCGTACTCGGCCGAGATTCCGTTGGCGATATCCGAGAAGGTCGCAGTGCCCTTGTCCGCCGCCACCACCAGGTAGGGGTCGTCGGCGTCGGCCCGCACGACACCGGGCGGCGACGCCACCTTGCCTGCCACCAGGTTGTCGGTGATGTCGAGCATCGAGCGGATGAACAGCTTGTAGCAGGCGGTGCCTTCCTGCTGGGCTTCCTCGCGGCCGGCCGGCAGCCGGCGCGGCACAAAGCCGCCCTTCGATCCGACCGGCACGATCACCGTGTTCTTGACGTTTTGCGCCTTCATCAGGCCGAGGACCTCCGTGCGGAAGTCCTCGCGCCGGTCGGACCAGCGAATGCCGCCGCGGGCGACTTTGCCCATGCGCAGGTGCACGCCCTCGACGCGCGGCGAGTGCATGAAGATCTCGAACATCGGCCGCGGCAACGGCGTGTCCGGCACCACCCTGGGATTCAGCTTGATCGACACGTACGGGCGGTGGTGGCCTTCCGCGTCAGTCCGATAGAAGCTGGTTCGCAGCGTGCCCAGCACGGCCGACAGGAACGCGCGCACGATGCGGTCGTCGTCCACGCGGCTGATGCCGGCGAGGAGGCCGTCCAGTGCCTTGCGGTGCGCGGCCTCCGCCTTCTTTCGGCCAGCCGGTTTTGCGTTCGGGTCGAAGCGCGCCTCGAACAGCCCGATCAGGTGGCGGGCGGCCTTGGGATTGCTGGCCAGCGCCTCCTCCATGTAGGCCTGTGACAAGGGCAGGCCGAGCTGCACGAACCACCGCGCGTAGGTGCGCAGCACCACGACCTGGCGCCAGTCGAGGTCCGCCGCGACAACCAGGCGGTTGAAGCCGTCGTTGTCCGCGTCGCCACGCCAGATCCGCGCAAAGGCCTCGCGGAACCGCGGCCCGTCCGACTCGAGATTGATCTGGACGCCGCGCGGGTGCTCGAGTTCGAAGTCCTGGATCCACCATGAATGGCCGTCGAACTCGAGTTCGTACGGGCGCTCGCTGATGAGCCGCAGCCCCAGGTTCTCGATGATCGGCAGCACGTCCGAGATGGGTATTGGATGATCGCGACGATAGAGCTTGAACTGGACCTTGTGGGCGGACTGCTCGCGGGGCCGGTACAGGTCCATGACGAGGCCAGCCGGGTCGTCGCCCAGCTCGCCCAGCTTCGCCGCGTCGGCCACCGCGTGCTTGGGCGCCGTGTCCTCCTGGTAGGAAGTCGGGAACGCCGCGCCCAGGCGCCGGAACAGGCTGGCTGCCGCGGCATGGCCGTAGCGCTCGACGAGCACGCCGTGCATGAGGTCCGGCCAGGTCTTGACCGCGTCCGTGATGCGCCGCTCCAGGTCCGCCATGTCCACGGCACGCCGCCCGGCCGCCGGGTCGGTGCGCACCAGGATGAAAACGCGCGCCAGTTGCGACTCGGAGAGTTGCACCTGGGACTCCAGCTCGATGCCGTCGAATGCATCCAGGACGACTTTCTCGATGCGTTTGCGCACGTGCGTGTTGTAGTGGTCACGTGGCACGTACAGCAGGCAGGAGTAGAAGCGCCGGAATGCGTCGCGGCGGGTGAACAGCCGCACCTCGGTGCGCTCATACAGGTTGACGGTGCCGCGGATGATGCGCACCAGGTCGTCGATGCTTGCCTGGAACAGCTCGTCACGCGGGTAGGTCTCGAGCGAATGCAGCACGGCCTTGCTGTCATGGCTGGACGGCGCCAGCCCGAAATGCGCGATCACGCGCTGCACCTTGTGGCGCAACACGGGGATGTCGCGCGGGCTGCCGCTGTAGGCCAGCGAGGTCCACAGCCCTATGAAGCGATGTTCGCCGGCCACCTCGCCGCTGGCGTTGAACACCTTGATGCCGACGTAGTCAAGGTGCGTGGCACGGTGAATCGTCGACAGGGAATTGGCCTTGTTGATGATCAGCAGCGACCGCGAGCGCGCGAACTTGCGCGTCTCACCCTTCAGCACGGTCGGCTTCGATGGCTCGCTGCGCTTGCGGCCGGGGCGCAACAGGCCGAGTCCGGTCGCGACGATCGGCAGCAGCACGTCGCGGTCCTTGCCGCGTCTGAGCCGGTACTCGCGGTAACCGAGGAACGTGAAGTGCTTGTCCTCCATCCACTCGAGCAGGGCACGGGTCTCCAGCACCTCGGCACCGGGCGATGGCGGCGGGTCCGATTGCAGCTGCGCGGCGATCTGCTGGGCCTGCCGGCGCATGGGCTGCCAGTCGGACGTCGCGCAGCGTACGTCGTCCAGGGATTCCAGCAGCTTGCCGCGCAGCGCCTTGTGCGGCGCGCCGTCCGCAAGGTAGTCCACCTCCAGCAATTGCCAGGACTCCGCGCGCGCGGAGTCCGGCGCGCCGGCCAGATAGACCTTCTGCAGGCGGCCGTTGCCATCGCGGCCCACGGTCAGCACGGGGTGCGCCAGGAAATGCACCTTGAGCCCGGCCTGCAGGAAGACGATGCCGAGCGAGTCGACCAGGAACGGCATGTCGTCGGTGACGACCGCGACGACGGTGTGCGTGGAGGAGAAACCGTCGCGCTGCGCGTCCGGGTTGAAGACCTTGACGATCGTCTCGCCGCGGCGGCGGGTGCCGGCGATGGCGAGGTGCGCCAGCATCGCGCCGGCCAGATCGGCGGTGACGCGCGGCCGCATGTCGTCCTCGGCCACGCCGTGGAAGTAGGCGCGCGCGAATGCCTCGACATCGAGCGGCGTGCGCGACCCTGCCAGCCGGCGCGCTCTGGACGAAATCTCGTCGATGAGTTTCTGACGTTCCGCCGGGATCTTGCCAAGCATCATCTTCTCCGGGCTCCTGGCGCCTGACTCGGCGCAGGGGCCGGTGAGCGGCGTCGGTTCATGGATCCGCACTGCGGGCGGCGCGCCAATTATACGATGCGAAGCGGCGGCCCCGGTCCGGTCCGGTCCGTTTGGCGGCGCTTACGGGACCGTGGTTTTCCGCAATGCGCGCGCCCGCTCGATGAGCGTGCTCAACGCATCGTCCAGGGCGGCCGCGCCGCCCGGGCTCAGGGCCGCCAGCAGGCGGCACTCGTAGTCGAGGGCCCACGGCACGATCTGGCCGTAGACCTGCCGACCGGCGCGGGACAATTCGAGGGCGAGCCGGCGCCGGTCGCCGGCGGCCGGTCGGCGGCGCAGACGGCCGGCGGCGAGCAGCCCGGCGACCGCGCGGCTGATGGCGACCTTGTCCATGGCCGTGCGGGCGGCGACATCGGCCGCCGACAGGCCGGGCGCATGGGCGAGCACGGCCATCACCCGCCATTCGGGGATCGACAGGTCGAAGCGTTCCGAATATTCCGCGGCCAGCGCCGCCGAGACCGTATTCGTCAGCACGGACAGCCGGTGTGGCAGGAAGTGCTCGAGGTGCAGGTGACCGCCGTGGTCGGCCGACCGTGACATGGCGTGATCCTTGCCGTCTTCGCGGGCGGCGTGGTACTAATCAACTGTTTCAAGTGTAACGAATTGCGCGGGGTCCCGCGCGGGGGCGATGCATGGCGCAGCTGCACGACAACCCGATGGGGACGAACGGCTTCGAGTTCGTCGAGTACACGGCACCGGACCCGGCATTGCTGCGCAGCCTGTTTGCGACCCTGGGATTTCCCGCGGTCGCGCGTCATCGCCGCAAGAACGTGACCCTGCACCGCCAGGGCGACATCAACTTCATCATCAACGCCGAGCCCGGCAGCTTCGCCGGGCAATTTGCCAGGGAACACGGGCCGTCGGCCTGCGCCATGGCCTTCCGGGTGGGTGACGCCGCCGGCGCCTGGCAGCGGGCCATCGACCTCGGCGCACGGCCGGGTCCGGTCACTGCCGGACCGATGGAGCTGAACATCCCGAGCATCGAGGGCATCGGCGGCAGCCTGATCTACCTGGTGGACCGCTACGGGGAGCGGTCGATCTACGACGTGGATTTCGTGCCGGTCGGGCCGCAGACGGACCGGGCCCCGGTCGGCCTCGAGGTCGTCGACCATCTCACGCACAACGTCAATCGCGGCAACATGGACAAGTGGTCCGGCTTCTACGAGCGCCTGTTCAATTTCCGCGAAATCCGCTACTTCGACATCGAGGGCCGCAAGACCGGCCTGCTGAGCCGCGCCATGACCAGTCCCTGCGGCCTGATACGCATCCCGATCAACGAATCGCAGGACGACAAGAGCCAGATCGAGGAATACCTGCGCGAGTACCGCGGCGAGGGCATCCAGCACATCGCACTCTCGACCGCCGACATCTATTCGACCGTGGACGCGCTGCGCGCCAACGGCGTCGAGTTCCAGGACACCCCGGACACGTATTACGAGGGGGTCGAGGCCCGCGTGACCGGCCACCGCGAGTCGCTGGCGCGGCTCAGCGAACGCCGCATCCTGATCGACGGTTCCGCGCAGGACGGCATCCTGCTGCAGATCTTCACCAGGAACGTGATCGGCCCGATCTTCTTCGAGATCATCCAGCGCAAGGGCAACGAGGGTTTCGGCGAAGGCAACTTCAAGGCGCTGTTCGAATCGATCGAGCTCGACCAGGAGCGCCGCGGGGTCATCTGAGGGATTGCCGGGCGCTGCCGGCCGCCGTCCCTGCGCTCGCATCCGCGCACAGTAGCCGTATACTCCCGGACCGTCGGCCCCGTGTCAGGTAGGTAAGCCATGGCCCTGTTGAAGGAACAGTGGGGATCTCGCGCCGGACTGGTGCTCGCGATGGCGGGCAATGCGGTCGGTCTCGGCAACTTCCTGCGCTTCCCCGTGCAGGCGGTCAACAACGGCGGCGGCGCCTTCATCATCCCCTACCTCGTGTCCTTCCTGCTGATGGGCATCCCGTTGCTGTGGATCGAGTGGTCCATGGGGCGCTTCGGCGGCAAGCACGGCCACCATTCCACGCCGTTCATCCTGGACTCGATGGACAAGGGCCGGTTGTGGAAGTACTTCGGCGTGTTCGGCATCTGGACCAACCTCGCGGTCGCGGCGTATTACTGCTACATCGAATCGTGGACCATGGCCTACGTGTTCCACTCCCTCGCCCAGAGCTTCTCGGGGCTCACCCAGGGGCAGGTCGCCGCGTTCTTCGACAACTACGTCAATATCTCGACGTCCACCACCGGCATACCGTATGAAGCGGTCGTCTTCTACGTCATCTGCCTGGCACTGAATACCTGGATCCTGTCGCGCGGCCTCAAGGACGGCGTCGAGAAGACGGCGAAGATCGGCATGCCATTGCTGATCATGTTCGGCATCTTCCTGGCGATCCGTGGCGTGTCGCTCGGCACGTCGGGGGCCACGCCCGAGCACCCGGACGCCAATGCCTGGGCCGGACTGAACTTCCTGTGGGAGCCGCAGTTCGATTCGCTGGCCAATCCCAGCGTGTGGCTGGCCGCGGCCGGGCAGATCTTCTTCACGCTGTCGGTCGGCATGGGCACCATCCATTGCTACGCGGCGTACGTGAAGTCGCGGGACGACATCGCCCTGAACGCGATGGCGGCCGGATGGACCAACGAGTTCGTGGAAGTGGCGCTCGGCAGCATGATCGTCATCCCGATCGCCGCGGGCTACCTCGGGCTCGACTGGGTGCGCGAGAACGCGAGTTTTGGCATGGCCTTCCAGACGATGCCGTTCCTGTTCCAGAACTGGGGGCCGGTGCTGGCCACCGTGGCCGGCGTGTTCTGGTTCGGCCTGCTGTTCTTCGCGGGTATCACCTCGTCGCTGGCCATGGGCACGCCATGGATGGGCTTCATGCAGGACGAGTTCAATGTGAGTCGGAAGATGTCTGCCTGGTCGTTCGGCGGAGTCGTGCTGCTGCTCGGCCTGCCGACGGTGTTTTTCTACAATTACGGCGTGTTCGGCGAATACGACTACTGGGCGGGTACCGTCTCGCTCGTGGTGTTCGCGCTGGCCGAGTCGATCATCTTTGCGTGGGTCTATGGCATCGACAAGGGCTGGAAGGAAATCAACGACGGGGCCGACATGAAGGTGCCGTACGTCTACAAGCACATCATCAAGTACGTGACCCCGGTGTTCCTGCTGTGCGTGTTCCTCGGCTCGATGTTCACGCCGGTCGGCAATGAATGGTCGGCGGCGCTCGGCAACCTGTTCGCCGGCGACGGCTGGGCCCTCGACAACAACTCCATCATCAAGCAGGTCATGAGCACGGGATTGAGGGAGCAGATCGCGGCAGCCAGCGATGCGGCGACGCGCGCCAGGCTCGAGGACCAGCTGTTTTACGTCTCCGGGGCCCGCATCCTGCTGACCGCCGTGTTCCTGGGCATCAGCGCGCTCGTGTACGTCGCGTATCGCCGGCGCGTCGCGCAAGGGAGGACGACATGACCCGTGCGGCCCTCATCACCATGGCGCTGACGCTGAGCATCGTCTCGTCGTTCTTCGGCTACTTCTTCATCAAGATGCTGAGGACGCCGCCGAAGTCGCAGCTGGACTCCGAAGACGAATGACGCGCCGCGGCCGGGCTGCGGCTACGGCCGGTGCGGACGTGCGAGGTACTCGCGGCCCTGCATCTCGACCAGCCGGCTGGCCGTGCGGCGGAACTCGAAGGCGAGTCGCTGTCCCGCATACAGCGATGCGGGCTCGGCGGCGGCGGACACGATCAGCTTGACGCCGCGGTCGTAGAACTCGTCCACCAGTGCAATGAAGCGCCGGGCTTCGTCGTCGCGCGTGCGATCGAGCACCGGCACGCCGCTCAACACGATCGTGTGGTACAGGCGCGCAAGCTCGATGTAGTCGTTGACCGAGCGCGGACCTGCGCAGAGCGCCGCGAAGTCGAACCACGCCATCTCGGCCGCCGCGCGCCGCGCATGGAGGGTGCGCCCGTTGACGTCGAGTGCGGCGTCGGCGCGGCCCGGCTCGCCGGCAATGGCCGCGAATTCCGACAGCAACGTCGCCTCCGCGTCGGCCTCCGCGGGTCCCAGGTACAGGCGCGTGCGTTCGAGCTGACGCAGCCGGTAGTCGATGCCAGCATCCACCTCGAGGACCTCGGTGTGCCGCTCCAGCAGCGCGATCGCGGGCAGGAAACGCTGTCGCTGCAGTCCGTCGCGGTACAGGTCGCGGGGCGGCAGGTTGGACGTGGCGACCAGCGTGACACCGCGGCGAAACAGCGCTTCGAACAGGCCGCCGAGGATCATCGCGTCGGCGACGTCCGACACGGCGAATTCATCGAAGCACAGCACCCGCGCCTGCGACGCGATGCCCGCCGCAACGTCCTGCAGCGGGTCCTTGACGTTGCGCAGGGCATTCAGGCGCGCATGCACGTCGCGCATGAAGCGGTGAAAATGGCAGCGGCTGCCACAGCCAGCCGGCAGTTGCTGGAAGAACAGGTCCATGAGGAAGGTCTTGCCGCGGCCGACGCCGCCCCACAGGTACAGCCCGGTCCGGGGCCGCGCCACGGGCGGCCGCCGCAGCCAGCGCCTGAACACGTCCTGCCAGCCTGTCTGGCTCGCCGCGGTCTGCAGCCTGCCCATCAGCGCGTCCAGCCGCGACGCGGCCCGCTGCTGTGCCGGGTCGTCGAGGTAGCCTCGTTCCTCGAGAACCTCGCGGTAGCGGGCGGTGACCGTGGGCGGGGCGCGGGTCACGGCGTCAGTCGGCGAGTTCCGGGCGGTGTCGATAATGTTCGAGCGCCGCCGGGTTCGCGAGCGCATCGGCGTTGCGCACCGGCCGGCCGTGGACCGCCTCGCGCACCGCGAGTTCCACCACCTTGCCGCTGATGGTGCGCGGCACCTCGGGCACCTGCACGATGCGCGCGGGTACGTGGCGCGGCGTGGTGTTGTGCCGCACCTGCTCGCGGATCCTGCGCTGCAGGGCCTCATCCAGCTGCAGCCCCTCGCGCAGCTTCACGAACAGCACGACCCGCACGTCGCCCTGCCAGTCCTGCCCGACCACGACGCTGTCCAGCACTTCCTCGAGCTGTTCGACCTGCCGGTAGATCTCGGCGGTGCCGATCCTCACGCCGCCGGGATTCAGCACGGCATCGGACCGTCCCAGGATGAGCAGGCCGCCGCGCTCGGTCAGCACCGCGTAGTCGCCGTGGTGCCAGGCGCCGGGGAACCGTTCGAAGTAGGCGGCGCGGTACCTCGCGCCGTCGGCGTCGTTCCGGAAAGCGACGGGCATCGACGGGAAGGGCGCCGTGCACACGAGTTCGCCCGGTTCGCCGACGACGCTCTCGCCGCGCTCGTTCCACACCTCGACCTTCATGCCCAGGCCGCGGCACTGCAACTCGCCCCGGTATACGGGTAGCAGCGGATTGCCGAGCGCGAAGCACGAGACGATGTCGGTGCCGCCCGAAATCGAGGCCAGCTGCACGTCGGGGCCGATCGCATCGCGCACGAAGTCGTACTGCTCGGGCGCCAGCGGCGAGCCGGTAGACAGGATCGTGCGCAGTCGCGCCAGGCTGACCTGACCGGCAGGCTGGAAGCCGTCCTTCTCGAGTGCCGCGAGGTACCTCGGGCTCGTGCCGAACAGCGTCACGCCCTCGTCGGCGGCCATCCTCCACAGGACGCCGGCGTCGGGATGGAAGGGCGAGCCGTCGTACAGGACGATTGTCGCTGCGGAAGCCAAGGCGCTGGTCAGCCAGTTCCACATCATCCAGCCGCAGGTCGTGAAGAAGAACAGCCGGTCGCCGGGCTTCACGTCGGTGTGCAACTGGTGTTCCTTGAGGTGCTGCAGCAGCGTGCCGCCGGCGCCGTGCACGATGCACTTCGGCGTGCCGGTGGTGCCCGACGAATACAGGATGCACAGGGCGTGATCGAAGGGCAGCCGCGCGTACTGCGGCGACGCCGCCGGGTCGCCGAACCCGCCGTACGGCACCGCCCGCGGCAGGCCGTCGAGCGCGGGCCGCTCGCTGGCGTAGGGCACGACGACGACCTGTTCCACCGAGGGGAGCTGGCCGAGCAGGGCGCGCACCCGGGCCAGCGAATCGAACGTCCGGCCACCGTAGAAATATCCATCCGCGGTGAACAGCACCTTCGGCGCAATCTGGCCGAACCGGTCGAGCAGACCCTGGATTCCGAAGTCGGGCGAGCACGAAGACCAGGTGGCGCCGATGCTGGCGGCTGCCAGCATCGCCACGACCGCTTCCGGCACGTTCGGCAGATAGCCCGCCACGCAGTCGCCGGCCCGCACCCCCGCGGCACGCAGGCCCGCCGCCACCCGTGCCGTCTCTGCGGCCAGCCTGTCGCGCGACATTTCGCGTCGCGCCCCGCGCTCGTTGCAGAAGACGATGGCGGGTTCCGGCCCGCTGTGGCGCAGCAGGTTCTCGGCGAAATTGAGCCGCGTTGACTCGAACCAGCGGGCGCCAGGCATCCGCTCGCCGTCGCGCAGCACCGGGCCGCCGCCGCGATCGGCGACGACCGCCGAGAATTCGAAGAGTGCCTCCCAGAACCGGGACGGCTGTGCCACCGACCATTCCCACAGCGCGCGGTAGTCGCCGTGCGGCGCGCCATGCGCCTGCGCGAAGATTCCGAAGCGCGTCAGGTTGGCGTCGGCCACGCGCAGCGGTGACGGTGTCCAGATCGGCTGCTCCGCGCCCATTCATCCCCCCGTGGGCCGCCGCGCCGGCGGCGCGGGCAGCAGGCGTTGCGCCTGCTACATGTTCTGGTAGCTGGGCCCCGAGCCGCCTTCCGGCGGCACCCAGGTGATGATGCGGTACGGGTCCTTGATGTCGCAGGCCTTGCAGTGCACGCAGTTGGCCGCGTTGATCTGCAGGCGCCTGCCACCGGCGCCGTCGTCCACCATTTCGTAGACGCCGGCCGGACAGAAACGCTCGCAGGGGTTGCCGTACTCCTCGATGCAACGGCCTGCGCAAATCGAGGTGTCGGCCACCTTGAGGTGTACAGGCTGGTCTTCCTCGTGCACGTTGCCGGCGAGGTACACGGCCGCCATGCGGTCGCGCGGCGCAAGGACTCGCGTCTCGGCCCAGTCACGCTGCGGTGCGGTGAACTCGCCGAGCCGGGCGAGCGAGGCCGCATTGTCATGGTGCCCGAGCGTCCAGGGCGTGCGGCCGCCCAGCACGGTCTCGAGCGCCCCGTTCGCCATGCCCAGCCACAGGCCACGGTGGAAACCGGGCTTGATGTTGCGCACCTTGCGCAACTCGCGGCCGCTCGCGGAATCGCGCCAGCGCTGCTCATAGCCGTCGCTCGCGCCCGTCTGCGCATAGTGTTGCGCGGCCAGCATGCCGGAGCGCAGCGCCAGGTGGACGCCCTTGATCTTGGGCACGTTGAGCGTGCCTGCGCAGTCGCCGATGAGCAGCGCGCCCGGCAGTTCCGGCTTCGGCATCGATTGCCAGCCGCCGGACGCGATCGTGCGCGCGCCGTAGGCGAGCAACTCGCCGCCGTCGAGCAACGCGCGGTTGACCGGGTGTTCCTTGAATTGCTGAAACGCCTCGAACGGCTCGAGCGAAGGATCCGCGTAGTCGAGGCCGATGACATAGCCGATGTAAACGCGATCCTGGTCGATGTGGTACAGGAAGCTGCCCGCGTAGGTCTTCGAGTCCATCGGCCAGCCGACCGTGTGCTGGATGAAGCCCGGTTCGACCCGTCCCGGCGGCAATTGCCACAGTTCCTTGAAACCGAGGCTGTAGGTCTGCACCGCGCGGCCGTCGCCCAGGCCGAAGCGCTCGATCAACTGGCGCGAAATGCTGCCGCGACAACCCTCGGCGAGCACCGTCAGTTTCGCGTGGAGGTCGGCGCCGGCCGTGTGATTCGGGCCCGGCGTTCCGTCGCGGTGCACGCCCATGTCGCCGATGCGGATGCCGCGCACCAGGCCGGCGTCATCGACCAGCGCCTCGCTCGCGGCGAAGCCGGGGAATATGTCGATGCCCAGCGACTCGGCCTGCGCGGCGAGCCAGGCCACCAGCTGGCCGACCGAAACGATGAAGTTGCCGGCGTTGTGCTGCTGCGGTGGCGTCGGCAGCCGGAACGAACCCTGGCGCGTCAGGAAACGGAACTCGTCGCGGCCCGCCGGCACGCAGATGCCGGTATCCGCCTGCCGCCACTGCGGCAGCAGTTCGTCCAGCGGCGCGGGCTCGATCACGGCGCCCGACAATGCGTGCGCGCCGACCGCCGCGGCCTTCTCGAGCACGCAGACGGTCGTCTCCGGCATCAGTTGCCGCAGCCGGATCGCGAAGGCGAGGCCGGCCGGCCCGGCGCCGACGACGACCACGTCGTATTCCATGATGTCCCTGTCAGTCATGCTGCCTTCCCCTTGCCGGTCATCGGCCGAGCCACGTCCCGGCGTGCCGGGTCCGCCGGTCCCGGATCGTAGCAAGCGCGGCGCCGTGCCGGGTCGCGGATCACCGCGACGGCGCGCTGGCCAGCTCGGGCAGGGCGCCCACACTGGCCTCGACCTTGGGCAGGTCGCCGACCACGACGACCGTCATGCGGCGCGGCTCGATCCAGCGGCGCGCGGCGGCGCTGACCTGCCCGGCCGTCACGCGGTATACGTTCGCGACCCACTGCGACAGGTAGTCGGCCGGCAGGCCGTGCAGGTCCATGAACGCGAGCTGCCCCAGCACGCCGTCCGGCGACGAGTTGCGGATGACGAACAGTCCGGCGCTGTAGTTCTTGATGCGGTCCAGCTCGTCGTCCGGCGGCGGCTCGCGCCGCAGCCGTTCGATCTCGTGGTAGATCTCGACCAGCGCGGCGGCAGTGTGCTCGGTCGTCACGTCAGCCTGCTGGGTCCACAGCGCCGAGCCGCGGCGCACGCCGATCACCGAGCGCGGCGAGTACGTGTAGCCCTTGTCCTCGCGGATGTTTGAGGTGATGCGCGACATGAACGTGCCGCCCAGCAGGCTGTTCATCACGCTGAACGGGAACCACTCGGCGTCGGCGGGACCGGGGGCCGGCAATGCCAGGCGCAGCGAGGACTGCGGCGCGCCGGGCCGTGCGATGAAGCGCAGCTGCAGTTCGTTGGCGGCGGTCGGCGGCAACTCGCTCGGCTGCGGGCCGGCGGGCCAGTCGCCGAACGCGGTACGCAGTGCCTGCTCGAGCGCGCCGCGGTCGAAGCGGCCGGCGACATACACGTGCGTGCGGCGCGCGCCGAAATTTCCTGCATAGAAGCCGCGTACGTCCTCGATCGAGTAACCCGCCAGCTGTCCGGGTTGCGGCCAGGCGCGCCCGAACGGGTGGTCGCCATACACGAGTCCGGCAAGCGCCGCGCCGGCGATCGCGTCGGGTTCGGCCTGCGCGACGCTGAGGCTGCGCTCGAAGTTGGCGATGATGCGCGGCAGTTCCGATGCCGGCAGGCGCGGGTGCCGCAATACCTCGGCCAGCAACCGCGCGGCCTCGGGGGCATGCTCCGATAGCACGGAGATCGCCACCGTCGTCTGCTCCGCGCCGGCGCTGACCGCCAGGCCGCCGCCCATGCTGGCGGCCGCGCGCGCAATCTCGGACGCACCGCGCGAGGTCGTGCCCTCCTTCAGCATCTCTGCCGCCACGTCGGCCAGCCAGGTCGAGCGGCCCTCGTCGATGTTGCCGGTGCGGAGCGCGGCCAGGATCGTGACTTTCGGCACCGCGCCGTAGTCGATGAAGGTGATGGCGAGGCCGTTGTCGAGTTGCAGCGTCTCCTTCTGCGGCAGCACGAAGTCGCGCGGCGTGCCGTGCGGCGGCGGCGGCTGCTGGGCGCCGGCCGGCACGCTGCTCAGCGCCAGGGCCAGCGCGACGAGGATCAGGCGGGTCATTGACCACCTCCCGCGGCCGCCTGGCCGGGCTCGACGATCAGCACCGTGCGGTTCTCGCGACGCAGGTAGTCCCTCGCGACCTGCGATACCAGCGCGGGCGTCACGGCGCGAAACTGCGACTCGATCCGGTTGATGCGCGCCGGGTCGTCGTCGAACAGCGCGAAGCTGGCCAGCAGCTCGACCAGGCCGAAGCGTGTGCTCGAGCCGACCGTGTCGTACAGGCCGGCGCGTATCTTGGTCAGCGCGCGCGCCAGTTCCTCGGCGGTCGGCGGCGCCGCTTGCAATCGCGCCACCTCGGCGTCGACGTCGGCAACGATGGTGTCGGCCGCGACCCCGGCATCGTGCACCAGGTAGGCGATCCACAGCATCGGCCCGTCGTAGGTGAACATGTCGCCCAGCAGGTTGATGCCGCCGCCCACGCCGCTCGCGTAGCCGCGTTGCTGCACGAGGCGCTGCCACAGCACGCTGTCCTCGCCCTGCAGCAGGACCTGGTCGAGCAGGCCGAAGGCGTAGTACTCGGGTGTGCCGCGCGCGGGCACGTGCCAGCCGAGCGCCAGCGCCGGCCGCGGCGCCAGCGCGTCCGTGTAGGCGTGGCGCTTCTCGGCGCGCTGCGGCGGCTCGGCAATGTCGGGCCGGGACGGCAGCGGGTGCGACGGGATGGCGCCGAAGTGCTTCTGCACCCAGACGCGCGCCTGGCCGGGATCGAAGTCGCCGGCGATCACCAGCACGGCGTTGTTCGGCGCGTAGTAAGTGTCGAAGAACGCCTCCGCGTCCGCCATCGTTGCGGCGTCCAGTTCGGCCAGGTCGCCGTAGAAATTATGGGCGTTGTGCCAGTTCTCGTTGGCGTACTGCGGCATCGATAGCCACGGGAAGCCGCCGTACGGCTGGTTCAGCACGTTGACCCTGACCTCGTTCTTGACGACCCCGCGCTGCTGTTCGAGGTTGGTGCCGTCGATCGCCAGTCCCTTCATGCGGTCGGCCTCGGCCCACAGGATAGCCTCGAGCGTGTGCGCCGGTACGACCTGGAAGTAGTTGGTGTAGTCGAATCGCGTCGAGCCGTTCAGCACGCCGCCGCTGCCCTGCACCAGCTTGTCGAACTGGCCCTTGGGCAGGTTGGCCGAGCCTTCGAACATGAGGTGCTCGAAAAGGTGCGCAAAGCCGGTGCGGCCCCGGGGCTCGATGCGGAAGCCGATGTGGTAGTAGACGCCGACCGTCACGGTCGGCGCGGTCGCGCCGGGCGACAGCACGACCCGCAGGCCGTTGTCGAGCTTGTAGTACTCGACGGGAACGCGCATCGCGTCGACCGACGGCGGCGGTGCGGCGGGCAGCGTTGCGCAGGCCGTCAGCAGGGCAGCGACGGCGAGCGCGGACACCAGCGCGCGGGTTCGATCTAACATGGTCCAGTCTCCGGACAGCGGGGAGCCCCGATTATACGGAGCCGTGCCTGCCGGCGAACCGCGACCGCGGCCGGCTCAGAGCCGCAAGCCGCCGTCCAGCTCGATGACGCGGCCGTTGTAGAAGTCGTTTTCCACGATGTAGACCGCGGAATGCGCGACTTCGGCCGGATCTCCCAGCCGTCCTAGCGGCACCGGGGCCGTCACCTTCGCGAGCACTTCCGGCGACATCGCCGACAGGATGTCGGTGGCGCAGAAACCCGGCGCGATGGCCGCGCTGCGTATGCCGTAACGCGCCAGCTCCTTGGCCCATACCACCGTCATGGCGGTTACGCCGGCCTTGGCGGCCGAATAGTTGGTCTGCCCGAAGTTGCCGCAGCGCGAGACCGACGAGATGTTGACGATGACGCCGCCCTTGCCGAGGCCGATCATGCGCGCGGCGGCCTCGCGACCGCCGAGGAACACGCCGGTCAGGTTGACGCCGATCACCTCGTGCCACTTGGCCAGCGGCATCTTCGCGACGACTTCGCCATCCTTGACCTTGACCAGCAGTCCGTCGCGCGTGATGCCGGCGTTGTTGACCATCACGTCGAGACCGCCCAGGTCGCGCACGACCCCGTCGAGCGCCGCAACCACCTCGTCTTCCTTCGACACGTCGGCGATGTAGGTCGTCGCGCGTACGCCGCTGGGCCTCGACCTGCTTGCGCGTCTCGTCGAGATCCGCCTGGTTCAGGTCGATGAGGGCGATCTGGCCGCCGCGCTGCGCGAAGCCGAGCGCCATGGCACGGCCGAGGCCGCGGCCGCCACCGGTGATGACGATGACCTTGTCCTTGATCTGCATGATGGGGAGCCTTTTCGATGGTTGGCGGGACTGCTGCCGACGGTGGGAAACCTAGCGTGTTTTGCGCTGCAAGACAATTGCCGGGAACCGACGCCTGGAGCGCCCGGCAGCGCGGGCGGCAAGGTCCGCCGCGCGGGGACCCGGTGGCGCGCCCGGCTCAGCGCGCCTCGATTTCGCACAGCACGGCGTCTGCGTCCACCAGCTGCCCCGCTTCGACGAGCACGCTCGTGACCCGGCCGGCGCGACCGGCCTTGACCGTGTGCTGCATCTTCATGCCTTCGACGACCGCCAGCGGCTGGCCGGCCTCGACGACCTGCCCTTCCGTGACATGCAGGGCAATGACCCGGCCGGGCAGCGGCGAGGCGGGATGCGTGTCGGTTTCGTCGGCGCTCACCGCGAAGGGCCACGGATGGACCATTTCCAGCTCGTGCGAGGCGCCGTGGCTGACCAGCAGCTTGCGGCCGTGGCCCAGCAGCGTGACCTCGGTGGCGGCGCCATCGTGCTCCACGATGACCAGGTCGTGCTCGCTGTCGGTGACGTCGGCCTGCAAGGCGAGCCCGTCGCACTCCAGTTCGACCCGCCGGCCGCGCCGGCGCGCCACCAGCCGCCGGAAGCCCGGCGCGGCGACGCCCAGTGTCACGTGGCCGAGTCCGCCGTTCTGCCAGGCGTCGCCGAGCGACCACGGCGAGTCGTCACCGGTCCCGCGCCCCGCGCCGGACATCGACGTGAGCGCATAGTGCGCGGCGGCCAGCCATGTCTCGTCGGTGACCGGTTCGCCGCGACTCACCAGTTCTTCCAGGTGCCGGTCGACGAACGCGGTGTCCATGTCGCCGGCAACGAAGGCCGGGTGCGCGGCGATGCGCCGCAGCAGCGCGAGATTGCTGGCAGGGCCGAACACGGCCGTGCGGGCCAGCGACTGCCTGAGCTGGCCGATCGCGGCGGCGCGGTTCGCGCCGGAGGCGATCGCCTTGGCGATCATCGCGTCGTAGTGGACCTGCACCTCGTCGCCATCGTCGATGCCGCGGTCGACGCGCCAGGTCCGGTCCTCGCGCGGGAATGCAAAGCGGTCGACGCGGCCCGTCGACGGCAGGAAGCCGCGGCGCGGGTCCTCGCTGTAGATGCGGGCCTCGATCGCGTGGCCGCACTGCGTGATGCGTTCCTGCGGCACCGGCAGGCGTCCGCCCGCCGCGATCCCGAGCTGCCATTCGACGAGGTCGAAACCGGTGACCGCCTCGGTGACGGGGTGCTCGACCTGCAGCCGCGTGTTCATCTCCAGGAAATAGAACTCACCGTCCGGCGCGACCAGGAACTCGACCGTGCCGGCGTTGACGTAATCGACCGCCGCCACCGCGCGCACGCCGGCGCCGGTGATGCGTTCGCGCAGCGCCGCTGTCAGGAACGGCGAGGGCGACTCCTCGATGATCTTCTGGTAGCGGCGCTGGATCGAGCACTCGCGCTCGAACAGGTGCACGTGCGCGCCGTGCGTGTCGCCGAATACCTGCACCTCGATGTGGCGGGGCCGCTCGACGAAGCGCTCGAGCATGATGCGGCCGTCGCGGAACGAGGCCGTGGCCTCGCGGCCGGCGGCAGCGATCGCGTCCGCGAGTTCAGCCGCGGAGCGCACCACGCGCATGCCCTTGCCGCCACCGCCGGCGATCGCCTTGACCAGCAGCGGAAAGCCGATCCGCGCCGCCTCGCGCCGCACGGTCGCGGCCGAGCAATCGCTGCCGTGGTAACCGGGCACGACGGGCACGCCGGCGGCGGCCACGATGTTCTTGGCCTCGTCCTTGAGCCCCATGCGGCGGATCGATTCGGGCGACGGCCCGATGAACACGATGCCGGCGCTCGCACAGGCGGCTGCGAATTCCGCATTCTCCGACAGGAAGCCGTAGCCGGGATGCACGGCGTCCGCGCGCGCGGCGCGCGCCACCTCAATGACGCGCTCGATGTTCAGATACGAGTCGGCCGCGGGCGCCGGCCCGACCAGATGGGCCTCGTCCGCGAGGCGCACGTGGCGCGCGTGGCGGTCGGCCTCGGAGAACACCGCGATCGTGTGCATGCCGAGCCGGCGGCAGGTCGCGATGACCCGGCAGGCGATCTCGCCGCGGTTGGCTATCAACACCCGGCCGAACATGTCAGCGCTCCCGCCACGCGGGGGCGCGCTTCTCCAGGAAGGCGCGCAGGCCCTCGCGGCCCTCGACGCCGGCACGCAGGCGCGCGATCCAGCCGGCGGTCTCGCGGGCGGCTTGCGCGTCGCCGGCATCGCTGCGTCCCGTCACCTTGCGCACCAGCAGCTTGGCTTCTGCCTGTGCGCCCGGCGCCCCCTCGAGCAGCGCGTCGGCCAGGCCGGCCACGGCCGGCTCGAGCTGGTCCGGCGCCACGGCCCGGTGCACCAGCCCGATGCGCTCCGCCGTCGCCGCGTCGAACCGCTCGCCGGTCAGGAAGAAACGTCGCGCCTGGCGCTCGCCGATCGCGCGGATCGCGTACGGCGAAATCATCGCCGGCGCGATGCCAAGTCGCACCTCGCTGAAGGCGAACCATGCGTCGTGCGCCGCGATCGCGATGTCGCAGGCGGCGATCAGCCCGAGCGCACCGCCGAATGCGTTGCCGTGAATGCGGGCGATGGTCGGTTGCGGCAGGCGGTCCAGCCGCTGCAGCAATGCGGCCAGGTGGCCCGCCTCGCGCACGTTGTGCTGCTCGCTGGCGCCGGCCGCCACACGCATCTCGCCGATGTCGGCGCCGGCGCAGAACGACCGGCCGTGGCCTGCCAGCACGACCACGCGCACGCCGGCGTCGCCTTGCAGCGCGCCCAGCGCGGCGTCCAGCGCGGCCACCAGCGGAGCCGACAGCGCGTTGTGGCGGTCGGGCCGGTTCAGCGTCAGCCGCGCGATGCCGCGGCCGTCGCGGCTGACGTCTACCAGCAGGGTGTCGTCAAGCATGGTTGCCTCCTGCCGCCGTCACATGCGGAACACGCCGTAGCGCTCGGCATCCGGTGCCGGGCCGCGCGCGACCGCCGCCAGCGCCAGCGCCAGCACGCGGCGCGTGTCCAGCGGCTCGATCACGCCGTCGTCCCACAGCCGAGCGGTCGCGTAGTAGGGGTGGCCCTGGGTCTCGTACTGTTCGCGGATGCCGTCCATGAAGCGCTGCTGCTCGGCCTCCGGCCAGGTGCCGCCGCGCGCCTCGACGCCGTCGCGGCGCACGGTCGCCAGCACGTTGGCGGCCTGGTCGCCACCCATGACGGAGATTCGCGCATTGGGCCAGCTCCACAGGAACCGCCCACCGTAGGCGCGGCCGCACATCGCGTAGTTGCCGGCGCCAAACGACCCGCCGATGACCACGGTCAGCTTCGGCACCGTGGAGCAGGCGACGGCGGTGACCATCTTGGCGCCGTCGCGGGCGATCCCGCCGTTCTCGTAGCGCCGGCCGACCATGAATCCGGTGATGTTCTGCAGGAACACCAGCGGCGTACGGCGGCGGTTGGCGAGCTGCACGAAATGCGCGCCCTTCAGCGCGGACTCGGAAAACAGGATGCCGTTGTTCGCGACGATCGCGACCGGACAGCCCCACAGCCGCGCGAAGCCGCAGACCAGCGTCTTGCCATACAGGGCCTTGAACTCGTGGAACTCCGAGCCGTCCACCAGCCGCGCGATCACCTCGTGCACGTCATAGGGCTGGCGCAGGTCGCGCGGCACCACGCCGTACAGGCCGGCGGGGTCGCAGGCCGGCTCGACCGGCGCCGCCTGCTTCAGCCACGGCGCGGGTGGCGCGCCGAGCGTCGCCACCACGTCGCGCGCGATCGCCAGCGCATGTGCGTCGTTGTCGGCGAGGTGGTCGACGACGCCCGAGATGCGCGCATGCACGTCGCCGCCACCGAGCGACTCGGCGTCGACCACTTCGCCGGTGGCCGCCTTCACCAGCGGCGGGCCGCCCAGGAAGATGGTGCCCTGGTTGCGCACGATGATGCTCTCGTCGCACATGGCCGGCACGTAGGCGCCGCCCGCCGTGCACGAGCCCATCACGACGGCAATCTGCGGCACGCCCTCGGCCGACATGCGCGCCTGGTTGAAGAAGATGCGGCCGAAGTGTTCGCGGTCCGGGAACACCTCGTCCTGCAGCGGCAGGAAGGCGCCGCCCGAATCGACGAGGTACACGCAGGGCAGCCGGTTCTCGAGCGCGATCTCCTGTGCGCGCAGGTGCTTGCGGACCGTGACCGGGAAATAGGTGCCGCCCTTCACGGTGGCGTCATTGGCGACGACCATGACCTCGCGGCCGCGCACCCGGCCGATGCCGCACACGATGCCGGCCGACGGTGCGTCGCCGCCGTACATGCCGTCCGCCGCCAGCGCCGCGACCTCGAGGAAGGGGCTGGCCGGGTCGAGCAGGGTCTCGACGCGGTCACGCGCCAGCAGCTTGCCGCGTCCGGTGTGCTTGTCGCGCGCTTCGTCGCTGCCGCCGCGCGCGGTCTTCGCGAGGCGCGCGCGCAAGTCCTCCACGAGCGTGGCCATATGCGCCTCGTTGGCCTGGTACTCGGCGGAACGGGTGTTGGCGCGGGTCTGCAGCCTGGGCATGGCCGGTCTCCTCGGGGATGCGTCAGGCGGTTGCGTGGAACAGCTCGCGGCCGATCAGCATGCGCCGGATCTCGTTCGTGCCGGCGCCGATGTCGTACAGCTTGGCGTCGCGCAGCAGGCGCCCGGCCGGGTAGTCGTTGATGTAGCCGTTGCCGCCCAGCACCTGGATGGCCTCGAGGCCGGCGCGCACGCCGCTTTCAGAGGCCAGCATCAGGCACGCGGCGGCGTCGAACCGCGTGGTGCGGCCCGCGTCGCAGGCGCCCGCCACCGCGTAGGAGTAGGCGCGGGCCGAATTGAAGGCGGCGTACAGGTCGGCCAGCTTGGCCTGCATCAGCTGGAATTCCCCGATCGGCTGGCCGAACTGCTTGCGGTCGTGGCAATACGGCACGATCAGGTCCAGCGCGGCGCGCATGATGCCGAGCGGGCCACCCGACAGCACGACGCGCTCGTAGTCCAGCCCGCTCATCAGCACTTCGGCGCCGCCGCCGACCTTGCCGAGCAGGTTGGCGGCCGGCACGACGCAGTCCTCGAACAGCAGCTCGCAGGTGTCCGAGCCACGCATGCCGAGCTTGTCGAGCTTCTGCGCAGTCGAGAACCCCTGCATGCCGCGTTCGACGATGAAGGCCGTGATGGGACCCGGCCCGCCGCCGGGCTCCAGCGTGGCATATACGACGGTGGTCTCCGCCTCGATGCCGTTGGTGATCCACATCTTGCTGCCATTCAGCACGAAGCCGTCGGCGCGCGGTTCGGCCCGCGTGCGCATGGACACCACGTCGGACCCGGCGCCCGCCTCGCTCATCGCCAGGGCCCCGACGTGCTCGCCGGAGACCAGGCCGGGCAGGTAGCGGCGCTTCTGCCGCTCGTCGCCCCAGCGGCGGATCTGGTTCACGCACAGGTTCGAGTGGGCGCCGTACGACAGGCCGACCGAGGCGGAGGCGCGGCTGATTTCCTCCATTGCCACCACGTGCTCGAGGTAACCGTAGGCCAGGCCGCCATATTCCTCCTCGACGGTCAGGCCGAGCAGGCCCATCGCGCCGAGTTCCGGCCACAGGTCGCGGGGGAACTTGTTGCTGCGGTCGATCTCCTCGGCGCGCGGCGCGATGCGCCGCGCGGCGAACTCGCGGACCGCCGACCGCAGTTCATCCACGCGTTCGCCGAGCCCGAAATCGAATTCGAGGTCGAACATGTCTGCACCTTCCCGTCCGGCGCCATTGGGCTTGCCCTTGCCATCATAATTGTCGGACAATCAGACAATCAAGCCTGAGACCTGTATCGCATGTTCCAGCCGCTCGAGCACGCCCCCGCCTACCTGCGCCTTTCCGAGGAGATCCGGACCCGGATCCTCGACCGTCGACTCAAGGACGGTGAGGCGCTGCCCACCGAGACGGAACTGGCCCGGCAGTTCGGCGTGAATCGCTCGACCGTGCGGGAGGCCCTGCGCAACCTGCAGTCCGGGGGCCTCCTGAGCCGCCGCGCCGGCAGCAAGCGGTTGTGCGTGAGCCGGCCGACCGTGGCCGCCGTGGCCGGCGGTCTGCGGCAGGCGCTCGCGCTGCACGATGCCTGCTTCCAGGACGTGCTCGAGGCGCTGCTGACGGTCGAGCCGGCCATCGCGGACGCGGCGGCGCTGCGCCGTACCGGCGCCCAGTTTGCGGGCCTGCGGCGGATCGTCGAGGAGTTCGACGAGCGGCCGCATGCGGCAGCGCAGGCGGTCGGACTGGTCGGGCGCTTCTTCCGTGGCGTCGGTGCGGCGGCGGGCAACCCGGTGTACGCGATGGTGAACGAGCCGCTGGTGCAGTTGCTCGAGCCAAGCCTGGCCGTGATCATCGACCGGCTGCCGCAGGCGCGCGCGCGCATCGCGGGCGCGCAGCGGGCCATCGTCGAGGCGATCGGCCGCAAGGACCATGCCGCCGCCGCCGCCTGGATGCGCCGGCATATCCAGGACTTCCGGCGCGGTTTCGAGCAGGCGGGCCTGCCGCTGGACACGCGGGTCGGCGAGCGCTGATGCCTGGTCAGTGATCAGCGATCACTGTCCGGCGGCCCTCACAGCATCTCCACCGCGATCGCCGTGGCCTCGCCGCCGCCGATGCACAGGGCCGCGACGCCGCGCTTGAGGCCGCGCGCGGCCAGCGCATGCAGCAGCGTGGTGGTGATCCGCGCGCCGCTCGCGCCGATCGGGTGGCCGAGCGCGCAGGCGCCACCGTTCACGTTGACCCGCGCGTCGTCCAGCCCGCAGTCCTTGATGGCGGCCATGGTCACGACCGCAAACGCCTCGTTGATCTCGTACAGGTCAACCTGCCCGGCCTGCCAGCCGGCCTGGTCCAGCACCTTGCGGATCGCGCCGACCGGCGCCGTCGTGAACCACTCCGGCTCCTGCGCGTGGCTCGCGTAGGCGAGAATCCGCGCCACCGGCTTCAGGCCCCGGGTGGCCGCCGCCGACGCCCGCATCAACACCACGGCCGCGGCGCCGTCCGAGATCGATGACGAACTGGCCGCCGTCACCGTGCCGTCCTTGTTGAAGGCCGGCCGCATCGCCGGGATCTTGCCGATGTCGCAGGTGGAGGGCGTTTCGTCGCGCGCGACGATGACCTCGCCCTTGCGGGTCTTGACGGCCACCGGCGTCACCTCGGCGTCGAATTCGCCGGCCTCGAGCGCGCGCTGCGCACGCTGCACCGACTCGATCGCGTAGGCGTCCTGCTGCTCGCGCGTGAAGCCGTACCTGGCGGCGGTCGCGTCCGCGAACCAGCCCATCGCCTTGCCGTCGAACGGGCTCTGCAGGCCGTCGAAGAACATGTGGTCGAGGATTTCGCCGTGACCCATTCGATAGCCGCCGCGGGCCTTCGGCAGCAGGTACGGGGCGTTGGTCATCGACTCCAGGCCGCCGCCGATGGCCACGTCCCCGGCGCCGGCGCGCAACCCGTCGGCCGCCATCATGATGGCCTTCATGCCCGAGCCGCACATCTTGTTGATGGTCGTGCAGGGCGTGCCGATCGGGATGCCTGCGGCGAGCGCGGCCTGGCGGGCCGGCGCCTGGCCCTGCCCGGCGGGCAGCACGCAGCCCATGATCACCTCGTCGACGTCGCCGCCGGACAGGCCGCTGGCCTCGAGTGCGCCGCGCAGGGCCACGGCCCCGAGCTGGTGCGCGGCGATGGTCGTGAAAGCGCCCTGAAACGCACCGATGGGTGTACGGCGGGCGGCCAAGATGACGATGGGGTCCTGGGTCATGGCGGGTGTCCTGTCCAAGGTGGGTCAGCGCAGGGCTGGGTCGACCGATTTTGCCGTGCAAAAACCGACCTGTCCCTAGTGTTTTCCCGCAACAAGTATGCTGGGCGTGCGTACGGCAGCGGTTTCGCGAGGCCGTCCAGTAAACTGCCGGGCTGGCGCGGGTCACGCGCCACCCGATTGAAGGAGTCCATGAGCGCCCCAGCCGAAACCCTCGCCAGGCAGGCGGCCCAGCCGCTGCGCTTCATCAGCGCCGCCTCGCTGTTCGACGGTCACGACGCGGCCATCAACATCATGCGCCGGATCCTGCAGGCGCATGGCGCGGAGGTCATCCACCTGGGCCACAACCGCAGCGTCGCCGACATCGTGCGCGCCGCCATCCAGGAGGACGCGGACGCGATCGCCGTCAGCAGCTACCAGGGCGGCCACAACGAGTACTTCCGCTACATGGTGGACATGCTGCGCGAGTCCGGCGCCGGCCATGTCTGCGTGGTGGTCGGCGGTGGCGGCACCATCGCCCCGCACGAGGCCAGCGAACTCGAGGCCTACGGCGTCGAGAAGATCTACACGCCGGACGACGGGCAGAAGCTCGGCCTGGACGGCATGATCGAGGACGTGATGCGGCGCGTGCGCAGCCGCGCCCGTCCCGCCTTCGTGCGCGGGCGCCTGACGACCGAAGACAGCGTATTGCTGGCACGCACGATTTCCGTACTCGAGCGCGGCGACGACGCGGCGCTCGCGGACGAGTTGCGCAAGGCCGCCTCGCAGTCGCTGAACCGGCCGCCGGTCGTTGGCATCACGGGCACCGGCGGCGCCGGCAAGTCGTCGCTGACCGACGAGTTGCTGAGCCGGATTGCCCGTTACTTCCCGGACCGCAAGGTGGCGGTGCTGGCCATGGACCCGACCCGCCGGCGCACCGGCGGCGCGCTGCTCGGCGACCGCATCCGCATGAACGCGCTGGCGAACCCGCAGGTCTTCATGCGCTCGCTGGCAACGCGGCGCGCCCACCTGGCGACCAGCGCGGTGCTGGCCGACTCGATCCGGCTGCTGAAGTCGGCGGGTTTCGACCTGATCGTCGTCGAGACCGCAGGCATAGGCCAGAGCGACACCGAGATCGTGGACCTCGTGGACCTGTCCCTCTACGTGATGACCAGCGAGTATGGGGCCGCCAGCCAGCTGGAAAAGATCGACATGCTGGATTTTGCCGATCTGATCGTGCTCAACAAGTACGAGAAACGCGGCGCCGAGGACGCGTTGCGCGACGTGCGCAAGCAGTTTGCAAGAAACCGCAAGCTGTTTGACGCGCCACCCGAGCAGTTGCCCGTGTTTCCAACCATCGCCAGCCAGTTCAACGACGCGGGCGTCAACACGCTGTTCGCGGAGGTATGCCGGCGGCTCGACGCGAAGTGGGGCAGTCTCAAGCCGTGGCGGCCGCAAGGGCTCGCGCCGCTGGGCTTGCCGCGGCGCCAGCCCGTGATTCCGGGGGAACGCATCCGCTACCTTGCGGAGATCGCCGCCAACGGCCGTCGGGTCGGGCGCGCTGCGCGCGCGGCGGCGGCGGCGGCCAGCCGCGCGCATGGGTTGTACCGGGCGCTCGAGGTGCTCGCTGACCCGCAACTGCCGCAGGCGCTCGACCGCTACGCGGAGGCCGGGCTGGCCGCCGCCGACGAGAGTCTGGCCGCCCTGCGCCGGGCCTACAACGCGGCGCTCGACGAGACCGGGGCGGAAGGCATGGCCCTGCTGAAGACGTGGCCGGCGCGCGCGGCTGCCACGACCGCGGACGAATACCATTACGCGGTGCGCGGCCGCGAGGTGCGCGGCGCCAACTACGTCGAGACACTTTCGCACCAGCGCTTGCCCAAGATCGCGGTGCCCCGCAGCGGCGACTGGGGCGAACTGCTCGGATTCCTGATGACCGAGAACCTGCCCGGCGCCTATCCGTATGCCGCGGGCATCTACCCGTACCGGCGCGAGGACGAGGATCCGACCCGCATGTTCGCGGGCGAGGGCGCGCCCGAACGCACCAACAGGCGTTTCCACTACGTGGCAGGCGGGCACAGCGCCGTGCGCCTGTCGACGGCGTTCGACTCGACGACGCTGTACGGCGAGGATCCCGACCAGCGCCCGGACATCTATGGCCGCATCGGCAACTCCGGCGTGTCCATCGCCACGCTGGACGACATGAAGCGCCTGTACTCCGGTTTCGACCTGTGCGCGCCGGCCACCTCGGTATCGATGACCATCAATGGTCCCGCACCGATGATCCTGGCCATGTTCATGAACACGGCCATCGACCAGCGCGTCGAGCGGCACCTCAGGGAATCGGGCCGCTGGGACGAGGCCGAGCGCACGATCGCCGCCCTCTACGAGGGCCGCGAACGACCGCGTTACCGCGGCGAGCTGCCGCCTGGCAACGACGGCTTCGGACTCGGGCTGCTCGGCGTCAGCGGCCGGCAGGTGGTGGACGCGGAGACCTACGCCAGGCTGAGGGCCGAGGCGCTCGCCAGCGTGCGCGGCACGGTGCAGGCCGACATCCTCAAGGAGGACCAGGCGCAGAACACCTGCATCTTCTCGACCGAGTTCGCACTCAGGATGATGGGCGACGTACAGCAGTACTTTGCCGACAACGACGTGCGCAACTTCTACTCGGTGTCGATCTCCGGTTACCACATTGCGGAGGCCGGCGCGAACCCGGTCACGCAACTCGCCTTCACGCTGGCCAACGGATTCACGATCGTGGAGTACTACCTGGCCCGCGGCATGAAGATCGACGATTTTGCGCCGAACCTGTCGTTCTTCTTCTCCAACGGCATGGATCCCGAGTACGCGGTGATCGGACGGGTGGCGCGCCGCATCTGGGCCCGCGCGATGCGGGAAATCTACGGCGCGGGGCCGCGCAGCCAGATGCTCAAGTACCACATCCAGACGTCGGGCCGCTCGCTGCACGCGCAGGAGATCCAGTTCAACGACATCCGCACGACGCTGCAGGCGCTGTACGCGATGTTCGACAGCTGCAACAGCCTGCATACCAACGCCTACGACGAGGCGATCACGACGCCGACCGAGGAAAGCGTGCGTCGCGCCGTCGCGATCCAGCTGATCATCGCCAGGGAGCTGGGCCTGAACATGAACCAGAACCCGTGGCAGGGCTCGTTCGCGCTGGGCCAGCTGACCGACATGGTGGAGGAGGCGGTGTATCGCGAATTCGAGAGTCTGTCGGAGCGTGGCGGCGTACTCGGGGCGATGGAGACGATGTACCAGCGCGGCAAGATCCAGGAAGAGTCGCTGTACTACGAGCGGCGCAAGCACGACGGCAGCCTGCCGATCGTCGGGGTCAACATGTTCCTGCCCGACGCCGCGGACGGTGCCGAAGTTCGCAATGCGGAGCTGATCCGCTCCACGGACGAGGAAAAGCGCGGCCAGGTCGTCGCGGTGTGTGCCTTCAACGAAGCGCATGCGGGCCGGCAGGCCGCGGCACTCGAGCGCCTGCAGCAGGTCGCCGCGACGGGCGGCAACATCTTTGCTGAACTGATGCACGCCGTGCAGGTCGCGTCGCTCGGCCGCATCTCCGGGGCGCTGTACGGGGTGGGCGGCCAGTACCGCAGGAACATGTAGGCGCGGCGGCTAGGCCCTGCGCTCCAGGTCCGGCTCGCCCAGCGACTTCAGCATGGCCACGCGCACCTCGCGACGCAGGCGGTCGACGCCCGCCGGGTCGTCGGCGCCGGGTGGCGCGACCGGCTCGAGGATCTCGACCTGCAGCGGCACGCGCCGTGGCAGCCAGCGGCCCGACGGCAGCGCCTCGCGGGCGCCGCGGATCACGATCGGCACGACCGGCATGCCGGCGCGCGTGGCCGTGACGAACGCGCCGCGGTGAAAGTGCGCCAGCCCGGGCCCGGCGCTGAACGTGCCTTCCGGAAAGAACGCGACCGAGCTGCCGTCCGCGGCGGTCTTGAGGATGCGCCGCGCGTCGCGCGTCCGGCCAGCCTGGTCGGAGCGGTCCACGAACTTGTGGCCGAGGCGTCCAAGCGCGAGGCCGGCCAGCGGGATGCCCAGGACCTCCTTCTTGATCACGAAGCCGAAGCGCGAGGGCAGGGCGGCGAACAGCAGCGGCCCGTCCAGATAGCTGCCGTGGTTGGCGACGACGACGGCCGGCGCCGCCGGCAGCCGGTCGCGGCCGGTGACCGTGTAGTGCAGCCCGGTCGCCGCGAACAGGAACCGCGCGAGGCGGCCGGAGCCGAGCCGGCGCAGCCGCAGGGTGGGCAGCAGCAGGGCGGCAAGTGCCGCGCCCAGCACGACAAACCCGAAAACTGCCCAGCAATACAGGCCCCAGCCGGTCCGCAGCAGGGTCCGCGCCGTCAACGCCCGGCCCCGGCGCCGGGCAGAATCTGTGAACTGTTTCTGTTTATGTTAATGCTGATGGACATGTGTGAGGCCTGTCACGTCTGCAAGGGGGGGGGCGAACCATACTGCCGCTGCATTCTGTCGCACGGGTCGGTCAGGCGCCAGCCGGGTGCCGGGTCCGGCGACGCCGTTCAGCACAGTGAGCGCAGGGCATGAGCTCAGCCATGAAATCGTCAACCTCCGTACGCGCGGCAACGCTGGCGGCAGCCGAAGCGGCCGATGCGCCGGACGAGCCCATGATCGGGCGGTTCCTCGACGCCGTGTGGATGGAGCGGGGCCTGTCGCGCAATACGCTGGCTGCATACCGGGCCGACCTGACGGCGCTGTCGCGCTGGCTGTTCGGGCGCGGCACGTCGCTGACGCGCACCACCCGCAAGGACCTGCTGGGCTTCATTGCCTGGCGCGTCGAGGCGGGCGCGCGACCGCGCTCGACGGCACGGCAATTGTCGAGCTTCCGCCGCTTCTTCCGCTACCTGGTCCGCGAAGGCACGCTGGCCGAGGATCCGACCGCGCAGATCGCGATGCCCAAGATCGGCCGGTCCCTGCCGAAATCCCTGAGCGAGGCCGAGGTCGAGTCGCTGCTGTCGGCCCCGACGGTGACCGACCCGCTCGGCCACCGCGACCGGACGATGCTCGAAGTCCTGTATGCGACCGGCCTGCGGGTCACCGAGCTGGTCAACCTCAAGCAGAACCAGGTCAACGCCAACCAGGGCGTGCTGCGCATCGTCGGCAAGGGCAATCGCGAACGGCTCATCCCGCTGGGCGAGGAGTCGCTGCGCTGGATCGCCGACTTCACCGCCGGACCGCGCGGCGAGATCCTGCTCGACCGGCAGACCGACTGCCTGTTCCCGACGCGGCGTGGCGACTGCATGACCCGGCAGGCCTTCTGGCACATCATCAAGCGCTATGCGGCGCGGGCCGCGATCCAGAAGGAACTGTCGCCGCACACCCTGCGCCACGCCTTCGCGACACACCTGCTCAACCACGGCGCCGATCTCAGGGTCGTGCAGATGCTGCTCGGCCACAGTGACCTGTCCACCACGCAGATCTACACGCACGTCGCCCGCGAGCGCATGAAAGACCTGCACTCCCGGCACCACCCGCGCGGCTGACAGGGTCTGCTAGACTTTTCCTGACCGGTGCAGTCTGAACTGCGCCGCTGCGCCGTGGTCTGAATCCCAGGTCCTGAAAAAGGGTCGTACTCATGCGTCTAGTTACCGGGGCTGCCGCGGCGGCCATAGGATTGTCCCTGCTGGCGGCTGGCGAGGCCGGCGCCGAGGGCATGACGCCCGAGGTGCGGGCGCAGCTGGTCGAGCGGCTCGAAGTCAGGCCGGAGGAGATCCGGCCCTCGCCGGTTCCGGGTCTGTACGAAGTGGCGGCGGGAACCGAGGTGGGCTACGTCTCGGCCGACGGCCGCTTCTACATTGACGGCGACCTGTTCGATGTCGGGACCCGAACCAACCTCACGGACCAGCGACGGCTCGCGGCCCGCGCCGCGTTGATCAAGGACGTGCCTGACGACCAGACGGTGGTGTTCTCGCCCAAGGGCTACAAATACACCGTCAATGTCTTCACCGACGTGGATTGCAGCTACTGCCGCAAGCTGCACTCCGAGATTGCTGAGCTGAACAGGCTCGGCGTGCGGGTCCGCTACCTGATGTACCCACGCACCGGACCGGGCACGGAATCGTGGAAGAAGGCCGAGGCCGTGTGGTGCAGCGCCGACCGCCGCGACTCGCTGACGCGGGCCAAGCGCGGCGAAGCGGTGACCGCGCCGGCCTGCAGCAATCCGGTGCAGCAGCAGTACGAGCTGGGGCGGGCGATCGGCATCCGCGGCACGCCCGGCATCATCACGGACAAGGGACAGTACATCACCGGCTACCTGCCCGCGCAGCAGCTGGTCGATCGCCTGAAGGCCCTCGACGCACCGGGCTGAGCAGCGCCGCCTACCTGCCGAGGTACTTGAGCTTGCCCGCGACGCCCCGCCACTCGTCGGCGTCCGCCGGTGGTTCGCCGCGCTGCGTGATCACCGGCCATTGCCTGGCCAGTTCGATGTTGATCTGCAGGAATTGTTTCTGCTCCGCCGGCAACTCCTCCTCGGAGAAGATTGCCTCGACCGGGCACTCCGGCTCGCACAGCGTGCAGTCGATGCACTCGTCAGGGTCGATGACCAGGAAGTTCGGCCCCTCGTGGAAGCAGTCCACCGGGCAGACTTCCACGCAGTCCATGTACTTGCACTTGATGCAGTCCTCGGTGACGACGAACGTCATCGCAGGGTCTCCTCAGGATAGGTCGTGTGCACCGCCGGCCGCGGCGGCCGGACGCGTGCGCATTCTGCCACAGCCGGCGCGTCCGGTCGCACGGCTCAGCGCCGCGGCAGGCGCAGGTCGATATCCGTGATGTGCAATTCTTCGCGGCCGGCGGCGACGTCGTCGAGGTAGCGCTCGAGCGCGAAGCGCACGCTCGGGAAGGCGATTTCGGGCCAGGGGATCTCGTCCCGCCCGAACAACCTGACCTCCAGGCTCTCTTCGCCGACCCCGAAGCCGGGTTCGGCGAAACCCGCCCGGAACATCACGTGCACCTGGTGGGCGTGCAGCACGTGCACGATCGCCAGCGGCGAGCCGATCGTCACCCGGGCGAGCGCTTCCTCCCACGACTCGCGCGCGGCGCCCTGCTGCATCGACTCATTGTTCTCCAGGAATCCGGCCGGCACGGTCCAGCGGCCGAGGCGCGGCTCGATCGCACGCCGGCACAACAGGATCCGGCCGTCCTGCGCCGGCACGCAGCCGACCACGACCTTCGGGTTGTGATAGTGCACGGTGCTGCACGCGGGGCAGACGTGCCGCGGCAGGTGGTCGCCGTCTGGAACCTTCAATTCCACCGGCTGTCCACAATTGGGACAGAACTTCATGAGGGTATTGTTGCGCGCAGCGGCGGCTGAATCCAGACGCTGCCCGGCCCGCGGGTGATCGCCTATACTGCCGCGGCCCGGCCCGGGTGGCGGAATTGGTAGACGCGCCAGACTCAAAATCTGGTATCCGCAAGGATGTGCGAGTTCGATTCTCGCCCCGGGCACCAGGCCCTGCCGGCCTGGGCCGCGCGGCAGCCCGGGGCGCCACGCCGGCCAGGTGACCCTGCGACCATTCCGCGCGCTGGCGCATCTAGGGTTGGGATGGCGCGATTCAAGGACATCATGCTGGACGAGTGGACCGTGGCGCAGGCGCGCCGCGGCGACGTCCATGCGCTCGGCCGGGTCTACGAGGCCTGCGCGCCGGCCGTCTTCACCCTGATCCGCCGGCTGGTGCGACAGCCCGCCGCCGCCGAGGACCTGTTGCAGGAGACGTTCGCCGACGTGATCCGGCACATCGGAACGTACGAGGGCCGCTCGCCGCTGCCGTTCTGGATCCGTGCCATCGCCGTGCGCCGCAGCCTGATGCACCTGCGCTCGCCATGGCACCGCAGCCTCGAGTGGCTGGACGATCTGCCGGGAGCGGAGCCGCAAACGCCCGATCACTCGCCCAGGGCCGATCTGGCGCGCGACCTCGAGCGCGCCTTGATGGGATTGCCGGCCATGGCGCGGGCCGTGGTCTGGCTGCACGACGTCGAGGGATACACGCACGAGGAGATCGGCGCCGGGCTCGGCCGCTCGACGAGCTTCTCGAAGTCGCAATTGTCGCGGGCGCACGCGCGCCTGCGGCAGGCCATCGAGCGCGATGCCAGCGCTCGCCCGCAGGAGGCGCTGCAATGCACGCCGGTTTCGACGAACTGAGCGAGATCGCCGCGGGGCGGCGCACGGCCGACCCGCACGTAGCCACCTGTGCCGCCTGCCGGGCCGGGCTCGAACGGTTGCGCCGCGTGCGCGAGGGTCTGGCCGCGTTGCCGGGGTTCGCACCGCCGACCGTCGCCTGGTCCTCGATCCGCGCACGCGCGGCAACGGCGGCGGTCACGCCGCGCTGGGCCATGCCGGCGGCCGCGGCCTCCGTGCTGGTCGCCATGGCGGCCGTCGGGTTGCTGGTTGGCCAGCCGCGGCCGGCCGTCACGCCCGCCGCGGCGCCCGGCGGCCCGCCAGTGAATGCGCTGGTGGCCGAGAGCACGAGGCTCGAGGCGCTGTTGTCGCAGCTGCCCGAAGCGCGCACGACGCGGCTCGGCACCGCCTACACGGTGGCGGCCATCGAGGACCGCCTTGCGCTGGTCGATGACCGCATCACGGCGGTGACGCTGGAAGCCTACGCGCCGGAGGTGGCCGAGGACCTGTGGCGCGAACGGGTGACATTGATGAATTCACTGGTACAGGTTCAGTATGCGCGCGCGCTGGCGACCCGCTGATGCGGCGTGCAAAGCAACAAGGAGCGAAATGATGAATGCAGGATCAACAGCCGCACTGGCCCTGGTGCTGGCGTCGTTGCTGGGCGCGCCGCAGGCGCTGGCGCAGGACGACAAGGCCGGCTCCGAGGCGGCGCAGCGCAGCATGGAAGAGGCGCAGCGCAAGCTGGAAGAAGCGGCCCGCGAGATCGCCCGGCTGTCGGGTGAGACCGGCGGCCTGATGAAGCACGTCTTCAAGATGCGCATGGCCCCCGAGGGGCGCGCGGTGCTGGGCATCAACATCGACAATGCGGCGCCCGGCAGCGACGGCGTGCGGGTGGTCGGCGCCAGCCCGGGCGGCCCGGCGGCCGAGGCCGGCGTGCGGGCGGGCGACGTGATCGTCGCGATCGATGGCAAGAAGGTCACGGCCGGCCGCGAGATCGTCGAGCGCATGCGCGAGGTTGAAGCCGGCAGCAAGGTGGCCCTGGACATCCTGCGCGACGGCAAGAAGGTGGCCGCGACGGTGGTGGCGCGCGCGCCCGAGGACGTCGAATGGGAGGCGGATTTCGACGGGCCGGGGCTGCACGGATTGCCGGGGCTGCCCGGCATGCCGGGTCATGCGGGCCGGCCGATGGGCGAGCACTTCCTGCTCGGGCCGTGGGCGGATGCGGAACTCGTGACCATGACCCCCGCGCTCGGCCGCTATTTCGGCACCGACAAGGGCCTGCTGGTCGTGCGCAGCCCCAAGGCGGCCGCCGCGGAACTGGAGGAGGGCGACGTGATCCTCTCGATAGGCGGGCGCGAGCCGCAGAACGGCGGCCATGCGCTGCGCATCCTGCGCTCCTACCAGCCGGGCGAGAGCGTCGACCTCAAGGTGCTGCGCCAGAAGAAGGAGCGGTCCGTGCGGATCGTGGTGCCCGAAGGCGCGGTGCACCCGGCGCGGCACGTCATCATCCGCAAGGAACTGAACAAGGATGGAGCGGACGCCGGGCCGGGCGCTTCCGGCCCGCCCGTCATCATCCGCAAAGAGGTGCTCAAGCCGCCCGTTCCGCCGGTCCCGCCGGCGCCAAAGACCGCCGGCTGAGTCGAACAGCCCTGTGATATCGTGCGCGGCGCATCATGCGCCGCGCCGATTTCCTTTACGACCTGCCGCCTGAACTGATTGCCCAGGCGCCCCTGCCGGAGCGGTCCGCGAGCCGCCTGCTGGTGTGCGACCTTGCGACCGGTGGGCTGCAGGACAGGCATTTTCGCGACCTGCCGGCACTGCTCGAACCGGGCGACCTGCTGGTGTTCAACGACACCCGCGTGCTGCCGGCGCGCGTGCGCGGCCGCAAGCTGACGGGCGGCGCCGTCGAGCTCATGCTCGAGCGCGTGCTCGACGGGCGGCGGTTCCTGGCCCAGGCGCGCGCCAGCAAGGGCTTCCGGCCGGGTGTGGCGGTCGAGCTGCCGGGCGGACACCGCGCGGTCGCGCTGGGGCGCGCCGCCGACCTGTTCGAGTTCGAGCTGGACACCGAGCCGGTGCATTATTTCGAATGCCACGGCGAGACGCCGTTGCCGCCGTACATCGCGCGTGACGCGGCGGCGCAAGACCGCGAGCGCTACCAGACCGTCTACGCGCGCGAGCCCGGCGCGGTGGCTGCGCCAACGGCGGGCCTGCATTTTGACGACGGCATCTTCGCGGCCCTGGAGCAACGCGGGGTGCTTACCGCGACGTTGACGCTGCACGTGGGCGCCGGCACGTTCCAGCCGCTGCGCGCGGAGTACATCGCCGACCATGTGATGCACCCGGAGCGGGTGACCGTGCCCCATGAAGTGGTCGACGCGGTGGCGGCGGCCCGCCGCCGCGGCCGCCGCGTCGTGGCGGTCGGCACCACGGTGGTGCGCAGCCTCGAGGCAGCCGCACTCGGCGAGTCGCTCGCGCCGCTGTGCGGCGATACCGACCTGTATATTCGCCCGGGCTTCCGCTTTCGGGTCGTGGACGCATTGCTGACCAATTTCCACCTGCCGGAATCCACGCTGCTCGTGCTGGTGAGCGCGTTCGCCGGCCGCGACCACGTGCTGGCGGCCTACCGGCACGCAGTGGCGCGGCGCTACCGGTTCTTCAGTTACGGCGACGCGATGCTGTTGACGCCGGGTCCGGGCGCGTTCGAGTCGCGGGAGTCCACATGAAATTCGAGGTGCAGGCGACGGACGGTGCCGCCCGGCTCGGCCGGCTGGCGCTGCCGCACGGTGCCGTGCAGACGCCGGCGTTCATGCCGGTCGGCACCTACGGCACGGTGAAGGGCGTCACGCCCGAGGAACTCGCGGCGTGCGGCGCCGAGATCGTGCTCGGCAACACGTTTCACCTGATGCTGCGCCCGGGTGAGGAGGTGGTCCGCCTGCACGGCGGCCTGCACGGCTTCATGGGCTGGCCGCGGCCGGTCCTGACGGACTCCGGAGGCTACCAGGTGTTCAGCCTGGCCGCGAAGAGCAAGGTCACCGAAGCGGGCGTGACATTCCGCTCGCCGGTGGATGGTGCCGCGGTGTTCCTGTCGCCGGAACGCTCCATGCAGGTGCAACGCACGCTCGGGTCGGACATCGCCATGGTGCTCGACGAGTGCACGCCCTTTCCGGTCACCGAGGCCGCAGCGCGCGCGTCCATGGAACTGTCGCTGCGCTGGTCGGCGCGCAGCCGGGCGGCCTTCGACGCGCTGCCGGGCGACGGCACGCTGTTCGGCATCGTGCAGGGCGGCATGCTGCCGGTGCTGCGGGCCGCTTCGCTGGCCGGACTCGAGGCCATCGGCTTCGACGGACTCGCGATCGGCGGCCTCTCGGTCGGCGAGCCGGAGGCCGAGCGCGACAGGATCCTGGAGGCGCTCACACCGGTCATGCCGGCCGGCAAGCCACGCTACCTGATGGGGGTTGGCCGTCCCGAGGACATCGTGGAGTGCGTGTGGCGTGGCGTGGACATGTTCGATTGCGTGGTGCCGACGCGCCATGCGCGCAACGGTCACCTGTTCGTGAGCGACGGCGTCCTCAACATCCGCAACGCCCGCTACGCCGACGACACGCGGCCGCTGGACGAAGACTGCGAGTGCTACACCTGCCGCCGCTTCAGCCGCGCCTACCTGCGGCACCTCGACAAGTGCGGAGAAATGCTGGGGCCCCGGCTGGCGACCCTGCACAACCTGCATTTCTACCAGCGGCTCATGGCGGACCTGCGCCGGGCCGTCCACGAGGGCCGGCTTGAGGCCTTCCGGCGCGGGTTTCACGAGCGCAGGAGAGGAGTCGCGGCGCCTGTGGCATAATCCGCGGTCGTTTGCACCGGGCCGGCCCTGGCCGTCCCCCAGCACCAGAGGACAATCATGGAATTCTTCCTGACTAGCGCATGGGCACAGGACGCGGGTGCGGCCGGATCAGGCGGCGCCTGGATGCAGCTGCTGCCGCTCGTGCTGATCTTCGTGGTCTTCTATTTCCTGCTGATCCGCCCGCAGACCAAGCGCGCCAAGGAACATCGCGAGATGGTCAGCAAGCTGCAGGCCGGCGACGAGGTCGTCACCAATGGCGGCATGCTGGGGCGGATCACCGAGGTCGGCGACAACTTCATGACCCTCGAGATCGCCAGCAACGTGTCGATCAAGGTCCAGAAAACGCAGGTGTCGCAACTCATGCCCAAGGGCACGATCAAGGGCAACTGACGCCGCGCCCCCGGGGATCATTCCATGCACCAGTACCCGCTTTGGAAGAGCGTGACGGTCCTCGTGGCCGTGCTGCTGTCGCTCGTTCTCGCGCTGCCGAACGTGTTCGGCGAGTCGCCGGCGTTGCAGTTGTCACGCAAGGACCGCGCGCCGTTCACCGAGGCGCAGGTCCCCGAGTTCGAGCAGCTGCTGGGGCGCGACGGCCTTGCGTTCAGTGACGTGCATGCCGACTCCGACGGGCGGCTCTCGATCCGCTTCGAGTCGGTCGAAAGTCAGCTCGCGGCGCGCGACGCGATCAGCAAGGCCTATGAAGGACAGTATGCGATTGCGACGACCTTTGCGTCGCGTGCGCCGCGCTGGCTGACCGGCATGGGCCTCAAGCCCATGAGCCTCGGCCTCGACCTGCGCGGCGGCATCTACCTGGTCTACCAGGTGGACGTGCAGGGCGCCGTGACCCAGCTGACGCAGGTGCTGGAGCGCGACCTGCGCAAGGTGTTGCGCGACGCGCGCATCCCCTATGACGAGGTGGCCGCGGCCGGCCCGCAGCTGCGGGTGCGGGTCAAGGATCCCACCCGCACCGCCGAGGCGATCAAGGAGATCGGCGACTTCGACCCGCTGCTGGCCCTGCGCGAGGGCGACGAGCCGGGACTGGTCATCGCCGAGCTGACGGAGGACCAGATCCGCCAGCGCCAGGACTTCGCGATCCAGCAGAACATCACGGCGCTCAAGAACCGCGTCGACGCCTTGGGCGTGTCGGAACCGATCATCCAGCGCCAGGGACTGAACCGCATCGCCGTGCAGCTGCCGGGCATCCAGGACGCGGCCGAGGTGGTGCGCGTGCTGGGCAAGGTGGCGACCCTCGAGTTCCGCCTGGTCGACCCGATCAACAGCCCGCTCGAGGCGCAGCGCAGCGGCCGCGCGCCGCTCGGTGCGCGCCTGTACCAGGACCGCCAGGGCAACCCGGTGCTGCTGAAGCGCGACATCATCGCGACCGGCGAGCAGCTCATCGACGCGAGCTCGAGCCAGTCGCAGGGCGAACCGGCGGTGGACGTCGTGCTCGACGGCCGCGGCGGCGAGGACATGTTGCGCACGACCCGCGAGAACCTCGGCAAGCCGATGGCGGTCGTGTTCATCGAGAAGGAGCGCGAGCAGGTCGAGCGCGACGGCCGCAAGATCGTGGTGGACCGTTCCAGCGAGGAGGTCATCAGCGTCGCGACGATTCGCGGCGTGTTCTCCAACCGTTTCCAGATCACCGGCCTGACCGCGTCCGAGGGGCAGGAGCTGGCGCGGCTGCTGCGCGCCGGCGCGCTGGCCGCGCCGCTGTACATCGTCGAACAGCGCCTGATCGGGCCGAGCCTGGGCCGCGACAACATCGCGCGCGGCTTCAAGGCGCTGGCGATCGGCATGGCGCTGACGATGCTGTTCCTGATCGTCTACTACCGGTTGTTCGGTCTGGTGGCCAACATCGTGCTGATCGCCAACGTCGTGATGATCACCGCGGCGCTGTCGCTGTTCGGCGCCGCGCTGACGCTGCCCGGCATCGCCGGCATCGTGTTGACCGTCGGCATGGCGGCCGACGCCAACGTGCTGATCTACGAGCGGATCCGCGAGGAACTGCGCAACGGCACCTCGCCGTGGGCGGCGATCAACGGCGGTTTCGAGCACGCGCTGTCGGCGATCATCGATGCCAACGTGACGACCCTGATCGCCGCGGTGATGCTGTTCGCCTTCGGCACCGGGCCGATCCGCGGCTTCGCTGTCGTGCTGTTCATCGGCATCCTGACCTCGCTGTTCACGGCGCTGATGGGCAGCCGCGCGGTGATACAACTCGTCTACGGCCGCCGCCGGCGCATCGAGCGGCTGGCGATCTGAGGTTACGACATGGAATTCTTCCACAAGGTCACCAGGATCCGCTTCATGGAGAAGCGGAAGATCTGGTACGCGTTTTCCGCCGCGATCATCGTCGCCTCGATCGTGCTGGTGGCCGTGCGCGGCCTCAACTTCGGCATCGACTTCACGGGCGGCATCGTCATCGAGGCGGGTTACTCGGTTCCGGCCGACCTGGAGCGGACGCGCGCGGCGCTGGCCCGGGCGGGGCTGGGCACGGCGCAGGTGCAGAGTTTCGGCATGGCGACCGACGTGCTGGTGCGCCTGCCGCCGGCCGAAGGCAAGCAGGCACAGGACGTCACGCAGCGTGCCAGCGACGCGATCCGGTCGGTGGACGCGAGCGCCGAGATCCGCCGCGTCGAGGCGATCGGGCCGCAGGTGGGCCGCGAGCTGACCGAGAAGGGGGCGACGGCCATGCTGATGACGCTGCTGTTCATCGGCATCTATGTGGTGATGCGCTTCCAGTGGAAATTCGCCGTGGGCGCGATCCTCGCAGCGTTGCACGACCCGTTCCTGGTGGTGGGCTTCTTCGCCCTCACGCAGCTGACCTTCGACCTCGCGGTGCTGGCGGCGATCCTGGCGGTGATCGGTTACTCGCTCAACGACACGGTGGTGGTCTTCGACCGGGTGCGCGAGCGGCTGCTGTCGATGCGCAAAGCCGAGCCGCTGGAGATCATGAACCGCGCGATCAACGAGACCCTGTCGCGCACCCTGATGACCTCGATCACGACGCTGATCGTCGTCGTCTCGCTGTTGCTGCTGGGCGGTGAGACGCTGCGCGGCTTCGCGATGGCGCTGATCGTCGGTATCTTCGTGGGAACCTACTCGTCCATCTACGTGGCCGGCGCCGTGGCGCTCGACCTCGGGCTGTCACAGCGCGACCTGATGCCGCCGGAGAAGCGCACCGAAGCCGACGCCCTGCCTTGAGGCGCGCACGGGGATCACCATGGAACTGCTGACCGACCCGAACGTCTGGCTGTCGTTCGTCACGCTGACCGTGCTCGAGATCGTGCTCGGCATCGACAACATCATCTTCCTGTCCATCCTGGTGTCGCGGCTGCCGCCGGCCCTGCAAAACCGGGGACGCGTGCTGGGGCTCGGCTTCGCGATGGCGACGCGCATCGCGCTGCTGTTCTCGATCACCTGGCTGATCGGCCTGACCGCGACCCTGTTCACGGCCTTCGGCAACGACATTTCCGGCCGCGACCTGATCCTGTTCCTGGGCGGGCTGTTCCTGCTGGCGAAGAGTGTCAGCGAGATCCACAACTCGCTGGAGGGTGCCGAGCAGCAGCGCAAGGTGAATGCCGCATCCAGCTTCATGCTGGTGATCCTGCAGATCGGCGTCCTCGACATCGTCTTCTCGCTGGACTCCGTCTTTACCGCCATCGGCCTGGCGCAGCACATCGAGATCATGGTGGCGGCCATCGTCATCGCGGTGCTGGTCATGATGTGGTCGGCGCGCCCGATCAACGAGTTCATCGACAAGCACCCGACCATCAAGGTGCTGGCGCTGGCATTCCTGCTGCTGGTCGGCGTGGCGCTGGTGGCGGACGCGTTCGACGTGCACATCCCGAAGGGCTACCTGTACTTCGCGATGGCGTTCTCGGTGGGCGTCGAGATGATCAACATCCGGGTGCGCGCCAGGTTCGGCGGGAAGCCGGTCGCGCTGCGCGGGCCACAACTGCCGAAGCCCGGCCCCGGTCCCCGCGCCGCCACGCCGGCGGACGAGGGACCGGTCGCTGGCGGCGATCCCGGCCGATCGCAGGGCGCGACGACGACCGGCACCGACCGGCCCGGAAGCCGCTAGGCGGATTGCGGACAGGCCGCGCGGGCGGCGCTAGCCGGCGAGTTCCGGCGGCACGTGCGGCGCGATCGCCTCGAGCAGTGCCGTGTAGACCTTCGGCGTGCCGGCGACGATGTCGCCCGCCTGGGCGTACGGCCGGCCGGCCAGCGTGCCGATCCGGCCGCCGGATTCGGTGATCAGGAGGTTGCCCGCGGCGGTGTCCCAGGGCGACAGCCCGAACTCCCAGAAGCCATCCAGCCGGCCGGCGGCGACGTACGCCAGGTCGAGCGCGGCCGAGCCGGCGCGGCGCACGCCAGCCGCCTCGCGCATGACGACCTCCAGCATCCCCAGGTAGGGCTGCATGTAGCGTGCGTTCGAGCGATAGGGGAAGCCGGTGCCGATCAGCGCGCCTTCCAGCGTCTCCTGCTTGCTGACGCGTATTCGCTTGCCATCGAGCTGCGCGCCGGTGCCGTTGGCGGCCGTGAACAGCTCGCTGCGCAGCGGGTCGAAGACCACCGCCACTTCGGTACGGCCGCGGTACTCCGCCGCCAGCGAGACGGCCAGCTGCGGGAAGCCGTGCAGGAAGTTGGTCGTGCCGTCCAGCGGGTCGATGATCCAGATGACCTCGTCACCGCCGGAGCGGCCGCTTTCCTCGGCGAGGAAGCCATGCCGCGGGTAGGCCTTGCTGATGACCGCCATGATCTCGGCCTCGGCAACCCGGTCGATCTCGGTAACGAAGTCATTGCGCCCCTTGGCCGTCACCTCCAGCGTGTCCGCGCGATCGACGCTGCGGACGATGACGTCGCCGGCGCGGCGGGCGGCCCGCACCGCGATGTTGAGCAATGGATGCATGTCAGAGCCCGCGTCGAGATCCCAGGGAACCGCCGCCCCGGCCGGGGCCGGGTTCGCAGCGCGCGCTAGAATAGCAGCAAGCCTGGCCGACGTCCCGCCCATGAACCACCCCGTGCGAATCGTGCTCGTCGAGACCACACATCCCGGCAACATCGGCGCCGCGGCGCGCGCCGTGCTGAACATGGGCGCCGACGAGCTGGTGCTGGTGCGGCCCGCGCACTACCCGCATGCGGAAGCCACCGCGCGGGCGTCCGGCGCCGACGGGTTCCTGGCGCAATCCAGGGTGGTGGCCACGATCGCCGAGGCGATCGACGGCTGCGGGCTCGTGCTGGGTTCCAGCGCGCGGCCGCGCGTCGCGAACTGGGAGGTGCTGGATCCGCGGCAGGCCGCGCTGCGGCTGGTGGCGGAGGTGGCCACGCGGCCGGCCGCAGTGCTGTTCGGCGCCGAGCGCAACGGGCTGTCCAACGAGGACCTGGCGCCCTGTCACGCGCTGCTGAACATTCCCGCCAACCCGGTCTATGAGTCGATCAACCTCGCGCAGGCCGTGCAGATCGTCACCTGGGAACTGCGCATGGCGCGCGGCGTTGCGCCGCGCCGGCTGCCGGCGGACGCGCCGCCGGCCGGCGCCGCGCAGATGGCCCACCTGCGCGCCCACATCGCGCGCGTGCTGCCGCGGCTCGGCTACACGGAGGCGCGCAGCGTGGACAGCCTGGTCACCCGCATCGAACGCCTGCTGGCGCGCGCCGTGCCGGACGAGCGCGAAGTGCAGATCCTGCGCGGCGTGCTCACCGAAGTGGAACGCGTGCTGGCGCGGGCCGGGGACACGGCGCCATGAACCGGCCTACGACCGCCGCGGTGTACCTCGATTACGCCGCCAGCGCCCCCCTGCATCCGCGGGCGGCGGCGGCCATGGCCGCCTGCCTTGCGGCGGACGGCCCGCACGCCAATCCCTCATCGGGCCACGCCGAGGGCCGGCGCGCCGCCGCGGCCATTGCCAAGGCGCGTGTCGCGGTTGCCGCGCTGCTGGGCGCCGGCCCGGACGCCGTCGTGTTCACCTCGGGGGCAACCGAGAGCGACAATCTGGCGCTGCTGGGCGCGGCGCGGTCTGCGCCGCGCGAACGCCGGCACGTGGTGACGTCACGGACCGAGCACCGCGCCGTCATCGATGCCTGCCGGCAACTGGAGCGGGAGGGTTGCGAGGTGACATGGCTCGTCCCCGCCGCGGACGGCCGCGTCGCGCCGGACCTGGTCGCCGGGGCATTGCGTGCCGACACCCTGCTGGTGTCCGTGATGCACGCCAACAACGAGATCGGCGTCGTGAACGACATTGCTGCGATCGGCGCATTGTGCCGGCGGCACGGCGTGCTGCTGCACGTGGACGCGGCGCAAAGCGTCGGGCGCATCGCCGTCGACGCCGCGCGCCTGAATGCGGACCTGATCGCCTTCACCGCCCACAAGCTGGGTGGACCGAAGGGCATCGGCGCGCTGTACCTGCGGCCGCAGCCGCGCCCGGCGCTGCAGCCGCTGCAATTCGGCGGCGGACAGGAGCGTGGACTGCGCTCCGGGACCCAGGCCACCCACCAGATCGTCGGCTTTGGCGTTGCCTGCGAGGCGGCCGCGGCCGATCTCGCGCTCGAGGAGCCGCGGGTCCGCGCGCTGCGCGAACGGCTATGGGGCCTGCTCGAGCCGCTCGGCGGCGTCGTCCGTAACGGTACGTCCGAGCCGTCCGTGCCGGGCATCCTGAACGTCAGCATCGCGGGGATCGAGGGGGAAAGCCTGCTGCTGGAGCTGGAAAGCCAGGTCCTGGCGTCGAGCGGGTCCGCCTGCAGCTCCGGATCGGACGAGGCGTCCTACGTGTTGCGGGCACTTGGCCGCTCCGAACTGGCCGCCCAGGGCAGCCTGCGCCTGAGCCTCGGACGCGGCACGACGGCCGCCGAGGTCGAGCGGGCGGCTGGCGCGGTCGCCGCCGCTGTCGGCCGGCTGCGCGCGCTGGCGCCGGCCGGCGTTGCCGACCGTATCGCGTGAACAGCGTGGCCTATTCGCGGCGCGTCAGGTCCCGGTTCTCGTCTCCGGTCCATGCCGGCACGCTGCCCGCCGGGACCGGCGAGCGCCTGCAGGGCGAGGCCGAGGCATTCGAGCGCCGCGCCTGGGTGTGCTTCGAAGTACGCGTGCAGGACGGGCAGATCGCGGATGGGCGATTCCGCGCCTGGGGCTGCCCGCACGTCATTGCGGCCTGCGACCTGGCGCTGGAACGCCTGCTGGGCCGTCCGCTGGCGGAGGCCGCCGACCTGCGCGCCCGGACGCTCGCTGACGAACTCGAGGCTCCGGCCGGAAAACTGGGCAGGCTGCTGGTCGTCGAGGACGCGCTGCGGGCGCTGGCTGCGGCGCGGCCCTGTGCCAAGTAGAATACGGGAACCAACCCTGCCGCCGCGGATCAATAACCTGCATGGCCGTCACACTCACCAAGTCAGCCGCCGATCGTGTCCTGGCGTTCATCACCGAGCGCGGCCGCGGCGTCGGCCTGCGACTCGGCATCCGCAAGACCGGCTGCTCAGGCTACGCGTACGTCGTCAACTACGCGGAGGAGATAGCACCCGGCGACAAGGTGTTCGAGTCGCAGGGCGTACGGGTCGTGGTCGATGCGGACAGCCTGTCATTGCTCGATGGCACCGAGGTTGATTTCGTGCGCCACGGGTTCAGCGAGGCATTCCGCTTCCGCAACCCCAACGTACGCGGCGAGTGCGGTTGCGGCGAGAGCTTCAACGTCTGAAATCCTCTTGAAGAGCAGGCACTTCCGCGCGTTTTCATTTGCCGCGGGCCGGCGCGCGCCGCTACACTGCAACGTTTGAAGCAGCCGGCCGACCGGTGCGCGGACCGAACGGGCCGGCGGCGGTCGCCTGCCGCCTTCCAGTCAATTCTGCAGAGGATCCCATGGGCGCAGAACGAACCCTGTCCATCGTCAAGCCGGACGGCGTGTCCGGAAACCTCATCGGCGACGCATTCCGCCGCTTCGAACAGGCGGGGCTGAAGATCGTCGCGGCGCGCATGCTGCACCTGACGCCGGCCCAGGCAGCGGACTTCTACGCCGTGCACCGCGAGCGGCCGTTCTACAAGGACCTGTGTGCGTACATGACCTCCGGGCCGGTCATGGTGCAGGTGCTGGAGGGCGAGGATGCCGTCGCGCGCAACCGTGCGGTGATGGGCGCCACCGATCCCAAGCAGGCGGCGCCCGGAACGATCCGCGCCGACCTGGCAAAGAGCATCGAGGAAAACGTCGTGCACGGTTCCGACAGCGCGGAAAACGCGGCGCGGGAGATCGCGTTCTTTTTCAGCGATGTCGACCTCTGCCCGCGTACCCGCTGAGCGCGGCCCGGCGATGGCACACACCGACGCGACCAAGGTCAACCTGCTCGGGCTTGCGCGGCCCGAGCTGGAGGCGTTCGTCGCGTCGCTGGGCGCCAGGCCGTTCCGCGCGCGGCAGCTCATGAAGTGGATGTACCGCCGGGGCGAGAGCGACTTCGACAGGATGACCGACCTGTCGCGCCAGTTCCGCGAGACGCTGGCGGCGGTCGCCGAAGTCGCGCCGCCGGCCCTCGTGACGGTCCAGGCCTCGGCCGACGGCACGCGCAAGTGGCTGCTGCGGGCGCCCGGCGCCACCGGCGCCGAGCAGGCCATCGAGACGGTGTTCATTCCCGAACCGGGCCGCGGCACCCTGTGCATATCCAGCCAGGTCGGCTGCGCGCTGGACTGCACCTTCTGCGCGACCGCGCAGCAGGGCTTCAACCGCAACCTGACGGCCGCGGAGATCGTGGGCCAGGTGTGGTTGGCGAATCGCGAGCTCGGTGCCGAGCCCGGCGCCAACCGCGTGATCACCAATGTCGTATTCATGGGCATGGGCGAGCCGCTGGCCAACTACCGCAACGTGCTGCCGGCCATGCGGGTGATGCTCGACGATCTCGGCTACGACCTGTCGCGGCGTCGCGTCACGCTCTCGACGTCGGGTCTCGTGCCGCAGATCTACCGGCTGGCCGAGGAGTGCAACGTGGCGCTGGCGGTCTCGCTGCATGCGCCGAACGACGCGTTGCGCGACCAGCTCGTGCCGATCAACCGCAAGCACCCGATCGCCTCGCTGCTGACGGCCTGCTGGCACTATCTCGAGCGGCAGAACGGGCGCAGCATCACCTTCGAATACGTGATGCTCGATGGCATCAACGACCAGCCGGTGCATGCGCGGGAACTTGCAGTGTTGCTTGCGGGTCAGGATTGCAAGGTGAACCTGATACCGTTCAACAGTTTCGTGGGGACCCGCTACCGGCGCTCGCCGGAGCCGGTCATCGCGCGTTTCAGGGACCTGCTGATGAAGCAGGGAGTGATCGCGACCATCCGCAGGACGCGCGGCGACGACATCGACGCGGCCTGCGGTCAGCTCAAGGGCCGCGTGCTCGACCGGACGCAGGTGCGTCTTGGCAGCAAGCTCGTCGGCATCAGGGTGCAGGCATGAGAATGACGGCCGTCCTGCTGGGGGCATGGATGATGTGCGCGGCCGGACCGGCCATGGCGCAGTACCCGGACATCGACCCGATGCACGATGCCGCGCGCATCAATGTGCGGCTCGGCCTGGAGTACATGCGGCAGGGGCAGCTGGCGATCGCGCGGGACAAGATCGAGCGGGCCCTGCAGCAGAACCCGCGCGATGTCGGCGTGCAGATCGGCGCCGGCATGCTGTACGAACAGATGCAGGATCCGCGCAAGGCCGAGCGGCATTACCGCCAGGCGTTGCGGCTCGGGACCGACAATCCCGAGGCGCAGAATTCGTTCGGCGCGTTCCTGTGCCGTAACGGCGAGGCGAAGCGCGGCGAGGAGATGTTCCTGGCCGCAGCCCGCAATCCGCTGTACCGCACGCCCGAGGTTGCCTACACGAATGCCGGCGTCTGCGCGCGCCGGGCCGGCCGCCTCGAACAGGCCGAGGAACACCTGCGGCTCGCACTGGCGCAACGCACGGTCTACAGCGAGGCGCTGCTGCAGCTGGCCGGCGTGTCGTTCGAGCGCGGTAGCCTGCTGCAGTCGCGGGCATTCCTGCAGCGCTACCTGGCGGTGGCGTCCGGCCAGGCCGAAGTGTTGCTGCTCGGCTACCAGGTCGAGACAGCACTGGCGGACACGGCGGCCGCGACGGAGTTCGCGACGCGCCTGCGCAGCCGGTTCCCGGACTCGCCCGAGGCGCGCATCCTGGCGGAACTCAGGCGCCAGGGGACCGAGTGAACCCGACCGCCGAAGCACAGCCGCCGCCCGGCCAGGCGCTGCGGCACGCCCGCGAGGCGCGCAGCCTGCCGCTCTACAAGGTCGCCGAAGAACTGCGGCTGACTCCCGAGCTGGTGACGGCCATGGAGGAAGGGCGTTACGACAGCCTCGGCCCGGCAGTCTTCGCGCGCGGCCACCTGCGGCGCTACGCCACGCTGCTGGGGCTTGCCGCAGAACCCCTGCTCGAGAACTACGAGGCGGCGCATCGCGACGACGTGTCGCCGTCGCTGCTGCCGCCGGCAAGCCTGCGGACCCCGGTGGCCGGGCGAAGGAGTCCGCTGGCCGTGGCGATGGCCGTGCTGGTGCCAGCCGCGCTGGCGGCGATCGTCGCCGGCGCCTGGTGGCTGCAGGGCCGCGAACCGGCGTCAGCCACGGCGCCCGCCGGGACCCCGGCAGAGACCGCCGCATCGCCCGACGCCGCGGCGCTGTCGGCCGGTCAGGCCGACAGTACGCCGGCTGCAGCGGGTGAGGCAGCGCCGGCCACGCGGGATCCGGACCGGCTCGCCTTCGGCTTCACGGATGCGTGCTGGGTCGAGGTGTACGACGCGACCGGCCAGCGGCTGGCCTTTGAGCTGGCCGAGCGCGGCACGGCGCGGGCATTTCCGGGCCCGGCGCCATGGCGGGTCGTGCTGGGCAACGTGAGCGCCGCGCGCATGACCGTGGACGGCCGCAGCGTGCCGTTGCCGCGCAACGTGGTCGTGCAGAACACGGCGCAGGTCTACGTCGACGAGGCGGGCACCGTGGCGCGAGTGCCGGCGGCATCGCAGGACGAGACCTGAACATGGACAAGGCGCTGCAGCCGGTTCGCGGCATGAACGACGTGTTCGGCGAGGACATGCCCTACTGGCAGTTCCTCGAGCAGGTCGCCCGCGAGGTGTTGGCGGAGTACGGGTACCAGGAGATCCGCGTCCCGCTGCTCGAGCACACGGCCTTGTTCGAGCGCTCGATCGGCGAGTTCACCGACATCGTCGAGAAGGAGATGTACACCTTCGATGACAAAGGGGGCGACAGCCTGACGCTGCGGCCGGAGGCCACCGCGGGCATGGTGCGGGCCGCGATCTCCAACGGCCTGTTGCACAACCAGAAGCACCGCCTGTGGACCGCCGGGCCGATGTTCCGTCACGAGCGACCGCAGAAGGGACGCTATCGGCAATTCCACCAGCTGGACTGCGAGGCCTTCGGCTACGAAGGCCCGGACATCGATGCCGAGGTCATCCTGCTGTCCGCGCGCCTGTGGCGCCGGCTGGGCCTGGGCGGCCTCGCCCTGCAGATCAACTCGCTCGGCACCCCGGAATCGCGGCGCGGCTACCGCGATGTGCTGGTGGCGTACTTCGAGTCCAACCGCGGGCGGCTCGATGACGACAGCCGCAGGCGCCTGGATGGCAACCCGCTGCGCATCCTCGACTCGAAGAACCCGGACCTGAAAGCGGTCATCGACGCGGCCCCGCTGGTGATGGACCACCTGGACGAGGCCTCCCGGGAGCACTTCGCCGGGCTGCAGGTCCACCTCGACGCCTGCGGCGTGTCCTACACGGTCAATCCCCGGCTGGTGCGCGGTCTTGATTACTACACGCGGACCGTCTTCGAATGGACTTCGGACGCGCTCGGCGCACAGGATGCCGTCTGTTCGGGCGGCCGCTATGATGGGCTGGTGGCCCAGCTGGGCGGGGAGCCGACTCCCGCCATCGGCTGGGCGCTCGGCGTCGAGCGCGTGGTGGGGCTGTTGCGCGAGACCGGTGCCGCGGCGCCGGGCGCGGAGCCCGACGTGTACGTGGTGCTGGCGGGCGAGCGCGCCGAGCGGGCCGGGCCGGCGCTGGTCGAAGGCTGGCGCGATGGCCTGCCACGGCTGCGCATCGCGGTGAATGCCGGCGGCGGCAGCTTCAAGTCGCAACTGAAACGCGCGGACCGCAGCGGCGCGGCGCTGGCAGTCATCATCGGCGACGACGAGGCGGCGCGCGGCATCGCGGCGATCAAGCCGTTGCGGTCAGAGACTCCGCAGCAGCAGTGTGAATGGCCGGAGGTTCCAGGGCGGATCAGGGCGCTGCTGCCGGACGGCACGGCGCGCAACGAGGGCAAGTGATGGTTGACGAGTATCTGGACGAACGCGAACAGGCCGAGCAGCTCCGGCAGTGGTTCAAGGAGAACTGGCTGTGGCTGGTGACCGGCGTGGCACTCGGCCTCGGCGGCCTGTACGGATGGCGGGGCTGGAACGACTACCTGGACGGCAAGTCGCAGGATGCGGGCCAGCGGTTCGGCGCCATGCTGCAGGCGCTGGAGCGCAACGACCGGCCGGCCGGCGAGCAGATCGCCGCGGAGATCCTCGCAGAGTACGGTTCCACGCCGTATGCGGACCAGACCGAGCTGGTGCTCGCGCGGCTGGACGTTGAAGCCAGGGAGTACGACCAGGCTGCGACACGCCTGCGCAAGGTGATGGAGGAATCGGGCGATCCTGAACTGGCGCTCGTCTCCCGCATCCGGCTCGCCCGCGTGCAATCGGCCCTCGGCCAGTACGACGCGGCGCTGGCGACGCTCGACGGCGCGCGGTCGCCGGCCGTGGATGCGCGCCTCAGCGAGGTGCGCGGCGATATCCTGTACGGCAAGGGCGACCGCGCTGCGGCGCTCGCGGCCTACCGGCAGGCGCTGGAGCAGAATCCCGCCGGCGCGAAGGGCACGCTGGTGGACGCCGAACTGCTGCAACTCAAGGTCGATGAACTGGCAGCGGCCGACGGCGCCGGAGAGGCCTCGTGAGGCGGGCGGTCGCGCTGCTGGGACTGCTGACGCTCGCGGCGGCCGGTTGCAGCAAGCAGAAGAACGTGGACCCGCCGGCCGAACTGGTGAATTTCACGCCGCGCCTGGTGGCCGAACGCGTCTGGAGCGCGTCCGCCGGAGGCGGCGACGAGACGCTGCGACTGGCGCTGGCGCCGGCGGTGCAGGAGGACACGGTCTACATCGCGGGCCAGAAGGGCGACGTGCTGGCCCTCGCCGCGGACACCGGCCGCACCCGCTGGCGCACCCAGCTCAAGACACCGCTCGGCGCCGGCCCAGGCGTGGGCGGCGGGCTGGTCGTGGTCGGTTCGCTGGAGGGCGAGGCCATCGCCCTGGACGCCGCAACCGGTGCGCAGCGCTGGCGCACGAGCCTCGGCGGCGAGGTCCTCGCCCGCGCGGCGGTGGGCGAGACAATGGTCGTGATGCGTACCGTCGACGGACGGCTGCAGGGGCTGGCAGCGGCCGACGGCCGCCGGGTCTGGAGCTACGAACAGCCGGTACCGAGGTTGTCGCTGCGCGGCTCGGCCGCGCCGGTGATCTCGGGCGACATGGCATTGTGCGCCTTCGACAACGGCAAGGTGGCGGCGCTCGGCCTCGAAGGCGGTGACCTGCTGTGGAGCGCGGCGGTCGCCGCGCCACGCGGCCGCACCGAGCTGCAGCGGCTGGTCGACATCGACGCCGCAGTCGTCGTATCGGGCGAAGACGTCTTTGCCGCCGGCTACCAGGGTCGCGTCAGCATGCTTGCCCGAACTTCGGGGCAGGTTTGGTGGAGCCGCGAGCTGTCGACTCACCGCGGCCTGGCAACGGACGGCGAGCTGCTGTTCATCACGACGTCCGATAGCGTGGTTGTCGCCATGAACCGGCGCGACGGCAGCGAGGCCTGGCGGCAGGACGCCATGCTGCACCGGCGGCTGACCGGCGCGGCGGTCGACGGCGACGCGATCGTCGTGGCCGATTTTGAGGGCAGGCTGCACTGGCTCGACCGGACCAGCGGCGAGCTGCTGGCCCGGGCCAACGCGAGCGGCGACCGCATCAGCAACGCGCCGGTGGCGGCCGGCGGCCTGGTGCTGGTGCAGACCGACGCTGGCTCCGTGCACGCGTTCCGGACGCGCGCCCGCCCCGCACGCTAGCGGCGGACCTGATGCCGGAGACGCCCATGCTCCCGGTCATCGCCCTGGTCGGCCGGCCGAACGTCGGCAAGTCGACGCTGTTCAACGTGCTCACGGGCACGCGCGATGCGCTCGTGGCCGACGTACCCGGCGTCACGCGTGACCGTCAGTACGGTTTTGGCAGCGGCGCCGGACACCGGTTCATCACCATCGACACCGGCGGCCTGGTCGAGGCGCCAAGCGGCATCGAGGGGCCGATGGCCCGCCAGACGCAGCGGGCCATCGCGGAAGCCGGACACGTCGTGCTGCTGGTAGACGGCCGCGAGGGTCTCACCCCCATGGACCGGTTCGTGGCCGGCGTCATCCGCCGCAGCGGCAAGCCGGCCGTGGTCGCCGTGAACAAGTCCGAGGGACGCGACGACGAGGTGGCGACGGCGGAATTCCATGAGCTGGGTCTCGGCACGCCGCGGGCCGTCTCGGCGGCCCACTCGCAGGGCGTCGAGGAGCTGCTGGAGGCCGTGCTCGAGGGGGTCGAGCCGGCGCCACCCGAAGACCAGGAGCCGGCACTGACGGACGGTATCCGCGTGTGCGTCATCGGCCGCCCGAACGTCGGCAAGTCGACGCTGATCAACCGCCTGATCGGCGAGGAGCGCCTGATCGCCTACGACGAGCCCGGCACGACGCGCGACACGATCCTGGTGCCGTTCGAGCGCGACGGGCGTCGCTTCGTGATGATCGATACGGCGGGCGTGCGGCGGCGGTCGCGTGTGGAGGAGGGCGTCGAGCGCTTCAGCGTGATCAAGACGCTGCAGGCCGTCGATGGCGCCCACGTCGTGATCGGCGTGGTGGATGCGCAGGACGTGGTGGCCGACCAGGATGCGACCCTGCTCGGCATCGTGGCGGACCGCGGCCGGGCGCTGGTGATCGCCGTCAACAAGTGGGACCATGTCGCGGGCGCGCAACGGGACGAGATCCGTGCGCAGGTGGACCAGCGCCTGCGGTTCCTCGACTACGCGCCGCTGCACTTCGTGTCCGCGCTGCACGGCAGCGGCGTCGGCGAGATGATGCTGTCCGTGCAGGGCGCCTACATCGCCGCAATGCGCGACCTGCCGACGCCCGAGTTGACGCGGGTGCTGGAGGCCGCGATGCAGCAGCATGCGCCGCCGCTGGTGCGTGGCCGTCGCGTGAAATTGCGCTATGCGCACCAGGGCGGGCGCAACCCGCCGGTCATCGTCATCCACGGCACACAGGCTCAGCGCACGCCGGAAGACTACCGGCGCTACCTGTCAAACTGCTTCCGCAAGGCATTCGACCTGTTCGGCACGCCGGTGCGGGTCGAGTTTCGAAGCGAGGCCAATCCGTTCGCCGGTCGTCGCAATGCGCTCACGCCGCGGCAGCGCCGCAATCGCCAGCGCCAGCCGGGCCACACGCGGCGCTGAGCGTACCGCTCAGCCCGGTTTCCGGGTGACCCTGGCGCGCAGCCGCCCGCGTGCGAGGCGTGCCTCGATTTCGGTGCCGGCGGGCGCGTCGGCGACATCCTTGAGAATCAGGCCATCCGGGATCCGTGTGACCACCGCGTAACCGCGTTCCAGCGTCGCCAGCGGGCTCGTGGCCTGCAGCGCGCGCGCGGCGCTGCCGAGCGTGGTCCGGGTCCGCTCGAGGCGCGCGAACGCCGCCGGGGCGAGCCTGGCGGCCAGCACGGCCACGCGCTGCGACAAGGTTGCCAGCAACGCGGCGGGCGACTCGCGCAGCAACTCGGCGCGCCGTGCAGCGAGGCTGTGCGCGGCGAGCTGCAGCCGCGCGCGCAGGCTGGCCGCCAGCCGTCCGCCGAGTTCGTCCAGCCGCTGGGTCCGCTGTTCCAGCGGCGCAGCCGGGTGCAACTGGACCAGCCGGCGCTGTGCCCAGGCAAGTGATTCCTGCCATTGGGCGCGGCGGCGCGCCCACCCGCCCGCAAGCCGTATCGCCGTGGCGTCCAGCAGCCGCAGCCACTCGCCGGCATCCGGCACGACCAGCTCCGCAGCGGCCGAGGGGGTGGGCGCCCTGACGTCGGCGACCAGATCGGCGATCGTTACGTCGACCTCGTGGCCGACGGCGGACACGACCGGGATCGCGCAGTCATGGATGGCGCGCGCCACGACCTCCTCGTTGAAGGACCACAGATCTTCGAGCGAGCCGCCGCCACGGCCCACGACCAGCACGTCCACTTCGGCCCGGGTCGAAGCGAGCCGGATCGCCGCGGCGATCCTGTCGGCCGCGCCCTCACCTTGCACAGGCACCGGGTACAGCAGCACGCCGGCGGCGGGAAAGCGCCGGCCGAGCACCTGCAGGATGTCGCGCAACGCCGCGCCGGTGGGCGACGTGACGATGCCGATGGTGGCCGGCAGGCGTGGCAGCGGGCGCTTGCGCGCGACATCGAACAGGCCGGCGGCGGCGAGCTTTGCCTTGAGCTGCTCGAGGCGCCGGCGCAACTCGCCTGCACCGGCTTCCTCGAGATGGTCGACGACCAGCTGGAATTCGCCGCGCGCCTCGTACAGGCTCACGCGCGCCCGCACCAGCACCTGCATGCCGTCCTTCGGCACCACCCCGAGGCCCGCGTTGCGGTTCCTGAACATGGCGCAGCGCAGCTGCGCGGCGTCGTCCTTGAGCGAGAAATACCAGTGGCCCGAGCCGGGGCGGGCGAAGTTGGACACCTCGCCTTCCAGCCACAGCGCGCCGAGCCCGGCCTCGATGAGCGCGCGCGCCTCGCGGTTGAGGCGGGATACCGTGTACACATCGCGCCGGGCGCCGCCGGTCGGGGCGCTGGATGCCGGGGGCCATTGCTCCATGCGCCGATGATAAGCGACGGCGGCGGCCTGCGGCGCGCGACGATTCTTGCCCGCCGGGGAGCCCGGCATCGTACAATGCTGCGCTTCATTCGGACCGCCCGGGGGCCTCACCGATGCGCATCGTCCAGGAAGCGCTCACCTTTGACGACGTCCTGCTCGTGCCGGCCTATTCGGAGGTGCTGCCGCGTGACGCGGACCTGTCCACGCAGCTGACCCGCGGCATCCGCCTCAACCTGCCATTCGCGTCCGCCGCGATGGACACCGTGACCGAAGCACGCCTGGCCATCACGCTGGCCCAGGAAGGCGGGATCGGCATCATCCACAAGAACATGCCGGCCGCCGAGCAGGCGCGCGAGGTTGGCCGCGTCAAGAAGTACGAGAGCGGCGTGATCAAGGACCCGATCACCGTTCGCCCGGATGCCAGTATCCGTCAGGTCATCGAGCTGACCCGCGCGCGCGGCATTTCCGGGCTGCCCGTCACGACCGCAGACGGCCGCGTCGTCGGCATCGTGACGCATCGCGACATCCGCTTCGAGGAACAGCTGGACCAGCCCGTCTCAAGGGTCATGACGCCGCTCGAACGCCTGATCACGGTCGATGAGAGCGCGACGCGCGAGGACGTGCTGCTGCTGCTGCACAAGCACCGCATCGAGAAGGTGCTGGTGGTCAACGCCGGGGGCCGGCTGCGCGGCATGATCACGGTCAAGGACATCCAGAAGGCCAGGGACTATCCGCGCGCCTGCAAGGACGAGCACGGTCGCCTGCGTGTCGGCGCGGCGGTCGGCACCGGGACGGACACGCTGGAGCGGGTCGCGGCACTGGTCGAGGCGGGCGTGGACGTCATCGTCGTGGACACCTCGCATGGCCACTCGCGAGGCGTGCTGATGACCGTCGAACGCATCAAGGCAGAACGTGCCGGCCTCGAGGTCATCGGCGGCAACGTCGTCACCGGCGACGCAGCGCGGGCGCTGGTCAAGGCCGGCGCCGACGGGGTCAAGGTAGGCATCGGTCCGGGCTCGATCTGCACGACACGCGTCATCGCGGGCGTGGGCGTGCCGCAGGTGACGGCGATCGCCAACGTGGCCGAGGCGCTGGCGGGCACCGGCGTACCGTTGATCGCCGACGGCGGCATCCGCTACTCGGGCGACGTGGCCAAGGCGATCGCCGCCGGCGCGCAGTGCGTCATGATCGGCGGCCTGTTCGCCGGCACCGATGAATCGCCTGGCGAAGTCGAGTTGTACCAGGGCGGCTCCTACAAGGCCTACCGCGGCATGGGCTCGCTCGGCGCGATGGCGCAGCGGCACGGTTCCAGCGACCGCTATTTTCAGGATGCGGTCGAGGAGCTCGAGAAGCTGGTGCCCGAGGGCGTCGAGGGGCGCGTGCCCTACAAGGGCAGCCTGGTGGCCATCCTGCATCAGTTGACCGGCGGCCTGCGCGCCGCAATGGGCTATACGGGCAACGCCAGCATCGAGCAGATGCGCACGCGGCCCGGCTTCGTGCGCATCACCGGCGCAGGCGTCCGCGAAAGCCACGTGCACGACGTGCGCATCACAAAGGAATCGCCCAATTACCGCATCGGCTGACGGGAAGCGTATGCAGACAGCGGGCGCGGACATCCATGCGCATCGCATCCTGATCCTCGACTTCGGGTCCCAGTACACGCAGCTGATTGCGCGCCGCGTGCGCGAGATCGGGGTGTATTGCGAAATTCACCCGTGGGACATGGCGGACAGCGCCGTGCGCGAGTTCGGCGCGCGCGGTGTGATACTCACCGGTGGCCCGGATTCGGTGACCGGGGACATGCCTCCGGCGCCGCCGCCGGCCGTGTTTGCACTCGGCATTCCGGTGCTCGGCATCTGCTACGGCATGCAGACGATGGCCACGCAGCTGGGCGGCCGCGTCGCGCCTTCCGATCACCGCGAATTCGGCTATGCGCGGGTCAAGCAGGTGGCGGCGTGCGGACTGCTCGACGGCCTGGCGGAGCAGGGCGGCGAGTTCGACGTGTGGATGAGTCACGGCGACCGTGTCGAACGCCTGCCCGCAGGTTTCTCGACGGTGGCCAGTTCCGGGAATGCGCCCTGCGCGGCGATGGCGGATGAGGGGCGCCGCTACTACGGGCTGCAGTTTCATCCCGAGGTGACGCACACGCGGCAGGGCGCGCGGATCCTGGAGCGCTTCGTGCGCGAGATATGCGGCTGTGACGCGCTGTGGGACGCCGGCCACATCGTGGCGGACAGCGTATCGCGGATCCGTGGCGAGATCGGTGCCGGGCGCGTGCTGCTCGGCTTGTCCGGCGGCGTCGATTCGTCGGTGGTCGCGGCGCTGCTGCACCGCGCCATCGGCGACCAGCTGGTGTGCGTGTTCGTGGACCACGGACTGCTGCGCCTCGGCGAAGGCGACGAGGTGATGGAGACCTTTGCCCGCCACATGGGCGTGCGGGTCCTGCGCGTCGATGCACAGCAGCGCTTCCTGGCGGCGCTCGAGGGTGAGCAGGACCCCGAGCGCAAGCGCAAGACCATCGGCCGGCTGTTCATCGAGGTCTTCGAGGAACAGGCCCGCCAGCTGCAGGGCATCGAGTGGCTGGCGCAGGGCACGATCTATCCGGATGTCATCGAGTCGGCCGGCGCGCGCACCGGCAAGGCGCACGTCATCAAGTCCCACCACAACGTCGGCGGTTTGCCGGAGAAGATGCACCTCAGGCTGCTCGAGCCCTTGCGCGAGCTGTTCAAGGACGAGGTGCGGCGCCTCGGCCTGGAGCTGGGTCTGCCGCGCGAGATGGTATTCCGCCACCCGTTCCCGGGCCCCGGGCTCGGCGTGCGCATCCTCGGCCAGGTGACCCGCGAGGCCGCGGACGTGCTGCGCCGCGCGGACGCGATCTTCCTGGAGGAACTGCGCGCCCACGACCTGTACGACCGTGTCAGCCAGGCCTTCGCCGTCTTCCTGCCGGTGCGGTCGGTGGCGGTGATGGGCGACGGACGCCGCTATGACTCGGTCATCGCGCTGCGCGCCGTGGAGACCATCGACTTCATGACGGCGCACTGGGCGCGCCTGCCTTACGACTTCCTGGACCACGTCTCGCGGCGCATCGTCAACGAGGTGGCGGGCGTGTCGCGCGTCGTCTACGACGTTTCCGGCAAGCCGCCGGCGACCATCGAGTGGGAATGACCGGGCCGACGCGCGCCGCGAAAACCGACACGGACTTCATGCGCCGCGCGCTGGCACTGGCGGGCCGGGCGGCGGCACAGGGCGAAGTGCCGGTCGGCGCGCTGGTGGCGCGTGGCGACGAGGTGATCGGCGAGGGCTGGAACCAGCCGATCACGCTGAACGACCCCACTGCGCACGCCGAGATCCTGGCCCTGCGGGCCGCGGCCGCGACGCTGGGCGACTACCGCCTCGGCGGTACGACGCTGTACGTCACGCTGGAACCCTGCCCGATGTGCGCCACGGCACTGGTGCATGCGCGGGTCGACAGGCTGGTGTTCGGCGCCTGGGACCCGCGCCAGGGCGCGGCGGGCAGCGCCTTCAACCTGGTGACGGCGAGGGCGCTCAACCACCGCGTCGACTGCTTCGGCGGGGTGCTCACCGACGAATGCGGCGCACTGCTCCGGGGATTCTTCGCGACGCGGCGCTGATCGCCGTCACTCGCCGCCAGCCGCGCCGTCGGACGCCGGGCGCGCCGCGATCAGCCGTGGCTCCGCGTCGGGATCGCCGGTCATCCAGACCAGCAGCCGCTGGTAGACGCGGATGTTCTCGACGAACGTGATCGGCTCCCAGCCGCGCGCGTAGCCGCGACGGGTCTGCGTGTACCAGCGCTCCTGCGCCAGTTTCGGCAGGTGGCCGCGCACGTGCAGCCACCTGTCGGGATCGCCGCCGTGCCGCTGGGTCAGGATGCGCGCGTCCTCGAGGTGTCCGAAGCCCACGTTGTAGCCGGCCAGCGCCAGCCAGGTGCGGTCGGGCTCGACGATCCGGTCGGGAATCTTGTCGCGCACCTCGAGCAGGTAGCGCGCACCGCCCAGGATGCTGTCGCGCGGGTCCTGGCGGTCGGTCACGCCAACGCGCGCCGCCGTGTCGTGGGTCAGCATCATGATGCCGCGCACGCCGGTGGCCGACACCGCGTCCGGGTCCCACTTGGACTCCTGGTAGCCGACGGCCGCGAGCAGCCGCCAGTCGAGGCCGGTGATGGCCGCGGCTTCCACGAAGAATGCGCGCAATGCCGGGAGACGCTCGCGCACGTCGCGAACGAAGTTCAGGGATTGAACATAGTCGAAGCGTTCGGCCGCGGAGTGGTAGCGCTCGAGAATCCCGGCCAGGGTGCCGTCGGCCTCGAGCTGCGCGAAATATCGCTGCACGAGCGGCTGCAACGACCGGTCGCGCAGATTCAGCGCCCAGGCGATGTCCTCCAGCTCGGCGAGGTCGAACGCAATGCGCAGGTCGGGATGGAAATGGCGGCCGACGGAGAACTCCGTCGAGTCCGCGACCGTGAAGTCGATCTCGCGATTGGAGACGCGGGCGAACAGGTCGAGCTGGTCCACGCCGGCCACTTCGCGAAACTGCAGTGCCGCATCCGTCGCGGCGGCGGAGCGCAGCGACGCCGCGTGGGTCGACCGCGCGATCACCTCGATTCGCTTGCCGCGCAGGTCTTCGAGCGAGGTCGGGGCCGGCGCCCCGATGTGCCGGATGACATGCTGCCTGACGCGCAGGTAGACGGGTCCGAAGGCCACGCGGCGGCTGCGGTATTCCGTCGCGACGATGCCGGCCGCGACGACATGTGCGCGGTTGCGGGCCACCTCCGCCAGCGCAGCCGAGCCGGAAGCGGCCAGCGTGATGTCGGCCCGTACCCCCAGCCAGCGGGCGAAACCCGAGGCGAGCTCATACTCCGGCCCTTCCGGGCCGCGCACACCGAGGTAGTACGCGGTCGGGCTGTTGCGCGTCACGACCCGCAGCACGCCCGTTGCGCGCACCTGTTCCAGCACGCTGGGCGCCCGGGAACAGGTGCCGAGCAACAGCGCCAGCGCCGCGATGAGGGCGACCCTGAACGGGGTGCGGGCCCCGACAGGTCGGGGCCGTGGCCGGGCCGGTGGCGGCTGCATTCGTGTAGAATAACCCGCTCTGCCGGGGCCTGGTTCGCTCCCGGTCGCGATTGTCCGGGAGAGGTACCGAAGCGGTCATAACGGCACCGACTCGAAATCGGTTGGGGGCATTACGCCCCACGTGGGTTCGAATCCCACCCTCTCCGCCAGTACATGAAGAAGGGGTCCTTGTGGCCCCTTCTTCATGTACTGGGGAAGGGGGCGCGTGGATGAACCCACCGGGTTCGACGAGGCACGCGTAGGCGTGCCGAAGGACGGCGTCGCGCAGCGACGCTGGTCCCGAGCCCCCGGCGAGGGATGCGCCGTGAGGCGCACAATCCCACCCTCTCCGCCAGTACATGAAGAAGGGGTCCTTGTGGCCCCTTCTTCATGTACTGGGGAAGGGGGCGCGTGGATGAACCCACCGGGTTCGACGAGGCACGCGTAGGCGTGCCGAAGGACGGCGTCGCGCAGCGACGCTGGTCCCGAGCCCCCGGCGAGGGATGCGCCGTGAGGCGCACAATCCCACCCTCTCCGCCACTGAACGACGACGGGCCCCTCGCGGGGCCCGTTGCCACTGAATCCCGATACCTTGGTTCAGTGCGATTCGCCGCTTTTCAGCGTCGCACGCAGGCCCACCGCCGCCAGGGTCTGGAAAGCGCGGGCGAATTCCTCGACGAAGACTGCCGGCAGGCCCGTCTCGTCGCTGGCCGCCACGGCGCGGTGCATTTCCCGGTAGTGCGACCAGTTGCGGGCCTGCTCCTCGATGCCGGCCGGGCCGCGCGTCGTGCCGCCGAACTGCCGTTCCAGTTCGTCGGGGTCGAGCCGCTCCAGCATGGCCGCCAGCGCCTCGCGCAGCGCCAGCACGATGGACTGCTGGTAGTGCCGCGTGCGCGCAAACTGGGTGCGGACTTCGTCCACCGCGCGGTTCGCGCCGGGGCCGGTGCCGGTCAACAGCTGGATCAGGGCCTCCTCCGTGACCGTGATGTGCATCAGCGGGCTCGTCGCGTCGCTTTGCCGGCCCGACATGGTGATGCCGACCTCGCGCGTGAATTCGGCCCGCGACCGGGACAATTCCTTGAGGCCGAGCATCATCTCGCGCACGGCCTGTCCGGCTTCCTGCAGCACCTGGTTGCGCTTCGCGGCCGGCAGGGCATAGGGGTCGATGCCGGCGCCCTTGCAGAAGGCCACGAGTCCCGGCCACAGATCGGCCTCGCCGGGTTCCGCTGCGTGGGCCTCGCGCGGGCCCTTGCGGCGCTCCGGCAGGCGCTGGCCGAATGCGTCGGCGCGTGCCGCGCCGCCGCCGGTGGCCTCGACCGACAACAGGGATTTCACCTCCACTGAATTCTCCAGCACGGCGCTGCCGACGTCGAACCCGGTGTCGGCGGCCAGTTCCGCTTCCTGCAGGATTTCCGCCACTACCTCGATCGAGCCGAGCCGGATCCGGTCGCCGTCCGCGATGCGGTGGCTGCCGCCAGGTCCGATCGGACGGCTGCTGCCGTTGATGAAGGTGCCGTTGGTGCTGAGGTCCTTGATCCACCACGCGCCGTCGCGCATCTCGACCATGGCGTGATGCGCCGACACATACCGATCCGGGTCCTTGAGCACCCAGTCGTTGTCCTCGGCCCGTCCAATGCGCCCACCCTCGGCAGCCAGCGTCCAGTGGCCGAGGTGGCCGCCCGTATCCGCCGCCTGTCCCATGATGCTGAGCCGTAGTGCCATCTGCCTGCCTTTGCGCCTTCGTGCGCCCATCCCGGTGGGGGCGGCATTCGCGCGCGTGCGTGCGCGGCCGAGCCCGCTACCGGTCCCGCCTGCGGCGGGCCGCCGGCCTGCCGGATCGCGCCTATAATACGACGTAACCCTATCCCTACGGATCCCGCACCAGAATGGCCGCAAGTCACATTTTCAAAGTGCTGTTCGTCAACCAGGGCAAGGTTTACGAAATCTATGCCCGCAGCGTCAGCCACGGCGGCCTGTTCGGCTTCATCGAGGTCGAGGAACTGGTCTTCGGCGAGCGCAGTTCGGTCGTCGTCGACCCGGGCGAAGAGAAGATCAAGGCCGAGTTCGAGGGGGTCAAGCGGACCTACCTGCCATTGCACGCAGTGCTGCGCATCGACGAGGTGCGCAAGCAGGGCGTGAGCAAGATCAGCACCTTCGAAGGCGGCAACGTCGCGCAGTTCCCGGTGCCCGTGTTCCCGGCCGGGGCCGACCCGGGATCGAAGCGCTGACTCGTACCCGCGACAGCGCCGGCATGGGCCAGCGGTTCCGGCAGGACCGTGCGGCAGGGCGGCGCCTGACATGATGGTCCTCGAGTTCAGCGGCGCTGCGGCACTGTCGCAGTTCCGCCTCGACAAGCTGGCGGCGGCGCTCCGCCTGCGCGATGGGCGGGTGCGCAGCGTCACCGCGAGTTTCCGTCATTTCGTCCAGCTCGACGGGCCGCTCGATGCCGCCGGGCGCGACGTATTGCAGCGCCTGCTGGCCTACGGCCCGGCACAGCGCGCCAGTACGCGCGATGGGCAGTTCGTGCTGATCGTGCCGCGTCCGGGCACGGTTTCGCCGTGGTCATCCAAGGCCAGCGACATCGCCCACGTCTGCGGCCTGGCGACGGTGCGCCGCATCGAGCGCGGCACCGCCTTCCTCGTTGCCGCGGACGGCCACCTTGACGACGAGGCGCTGCTGGCGCTGGCCGGGCCACTCTACGACCGCATGACCGAGGCACCGCTGCTCGACAGCGGCGAGGCGATCCGGCTGTTCGAAAGCCGCGCGCCGGCGCCGCTCCGGCACATTCCGCTCGCATCGGCCGGGCGCGAGGCGCTGGTCCGCGCCAACCTCGAGCTGGGCCTCGCCCTGTCCGGGGACGAAATCGACTACCTGATTGCCGCCTACGCGCGGCTGCGGCGCGAGCCGACGGACGTGGAGGTCATGATGTTCGCGCAGGCCAACAGCGAACACTGCCGCCACAAGATCTTCAACGCGCAATGGGTCGTGGACGGGGCCGCGCAGGACAAGTCGCTGTTCGCGATGATCCGCAACACGCACGCCTGCAGTCCGGCGGGTGTGCTGTCGGCCTACAAGGACAACGCTGCGGTCCTCGAGGGTCCGCCGGGGCGTCGGTTCTTCCCCGATCCGGCGAGCGGCGAGTACGGCTTCGTCGAGGAGCCGCTCGACATCCTGATCAAGGTCGAGACGCACAACCACCCGACCGCGATTTCGCCGTTCCCGGGGGCCGCGACGGGCTCCGGTGGGGAGATCCGCGACGAGGGCGCGACGGGCCGCGGCGGCAAGCCGAAGGCGGGCCTGACGGGGTTCTCCGTATCCAACCTGCGCATTCCGGGCCGCGTGCGGCCGTGGGAGGCAGACCACGGCCGTTCACCGCGCAGCGCCTCGGCGCTGCAGATCATGCTCGAAGGGCCGGTCGGCGCCGCCGCCTTCAACAACGAGTTCGGCCGGCCCAACGTGCTGGGATATTTCCGCAGCTTCGAGCAGGTCGTGCCCGGTGACGCTGCCGGCGTCGTGCGCGGCTATCACAAGCCAATCATGATCGCCGGCGGCCTCGGTACGCTGCGGCGCGGGCACGTCGAGAAGGCGGACGTACCGCCCGGCGCGCGCCTGGTCGTGCTGGGCGGTCCCGCCATGCTGATCGGGCTCGGCGGCGGGGCTGCCTCGTCGCTGGGCAGCGGTGCGAGCGCGGAGGACCTGGACTTCGCATCGGTGCAGCGCGGCAACCCGGAGATGCAGCGTCGCGCCCAGGAAGTGATCGACCGCTGCGCCGCGCTCGGAGACGATAACCCGATACTGCTGATCCACGACGTGGGCGCCGGCGGCCTGTCGAACGCCGTGCCGGAAGCCGTCGCGCACAGCCGCCGTGGCGGGCGCATCGACCTGCGCGCCGTGCCCAGCGACGAAACGGGCCTGTCGCCGCTCGAGATCTGGTGCAACGAGGCCCAGGAGCGCTACGTGCTGGCCATCGCCGACGACCGGCTGCCCGCCTTCGACGCGCTGTGCGGGCGCGAGCGCTGCCCGTATGCGGTCATCGGTTGCACGACGGACGACGGCCTGCTGCAGGTCAGCGACTCGCGCCTCGGCGGCGATCCCGTGCACATGCCACTGGACGTACTGCTCGGCAAGCCGCCACAGACGATCCGTGACGTGAGGCGCGTGCGCCGCAGCGGCGATCGCTTCGATGCGGCGGGCATCGATCCGCGCGACGCCCTCGGGCGCCTGCTGACCTTGCCGACCGTCGCCGACAAGACCTTTCTCGTGACGATCGGCGATCGCACCGTCGGCGGTCTCGTCAGCCGCGACCAGATGGTCGGGCCGTGGCAGGTGCCCGTGGCTGACGTGGCCGTCACGCTGTCGGGATTTGCGGCCGTTTCCGGCGAGGCCATGGCCATGGGCGAGCGCGCGCCGCTGGCGCTGCTCGACGCGCCGGCGTCCGGGCGCATGGCCATCGGCGAAGCCGTGACCAACATCGCGGCGGCCGACGTGCGATCGCTGGCCGACGTGCGGCTGTCAGCCAACTGGATGGCGGCCTGCGGCCAGCCCGGCGAGGACGCCGCGCTGTTCGACACCGTGCGCGCCGTCGGCGAAGAACTGTGCCCGGCGCTGGGCATCGCCATCCCGGTCGGCAAGGACTCGTTGTCCATGCGCTCGGCGTGGCCGCAGGACGGCGCCGAACGGGCGGTCGTGGCGCCGGTGTCGCTGATCGTGTCGGCGTTCGCGCCGGTCCGTGATGTGCGGCGCACGCTGACGCCGCAACTCGTCACGCAGCCTGCAACGTCGCTGCTGCTCATTGACCTCGGCGGCGGGCGCGACCGCCTCGGCGGCTCGTGCCTCGCGCAGGTATACGGACAACTCGGCGCCGTGCCGCCCGACCTGGACGATGCCGGGCGGCTCAGGAATTTCTTCACGGCGATCCGCCGCCTGTCCGACACGGGCGTCCTGCTCGCCTACCACGACCGCTCGGACGGGGGCATCGCGATCACGGCACTGGAGATGGCGTTCGCCGGCAACTGCGGGGTCGCGCTGGATCTGGGCGAGGTCGCCGCGGTCCCTGCGGCCCTGTTCAGCGAAGAGCTCGGCGCGCTGGTGCAGGTGGCGGACGCACGGCTGCAGGAAGCGCTTGACGAATTCGCCGCGGCGGGACTGGCGGGCAGTGTGCGGGCCGTCGGCCGGCCGGCGCCCGGGCGCCGCGTGACGCTGCGCGCCGGCGGCCGCACCTGGGTCGATGAAAAGCTCGAGTCGCTGCGCGCACTGTGGTCGGACACCACCTGGCAGTTGCAGCGGCTGCGCGACCACCCGGATTGCGCGGACGAAGAACAGGCCACGCGCCTCGATGGCGATGACCCGGGCCTGGGCTGGCACCTGACCTTCGACCCACAGGCAGACGTCGCGGCACCGATGATCGCTTCCGGCGCGCGGCCCCGCATTGCGGTGCTGCGCGAACAGGGCGTCAACAGCCAGGTGGAAATGGCCGCCGCGCTGGTGCGCGCGGGGTTCGCGGCCTTCGACGTGCACATGACCGACCTGCTGGAGGGACGCACCGGCCTCGAGGGATTCGACGGCCTGGTCGCGTGCGGCGGCTTCAGCTATGGCGACGTGCTGGGCGCGGGCGAGGGTTGGGCCAAGTCGATCCTGTTCAATCCGCGCGCGCGGGAGGCCTTCTCGGCATGGTTCGCGAGGCCGGGTACGTTCACGCTCGGGGTGTGCAACGGCTGCCAGATGCTGTCGTCGCTCAAGGACCTGATTCCCGGCGCCGCGGCCTGGCCGCGCTTCGTGCGCAACCGTTCCGAGCAGTTCGAGGCGCGCCTGTCGATGGTCGAGATCGGCGACTCGCCGTCGCTGTTCCTTGCGGGGATGTCCGGGTCGCGCCTGCCGATTGCGGTTTCACATGGCGAGGGGCGGGCGGAATTCGCGGACCCGGCGGCGCTGGCCGGCGCGCGGCCGCTGGTCGCGCTGCGCTTCGTGGACAACCGCGGCCGGGTCACCGAACACTACCCGGCCAACCCCAACGGCTCGCCGGAAGGCATCGCCGGCCTGACCACGGCCGACGGCCGGGTGACCATCAGCATGCCGCATCCGGAGCGCGTCTACCGCAGTGTGCAGAACGCGTGGCGGCCGGCGGACGCCGGCGAAGACAGCGGCTGGATGCGCATGTTCCGCAACGCGCGGCGCTGGCTGGGTTGACTGGAAGCGCTGCGGCCTGGCGCGGCGATCAGGAACGAGCGCTGTCGAGCGGGGTCACCTTGCTGTCCGCGTCCTCGGTGAAATAGCGGCGGACCATCATCGCCTGCTGCAGGCGACCGCGCCGCACATAGGCCTGGTACAGCAGGTCCTTCACGACCTCGAGCAGGACGCCCGCCTGGAACGCGTCAAGCGTCGGCAGGTTCGGCCGCGGCTCCGCGTCGCTGCCGAACAGCACCTTGCGGACCGCCGTGAACGACTCTTCGTCGATTTCCGCCATGCGCCGGATGTTGGCCAGCTCGTCGTACAAGCCGAGCTTGCCGGGCTCGCCGAGGTCCGCGAACACGGACTGCGCCGTGCGCCGGCACATCGAGGCGAACGCGTTGTAGCAGCCGGAGGAAAAACAGGCGAGCGCCTCCTTGAACAGCGTCTCGACCTCCTCGGGCAGGTGCGTGAAGCTGAACTTCTCGCGCGGCCGCTCGAGCTCGACGAAGCTCGGGCTCAGCTCGACGCGGCTGCCCGCGTAGAGCTTGACCGGGAACCTGAGGAAGATCGGCGCGTTGCACGCCTCGCAGCGGTAGACGATGCCCACCTGGCTGGGCTTGTGCAACTGGATCTGGTTGAAGTCGGGAACCGAGACCGGCGTGATGTGGGCCAGCACGTGACAATGCGGGCACAACAACGCCAGTCCCCGATCCTGATCGTGGTGCAGGCGGCCGCTCGAGTCGATGATCACTGCCAAACGTGACGCCCCGCTGTATCCCCTGCGGGCAGTCTAGCGTACGGCGGGGATTCCCGGGTAGCGGGGCCGGCGCCGACTCCCTGCCGCAGCTCAGCCGGTGCCGCTGAGGGCCTCGTGGATGGCCTGGGCGGCGCGCTTGCCCGCGCCGGCCGCCAGGATGACGGTGGCCGCCCCGGTGACCGCGTCGCCGCCCGCGTACACCTGGTCCTTCGAGGTCAGGCCGGTCCGTTCGTCGGCCACCACGCAGCCCCACTTGTTGGTGTCGAGGCCCTTGGTGGTGCGGGTCAGCAGCGGATTGGGCGTGGTGCCGATGGACAGCACGACGGTGTCGACCGGAATGACGAACTCGGAGTCCGGCACCGGCACGGGGCGCGCGCGGCCCGACGCGTCAGGCTCGCCCAGCACCATGCGCTGGCACTTCAGGCCGGTCACCCAGCCCTCCTCGTTGCCGAGCACCGCGACCGGGTTGGTCAGCCAGTGAAACTCGACGCCTTCCTCCTGTGCGTGGTGGTACTCCTCGATACGCGCAGTCATCTCCTTTTCGCTGCGCCGGTAGACGATGTAGCCGTGTTCCGCGCCCATGCGAATCCCTGAACGCACGGCGTCCATGGCCGTGTTGCCGCCGCCGATCACTGCCACCGACTTGCCGACCGTCATCGGGGTATCGGCGTCCTTGTCGTAGGCGCCCATCAGGTTGATGCGCGTCAGGAATTCGTTGGCGGAAAAGACGCCGTTCAGGTCCTCGCCCGGGATGTTCAGGAACTGCGGCAGCCCGGCGCCCGTGCCGATGAAAACGGCGGCGTAACCGTGCTTGTGCTGCAGGTCTTCCATGCTGATCGTGCGGCCGATGACCACATTGCAGACGATTTCGACGCCGAGCGCCTTGAGCATGTCGATTTCCCAGTCCAGGATCGCCTTCGGCAGGCGGAACTCGGGAATGCCGTAGCGCAGCACGCCGCCAGGCGCATGCAGGGCCTCGTAGATCGTGACCGGATAACCGCGTCGTGCCAGTTCGCCGGCGCACACCAGGCCGGCCGGGCCGGCGCCGATGACGGCAATCTTCGCCTTGCGGGTCAGCTTGGCCTGCACGGTGGCGGGCTGGGTCCGCTCCCAGTCGGCGACGAAGCGTTCGAGATGCCCGATCGCGACCGGGCTGTGGCGCGCGGCCATCAGGCACTTGGTCTCGCACTGGACTTCCTGCGGGCAGACGCGTCCGCAGATCGCCGGCAACGGATTGGCCGCACGCAGAATCCTGGCCGCGCCGGCCATGTCGCCGGCGGCGACCGAATGGATGAACTCCGGGATCGGGATCTGCACCGGGCAGCCGTCTATGCACACCGGGTCCTGGCAGCGCAGGCAGCGCTCTGCCTCGAACACCGCATGGGCCTGCGAGTAGCCTACGTTGACTTCCTTGAAGTCATGGGCGCGGACCGCCGATTCGCGCACCGGCATCTGGGTCTTTTCCGAGCGTTTGACCGGCATTACATGGCCCCCTTCGACTTCATGCAGTCGATGCGCTCGGCTGCTTTGCGTTCCTGCTGCGCATAGGCCTTGTTGCGGCGCATCGCGATGTCGAAATCCACCTCATGCGCGTCGAAGCACGGGCCGTCCACGCAGGCGAACTTGGACTTGCCGCCGACGATGACCCGGCACCCGCCGCACATGCCGGTGCCGTCCACCATCAGCGGGTCCATGGACACCAGCGTCTTGACACCGCTGCCGCGGGTCGTCTCGGCGACCGCTCGCATCATGGCCATCGGGCCGATCGCGACCACGTAGTCAGGCCGGCCCGGGCCGTCGCCGTCGATGAGCTGCGCGAGGCGCTGCGTGACGAAACCCTTGAAGCCTTCCGAACCATCGTCGGTGCACACCTCGACGTCGTCGCAGACTTTCCTGAGTTCGTCGGCGAGGATCAGCAGCTCCCTGTTGCGGGCGCCGATGACGGCCGTCGTACGGTCGCCGCGCGCCGCCAGCTCGCGCATCAGGCACAACAGGGCGGCCGAGCCGAAGCCGCCGCCGACGCCGCACACGTGCCCGTGCTCGGGCAATTCGATGGGGCTGCCGAGCGGACCGACCAGGTCGAGGATCTCGTCGCCGGCCTGCAGTCCGCACACGAGCTTCGTGGTGGCGCCGACCGCCTGGATGACGAGCGTCAGCGTGCCGGCCTCACGGTCGAAGTCGGCGATCGTGATCGGGATGCGCTCGCCGCCCTCGCGCACGCGCAGCATGACGAACTGCCCGGGCTGGGCCGCCGCCGCGATCAGCGGTGCGTCGATGCGGAAATACTTGGTGACCGCAGTCAGCGGCCGGCTTTCGAGAATGCGCGCCATGCAGGTCTCCCGTCAAAGTTCCGGATGGTCGTGCATCGCCTTGATGCGGCGCCAGCGGCGGTCCACTTCCTGCTGCACGCCCTCCACGACTTCCTTGTTGCCCGGCTTGAGCAGGTGCCGTGTCTTGCCCATCGCCCCGAGCCAGTCCGCAACCGGCCGGCGGCGGCCGTTCGCCTCCGGGTCGTAGGTCAGCATCGTGTGGCCATGCTCGACCTCGTAAAGCGGGAAGAAGCAGCTGTCGATGGCCACCTGCAGCACGTTCTCGGCGCCGTCGTCCGGCGTCTTCCAGTTGAGCGGGCAGTACGACAGGATCTTGCCGTACACCATGCCCTCGCGCTTCGCGTACCACTGCGCTTTCGCCGCCTTGCGCATCAGGTCCTCGGGATAACCCTCGCTGGCCGTGAACACGTACGGTATGTGGCAGGAGGCGAAGATCTGCGCGGTGTCCTTGTGGTGGTAGCGCTTGCCGGCGAGCGTGCGCCCCACCTCGCTGGTCGAGGTGCGGTGCCCGACCGGCGTCGAATAGGACAGCTGTGCGCCGGTGTTCATGTAGCCCTGGTTGTCGTACTCCAGGATCATCATCGGGTGGTTGCGGTGCGCGGTGCCGAGTGCCGCGCCCATGCCGATGTCCATGCCGCCGTCGCCGGTGACCATGACGAAGGTGATGTCATTCGAGGCCGGCAATTCGCCGCGGCGGATGCGCTCGTGATACACCTCGACCAGTCCCGACAGCGTCGCCGCGCCGTTCTGGAACAGGTTGTGGATGTAGTTGACGCGATGCGCAGTCGCCGGATAGGCGGTCGTGACCACCATCGCGCAGCCGGTCTGGAACAGCACGACCAGGTCGCCCTCCAGCACCTTGAACACCTGGTTGAGCGTGGGGAACGCGCCGCAGCCGGGGCAGGCGCCGTGGCCCGGCGCGATGCGGCTCGGCACGGCCGTCATCTTCCAGATGGGTTCGAGTTCGACCGACAGCCTGCCGGTCGTCGCGTCGCGCTTCACCTTGGCCATGCCCTGCGACAGCTCGGCCGCGGGAATCGCGGGCAGGCCTGGGCGCGGCGCGCGCTTCGGGTCGCCGGCCGTGGCGCCGTGGTAGGCGAACGGCACTTCGACGCGGCCGGTGGCCGCGGCGTCCAGCGCAATCTGCATGAAGTGCTCAGCGTCCGCCGCATAGAAGTCCTTGCCGCCGAGCCCGAAGATACGCGACAACACCAGCGTGTCGTTGTCGCCATCGGTCTGGATCGCGGCGCGTACCTCGAGCGACAGGTTGCCGCCGCCGGCGCCTGGCGAATCGCCGCGGTCGCCGATCGTGACGGCCTTGACGCCGCGCAGGGCCTGGCGGAACTCGTCGGCCGGGAAGGGCCGCAGCACGTTCGGCGACAGCACGCCGACCTGGTGGCCGGCCTTGCGCATCGCGTCGGCGGTTCCTTTGGCGGTCTCCGCCGAGGAATTGATCAGTACGGTCGCGGCCTGTGCGCCCTCCATGCGGTACGCGTCCAGCATCGGGTAGGAACGGCCGGTCAGCGCCTCGAGTTCCGCGAACACCTCGGGGATCACCCGCCGCGCCGCATCCATGGCCTGTGACAGCTGGACCTTGTTGTTGATCAGGTCCGGGTCGTTCATGTACGGGCCGAAGGTGGCCGGATGCTCGGTGTCCAGAGGGTTCGGGAAGTCGGGCCGCGTGCCGACGAAGGCCTTGACCGCGGCGGGGTCGTCGAACACCGAGATGCGGCGCTTCTGGTGGCTGGTCACGAAGCCGTCATAGGCGATCAGCACGGGCAGCCGCACGTCCAGATGCTCGCCGATGCGGATCGCGGCGAAGTTCAGGTCGTAGACGGCCTGCGGGTCGCGCGCGCACAGCACGATCCAGCCGGTGTTCAGCGCGAAATACAGGTCCGAGTGGTCGCCGCGGATGTTGAGCGGACCGGACACGGCGCGGGCCGCCACGTTCAGCACCATCGGCACGCGCGTGCCGGCCTGCACCGGCAGCTGCTCGAGCGCGTACAGTAGCCCCTGGGCGCTGGTGGCGTTCAGCACGCGGCCGCCGCCGAGCGCGGCGCCATAGCAGATGCCGGCCGCGCCATGCTCGCCGTCGCCGGCGATCATGACGATGTCGTGCTCGCCCGAGGCCTGCATCCTCGACAGGTTCTCGGCCACCTCGGTCGACGGCGTGATGGGGAAGTAGCCCATGACGTGGTAGCCGATGTCGCGCGCGGCCATCGCCGCCGCTTCGTTGCCGCTCTTGAACTCGAGCTTCTGGCGGGCGACGCCGGCCGGCGCTTCGGCCAGCGGGTTCGTGGCAGGGGCAGCGGGAGTCATCATGGCGTCAACCTCAGTCGATCAATCCGGGGAACAGCGGCACGCGCAGCCGGTCGGCCAGGCCGGGCGTCTCCGCTTCCTTGGTCAGCGCGCCGGTCGGGCAGGATTCGACGCAGCGCATGCAGCCCTTGCAATAGCGATAGTCGATGCCGGTCATCTCGCGCTCGAACTTGGCGCCGGCCTCGCCGGCGCGCCACACCAGGCACATGTCGGGGCAGACCAGATCGCAGACGCCACAGTGTATGCACTTGTCATGGTCCAGCACCGGCATGACGCCCGTGCGCGACACGGTCAGGTCGTTCCACGCGGTGTTGCCAGGCATCGGCAGGATTCCTCCGGCCGGCGCGGTCTCGTAGCCCCAGGCCGGTTCGGACTGCTGCACGGGCAGGTCGCCGTGCGCGCGCCCCAGGCCCTCGAGGACCTCGAACTCGCCGGCGCCGCGGCGGAAGGCGCGCTCGTTGGAGGCGACCGCCTCCGGATGCTTGCCGGCGAACTCCTCGGTCAGCGCCGCCAGCACGCGCTCCTGGTCCAGGAACGGCAACAGTGCGCACAGCGTACCCAGCAGCACTGCGTTCGGTCGCGACTTCTCCTGCATGGCGATGCCGAGCGCGTCGACGCGAATGATGCGTACCGTGTCCGGCAGCGCGGCCAGTTCTTCCCGTGCGCTGTCCGCGGGAGCGTTGTAGATGAACGTGGCGTCCTGGCGGATGCCGGCGAAGGTGCCGGGGTTGTGCAGCAGGGCGCCGTGGAACACCACCACTGCGTCGGGGGACTCGACCGGTGCGCTGGTGCGGATCGGGCGCTCGCCCGGCGCCAGGCGCACGAACGAACGAACCAGCGAACCCTTCTTTTCAGACCCATAGCTGGAGAAGTGGGCGCCGTTCAGGCCCATGCCCAGCACGCATGCGGTGGCCAGCACCTGGCCGGCCGCGTGGGCGCCGAGGCCGCCGATCGACTCGAACCGGATCTCGAACGAGCGCTCCGGATGTGGCAGTGTCACGGTGCGAGGCGCGGCCGTCGCCGGCACCTGCGGCGGAGCGTCGACCTTGGATTTTGCGGATGCCTTGGCGTTCATAGACTGATTCTAACCCTTTGTCGCGAAACTCCGGTCCGGACTTGCCGAAATGGACAACCCGCGCAGGGTAACGCCGCTGGGGCGGGCGCCGGAATGTCGGCATTTACCGTAGCGGCTTGAACCGGATCCGGTGCGGCTGGTCCGCCACGTCGCCCTTGCGGCGCCGATAGTCGGCCACGTAGTCCTGATAGTTGCCCTCGAACCACTCCACCTGGCTGTCGCCCTCGAATGCCAGGATATGGGTCGCGATCCGGTCCAGGAACCAGCGATCGTGCGAAATGACGACCGCACAACCGGGGAAATTCAACAGCGCGTCCTCGAGCGCGCGCAGCGTTTCCACGTCGAGGTCGTTGGTCGGCTCGTCGAGCAGCAGCAGGTTGCCGCCGCTCTTGAGCAGTTTGGCCAGGTGCACGCGGTTGCGCTCGCCGCCTGACAGTTCGCCGATGTGCTGCTGCTGCTGCGCGCCGCGGAAGTTGAACCGGCCCACATAGCTGCGCGACGCCGTCGTGTAGTTGCCGACCTGGATCTGGTCCAGCCCCCCGGAGATCTCCTGCCAGACGGTGTTGCCGTCGGTGAGCGAGTCGCGTGACTGGTCCACCGCCGCAATGTCGACGGTCGGGCCGAGGCGAATCTCGCCGTCGTCCGGCTGCTCGGCGCCGGTCAGCATGCGGAACAGCGTGGTCTTGCCGGCGCCGTTCGGACCGATGATGCCGACGATGCCGCCGCGCGGCAGGCTGAACGACAGCTTGTCGATCAGCAGCCGGTCGCCGAAGCCCTTGCTCAGTCCGCTGGCCTCGACGACGAGATCGCCGAGTCGCTGGCCGGGCGGGATGTAGATCTCGTTGGTCTCGCTGCGCTGCTGAAACTCGGCCGAGGACAGTTCCTCGAACTGCCGCAGCCGGGCCTTGCTCTTGGCCTGGCGGGCCTTGGGATTGGCGCGCACCCATTCCAGCTCGCGCGCCAGCGTGCGGCGCAGCGCCTCCTGCTGCTTCTCCTCCTGCGCGAGACGCCGCTCCTTCTGCTCGAGCCAGGACGAATAGTTGCCTTCCCACGGGATGCCGTGCCCGCGGTCGAGCTCGAGGATCCAGCCGGCAACGTTGTCGAGAAAATACCGGTCGTGGGTCACGCAGATCACGGTGCCGGGGTACTGCTCGAGGAATTTCTCGAGCCAGGCAACGGACTCCGCGTCGAGGTGGTTGGTTGGCTCGTCGAGCAGCAGCATGTCGGGTTTCGACACCAGCAGCCGGCACAGCGCGACGCGGCGTTTCTCGCCGCCGGAGAGGTGCTCGACCCTGGCGTCCCATGGCGGCAGGCGCAGCGCATCGGCGGCGACGTCCAGCTGGCGCTCGAGATTGTGACCGTCCACGGTCGCCAGCAGCGACTCGAGTTCGCCCTGTTCGGTCGCCAGCTTGTCGAAATCGGCATCCGGCTCGCTGTAAGCCGCGTAGACCTGCTCGAGGCGCGCCAGCGCGTCCTTGATGGGCTGCACGGCTTCCTCGACGATGCCGCGCACATCCTTGTCCGGGTCCAGCAGCGGCTCCTGGGTCAGGTAGCCGATCTTGATGCCGGGCTGCGGACGTGCCTCGCCCTCGATCTCCGTGTCGACGCCGGCCATGATGCGCAGCAGCGTGGACTTGCCGGATCCGTTGAGGCCGAGCACGCCAATCTTCGCCCCGGGGAAGAATGACAGGGAAATGTCACGGAGGATGTGACGCTTGGGGGGCACTATCTTGCCCACCCGGTTCATGGTGTAGATGAATTGGGGCATGGTCTCGACGGCTGTGGCCGGGTCGGGGGCCGCGGATTATCCGCGATGCCGGCGTGGCGCGCCACCGGTCCGACCCCACCGCTATGCTACGCTCGCGGCGCGTCTTCGGAGGCCCACAGGTGAATGCCGGCAAGCGATCCCAGACGGCGCTCGTTCACGGTGAGTTGATCGCAGGCTACGGCTTCGGCGAGGGGCACCCGTTCGGGCCGGACCGGCATGACGTGTTCATCGAGGAACTGGAAAAGGAAGGCCTGCTGCGGGCCGTGCAGTCGCTGGCGCCCCGGCCGGCGACGCGCCAGGAGCTGGAATGGTTCCACGTGCCGGCCTACGTGGACCTGGTCGAGGAGCGTTCCAGGACCGGCGAGGGTTACCTGGATGCGGGGGACACGCCGGCCTGGAAGGGCGTCTACGAAGCGGCCGCCGGCGTGGTCGGCGCGGCGCTGGTCGCGATGGAAGCGATCATGTCCGGCCAGGCGCGGCGCGGCTTTGTCCCGATCGCCGGCCTGCACCACGCTTCGCGCGGTCACGCCGCCGGGTTCTGCGTGTTCAACGACTGCGGCGTCGTGGTGGAGGCGCTCAAGCGCCGGCACGGCCTGGCGCGCGTCGCGTACGTCGACATCGACGCGCACCATGGCGACGGCGTCTTTTACTCGTTCGAGGACGATCCCGCGCTGGTGTTTGCGGACATCCATGAGGACGGCCGCTTCCTGTTTCCCGGCACGGGCAGCGCGACGGAAACCGGCAAGGGGCCGGCGCGCGGCACCAAGCTCAACCTGCCGCTGATGCCGGGCGCAGGCGACGACGAGTTCTTCGAGGCCTGGGCGCTGGTCGAGGCCCATCTCGAGCAACACGAGCCGCAATTCATCATCCTGCAGTGCGGGGCCGACAGTCTCGAGGGCGACCCGATCACGCACCTGCGGTTCACGGAAGAAGTGCACGCCCACGCCGCGCGCCGCCTGATCGACATCGCCAGCCGCCACGCCGCGGGGCGCGTGCTGGCGCTGGGCGGCGGTGGCTACAACCGGCGCAACATAGCGCGCGCCTGGACACGGGTCGTCGGCGAGCTGGTGGCCGCCGACTGACTGCCGCGGCGTGTGCCACGCAGGCCTTCGCGGTACACTCCGGGGCCCCTGCAAGCCACCACTGCGGAGACCCCTGCCGATGTTCGGTCCCGACATGAACATTTCCGGTTTCGACCCAGAACTGGCAGCCGCCATCGGCGCCGAGCGCCGGCGGCAGGAAGAGCATCTGGAGTTGATTGCGTCGGAGAACTACGCCAGTCCGCGGGTGCTCGAGGCGCAGGGCTCGGTGCTGACCAACAAGTATGCGGAGGGCTACCCGGGGCGCCGCTACTATGGCGGCTGCGAAAACGTCGACATCGCCGAGCAGCTGGCGATCGATCGCGCCAGGCAGCTGTTCGACGCGGCCTACGCGAACGTGCAACCGCACTCCGGATCGCAGGCCAACGCGGCCGTCTACCTGGCGCTGATGCAGCCAGGCGACACGCTGCTCGGCATGAGCCTCGACCATGGCGGCCACCTGACGCACGGCGCCAAGGTGAACTTCTCCGGCAAGGTCTTCAAGGCCGTGCAGTACGGCCTGCACCCCGGTACGGGAGAGATCGACTACGACGAGGTGGCGCGGCTGGCGGCAGAGCACCGGCCGCGGGTCATCGTCGCCGGATTCTCGGCCTACTCGCGCATCGTGGACTGGATCCGGTTCCGTGCGATCGCGGATTCGGTGGGCGCGTCGCTGATGGTGGACATGGCGCACGTGGCCGGCCTGGTGGCCGCCGGCGTGTACCCGAACCCGGTGCCGTACGCCGATGTCGTGACGACGACGACACACAAGACGCTGCGCGGCCCGCGCGGCGGCCTGATCCTGGCGCGGCCCAACGAGGCGCTGCACAAGAAGTTCAATTCCATGATCTTCCCGGGGACCCAGGGCGGACCGTTGATGCACGTCATTGCGGCCAAGGCGGTCGCGTTCCTCGAAGCGCTGCAACCGGAGTTCCGCGTCTACCAGCAGCAGGTGGTCGACAACGCGCGCGCGATGGCGGCCACGCTGACCGAACGCGGCTACGCGATCGTCTCGGGCGGCACCGACAACCACCTGTTCCTGGTCGACCTGATCGGCCGCGAGTACACGGGCAAGGACGCGGACGCGGCGCTAGGCCGCGCGCACATCACCGTCAACCGCAACGCCGTGCCCAACGATCCGCGGCCGCCGTTCGTGACCAGCGGCCTGCGCATCGGCACGCCGGCGCTGACCACGCGCGGCCTCGGCATCGGCGAGTGCCGGCAGGTCGCCGGCTGGATGGCCGATGTGCTGGACGGCATGGGCGACGAGCGGGTCGTCGAGCGGGTGCGCACCGCGGTGCTCGAGATCTGCGGCCGCTTTCCGGTCTACGGCTGACGCCGGCACGGCGGGGCGGCCATGCATTGCCCGTTCTGCGCCCACACGGACACGAAGGTGACGGACTCGCGGCTGGCCGGCGACGGCCACCAGATCCGCCGCCGCCGCGAGTGCCTGTCGTGCGGCGAGCGCTTCACGACTTTTGAAACCGCGGAGCTGGTGATGCCGCAGGTGGTGAAGAGCGACCAGACACGCCAGCCCTTCAATGAGGCGAAATTGCGGGCCGGCATGTTGAAATCACTGGAAAAAAGGCCGGTCGGCCGCGAGGATGTCGAGGCGGCGGTGGAGAGGATCTGTCACCGGCTGCGCGGCCTCGGCGAGCGCGAGGTGGCGGCACGGACGATCGGCGAGTTCGTGATGGAGGAACTCAAGCAACTGGACGCGGTGGCCTACGTGCGATTCGCATCCGTCTACCATCGGTTCCGCGACGTCGACGCCTTCCGCGAGCAGATCGATCGCATGGACGAGTCGCCGGCGCGCGAAACCGCGGCCGGCCAGCTGCCCCTGCTGCCCGGAACCGGCCGCGAACCGAAGGGCGGCAAGTGAGCGACCCGACACTGGACGCACGGCACATGGCGCGCGCCGTGAAGCTGGCCGCCAGGGGGCTCGGCAGCACCGATCCCAACCCGCGCGTCGGCTGCGTGATCGCGTCGGGCGAGCGCGTGCTGGGCGAAGGCTGGCACGCGGTGGCGGGCGGGCCGCATGCCGAAGCCGTTGCCCTGGCGGCGGCCGGTGGCGCGGCGCGCGGTGCGACCGCCTACGTGACGCTCGAGCCCTGCAGCCACCACGGCCGCACGCCGCCCTGCGCGGCGGCGCTGATCGAAGCCGGCGTGCGGCGGGTGATCTACGCGGCGCGCGACCCCAACCCGCAGGTCAGCGGCGGCGGCGCGGCGCGGCTCGCAGCGGCCGGCGTCGAGGTGCAGGGCGGGCTGCTGGAGGCTGTCGCACGCGAGCTGAACGCCGGGTTCATGTCGCGCATGGAGCGGGGCCGGCCGTGGGTCCGCCTCAAGCTGGCGGCGAGCCTCGACGGGCGCACGGCGCTGGCCAGCGGTGAGAGCCGGTGGATCACTGGCGAGGCGGCGCGCGCCGACGTGCAACGGCTGCGCGCCCGGGCGTCCGCCGTGCTGACCGGTTCGGGAACGGTGCTGGCCGATGATCCGCGCCTCGACGTGCGGCTGCCGGGCGCGGTGCGCCAGCCGCTGCGCTCGGTACTGGACAGCCGGCTGCGCACGCCGGCCACGGCGCGCCTGCTCCAGCCGCCGGGCCGCGCGCTGTTGTTTACGCTCGACGCGGGCGCGGCGCGGGCCGCCGCGCTGACCACAGCCGGCGCGACGATCGTCGCGGTGGCGCCGGGTGCCGGGGGTCTCGATCTGGCAGCCGTGATGCGCCACCTCGCCGCGCTCGAGGTCAACGAACTGCACGTCGAGTGCGGAGCGCGGCTGGCGGGCAGCCTGCTGGCCGCGCGGCTCGTGGACGAACTGGTGGCCTACGTCGCACCGGTCCTGCTGGGCGAAGGTGCGCGCCCGCTGGCCATGCTGGGCACCTTGCCGGCCATGGCCGACCGCTGCCAGATGGAGTTTGCCGAGGCCCGCCGCGTCGGCGCGGACCTGCGATTGACGTTGCGCCCGACGCGCGGGTGAGGACGAAGTGATGTTCACGGGAATCGTGCTGGCACTGGGCGACGTCCGGCAGGTCAATCCGCGCGGCGGCGACGTGGAACTGGTGTTCGGCACCGGCAGTCTGGACCTGGCCGGCGCGGCGGTCGGCGACAGCTTCTGCGTCAGCGGCGTGTGCCTGACGGCGACGCGGCTCATGGCCGGCGCGTTCGCCGCCGATGTGTCCCGCGAAACGCTCGACTGCACGACGCTCGGCACGCTGCGGCCGGGTGCTGCAGTCAATCTCGAGCCGGCATTGCGCGCCGGGCAGCCGCTCGGCGGCCACTACGTGACGGGCCATGTGGACGCCGTGGCGCGGGTCCTCGGGCTGCACGAGGAGGCGCGCTCGCGGCGGGTCCGCTTCGAGATACCCGCCGGGCTGGCCCGTTACATCGCGGGCAAGGGCTCGGTGACGCTGGACGGCGTGAGCCTGACGGTCAACGAGGTCGAGGCCGGCAGCTTCGGCGTCAACCTGATCCCCCACACGCTGGGTGTCACGACCCTGGGCGCGCTCCAGCCGGGCGCCTGCGTCAACCTGGAGGTGGACGTGATCGCGCGCTACGTCGAGCGGCTGGCGTCGCGGCCCGACTGACCGGCGCGCGGCGGCGGCCGCATGGCAGGGCGGGCGCAAACAATCGTAAGATGACGGGCTGATGCGCGGCGGGCTTGCCGCGCCGTCAAGGCTGAAGGCTGCGGATGTCGGAATTCAATACCGTCGAGGAGCTTCTGCACGACCTGCGCCAGGGCCGCATGGTCGTGGTCATGGACGACGAGGAGCGCGAGAACGAGGGCGACCTCGTGATGGTCGCCGAGTTCGTGCGTCCCGAGGACATCAACTTCATGGCGCGCTACGGGCGCGGCCTGATCTGCCTGACCCTGACCCGCGAGCGCTGCCGGCAACTGCGCCTGCCGCTGATGGTCAGCGGCACTGACCATGTGCACCGCACCAACTTCACGGTGAGCATCGAAGCCGCCGAGGGCGTCACGACCGGCATTTCCGCGCACGATCGCGCCCAGACGGTGCGCGCGGCGGTCGCGCACGAGGCGCGGCCGGAGGACCTGCGCCAGCCCGGGCACATCTTCCCGCTGATGACCCAGCCAGGCGGGGTGCTGACCCGCGCCGGGCACACCGAGGCGGGTTGCGACCTGGCGCGGCTCGCGGGCAGCGAGCCCGCGGCCGTGATCGTCGAGATCCTCAACGAGGACGGGACCATGGCCCGGCTGGGCGACCTCACCGCCTTTGCGCGCGAGCACGGCCTCAAGATGGGGACGATCGCCGACCTGATCCGTTACCGGCTGCACAACGAGCGCTCCGTGGAGCGCGTGTCCGAGCAGGACGTGGAAACGGAGTTCGGCTCGTTCCGCATGTGCTGGTACGAGGACCACGTGCACCGCACGGTGCACGTCGCGCTGGTCCGCGGCCGGCTCGACGGACCTGTTCCGCCACTCGTTCGCGTGCACATCAAGGACACGCTGCGCGACGTCATCGGCGTGAAGAACGAGGCGGCCGGCTGGTCATTGCGTGCCGTCATGCAGCGCATCGCCACCGAGGACAGCGGCGTGGTCGTGATCCTGCGCCAGCCGGAATCGGCGCGGGACATCATGGAGTCGGTGCGCGCCCTGCAGGCGGGCGACAGCCACGCGGCGGGCTCCCGGCAGCACGGCGGCGCGGTGCTTCGCACCTATGGCATCGGCGCGCAGATCCTGCAGGACCTGGGCGTGACCCGCATGCGCGTGCTGTCCGCGCCCAAGCACATGCTGGGCATTTCCGCGTTCGGCCTCGAGGTCACCGAGTACGTCGACTGACGCGCGGGGTAATGACCCCATCCGGGGTCTGACCTCTCCAGCCCGGTCATGCCGGCAGCCTGCGGCCGGTCCGGGGTCGCTCGCTCAGCCGGTCTTGATTCGCTCGCCGACCCCGGCCCGACCGCACGACGCTGCCGCCGCCGCGGCTGCCGCCACCCCGCTTGCTATACTTCACGGATGGACATTCCACGCGTCATAGAAGGCGACCTGCAGGTACGCGACCTGCGCTTCGCCGTGCTGGCCTCGCGCTTCAACGAGTTCGTGGTCGAGCCGCTGGTTCGCGGCGCGCTCGACACGCTGCGCCGTCTCGGCGCGAGCGACAACCAGGTGGAAGTCGTGCGCGTGCCCGGCGCATTCGACATGCCGGTGGTGGCCCGCAAGCTGGCGCTGAGCCGGCGCTACGACGCGATCATCGCGGTCGGCGCTGTGATCCGCGGGCAGACGCCGCACTTCGATCTCGTGGCGGGCGAGTGCGCAGCGGGGCTGGCGCGGGTCGCGCAGGAAACCGGCGTGCCGGTCGCGTTTGGCGTGCTGACGACGGAGACCACCGAGCAGGCCATGGAGCGGGCCGGCGGCAAGGCCGGCAACAAGGGCGCCGACGCTGCCCAGGCCGCGATCGAGCTGGTCAACCTGCTGCGTCGACTGGAGGGCTGAATGCCCGCGCCGGGTCGCACGGCGACGCGGGCCCGCAGCGCCGCGCGGCGGCATGCGGTGCAGGCGCTGTACCAGTGGCAACTGACCGGGCAGCCGTGGCAGGACATCTACGGCCAGTTCTCCAGCGACGAGGGCTTCGCCGCGCTCGATGAAGGTTACTTCAAGGATGCGCTGATGCAGGTCACCGCCGGGCGCGAGGCGCTCGACCGCGACCTCGCACTGCACTCCGAGGTCGCGCTGGCGCAGATCGACCCGGTCGAACACGCGATCCTGTACCTGGGACTGTGGGAACTGCTGCACCGGCCGGACGTTCCCTACCGCGTCGTCCTGAACGAATCCGTGGAACTGGCCAAGCGATTCGGCGCGACCGACGGCCACAAGTTCGTCAACGCCGTGCTCGACCGCGCCTCCATGGTGCACCGCGCGCCAGAGCGCGGCGCCGCCTGACGGCGCGACCGGGCCCGCCCGCCGCACATGCCACTCGGTGAATTCGAGCTGATCGAAAAGTACCTGAGCCGGCTCGGCGCACGGCGCGATGACGTGGTGCTGGGAGTCGGTGACGACGCCGCGCTGTTGCGCCCGCCGCCCGGGCTGGAACTCGCCTGGGCGGCGGACACGATCGTCGAAGGCGTGCACTTTCCCGCCGAGCTGTCCGCCGAGGACATCGGTTACCGCGCGCTCGCCGTCAACCTGAGCGACATGGCCGCCATGGGCGCGGAACCGGCCTGGGCGCTGCTGGCGCTGACGCTGCCACGGGCCAGCGAGGAGTGGCTGCAAGGCTTCACACGCGGTCTGCACGAACTGGCACGCGTACACGGCACGGCGATCGTCGGCGGCGACACGAGTCGCGGGCCGCTGTCGGCGACGGTGACGATCGTGGGCTTCGTGCCGGCGGGCCAGGCGCTGCGGCGCTCCGGCGCAACGGCCGGCAACGAGGTGTGGGTCAGCGGCACGCCAGGTGACGCGGCAGCAGGCCTCGCGGCGCTGAGCGGTGCGCTCGATGCGCCGCCGCGCGTCGTGGCGCCGCTCATCGCACGGTTCCGCCGGCCCCAGCCGCGCGTCGCCCTGGGCCTCGTGCTGCGCGGCATCGCGACCGCCTGCATCGACGTGTCGGATGGCCTGGCCGCGGACCTCGGCAAGCTGTGCTCGGCGAGCGGTGTCGGCGCGTCCCTCGACTCGACCTGCCTGCCGTTTTCCGCGGCACTGCGCAGTGCCGCTGATCCGCCACGGGCCCGCCAGCTGGCGCTCGCCGGCGGCGACGACTACGAATTGCTGTTCACGGTGCCGCCGGGCACCGATTGTGCGCCGCTGGTGCGCGGCGCCGGCGTCGGCCTGACGCGGATCGGCACGATCGACGGCGGCGCGGGCGTGCGCATCGACGGCGAGCCAGCCGCGGCGGAACTGGGTCACGGTTTCGACCACTTTCCGGCCCGCTCGCGCAGCCGCGGTTGAAGCGCGATCCAGTTCACGGTCGTGGCCCTATTTGACTGAATACCCTGTGCGCACGAAAAGAGGGCGACAGCGTGCCGCCCCTGGCCAGAGGGTGTGCCTGCCTTGACCGGGACAATGAAGATCCTGCGACTGCCAAAGTCGCCGCCAACACCGCCGCCCCTCGAGCGGATCGGCAAGTACGACATCATCCGCGAGGTCGGTCGCGGCTCGTCGGGCACCATCTACCTTTCGCACGATCCGTACTTCGGTCGCGACATCGCGATCAAGGTGTACCGGGCGGGCCCGGACGACGACGAGAGCCGCGCCCGCGTGACGCGCAAGATGTTCCTGTCGGAAGCCCACATGGTGGGCATGCTGCAGCACCCCAACCTCATGCCGATCTACGATGCGGGCGAGGAGGGCGGTCTCTACTACATCGTGACCGAGTTCGTGCACGGCGCGCGCACGCTGGCGGCCTACACGCGTCCTGACAACCTGCTGCCGGTCGACGACGTGATCGGGATGATGTTCAAGTGCGCCAAGGCGCTGCACTACGCGCATTCGCGCGGCGTGATCCACCGCGACATCAAGCCGAGCAACCTGATGCTGACCACGGACAGCGACGTGCGCATCATCGACTTCGGGATAGCGATCCTTGCGGAAGCGGATTTCTCGCGTATCGAGGGCATCGCCGGCAGCCCGAGCTACCTGTCGCCCGAGCAGGTGCAGTCGCTGGACATCACCAACCGCTGCGACATCTACGCGCTGGGCGCGGTCATGTACGAGCTGCTGACCGGCTACCGGCCGTTCCGCGCCGGGACGCTGTCCAAGCTGCTGCACCAGATCGTGTATGCGACGCCGGCGCCCGTGCACACCCTGCGCCGCGGTATCCCGCCGGAGCTGGAGGATGTCATCGCGACCGCCATGCACAAGGACCCGGAGCGGCGGTTCAAGAGCGGCATGGAGTTTGCCGCCGCGCTGTCGCACGTGCATTCCCAACTGCGTGCGCAAACGGACACGCTGGACCGCCAGGAGCGCCTGAGCCAGCTGCGCAGGCTCAGCTTCTTCCATGACTTCTCCGCGACCGAGATCCTGGAAGTCCTGCACTCAGCCACCTGGCACGAGTACGGACCCGATGAGGAGATCGTCAAGGAAGGCGCGGTCGACGACCGCTTCTACGTGATCGTGGCCGGGAACTGCCGGGTCGAGCGCAATGGCACGGCGATCGGCCGGCTCGAGTACGGCAGCTGCTTCGGTGAAACGGGTTACGTCACGGGCGCCAAGCCCCAGGCAAGCATCGTTGCCGAATCCGACGTGACCATCCTGCGGGTCAGCGCCACGCTGCTGGAGCAGGCCTCGGCGGCCTGCCAGCTGCGGTTCAACAAGGTCTTCCTGAAATCCCTGATCGGCCGCCTGCAGGGCGGCAATGTGGATGCGGCGGCTGGCGACTAGCGGAGCAGGGTGATGCGCGGGCGCTGAGCCATCCGTCGCCGGCCTGCGGCCCGTTACCGCTTACGGGCCACCTTGTCCTTCTCCACCAGCGCATATGCCGAGTGGTTGTGGATCGACTCGAAGTTCTCGGCTTCCACCGTGTAACCGTCGATCCGGCCGTCCTCATTGAGGCGCATCGCGACGTCGCGCACGATGTCCTCGACGAATTTCGGATTGTCGTAGGCCCGCTCGGTCACGTACTTCTCGTCCGGCCGCTTGAGGATGCCGTACAGCTCGCATGACGCTTCCTGCTCGGCGACCTCGATCAGTTCCTCGAGCCACACGTGGCTGTTGAGCCGCGCATTGATCGTCACGTGTGACCGCTGGTTGTGCGCGCCGTAGTCGCTGATGCCCTTCGAACACGGGCACAGCGAAGTGACCGGCACCGTGACCTTGAGCCACATCTCCGTCCGGCCGTGCTGGAATTCGCCGACCAGGCAGGCGCGGTAGTTCATCATGCTCTCGACGCCGGTGACCGGCGCGCGCTTGGTCACGAAGTACGGGAAGGACATCTCGATGTGGCCGGCTTCCGAGTCGAGGTACTCGGTCATCTCTGCGAGCATCGCGCGGAACGAGTCGACCGTGATCTCGCGCTCGTGCCGGTGCAGCACCTCGACGAAGCGCGACATGTGCGTGCCCTTGAAGTCATGCGGCAGCGACACGTACATGTTGAAGCTGGCGACGGTGTGCTGGTCCTCGCCCGAGCGGTCCTGTACCCGCACCGGGTGGAACACGTCCTTGATGCCCACCTTGTTGACCGGGATCCGCCGCGTGTCGGCGCGCCCCTGCACGTCCTCGATGGAGGCCACGACCGGCCTGGCGTCAGTCTCGATGCTCATATCGCTTCCCGGATGGCCACGGCAGCGCCGGGCGTCGAGCCGCCGCTGCGGCCGGCGCGACCGCGCCGGACTGGCCGGCTGGGTGGGACGCACTGTACCAGAAGGCGCCCGCACGCCGCGTCCACGTTGACCGTCAGGCGCCGGTGGCCGGCTGCGCCCTGGGCGATCGCCATGGCGCGAGAAACCGGTCGAGGGAGGCACGCAGGCCCGCGTCGTCGAGACCGGCCGCCGCGAGGTTGTCGGCCCGCGAGCCATGCTCGATGAAGCGGTCAGGAATGCCCAGGGTCAGGGTCGGCACCAGCACGCCGTGCTGCTGCAGGCACTCCAGCACGGCAGAGCCGGCGCCGCCCTCGACGGCGTTGTCCTCCATGGTCACCAGCGCGGCATGACGCTTCGATGCGGCAAGCACCGCGGCCGCGTCGAGCGGCTTGATGAAGCGCATGTTGACGACCGTTGCATCGTAATCGGCGGCCAGTCGCTCCGCCGCCGCCACCATCGCGCCGAAGGCCAGGATGGCCGGCCCGCTGCGGCCCTCGCGCCGGGTTTCCGCGACGCCGACGGGCATCGCCTGCATTTCAGCGCGTATCGCGACGCCGGGGCCGTGGCCACGCGGGTAACGCACTGCGACCGGCTGATTGAGCGTCACGGCCGTGTACAGCATCTGCCGGCACTCATCCTCGTCGGCCGGCGCCATCACCACGATGTTCGGCAGGCAGCGCAGATAGGCGTGGTCAAAGGCGCCCTGGTGGGTCGCGCCGTCGCTGCCGACCAGCCCGCCGCGGTCAATCGCAAACACGACCGGCAGACCCTGCAACGCGACGTCGTGGATCAACTGGTCGTAGCCGCGCTGCAGGAATGTCGAGTAGATCGCCACGACCGGCCGCAGGCCTTCGCAGGCCAACCCGGCCGCCAGCGTCACCGCATGCTGCTCGGCGATCGCCACGTCGAAATACCGGTCCGGGAAGCGGCGCGCGAACTCGACCAGCCCGGAGCCCTCGCGCATGGCCGGCGTGATGCCGACGATGCGCGGGTCGCGCTCGGCCATGTCGCACAGCCACTGGCCGAACACTTCGGAATAAGTCGTGCCGGCCGCTTCGCCGGCGTGCAGCCGGCCGCTGGCCGGGTCGAAAGGGCCGGGCCCGTGCCAGGTGATGGGATCCTGCTCGGCCGGCGCGTAGCCCTTGCCCTTCTGCGTGACGACATGCAGGAACTGCGGCCCGTGCAGGCCACGCATGTTGCGCAGCGTCGTCACCAGCGGGCCGACGTCGTGCCCGTCGACCGGGCCGATGTAGTTGAAGCCCATTTCCTCGAAAATCGTGCCCGGCAGGATCATGCCCTTGGCGTGCACCTCGGAGCGCCGCGCGAGTTCCCATGCGGTCGGCACGGCGCGCAGCACGCGCTTCGATTTCTCGCGCAGATGACCGTACAGCTTGCCGGACAGCAACCGTGCCAGGTAGTTGGACAGCGCGCCGACGTTCTCCGAGATCGACATGTCGTTGTCGTTCAGCACGACCAGCAGGTCGACGTCCAGGCTGCCGGCGTGGTTGAGCGCCTCCCAGGCCAGGCCGGAACTCATCGCGCCGTCGCCGATCACGGCCACCACGCGCCGGTCGCCGCCGCCCAGCTGGTTGGCAATCGACATGCCCAGCGCGGCGCTGATCGAGGTGCTCGAATGGCCTACGCCGAACGTGTCGTAGACGCTCTCGGAGCGCGTCGGGAATGGCGCGAGCCCGCCCTTCTTCTTGATGGTGGCGAGCCGGTCGCGGCGACCGGTCAGGACCTTGTGCGGGTAGGCCTGATGGCCGACGTCCCAGAGCAGGCGGTCATGCGGCGTATTGAAGGCATAGTGCAGCGCCACCGCCAGTTCCACGGTGCCGAGCCCGGCGGCGAAATGACCACCCTGCTGGCTCACCGTGTGAATCAGGAAATCGCGCAGCTCGGCCGCGACCTTCGGCAGGTCCGTCTCGGCCAGGCCGCGCAACGCCTCGGGCGAATCGATGGTGGCAAGCAGCGGGTGGCGGTCGGCGTCGGCCATGGCGCGCAGTCTAACCCCTTGCCCCGGCCCGCCCTACTGGCGGCGATCGACGATATAGCGGGCCATGCCGCGCAGACCGTCCGCGCCGGCAGCGAATTCGCGCAGCGCCGCCAGCGCTTCATCGCGCAGGGCCGCCGCGCGTTGCCGTGCCGCGGCGATACCGGCCACCGCGGGATAGGTCGGCCTGGCGGCGGCCGCATCGGCGCGCACCGGCTTGCCGACGACGGCGGGATCGCCCTCCACGTCGAGCAGGTCGTCGACGATCTGGAAGGCGAGGCCCAGCGCCTGGCCGTAGCGCCGGAGCGCGTGCCGCTGCCCCGCGACGAGCTGCGGCCTTGCCGCGGCCGCCATCATGATGCTGGCCTCGATGAGGGCCCCGGTCTTGCGCCGGTGCATCGATTCGACCTCGGCCAGGGTCAGGCGGCGGCCGGCGGCGGCGAGATCCATGGCCTGGCCGCCCGCCATGCCGGAGGTGCCGCTGGCGGCCGCGAGCAGGCGGATCATTTCGATCCGCGCGGCCGGGTCCGCGGTCATCGCGGGGTCGGTGGCGAGGATCTCGAAGGCGAGCACCTGCAGCGCGTCGCCGGCCAGGATCGCGGTGGCCTCGTCGAATGCGCGGTGCGTGGTGGGGCGCCCGCGGCGCAGGTCGTCGTCGTCCATGGCCGGCAGGTCGTCGTGGATCAGCGAATAGGCGTGGATCAGTTCGAGCGCCGCCGCCGGGCCGTCCAGCTCACCGGGCGGCACACCGATGGCCTCGCCCGCCGCGTAGCACAGCACCGGACGGATGCGCTTGCCCGGGCCGAGTGCCGCATAGCGCAGCGCCTCGTGCAGGCGAGCCGGCGCGAGGGTCGCGGCGGGCAGGTAATGCTCCAGGGCGTTCGTCACGCGCGACTGGCAGCGCGCCAGCCGGTCCAGGACCTCGCCGTCGGGCCGGGGCGCCGCGCAGCTCAATCTTGTTCCGGCTCGAAGTCCTCGAGCGCCGGCTCGGCGCCAGGCTTGGCGCTGAGGATCTTGACCTTCTGCTCCGCCTGCCTGAGCGCGGCCTGGCAGCTGCGCGTCAGGCCGACACCGCGTTCGAACTGCTTGAGCGACTCCTCGAGGCTCAATTCGCCCTGCTCGAGGCGTTCGACGATCGCCTCGAGTTCAGCCATCGACGCCTCGAAGTCCGGGCCCTTGGTCTTCTTGCTCACGCGGTTTGTAGCGATACACAGAACGGGGAAGTGGGCTAAGTTACAGGGGCGTCTCGAGAAGGGTCAATGCCGGCCCGGGCCGGGCTGGCCACGGCGACGGCGCTGGTCGTGGCGGCGGGCGGCAGAGCGTCTCGTCAGGGCGCTCAACTGCATGTTAGAATGTGTCTAAATAATCATCTAACTTCATGCAAAATAACCCTTTTCGAGTGTAATCAAGCAGGAGGATGAGAAAGTGAATCTGAAGGGCAGCAAGACAGAGGGCAACCTCAAGGACGCGTTTTCCGGAGAATCGCAGGCGAATCGTCGCTACCTCTATTTCGCGCAGAAGGCCGACATCGAGGGCTACAACGACGTCGCCGCCGTGTTCCGTTCGACCGCCGAGGGCGAGACGGGCCACGCGCATGGTCACCTCGAGTACCTCGAGCAGGTCGGTGATCCCGCCACGGGGCTGCCGATCGGCGAGACCGGTGACAACCTCAAGGCCGCGATCGCCGGCGAGACGCACGAATACACCGACATGTACCCGGGCATGGCGAAGACGGCCCGCGACGAGGGGTTCCACGAAATCGCAGACTGGTTCGAGACGCTGGCCAAGGCCGAGCGCTCGCACGCCAATCGCTTCCAGAAGGCGCTCGACCAGCTCGGCTGAGCCGCCGCGCGGGGGGTAGGACAAGGTGACGGGGCGGGCAGCGGCCCGCCCCGCCCTGGATCGTTTGCCTCACACAGGGAAGCACGCACCGTGAACGAACAACCTGGCAGCAGCAGGGAAGGCGGCCTGGCGGCCCCGACCCGGCATCCACTGGACTGGAAGAACCCCGGGTTCTGGGACGAAGGGTCCCTGTTCAAGGAGCTCGAGCGGGTCTACGACATCTGCCACGGCTGCCGGCGCTGCTTCTCGCTGTGCAACGCCTTTCCGGTGCTGTTCGACCACGTCGACGAGTCGGCGAGCGGCGAACTGGACGGCGTGCCAAAGGCCGCCTACTGGGAGGTCGTGGACCACTGCTACCTCTGCGACATGTGCTACATGACCAAGTGTCCGTACGTGCCGCCGCATCCCTTCAACCTCGACTTCCCGCACCTGATGCTGCGCGCCAAGGCCGTCGGGCATCGCCAGGGCCGCACGAGATTCCGCGACCGGGTCCTGACCTCGACCGACCTCATCGGCTCGCTGGCGGGCATCCCGGTCGTGTCCGGGATCGTCAATGCGACCAACCGCAGCAAGCTGGGCCGCAAGCTCCTGGAGAAGACGCTGGGCGTGCATCCCGACGCGTCGCTGCCCGATTTCCACTCACGCTCGTTCCGCAAGCGCGAGGCCGGCCGCGACAAGCCGCGCCTCGAGCCGGTCGCCACTGCCAGGACGCGTGGCCAGGTGGTCGTGTTCACGACCTGTTACGGCAACCGCCACCTGCCGCAGATGAACGAGGACCTGGTCGCCGTGCTGGAGCACAACGGCATCCGCGTCACGACACTGGGTGAGGAGCGCTGCTGCGGCATGCCCAAGCTGGAGCTGGGGGACCTGGACGCCGTCGAGAAGCTCAAGGACGCCAACATCCCGCGGCTCGCGGCGCTGGTCGACGAGGGCTGGGACATCGTGGCGCCGATTCCGTCCTGCGCGCTGATGTTCAAGCAGGAACTGCCGATGATCTTCCCCGACGATCCGCAAGTGCTGAAGGTCAAGGCCAGGATGTTCGATCCCTTCGAGTACCTGATGCTGCGCCACGAGGACGGCCAGCTGCGCACCGACTTCGCGCACGGCCTCGGCAAGGTCGCCTACCACGTGCCGTGCCACCTGCGCGTGCAGAACCTCGGCCTGAAGACCCGCGACCTGCTGAAGCTGGTGCCCGACACGACGCTCACGGTCATCGAACGATGCTCGGGCCACGACGGCACTTACGCGGTCAAGCGCGAGTACCACGAAACGTCGATGAAGATCGCCCGTCCGGTCGTGCAGCGGGTCGAGGCCGCCGCCGCCGACCACTACGCCAGCGATTGCCCGATGGCCGGCGACCAGATCGCGCACGGCATGAAGGACCCTGGCAAGGGCCCCGAGCACCCGCTCAGCCTGCTGCGCCAGGCATACGGAATCTGAGAGACCGGCACATGAAGAGCGAGAGCACCCTGGCCCGCGGTCCGCTGCAGGCCGCCGACCTGTACAGCCTCGAGGAATACGCGCGTTGCCGCGACGGGTTCCGGGCGAAGGTCCTCGCCCACAAGCGCGACCGCACCGTCGCGGTGGGCCCGAACATGACGTGGATCTTCGAGGACCGGCTGACCATCCAGTACCAGGTCCAGGAGATGCTGCGCATCGAGCGTATCTTCGAGCCCGCCGGCATCCGCGAGGAACTCGAGACCTACAACCCGTTGATTCCCGACGGCAGCAATCTCAAGGCGACGCTGTTGATCGAGTTTCCGGAACCGGCCGAGCGCAAGCTCGCGCTGGCGCGCATGAAGGGCGTCGAGCGCCGCTGCTACATGCAGGTGGCCGGTTTCGAGCGCGTCCTGGCGATAGCCGACGAGGACCTCGAGCGCGAGAACGAGACGAAGACCTCGGCGGTGCACTGGATACGCTTCGAATTCACGCCGGCGATGCGGACAGCGATGACATCGGGGACGCCGGTCACGATCGGCAGCGACCATCCGGCCTATGACCACTCGCTCAACCTGACGGCAACCACCGCCGTCGCGCTGGCACGCGACTTCGGCTGAGCACGGGACGGACACGGCACCAGCCCCCTATAATGCGGCGCGCCGCTTGGCGCGCCGCATTGCCGTATGCCGTCAGCCGATGAGCCAGTCCTATACCGCTTCCGACATCGAGGTCCTGTCCGGGCTGGAACCCGTGCGCCGGCGGCCGGGCATGTACACCGATACGCGCAACCCCAACCACCTTGCGCACGAAGTCGTCGACAACAGCGTTGACGAAGCCATCGCCGGCCACTGCAGGGAGATTGCCGTCACCCTGCACAAGGACGGCTCGCTGACCGTCGAGGACGACGGTCGCGGCATGCCGGTGGACGTGCACCCGAAGGAGAAACTGCCCGGCGTCGAGCTGATCCTGACGCGGCTGCACGCGGGCGGCAAGTTCTCGGAACGCAACTACCAGTTCGCGGGCGGCCTGCACGGCGTGGGCGTGTCAGTGGTCAATGCGCTGTCGAAGAGCCTCGATTGCTGGGTGCGGCGCGACGGCGAGGAATACAACATCTCGTTCAAGGACGGTCGCACCGTCTCGAAGCTCGAAGTCGTCGGCAAGGTGCGGCGCGGCGTGAGCGGCACCACCATCCGTTTCTGGCCGGACCCGCAGTTCTTCGACAGCGTGACCTTCACGTTGCCGCGACTGCGGCACTTGCTGCGCGCCAAGGCGGTGCTGTGCCCCGGCCTGCGCGTGCGGCTGGCCAACGAGGCGACGGGCGACAGCGAGGAGTGGCTCTATACCGGCAACCTCTCCGATTACCTGGTCGAGCAGCTGGGCGAGGTCGCGAAACTGCCCGGCGAGCCGTTTGCCGGCAGCATCCGGGGCGGCAGCGAGATGGCCGACTGGGCGTTCTGCTGGGCCCCCGACGCCGATGCCCAGGTGGCCGAGAGCTACGTGAACCTGATTCCGACCCCGGAGGGCGGCACGCACATCAACGGCCTGCGCGCCGGCACCACCGAGGCGGTGCGAGAATTCTGCGAATACCGCAACCTCGTGCCGCGCGGCGTGAAGATTTCGCCCGAAGACGTATGGCAAAGAATCAGTTTCGTGCTGTCCGTGCGCATGCGCGACCCGCAGTTCGCCGGCCAGATCAAGGAGAAGCTGACTTCGCGCGAGTCCGCCGCGTTCGTCTCGGGCGTCGTCAAGGACGCCTTCGTGCTGTGGCTGAACCAGCACCCCGAGGCTGGCGACAGGATCGCGCAGTTCGCGATCGGCAATGCGCAGGAACGGGCGCGCGCAGCGCAGAAAGTGACCCGCAAGCGGATCGTCAGCGGCCCGGCGCTGCCCGGCAAGCTGGCCGACTGCACGTTGCAGGAGCCGCAGCGGTGCGAGCTGTTCCTGGTCGAGGGCGACTCCGCCGGCGGCTCGGCGAAGCAGGCCCGCGACCGCGAGTTCCAGGCGGTGATGCCGTTGCGCGGCAAGATCCTCAACACCTGGGAGGTGGACTCGGCCACGGCCCTGCGCTCGCAGGAAGTGGGCGACATCGCCACGGCGCTCGGCGTCGACCCCGGGTCCAGCGACCTGTCCCGCCTGCGTTACCACAAGGTCTGCATCCTGGCCGACGCGGATTCGGACGGCGCGCACATCGCGACCTTGCTGTGCGCACTGTTCCTGAGGCACTTCCGGCCACTGGTGCTGGCCGGTCACGTGCACGTGGCGGTGCCGCCCCTGTTTCGCGTCGACGTCGGCAAGAACGTCTACTACGCGCTCGGCGAGCACGACCGCCAGGGCATCCTCGATCGCATCGAGGCGGAGGGCGTGCGCGGCAAGCCAGTGATCACGCGCTTCAAGGGCCTCGGCGAAATGAGCCCGCTGCAGCTGCGCGAGACGACCATGGCGCCGGACACACGCCGCCTCGTGTGCCTGACGGTGGAAGGCAAGGACGGCACGGACCAGCTGCTGGACATGCTGCTGGCCAGGAAGCGCGCCGCCGACCGGCGGGAATGGCTGGAGACGAAGGGCAATCTCGCGCAAGTCTAGAGCAGGGGTCAGACGATGCAGGAACAGGAACTGAACTTCGAGGGCGTCGAGCAGCGGCCCCTCAAGTCGTTCGCCGAGCAGGCGTACCTCGATTACTCGATGTACGTCATCCTCGACCGCGCGCTGCCGCAGCTGGCCGACGGGCTCAAGCCGGTGCAGCGCCGCATCATCTATGCGATGAGCGAGCTCGCGCTGGCGGTGCCGAACAAGCACAAGAAGTCGGCCCGCACAGTCGGCGACGTGATCGGCAAGTTCCACCCGCACGGCGATTCGGCCTGCTACGAGGCCATGGTGCACATGGCGCAGGATTTTTCGTTCCGCTATCCGCTGGTGGACGGCCACGGCAACTGGGGATCGGCCGACGACCCGAAGTCCTTCGCGGCGATGCGCTACACGGAAGCACGGCTGCAGCCGTACGCGCAGGCGCTGCTGGCCGAGGTCGCGCAGGGCACGGTGGACTGGGTGGCGAATTTCGACGGCACGCTCGAGGAGCCGGCGCTGCTGCCGGCACGGCTGCCGAACGTGCTGCTGAACGGCGCCTCGGGCATCGCCGTCGGCATGGCCACCGATGTGCCGCCGCACAACCTGCGCGAGGTCGCAGCCGCCTGCATGCACCTGCTCGACAAGCCGGACGCGACGGTGCGCGAACTGTGCCGGCACGTACGCGGACCGGACCTGCCGACCGGCGCCGAGATCGTGACGCCGGCGGCCGACCTGCGCGGCATGTACGAGACCGGCAGCGGCTCGTTCCGCGCGCGCGCCGTGTACGAAATCGAGGACGGCGAGATCGTCGTCACGGCGCTGCCCTACCAGGTGTCCGGCTCGAAGGTCCTGGAGCAGATCGCCGGGCAGATGCGCGCCAGGAAGCTGCCGATGATCGACGACCTGAGGGACGAGAGCGACCACGAGCATCCGACACGGCTGGTGATCACGCCGCGTTCCAGCCGCGTCGATGCAGCGCAGCTGATGGCCCACCTGTTCGCGACCACCGACCTCGAGCGCAGCTATCGCGTCAACATGAATGTCATCTGCCTCGACGGGCGGCCGCGCGTGCTGGGACTCAAGCCGATGCTGGCGGAGTGGCTCGAGTTCCGCACGGCCACGGTGCGCCGCCGCCTCGAGTGGCGGCTGCAGAAGGTGGCGGCGCGCCTGCACGTGCTGGACGGCCTGCTGATCGCCTTCCTCAACCTCGACGAAGTGATCCGCATCGTGCGCACCGAGGACGACCCGAAGCAGGCGCTGGTCGCGCGCTTCTCGCTGTCGGAGGTGCAGGCCGAGGCGATCCTCGAGACGCGGCTCAGGCAGCTGGCCAGGCTCGAGGAGATGAAGATCAAGGGCGAGCAGTCGGAGCTGGCGGCGGAACGGGACGGCTTGCAGCGCCGGCTCGGCAGCAAGGCGCGGCTGCGCGAACTGGTGCGCGCGGAGCTGGAGCGCGACGCGCAGCAGTTCGGCGACGCGCGGCGCACGCGCATCGTCGAGCGGGCGGCGGCCCAGGCCATCGACGAGACCGAACTGGTGGCGAGCGAACCCGTGACGGTGGTCCTGTCGACGGCCGGCTGGGTGCGCGCCGCCAAGGGCCACGATATCGACCCGCGCCAGCTGGCCTACAAGACCGGCGACGGCTTCCAGGCGGCGAGTGGCGGCCGCAGCACGCAGCAGGCGGTGTTCGTCGATTCGACGGGCAGGTCGTACAGCCTGCCCGCGCACACCCTGCCCGGCGCGCGCGGCCAGGGCGAGCCGTTGTCCGGGCGGCTGGATCCGCCGGACGGCGCGGAATTCGTCGCGGTGCTGGTGGGCGAACCGGCGGATCGCTGGCTGCTGGCCTGCGACGGCGGCCAGGGCTTCATCACCCGGCTGGAATGCCTGTACGCGCGCAACCGCGCGGGCAAGGCGGTGTTCAACCTGCCCAGGAACGCGCGGGTGCTGCCGGCCTGCGCCGTGCCGGCGGCCGCGCCGACGCTGGTATGCGCGGTCAACAGCGAGGGGCGCCTGCTGGCGTTTCCGCTGGAGGAACTGCCGGAGATGGAGAAGGGCCGTGGCAACCTGCTCTTCGGCGTGCCAGGCAAGAAGGCACGGGCCGGCACGGAATTGATGGTCTGCGTGGCGCTCGTGGCGGAAAACGGCAAGCTGGCCGTGACCTGCGGCGAGCGGCGCATGACCATCGCCTGGAAGGACCTGGACGGCTACCGGGGCAGCCGCGGCCAGCGCGGTGCGTTGCTGCCGCGCGGCTGGCGCAAGGTGGAGCGGATCGACGCGGAGGGCTGACGCCGCGCCGCCTCAGCCCATCACGACTTCCTCGGGCGCGTTGACGAAGTAACCCTGGATGTGCTCGACGCCGAGCTGCCACAGCACGGCCATGGTGTTCGCATCCTCGACGCGCTCGGCGATCGTGATGGCGCCGCTATGGCGCGCCAGTTCCACCAGTTCCTTGACACGCTTCTGCTTGTCCTGGTCGGTGGTCAGGCCCTGCATCAGCGCGCCATGGATCTTCACGAAGTCCGGCTTGAAGAGGCCGAGCTGGCTCTGCGAGTCGCGGCCGCTGCCGAAGCCCTCGATCGCGAAGCGGAAGTTCATCGTCGCCAGCTGCTGCTGCAGGCCGCCGACCTCCTTGACATGCTGGGCCGCGACGTCCTCGCGGACCTGCAGCACGATGCGCTGCGGCTCTACATTGACCGATCTGAGCTGGTTGCCGAGCCAGGTCGCCAGCGACGGGTCGGCGAGCGAGTCGCGCGACAGGCGCACGAACAGCCCGCCTGGCTTGCGCGCGGCGCAGAACCGCAGGGACGCGCCGATCACCCAACGGTCGATGTTCCTGACGAGGTCGTTGCGCTCGGCGACCGGTATGAACTCCGACGGCAACACCTCCCGTCCGTTCTCGTCGATCATGCGCACCAGCACGTCGAACATGCCGAGATCCTCGCCCTGCAGGCTCGCGATCGGCTGCTGCACCAGGCGCAGGCGGTTTTCCATGAGCGCCGACTTGATGCGCTTGACCCACAGCTTGTCGCCGACCTTCAGCTTCAACATGGTCTCGGTGTGCTCGAGCGAGTACACGCGATTGCCGCCGATCTCGCGGCCGCGCCGGTTGGCGTTGTAGGCGTCGGTGGCCGGGGCGTCCGGGTCGCTCAGCGAGGCTGGCACGGCCCCCAGGCCGACCGTGCAGGTCGTGGTCAGGGACTTGCTGCCCACCTGGAACACGTGCCGCGCGACCTTCTGCACGACGTGCTCCGCCCAGGCCTCGGCATCCGCCAGGTTGCCGCGCTCGAGCAGGACCATGAAGCCGTTGCCGGCGAACCGGCCGGCCAGGTCCTCGGGCTGCAGCACCTCACGCAGTTGCTGAGCGAACTCGACCAGCAGGTCCTCGCCGGTCAGCACGCCGACGTCCGACAGAATCGACTCGTAACGGTCGGGCTCGACGTATGCGAGGCAGCGTACGCCGCCCTTCAGCGGCTGCGCGAGGCGTTTTTCCAGGCGCTCGATGAAGAACGTGCGGTACAGGAATCCGGTCCCGGGATCGCGCTGCACGGCGTCAGCCAGCCGTTTCTCCATGTCGACGAGATCGCGGGTGCCCGAGGACACGGTGAAGTGCACGCACGGTTCGCCCTCGAACTCACCCTTGGCGAGCAGCAGGTCGAGCGGCAGCGACTCGTCGCCGGGCAGCGCCGCCGTCGCCTTCAATGCGTCGCCCGGCCAGCGGTCCTTGAGGCAGGCGACCAGCGCGCCTTTCATGGCGGCGTGCGAGTCGCCAACGAACAGGTCCATCAGCGGCGTGCCGACGATCGCGTCGGGCTGCTCGATGCTGAACAGGTCGAGCCAGGAGCGGTTGGCGTCGACGACGATGCCTTCCTGCACCGTGATGATGGCGTCGGTTGCCTGCTGCACGAATTCCTTGAGTTGCCGCTGGTAGTCGCGCGCGGTGGACATCGTGCCGGCCAGCGCACGCTGCAGGCGATGTGACTTGAGCTCGCGGGTGACGACCTGTTGCAGCCGGTCCAGGTTGGCCAGCGTCACGGCGTCCTGGGCGCCGCCCGCCACCGCCGCCGCGAGCGTCGCCTCGGTCACCGCCTCATGGACCAGCAGCACCGGCACCTCGGCCGCAAACCTGCCGCGGAATTCCAGGGCCGCGCCGATGTCGATGATGCCCTCGTCGGCAAATATCAGCAGCATCTCGGGGGCGGTCTCGGTCAAGGCTTCGCCAAGTCCGTCGGCATCCGGCAGCCAGTTCAGGTGGACGGGGTGCCCGGCGTTGCGCAGCGCCTTGTTGATGGCCTCGACATGATCCTGATGCCGGGTCATCACGATCATCGGCACGGCAGACGACTGGTTCAACATGGTCTCCAGCAGGCGGGAATCCAGGGCGCGCCCCGATTCTAGCACCCGCCTGCGGGCCGATTACGCGACGGGAGTCTTGGAACCCGCGCCGGTCAGCGCATGGCGCACCGCTGGCTGCCGGCGCTCAGGGTAGCCCGCAGCCCTGCTTGCCGCTATGATACGCGGCTCTTTTTTACCGGCACCCCTGACCCGTCAGCATGCGGGTCGCGACGGCGGAAGCAATGGCCAGCTACAACACCAACGAGTTCAAGTCCGGACTGAAGATCCTGATCGACCGCGATCCGTGCGTGATCGTCGACAACGAGATGGTCAAGCCGGGCAAGGGCCAGGCTTTCAATCGCGTGCGCATCCGCAACCTGAAGACCGGCCGCACGATCGAGAAGACCTTCAAGTCCGGCGATTCGGTCGAGGCGGCCGACGTGCTGGACGTGGACATGCAGTACCTGTACTGCGACGGCGATTTCTGGCACTTCATGCAACCGGAGAGTTTCGAGCAGTACACCGCCGGCAAGGCCACGGTCGGCGACGCGGCGCAGTGGCTCAAGGAAGGCCTGGTCTGCATCGTCACGCTGTGGAACAGCCAGCCGCTGACCGTCACGCCGCCGCCGCACGTCGAGCTGGCGATCGTGGAGACCGACCCGGGCATGAAGGGCGACACGGTCACGGGCGGTACCAAGACAGCCAGGCTCGAATCGGGCGCGATCGTCAAGGTGCCGCTGTTCGTCAACCCGGGCGAAGTCATCCGGGTCGACACGCGTAGCGGCGAGTACATCGCGCGCGCCAAGTGAAATGAATGGCGGGATCAGCCCCCCTCCCGCGGGCCAGACCCGGCACGCAATGCCGGGAGCCTGACCGCTCCTGGCGCCTGGCTCCTGCCGGTCAGTAGCCGTCGATTCCGGCGACCGCCCAGTCGCAGCCCGCGGCGATCACGGCGGCGACCCGCTGCAGCCCCCGCGCATCCGCTGCGTCGAAACGGCCGTGCACGGGGCTGTCCACGTCCAGCACGCCGACCAGCCTGTTGCCGGCGAGGATGGGCACGACAATCTCCGAGTTCGACGCCGCGTCGCAGGGGATGTGTCCCGGAAACGCGTGCACGTCCGCAACGACCAGTGTCTCGCGCGAGGCGGCTGCCGTACCGCACACGCCGCTGCCGAGCGCGATCCGCACACAGGCGGGCGCGCCCTGGAACGGCCCGACCACGAGTTCACCGCCGCGCAGGAAGTAGAAGCCCGCCCAGTTGACGTCCGGCAGGGCGGTGAACAGCAGCGCGGCGGCGTTGGCCGCGTTCGCCCACGGGTCCCGCTCGCCCGCCAGCAGGCCGCCAAGTTGCGAGCCGATCGTCTCGTACGCCTGCCGCTTGTCGCCGTGCTGCCTGCCGATGCCCGTGAATGCCATGCCGCCCGCCTCAGGCGCGCTCCGCCGGGAACGCCATTGCCTCGTCGATCGTGCCGAGCCCCAGCGCCGTCATGACCAGCCGGTCGAAGCCGAGCGCCACCCCCGCACAGTCTGGCAGGCCGTGGGCGAGCGCGGCCAGCAGCCGCTCGTCCAGCGGCCGCAGCGGCCGGCCGCGCGCGGCGCGCGCGGCGAGGTCCTGCGCGAAGCGCCGCCGCTGCTCGGCGGCGTCCGCCAGTTCGCAGAAGCCATTGGCCAGTTCCACGCCGTCCAGGTACAGCTCGAACCGTTCCGCCAGCGGTGGGTCGCCGGGCCGGATGCGCGCCAGTGCCGCCTGCGCGGCCGGGTAGTCATAAATGAAGGTGGGCCCGACGCGGCCCAGCCGCGGCCCGACGATGGCCGAGACGACCAGGTCCAGCAGCGCCTCGCGGTCGCCGGCGGCGGAGTCCGGCGGCCCGACGTCGTGGCGGGCCAGCGCGGCGCGCAGTTCAGGCGCGCCGGCTTGCAGCGGGTCGACGCCGGCGTGCTGGCGCACCGCGTCGCGCCACGGCAGGCGCTCGGCAGGCGCGAGCCTGCGCAGGCCCTCGAGTGCGCGTCGCAGGAGTGCCTCGACGTCGTCCATCAGGCGCGCTGCAGTGAAGCCGAGGCGGTACCACTCGACCAGCGTGAATTCCGGGTTGTGCTGCCGGCCGCGCTCGCCGTCGCGGAAGACCTGGCAGACCTGGTAGCAGTCGCCGAATCCGGCGGCCAGCAGCCGCTTCATCGCGTATTCGGGTGATGTGTGCAGGAACACGGTGCCGAACCCGGCCAGTTCCGCGGGCACGGACTCGATGTGCGGGTCGGCGATTGCGGCCGACGACAGGACGGGGGTCTGCACCTCGAGCACGCCCTGTTCGCCGAAGTGTGCGCGGATGCGCGCCAGCATGTCCGCGCGCGACCGCAGCGACTCGAGGCGGGCCGCCGGACGCCAGTCCGCGGCCGTCATGTGGTGATGTGGGCGATGCGCTGTCCCATGCGCACCGCCATGCCGGGACGCAGGTCGTCCGTCAAGCGGGCATGCCTGGCCGGGAACATCAGGATCACGGTGGAGCCCATGTTGAAGCGGCCGAGTTCCGCGCCCCGGTCGAGCGCCACGATCGGGTCGTTGACGGGCAGCGCGCGGGCTTGCCGCGGCCGGTCCGCGGTCACCTCGCCGGCCCAGGCCAGGCTCATGCTGCCGACAAACAGCGCGCCGACCAGCACGACGGCCATCGGCCCGACGACGGTGTCGAAGACCAGTGCGATGCGCTCGTTGCGCGTGAACAGGCCTGGCACGCCGGCGGCGGTCGCCGCGTTGACGCTGAACAGGTCGCCCGGCACATGGCGCGCGGAACTGAGCGTGCCCGCCAGCGGCATGTGGATGCGATGGTAGTGGTACGGCGCGAGGTACAGCGTGGCGAAGCTGCCGCCGACGAATTCGCGCGCCATCGACTCGTCGTCGAGCAGGTCGCCGGCCGTGTACTGCAGGCCCTTGGCCTGCAGCAGCATGTCGCGCGCGATGCGGCCGGCCTGGCTGACCACGCCGTCCACGGGGCAGGCCACGGCGTCGGCGGCCGTTTCGACGGTGCGCGCACCGGGCTTCAGCGCGCGCGTGAAGAACGCATTGAACGACTCGTAGGCCGCCGGATCCGCGTGCTCCGCTTCCGACAGGTTGACGGCGTACGACCGCAGGAATGCGCGGATCAGCAGGTTCTTGACTGGCCTGGCGCGCGCGCGCGCGATGGCGTGCACGCCTCGCGACAGCAGGTGCTGCGGCAGCAGGTGCTGCAGGCCCACGAACAGGCGGCCGCCGGCCGTCCTTGGTGTGGCGCTCATGCGGCACCTGCGTCGAGCAGCGCGAGGATGACTCGGTAGTCGTGCGTGATGCCGTCCGGGCTGTGCGGCGCGCTGAAGACCGCCACGATCGCGCCAGCCGGGCTCAACAGGAACACGGCCGCCGTGTGGTCCACGGTGTAGTTGCCGTACTCGTCGGGTGCACCCGGCATGACGGCGACGCCGACGCTGTCGGTCAGGCGCGTCACCTGCTGCGGCGCGCCGGTGACGCCCAGGAATGCAGGGTCGAAGAAGGCCGTGTAATCCGCCAGCGTCCCGACCGTGTCGCGCTCGGGGTCCACCGACACGAGCACCACCTGCGGCTGCTGCGCGGGCGGCAGGTCGGCCAGTTCACGTCGTGCGGTGGCCAGGGTTGCCAGCGTCGTCGGGCAGATGTCGGGGCAGTGCGTAAAGCCGAAGAACATCAGCGTCCACTGCCCGGCCAGCTGCCGCGGCCCGAACGGGCGGCCGTGCTGGTCGGTCAGTTCGAAGTCGGGCAGCGACCTGGCCGCCGGGTACAGCGTGGCGCGTTCGAGTGGCGGGCGCTCGACGGCCTGGTCGCGGGCCAGCCACATGCCCGCGAGCGCGCCCACGGCAATGGCCAGCAATGGCAGGACGATGCGGGGCAGGGTCTTCATGGCGGGCGGGGCCGGGCGGATGGGTGCGCGGGATTATCCCACAGCCGCGCCGCGCCGCCGCGACCCGCTACAATCGCGGCGATGCCCACTGCCCCGACACGCCGGTCCAGCGCCGGCCCGCGCCGCAAACCCAGGCTGCCTGCGGTCGGCAATGTCGGCGAACTCGTCAGCTGGGCCGCCCGCCGGCTGGCGCGCGCGCAGCTGCACTTCGGCCACGGCACCGACAACGCCCTGGACGAAGCCGGCGCGCTCGTCTTCCACGCGCTGCGGCTGCGCCACGGGGACGCGCCCGCGGCCTACGGCCGCGCCGTCGATGCAGCGGGCATCGGGCGCGCCGCGGACCTCGTTGCGCGGCGCATCGACGAGCGCAGACCATCGGCCTACCTGACGGGCAGTACCTGGTTCGCGGGCCACGAGATCGCCGTCACCGAAGATGTGCTGGTACCCCGCTCGCCGATCGCGGAACTGTGCGAGCGTGCCTTCGTGCCGTGGATCGATCCGGGCGCCGTGCGGCGCGTACTCGACATCGGCACGGGCTCGGGCTGCATCGCGATCGCCTGCGCGCATGCTTTCCCGGGCGCGCAGGTCGACGCGGCAGACGTCTCGGCGGCGGCGCTCGCCGTGGCCACGCGCAATGCCGCGGCCCACGGCCTCGGCGCGCGCGTGCGGCCGGTCCTGTCCGATGTGTACGGCGGGCTCGGCAGGCGGCGCTACGATGTCGTGGTGAGCAATCCGCCGTACGTGCCGGAGGCCGCGATGCGGAAGCTGCCCGCCGAATACCGGCGCGAACCGCGGCTCGGCCTGGCGGCCGGGACCACCGGTCTCGACATCGTCGAACGGATCCTCGCCGGCGCCGCGCGGCACATGACGCCAGCCGCTATCCTCGTCGTCGAAGTCGGCGACTCGGAGCGGGCGGTCAGGAGCGCCTGGCCGGGCGTGCCGTTCACCTGGCTGACATTCGAGCGCGGCGGCGGCGGCGTGTTGCTGCTGACCGCGCAGCAGGTTCACGAACACCGGCGCGCGCTGGCGCGTCCGCAGCACTGAAGGGCAGGTCATGTCTGGCAATACACTCGGCAAGCTGTTCACGGTGACGACGTTCGGCGAAAGCCACGGCCCGGCACTCGGCGCGATCGTCGACGGGTGTCCGCCCGGGCTCGAACTGGCGGAGTCGGACCTGCAGCAGGACCTCGACCGGCGCCGCACCGGGACCTCGCAGTACACCAGCCAGCGCCGCGAGCCGGACACCGTGCGGATCCTGTCGGGCGTGTTCGAGGGGCGCACGACCGGCGCCGCGATCGGGCTCGTGATCGAGAACACGGACCAGCGGGTGCGCGACTACGAGCGCATCAAGGACCGCTTCCGTCCCGGGCACGCCGACTACACCCACCAGCAGAAATACGGCTTTCGCGATTACCGGGGCGGCGGGCGTTCGTCGGCGCGCATTACGGTGGCGACGGTGGCCGCCGGCGCGATCGCCCGCAAGTATCTGCGCGAAAAGCTCGGGCTGACGGCCACCGGCTGGCTGTCGCAGATGGGGCAGATCCAGATCGAGGCAGTCGACCCGGCGTCCGCCTGCCAGAACGCGTTCTTCTGCCCGGATCCGTCCCGCGTGGCCGAACTTGAGGAGCGTATCCGGCAACTGCGTCGCCAGGGCGACTCGGTCGGCGCACGCGTGACCGCCGTTGCGCGCAACGTGCCGCCGGGACTGGGCGAGCCCATGTTTGGCCGCGTCGACGCGGACCTGGCCTTCGCGATGATGGGCATCAACGCCGCCAAGGCGGTCGAGGTCGGGGATGGCGTCGCGGTCGCCGGGCAACTGGGCAGCGAGCACCGCGACGAGCTCACCCCCGCCGGCTTCCGCTCGAACCATGCGGGCGGCACGCTCGGCGGCATCACGTCCGGGCAGGACCTGATCGTGCACGTCGCGTTCAAGCCGACCTCGAGCATCCAGGTGCCCGGCGAGACGATCGACGTCGACGGCCAACCGGTATCCATCGTCACGACCGGACGGCACGACCCCTGTGTCGGGCTGCGCGCAGTGCCGATCGTCGAGGCCATGCTGTTGCTCGTGCTCATGGACCACTTCCTGAGGCATCGCGCCCAATGCGGCGACGTCGTGTCTCCCACCCCGGTCATCACCCGACCGCGCTGACTTGATCCGCGAACGGGCACGGCTCGGCGGCGGGTACTTCTGGTACTTCGCCGCGCTCGGCGTATTCGTGCCGTACTGGCCGCTGTACCTGGCCGGGCGCGGCCTCGATGCCGTGCAGATCGGTCTCGTGATGGGCGTGTTTGCCGGCATGCGCATCGTCGGCCCGCCGCTGTACGCACAGCGCGCGGACGCCAGCGGCCGGCCGCTGGCACTGCTGCGCGCGGCCGGGCTGGCGACCGTCGCCTGCATCGTGACTTTCCCGGCCCTGCATTCGGTGTGGGCGCTGGCGCTGGCGCTGGCGGTCTACAGCGCGCTGTGGAACGGCTTCATGTCGGTCTACGACGCGCACGTGCTGCAGCGGCTCGGCGACCAGGCGGGGCGTTATGGCCTGCTGCGCCTGTGGGGCTCGGTCGGCTTCATCGCGGCCTCGGTCCTGGCCGGCGCCTGGTTCGAGCGCGCGGGCATGGCGATGCTGCCGCTGGCGCTGGCGTTACTGGTCGGCATCACCGCGGCTTCACTGGCAGGCCTGCCCGACGCCGCCGTGCAGCGTCCGGCCGGAGCCGGCGCCCCGCTGCGCGCGGCGCTCAAGGACCCGCGCGTGCGCGCTTTCCTCGCCGTGTCGTTCCTGATGCTCGCCAGTCATGGCGCTTACTACAATTTCTTCTCCCTGTACCTCGAGCGCTTCGGTTACCCGCGCGCCACCATCGGCCTGCTGTGGGCCTGGGCCGTTGCCGCGGAAATCGGCCTGTTCCTGCTGGCACCGCGGGTCATGCTGCGCTGGCCGCTGCAGCGCCTGATGGTCATCGCGCTGGCTGCCGCCGCGGTGCGCTGGCTCGCGTTGGCCCTCTGGCCGGAGCGCCTGCCGGTCGTGTTCGGGGCGCAGGCGCTGCACCTGGCGAGTTTCGGCCTGTTCCACCTGTGTTCGGTCGCTGTCGTGCAGGCGCTGTTCCCGCGCGGCGCGGCGGCCCGCGGGCAGGCCCTGTACGGCAGCGTCGGATACGGCGCCGGCGGCGTGGCGGGCGCCTGGTTGAGCGGCTGGCTGTGGCGCGAGTTCGCGCCGCAGGCGGCCTTCCTGGCCGCCGCGCTGCTGGCGCTGGCGGCCACCTGGCTGGCCGCGGCCCGCCTGCGCGGCCTGGGCCTCACCCATGCCGGGAATCGCGAGGTTTGAGCAACTTTGCATGGCACGGCCAGGGACGCCTGCGACAGGTCGCCCGGCGACCCGCCCAGAGTTGAATTGCGTGACGTCTTGCCAGATTTTGGTAAATGCTGGTTGTACGCTATAGTCCGTGCGATTCAGTTACTTGTGATTGATTTCACACCTGTTGTGCTACGTCAGGGCGGAAGCTTGGGCGTTGGCGCCGGTCGTCCGGGAGTCACGATGAGTTGGAAACTTCGCGCCGCAGTGTCGGCGTTGTTGCTCGCCCCGCAGGCTGTCCTTGCCTTGGGCCTGGGCGATATCCGGGTCAGTTCGGCGCTCAATGAGCCGCTGGCTGCCGAGATCGAACTGGTCGCGCCGACGGCCGACGAACTGACCACCATGGGCGCGCAACTTGCCTCCCGCGAGTTGTTCCAGCGCTATGGCCTCGACAGGCCGGCCTTCCTGGACAGCGTGCAGTTCACGGTCGGTCGCGGCCGGGACGGGCGCAACGTATTGCTGGTCAGCTCGACCGCCCCGGCCAGCGATCCTTTCGTCACCTTCCTCGTGGAACTCAACTGGCCACGCGGCCGACTGTTGCGTGAATACACCGTGCTGCTCGACCCGCCGGTGTTCGCACCGCAGGAAGCGGCGCCACCCGTGCCGGTGGCCGCACCGAGGATCTCGAGGCCCGCCGCAGCGCCGGCCCCCGCACGGGCTCCGGCACCGGATGAGGCAACACCGGCAGCCGACGGGGCGCCGTCGGGTTATCGCGTACAGCGTGGCGACACGCTGTATGGCATCGCAACGGGCCTGAGCGGCGGCGACCCCAGCACCGCGAATCGCGCCATGATCGCGATGTTCCGTGCCAACCCCGAAGCGTTCGGCGGCAACATCAACGTGCTGCTGGCGGGCGCCATCCTGCGCGTGCCCGGCCCGGACGCCGTCAACGCGATCGGCGGGCAGGAAGCGTCGGCGGAAATCAGCCGTCAGACGGCCGAGTGGCGCAGTGGACAATCGGCTCCGGAAGCAGGTCGCCTGCGCCTGGTCACGCCCACGGAAGCCGCGCCGGACGTGGCGCCGGCCGCCGACCTGAAGACGCGTATCGGCCAGGTGAATCGCGAGGTCGAGGAATCGAAACGCCTGCTGGAGATCAGGCAGGCCGAGCTCGCGCAACTGCAGAGCCGGCTGGCCGAGCAGGAAGCTGCGGCGGCTGCGGCGGCTGCGGCGGCTGCGGCGGCTGCGGCGGCTGCGGCGGCGACAGCACCGGTCGCAGTACCGGCCGAAGCGCCACCGGTCGTCGAGGCGCCGGTTGCGGCAGCCCCTGCGCCCGAAGCACCGGCCGAAGTGCCGGCCGAGGCACCGGCCGAACCGCTTGAAGAAATCCCTGCGGCAGTCAAGCCGTCGTTCGTCGACAGCTTGACGGACAACTGGACGTATATATTCGGGGCGGCCGCGCTGCTGCTGGGCGGCGGCCTCGCCTGGGGCTACGTGCGCCGGCGCCGTGAGGAGGACCTGGACGAGGCACTGCGGTCCTTCGAGGTGCCGGCGTCACCGATGCCGTCCGAGGCCGCGCGCCTGCGCGAGGCGGCGATCGTCGAGAGTGCGGCGCAGCCGTCCATCGTGGTCGAGGAACGCAAGCCGGCGGCAGCTCCGGTGCCGGCACGGCGCAAGCCCAAGCCGAAGGTCGACGAGACGATCAGCGCCGAGGCCCCGCTCGATCTGGACGAGGGCGATCCGCTGGCCGAGGCCGATTTCCACATGGCCTATGGCCTCTACGACCAGTCCGCGGACATCATCCGCGCCGCCCTCGAGAAGAGTCCCGACCGCCGCGACTACAAGGTCAAGCTGCTCGAGATCTACTTCGTATCCGGCGACGCGGGCAGTTTCCTCGACGTGGCGCGCGACCTGTCCGAGACACGCAGTGAGGGTGATGCCTCCGAGTGGGAACGCATCGCGATCATGGGACGCCAGCTGGCGCCCGGCGACCGGCTGTTCGAGGGCCCGGGTCCGAGCGGCGTAGACCTCAACCTCGAGGGCGGCGAAAGCCGCGTGGACCTCGAATTGCTGGAAATGCCCGAGGGTGACGAAGGCGTCGACCTCGATCTCGGCGAGGCACTCGGCGCCACCGACAGCGGCGCGGAAACGGGCGAGAACCCGGCGCTGGACATGGACTTCGACACGGCCGACGACGAGGCGGCGCCGGCGACGATCAGGATCCAGCCGACGGAACCGACCGCCGAGATGCCGACCATCGAGTTGCCGGCCGGCGACGCGCCGACCGCCGAGTTGCCTGCCGGCGAAGCGCCGACGGTCGAGACGCCGCGCCTTCGCGCACAGTCCGAAGACACGATTCGCCAGCAGGTCAGCCACCTGCGCATGGACATGGACCCGGCGTCCACCGACGCCACCGCCGAAATGCCGATGGACGACCTGGGCATCGACCTTGGCGATCTCGATTCGCTTGGTGACAGCCTCGAGGGAGACGACGCGACGCAGCTCGTGCCTGAGGATGGCGAGACGTCGCAGGGCGGCACGTCGATCCTGCGGGCGCTCAAGGAGGGCGACGCGGCGGCTGGCGGCACGGCGCTGCTGCCGGCGCTCGACGGCAGGAGCCTGGGCGAAATCGACCTGGACCTGCCTGATGGCCCGGACGGCGACGACGACGCGACGCTCCGCGTCGACCTCGACATCGGCGACGCAGCGCACGGCGATGGCACGGTCACCGAGCAGATGACGCTGGGCGACCTGCCGCACTTGTCCGAGCTCGAGCCGGTCACGATGAGTGAAGTGGGCACCAAGCTGGACCTGGCCCGGGCCTATGTCGACATGGGGGACCCGGACGGTGCGCGCAGCATCCTGCAGGAGGTCCTGCAGGAAGGCAGCAAGCAGCAGAAGCAGGATGCCAAGCGCCTGCTGGATTCCCTGCCGGGCGCGTGACCGCTTACGCCGGCGGCGGGCGGCGGCCGGCGTTCGGCAGCGATGACTGACGCGGTGGACACGCAACGGTTCGCCCTGGGCGTCGAATACGACGGCGCCCGCTACGCGGGCTGGCAGCGGCAGCTCGAAGTTCCCACCATCCAGGCCGAGGTCGAGCAAGCGCTCGGCCGCGTCGCCGATCAGCCCGTGACCGTGGCCTGTGGTGGGCGCACTGACGCCGGCGTGCACGCGCTTGGCCAGGTGGCGCACTTTGACACGCAGGCCGTCCGCAGCCTGCGCGGCTGGGTGCTGGGCGCCAACTCGCAGCTGCCGGCAGACATCTCGTTGACCTGGGTCGTGCAGGTGGGACCGGATTTCCATGCGCGCTATTCGGCGCTTGCGCGCACCTACCGGTACGTGATCCAGAACCGGGCCGTGCGTCCCGGGCTGTACGCCGGCCGCATGGGCTGGATCCGCGAGCCGCTCGACGAGCTGGCCATGCACGCGGCGGCGCAATGCCTGGTCGGTACGCATGACTTCTCGTCGTTTCGCGCGGCCGAATGTCAGTCACGTTCGCCGCAGCGCCGGCTGGAAGCGATCGCGGTGTGGCGCGAGGGCGGGCAGGTCTTCGTCGAGGTCACCGCCAACGCCTTCCTGCACCACATGGTGCGCAACATCGTCGGCACCCTCATCCCCGTCGGCCATGGGGAACATCCGCCGCAGTGGGTGGCCACGGTGCTCGCCGGCCGCGACCGGGCGGCGGCGGGGGTCACCGCTGCGGCCGACGGTCTGTACCTCGTCGCCATCCGCTATCCGCCGCAGGCCGGTCTGCCGGATTCTGCGCCGCCCTCCGCATCGGCTATGATTCCGGGCGCCTGCGGACGACGGGACCGGCCATGACCTGGTTCGAGAAAATCATCCCCTCGCGGATCAAGACCGAGCGGCGCACGCGTTCCGTTCCGGAAGGGCTGTGGATGAAATGCCCGGCCTGCGATTCTGTCCTGTACCGGCCTGAGGTGGACCGCAACCTGCAGGTCTGCCCGAAATGCATGAATCACATGCGCATCTCGGCGCGCGACCGGCTCGAGCGGTTCCTCGACCCGGACACCGGCCAGGAGCTGGCACACAATGTCGTGCCGCTCGACCCGCTGCGGTTCCGCGACAGCAAGCGCTACCGCGACCGCATCGCGGCGGCGCAGAAGGACACCGGCGAGCGCGATGCGCTGGTCGTATTGGCCGGCATGCTGCAGGGCCAGCCGGTGGTGGCCGCTGCCTTCGATTTCAGCTTTCTGGGCGGCTCCATGGGTTCGGCCGTCGGCGAGCGTTTTGCGCAGGCCGTGGACTTCTGCATCAGGGAGCGCGCGCCGCTGGTGTGCTTCACCGCGAGCGGGGGCGCCCGCATGCAGGAGGGGCTGCTGTCGCTGCTGCAGATGGCGAAGACCAGCGCCGCGCTCGCCCAGCTGGCGCGCGCGCGGCTGCCGTTCATATCGGTGATGACCGACCCGACCACCGGCGGCGTGTCGGCGAGCCTGGCCATGCTCGGCGACGTCAACATCGGCGAACCGAAGGCGCTGATCGGCTTCGCCGGCCCGCGTGTCATCGAGCAGACGGTTCGCGAGACGCTGCCCGAGGGCTTCCAGCGCAGCGAGTTCCTGCTCGAGCACGGCGCGCTCGACATGATCGTGGACCGCCGCGACCTGCGCGATCGCATTGCGATGCTGCTGCGGGTGTTCATGCAACTTCCGCCGTCCGGGGAATGAGCGGCCGGGCGCGATTCCCGGCGCTGCAGGACTGGCTCGACTGGCAGGAGTCGCTGCACCCCAGGACGATCGACCTGGGGCTGGAGCGCGTCTGCGCGGTGCTCGACGGGATGGGCCTTGGCCGCCCGGCGCCATGCGTGCTGACCATCGGCGGCACCAATGGCAAGGGCTCGGTGTGCGCGTATCTCGAGGCCATGCTGCAGGGTGCCGGTCTGCAGTCGGGGTGTTTCACGTCGCCGCACCTGCGGCACTATCGCGAGCGCATCCGTGTCGGCGGTCGCTGCGCGACCGACGAGCAGATCGTCGAGGCCTTCGCCCGCATCGATGAGGCCCGCGGCGGGCAGAGCCTGACCTTCTTCGAGTGGAACACGCTGGCCGCGCTGGCGATCTTCGAGGCGGCGGGCGTGGACGTGGCCGTGCTCGAGGTCGGGCTCGGCGGGCGGCTCGACGCGGTGAACGCGATCGATGCGGACGTCGCGGCCGTCGTGTCGGTCGGGCTCGACCACTGCGAATGGCTGGGCACGACGGTAGACGCCATAGCCCGCGAGAAGGCTGGCATCTTCCGGGCCGGCCGGCCGGCGGTGTTCGGCTCGCGCCAGATGCCGGCGGCGCTGGCCGAGGTGGCCCAGTCCAGGCACGCGCGGCTGCTGCGGCTGGGGGTGGACTTCGACTTCGTGGAGCGGCCGGACGGCTGGGACTACGTCGGCCTTGGTTCCCGGCGCGGCGGACTGCCGCTGCCGGCGCTGGGCGGCAGCGCCCAGCTTGCCAACGCCGCGACCGCGCTGGCCGTGCTGCAGGCGGCGGAGCCCGGCGTACTGGTGCCCGACGAGGCGGTTCGCACCGGCCTGACCGGTGCGCGCCTGGCCGGCCGGTTCCAGGTCGTTGGTGAACGGCCGGAATGGGTGCTCGACGTGGCCCACAACCCGGACGCGGCCCGCGTGCTGGCCGTGGGCCTGGCGGCGCGGCGCCGCGCGGACCGCACGATCGCGGTGTGCGGCATCCTCGCGGACAAGGATGTCGAGGGAATCGCGGTCGCGCTGGCCGGCAGCGTGGATACGTGGATCGCCGCGGCACTGCACGGGCCGCGCGCACAGGCGCCGCAGGCACTGGCGGCACGGCTGCAGGCGGTGACAGGTGCCACCGCCACGCCAGCCGCCGGCGTCGCCGAGGCCTGCGACCAAGCGCGTGGCATGGCGGGCCCGGGCGACCGGATCGTGGTCTTCGGCTCATTCCAGACCGTCGGGCCGGCCCTCACGTGGCTCGGTGTGCCGGCATGAGCGGCGGCCGAGGGCTAGAATGCGCGCACGCTGGGTGCGGGAGAGGCGTGCATGGAACCTGAAGTCAAGGAACGCCTGGTCGGCGCCGTCATCCTGGTGCTGCTGGCCGTACTGGTCGTGCCGGCCCTGCTGTCCGGCCCGAAGCAATCCGAACCGGCACCGCCGCGTGCGGCTGAACCGTCGCGCAGCGTCGAGATCGACCTCGGCGGCCCGCGCCCGGCCGGACCGGCGGAAATCGCGCCCCCCGATGAAACGGTGCCCGGGTCGCCGCCGGCTGCAGTGCGCGAAGCGCCGAGTGGGCTGCCTGACGGGGAGGTACCGGCCGCGGCGGCGGCGCCCGGCCCGGCGCCCACGGCGAGCGCCGGGCCAGCCGCAGTGACCGCGCCCGCCGTGCCGCCGGCGGCGACAGCCGTCGCCGCCGGCTATGCCGTGCAGGTCGCCGCGTTGTCGAACCGCAACGCGGCGGCGAAACAGGTCGCGGACCTTGAGCGCCGCGGTTACAGCGCATTCATCGTCGAATACCAGAGCGGGGGTGGCGTGCTGTACCGCGTGCGTGTCGGCCCCGAGGCCGCGCGCGAACGCGCCGTGGCGCTGGCTGCACGTCTGAAGGCCGAGGGCATCGGTGGCAATGTCGTCAGCCAGCCATGACCGGCCGGTCGCGCCGCTTGGGGTAGAATCGCGGCGAGTGGTTGCGGGAACCTGCGAGACATGACTGGAATCGACTACGCGTTCATCCTGCTGATGCTGGCCTCGTTGCTGGCGGGGGTGCTGCGTGGCTTCATCCGCGAGGCCATCTCGCTGGTGTCGTGGCTGGTGGGCCTGTGGGTGGCATGGCACTACGCTTACCTCCTCAACCCCTACCTGGGCGGCGTGCTGGCGACTCCCGGGCTGCGCGAATGGGTCGCGCGCATACTGCTGCTGGCCGGGCTGCTGCTGCTCGGCTCCGCCATCGGCGCGCTGGTCGGCTACCTGGTGCGCCGGGCGGCCGGGCTGGCCGCCGCCGACCGCATGCTGGGCTTGTTGTTCGGGGCCATTCGCGCACTGGTCGTGATCGGCGTGTTCGTCATGATCGGCCGCGGGCTGGACCTGCAGCATGAGCCGTGGTGGACGGGCTCGCGCCTGATGCCGTATGCGGAACACGCTGCCAACTGGCTCGAGCGTTACGCCGAACCTCGACTCGAGCCGCTGCTCGACGACGCGGCCGGGATGGTCCGGGGCTGAGACATTGCCATGGAGGCACCGCCGCGGCGGTGCCGGATTCTGCTGCCGCCAAGGAGTGACGAGCGATGTGCACCGGCACGACCGGATGGGGCGGCGCGACGCCGGCGGCGACGCCCGGCGTACGGGCCCGCGCCCTGATGCAGCGGTCCTGCCCTGGAGTGCCCTGACCCCATGTGCGGCATCGTCGGCATGGTGGGCAACTCGCCGGTCAACCAGCGCATCTACGACGCGCTGACCGTGCTGCAGCACCGCGGCCAGGACGCGGCCGGCATCATGACCATGCGCGACGGCGAGCTGTTCGTGCGCAAGGACGTCGGCCTGGTGCGCGACGTGTTCCACCACCGGCACATGGTCAACCTGGCCGGCAACGCCGGCATCGGGCACGTGCGCTACCCGACGGCGGGCTGCGACCGCCCCGACGAGGCGCAGCCGTTCTACGTGAACTCGCCGTTCGGCATCGGGCTGGGCCACAACGGCAACCTGACCAACGCCGCCGAGGTGTCGCTGGAGCTGGTTCGCGACGACCGCCGGCACCTCAACACCAGCTCGGACTCCGAAGTGCTGCTGAACGTGCTCGCCAGCGAGCTGCAGCATTGCACGGGACCGGGCTTCGCGCCGCAGGACATCTTCGGCGCGCTGAGCAACGTCTTCCAGCGCTGTCGCGGCGGTTACGCCGCCGTGGCACTGATCGTGGGGCACGGCGTGATCGGGTTCCGCGACGCGCACGGTATCCGCCCGCTGGTGCTGGGCCGGCGCGACACGCCGCAGGGGCCGGAGTGGATGCTCGCGTCCGAGAGCGTCGCCCTCGACATGCTCGGGTTCACGCTGCTGCGCGACGTGCGGCCCGGCGAGGCGATTTACATCGACCAGCAGCGGCGCCTGCACAGCTGCCAGTGCGTGCAGCCGGCGCGGCACACGCCGTGCATCTTCGAGTACGTGTATTTTGCGCGCCCCGATTCGATCATCGACAACATCTCGGTGCACAAGGCGCGCATGCGCATGGGCGAGCGGCTCGCCGACCGGATCCGCCGGCTGCAGCCCGACCACGACATCGACGTGGTGATCCCGATCCCCGATACCAGCCGCACCAGCGCCATGCAGCTGGCCGGCTCGCTCGGCATCAAGTACCGGGAGGGTTTCGTCAAGAACCGCTACATCGCGCGCACGTTCATCATGCCGGGGCAGGAGATGCGGCGAAAGTCCGTGCGCAGCAAGCTGAACGCGATCGACCTCGAGTTCGCGGGCCGCAACGTGCTGCTGGTGGACGACTCGATCGTGCGCGGCACCACCTCGGCGCAGATCATCGACATGGCGCGCGAGGCGGGCGCCCGCAAGGTGTATTTCGCCTCGGCCGCGCCGCCGGTCAGGTACCCGAACGTGTACGGCATCGACATGCCGGTCGCCTCCGAGCTGGTCGCCTCCGGCCGCTCGGAGCAGGAGGTCGCCAGCATCATCGGCGCCGACTGGCTCATCTATCAGGAGCTCGACGACCTGGTCGCGGCCTGCCGGCACGACCAGGCGAGCATCGAGGAATTCGACACCTCCTGCTTCTCGGCCGAGTACGTGACCGGCGACGTGACTGCCGACTACCTCGAGCGGCTCATCCTGGAGCGTGCCGACGCCGTCAAGACGCGTCGGCGCGACGACCCGGCCCCGCACCGCGTCGTGCGGGCGGTCTGAACGGCGCCGCGGGACGCGCCGCGTGCCGCCCGCCGCCGACCCCGGACGAACCTCGCTGCTCGCGCTGTTCGACGCCGCGCTGGCGGCGGTGAACGGGCGCTGCCGCATGCGTCAGACGCTGGCCGGCTGTGCGCACGGCGACGTGTGGGTGCTGGCCGTCGGCAAGGCCGCCAGCGCCATGACGCTCGGTGCGCTCGACGCGCTCGGACCGGCAGTGAGCCGCGCGCTGGTCGTCTCGCGCGAGGGCCACTTCGACCCGGAACTGGCCACGTGGGGCGGTGTGCGCTGCATGGCGGCCGGACATCCGCTGCCCGACGCTGACAGCCTCGCGGCGGGCGCGGCGGCGCTGGCGATGGCGCGCCAGGCAGCGGCCGGACAGCGCGTGTTGCTGCTCGTCTCCGGCGGCGCGTCGAGCCTGCTCGAGGCGCTGCCGGCCGGCGTATCGCTGCAGGACCTGCGCGACCTCAACGGCTGGGCCTCGGCCTGCGGCCTGCCCATCGGCTCGCTCAATGCCTTGCGCCGCAGCCTGTCCTGCGTGAAGGACGGCCGCCTGCTTGCGGCCTTCGCGCATTGCCGCAGCGAAGGGTATTTCATCTCGGACGTGCCGCATGACGACCCGGCCGTGGTCGCTTCCGGTTTGCTGGCGGTGGCGCCCGCCGCGCCGCTTCCCGCTCCGTTGCCTGCCTGGCTGCCGCCGCTGCTGGCGCGTGCGCCGCCGCCCGCGACGCCGGCCGCCGGCGTGCCCGTGTCGTGCGTGGGCAACCTGGCGCAGGCGCTCGAGGCGGTGCGCGAAGCGGCCGCCGCCGCCGGCTTGCCGGTCACCGTCCACGGCGCGCGCCTCGAGGGCGATGCGGAGGCGGCAGCCGAATCGGTGTGCCGGGCCATTCGACCGGGCAGGGCAGGCGTGCAGGTGTTCGGCGGCGAGACGACGGTCCGCCTGCCGGCGCGGCCAGGCCGCGGCGGCCGCAACCAGCACCTCGCGCTGTGCGCGGCGCTGCGTCTGGACGGCGACGGCCAGGCCCTGCTGCTGGCCTGCGGCACCGACGGCACGGACGGCAACAGCGATGACGCCGGCGCGCTCGTCGACGGCGGCACGCTGCGGCGCGGCCGCGACGGTGGCTGCGACCCGCTGGCCAGCCTTGCGGCTGCCGACAGCGGCAGGTTCCTCGAGGCCAGCGGCGATCTCGTGCACACCGGGCCGACCGGGACCAACGTGGGCGACCTGCTGCTTGCGTGGAGAAGCGACCTGCCGCACAGTTGGCGCGGCCCGGGACGGGGGTAAGATGCGCCTGTGACGCTTCGGGTACTCATCGTTGGCAAGCAGGACGACTTTCGGCGCCTGCTCGCGCTGCACGTCGAGACCGGGTTCGGGGACTCGGCCGTGGCCGAATACGACCCGGTGTCGAGCGGACGGCTGCCCGCGGAATTCCATGCCTCGGCCTACGACCTCGTGCTGCTGGAGGACGATCCGGGTGATGGCAGCGGCCTCGACTGGCTCAAGGACCTGCATCGCCGGCCGGCATTCCCGCCCATCGTGTACCTGACCGCGGACCTGTCCGAGGAGGCCACGCAGCGCGCGCAAGCGGCGGGCGCGCACGCCTGCCTTGCCAAGACCAAGGTGGACCACGCGCGGTTCGTCGAAGTACTGTGCGATGCGCGGGCCGCCGGCCGCCGTCCGCAGGAGCCGATCGGCGGCACCGACGAGGCGGACCAGGCCAGCCGCTTCGGCGACCTGATCATCCGCGGCTACCGCTTCGTGAAGAAGCTGGCCGAAATGCCCGCATCGACCGTCTATCTGGCCGAGAGCGTCAAGCTCGGCGAGCAGGTCGTGCTGAAGGTGCTCAGGCAGGCCCCTGAGTCAGGCGGCAAGGCCGCCGACACCTTCGACCGGTTCCTGCGCGAGTACGAGATCGCCTCGGCGCTGCGCCACCCGAACATCGTGCGCATCTACGATTTCGGCGCGGGCGACGACCACGCCTACATCACGATGGAGTACTTCCCGGCCGGCGACCTGCGCGCGCGCATCAAGCAGGGCCTCACGCCGCTCGAGGCCATCACCTACCTCAGGCAGATGGCGGAGGCGCTCAAGGTCCTGCACGAGGCCGGCGTCCTGCACCGCGACCTCAAGCCGGGCAACGTCATGTTGCGCACGGACGGTTCGGTCGTGCTCATCGACTTCGGCATGTCCAAGCAGCTCGACCTCGACGCCGCGATCACCGGCAGCGGGCAGATCTTCGGCACGCCGTACTACATGAGTCCGGAGCAGGGCCACGGCCGAGAAATCGACGTGCGCAGCGACCTGTACAGCCTCGGCATCATCCTGTTCGAGATGCTGATGCGGCGGAAGCCCTATGTCGCCGGCACGCCCATGCAGGTGATCTACAAGCACGCCAACGCGCCCTTGCCGGAACTGACGCCGGACCTGAAGCGGTTCGAGTCGATCGTCATCAACTGCATCGCCAAGATCCCGGCGCGTCGCTACCGGTCAGCCGAGCAGCTCGTCGACGTGCTCAAGGAAGTGGAGAGGGACGAAGCGGAGCGCGCGGCGGCCGGATTCTGAAGACCGCGCTAGCTGCCCGCCGCCAGCCGTTCCCGCCCGGCCAGCAGTTCGTATCCGCCTTCGTCCCAGCGCAGCACGCTGGCGCCGCGCGACCAGTCGCCGAGCACGATCCGCGTGTGCGGCCGGCCGTCGAGTTCGAAGCGGTGCACGGCAGGCCGGTGCGTGTGGCCGTGCAGCAGCAGGTCCACGCCCGCGCCCCGCATCGCGTGCGCGACCGCTTGCTGGTTGACGTCGGTGATGACCTCGTCCGCCCGCGCGAGGTGGTCGCGGCTGCCGGCGCGCGCCCCCTCCGCCACCGCGCGGCGACGGTCGAACGCCAGGGCCAGCAGGCCGGCCTGCACCTGCGGATCGTGCAGCAGCGCGCGCAGCCGCTGGTATGAGCCGTCGTCGGTGCACAGCGCGTCGCCGTGCGTGAGCAGCACCTTGCGGTGGCCGATGGTGACGAGGGTCGGGTCGGGCAGGAAGGTCGCGCCGGCCTGCGCGCAGAAGCCCTCGCCGAGCAGCACGTCGCGGTTGCCCTGCATCACGAAGATGGCGACGCCTTGCCGCGACAGTTCGCGCAGCGCCGCCGCGGCCTGCTGCCCGAGCGTGCCGGGCGCATCGTCGCCCAGCCAGACCTCGAACAGGTCGCCCAGCAGGTACAGGGCCTGCGCATCCCGCGCCGGGCCCTGCAGCAGCGCCAGGAACTGCGCGGTCGTCTCCGGCCGCGCGGGGTCGAGATGCAGGTCGGACGCGAACAACCGGGTCACGGGACGGGGTCGGGCGGCGGCGCCGGTTCGCCAGGCGGTGCCGCGGCATCCTCGGCTTCGCCGGTGCCACCGGCGGGCGCCGACGGCGCAGGGGCCGCGACGGCCGGGCGTCCGCTGTCCAGGAATACCCGCGTCAGGAGGATCTGTTCGAGCGGCGCATCGGACGGGAACGGGCCGCGCGCGCCGGTTGCCACGTGGGCGATGCGGTCCAGCACGTCCATGCCCTCGACGATCCGGCCGAACACGGTATAGCCCCAACGGCTGGGCAACGGACCGAGCGCGGGGTTGTCGGTCAGGTTGACGTAGAACTGCGAGGTGGCCGAATGCGGGCTCTCGTCGCGTGCCATGCCGACCGTGCCGCGGCGGTTCTGCAGGCCGTTGCCCGACTCGTTGGCGATGGGGCCGCGGGTCGGCCGCTCGGCGTAGCCGGTGTCGTAGCCGCCACCCTGCACGACGAAGTTCTGCACGACCCGGTGCATGATCAGCCCGTTGTAGAAGCCGTCGCGCACATAGCGCAGGAAGTTCTCGGCTGTCAGCGGCGCACGCGCGGCGTCGAGCTCGATCACGAAAGCGCCGGCGGTGGTCTCGACCCGGACCCGCGGGTTCAGCGTGCTGGAGGTCTGGGCCACGGCGCCGACCGGCAGCGCCAGCAGCAGGGCCAGGCAGATCGGGAGTTGCTTCATTCGTTCGTCGCTTCCGGTGGCGGGGACGGCCGGAAGTTTACCGCATGGCGGCGGGTGAGCCGCACCGTCCGATCCCGTACACTGTGAGGCCCATGCCGCGCACCGTCATCACCCGCTTTGCGCCCAGTCCGACCGGCCAGGTCCACCTGGGCAACGTGCGCACGGCGCTGTTCAACTGGCTGCTGGCGCGGGCCACGGGCGGGCGCTTCCTGCTGCGCGTCGAGGACACCGACCTGCAGCGCGACAGCGAGGCATTTCTGGCGTCGCAGCTGGAGGATCTGCGCTGGCTGGGCATCGACTGGGATGCGGGGCCAGGCCGCGAGGATGATCGCGGCCCGTACCGGCAGTCGCGGCGCGGGGCGCTCTACGAGGCGCACTACGCGCGGCTCGCCGCCGCTGGCGCGACCTATCCCTGCTTCTGCACGCCGGCGGAACTCGAGGTTGCACGGCGTACGCTGGCGGCCGCCGGCCGGCCGCCACGCTACGAAGGCAGCTGCCGCAGGCTGACGGCCCACGACCGCGCGCGGCACGAGGCGGCCGGGCGGAAGCCGGCGCTGCGTTTTCGCGTGCCCGATGACGAGACGGTCGCCTTCGATGACCTGGTGCGCGGCGCGCAGTCCTTTGCCACGGCCGACATCGGCGACTTCGTGGTGCGGCGGGCCGACGGCGTGGCCGTGTTCTTCTTCTGCAACGCGCTGGACGACGCGCTGATGGGCGTGACGCACGTGCTGCGGGGCGAGGACCACCTGTCCAACACGCCGCGCCAGCTGCTGCTGCTGCGGGCGCTGGAACTCGCGCCGCCGGACTACGGACACCTGCCGCTGCTGCTGGACGCCGGCGGCGCGCCGCTGTCGAAGCGGGCCGGCAGCCTCGGCGTGGCGGCGCTGCGCGAACGGGGCTTCCTCGCCGCGGCGGTCTGCAACTACCTGCTGCGGCTGGGCCACGCGGGCGCGCCGGATGGCTGGCTCGAGCCGGCCGCACTGGCCGGCCATTTTCACCTCGAGCGGCTCGGGCGGGCGCCCGCGCACGTCGACGAGGCCCAGCTGGTCCACTGGCAGCGGGAGGCGGTCAAGCGGCTCGGCGAGGACGAGCTCGAGGCGTGGATGGCGCCAGCGCTGCCGGCCGGCCTGGCGCCCGAGCGCCGCCGCGCCCTGGCCGGCTTCGTCAGCCACAACGTCGTGTTTCCGGGCGATGCGCTGCCATGGGTCGACGTGCTGTTCGGCGAATTACCGCCGCCGTCCGCAGACGATGCCGCGGCACTCGCCGACGCGGGTCCGGGGTTCTTCGCCGCGGCGCTCGCCGCGTTCGAGCAGACCGGTCCCGAGTTGCCCGCGCTGGCGCGCGAATTGCGCCGCCGCACGGGCCGCAAGGGCGCGGCGCTGTACATGCCGCTGCGCATCGCGCTGACCGGCCGCGCCGACGGCCCGGAGCTCGCGCCGCTGATCAGCGCGCTGTCGGCGGAGCGGCTGCGCGCGCGCCTGGCCGCGCACGCGCGGGGACCGGCATGACGCTGCGGATCCACAATTCGCTGGGCGGTCGCAAGGAACCGTTTCGCGAACTCGAGCCGGGCAAGGTGCGCATGTATGTCTGCGGCATGACCGTCTACGACTACTGCCACGTCGGCCATGCCCGCATGATGGCCGTGTTCGACATGGTGCGGCGCTACCTGCGCTGGCGTGGCTACCACGTGACTTTCGTGCGCAACATCACCGACATCGACGACAAGATCATCGCGCGGGCGGCGGCCAGCGGCGAGCCGTGGCGGCAGCTGACCGAGCGCTTCATCGCGGCGATGGACGAGGACTGCGCCGCGCTCGGCATCGAGCCGCCAGACCAGGAGCCCCGCGCCACCGCCTACATGCCGCAGATCATCGACATGATCGGCGCGCTGATCGAACGCGGACACGCCTACGTGGCCGACGGCGGCGACGTCCTGTATTCAGTATCGAGTTGTGAAGGTTACGGCCGCTTGTCGGGCAAGAATCCGGCCGACCTGCGCGCCGGCTCACGGGTCGCGGTCGGCGAACACAAGCGCGACCCGCTGGACTTCGCGCTGTGGAAGTCGGCCAAGCCAGGTGAACCGAGCTGGGAATCGCCGTGGGGGCCCGGGCGGCCGGGCTGGCACATCGAGTGCTCCGCCATGGCCACGGCCCTGCTGGGCGACCACTTCGACATCCACGGCGGCGGGCTGGACCTGAAGTTCCCGCACCATGAGAACGAGATTGCGCAGTCCTGCGGGGCGAGCGACGCGCCGTTCGTGAACGTGTGGATGCACAACGGCTTCGTGCGGGTCGACGACGAGAAGATGTCGAAGTCGCTCGGCAACTTCTTCACCGTGCGCGAGGTGTTGCCGCGGCTGCGCCCGGAAGTGCTGCGCGCGTTCGTGTTGTCGAGCCACTATCGGGGGCCGGTCAACTACACGGAGGAAAACCTCAAGCAGGCCGACGCGGCGCTGTCGCGCCTGTACCTGGCGCTGCGCGATATCGAGCCCGCGGCGCCAGCGCCCGAGACCGAATGGAGGGCGCGCTTTCGCGAGGCGATGGACGACGACTTCAACACGGCCGGCGCGTTCGCCGTCCTGCAGACGCTGGCCCGCGAACTGAATGTGGCGAAGGCGGGCGGCGAAGCGGCGCGGGCGGCTGCGCTGGCGGGGGAATTGCGCGCACTGGGCGGCGTGCTGGGATTGCTGGGCCATGAGCCCGGCGCCTGGCTGGCGACGGCCTCGGAACTCACCGGCGGCGACGCGGCGGGCGACGACGACGCCGGCATCGAGCGGCTCATCGCAGCGCGCGCGGCGGCGCGCGCCGCCCGCGACTGGCCGGAATCGGACCGCATCCGCGACGAACTCGATGCGCGCGGCGTGATCCTGGAGGACGGCGCAGGCGGGACGACCTGGCGCAGGAAGTAGCCCTACTAGTCGCCGCCGGTGCCCTCGATCCTCTTCAGCGCCGACTCCAGCGTGTTCTTCATCAGCGCCGCGACGGTCATCGGGCCGACGCCGCCAGGCACCGGCGTGATCCAGGCCGCGCGGCGGGCCGCGGACTCGAATTCGATGTCGCCGGTCAGGCTGCCGTCGGGCCGCCGGTTGATGCCCACGTCGATCACGATCGCGCCCTCGCGGATCCACTCCGAGCGCACCACGCCCGGCTTGCCGACCGCCGAGACCAGGATCTCGGCCATGCGCACGTGCGCATCCAGGTTGCGCGTGAAGCGGTGGCAGACGGTCACCGTCGAACCCATCAACAGCAGTTCCAGCGCCATCGGCCGGCCGACGATGTTGGAGGCGCCCACCACGACGGCGTGCTGGCCCTTCGGATTGATGCCGGCCAGTTCGAGCAGCCGCACGATGCCGTACGGTGTGCACGGCCGGATGAAGGGCACGCGCTGGGCCAGCCGCCCGACGTTGTACGGGTGGAAACCGTCGACGTCCTTGGCAGGACTGATGCGCTCGATGATGGCACCGGGCCGGATGTGTTCCGGCAGCGGCAGCTGCACGAGCACGCCGTCCACGGTCGGGTCCGCATTGAGCCGGTCGATCAGCTGCAACAGCGCAGCCTCGGTCGTCGAGCGCGACAGGTCGTGGTCATGGGGCACGATGCCGGCTTCCTCGCAGGAGCGCCGCTTGTTGCGCACGTACACCGCCGAGGCGGCATCGTCGCCGACCATGATGACCGCGAGACCGGGCCGGCGCAGGCCGCGCGCCGCCAGCGCGTCGGTTGCCGCGCGCACCTCGGCCTTGATCTCGGCCGCGAAAGTCCGGCCGTCCAGCACTTTTGCCGTCATGATCGGCAGGTCGCTCGAGCCACGGGGCCGCCATTGTGGCATGGCGGGCCGCCGGGCCGTGCTCCGCGCGGCGCGTAAAATTGACGCACCGCGGTGTCGAACGTAAACTCGGCGCCCCCGTGCAGGCTTGTAGCCGGTGCGGTTGCATCCGACAGTCCACTGGCGGGGCATGGCGCAGTCTGGTAGCGCATCTGCTTTGGGAGCAGAGGGTCGGGGGTTCAAATCCCTCTGCCCCGACCACGGATCCGGCGGCGCCACGGGCCGACAACGAGCGCCCGTAGCTCAACCGGATAGAGCACCGGCCTTCTAAGCCGGCGGTTGCAGGTTCGAGTCCTGCCGGGCGCGCCAGACCAGGGGTCGCGGGCAGGCAGGTGTTTTCTTGACGATGGCGGGCGTAGCTCAGCTGGTAGAGCCCCGGATTGTGATTCCGGCCGTCGTGGGTTCGAGTCCCATCGCTCGCCCCATCTTGTGCTTGGGCCATTAGCTCAATTGGTAGAGCTCCGGACTCTTAATCCGTAGGTTGTAGGTTCGAGTCCTACATGGCCCACCAACCCCAAAGCCCCGCGGCGCGAGCCGCGGGGCTTTCCTGCAAGGCCCGCGCGGCGCGGCTGTGGCAGACTGGCGGCACGATGAGCGAGCGCGATCCCTTCCGCGGACCCGGCTACGGCTGGCCCACCGCGACCATCGACGATACCGACGCCACCCCGGCTGAGCGGGCGCTGGGCGCGCTGAAGATCGGCGCGATCCTGGCGGTCGCCTTGACCATCGTGCTGATCTACATCAGCGCCAGTGGCGGGCTGAAGGGCGGCAGGGACCTGATCAGCCTGCTGGTGGTCGCTACTTTCCTGCTGCCCAGCCTGATTGCATGGCTGCTGGCCTGGCGCGCGCGCCTGCGGCGCCGCGGGGCGGACCGGGCGCGAAACCCGGACCCGCCGGCCCAGCCATGACGCCGCCGCAGGACACGGGATCCGGCGCGATTGGGCTATAATCGAACGCTTGACCAGCGGGCACGGGTTCCGCCGGTCCCCCGGTTCCAGCGTGCGAAAGTGGCGGAATTGGTAGACGCGCTGGATTTAGGATCCAGTGGGGCAACCCGTGAGAGTTCGAGTCTCTCCTTTCGCACCAGTTGGCCGGCCGGGGAGGCGGATATCCACGTTCATGCAGAGGTTTGCTAGCACATGATGGTGTCAGTGGATGCGCTCAAGGGGCTCGAGCGCCGCATGCAGGTCTCCGTGCCGGCCAGCCGCATCGAGCAGCAGGTCGACAAGCGGCTGCTCGGCGTCAGCCGCACGGCGCGCATCAAGGGCTTCCGCCCGGGCAAGGCGCCGATCCACGTGGTGCGCAAGCACTACGGCGCGCAGATCCGCGAGGAAGTCGTCAGCGAGCTGATCCGCGAAACCTTCGCGGAAGCGGTCAGCCAGGAGAAACTCCAGCCGGCCAGCGGGCCGCACATCGAATCGCTGGCCGCGGACAAGGGCGCCGACCTCAAGTATGCGGCGACCTTCGAGGTGTACCCGAAGATCGAGCTCAAGGGCGTCGAAGGCATGGCCGTCACCCGGCCGACGGCCGCGGTCGGCGATGGCGACCTGGACGCGATGCTCGAGAGCCTGCGCCAGCAGAAGCCGGACTTCACGCCGGCGGGGCGTCCGTCCCAGGACGGCGACCGGCTGACCATCGACTTCCTGGCGACGATCGACGGCAAGCCGTTTGACGGCGGCCAGGCACAGGGCCACCAGTTCATGCTCGGTGCAGGACGCATGCTGAAGGACATCGAGGATGGCGTGCGCGGCGCGGCCGCGGGCGACGTCAGGGACTTCGACGTGGCGTTCCCGGAGGATTATCCGGCCAAGAACCTGGCGGGCAAGACCGCGCAGTTCAGCGTCACGGTGCAGGCGGTCGAGCAGAGCAGGCTGCCGGAGCTGGACGACGAATTCTGCCGCGCCTTCGGCGTGGAGGAGGGCGGGGTCAACGCGTTGCGCGCCGAGGTGCGGGACAACATGGAGCGCGAGCTGGAGCAGGCGGTTCGCGCGCGGCTCAAGGCGCAGGTGCTGGAGCAGCTGCTGGCGGCCAACCCGCTGGAGCTGCCGCGCACGCTGGTCGAGCAGGAAATACGCGACATGCAGATCGAGGCGCTGCGTCGCATGGGCGCACGCAGCGCCAAGCAATTGCCGCCGCGCGGGCCGTTCGAGGCCGCCGCGCGCCGCCGCGTGGCGCTCGGCCTGCTGCTCAACGAGGTGATCCGCGTGGCCGGCATCCACGTGAACGCCGCGAAGGTGCAGGAGCGGCTCGATGAGCTCGTGGCCGGCTTTGCCGACCCGGAGGCCGCGCGCAAGCAGTACCTGGAAAACGAGGGTGCGCTGCGCCAGTTGCAGATGATGGTGCTCGAGGACCAGGCTGTGGACCACGTCCTGGAACACGCCACGACGACCGAGCAGCCTACGACCTTCAAGGAACTCATGAACTTCGGCGCCGACGGAGCGTCTGACGAGTCAGCTAGCACGGGGTGAACGCACGCATGGATACCAAGGCGCTCAACCTGGTCCCGATGGTCGTCGAACAGACGGCGCGCGGCGAGCGGGCCTACGACATATTCTCGCGGCTGCTCAAGGAGCGGGTCGTCTTCATCGTCGGCCCGATCGACGACCAGACCGCCAACCTGGTCGTGGCGCAGCTGCTGTTCCTGGAGTCGGAGAATCCCGACAAGGACATCCACTTCTACGTGAATTCGCCCGGCGGGTCGGTGTCGGCCGGGCTGGCGATCTACGACACCATGCAGTTCATCAAGCCGGACGTCAGCACGATCTGCGTCGGCCAGGCCGCCAGCATGGGTGCGCTGCTGCTCGGCGCCGGCGCCAAGGGCAAGCGCTATGCGCTGCCGAACTCGCGGGTCATGATCCACCAGCCGCTGGGCGGCTTCCAGGGCCAGGCGACCGACATCGAGATCCATACCCGCGAGATCCTCGACGCCCGCGACCGCATCAACGCCATCCTGTCGCGCCATACCGGCCAGCCGCTCGAGAAGATCCGCGTGGACACCGACCGCGACAACTTCATGGGCGGCGAGCAGGCCAAGGCCTACGGGCTGATCGACGCGGTCCTGGAGCGCCGCGGGCAGCTGCCCGCCGCGCCGGTCGCTGGCTGAAGGCGCCATCTGAGAAATGGCGCACAAGCTGCGGGCGGATCTGGGATTTTATACACCCACAGTGACATGTTATAAGGGATCCGCCGGCGTCTGGCCGGCAGCCCTGGGGGCGGCACGGCATGGTTGACGACACCCGCGGCAAGCACGAAGAAGGCAAGCTGCTGTATTGCTCGTTTTGCGGCAAGAGCCAGCACGAGGTGCGCAAGCTGATTGCGGGCCCGTCCGTGTTCGTCTGCGACGAGTGCGTCGAGCTGTGCAACGACATCATCCGCGAGGAGCTCGAGGACAAGCAGGACCGCTCGCGCGAGAAGCTGCCGAAGCCGCAGGAAATCAAGAAGATCCTGGACGACTACGTGATCGGCCAGGAGCGCGCCAAGAAGATCCTCTCGGTCGCGGTCTACAACCATTACAAGCGGCTGCAGACCACCAGCGGCGGCAAGCGGGCGCGCGGCGACAAGGAAGAGGTGGAGATCGCCAAGAGCAACATCCTGCTGATCGGCCCGACCGGCTGCGGCAAGACGCTGCTCGCGGAGACGCTGGCCAGGCTGCTGAACGTGCCGTTCACGATTTCCGACGCCACCACGCTCACCGAGGCGGGCTACGTCGGCGAGGACGTCGAGAACATCATCCAGAAGCTGCTGCAGAAGTGCGACTACGACGTCGAGAAGGCACAGACCGGCATCGTCTACATCGACGAGATCGACAAGATCTCGCGCAAGTCCGACAACCCGTCCATCACCCGCGACGTGTCCGGCGAAGGCGTGCAGCAGGCGCTGCTGAAGCTGATCGAGGGCACGGTGGCGTCGGTGCCGCCGCAGGGCGGGCGCAAGCACCCGCAGCAGGAATTCCTGCAGGTGGACACGAGCAACATCCTGTTCATCGTCGGCGGCGCATTCGCCGGCCTCGAAAAGATCATCGAGCGGCGCAGTTCAAGCGGCGGCATCGGCTTCGCGGCCGACGTCAAGAGCCCGAAGGAGCGGCCGCAGGGCGCCGACCTGTTCAAGGACGTCGAGCCCGAGGACCTGATCAAGTTCGGGCTGATCCCCGAGTTCGTGGGCCGGCTGCCGGTGGTGGCGACGCTGGAGGAACTCGACGAGAGCGCGCTGATCACCATCCTGACCGAGCCGCGCAATGCGCTGTCCAAGCAGTACGCAAGGCTGCTCGAGATGGAAGGCGTCGAACTGGAATTCCGCGACGATGGCCTGCTGGCCGTCGCACGCAAGGCCATGGAACGCAAGACCGGCGCGCGCGGCCTGCGCACCATCCTCGAGAACGTGCTGCTCGACGTCATGTACGACCTGCCGTCGATGAAGAACGTCGCCAAGGTCGTGCTCGACGAATCGGTCATCATGGGGCAGAGCAAGCCGTACCTCGTGTACCGCAGCGAGGACAAGCGGCCCGCCGAGCAGGAACCGCGCCGCGCCGTGAACTGACGACGGACTGGGGTCCGGCCCCTCCTGCTGCAGCGCTGCCGCATCTGCCCGGAACGACGGGACCCTGCCCTGACCGGGACGTGACCGCTGCTGTGCCCGCCGCTCTTGCTTTCTCGAACCCCGCCCCCATGACGTATGCTTGCACGAGCGCCGTCAAAAGGACCGATCTGTGACCGACAAGCCCAAGACTGCCACCCGGCGCGAAGCCAGCCCTCGCCTCCCGGTCCTGCCGCTGCGGGACGTGGTCGTGTATCCGCACATGGTGATCCCGCTGTTCGTCGGCCGGCAGCGGTCGATCGTGGCGCTGGACGAGTGCATGGCCCGCGACAAGCAGATCCTGCTGGTCGCGCAGCGGCACGCCGAGGTGGACGACCCGAAGGCCGATGACCTGTACGCGATCGGCACCGTCGCGACGATCCTGCAGCTGCTGAAACTGCCCGACGGCACCGTCAAGGTGCTGGTCGAGGGGCTGTCGCGCGCGGCCGTGCAGGATCTGCAGTCGGGCGACTACTTCTCGGCCGTGGCAGCGCCGATGCCCGACCAGGAGGCCTACGACGAGCGCGAGATGGACGTGATGACGCGCAGCGTCATCGCGCAGTTCGAGCAGTACGTCAAGCTCAACCGCAAGGTGCCGCCGGAGATCCTCACCTCGCTGGCCGGTATCGATCAGCCGGGCCGGCTGGGCGACACGGTCGCGGCGCACATGGCGCTCAAGCTGGCGGACAAGCAGAAGGTGCTCGAGATCCAGGACGTGCGCGCCCGGCTCGAGCACATGCTGGCGCTGATCGAAGTCGAGATGGAAGTGCTGCAGATCGAGAAGCGCATCCGCAGCCGCGTCAAGACCCAGATGGAGAAGAGCCAGCGCGAGTACTACCTCAACGAGCAGATGAAGGCGATCCAGAAGGAGCTGGGCGACATGGACGACGCGCCCAACGAGATCGGCGAGCTGGAAAAGAAGATCGCGCGCGCGGGCATGCCCAAGGAGGCCAAGGCCAAGGCGGTCGGCGAGATCAACAAGCTCAAGCTGATGTCGCCGATGTCAGCCGAGGCGACCGTCGTGCGCAACTACGTGGACTGGCTGGTCAAGGTGCCGTGGAAGAAGCGCAGCAAGGTGCACCACGACATCGCCGCCGCGCAGACGGTGCTGGATGAGGACCACTACGGGCTGGAGAAGGTCAAGGAGCGCATCGTCGAGTACCTGGCGGTGCAGCAGCGCGTCAAGCGCCTGAAGGGCCCGATCCTGTGCCTGGTCGGGCCGCCCGGCGTCGGCAAGACCTCGCTGGGGCAGTCGATCGCGCGGGCCACCAACCGCAAGTTCGTGCGCATGTCGCTGGGCGGCGTGCGCGACGAGGCCGAGATCCGCGGCCACCGCCGCACCTACATCGGCTCGCTGCCGGGCAAGGTGCTGCAGAACATGGCGCGCGCCGGCGTGCGCAACCCGCTGTTCCTGTTCGACGAAGTGGACAAGATGTCCATGGACTTCCGCGGCGATCCGTCCTCGGCCCTGCTCGAGGTGCTCGACCCGGAGCAGAATTCGGGCTTCAACGACCACTACCTCGAGGTGGACTTCGACCTGTCGGAGGTGATGTTCGTGTGCACGGCGAACACGCTCAACATCCCGCCGCCGCTGCTCGACCGCATGGAAGTGATCCGGCTGGCCGGTTACACCGAGGACGAGAAGCTGAACATCGCGCGCCGTTACCTGCTGCCCAAGCAGGTCAAGCAGAACGGCCTGAAGCCCGAAGAACTCAAGGTGTCGGACCCGGCGATCACCGAGATCATCCGTCACTACACGCGCGAGGCGGGCGTGCGCAACCTCGAGCGCGAGCAGGCGAAGATCTGCCGCAAGGCCGTCAAGCAGCTGCTGCTCGAGCCCGACACGAAGGTCGTGTCGGTGACGCCGAAGAATATCGACAAGTTCCTGGGCGTGAAGCGCTTCCGCTACGGCAAGGCCGAGGAGTCGAGCCGCATCGGTCAGGCCACCGGCCTGGCGTGGACCGAGGTCGGCGGCGAGTTGCTGACCATCGAGTCGGCGATGGTGCCCGGCAAGGGCAAGCTGCTGTTCACCGGGCACCTCGGCGAGGTCATGCAGGAGTCCATCCAGGCGGCGATGACCTTCGTGCGCAGCCGCGCCGAGTCGCTGGGCCTGGACGCCGACTTCCACCAGAAACTCGACGTGCACGTGCACGTGCCGGAGGGCGCGACTCCCAAGGACGGCCCGAGCGCCGGCATCGGCATGTGCACGGCGCTGGTCTCGGCGCTGACCAGGATCGCGGTGCGCGCCGACGTGGCGATGACCGGCGAGATCACGCTGCGCGGCGAGGTGCTGCCGATTGGCGGCCTCAAGGAGAAACTGCTGGCGGCGCATCGCGGCGGCATCGCCACCGTGCTGATCCCGCACGAGAACGAGAAGGACCTGGTCGAGATCCCGGACAACATCAAGAACAAGCTCGACATTCGCCCGGTGCGCTGGATCGACGAGGTGCTGGAGATCGCGCTCGAACGGCCGCCGCGGCCGAAGGACGTCGCGGCCGGTACCGTGCCGGCCGCCGGCAAGCCACGGGCCCGCCGCGCGTCGAAGCGCGGCGCCAAGCCGATACAGGCGCATTGAGCCGCCGGGCGCCGGCCAGCAATTGAGCGCCCCCGCGGGATGCCGTATAGTTGCGCGCCTCCCAAGGGCCGGCTGTGCGGCCCGAGGGTGCTTAGCTCAGCTGGTAGAGCGTCGCCTTTACACGGCGAAGGTCGCAGGTTCGATCCCTGCAGCACCCACCAGTAGATCTGGAGCGGTAGTTCAGTTGGTTAGAATACCGGCCTGTCACGCCGGGGGTCGCGGGTTCGAGTCCCGTCCGCTCCGCCAAGTTACTTAGGTAATACAACGGGTTAAGAAGTTTTCCAAGAATTCGTCGTGTTACCCGCGCAGACCAGGCCCGGTTCGGTACGCCGAACCGGGCTTTTTCGTGTGGCGCCGCAAGCAGACCGCGGCCCTGCGCAGCGCCCGGACCGCCCGCGGCGTAGACTGACCCGACGCCGGCGCCCGACGGCGAAGGGGGACCATCGTGAATGACGCCGCGCCGCCGCGCCTGGCCCTGCACTGGCAGATCCTGATCGCGATCGGGCTGGCGGTCGGCGCCGGGCTGCTGGCCGGCGAGGACGGCGCGCTGTTCGGCGTCACGTTCTACAGCATGTTCGATTTCGTCGGCCGGCTGTTCCTGAACGCGCTGAAGATGATCATCGTGCCGCTGATTGCCTCGTCCATGATCGTGGGCGTCGCCGGCGTCGCGATGTCCGGGTCGCTGAAGCGGCTCGGCGGCCGCACGCTGCTGTACTACCTCGGCACCAGTCTTGCGGCGATCGTGGTCGGGCTGACCGTCGTCAACATCGTCAAGCCGGGGATCATCGAGGGGCAGCCCGCGCGCGACGTGCTCGCACTCGAGACCCAGACCGCGGACGTGGCCGCGATCATCGGCGGCCACGGGCCGGGCGACGTCGTCTCGATCTTCCTGCGCATGGTCCCGGAAAATGTGGTCGCGGCCGCCAGCAGCAACCGCTCGATCCTCGCGGTCATCTTCTTCAGCATGCTGTTCGGCTACTTCATGGCCGCCATACCCGAGGAGCGATCGCGGCCGTTGCTGGGCTTCTGGCAGGGCGTGTTCGAGATCATGACGGCGATCACCGTGTTCGTCATGAAGCTGGCGCCGTACGGCGTGTTCGGGCTGGTGGCACGCGTGGTCGCGAAGACCGGCGTCGCCGCCGCCACGCCGCTGCTGATCTTCAGCGCCTGCGTGCTGGCTTCGCTCGCCGTGCACATGTTCGTGACGCTGCCGTTGTTCATCCGCGTCTTCGGCCGGCTGCGGCCGTGGCCCCTGTTTCCGGCGATGGCCCCGGCGTTGCTGACGGCCTTCTCGACCGCTTCCTCGTCGGCGACACTGCCGGTGACGCTCGAGTGCGTCACCAAACGCGCCGGCGTGTCGCGAGGCACGGCCAGCTTCGTCGTGCCGATCGGCGCCACCGTCAACATGGACGGCACCGCGCTGTACGAGTGCGCGGCCGTGATCTTCATCGCGCAGGCCTACGGCGTCGAGATGAGCCTGGTCACGCAGGCCAGCGTCGTGCTGCTGTCGCTGCTGACATCGATCGGCGTCGCCGGCATCCCGGCGGCGTCATTGGTCGCGATCGCGGTGATCCTGACCGCGGTCGGCCTGCCGGCCGAGGCGATCGGCGTGCTGTTCGTCTTCGACCGCATCCTCGACATGTCGCGCACGGCCGTCAACGTGACCGGCGACTCGACCGCGGCGATCGTGGTGGCGCGGCTCGAGGGCGAGACTGGAATCCTGGGCCAGAAGTGAGCGGCGCCCGCAGGCAACCTGGCGCCCACGGGGACCTGGCTCCGGGCCGGCCATGACGGCGTTGCGCTACTCCGCGTACTTCCCGAACCACGCCAGGATGTAGCGATTGCGTGCGATCAGCTGGCTCGGCCGCAGGTCGAGCGCGTGCGGCGCGCCCGGCACGCGCACCAGCAGCGTATCCACACCGCGCAGCTTCAGTGCTTCGTAGAACTGCTCGGATTCCGCGATCGGCGTGCGGTAGTCGAGTTCACCCGTCACGACCATGGTCGGCGTCTTCACGTTGCCGACCAGCGACAGCGGCGAGCGCCGCCAGTATTCCTCGGGCTGCTCCCACGGCGGCGCCGCGAACCAGTAGCGGTGGAACAGGTCGCCGCGGTCGGCGGTCAGCGCGAAGCTGGTCCAGTTGATGACCGGCTTCTGCACGGCGGCGGCGCGGAAGCGATCGGTCTTGCCGACGATCCACGCGCTCAGCACGCCGCCGCCGCTGCCGCCGGTGACGTACAGGCGACTGGCGTCCACGAAACCGCGCGCGATGGCGGCGTCCACGGCGGACATCAGGTCGTCGTAATCCTGGCCCGGATAGGCGTGGTGGATGAGGTTGGCGAATGCCTCGCCATAGCCGGTGCTGCCGCGCGGGTTGACGTACAGCACGACATAGCCGGCCGCGGCGTACAGCTGCATCTCGGCGGCGAAGTGCGGACCGTAGCCCGCGAAGGGGCCACCGTGGATCTCGAGGATCAGCGGGTACTTGCGGCTGGCGTCGAAGGCCGGCGGCAGCACCAGCCACGACTGGATGCGCCGGCCGTCGGCGCCCGACCCGGTCCACAGTTCCTGCACCGCGCCCAGCTCGCGCCGGCCGAGCAGCTCGCCATTGAGGTCGGTCAGCGTGCGCCGCGCGCCGCGCGGCTTGCGCAGCGCGACATCGGCCGGCCGCGCCGCGCTGCCCGATGTGTAGGCGAGCGAGCCGTCGCCCGCCACCGAGAACGAACCGCTCGTGTAGGGCCTCGACCAGGCGACGCCGCCGACGTCGTCCGCCACCACGACGGCTTCGCCGTCGAGGCTCAGCTGCATGAGCCGCGTGCGTCCCTCGCTGTCGGAGAGTGCGTACAGGCGCTTGCCGTCGGCGCTCCAGGCGGGCTCGCGCAGGTCCCGGTCCAGCGTCGCGGCGAGCTCGCGCCTGCCGCTGCCGTCCGCGTCCATGACGTACAGCCGGCTGCGCTGGTAGCCGAGCAGCCGGTCGTCGAAGCCGGTCCACGCAATGCGCCGGCCGTCGGCGGAGACCGCGGGCTCGCGGTCGGGGCCGTAGCGCTCGGTGAGCCGCTGCAGCGTGCCGTCGGCGACCCGCACCGCATACAGGTCGGAGTCGAGCGGATGATCGCCACGGTCCTCGCGACGGTTCACGGAGACCAGGATCCTGGCGCCATCGGCGGAGAAGGTAACGCCCTCGTGGTCGTACGGGCCGTCCGTCAGCTGGCGCGGCGTACCGCCCTCGGCCGGCACCACGAACAACTGCGTCCAGGCATCGGCCAGGTAGCCGCGCCCGTCGGCGCGATAGACCATGCGGTCGATCACCTTGAGCGGCTCGGCCCAGGTCGCGCCCTTCGGCGGTTCGGGCAGCCTGACCTCGAGCGGACTGGCCTTGAGCGGCACGCGCATGGTGAAGGCGATCGTGCCGCCATCCGGCGCCCAGGCCATGTCGAGCGGCGCGTCGCTGACATTGGTCACGCGGGCCACGCCACCGCCGTCCCGGTAGTGCACGAAGATCTGGTTGCTGCCGTCGGCGTCGGCGCCGATGAACGCCAGCCGGCCACCGTCGGGAGACCAGCGCGGAGCCGTTTCGGTGTGCGAGCCGGCGGCCAGCGGGCGGTGCCGCCGGCCGTCGGCGGAGACCAGCCAGATGCCGCTGCGGCCGCGGTCGGACTTGATGTCGAACCAGCGGCGCACATAGGCGATCTCGCGTCCGTCCGGCGCCACCTGCGGGTCGCTGGCGACCTCGAGGCCGAATATGTCTTCCGGCGCGAGGCCGGCGGCACCCGCCAGGCCGGCGGCAAGTTGCAGCAGCAGTCCGGCGAGGATCGCCCGGGCAGGCCGTGACGGTGGAACTGGGCGCATCGTTGGCTCCGTGGTCATGCTGGGTTCGTGGCCGCTCATGCTACCCTAGCGCCCTTTCGCAGGCTGCCTCCCGGCGGGGCATCGGCAATCCAGGCAAGAGAGCAATGCTTCAGGCTATCCATGACAATTTGAAGGGCGTCTTCGCGATCGTCATCCTCGGTGTGCTGGCCGTGGTGTTCGTGTTCTGGGGCGTCGAGTTCGTCAGTGTCGGCGGGCTGACCGCCGCGCAGGGCATCGAGGTCAACGGCACCGAGATGGATGCAAGCGAGGTCCGGCGCGACTACCAGGAACAGCTGACGCGCTACCAGGTCGCGCTTGGCGACGCCGACCTGCCGGAGGCGGTCCGCGAGAGCCTCAAGCAGGACGTGCTGGAGGGCGCCATCCGCAACGAGTTGATCCGCCAGCGCACCGACTCGATGCGCTTCCGCGCCACCAATGCGGAAGTACTGGCCAGCCTGCAGGAAATCCCGGCCTTCCAGGTCGAAGGCAAATTCTCGCGGGACGCCTACTACGCGGCGTTGCGCTCGGCGAACATCGAGCCGGCCTGGTTCGAGGCGCAGCAGAAGGAAGTGATCGCGGCGCGGCAGCTCGACCGGGGCATCTCCGCGTCGGCCTTCGTGCTGCCTCGCGAACTGGCGCGGCGGCAGGCCCTGCTGCACGAAGTGCGCGAGATCGCCTGGGTGGTGCTGCCCACCGCGCAGTTCATGGACAGCGTCAAGGTGGACGAGGCGGCGCTCGCCGGCTACTACGAGCAACACAAGCAGGACTACCGCACCGAGGAGCGCGTCAACCTGCGTTACGTCGAGCTCGACCTCGCCGCAATGCGGCCCGAGGTGCAGGTGACCGAGGAGGCGCTGCGCGCCTACTACGAGGACACCATTGCGCAGCACGCGACCAGCGAACGGCGCCGCGCCCGGCACATCCTCATCATGGCGGACGGCGAGGGTGCCGAGGCCCGCGCCAGGGCGGCCCATGGCCGCGCGGCCGGCGGCGAGGATTTCGCCAGGCTGGCCGGCGAGCTGTCGCAGGACCCGGGTTCCGCCAGCAACGGCGGCGACCTGGGCTGGGCCGAAAGAAGCGCTTTCGTCGGGCCATTTGCGGACGCCGTGTGGTCCATGCAGCCGGGCGAGATCAAGGAACCGGTCCGCACGGAGTTCGGCTGGCACGTGATCAAGCTCGAGGAGGTCGAAGCCGGCCGCCAGCAGTCGTTCGACGAGGCGCGCGCAGCGATCGAGTCGGAGTACCGCAACGCCAAGGCCGAGGAGTTGTTCGGCGACATGCAGGAGCAGCTCGACACCGTGGCCTTCGAGGCGGCCGGCGACCTGGAGCGGGTTGCCACCGACCTGGCGCTGCCGATCAAGACCCTCGACGGATTCTCGCGCGACGGCGGCGGCGCGTTCGGTGCCTCGCCCGGCGTGATCAAGGCCGTCTTCGACAAGAACGTGCTGGGCGGCGAGCAGCTGGCGACCGTGCAGCTGGCGCAGGGGCTCGTGGTGGCGATCAAGGTCGTCGCCCATGCCCCGCCGCGCGAGCGGGCGCTCGAGGACGCACGGGGGCCGGTCACCGAGGCGCTGCGCGCCGAACTGGCGCGGCAGCAGGCCGCCGCGCGGGCGGCGGCGCTGGTCGCCGAGCTGCAATCCGGTGCGGCCTGGGCGCCGCTGACGAAGCCGTGGGCCACGGCGGCGGATGCCGGCCCCGCGCCGCGCTTCGTTCGCCGCGACGACCCCGCGGTGCCGCCGGCCGTGTCTGCCGCCGCCTTCAAGGCCGGCCTGACGGTCGCCGGCCCGCGTTACGGGCTGGCGTCGCTGGCTTCCGGCGATGCCGCCGTCTGGGCGGTCAACGCCGTCATGCCGGGCACCCTCGACAGCCTCGCGCCAGAGGCGCGCGCGGCAGCCGTCCAGGATACGCGCGGGCTGGCCGCTTACCAGGATGCGTCCGTGTACGTGAACCAGGTGCGCTCGAAGGCCGACGTCAAGATCAATCCGCGGTTGTTCGAATGACGCCGCGGCAGCGTGCCTCGCCGGCACGCTGACAGGGAGGGGGATGAGCAAGCCATCCGGCAAGAAGCTGGCCCTGCACTGGCAGATCCTGATCGCGATCGTGCTCGCGGTCGGCGCGGGGCTGCTGGCCGGCGAGGATGGCGCGCTGTTCGGCGTCACCTACTTCAGCATGTTCGAGTTTGTGGGCCGGCTGTTCCTGAACGCGCTCAAGATGCTGATCGTGCCGCTGATCGCCTCGTCGATGATCGTGGGCGTGGCGGGGCTCGGCTCCGGCGAGGCGCTCGGCCGGCTCGGCGCCCGCACCATGTTCTTCTACGCGACCACCAGCCTGACCGCGATCGTGGTCGGGCTGTCCATCATCAACGTCGTGCGACCCGGGATCGTCGAGGGCGTGCCGGCCGGCCAGGTGATGGCGCTCGAAGCGGACACCGAGCAGGTGACGTCGCTGATCGGCGATCGGGGCACCGGCGACATCGTCGAGATCTTCATCCGCATGGTACCGGAGAACGTGTTTGCCGCCGCCTCGGACAATGGCAGCATCCTGGGCATCATCTTCTTCAGCCTGCTGTTCGGCTATTTCATCACGCGCATTCCCGAGGAACGCGGCCAGGTGCTGGTGCGCTTCTGGCGGGGCGTGTTCGAGGTCATGACCAAGATGACCGAGTGGGTCATGGCGTTCGCACCCATCGGCGTGTTCGGCCTGGTCGCCAAGGTCGTCGCCAAGGCCGGTCTGGCGGCCGCCGGACCGCTCGCCGTGTTCGCCGCGTGCGTGCTGGCGAGCCTCGCGTTCCACCTGTTCGTGACCCTGCCGCTGTTCATCCGCGTCGCGACCGGGCTGCGGCCCTGGCCGCTGTTCTCGACCATGGCACCGGCGCTGCTGACCGCGTTTTCGACGGCCTCGTCCTCGGCGACCGTGCCGGTGACGCTCGACTGCATCGAGAAACGGGCCGGCGTGTCGAACCGCGTGTCGAGCTTCGTCATACCGCTGGGCGCCACCGTCAACATGAACGGCACCGCGCTGTATGAATGCGCCGCGGTGATCTTCATCGCGCAGGCCTACGGCGTCGAGATGTCGATCTTCTCGCAGTTCACGGTCGTGCTGCTGGCGCTGGTGACCTCGATCGGCGTGGCCGGCATCCCGGCCGCATCGCTGGTCGCCATCGCCGTCATCCTGACGGCCGTCGGGTTGCCGCCCGAGGCGATCGCCGTGCTGTTCGTGTTCGACCGCATCCTGGACATGGCGCGCACCGCGGTGAACGTGGCGGGCGACGCGGCGGCGGCGATCATCGTCGGCAAGCTTGAAGGCGAAACGGCGATCTTCAGGAAAGGGTAACGATCCAGGGCCTGAGCCGCCGCCATTCCCGCGGGCGGGCCGGCTATGGCTCGAAGCTCATCCCCACCTGGCTGTAGCCCCCGTCCACGTACAGCACCTCGCCGGTGATGCCGGCCGCGAGGTCCGAGCACAGGAACGCGGCCGCATTGCCCACGTCCTCGGTCGTGACGCTGCGGCGCAGCGGCGCGGCCGCCTCGACGTGGTGCAGCATCTTGCGAAAGCCCGGGATGCCCGCTGCGGCGAGCGTCTTGATCGGCCCCGCCGAGATCGCGTTGGCGCGAATGCCCTGCGGCCCCAGGTCGGCGGCCAGGAACCGCACGTTGGCCTCGAGGCTCGCTTTGGCGAGGCCCATGACGTTGTAGGCCGGCACCGAGCGCACGGCGCCGAGGTAGGTCAGCGTCAGCAGCGCGCCGGCGCGGCCCGCCATCAGCGGCAACCCGCCGCGCGCGAGCGCCGTCAGGCTGTAGCTGGACACGTCGTGTGCGACGCGGAACGCTTCGCGGCTGGTCGCCTCGACGAAACCGCCCGCCAAAGCCTCGGCGGGCGCGTAGGCGACCGAGTGCACGATGATGTCGAGGCCGTTCCAGGCATCCTTGAGCGAGCCGAACACGGCGTCGATCTGCTCGTCGATGCCGACATCGAGCGGCATCACGAGTTGCGAACCGATCTGCCCGGCGAGACCCTCGACGCGCCCGCGGATCCGCTCGTTCTGGTAGGTGAACGCCAGTTCCGCGCCCTCGCGCTGCATGGCGCGCGCGATGCCCCAGGCGATCGAGCGCTCGGTCGCAAGCCCGACGATCAGCGCCTTCTTGCCGGCGAGAAAGCCCATCGTTGATCCCCCTTCAGGATGTCAGCCGCCGAAGTCCCGGCGCGCGTTCACGTGGATGGTCAGGTTTTGCCCGGCGCGCAGCGCCGTGTGACCGGCCATGTCGTTCCAGTTCTGCAGCTGGGCGACGGTCACCTCGAAGCGGCGCGCGATCGCGAACAAGGTGTCGCCTTTCCTGACCTTGTAGCTGACCTGGCGCGTCTCGGCGCCCGATGCGACGCTGGTCGCCGCGCCGCCCTGCGACGAGGGCGGGCGGACCGACAGCTTCTGGCCCGGATGCAGCGTGCTCTTCACGGACAGCTTGTTGACCCGCGCCAGTTCATTGACGCTCATGCCGTAACGTCTGGAGATGCTCCACAGCGAGTCGCCCGGCCGCACAACATGCCGGGCGGTCGCGGCGTGCACGAGGCCGGTGCGCAGCGGCGCCACCTCGCCGGCCGGCACCCACATCGTCTGGCCGGCGACGAGGCCGGCGCCGTCCGTGTCGTTCATGCGCTGCAGGAACTCCACCGGCACCTTGTGCCGTCCGGCAATGGCGTGGAGCGTGTCGCCGGGCGCGACGTCGTAGGCGGCCAGGCCGGCCCGTGCGGCGCCGGACAGCGCGGCGAGGCGCGGCACGAATTCGTCTGCGACCACTGCCGGCACCAGCAGCCGGTGCGGGCCGTCGGGACCCGTGACCCACTGGTTCCAGCCCGGGTTCAGCGCATGCAGTTCCTCGACGTCCACGCCGGCCAGGCTGGCGGCGAGACGCAGTTCCATCGGTCCGCCGGTCTCGACGATACGGAAGTACGGCGCGTCCGGCACCGCCGGCAGGGTGATGCCGTAAGCCCCCGGATTGCGCACCAGACGCGACAGCGCCAGCAGCTTGGGCACGTAGGCGCGCGTCTCGGCCGGCAGCGACAGCGAGAAGAAGTCCGTGTCGCGTCCCAGCGCCCGGTTGCGGGCGATGGCGCGGCGCACGTTACCGCTGCCGTAGTTGTAGGATGCGACTGCCAGCTGCCAGTCACCCGCGAAGACGTTGTTGAGGTAGGTCAGGTACTCGAGCGCGGCGCGGGTCGATTCCAGCACGTCGCGCCGCTGGTCCTGCCAGTAATCCTGCTTCAGGTCGAACAGCTTGCCGGTGCCGGGGATGAACTGCCAGAGCCCGGCCGCATGGCTGCGCGAGTAGGCGAACGGATTGAACGCGCTCTCCACGACCGGCAGCAGCGCCAGTTCCATCGGCAGGCCCTGCGCCTGCACCTCGATCGCAATGTAGTTCAGGTAACGCTGGGCACGGCTGAAGACCCGGTTCAGGTAATCGCCATTCCTGACCAGCCAGTCGAACTCGACCTGCACCCACGGATGGTCCACGTCGGCCAGCTGCATGCCGGCGCGGATGCGGTCCATGGTGTCCGCGTACACGATCGGGATTGGCGGCATCTCGTCGTGCAGCGGCGCCTCCAGCGCCGGCGCACGTGCCGGTGTCGTCACCGCGCGCGGCGACGGCACGTTGCGGATCACCTGGTCGGGCAGCGAGGACGACGGCTCACTCGGCGTCTGCGCGCAGCCCGCGGCGGCTGCGGCGAGCAGCAGGACGAGCAGCCGCGCCGGCGCCGCGACGCTCACCGGAAGCCGTCCTTCCAGCGGCGGATCTCGGCGAACACGGCTGCTGGCGAATCCAGCGCAGCGCCGGCGCGCCGCTCGGCCGCCCGGCGCACGGCGTCCGTGCGGCTGCGCAGGAACGGGTTCACGTCGCGTTCCCGGCCGATGCTGGAAGGCAGCGTGGCCGCGCCGCGCTCGCGCAGTGTCGCGGCCTCGTCACGCCACGCGCGCAGTGCATCGTTGTCGGGATCGACCTCAAGCGCGAACCTCAGGTTGGCCAGCGTGTATTCGTGCGCGCAGTATACCCGCGTGTCGCCGGGCAGCGCCGCGAGGCGGTCCAGCGACGCGAGCATCTGCTGCGGCGTGCCCTCGAACAGCCGGCCGCAGCCGCCGCTGAACAGCGTGTCGCCGCAGAATACCGCGCCGTGTCCGTAGTACGCGATGTGGCCGGCCGTGTGGCCCGGTACGTCCAGCACCTCGAATGCGAGCCCCGCGCGCTCCAGCACGACGCGGTCGCCGCCGCGCACCGCGGTGTGCGGCACCGGCAGGCGCTCGCGGGCCGGGCCCCAGACCGGCGCGCCGGTGCGCCGCACGAGTTCGGCGACGCCGCCGGTGTGGTCCGAGTGATGATGCGTGACGAGGATGGCGCCGAGTGTGCAGGAGTGCGCCGCCAGCGCCGCGAGCACGGGCGCCGCATCGCCGGGATCCACGACCGCGGCGCAGCCCGGGTCCGCGACGCCCTGCACCAGCCACAGGTAGTTGTCGGCAAACGCGGGAACAGCGATGACGGCCAGCGATGTCACGTCGTGGTGGTCCTCGGGGTGCGGGCGGTCCCGGCTGCGTGGCTATTAAAGACCGCCGGGCCTGCAAATGCCAACCCTGGGGGGACCGGGATTCCCGGTCGGCGACAGGGTATCCTCCGCGCATGGAAACGGACCGGGTACGGCTGTCGGAGTGGCTCGAGGGGCCGCTCGGGCGCGCGCTGCTGGCGCACGAGCGCGCCGCGACCGCCGAGGCGCTCGAGTGCGTGTTCGGCGTGCAGTGCCTGCAGGTGGGCGCGTGGGGTCCCGCGGGCCTGTTCCTCGGCGAGGCGCGCACGCAGCGGCGCGTGCTGCTCGGCGCGCACGACGCGCTGGCAGCGGGCGTACGGTCCTGCCCGTCGCAGCTGCCGATCCGCTCCGACAGCATCGACGCGCTGCTGCTGCCGCACACGCTGGAATTCGAGGACCACCCGCACGAAATGCTGCGCGAGGCCTACCGTGTGCTGGTCGCCGAGGGGCGGCTGGTGATCCTGGGCTTCGAGCCGCTCGGTGGCTGGGCACTGCGCCACCGGCTGTCCGGCAGCGGGTTTCCGCCGGGCCTCGGCCGCCTGATGTCGGAGCGGCGGCTCGCCGACTGGCTGCAGCTGCTCGGCTTCGAGGCCGGCCCCGCGCGCCGCTTCCTGTACACGCTGCCGATCGCACGCCTGCAGGCCAGCCGCGGTTCGGCATCGCTGGAGCGGCTGGGGCGCACCTTGTGGCCGCGCCTGTCTGGAGCGTACCTGCTGATGGCGATCAAGCACGTGCGCTCGCTGACGCCGATGCGGCTGCAGTTCCGCCGGGCGCCGGCCGTGCTCGGCGGTCTCGCCGAGCCGACCAGCCGGGTGGGCACGTGACCGAGGTCGAGATCTACACCGATGGCGCCTGCAGCGGCAACCCGGGGCCCGGTGGCTGGGGGGTGCTCATGATTGCGCGCGGCCGTGAACGCGAGCTGTGCGGCGGCGAGGCGGCCACGACCAACAACCGCATGGAACTGACCGCGGCGATCCGCGCGCTCGAGGCGCTGAAGAAACGGTGCCGCGTGTCGCTCTACACCGATTCGCAGTACGTGCGCCAGGGCATCACCGAGTGGCTGCCGCTGTGGGTGGCGCGCGGCTGGAAGACGTCCGGGCGCAAGCCGGTCAAGAACCAGGACCTTTGGCAGCAACTCGCCGAGATCGCCAGCCGCCACGACGTCGAGTGGCACTGGGTGCGCGGCCATACGGGTCATCCGGAGAACGAGCGCGCGGATGCGCTGGCGCGGCAAGGGATGCAGGAAAGCGCCTAGCCGCCAACCGCGATCCGTTACACTAGCCGTAGTTATGCGCCAAATCGTCCTGGACACCGAATCGACCGGCCTGGAAGTCGCCCAGGGCCACCGCATCATCGAGATCGGCTGCGTCGAACTCGATGACCGTCGGCCGACCGGACGCACCTTCCATGCCTTCCTGTGTCCCGACCGCGAGGTGGACCCGGAAGCGCTGGCCGTGCACGGCATCAGCAACGAGTTCCTCGCCAGGCAGCGGCGCTTCGCCGAGATCGCCGCAGAGCTGCTCGAGTTCCTGGCCGGCGCCGAACTGGTCATCCACAACGCCGGCTTCGACATCGGCTTCCTGAACGCGGAGTTCGCGCGCCTCGATGGCAACGAGCTGCGGATGGACGAGCGCTGCACGGTGCTCGACACGCTGGCGCTCGCGCGCCAGATGCACCCCGGGCAGCGCAACAGTCTCGATGCGCTGTGCCGTCGCTACGGCGTGGACAATTCGGAGCGCGAACAGCACGGTGCGCTGCTCGACGCCAACCTCCTGCTGAAGGTCTACCTGGCGATGACGGGGGGGCAGGCCGCATTGTCGCTGGAGCATGATGCGCCGCGACCCGGCGGGAACGGCGCGCCGAACGGCCGCGCCGAACGTGGCGGCGTGCACATTCCGGTGATCCGTCCGACCGCCGGGGAAGCCGCAGCCCACGAGCGCGCGCTCGAGACCGTCGCGCGCGCCTCCGGCGGCCGGGTGCTGTTCCGCAGCGCGCAGCGCTGACGCGGAGACACCATGCCCCGCAGCTACCCGGCAGCCTTCCTGCATAATTTCCTGGGCCACGCGCCGGACTGGTACAAGCTGGTCATCCTCGGCTTCCTGGTGCTGAACCCGCTGCTGCTCTGGATGACCGGGCCGGTCGTCACGGGCTGGGCGGTGCTGTTCGAGTTCATCTTCACGCTGATGATGGCGTTGAAGTGCTACCCGCTGCAGCCCGGTGGCCTGCTGGCTATCGAGGCGACCGTGCTGGGACTGGTGACGCCGGCCGGCATCTACCACGAGGTGGAGGTCGGGCTGCCGGTCATCCTGCTGCTGATGTTCATGGTCGCGGGCATCTACTTCCTGCGCGAGATGCTCGTGTTCACCTTCACCAGGCTGCTGGTGGGCGTGCGTTCCAAGACGGCGCTGTCGTTCCTGTTCGTATTCACCGGCGCACTGCTGTCGGCGTTCCTCGATGCGCTGACCGTGCTGGCCGTCATGATCACCGTGGTGGCCGGGTTCTACGGCGTGTACCACCGCGTTGCCTCCGGCAAGTTCGAGCAGAACGACGAGCAGTCCCACGACCACACGCATGACGGCAACGTGCTGGAGGAGCGGCGATCCGAACTCGAGGATTTCCGCGCTTTCCTGCGCAATCTCATGATGCACGGCGCGATCGGCACGACCATCGGCGGTGTCTGCACGCTGGTCGGCGAGCCGCAGAACCTGCTGATCGGCGAGAAGGCCGGCTGGCAGTTCGTGCAGTTCGCGATCGAGATGGCTCCCGTGACCATTCCTACCGTGATCGCCGGGCTGCTGACCTGCGTGGTCATCGAGCAACTCGGCTGGTTCAGCTATGGCGCGCAGATGCCCGAGCATGTGCGCCAGGTGCTGCAGGAGTTCGAGGCCAGCGAGTCGGCAAAGATGACCGTGTCCGCGCGCCACGTCATCGTCGTGCAGGCAATCGTCGCGCTGGTGCTGGTGGTGTCCCTGGCGTTCCACTGGGCCGAGGTCGGCATCATCGGACTGATGGTTGTCGTGCTGGCGACCAGCTTCACGGGGGTGGTTGAGGAGGGCCGCATCGGCAAGGCCTTCGAAGCCGCGTTGCCCTTCACGGCGCTGCTATGCGTGTTCTTCGTCATCGTCGGCGCCATCCATCAGCAGCACCTGTTCACGCCAATCCTGGACTGGGTGCTGGCCTTTGAAGGCAAAGCCGAGGCGATCGCGCTATTCGGCGCTTCGGGCGTGCTGTCGCTGATCAGTGACAACGTATTCGTCGCGACCATCTGGATCAGCCAGGTTCAGGACGCGTTGATCGCGGGCGAAATCACGCGCGAGGACTTCGAGATCATGGCGGTCGCGATCAACACGGGCACCAACATCCCGAGCATCGGCACGCCGAACGGGCAGGCCGCATTCCTGTTCCTGCTGACCTCGGCGCTGGCGCCGTTGATCCGCCTGTCTTACTTCAGGATGGTGTGGATGGCCGTGCCGTACCTGGTGACGATGACGTCCGGCGCGGTGATCGGCGTGCTGTACTTCCTGTAAGCCGTACGGTGCTGGTTACGGCCATTTGGAGATGAGCGGGCGATTGATTGACGACTGACAGTTCACGGAGGGGACAGGTGAAGCGCAAGAAGAAGGAATTCAGCCTGAGGCGTTGCCGGCTCGGCGTGGTCGGGCTGGGCTACGTGGGCCTGCCGCTCGCGGTCGAGTTCGGCCGCCGCTACGACACCGTCGGCTTCGACATCAAGCCGCAACGCATCGCCGAGCTGCGCAAGGGCCGCGACAGCACGCTCGAGGTCGACCGCGAAGGAACTGCGGCAGGCGACGAAGCTCACCTTCACGGCGGAACTGAAGGACCTGAAGCGCTGCCGCGTGTTCATCGTCACGGTGCCGACGCCGATCGACGACTACAAGCGGCCGGACCTGACGCCGCTGGAGCGTTCCAGCGAGAGCGTGGGCAAGGTGCTGAAGCGCGGCGACATCGTCATCTACGAGTCCACCGTCTATCCCGGCGCACCGAGGAGGTCTGCGTGCCGATCCTGGAGCGCGTCTCGGGGCTCAGGTTCAACCAGGACTTCTTCGTCGGCTACAGCCCGGAGCGCATCAACCCGGGCGACAAGCAGCATCGGCTGACGACGATCAAGAAGGTCACCGCGGGCTCGACGCCGGAGGTGGCCGAGTTCGTCGACGAGCTGTACGCGTCGATCATCACGGCCGGCACGCACCGCGCCTCCAGCATCCGCGTCGCCGAGGCCGCCAAGGTCATCGAGAACACGCAGCGCGACGTCAACATCGCGCTGATCAACGAACTGGCGATGATCTTCAACCGGCTCGGCATCGACACCGAGGAGGTGCTCGAGGCGGCGGGCAGCAAGTGGAACTTCCTGCCGTTCCGGCCGGGGCTGGTCGGCGGCCACTGCATCGGCGTGGATCCGTACTACCTGACCCACAAGGCGCAGGAGATCGGCTACCACCCGGAGATGATCCTCGCGGGGCGGCGCATCAACGACAACATGGGCGGCTACGTGGCCGGCGAGATCGTGCGGCTGATGAACGGCAAGCGCATCCACGTGTCCGGCTCGCGCATCCTGGTGCTGGGTCTGACCTTCAAGGAGAACTGCCCGGACCTGCGCAACTCGCAAGGTCGTGGACGTCATCCGCGAACTCGAGACCTACGGCGCGAAAGTGGACGTGTGCGATCCGTGGGCCAACCGCGCCGAGGCGCGCGCACGAATACGGCATCGCGCCGATCCGCAAGCCGCAGCGCGGCCAGTATGACGCCATCGTCGCGGCCGTCGCGCACCGCGAGTTCAAGGCCATGAAGGTCGCCGAGGTGCGCAAGTTCGGTCGCCGCAACCACGTGCTCTACGACATCAAGTACGTGTTCCCGAAGGACCAGGTGGACGGGAGGCTGTAATGAAGGTCCTCGTCACCGGCGCGGCCGGCTTCATCGGCTACCACACCGCCCGGCGCCTGCTCGAGCGCGGCGACGAGGTGGTCGGCCTCGACAACCTGAACGACTACTACGACCCGGCGCTGAAGGAAGCGCGGCTCGCGCTGCTCAGGGATTTCGACGGCTTCGACTTCGCGAAGCTCGACCTTGCCGACCGCGCCGGCATGGAGTCGCTGTTCGCGCGCGGCGGGTTCGAGCGGGTCGTGCACCTCGCGGCGCAGGCCGGCGTGCGCTATTCGCTCGACGAATCCGCACGCCTACGTGGACAGCAACGTGACCGGCACGCTGCACGTGCTCGAGGGCTGCCGCCACAACAAGGTCGAGCACCTGGTCTTCGCCTCGACCAGTTCCGTGTACGGCGCCAATACCACGCATGCCGTTCTCGGTGCACGACAACGTCGACCACCCGCTGTCGTTCTATGCCGCGACCAAGAAGGCCAACGAGCTGATGGCGCACACCTACGCCTCGCTGTACGGGCTGCCGGTGACGGGCCTGCGGTTCTTCACCGTCTACGGTCCCTGGGGCCGCCCCGACATGGCGCTGTTCCTGTTCACGCGCAACATCCTGGCCGGCAAGCCGATCGACGTCTTCAACTACGGCCACCACCAGCGCGACTTCACCTACATCGACGACATCGTCGACGGCGTGGTGCGCGTCGCTGCGACCGCGTGGCGGACACCGAACGCGAAGTGGAACAGCGACGACCCGGATCCGGCCACCAGCCGCGCGCCGTACCGGCTGTACAACATCGGCAACAACCGTCCGGTCGAGCTGATGCACTACATCGACGTGCTCGAGCAGTGTCTCGGCAAGCAAGCGCCGAGAAGAACCTGCTGCCGCTGCAGACCGGCGACGTGCCGGACACCTGGGCCGACGTCGAGGACCTCGTGCGCGACGTCGGCTACCGCCCGGCGACGCCGGTCGAGGAGGGCATCAAGCGCTTCGTCGACTGGTACCTCGAGTACTACAAGGACGGCGGCCCGGCGGATCCGCAGGTCACCAACCTCGGCTAACCTGTTGGTTTTATTTATATATCAATCACGCTAAATTAATCTGGCTATAATAGCCAGATGGAACAGGTCAACATATCAAAACTCAAGGACCAGTTAAGCGCCTACCTGAAGAAGGTCCAGGCGGGCGAGACTGTTCTCGTCATGGATCGCAACACCCCCATTGCCCACATTTCGCCGGTACACCAGGCGGAGGACGAGGCTGACCGAATCGCGCGGCTCGAGGCAGCCGGCATCCTGCTGCCGCCAAAGGGTCCCCCGCTGACCCTCGAGGAACTTAAACGGCTCAGGGTCGTGGCACCAGGCGCCCGCGTCCTGGAGGCACTGCTCGAAGAACGTCGCGAGGGTCGATGAAATTCTGGGACGCCTCGGCCGTCGTGCCGCTCTTGATCGAGGACGAGCCTGATTCCCCGGTCGACCGCGAGTACGATGCCAGGCCGATGTTGGTCTGGTGGGGCACGATCGTCGAAGCGACCTCCGCCTTGGCGCGACGGGAGCGCGCAGGGGACCTTGCGCCCGACAAGGTGGCCCGCAGCTTTGGATTGCTGGAGCTGTTGTCCGGCCGCTGGCGCGAAATACCGCCTTCAGATTCGCTGCGCCGTTCGGCCCAGCGACTGTTGCGAGTACATTCACTGCGAGCGGCAGACAGCTTGCAGCTGGCCGCAGCATTGGCTGCGGCGGGAGATGCTACAGGCTCTCTCGACTTCGTCTGCCGCGACGCACGGCTTGGCGAGGCGGCAGCCAGGGAGGGATTGAGGGTTGTCGGCCTGTGAGGCCGTGTTCTCGAGAGATGGACTGAACCATGACTGCGAAAGCTCATCCGACTGAACTTGATCCGGCGTGGGCTTCGCTGCAGACACATGGAGTGCGCCTGTCGGATCTTCCGGTCCGCGACCTGTTTGCCGCCGATCCGAAGCGCTTTGAGCACTGCTCACGCGAGAGCGACGGGATACTCTTCGACTTCAGCCGCCAGCGGCTGGATCGCGCGGCGCTCGATGTGCTCATCGAGCTGGCTGATGCCGCCAACCTGCGGCAGCAGGTCGACGAGCTGTTCAGCGGCGCCATCGTCAACCGGACCGAAAAGCGCGCCGCGCTGCATACGCTGCTGCGCGCGCCGGCCGGGGCTGCGCTGCCCGACAACCTGAAGCCCCTGCATGCGGAAGTCCTGGCCGAGCGCGCCAGGTGTGCCGCATTCGTCGCTGACGTGCAGGCCGGACGGCGCACCGGCGCGACCGGCGAGCGCTTCACCGACGTCATCAACATCGGCATCGGCGGCAGCGACCTTGGCCCAGCGATGGCGGTGCAGGCGCTCAGGCGGTTCCACACCGGGCACGTCCGTTGCCATTTCGTGTCCAACGTGGACGGCACGCAACTGGCGGACCTGTCGGCGGCACTCGATCCTGCCGCGACGCTCATCATCATCTGCTCGAAGACCTTCACGACGCAGGAGACGCTGTCCAATGCGCGCCTGGCGCGGAGCTGGATCGCCGATGCGCTGGGCGAAGCGGCCGTGCCCCAGCACTTCGCGGCGGTCTCCACCAATGCCGCGGCGATGGACGAATTCGGCGTGGGCGCCGACGCGCGCTTCGCGATGTGGGACTGGGTCGGGGGACGCTACTCGATCTGGTCCGCCATCGGCCTGTCGCTGGAGCTGGCCATCGGCACACTCAACTTCGAGGCATTCCTCAGCGGCGCGCATGCCATGGATGGCCACTTTCGCAGCACGCCGTGGCGCGACAACCTGCCGGCGCTGCTCGGGCTGATTGCCATCTGGAACCGCAACGTGCTGGGCTGTGCCAGCCACGCGGTATTGCCCTACAGCCAGCGTCTCGCGCGCTTCCCGGCCTACCTGCAGCAGCTCGAGATGGAGAGCCTCGGCAAGGGCGTGAGCCGCGATGGACAGCCTGTCGGGCGCGACACCGGAGCGGTCATCTGGGGCGAGCCCGGCTCGAATGCGCAGCATTCGTTCTTCCAGTTGCTGCACCAGGGTAGCGGCGGCGTGAGCATGGACTTCCTGCTGCCACTGACCGGGGCTGCCGATTCGCAGGCGGACGACCTCGTCGTCGCAAACTGCCTGGCACAGGTCCAGGCCCTGATGGCAGGGCATGAGACCGACGACCCGCACCGGCGCCACCCCGGCAACCGGCCCGTCTCGCTGGTCGCCTTTGCCGAACTGACGCCGGCGATGCTGGGTCAGTTGATCGCGCTCTACGAGCACACGGTATTCGTGCAGGCGGCGATCTGGGGCATCAACCCGTTCGACCAGTGGGGCGTGGAGCTGGCGAAGAAGCTCTGCAGTAGCTTGCTGCCGGTTGCGCGCAGCGGGCCGGTTGAGGCCACGCCGCCGCCGGAACTCGCCGGGTTCGTACACTGGCTCAATAGCCGCCGCTAGCGGCACATAACGCACTGCGTGGACTCGTACGCTTTGCCTACACCGCCGCACGATTCTCTAATACGATTGTCTTGGCTCATGTCAGGGCACCTAATAGCTACGTCTATGTCGCGCGGTGTTGCTGGGACTAGCGCCGCGCACGGCCCGTTGAAAGAGGGGGCGCACCGGATTAGGAACGTGACACGTTCCGCCGCGATCGAAGATCGACAGTAGTCGCGGTTGGCAACGGTGAGCATGTGACGCGGGCGACTTACAGTCGCAAAGCACAAGTCGGTGTAGGTGCGGATAAGCTCCACGAGCGCGAAGGAACCTGAATGCTACAGAAAACAATTACAGCGACCAAAATACTTGCCGCCCCGGCGATATACATCGCGGGGAGAGTTGTCAAGAATGCGGCTATGTCAGCCCGCTCCGCAACCGTGGATCCAGACTATATTCGGGGGTATGTTTCCAAACTCCAACATCAGCACCGCTCCAGCGATCTATTTATGCGTTTTGTACAAGCGGCCAAGTTGTGTGCAGCTGCGCAGACGGATATCGACGAACAAGTATTGGAGCTCTTTCCGAAATCTAATGGACAACTTCTCCAAGACATTGTTGCGGCGCTAGTCCACAAAGGGCGAGCTGGTGGTTATTTTGTGGAGATTGGCGTTGGAGATGGCATCAAGTATTCAAACACTTTGCTGCTTGAACGCGACTTCGCTTGGTCTGGCATCTTGGCCGAACCGGCCACAATGTTTCACGACGCTATTACTATCGCGCGTAGGGCCAGGCTGGACAAGAGAGCTGTGAGTAATACCAACGGTGAGAAGCTGGCATTTGAACAGGTTGATTCCTTTGGGGAGCTTTCGGGCTTGGCTAGACAGCGGTCGCCCCGCGGCAAGCAAAGCCTTACAACTTACGAAGTGGAAACTGTCCGTCTTGATGACTTGCTTGATGAGCATCACGCACCAGATGAGATTCAGTATGTTTCTATTGATACCGAAGGATCCGAACTGAATGTGCTGAAAGGCCTTTCGTTTGATAAGCGTCGTGTGTGGTTCTTCACGATCGAGCACAATTTCGATCGCCAGAGGCTGAAGGCCTACGACTCTATCTTGGATGGGCGCGGCTATCGGCGGATTCTGTCGGGGCTTTCTAGTTTTGACGCATGGTATGTACACCAAGACCTAACTACGCCCTTCTGATCGTCCAATCGAAAGTTGATCCTGGCAGGATGAACTTGAGGGATTTTCGCAGTGCGCGTGCTTTGCTGGAACAATTGACAGTGAACTTGAAAACTCACCTTAAGAAGGCCGCACAGACCATCGGACTGGAAATACGACTTACCTCGTTGAGATCGCGTGATGATCTGCGGCTCGTGCATTTCCTCAAGATGCACGACATCGGGCTCGTTCTTGATGTCGGCGCAAACATGGGGCAATTCGGCAGGCAGCTATTCGGTGCGGGCTATTCTGGGCGCATCGTATCGTTCGAACCTCTGCCCGAAGCACATGCTGCGTTGACGCAAGCCGCCCGTGCCTTTGGTGAGCGCTGGATGGTAGCGCCGCGGTTGGCGCTCAGCGATCGCTCAGGAATGGCCGAATTTCACGTGACGGAGACAAGTACAGCCAGTTCGTTCTTTCGGCCGAAAGAGAGTCTTGTTGCTGCGACACCGCAGACTCGCGTCGCGGCGAAGATCGAAGTATCAACAGCGCGCCTCGATGACGTGTTAGTGGACCTCGGCATCATGAGACATGGGCTGTTCCTGAAACTAGATGTTCAAGGGGCCGAGTCGCTCGTGCTCGCTGGTGCCGGCTTGGCGCTGGCGAATGCAAAGGGCATGCTAACCGAGCTGTCCCTGACCCCACTCTATGACCACGAACCGCCAGTGCGAGACGTACTCGAAGTGATTCACTCTGCTGGCTTCGAAGTGTGGGACGTGTGGCCCGGTTATCGCAATCCGCAAAGCCACAGACTCAACCAGATCGACGTCGTGTGTTTCAAGCCGGGTGCCACGGACTTGCTATGCAGACCGTCATGTACAGATTGAGTGATTGGTGAGGACGGTGAACGCTCGGGGAAAGAACTGCGGTCACTCGTGAGCGTTGTCCAGGCATTCAGCGCATTCTACGCACGTCTCCGGGCGGGCGATCTCAAGCGCAACGCCCTGTTTGCCGGTGGCCAAAGCCTCGTTGTGACGGTCTGCTTCTTTTGGGTCTATCGTATTCTGGTCGGCCTCGTAGGCATCGAGCGGGTTGGCATCTGGTCGCTGTTGCTTGCGGGCTCTGCGCTCATGCGCATCGGCGATGTAAGCGGCGCCGGTGCGCTGTCTCGCTACATTGCCATCGCCATGGGTGGCAGGAAGAGGGAGCGCGCCAGCGACTATGTGCATACGGTTATGCTGACCAGCCTCGGTCTAAACGCGGCTCTTGGCCTCGCCCTGTATGTCGTGGCGCCGCTGGCGCTTCCGAGTTTCATCGCACCACAATATCTTGCCGAGGCCGAGAAACTCGTGCCTTACGTCGTTGCCACGATGGTGCTGGGGGCACTCGCCGTCGGTGTTGGCTCCGCCATTGACGGGGCGCAGCGAGCGGATCAGCGTGCTGTTGTAGTCGCGACCGCTGCGCTGGTGTTCCTGGCGTCAACTTGGCTGCTAGTGCCGCGTTTCGGTGTCGTAGGTTACGGTGCAGCGCAGGTGGTGCAACAGGTGGTCATGCTGAGCCTCGGCTGGCTTGTGTTGCGCCGGCACATTCCTGGTCTGGGCTGGCTGCCGCGATTCTGGCGGCGCGACGTTTTTGCCGAGACCACCGGGTTCGCGCTGAAATTGCAGGGCACTGGGGTCATGGGTATGCTTTTCGAGCCGTTGGCCAAGTTCGCCTTCAACCATGCGGGTGGCCCCGGCCTTGTTGTCTATTATGAACTTGCCTCGCGCCTCATCGTACAAGTTCGCTCGCTAGTCGTTGCCGCCGCGACCCCTCTGGTTCCAGCCTTTGCAGCGCACGAACACACCGATCAACCGGCGTTCAAGCACTTGTTGGAAAGATCGACACGAGCAGCAATCCCAGCGGCGGTGGCTACAGCATTCGTTTCCCTTGCCGGCGCACCGGCGATAAGCTTTATCGTGCTTGGCACCCTCCAACCGGATGTGCTGCTGATGAGCGCCGCGCTGACGATTGGCTGGGCCATCAATGTGCTCGGCGTTCCGTTCTATTTCGCAGCTCAGGGGCAGGGGCTGCTGCGATGGAACTTCGCTAGCCACGCACTAATCGCGCTTTCGGTTCTGGTGGGGGCGCTCGCTCTATCGCCGGTTTTTGGGCCCTTCGGGCTGATCACAGCAATTGTCACTGGGCTGTTACTTTCCGCCATAACAGTGCTAGTCGGGAACGGCCATGCCCTGCGGGCCAATGACATCCTGCGTTGCATACGCTGGCCGCTTGCGACCGCAAGCCTGATCATCATCTTGCTTTCTGCGTTCGGTTGGGCGGTGTACGCCGTGGCATATCGGTGAGAGACACTGCCCGCTGGCATCAGAAATGCCTCTTGCGGTCACACGTGGCGGATCTCAGGGGAACACTCCGCGCGCTCGTCCAGGGCGTAGACCCGTTCGCCCAGCGGGGCGCGGAGTTAGGCAAGAAACTGTGCGGGGCCTTGCTGCCGTCCGAAGTTCCAGCAGACCAGGGATGTGCCGGTACCGTTGTGCACAGCGCGCTGCGCGTGCGGCTGGTATTCTTGCGACGGCCGGCATGAACGGCTGTTGGCACGGCTTGCCATGACACCAGATCCGGGCGCGACATCGACTGCTGCCGCCGGCCAGCCGGGAATTTCGGCGGTCGTCATCACGTTCAACGAAGCGGACCACATTGGCGCCTGCCTGCAGTCGCTGGCGTTCTGCGACGAGGCGGTGGTCGTGGACTCGCATTCGTCGGACGGTACGGCCGACATTGCGGCAGCCGCGGGCGCCCGGGTCATCAGTCGCGACTGGCCGGGTTACCGCTCGCAGAAGGAATTCGCGGTTCGCGCCGCCAGGAACGACTGGGTACTGTGTCTGGATGCGGACGAGGTCGTCACGCCGGAACTGCGCCGCGAGATCGAAGATCTCAGGCGCGGCGGATTCGAGGGGATTGCAGGCGCGAGCATGCAGTGGCGAGTGTGGTACCTGGGCGGCCAATTGCGGTTCGGCACGCAGCCGGGACGGTGGATCGCGCGGCTGTTCGACCGGCGCCGCGGCGGATGGCGCGGACACGAAGTGCATGAACACGTGAAGGTGGCGGGCAGGGTGGCCAGGCTCCGTGGCAAGCTGGATCACCACCCCTATCGAAGCTACGATCACCAACTCGAGAAGTACGGCAATTACGCGACGCTGATGGCTCGCGAACTGGCTGCCGGCGGCAAGGCAGGAAGCACCATGCGAATTGCACTGAGCCCATGGTGGTGTTTCGTGCGAGGCTACATCTTCAAGCTCGGCTTCCTGGACGGGTGGCGCGGGCTGGTCTTCGCCTGCACGGAGGCATCCTATGTTCGGCAGAAACACATCAAGCTCTTTCTCGAATCGCATGCAGGCGTCTAGCCGGCGGCGGCTGGCAACGTTGCGTGCCGGCCATGACGACTAACCATGGAATGAGGGGACCCACGAAGATGCTGATCTTGTCCGGGCCGCGCGAATTGGCAGCAGTTGCCTTGGCGCTTGCCATGTGTGCTGCAGCCGGCCCCGCCAATGCCGGCAACTGGCTGGCGCCCGGGGATGCCGGCCTGCGCGACGACCTCGCCAGGCTCGTGGACGAATCCGTCATTAACCTGCCGCTGACGGCCTGGCCGGTCCATGAGGACGCGGTGCGCGCGGCGCTCGATGCGCTGCCGGCCGATCGTGTCTTGTCGGTAGGCCAGCAGGCCGCTCTGTCGCGCCTGCGCCTTGCCCTGGACCGCGACGAGCGGACCTATTCGCTGGCCCTGGCCCACCGCCCCAATCCGATACGCATCTTCGCCGATGAGCCCCGCGACGAAGCCGGGCTGGGCCTGGCGGCCGAGTGGGACGACGGTCGCTGGTCCGCGCGACTCGACGTCACTGCGGTTGCGGACCCCTCGGACGGGCAGGCCATACGGCCCGACGGCTCGTACGTCTCGGGGCGCATCGGCAACTGGGCGGTGACGGCCGGCTGGCTGGAGCGTTGGTGGGGCCCCGGCTGGAACGGCAGCCTGCTGCTGGGAACGGCAGCGCGGCCGGTACCGGCGGTATCGCTGGATCGTGCCGTCATGGCGCCATTTGAGACTCGCTGGCTGAGCTGGCTGGGGCCCTGGACCGTGAACGCCTTCGCCGGCGCGATGGAAGGCCACCGGCAGGATCGGGACCACCCGATTCTCATGGGCCTGCGGGTCGCGGCGCGGCCACTCAATGGTCTGGAAATCGCCCTGGAACGCACCGCACAGTGGTGCGCCGCAGGCCTGCCATGCGACCTGAGCGCATTCGGCGACGTGCTGCTGGGCAACGACAACCAGAGCGAAAACGTGACGCCTGAGGACGAGCCCGGCAACCAGCTCGCCGGCTGGAGCGCGCGCTGGAGTTCGCCGCTCGGCAACTGGCCCTATGCCATCTACGCACAGTCCATTGGCGAGGCGATGGGCAAGAGGACGATACCGTGGCCCGTGCAGCGGCTCTCGCTGCAAGGCATCGAGGTATGGGGCACGAGCGCGGGTGGTGCGCCCTGGCGGGTGTACGTCGAGTACGCGGACACGACCTGCCACGTCAAGGTCGAGGAGTTCTTCGACTGTGCCTACAACAACGGGCTGTTCCCGGTGGAGGGTTACCGGTTCCGCGGCCGCCCCGTAGGCCACGCCCTCGACGGCGACGGCCGGATGTACTCGGTGGGAATGCAGGTAAGAAGCGCAGCCGGCGCCGATTGGCAGCTGCTGGCGCGTCGCATGGACATCAACCGCGGTGGCGGCGTACCGGACCTGTCCCACACGTTGTCGCCGGTCCCGGTGGACGCCTGGGAAGCACAAGTGCGGGTCGACTTCGACTGGCTGGGTGGCCGTCTGGCCGTCGGCCTCGCCGCGGAACGGCAAGAGCCGGAAGCGGGACCACGGGATACGCAAGCGAGAGCGTTCGCGCGCTATCAGCGGCCGTTCTGAGCACTGGCCGCCAGGCCGGACGCTTGCCACCTGACTGGCCGCGAATCGCGCACGCTGACCGGCACCGGACATGCAATTGACTCCACCGCACACTGGCCTGGCAGCACTCGTGAAACCCTGCGCCTTGCTTCTGGGAATGGTCCTGTGCCGATCGGTCGCCGCCGACCCATGGGCCGCACCCGGCGATGTTCGCCTGCGCCATGACCTGCAGCTGCTCGCCGATTCCGGAATTGTCCAGGCCCCGTTGACCAGCTGGCCAGTGTCCTGGGGCGAGATAGCGCGGGACGTCTCGTCGGCCGGCGATGGCGCCGAGTTGCCCGCACACGTGGCGGCTGCACTCGTGCGCGTGCGTGCCGAAGTCGCCGACGTTTCTCGATCCGGAATTCTGCACGCGCATGCCCGAATGGCCGGCTCGGCCGATCCCATGGCGCTGCGCCGCTTCGGCGATGTGCCGCGCGAAGAAGGTGAGTTCGAGGCCGGTGTGCAATACACGGGCGACTGGTTTGCGGTCCGGTTGCAGACTGCTGCCGTGGCCGACGCACACGACGGCCAGACCATCCGGCCGGACGGCTCGTACATCGGCGCGGCACTTGGCAACTGGATGGTCTCGGCCGGCTACGTGGACAAGTGGTGGGGCCCCGGCTGGGAGGGCAGCCTGATCCTGTCCAGCAACGCCCGCCCCATGCCCGCGCTGACCATCGAGCGCAACTACTCCGACCCGTTCGACCACCCATGGCTCGGCTGGATCGGCCGCTGGCGGTTGAACTTCACCTTCGGCCAGCTGGAAGGGGATCGCCAGGACGCACCCGATGCGCGGTTCTTCGCGTCGCGCCTCACGTGGAAGCCGCATCCGCGGGTCGAGGTCGGGATCTCGCGCAGCGCCCAATGGTGCGGCGACGGCCGGCCCTGTGGTGCCGGCACGTTCTGGGACCTGCTGACCGGCAACGACAACGACCAGCCGCTGGCCGAGCAGCCGGGCAACCAGCTGGCCGGCTTCGACGTGCGTTGGTCGCTGCCCGGGCTGCCGGTGGCCTTCTACGCCCAGGCGATCGGCGAGGATGAAGCCGGCTTCATGCCCAGCAAGTACCTGGGCCTCGTCGGGGCCGAGGCTTGGGGCGGGTGGGGCGGGCGCTCGTGGCGACTGCACGTCGAATATGCGGACACCGCCTGCAACTTCACGCGTTCGCCGCCCGAGTACGGCTGCGCGTACCTCAACGGCATTTATCTGGACGGCTACCAGTATCGGGATCGATCGATCGGTCACGCCCTGGACGGCGACAGCGAGCAACTGGCCTTCGGGGCCGTACTGGTCAATGCCGACGGCAGCAGCTGGGAACTGGCCGCCCAGGACGCCAGGGTCAACCGCGCCAGCGCCAACCCGGTGCACTCCGTGACGCCGGTTGCCGCGAAAATACGGTCCGCCGACGTGTATCATCGCCGGATACTATTTGGCGGCGACCTTATGGTCGGTGCCGGCTACGAGCAGCGTGACGCGGTGGTCCCGGCAGGGGGATTCCAGCGGTCTGCGCGGGTTCGTCGAATGGGCGAGGCAGTTCTTGTGAATATCCACTTCGATACCAGGCCGGTCACGATACGGGCGAGCGGCACGGACAGGGCGCCGAGGATGTGGCGTCTGCTGGCCGCCGCGCTGCTGGGTCTGGCCAGCGTCTCGGTGGCGGCACAGACACCCACCCCCGAGCAGATGGCGATCTTCAAGAGCCTGCCGCCGGAAGCCCAGAAGCAGCTGCTCGAGCAGGTCATGGAGGAGCAGGGCCAGGCTTCGACCGAAAAGCCGCCGGCTGAAGACAAGCCCGGTCCGGCCCCGGCACCGCAAGCAAAGGACGACGACTTCAACCTGCGCATTCGTCCCAGGATCGAGGGCGATATCGTGCTGCGCGCGGGCGACAGCCTGCTGGTGCAGCTGGCGATCCCCGAGCCCAAGTTGGGACAGCCGCCGCTCAAGGAAGAGGAGTCGGAGCGGCTGCAGGACCTGGCTGACCGCGCGGCCCGCGGCAACCCGTACCGCCTGACCCGCCAGGGGGCGCTGGAACTGCCCGGACTTGCGCCGATTCCGCTGGCCGGCCTGATCGTCGAGGAGGCCACGCTGCGCCTGAATCTCGACACTGCACTGCGCGGCCTGGTCGCAAAGATGACGTACCTGCCGCTCGATGCACAGGGCACGGATGCGCTCAAGCCGTTCGGCTACGACCTGTTCCGCGACGGTGCCGGCCGCATGACGCCGGCCATGAACGTGCCCGTGCCGGCGGAATACGCGGTCGGTCCCGGCGACGTGCTCGAGGTGCAGACCTATGGCAAGGAAGCCGGACGCTACTCCCTCGAGGTCGGCCGGGACGGCCGGATCGACTTCCCGGAGCTCGGGCCGATCGCCGTGGCAGGGCAGCGCTTCGAGGCCGTGCGCGGCCTGATCGAGCGGCGCGTGCGCGAGCAGCTGATCGGCGTCGAGGTCAGCGTGTCGATGGGCGAACTCAGCGGCATCCAGGTCTATGTGCTCGGCGACGCCGAGCGGCCCGGGTCCTACACGGTCAGCAGCCTCTCGACGATCACCAACGCGCTGCTCGAGAGCGGCGGCGTCAAGCCCATAGGCTCGCTGCGCGACATCCAGTTGAAGCGCAACGGCGTCACCGTACGCCGGCTCGACCTCTACGATGTGCTGTTGAACGGCGACACCAGCGGCGACATGCGCCTGCTGCCCGGGGACGTGATATTCGTTCCGCCCGTCGGCCGGACGGTCAGCGTCGAGGGTGAAGTGCGCCGGCCGGCGATCTACGAGATCAAGGGCGACGGCAGCGCGGCCGACCTGCTGTACCTGTCCGGCGGCCTGGTGCCCGAAGCGGATCCGCGGCTGGCGCGGCTGACTCGCATCGACGGCACCCGCCAGCGGACGGTTATCGACCTCGACCTCACTTCGCCGCTGGATCGCGCGACGAAGCTCGAGACGGGGGACGTAATGCGCGTCTTCCCGATCCGCCCGACGCTGGAAAACTCGGTGGCCGTCGAAGGGCACGTGTTCCGACCCGGTGCCTCGCAGTACCGGCCTGGATTGCGACTGAGCGGTGTCATCGGGTCGGCCGACGAACTGCGGCCCAACGCCGACCTCGGCTATGTGCTGATTCGCCGCGAGACGGGGCCCGGCCGCATCGTCGAAGTGCTCTCGGCCGATCTCGGTGCGGCGCTGCGCGCCCCCGGCACCGACGCCGACCCGCTGCTGCAGCCGCGCGACCGCCTCATCGTCTTCGATCGCGAGGGCGGGCGCGAACGGGTGGTGGAGCCCATCCTGCTGGACTTGCAGCGCCAGGGGACTCCCGACGCGCCGGTGCAGGTCGTGAGCGTCTTCGGCACCGTCAAGGCGCCCGGACGCTATCCGCTTGAACCCGCGATGACCGTGGCCGACCTCGTTCGGGCCGGCGGCGGCCTGGGCGATGCCGCCTACCAGGCGCGCGCGGAGCTGACGCGAATGCGGGTAGGCGAAGGCGACCGGCGCGCCACCGAGGTCATCCAGATCGACCTGGCCGCCGCGTTGCGCGGCGACCCGACCGAGAATGTGCGACTGAGCCCGTATGACTACCTGAGCATCAAGCAGGTCCCCGAGTGGGGCGAGCAGGGGGTCGTGCAGGTGCGGGGCGAAGTGCGCTTCCCGGGCCGCTACCCGATCAAGCGCGGCGAGACGCTCAAGTCGGTCATCGAGCGGGCCGGAGGGCTGACATCCCTGGCATTCGCCGAAGGCTCGGTCTTCCTGCGCGAGAACCTGAGGGAGCGCGAGCGCCAGCAACTCAAGACGCTTGCCGATCGCCTGCAGGCAGACCTGGCGACGCTGGCCCTGCAGTCATCCCAGGTCGGCGGGGCGTCGCAGGGCAGCCAGGCGCTGATCATCGGGCAGCAGCTGATGACCCAGTTGCAGACGACGGAGCCGGTCGGCCGGCTGGTCATCGACTTGCCGCGCGTGCTCGCCGCCGAGAAAGGCGCCGTGTCCGACGTGGTGCTGCGCGGCGGTGACGAGCTGATGATTCCCAAGCAGTCGCAGGAAGTGACCGTCCTGGGCGAGGTGCAGAATGCCACGTCGCACTTCTACCGCGAGGGCATTGGCCAGAACGAGTACATCTCGCTGAGCGGCGGCCTGACTGCCCGGGCGGACAAGGGCCGCATCTACGTGGTTCGCGCCAATGGCAGCGTCGTGGCGAACGAGTCCAGCAGGTGGTTCGGTCGCGGCGCCACGAATATCCAGCCGGGAGACACGGTCGTGGTGCCGCTGGAGGCCGACCGCATCCGGCCGTTGACGCTGTGGACCAGCGTGACGCAGATTCTGTACAACGTGGCCGTGGCGGTGGCCGCGGTGAATTCGTTCTGAACGAGCGGGCTACGGAGATTGTCTTGATAGCAGGTTCAGACACGGTGACAGGTCGCGAAGCAGGGTCCGACGCACCAAGTCGAGTCGTGTATGTAATGCCGGCTGAGGGCGCGCAACGGTACGATGAGGACGTGGGGGACCTGCTGCAGCTTTGGGACACGCTTTGGGCCGGTCGGCGGCTTATCTTGGTAATTGTCGCGTGTTTCGCTGCATTGTCGGTGGGCTACGCTCTGCTGGCGCCGGAATGGTACCGGGCCGAGGTGCGCCTGATCCCGTCCGAATCGGGACCGCAGCCGGGGCTCAGCGGGATGCTCGGCGCAGCGGGTGGCCTGGCAAGCCTAGTGGGGGTGAATGTCGGGCCGGCCAATACGGCCGAGCCATTGGCGGTGCTGGCATCCCGTGCGTTTGCGCGCGAATTTATTGAGGATCTGGACCTGCTTCCGGTCTTATATGCGGACAAGTGGGATTTGGGCGCCAAGCGCTGGAAGGAGGATCTTTTCGGCAGCCCGCCGGACATCCACGATGCCGTCAGATATTTCGAGGAAAATATCCGGCATCTCGCCGAAGACAAGCGGACAGGCTTGGTGACACTCGCCATCGAGTGGCATGACGGGAACCTGGCGGCCGTATGGGCCAATCTGCTGGTCGAGCGGCTGAATGCGCGCATGCAGCAGCGCGCGCTGCAGGAGGCGGATGCGCGCGTTGCGTACCTGAGGAAGGAGCTTACCGGTACAGAATTGCTGACCGTCCAGCAGTCCATTGGCCGCCTGCTGGAGGCGGAGTTGCAAAAGGCGATGGTAGCCCGGGTCAACCGCGATGCAGCATTCAGGGTCGTTGACCCCGCCGCGGCACCCAAGTGGCGGTCACGTCCGAAGCGTACCCAGATTGTCGCACTGGCGATCGCGGCCGGCGCGCTGCTTGGCTGTCTGGTGGTCCTGGTCCGGCGAGCCTGCACCGAGCGGCGACGAGCTGGATGAAGCTGGCGATAATCGGTGCCGCGGGAATGCTCGGATTCGCATTGCACCGGGTCCTGCATGACGCCGGTTTTGATGTCACCGGCCTGGTCCGGGACGACGGGCCACCTGGCGAAAACTGGTGCCGGGACCTTCGCTATGTTTGCGGCACCGACGCGGAAGATGGCGATGCCGTGATTCGCGCGATCAGGTTGATGCAAGCGGACACGGTGATCAATGCTGCCGGGATCAAGGGGCCGGTGACGACGGCAGAAGAAGCGCGCCGCATGCTTGTGGTAAATGCGGTCTTTCCGCGCATGCTGGGGGCTGCCGCGACCTCCGCCGGCTTTCATTTCATCCACGTCAGTTCGGACGGGGTCTTCTCGGGCAAGGAAGGGTCGTACAGCGAGTCCCACCAACCGGACGCAGCCGACCTCTACGGGATGTCCAAGTTGCTGGGCGAACCGGCGGATGAAGGCGTGCTGGTACTCCGTACCTCGATGGTCGGGCTGAGCCTGAGAGGTGGGCGGTCACTGGTCGATTGGCTGCTAGCGGCGCGTGGACCGGTCAGCGGCTTCAGGCGCTCGGTCTTTTCCGGGCTAGCGGTAACCGAGATCGCGGGTCTCCTGGCCCGCCATGTACTGCCTCGTGCCGAGCGACTGACGGGCCTGTTTCATGTGGGTGGTCAGGCGATCAGCAAGCATGAGTTGCTGTGTCTGCTGCAGTCCGCCTGGTCGCTGGAGCAGGTGGAGATCACCGTCGACGACGCGGTGAGCCTGGACCGCAGCCTTGATTCGACACGCTTCAGGGAGGTGACCGGGTACCAGGCGCCGCGCTGGGAAGTCATGATCGAATCGATGAGGAGTTTCTACGCCGAACTCGACCGGGCGGGAGAGCGCGGCGCACCGTCAACCAGCGATCCGCCGGGCGTGCAGCGGGCGGGTCCGCGGTGAAGGCCGGGCAATGCCGTGGGTGCCGTTCCAGCCGGCTGCAGACCCTGCATGACTTCGGGCCCCAGCCGTTGGCAGGGCATTATCCGGAAGTGCCGGAGTCGGTCACGCCGGCCGAGCGATTTCCGCTGGACTTCAGCGCCTGCATGAACTGTGGGCTGCTGCAGATATTGAATGCCCCGCCGATCGACAAAGTGTTTCATGCCGACTACCGCTATTCGTCATCGACGGTGCCGGGCCTGGTGGCGCACTTTGACGAATACGCTCGCTGGCTGCTGAATCGGCTTCCAGCGGGCGCCGCGGTCTTCGAATTTGGCTGCAACGACGGCGTACTTCTTGAAAGGCTGAAGGCTGGCGGCACCCGCTGTGCGGGCGTCGACGCGTCGGACAACGTCGCCGAAATTGCACGCCAGAAGCAGCTTGATGTCGGCACGGGATTCCTGACGGAGGAATATGTCCGTAGCCAGGGCCTTGCCGGGCGCCAAGACGCCGTCACCTGCTCGAACGTGCTGGCCCATATCCATGAGTTGCGCGAGGTTCTGGCCGCGGTGTACCTCTTGCTGAAGGAAGGCGGAAGGTTCTTCGTTGAGGTGCATGACAGCGCGTTGATCCTGGAAAACAACCAGTTCGACACTATCTATCATGAGCACCTGACCTACTTCACCGCGGCGACGCTGGCTGGATTGCTGGATGCGAGCGGATTTGAGACCCTGGAATGCCTGCGAACTTCCATGCACGGCGGCGGCCTGCGCTGCACGGCGAGAAAGACGGCTCGCCATGATCGATCGGGCAGCGCCGCGGAATCACCGGCTGTGGCATCGGCGCCCAGCGGGTCGGTCGGGATGGCCGTCGCACGTTGTCGAGGGCAGTTGCTGAAACTGGCTAACCGCCACGGGCAACTGGTCGGATATGGCGCCGCGGGCCGGGCTCAGATGTTCATGAGCTTCACCGGTTCGGGAACGCTCTTCAGTCGCGTATACGACGACTCACCGTTCCGCCAGGGCCGATTCATTGTCGGCACCGACGTGCCAATCCTGCCGTACTCGGGGGAGCCGGCCGCGTGCATCGTGGTGCTGGCGTGGAATTACGCTGCGGACATATCAAAGAAGGTTTCTGCCACGACCGGCAATGTCGTGACTCTGCTGCCCGAATTAAGGAGTTGGTAAGTGGACGAGTTGTTTGCGGACAAGGTCATATTGATCACCGGCGGGACGGGTTCCTTCGGGCACACAATACTCGATCGCTTCCTCCAGACGCATGTGCGAAAAGTCGTCATTTTCAGCCGTGACGAGCTGAAGCAGGAGGCCATGCGGGTCGCGATTGCCGATCCCAAGGTGGTGTTCCACATTGGCGACGTTCGCGACCGCGCCAGCGTTGACGAGGCTATGAGTGGAGTAGATTTCGTATTCCATGCAGCCGCATTGAAGCAGGTGCCCTCCTGCGAGTTCTATCCGATGGAGGCGGTCAAGACCAACGTCGTGGGCACCGAAAACGTGCTCAATGGCGCCATCGCCAACGGCGTAGATCGGCTGGTGCTGCTGAGCACCGACAAGGCGGTGTATCCGATCAACGCGATGGGAATTTCCAAGGCGCTTGCCGAGAAGCTGCTGATCGCGAAGTCCCGCTCGACTCGGGTCCGCCAAGCCGACGCTGTGCATTACGCGCTACGGCAATGTCATGGGGTCCAGGGGTTCGGTCATCCCATTGTTCATTGACCAGATCCGGCGCAAGTGCCCGATTACCATCACCGACCCGAAGATGACTCGATTCCTGATGTCGCTGGAGGATTCTGTCGACCTGGTGCTGCACGCTTTTGTTCATGGGCGCCAGGGCGACCTGTTCATCCAGAAGGCTCCGGCCTGCACGGTCGAGGACCTGGCCAGCGCGCTGAAGGAGATCTTCGATCCGGGGGCGGTCACGAGCGTCATTGGGTCGCGACATGGCGAAAAGAAGTTCGAGTCGCTGATTTCACGCGAGGAGGTCGCCAAGTCGGAGGACATGGGCCGATTCATCCGGGTCGGCGCCGACCACCGTGACCTAAACTACGCAAGTTCGGTCGCCGACCACAGTCTCGGCACCAATGTCGCGGAGGATTACACCTCTGACAACACTACGCGCCTGAATGTCGACCAGATCAGGGGGTTGCTGCTCGGAATCGAGTATGTGAAGCGCCAGTTGGCGGACCTGCCTTCCCGCTGAAGACCGGCCGATGACTCAGGGCCGCTTTTCCAAGCACATGGGTGCCAACCTGCTGGGCAGGGCGTGGGCATTTCTTTCCAATTTCGCTTTCATTCCGGCGTATGTCCACGTGCTCGGTATAGAGAGTTATGGGGTCATCGCCCTGTTCCTGGCCATTGCCGGCCTGATTGCGTTCCTCGACATGGGATTTTCCCCGACCCTGGCGCGCGAACTGCATGACCAGCGCCGTACGCGGCCTGAAAAAGCCGGGTTGCTGTTCACATATGAGGTGGCCTACGCCTGCATCGTCGGCGTGGTTATCGCCGGGGCAGTCTTCCTGCCGCTGCAGGCGTTTGGAGTAGTCGTTTCGGCCGAGGACCTGGCAAAGCCGGAAGTGAGTTCCTCGGTGCGGCTCATCCTGGCCGCAGCGGCGGTACAGATGATCTTCAACTTCTATGTAGCGGGCCTGATGGGCATCGAGGAGCAGGTCAAGGGCAATGTCATCCAGGTTGGTGGCGGACTGGTGCGCAGCGGCATGGTGCTGATTCCCTTGCTGTTGTTTCCGTCCCCGACGGTGTTCCTGGCCTGGCAGCTGGGCAGTTCCCTGCTGTTTGCGGCAATCGGTCGCAGCCTGCTGTACCGCGCGATCGATCCGGGCGCGGGACCGCGGCATGCGCGATTCAATCTTCAGACGATCGCAAGCAACCTGGCATTCAGCGGTGGCATGTTCCTGGTGTCAGTAACGGCTGCCGTCAACACGAATATCGACAAGTTGATCCTGGGCCGGCTCGAGGGACTCGGGGCGCTGGCCGGGTATTCCCTGGTCGCGACGTTTTCCCAGCTTCTGGTATTTGCGATATCCCCGGTGACGATTACGGTGCTGCCCCGCTTTGTCCGCTACGCCAGTTCCGGGCAGGCCGAGGGCGTGCGCGAACTATTTATCGTAACCTACAAGCTCGTGGCTGCGGTCGTCTGCGCGGTCCTGGTCACCATGCTGCTATTTGGCCCCTATCTAGTCAGCCTGTGGACCGCCGGGAATCTCGAAGCAGCCAGGATCGCCGGCTTTGCGCCAGGATTGATCATTGGCTATGCATTGCTGGCGCTCGGCACGGTGGTGCATTGCGTCGCAGTGGCGAACAAGAAACTGAAGGGCAGCATGACAATCGGATTGACCATGCTGCTTACGGCTCCGGCATACTGGCTTGCAATTCGTCACCATGGGCTGCTCGGGGCGGCCGTGGTCTGGGCCATGCTGCAGGCAGTGGTGGTACCGTGGTACATGTGGTGGGTCAACAGGCATTTGCTGCAGCTGGCTGCGCCTGGCCGGCTTTTCCTGGGAACGCTGCTGATCCCGCTCGGGATTGCCCTGCTTGTCAATCTGGCTGCGGCGCAACTTGTATCCGCTGCTAATGCCACGGTCGTCAACCTTGCAATCATCATCCTCGCGGCGCTTGCCAGCAGCTTCGCCTGCGTCTGGTCTGTACTCGACGCCCGCGACCGTCGATTCCTCATGCAGGCGGCGGACTAACCCGAACGTGAATGCCTCGCCGCTGCTGTCTGTCGTCGTGCCGACCCGCAACCGGTATCCGTATCTTGCGGCATTGCTCAGCGCACTGACGAAATTCAAGTCCATGAATTTCGAGGTCCTGGTGCACGACAATAGCGACGGGACCGGACGATTCAACGAATTCTGCGGATCGATTCAGGATCGACGCATCCGCTACGAGTTCTCCCCCGACAGGCTCTCGATCACGGAGAACTTCGAGCGGGGCATCGAGCATTCGCATGGCAGGTATGTCTGCATGATTGGCGATGACGACGGGGTCACGGAAGGAATCGTCGCTCTGGCGGACATGCTGGAACGTGCCAGCATCGATGCCGCCGTTTTTCCCGTACCGACTTACCTTTGGCCCGGGGTTGGCAGCGCGCTGGATGGAAGGCAGATGACCGGGATTCTCAGGGTTCCGCGCTATACAGGGCGGGTGTCGGTGCTCAGCGTGGGGGAGGCGCTTGAAGCAACTATTCGCGCCGGGGGAACGCGGATTGTCAACCTGCCTGGTATTTATCAGGGCGTCGTGTCGCGGGAAGCGTTGCGGCGCCTCAAGGCGCTAGCCGGCACCTACTTTCCAGGAGCCAGTCCAGACATGGCAAGCGCCGTCGGGCTTTCCGCCGTGATCGACCAGGTCGCGAAGGTCGACTGGCCCTTCGTGATTTCTGGCTCCTCGCCGGGCAGCGGTGCCGCGCAGGGTTCGGAACGCGCGCATGAGGGTGAGCTGGCCGACAAGTCCTTCCTCCCGCCCGGCACGGCCGATCGATGGCCTGCCGAGGTGCCTTTCTATTTCTCGGGCCCGACGCTCTGGGCCGCAACCTTGGTTGAAGCCCTGCGGGTGACGCGCCGCGCAGACCGTGTCGCTGACATTCGCTGGGATCGGTTGTATGCCGCCTGTCGGGTATTCAACCCGCGATTCAGCAAGCGTGTATCGGATGCCCGGGCACGAAATCCCGGACTGGTGACGCGCCGCGCATACGTGGGTGCGCTGGTCTGGGTTTGGTCCGAGCGGGCCCGTGCACTGGCGAAAAACCTGGCCACCAAGGGGATATCGATGCTGGGCCGGCAGGTAAGATCCTCCGGATTGTGTGACATCGACGCGGTAGTCACCTACCTTGGCGCGCGCTTCGACGCCTTACCGGAACAAGACCGACTGGAGACGTACAGCCGGGATCCGGGATCGGCATGACTTGCGCGGCCCTAGGGAGAGTCCTTCAATGAATCGTCCGGGAATTCTGACCGGTGTGTCGGGCTTGGTTAGGGCTCTGTCGACGAATCCCGGAATTCGCAATGCCATCCGGCGGCGCGTGCTGAACGTCAAGGGCGCCACAAGCCGCTTACTGGGCTCCTCGGCCAATGCAGCGGACGTGCAAGCCTACGAACAATGGACGCGCGAGAACCAGTGCTCCGGCGATCTGTATACGGCCGGGCGATTCTGGGCGAGGCTCAACCGCCAGCATGCGAATGCAATCAGGGGAGGCGGACTGGAGAGCCTGCGGAACGAGTACTTCAACCGGACCTTTTCGGGGCCGGAGCCCGAAAGCCGGCAGGTCTACAGGGCGCTGCTATTCCTGTACTACAAGCACGTCCAGCAAATCGACACGGATGGCTTCCTGGCCTCACACGAGGATCCGGCCATTGGAGGCACCGGAGACCAGGAGGTGCTGTTCGGGCGCGCAGTCAGCCTCGATTTCCTGCAGAGTGTCGAGGAGGCCTATGCGATTCGTGCGGCGTGGCAGTGTGTCGGACGCGCCGGTGCGCCCCGGGTCATCGTCGAGTTGGGAGCGGGCTATGGTCGGCTGGCCTATGTCTGCCGGAAGATGATGCCCGAATGTTCCTACGTCATCCTGGACCTGCCTGAAGCCTTGGTGTGCGCGCGATCCTGGCTATCGCGGGTGCTGGGCGAGCCGCTGGTTGACTCCCGTCAGATGGATTCAACGCAGCCGTTGACAAGGCAGGCTCTCGAGGCTGGCAAGGTATTCTTGCTGTTGCCGCACAGGATCGAGCAAATCGCGGCGGACGCGGCGGATGCGTTCGTCAACATTTACAGTTTCGCCGAGATGCCGCGCGAGGCCATTGCGAACTATTTCATTCACCTGGACCGGATTACGAATGGTGTCTTCTTCACCAAACAGCGTGCGCTTGAAGAAAATGTGTTTGACGGCATTCAGGTGTCCGAGTCGAGCTACCCGGTGCGGCCTCACTGGCGTCAATTGTCCAGGTCCACCTCGACGCTGTACGACAGGTTCTTCGAGGCCGCCTACGCTACGCGGGACTCTTGATCAGGCCAGATTCCCAGGTGATTCGCCGAGCGCAACCGAAAGTGCCGTGGTTCAATCGTCAATGGTCGGCCCTGCTTGATGCGATTGCGCAATCCGGGTTTCTGGTCCTGTTTCCCGGTTTCGTGATTTACCACTACGCAGTCGGGGCCAGCTGGATCCCGCCATTCGCAGGCGGCCTTTTTGGCGCCGCCTCGGCATTGCTGGTAGTTTTTGCGCTAGCCCACTTGGCCGGCCAGCTGCTGAAGAGGCCGCAGGTAGGCCTGGAGTGGGCCTTTATTGCCTTCGGCGTCTACCTTTTCTGCTGGACCTGCGTTGCCGGCATCGCCATCGCGGGACGCCCCTATGCCGCGGGCGCGGTAATGGAGTCGCTGGCAACATTATCCGTGTGGTTCGCGGTCTATTACTGCGCCTCGAGGCTCAGGATGCGCAGCGAATTTCTGTCGCGCCCACTGCTGGCTTCTGGGCTGCTGATCCTGGCTTTGCTGTTGCATGCAGTCTGGCGACATCAGTCACTGATCGGCCCCTTCCTCGCGTTCCAGGGCGAGGAAATTGCTGGCCAGGTTGCGACGACCTACCAGGGGATCGGCCGGTCAATACTCGTCCTCGCAATCGTGCTGTCCTGCACCCGCAGGGGCCTGTGGCATCAGCTCATAGTCCTTGCCGTTGCAATTGTCGCGCTGCTGGCCGTCGGGTCGCGTGCGCATTTTGTCGTTGCGATCCTGCTAGCACTGATACTGGCAGCGGCGGGCGGTCTGCGGCGCAGGAACCCCATCCCGGCCCTGGCCCTTCTGGCCCTGTTGCTGGTTGCTGGTTATGCCGCCGCGGGGCTGGTTCTCGAGACCAGGATAGGCGAGATCGCCAGCCTCGGTGAATCACTGAGCTGGCAGGCACGACTGGCAGCCCAGCGGGAGGCGCTGTCGGTGATCTCGTCAAGTCCGTTCCTGGGAAGCTTTGGTTACCACCTGGGTCGAAGCTCGGCTGGCTACTCGCACAATGTGCTGTCTGCGTGGGCGCAATTCGGGGGGCTGGCATTCCTGGTCTATGCAGGCTTGATTGTCTATGCGCTTGCCGCATCGGCGCGCCGGGTGCTGTTTGACGCGAACTGCACGCCGCTCTGGCTTGGCGCCTTTCAATTCAGCCTGGCCGCACTGGTCCTGGCTGTCGCTTCAGAGCCTATCTTCGCGTCGGTCTTCCCCGCACTCGGCTGGGCGTTCGTCGTCAGCGCAGTCCGTGACGATCGTAAGCGGCTCGCCGCAGTGGCATCAATTGTCGAGCAGGCCGGGCCATCCGTGGAGGGTGGTGCAACCGGCCTGGGCATGCTGGTACCTGAAACACCGGAAGCCAGCTGATGTGCGGCATCAGCGGGATCATCGACAAGAAGGGCGCAGCCGTTGACCGGGGCTTGATCGAGAAATTGACGCGGCTGGTCGCGCACCGCGGGCCTGACGGGGAGGGGTATTACTTCGGTCCAAATTTCGCCTTGGGACACCGCCGCCTGTCGATCATTGACCTTTCGGAGCAAGGCCGGCAGCCCATGGCCTACCACGACAGGTACTGGATCACCTACAACGGCGAAATCTACAACTACCTGGAAGTCCGTGCCGAACTGGCGGCGCTTGGCTGGACGTTTTCCTCCCAGACCGATACCGAGGTGATCCTGGCGGCCTATGCCCAGTGGGGAGCGGATTGCCTCGGGCGGTTCAACGGCATGTGGGCCTTTGCAATCTACGACTCCCGCAGGCAGGAGATATTCCTTGCGCGCGATCGGTTCGGCGTCAAGCCGCTCTACTATGCGGATACCCCAGCCAGCTTCACCTTTGGCTCTGAAATCAAGCAGCTGCTCTATGGTGTTGCGTCGGTTCGGGCGAATCGCGCGACTGTCGTAGAGTCCTTGCTGACCTCGATCGATGGCCACACGGACGAGACCTTTTTTGAGGGCATCAGGAGCTTCCCGCAGGCTCACTACGGTATCTATGATCTTGGTTCTCACTCGCTGCGATTCGTCCGCTATTACGAATTGCGGGCCCAGGGCGAATACCGCGCCATGTCATTTGCAGAGTCGATGCAGCGGTTCAGGGAACTGTTTGACGACGCGGTACGGCTGCGGCTCCGCTCGGACGTCAGGGTCGGTACCTGCCTGAGCGGTGGTCTGGACAGTTCCGCCACCAGCGGGATCGCGAGCCGCATGTATCACCAGGCCTCGGACAGCAGGTTCATCGGAATTCACGCGAGGTCGATCGACGCCGAGACTGATGAAAGCGGGTATGCGAGGCAGGCTGCAGCGCACCTTGGCATTGACCTGCACATTGTTACACCCGGCAGCGATGCCTTCCAGGCCACGGTCCAGGACGTGGTCCGCACGCAGGAAGAACCATTTGGCAGTCCTTCCATGTTCATGGGCTGGCATGTCTTCCAGGAAGCGAAGGCGCTGGGATGCAAGGTCATGCTGAATGGGCAGGGTGGTGATGAAGTCCTGCTGGGCTACGAGCGCTACTTCGCTGCATTCTTGCGCTCGATTCCGGTTTCACGCCTGGCCGGGGAGATCCTGGCCCAGGCACGACGGTCGCGGCTCAGCGTGAGGGAAGTCCTCCTCTATCGCTATTACTTCACCAATGCCGCGTTGCGAATGAGCCGGCTGAAGAGACGGAGCCTGCTTCGGCCGGAGGTTCGCGACGTATACAGGTACGAGGCGGTCGAGGAGAGCGCACGGGCTTTCCGGGACCTGGAGCGGCTGCAAATACACGAGATCTCGACCTTGCAGCTGCCACACCTGCTGCGCTACGAGGACCGCAACTCGATGTGGCATTCGATAGAGACCCGCCTGCCGTTTCTGGACTATCGGCTGGTCGAGTTCTGCGTCTCGATTCCTGCGGAGCACAAGATCCACGAGGGCTGGACCAAGTACGTGCTGCGAAAGGCGATGCAGGACTTGCTGCCAGAGCCCATCACCTGGCGCACCGATAAGCTCGGGTTTCAGGCGCCAGAGAGGTCCTGGCTAGAGGATGCCGACGGCTACTTGAAGGACAAGATCTCCAGGTCGGCGATCCTTCGGGAAATCGTTGACTACCCGCGCCTCGTCAGCCGTTACGATCGGCTACCACTCGGTGAAAAGTGGAAGTACTTCATGCTGGCAGCCTGGGAGGAAGAATTCAGGGTAGCGTGGTAGAAGCGGCCGGGCCGGATGCAGCAGCATCAGCACGACTTTCAACAGCGCCGCGCGACCTGCTGCCAGTACAATAGGTGTATGGCAGTCAATGAATTCGCGGAGCGACTGTTGGAGGATTCGCCTGGAAATCCTGGCATTCAGCCCGTCGGTCCCGTCCTGCACCTGTGCAGCGACTTTGCCAAGCAGCAGATCTATACGCAGCTGGTGTCACATATCGCCCGGCTGGATATTCCGCAGGTGGTGTATGCGCCGGTCAGGACTCCGGCGGAAGCCGTGTGGAAGCCGGCCGGCCTAGATACGGTGCCCTGTTACCTCCGGCACGTACTCTCGCGGCGGCACCGATTCATGTTCAGGTCCAAGATCCGGCGGGTGTCGCAGGACCTGCAGGCCCAGCTCGACATTTCACGGGTGCGCCTGACCCATGCCCATTTCCTGTATAGCGATGGTGCGGTGGCCCTGGCATTGAAGCGCAGGTTCGGGACGCCATTCATAGTTGCGGTCAGAAATACGGACATTCATGCCTTCATGTCGTACCGGCCGGACCTGGCGGGAATCCGTGACACGGTTCTCGCAGACGCCTCGGCCGTGGTATTCCTTAGCCATGCTTACGAGAGCAAACTGACTGGCCGCATTCCTCCCCGACTTGCAGAGCAAGTCAAGGCCAAGTCGACGGTCATTCCCAACGGAGTCAGGCCCGCCTGGTTGGCCCCGGTGCCGCCGCGTACCGGTCCAATGAATGCGGTGCTGAGCCTGTTGTATGTTGGTGACTTCTCGCGAAACAAGAACCTGGAGCGGCTGCTGGCAGCCACAGCGATGCTCGGCAAGAGCAGGAGCGTCCGGCTGACGCTGGTCGGCGGTGGCGGCCCTGGTGCGGCCAGGATTGAGGGCATCCTGGCTTCGGGCCGCTACCCGTTTGCAACCTATGCCGGCCGTGTGGACGATGCAGATGAACTACGTAAAGTCTATCGCCAGCATGATGTACTTGTGATGCCGTCAAGGCGCGAGACTTTTGGCGTGGCCTACATCGAGGCCCTTTCCCAGGGATTGCCAGTCGTGCACAGCCACGGACAGGGTATCGACGGCTACTTCGCTCCGTCTACCGTCGCGGAGGCAGCAGATCCCGCCAACACGGCCGACATCGCCGAGAAGATCAATACAGTCGCCGGGCGACTGCCAGCGATTCGGGAACAGTGCATGGCCGAGGCGCGAAGGTTTGACTGGGGCCGCATCGCCTCGTCGTATGTGCAGCTCTACCTCGCCGCGGCACCCGGTGCGGGAGACGGCCATTGATCAGCGTCGTCGACTACGGCGTGGCCAACCTCGGCTCGATGCTGAACATGCTTCGAAAGATCGGGCTCGAGGCCGAGAAGGCCAGCACGCCCGAATCCCTGGACCGGGCCTGCAAGATCGTCCTCCCGGGCATTGGCGCATTCGACCATGGCATGACGGCGCTGGCCCGCCACGGACTGATCGAGCCTCTGAGGAAGAAAGCCCTCGAGGACCGCATTCCGATCCTTGGCGTATGCCTGGGCATGCAGATGATGGGCGCCGGCAGCGAGGAGGGCGACATGGCCGGTCTCGGCCTGATCGACGCAACCTGCCGACGCTTTCGGCCTTCGGAGGAAAGTGGACTGAAGGTCCCGAACATGGGATGGAACCAGATTGTTCCGAGCCGGGAGGGACCGCTGCTCGCCGGGCTCGAGGAAGGGTCAAGGTTCTATTTTGTCCACTCGTATCACTTGGTCTGTGCACATCCCGGGGACGTGCTGGCCTGCTCGCGTTACGGAATTGATTTTGTATCCGTGATAGAGCATGGAAATATACTGGGCGTCCAGTTTCACCCTGAAAAGAGTCATCGATTCGGCATGACCCTGCTCCGCAATTTCGCAAGTCTCTGATGTTGAATACCCGCGTGATACCTTGCCTGCTGCTGCAGGACAACGGCCTGGTCAAGACCACGGCCTTCGAGTCCCCGCGTTATGTGGGTGACCCGATCAATGCAGTACGCATCTTCAATGACAAGGAGGTCGACGAGCTAGTGTTTCTGGACATCGGTGCGACCCCGTCCGGCCGTGGGCCTGACTATGAACTGCTGGAGGACATCGCAAGCGAGGCGTTTATGCCGTTCGCATACGGTGGCGGGATCAGCTCGATCGAGCAGGCAAGGCGCCTGTTTTCGCTCGGCATCGAGAAAGTGGTCATCAATACGGCTGCGGTGCATTCTCCGGGGCTGATTGGCGAGGTCGCAGCCGTCGCGGGCAGTTCCAGTGTCGTCGCGGCAATCGACGTGCGTCGGAACTGGCGCGGCCAGTACAGCGTCTGGGTCAATGGCGCCAGGCAGGACTGCCGGTGCGGACCGGTAGCGCGCGCACGGGATTTGGAAAGCCAGGGTGCGGGAGAAATCTTGCTGGGGTCGATCAACCGGGATGGCGCGCAGTCCGGGTATGATCTGGAGCTGATCCGGAACGTTAGTGGAGCAGTTTCAATTCCCGTGGTGGCAGTCGGTGGCGCGGGCTCGCTTGGGCACTTCCGCGAGGCGGTCAACCACGGAGCCTCCGCGGTGGCGGCTGGCAGTTTCTTCGTGTTCCACGGCAAGCATAAGGCAGTCCTGATCACCTATCCTGAACGCCCGGAAATTGAGGCGCTATTCTCGTGAATGCAGTGGCATCCCCGATGGTATTGAGGCGTTGCGTTCGCTGCATCATGGACGTGCGCGTGGACGCCGGCATCGAATTTGACCCGCGCGGTGTGTGCAATCACTGCCGCCGGTATGACCAGCTGCTGTCGTCGAGGGTGACGGCAGGCGAAGCAGGGCGGCGCGCGCTGGCGACCATCGTTGAAGACATGAAACGGGCCGGGCAGGGCAGGGACTATGACTGCATCATCGGGGTCAGCGGCGGAGTCGACAGCACATATGTTGCCTACCTGGTCCGTGAGCTTCGATTGCGCGCCCTGGCCATACATTTCGACAATGGCTGGAATTCCGAGCTGGCCGTCAAGAACATCGAGCAGGTACTCAAGAAACTCCAGATCGATCTTTTTACCTATGTCGTCGACTGGCCGGAATTCAGGGACCTGCAGGTCGCGTTCCTGAGGGCCTCGACGCCTGACGGCGAAATACCCACGGACCACGCGATCAATGCGCTGCTGTGGGGTGAGGCCAGTCGCCGCGGGATTCGCTACATCGTCTCGGGCATGAACTTCGCAACGGAGTCCATCAGCATTCCGGACTGGGCCTATGGCCATTCCGACTGGAGGTACGTCAAGGACGTGCATCGCCGCCATGGCACGACCCGGCTGCGGTCCTACCCGCACTTCAGCCTGCCGTATATCTTCTACGTCAATATGATCCGGCGCATCCGGACCGTGTCCATCCTCAACTACGTGGACTACAGCAAGGATCAGGCTATGGACCTGCTGCAGAAGCAGCTTGGCTGGAGGTACTATGGCGGCAAGCACCACGAGTCCATCTACACGCGCTTCTACCAGGGCTACGTGTTGCCGAAGAAATTCGGCATCGACAAGCGCTATGGCCACTTGTCCGACCTGATCAATGCCGGACAGCTGTCCCGTGACGCCGCGCTGGCCGAGGTGCAGGCCCCGCCCTACCCGGAGGAGCAGCAGCGGCAGGACCTGGCCTACGTCACCAAGAAGCTGGGACTGAGTGCCGCGCAGTTCGAGGAGATCATGCAGGCCGACAGGCGGTCATTCAGGGACTTCCGCAATTCCTACTGGATGGTGCAGTTCATGAAGAAGGTGGTCAATCGATTGAGGAAACAGGGCATCTACCCAAAGTAGCTGCGCCGGCGCCCGATACCTGGCAGCGAGACACACCTATATGAGCCTGGAACAATGACACCACTGAATTTCGCGCTGGTCGGTTGCGGCCGGATTGCCAAGCGTCACTCCGAATTGCTTGGAAACAAACAGATTGCCAATGCGCAGCTGTCTGCGGTCTGCGATGTCAGGCGGGAGCGCGCGCGCGCGATCGGGCAGCAGTTCTCGGTGCCGCATTACACCGACATGCACGAGATGATGCGGGCTGCGAGAGTCGATGTCGCAGTGGTGCTTACCGAAAGCGGCCTGCATGCCGCAAACGTGCTTGAACTGGCGCAGTACCGGAAGCATATCGTCGTCGAGAAGCCGATGGCGCTTACTCTGCTGGATGCAGACCGAATGATTGCGGCCTGTGACGAGGCAGGCATTCACCTGTTTGTCGTCAAGCAGAACCGCTTCAACGTTCCGGTCGTCAAGTTGCGCGAGGCACTCGAGGCCGGGCGATTCGGCAAGCTGGTGCTGGGAACCGTAAGGGTCAGGTGGTGTCGCCCGCAGTCCTATTACGACACCGACGCATGGCGAGGGACCTGGGCCATGGATGGCGGGGTCCTGACCAACCAGGCCAGTCATCATGTCGACCTGCTGGAGTGGATGATGGGCGACGTTGACAGCGTGTACGCAGTCAGTGCGACACGCCTGGTAGAGATCGAAACGGAAGATACCGCGGTCGTGACGCTGCAGTTCCGCAACGGTGCACTTGGAATCATCGAGGCGACAACCGCCGCGCGGCCAAAGGACCTGGAGGGATCGATTTCCGTGCTGGGGGAAAATGGCACGGTCGAGATAGCCGGCTTCGCCGTCAATGAAATGCGGACCTGGAACTTCTCCAGCCCGCAACAAGGAGATGAGGACGTACTCTCGAAATACTCTGTGAATCCACCCAATGTCTACGGCTATGGTCATCAGGCCTACTATGAGCACGTCGTCGATGCCCTGCTGAACGAGGGCCGAAAACTGGTCGACGGCCTGCAAGGGCGGCGGAGCCTGGAACTGATTACGGCCATCTACGAGTCAATCGAGACCGGCAGGCCGGTAGCGCTGAGGTTCAACCCGAAGCGCTGCAAGCTGGGGAGGCCCGGTGGCTGAGCCAACCATCCGGGCCGCGGGAATCACCGACGTCAAGTTTGAAGCCGGCGTAACGGTCGTCCAGCCAGTCAATCTCTACGGGTGCAGCATCGGCGCCGGTGCATTCATCGGCCCGTTCGTGGAAATCCAGAAGGGAGCTGTCATCGGGGCCCGCACCCGTATTCAATCACATTCGTTTGTCTGCGAGCTCGTGACTATCGGCGACGATTGCGTTGTTGCGCACGGAGTCATGTTCATCAACGACACCTTCGCATCGGGCGGACCGGCGCGGGGGGATGCCAGTCGCTGGAGGTCGACGCGGATCGGCAACCACGTGTCCATAGGATCGAATGCGACCATCCTGCCGGTGGACATCTGCGACCATGTCGTGGTCGGCGCTGGAGCCGTGGTGACCCGCGATATCGTCGAGGCTGGCATCTATGCGGGGAATCCGGCGAGAAGAATAAGATCAACTAGTAAAGGACGATCGTGAAGATTCCCTTTGTCGACCTGCACCGGCAATACGTTTCGATCCGGGCGGAGATAGACGAGGCGGTTGCCCGGGTTATTGCGGGCAGCGAGTTCATCCGAGGTCGGAGTGTCGACGAATTCGAGCGGCAGTTTGCGGCGGCCGTCGGCATCAGGCGCTGCGTATCGTGCGCCAATGGCACAGACGCCCTGTACATCGCGATGCAGGCTCTGAAATTGCGGCCAGGCGATGAAGTCATCACGACAGCGCACTCCTGGATCTCGACCTCGGAGACGATCAGCCAGGCCGGAGGCAAGATCGTATTCGCCGACACGGATTCACGGACATTCACGATCGACCCGGCGGGCCTTGAATCAAGAATTACAGCCAGGACGGTGGGCATCATCCCGGTACACCTTTACGGGCAGCCGGCCGACATGGATCCGATCCTCTCCATCGCGCAGAAACATGGCCTCTGGGTCATCGAGGACTGCGCCCAGGCGCACCTGGCGGAGTACAAGGGCAGGCAGGTCGGCACGATGGGGACGATCGGGACCTTTTCGTTCTATCCAGGCAAGAACCTGGGTGCGATGGGGGATGCAGGATGCCTGGTGACCAAGGACGATCGACTCGCAGACTGGTCAGAGTTGTATGCAAGGCATGGCGGGAAAGGCGAGCACGTCATGGAGGGCATCAACAGCAGGCTGGACGGTCTGCAAGCCGCCATTCTCCTGGTGAAGTTGCCGCACCTGGAGGAGTGGACCCGAAAGCGCAGGGCCGTGGCGCAGCAATATGACCGTGCGCTAGCCGGACTCGACTGGCTCCGCACACCTGAAGTCGCCAGCGGTCGTTCGCATGTCTACCACCTGTACGTCATTCGGACCCGCTCCCGGGATGCATTGCGTAGACGATTGTCGGACGCCGGCATCTCGACGATGCTCAATTATCCGAAGGCGCTGCCGTTCTATCCGGCCTACGCGGATCTTGGACATGTGCACTCCGACTTCCCGAACGCCTATTCAGACCAGAACCAGATCCTGTCACTGCCGATATTTCCCGAAATGACAGGCCAGGAAATTGACTTCGTCGCCAAGGCGATCCGGTCATTCAGCGATCGATGAGAGTCGTGTACCTGCACCAGTATTTCAATACGCCGGCCATGACCGGAGGCACGCGCTCCTATGAAATGGCGCGGCGACTAGTGGCGGCCGGAATCAAGGTAGATCTCGTTACCACCTGGCGCGAGCCGTCCGGTCAGCGAAGTTGGTTTGCCACCGACGAAGCCGGAATCCGCGTGCACTGGTTGCCGCTTGCATACTCGAACCGCATGAACTTCATCCAGAGAATGACGGCGTTTGTCAGGTTTGCGTGGGCCTCCGCACGCAAGGCCTCGTCGCTCGAAGCGGACGTCGTATTCGCTACGAGCACGCCGCTGACCATTGCATTGCCAGCCATCTATGCCGCCTGGCGCCGCCGGGTGCCAATGGTCTTCGAAGTTCGCGACCTGTGGCCGGACGTTCCGATCGCAATCGGGGCCATTCGGAATCCTGTGCTGGTCTGGCTCGCGCGCGGCCTCGAATCGCTGGCCTATCGCTACGCCTCTCACATCATCGTGCTGGCACCGGGCATGGGCGAAGACATCGCCCGATCGGGGGTTCCCCCGGCCAAGATCTCAATCATCCCGAATGGTTGCGACTTGGACGTGTTTTCCGCGGTCCCGCCGGGCAGGTCCCCAAGGGAGGAGTTCCAGTGGCTGGGATCCAGGAAGCTGGTGCTGTTCGCTGGTACGCTGGGTCGGGTCAATGGCGTCGGCTACCTGGTAAGGCTCGCGCGACGGGTCGCTGACATTGATCCCGAGATCCGGTTTGTGGTCATCGGGGACGGCGCGGAGCGGGATGCAATCCGGCTTGAGGCTCAATCCTGCGGGTTACTCGGGACCACTTTCTTCATGCTGGATCCGCTGGCGAAACGCGACCTGGCCCGGTGGCTGCATACCGCCGACCTGATGGTAGCCCTGTTCACCGGGCCGCGCGTCGTTTGGAAGGACGCCGTCCAGAACAAGTTTTTCGATGCGCTTGCGGCGGGCAGGCCGGTCGCCAGCAATTTTGACGGGTGGCAGTCACGAGTGGCCCTGGAGGCGGGGGTGGGTTTCATCCTCGATCCGGCAGACCTGTATGCGGCGGCGAAGAAACTGGTGGACACGTTGCGCGATGAGGAATGGCTCGCGGCCGTTCCGGCCCGCGCACGCAGCCTGGCGGAATCCAGGTTCGAGCGCGGCCGGCTGGCCGGCTTGCTCGAGCAGGTCCTGCGCGATGCTGCGGGGAGTGGTAAGTGAAACGCGCGCTTGACCTCGCGATCATTGCCCTGACGGCAGTGGCATGGCTGCCGGTGATACTGTTCGTGGCCATGCTAGTCTGGCTGACGATGGGACGGCCGGTCCTGTTTGTCCAAGCCAGACCCGGGCTACATGGCCGGCCATTCAGGCTGCTGAAGTTCCGCACGATGCAGGTCGCAACGCATTTCGATTACAAGGGAAATGATGACCTGGCGAGGCTCACGTCTTTCGGTCGGATGCTGCGCAGCACGAGTCTCGACGAATTGCCGGAACTCTGGAACGTGGTCAAGGGGGACATGAGCCTCGTGGGGCCCAGGCCGCTACTAATTGAATACTTGCCCCTCTACTCGCCCGAGCAGGCGCGCCGGCATGAGGTGCGTCCGGGAATTACTGGGTGGGCCCAAGTCAACGGGCGCAATGCGATTTCTTGGGAAGAGCGCCTGCGCCTAGACGTCTGGTACCTGGACAATAGATCGACCTGGCTGGACCTGCGCATACTCGGCCTGACGGTCTGCAAGGTGCTCAGGCGCGACGGGATCTCCAGCCGTGACGAGGCAACCATGAGCAAATTCACTGGTAGCGAGTTATGAAGAGACTGGCGATTCTGGGTGCCAGCGGCCATGGCAGGGTCGTCGCAGACGCGGCGCTGGCGGCGGGCTGGGACGAAGTGGCCTTCTATGATGATCAGTGGCCCGAAATACGCATGGCGGGACCCTGGCCGGTGGTAGGAAACGGGGCCATGCTGGCAGAACAGGCATTCGGCGTGACAGCTGCGGTCGTGGGAATTGGCGGTTGTGCGGCACGGGCAGCAAGACACGTGGCCCTGCGCGATGCGGGCCTGCCAATGGCGACAGTTGTCCACCCGCACGCCTGGATCAGCCCATATGCGGTGATAGGGGCGGGCAGCGTCGTTGCCGCCGGCGCCATCATCAATATCGGCGCAACCCTTGGCGAGGCCTGCATCGTGAATACAGGGGCCACGGTCGACCACGATTGTGTCCTGGGACTTGCCGTCCACGTGGCACCCGGCGCCAGCGTTTCTGGAGGGGTCGTCGTGGGCGACCGGAGCTGGATCGGGGTCGGCGCGAGCATCAAGCAGGGAATGCATATCGGCGCAGATGTGATGATCGGCGCAGGTAGCGTGGTGGTCAGTGAGGTCCGTGATGGACTGGTGGTCTGTGGATCGCCGGCTCGACCTCGCTAGTTGCACAGCCGAAACTGACTAGCAGTGCTGAATACACCGTTCAAGCCGTGGCCGGACTTCACCGGCGAAGAAATCGACGCCATCGCGCGCGTCCTGCGCTCTAATCGCGTCAACTACTGGACCGGACAGGAAGCGCGGAAGTTCGAGAAAGAGTTTGCGGCATGGGCCGGCACTAGACATGCTGTTGCGCTGGCTAATGGCACCCTCGCGCTCGATGTCGCGCTGAAAGCGTTGGGCATCGGACCAGGCGACGAGGTCGTGGTCACGCCGCGCACCTTCATCGCATCGGTGTCGTGCGTCGTCACTGCGGGCGCGACGCCGGTCTTTGCTGACGTCGACCCGGATTCCGGCAACATCACTGCCGAAACGATTGAAGCGGTCGTGACCCAACGCACCCGAGCCATCATCTGCGTCCATCTCGGCGGATGGCCTTGCGATATGCCGGCAATCATGGCACTGGCGGAGCGCCACAACCTGAAGGTGATCGAGGACTGCGCTCAGGCACATGGGGCGCGGTGTGGGGACCGAATGGTAGGGAGTTTTGGCCATGTCGGCGCCTGGTCATTTTGTCAGGACAAGATCATGACGACGGGCGGCGAGGGTGGCATGGTAACCACCAATGATCCCGCCTTGTGGTCATCGATGTGGAGCTACAAGGACCACGGCAAGTCGTGGCAGGCCGTCTATGAACGGCAACACGACGCTGGCTTCCGCTGGGTCCATGAGTCATTTGGAACGAATGGGCGAATGCTCGAGATGCAGGCCGCGATCGGACGCATCCAGCTTGGCCGGCTGCCGGACTGGACCGCCCGCAGGACGCAGCACGCCCGGCGGATTTCGACGGCGGCGGCCGGCTATCCGGCGCTCAGGGTGCCGGTGCCTTGCGACCAGTTGACCCATGCGTATTACCGTCAATATGCCTACGTCCGGCCAGATCGGCTTCGGCCAGGATGGGATCGCGACCGGATCGTGGACGCAGTCGTTTCTCGTGGCGTGCCCTGCTACCAAGGATCTTGCTCGGAGGTCTATTTGGAAAAGGCATTCGATGGCACCGGGATGCGGCCCGTTCACCGCCTCCCGACCGCTCGACAGTTGGGAGAAACAAGCGTGATGTTCCTGGTGCACCCGACCCTGGCGGAATCCGAGATCGACAAGACCTGCGCAGTCCTAGAGGAAGTGCTGGCACAAGCATCAACTTGATGTGCGTAGACGGTCCTGCGCTTCGTGGATGGGACGTGGGGGCCCGCAAATAGCCTGTTGTCAACGAGGGCCGGATCCGCGGTTGACCCGACAGTCTGGACGACGTCTAATCTGCTCCGGCTCGTCGTGACCTCGCAGATAACGCGGTCGCACATTGCCGTGCGAGCGGGAGAGCATAGAATGAGTGGGACCCAACCAACGAGAAGAACCGTGAGCCTCGCTTCATCTGCGAACTCGAAACGGCTGGTTGACTGGCTGGTTGCTCTGCCGCGCTCGCGCAAGCGCGCGCTGATGATTTCGGCGGATCTCGTCTGCATACCGGTTGCGCTGTGGGTCGCTGCGGGTCTGAAGCAAGGTGGGTTGCCCGTTGAACTTGCGGCGACGCCATGGCCATACCTGGTCGCCGTTCTCACCAGCTTCGTCATTTTCGCGCGGCTCGGGCTGTATCGGGCCGTCGTGCGCTTCATTGGCCCAAGGGTGTTTGGCGCGGTCATCTCAGGGGTCACCGGATCTGCTTTGGTGGTCGCGTTGTTCGCGGTGGCGAACGGTCGTGACGGCCTGCCGTTGACAACCGTTGCCATTTACTGGGCCTTGTCCCTCATCTATGTAGGCGGCAGCCGTTTGCTGGCGCGCAGCCTGATGAATGCCCGCCCCGCCGGTTCAGCTCGAGTTGTCATATACGGTGCGGGTTCCGCAGGTGCCCAGGTAGCCGCTGCCTTACGGATCGGCGGGCGATTCGATCCGGTGGCGTTTGTGGATGACGATGCCTCATTGCAAGGCAGTGTGGTTGCAGGAATTGAGGTGTTCGCTGCCTCGGAACTTGCTCGTCTGGTCAGGGAAAATGATGTGAAGACGCTGCTGCTGGCGCTGCCATCGCTGTCGCGCCGCAGTCGTAAGGCACTCCTTGAACGGCTTGACGCGCTGCCGGTCCGTGTGATGACGATTCCAAACCTGGCTGACCTCATGTCAGGTCGGGCCGGCGTCGACGATATTCGTGATGTCGATCCAACCGACTTGCTTGGCCGCGATGCCGTGCCGCCGGACAAGCGGCTGTTTGACGCCTGTATTCGTGGCAAGTCCGTAATGGTTACCGGCGCGGGCGGGTCGATCGGTTCCGAGCTCTGCCGGCAACTGATTCGTCTTGGACCCACCCGGTTGGTCCTGTTCGAGATGTCGGAACTGGCGCTCTACTCAATTGAGTCCGAACTGCGCGGTGCAATCGAGCGGGAAGGCTTGAACGTCGAGCTGCTGGCGCTGCTTGGCAGCGCGCACCACAAGTATCGGATTCGCGAGGTGATGCAGGTCTACCGGATTCAGACTGTCTATCATGCCGCGGCCTACAAGCACGTACCGATCGTGGAGAGGAATCTCGTCGAGGGCGTGCACAACAATGTCTACGGCACATGGTATGCGGCAGAGGCTGCGCGGGAAACCGGGGTGGAGACGTTCGTCCTGATCTCCACGGACAAGGCGGTCAACCCGACCAACGTCATGGGCGCGACAAAACGACTTGCCGAGATTGTCATACAGGCACTTCAGCAGGAGACGACGCAAACGCGTTACTGCATGGTCAGGTTTGGCAACGTGCTGGGGTCGTCAGGCTCGGTTGTCCCCTTGTTTCAGGAGCAGATTCGTGCGGGTGGCCCCGTGACGGTCACGCACCCGGATGTGCGCCGGTACTTCATGACCATCTCGGAGGCAGCTCAGCTGGTCCTGCAAGCCAGTTCGATGGGCAAGGGTGGGGACGTCTTCGTGCTGGACATGGGAAAGCCGGTGAAGATCGATGAACTCGCTCGTCGCATGATCGCGCTGACGGGCCTGACCGTCCGTGACGATGCCAATCCCAACGGCGACATCGAGATTCGATACACGGGGCTCCGACCGGCCGAGAAGCTGTACGAGGAACTCCTGATCGGAGAGAACGTCACCGGTACCGGGCACCCGATGATCATGCGCGCTATGGAACATACCCTTGCGTGGCCCGTGGTCAAGGAGTTGCTATCGGATCTGACGATATCCCTGAACCGGTTCGACTGCGAAGGCGTGCTCGCCGTGCTGGAGCGCGGAGTGCGCGAGTACAAGAAGGCGCCGACGATCCACGATCTCGTCTGGTCCAGTCGGCCTGCTGCACTGGCGGCAGATTCGGCGAAAGTCACGGTATTGGCTGATCACCGGGCGATGAAGACACCTCCGGCCTCCAGCTAAGTATGCGGCGGCTGTAGAACCAGATTCGGGCGACGCCGCGGTCACCGCGCCATAGCGTCAACCCTTCTGAGCCAAGGCATCCCCCGGCTTTACGGAAACGCCGTGTTGGCGTAGCCTTCGCCTACTTTTTCCAAGCAGATTCAAAGGTTTCCGATGCGCGTCACCATCTTCGGCTCCGGCTACGTTGGCCTCGTCACGGGGGCCTGCCTGGCCGAGGCCGGCAACCACGTCGTCTGCGTGGACGTGGACCAGAAGAAGATCGCCCGCCTCAATGCCGGCGAGGTGCCGATCCACGAGCCCGGGCTCGAGGAGATGATCAAGCGCAACGAAGCGAAGGGGCGCATCAAGTTCACGACCGATGCGGAAGCGGGCGTCAAACACGGCGTGTTCCAGATGATCGCGGTCGGCACGCCGGCTGACGAGGACGGCTCGGCCGACCTGCGCCACGTGCTGACGGTGGCCGAGACCATCGGCAGGCACATGGACGAGTACAAGGTCGTCATGACCAAGTCGACGGTGCCGGTGGGCACGGCCGACAAGGTCAGGTCAAAGGTCGCCGCAACGCTCGAGGCGCGCGGCTCGAGCCACGAGTTCGACGTGGTCTCCAACCCGGAATTCCTGAAGGAAGGCGCGGCGATCGCCGACTTCATGAAGCCGGACCGCGTGATCGTCGGCGCCGACAATCCGCGCACCGCCGAGCTGCTGAAGACGCTGTACGACCCGTTCACGCGCAACCGCGAGCGCATGGTGGTCATGGATGTGCGCTCCGCCGAGCTGACCAAGTACGCGGCGAACGCCATGCTCGCGACCAAGATCAGCTTCATGAACGAACTGGCCAACCTGGCAGAACGGATGGGCGCCGACATCGAGAAGGTGCGCCTGGGGATCGGCTCGGATCCGCGCATCGGCTACTCGTTCATCTACCCGGGTGCGGGCTACGGCGGCTCGTGCTTCCCGAAGGACGTGCAGGCGCTAGGGCGCTCCGCGCAGGAGCTCGGCTATGACGCGGCCGTGCTGAAGGCGGTCGAGGCCACGAACCGGCGCCAGAAGCAGGTGCTCTTCAAGAAGATCTCTGCGCACTTCGACGGCAAACTGCGGAGCAAGGTCATCGCGCTGTGGGGACTGTCGTTCAAGCCAAACACGGACGACCTGCGCGAGGCGCCGAGCCGCACGCTCATGGAAGCGCTGTGGGCGGCGGGGGCCTCGGTGCGCGCCTACGATCCGGTCGCCATGGAAGATACCGGGGGCCTGTACCCGAAGCAGGCGGGGCTGACGCTGTGCAAGTCGGGGGACGAGGCGCTGCAGGGGGCCGACGCGCTCGCGATCTGCACTGAGTGGCAGGAGTTCAGGAGCCCCGATTTCGACGTCATCAAGGCCACGCTGAAGGCGCCGGTCATCTTCGACGGCCGCAACCTGTACGACCCGGAGTTCATGCGCGGGCTCGGGTTCAAGTACTACGCGATCGGGCGGGGCGAGCCGCTGCCGGTCTAGGCGGGACAGGCAGGGGCGGCTTCCGGGGTCTGACCCCGGACGGGACCTGACTCCTCCTAGTCTGCAGAGCCTGAAAACACGCTGATGCCCAGGTGCCTCGCCGCGTCAGCCAGCGCGTTGTCCACCGTCGCGAGCGCCGCATCGAGCCGCAGGGCGAGTTCGAGGTAGGCGGCGTCGTAGGTCGTGAGGCGGTAGCGCTCGGCCAGCGCGGGAATCTCCGCCCAACCGCGCACCGTGGTCTCAGGATCGACGTGGATGGGCAGCGGAGCGAGTCGCTCAAGCAGATCCGAGGCCGTCTCACCCGGCCGCAGGCGCCCACGACGTTGCGCCAGTTGCAGGCCGTTCGTTACTTCGAGGATCCAGTGCGCTGGCACAGTGACCTCGAAGTCGGGAAGCGCCTCGAGCAGTGCATCGGGCAGGCCGCCGCGCTCATCGTCGAACACCCAGGCCAATGCGACCGAGGCGTCCAGCACGAGGCTCAGTACCTGCGCCCCTCGTTGATCAGGTCCTTGATGTTGAGGCCGCCCAGCGATCGCTCCTTGCGGGTCTTTTTCAGCCATTCGATTGCCTCGCGTACCTTGGCGCGATCGGACTGGTCCGCGGGGACCAGGCGGGCCACGGGACGGCCGTGTCGGGTGATGGTCACTTCCTCACCATTCTCAACCGCTTGCAGCAGTTCGCTGAGGCGGTTTTTTGCTTCGAATGCACCGATAGTGCGCATGGATTATGTCTCGTTGGAATCTTAAACATCTAGCTGCATCTAGATTAGCTGGAAGAACGCGGATTGGCAACGGTGGAAGTGTCAGGCGGGGTCAGACCCCAGGGTCTGACCCCGGCCAGCCCGAATCGATCACGTCCACATCCACTTGTCGGCTGATCGAAATGGAAGTAAGATTGCCTTACATCCTTACCGTGATATGCGCATGCTCGCCAAGCTGACCTCAAAGAACCAACTGACTCTTCCCAAGGCCGTGACCGGCGACTTTCGCGGCGTCGAATATTTCGACGTTTCCGTTGCCAACGGCTGCATCGTTCTGGCTCCCGTCGAGATACATAAGGCTGGTGCAGTGCGGGCCAAGCTCGCGGAGCTCAACATGACCGAGACCGATGTGCGCGAGGCAGTTGAGTGGGCGCGCGGTCGCGGGACGTAACGTCGCCGGCGCGCGTCGTCCTCGATACGTCGGTGGTCGTATCGGCCGTGCTGTTCGAGGGCGGCCACGTGGCATGGCTGCGCAGCGCCTGGCGCGAGACGCTCGTCAAGCCACTGGTATCGAAACAGACCGTGGCAGAGTTCCTGCGGGTGCTCACCTATCCGAAGTTCAGTCTTTCTCCTGCAGAGCAGGGGATTCTGCAGGCGGACTACCTGCCGTTCTGCGAGGCGGTGAATGCAACCGTGCCCGCGCGGCGCCTGCCACGATGCCGTGACCCACACGACCGGCCATTCCTGGCACTGGCCTTGGCCGGCGACGCTGACTTTCTTGTCTCCGGCGACGAGGACCTGCTTGTCCTCGCGCCGCAGTTTCCGGTGGCCATCCTGAAGCCGGCAGAATTGCGGCGACTGCTCGGTGTTGCAGAGTAAGTCGCGTATCTGCAGTGATCAGGAGGAGGAGTCAAACCCCAGAAGGATCGTGGTCTGAGCCCGTCTGGAGTCTGACCCCGGTCGGAACAGCAGGAGCCTGACCCCATGCCGCCTCCTCGGCGGCAACCGGCGCGCCGGGATTTCGGGCAGAATCCCTCCAAAGAACGCACAACGCCGCGAGAGGTGCCGAGGGATGGCCTGGGAAATCTGGTTCACGCTCAGCGTCGTGGCGCTGGTGCTGTTCCTCCTGTCCTCGACTCCGGCGCCGACCGAGGTCGTGCTGCTCGGCGCGATGGTCGTCTTGTCCATCACCGGCGTGCTGTCCCCGAGCGAGGCGCTGTCCGGCTTCTCCAACCCCGGTGTCATGACCATCGCGGCCCTGTATGTGGTGGTCGGCGGCCTCAAGGAGACCGGCGCCATCGGCTGGTTCTCGCAGCGCTTCCTGGGCCGGCCGAAGAGCCTGATATCGGCGCAGTTGAGGTTGATGGGCGCGGGCGGCGCGCTGTCGGCGGTCATCAACAACACGCCGGTCGTGGCGATGTTCATCCCGATCGCGCAGGAATGGTCGAAGCGCTACGGCATCTCGATCTCACGGCTGCTGCTGCCATTCAACAACGTCGTGATTCTCGCCGGCCTGTGCACGCTGATCGGCACCAGCACCAACCTCGCGGTCTACGGACTGCTGAAGCAGATGCGCCCTGAGGCCGACATCGGCCTGTTCGACCTGCTGTGGATCGGCCTGCCGCTGACGCTCGCCGGTGTCATCTACTCGGTGGCGTTCGCGAAACGCCTGCTGCCGGACAGCCAGAGCCCGGTCGAGCAGCTCGAGCAGGCCCGCGAGTACAGCTTCGAGGTGCGCGTCCTGCCCGGTGGCCCGCTGGTCGGGCGCAGCATCGTCGAGGTGGGCCTGAGAAACCTGAAGAGCGCCTACGTCATCGAGATCGAGCGGCGCGGGCGGATCATCGCCGCGGTGGGTCCCGAGGAAGTACTCGAAGGCGATGACCGGTTGACCTGTGTCGGCGTCGTGGACTCGGTGCGGGAACTGCGCAAGCTGGCGGGGTTGTCGATCGCCGAGGACCAGGCCTTCGTCATGAATCTCAAGGCGCGCCAGCGGCTGCTGGTCGAGGTCGTGCTGTCGGCGACCTCGCCGCTCATCAACCAGAACGTGCGTGAGAGCAACTTCCGCGAGCGCTACAACGCGGCGATCATCTCGATCTCGCGCGAGGGTGCGCGTGTCCCGGGCAAGCTCGGCGACGCCGTGTTCCGCCCCGGCGATACGTTGTTGCTGGAGGCTGGCCCGGTGTTCGCCGACCGGCATCGCTACAGCCGCGACTTCCTGCTGGTCAGCCCGCTCGAGGACTCCGCGCCGCCGGACTTCAGCCGCGCACCGGTCGCGATCGGACTGCTGCTGCTGATGATCACGGTCGCCACGCTCGAGTGGGCGCCGTTGTTCGAGGCTTCGTTCATCGCCGCGGGGCTGATGGTGGCGACCGGCTGCCTGACCATGCAGTCGGCGACGCGCAGCGTCGAATACCACATCGTGGCCGGCATCGCGGCGTCATTCGCATTGGGCGTGGCGCTGACCGTGTCCGGCGCCGCGCAACTGATCGGCGACGGCCTGCTCGCCACCGCCCAGGGCAATCCGTGGCTGGCGCTGGCGGTGCTGTACTTCGTGACGGTCGTGGTCACCGAGCTGATCACGAACAACGCCTGCGGCGTGCTGATGTTCCCGATTGCGCTGTCGATCGCGGACTTCGCGGGCGTCAGCTACATGCCGTACGTGGTCGCCGTGATGGTCGCAGCCTCGGCCGGGTTCATCACGCCGATCGGCTACCAGACCAACCTGATGGTTATGGGGCCGGGCGGCTACAGGTTCGCCGACTTCGTGCGCTTCGGGCTGCCGCTCAACATCATCTGCGGGATCGTCGCCATCGCGCTGATTCCGCTGGTGTGGCCGTTCTAGGCAACCGCCAGGCCCAATCCGTTATCCTTGCCGGACCGTAGCCGCTACGAAGTGACCGCCCCATGCTGATCCCCGTCATCCTTTCCGGCGGCTCCGGCACGCGCCTGTGGCCACTGTCCCGCGAGCTGTATCCCAAGCAGCTGCTGCCGCTGGTCGGCAAGCGCACCATGATGCAGGACACCGCGCTCAGGCTCGCGCGGCCTCGACGGTATCGGCGCGCCGATCATCGTGTGCAACGAGCATCACCGCTTCATGGTCGCGGAACAGCTGCGGCAGGTGGATGTTGAGCCCGCGGCCATCGTGCTCGAGCCGGTGGGCCGCAATACCGCGCCGGCGGTGGCGATTGCGGCACTGCTGGCAGGGGGGCAGGAAGGGCCGGACCCCTCCGGAAACCTGCTACTCGTGCTGCCAGCCGACCACGTCATCCGCGACGTGACGGCCTTCCAGGCGGCAGTGACCGCCGCGCTGCCGGCGGCACGGGACGGCAAGCTCGTGACCTTCGGCGTGGTGCCGAACCGCGCCGAGACGGGCTACGGCTACATCCGCAAAGGGAAGGGCAAGGGCCCGGTCGTGCCGGTCGCCGAGTTCGTCGAGAAGCCCGACGCCGGGCGCGCTGCGGCGTTCCTGGCCGGCGGCGAGTACCTGTGGAACAGCGGCATGTTCCTGTTCTCGGCGGCGCGGTATCTCGAGGAACTGGCGAAGTACGCGCCCGCCATGCGCGATGCCTGCGCCCGGGCACTGGCTGGCGCCCAGCGTGACCTCGACTTCACGCGCCTGCCCGCGGACGTGTTCGGCGAGTGCCCGTCGGATTCCATCGACTACGCGGTCATGGAAAAGACCGGGTCCGCCGCGGTCATCCCGCTCGATGCCGGCTGGAGCGACGTCGGCTCGTGGGCGTCGCTGCAGGACGCGCTCGAGCGCGACGACCGGCGCAACGTGCACCACGGCGACGTCGTCAGCGTGGACTCGGACAACTGCCTGCTGTATTCCTCCGGCCGGCTGGTCGCCGCCGTCGGCCTCAAGGACCACGTCGTCGTCGAGACCGCCGACGCGGTCATGGTCGCGCCGCGTGATCGCGTGCAGGACGTGAAGCTGCTGGTCAGCAAGCTGAAGGACATGGGCCGCAGCGAGCCCGGCCTGCACCGCGAGGTGTTCCGGCCCTGGGGCAGCTACGACAGCGTGGACGCGGGCGAGGGCTTCCAGGTCAAGCGCCTCAAGGTCAAGCCGGGCGCCGTGCTGTCGCTGCAGATGCACCATCACCGCGCCGAGCACTGGATCGTGGTCTCGGGCGTCGCGAAGATCACGCGCGGCGAGGAGACATTCCTGCTCAAGGAAAACGAGTCCACCTACATCCCGATCGGCACGAAACACCGCATCGAGAACCCCGGCGACGTGCCCGTGCACATCGTCGAGGTGCAGTCCGGCAGCTACCTGGGCGAGGACGACATCGTGCGCTTCGACGACCGCTACGGACGCGAGGGCCGGACCGACTGATCAACGAGCCTGGCCCTCGCTGAATATGTCCGTATTCGCGTGAGGAATCGGGACACCACACGACTGGCAGGGCTGCCATTTTGGTCGGGTGAAAGTTCTGGAAATCCTACGGTTGTTGCAGGATGACGGCTGGTTCCTGGTTGCGACCCGGGGCAGTCACCGGCAATTCAAACATGCGTGGAAGACTGGCCGCGTGACGGTCGCCGGCAAGCCAAGTCATGATTTGGCGCCGGGCACAGTGCGGAGTATTCTCGGCCAGGCCGGACTCGCAAAGCGGACATGAACATGCGGTACGCAGTCATCATCGAAGATGTCGGCAGCAATCTGTCAGCCTATGTTCCGGACCTGCCCGGTTGCGTGGCGACGGGCGCGACGCTGGCCGACGTACAGCAGGCCATTACCGAAGCGATTGAGATGCACCTGCAGGGGCTTCGGGCCGACGGAGCGGCGGTTCCGGAGCCGTCTATTCGTGCCGAGTACGTCGAGGTGGCAGCCTAGCTGGAGGAGGGGCCAGACCCTACTCGGATCCGGAGTTTGCCCCCTCCTTGGTGCGTGCGGAAACGCCAGAATCCACAGGACCGAAACCCAACGGCAGGATCTCGCCGCCAGCGACTGCCGGCGTGCTATTGCGCCGGATACTTTGATGGTATTACGATAGTGCCATCGATAAGGAAAGCGTATGACAACGGTAACTGTGTCACCGAAATATCAGGTGGTCATCCCGAAGGCCATCCGCGAGGCGCTGGGCATCCGCGTGGGGGCCCGCCTGCACGCCATCCAGTACCAGGACCGGGTCGAGCTGGTGCCGGTCCGGTCGCCGAGGCAGGCGCGCGGGTTCCTGAAGGAGATCGAGACGCGGTTCCTGCGGGACAAGGACCGGACGTGAACGTCGTCGACTCCTCGGCGTGGCTGGAGTATTTCGCCGACGGCGGGAACGCGCGCCACTTCGCGCCGTCCATCGAAAATACGGACACGCTGCTGGTGCCGTCGCTGGCCCTGTGCGAGGTATTCAGGACGGTGCTGGCGCAGCGCGGCGAGGGCGATGCCCTGCAGGCCGCGGCCATCATGGAACAGGGCACGGTCATCGACCTGAACCGTGCCCTGGCGCTCGAGGCGGCGCGGCTGTCGCAGGAACTGTCCCTGCCGATGACCAGCAGCATCATGCTGGCGACGGCCTGGACCCATGGCGCAGCGTTCTGGACGCAGGACGCGAACTTCGACCAGGTCGACGGCGTCAGGTACTACCCGAAGCGCTAGCGGCGCCGTTTGCCAATCCCCTTTGTCGCGCCGCTCCGGGGCAGGCAAAATAGGCGGATTCACTCAGGCTTCCGGTGTCCCCATGACCACTCCCGCCAGGCTGCACGTCCCGCTGCTCGACCTCAAGCCCCAGTACCAGGCCCTGAAGGCCGAACTCGACGAGGCGATGCTGCAGGTCGCCGCCTCGCAGATGTTCATTCTCGGGCCCGCCGTGCGCGAGCTCGAGGAGAAGATCGCGGCCTACTCGGGCGCGAAATACGGCATCGGCGTGTCCTCGGGCACGGACGCGCTGCTGCTGGCGCTGATGGCGCTCGACATCGGCGCCGGCGACGAAGTCGTCACCACGCCGTACACGTTCTTCGCCACCGGCGGCACCATCGCGCGCACCGGCGCGCGGCCCGTGTACCTCGACATCGAGCCGGTCAGCTACAACCAGGACGTGGGCCTGACCCGCGAGTTCATCGAGCAGCGCTGCGAGATGCGCGACGGCCAGCTGGTCAACCGCGCCACCGGTGGCCGCGTGAAGGCCATCATGCCGGTGCACCTGTACGGGCAGGCGGCGGACCTCGATCCGATGCTCGAGCTGGCGGCGCGCTACAACCTGAAGATCATCGAGGACGCGGCGCAGGCGATCGGCTCGGAACTGCCCGGCGGCCGGCGCGTCGGCGGCATCGGCGACATCGGCTGCTTCTCGTTCTTTCCGACCAAGAACCTGGGTGCGTTCGGCGACGCCGGCCTGTGCACGACCAACGACGAGGCGCTGGCCACGCGGATGAGAATATTGCGCGTGCACGGCGGCGAGCCCAAGTACTACCATTCGCTGATCGGCGGCAACTTCCGCCTCGACGAGCTGCAGGCGGCCGTGCTGCTGGTCAAGCTGAGGCACCTCGACGACTGGCACGCGGCGCGCCAGCGCAATGCGGCTTACTACGACCGCGCCTTTGCCGCCGCGAAACTGGGGAAGCAGGTCGTCACGCCGACCGCGCTGCCGGGCTACCGGCACATCTACAACCAGTACATCATCCGCGTGCCCGAGCGCGACCGGCTGCGCGCCTACCTGGGCGAGTGCGGCGTGGGCGCCGAGATCTACTACCCGGTGCCGTTGCACATGCAGGAGTGCTTCGCCTATCTTGGCTACCAGCCTGAGGACTGCCCCGAGTCGGCCCGCGCCGCCCGCGAGACGCTGGCGCTGCCGATCTTCCCGGACCTGACGGAGACCCAGCTGCAGCACGTGGTCGATTCGATCGCGACATTCTATTCGAGCGTTGAGACCGCCATGGACCTTTCGAACTGCTTCAAGGCCTACGACGTCCGCGGCCGCATTCCCGACGAGCTGAACCCCGAGTCGGCGTACGCGATCGGCCGCGCTTATGCGGAATGGCTGGCGCCGAAGCGCGTCGCGGTGGGGCGCGACATCCGCCTCTCGAGTTCAACCCTGGCCGAGGCGCTGATCCACGGCCTGACCGATGCCGGCGTGCATGTCATCGACATCGGCCTGTGCGGCACCGAGGGCGTCTATTTCGCGACCTTCTCGCAGCGGCTCGACGGCGGGATCATGGTCACCGCCAGCCACAACCCGCCGGACTACAACGGCATGAAGTTCGTGCGCGGCCAGTCGAAGCCGATCAGCGGCGACACGGGACTGCAGGAGATCCGCAAGCTGGCCGAGGGCGGCATCTTCGCGGCCTCCTCGAAACGCGGTGTCGTGGAGCGCTTCGACATCATGCCGAGCTACCGCGACCACCTGCTCAGCTACGTGGACCGCGATGCGCTGGAGAAGATCCGGATCGTCTCGAACCCGGGCAACGGCGGCGCGGGCGCCGTGGTCGAGATGCTGGCCGGGGACCTGCCGTTCGAGATCGTGAAGCTTCATCACGAGCCGGATGGCACGTTCCCGCACGGCGTGCCGAACCCGATGCTCGAGGAGAACCGCGCGATCACCTCCGAGACGGTGTTGCGCGAGAAAGCCGACATCGGCATCGCCTTCGACGGCGACTTCGACCGCTGCTTCTTCTTCGACGAGCAGGGCCGGTTCGTCGAGGGCTACTACATCGTCGGCCTGCTGGCCTCGGTGTTCCTCAAGCGCCACCAGGGCGGGCGCATCGTGCACGACCCGCGGCTGACGTGGAACACGCTGGAAATCGTCGCCGAGTACGGCGGCAAACCGGTGCTGTGCAAGTCCGGCCACGCGTTCATCAAGGAGAAGATGCGCGACGTGGATGCGGTGTACGGCGGCGAGATGAGCGCGCACCATTACTTCCGCGACTTCGCCTACTGCGACAGCGGCATCATCCCGTGGCTGGTCATGGGGCAGTTGCTGTCCGAGACCGGCAAGCCGCTGTCGAAACTGGTCGGTGAGCGCATCAAACGCTTTCCGGCGAGCGGCGAGATCAACCGCAAGCTGGCCGACCAGCAGGGCGCCATCGCGGCGGTCAAGGCGCGCTATGTGCCGGATGCCGCATTCCGTGGACTACACGGACGGGCTGTCGGTCGAATTCCGGCAGTGGCGCTTCAACCTGCGCTCCTCCAACACCGAACCGCTGGTACGGCTCAATGTCGAGTCACGCGGTGATCAGGCGCTGATGCAGGACAAGACGGCGGAGATCCTGGCGGTCGTTGACTCATTTGCGTGAGTGCCACCGTCGGCCCGGGGTCTGACCCCGCCTGTATCAGACCGTCAGCAGCATCTTCGCCGCGGCGACCGCGAGCACCACGGCCATCGCCGCGAGCAGCGCCGGCGTGGACAGCTTCCGCAACCCCACCCACGTGCCGACCAACGCGCCGGCCAGCACGGCCGCGACCAGCCATGGCAACTCGACGGGCAGGTCGGCCCAGGTGGCCGTGCCAGCGGCCAGCGCCACCGTCGAGTTGGCAAGGATGAACGGCGCCGAGATACCGCCGGTGTGCTTGGGGCCGGCCCAGCCAGCCAGCAACACGACCGGCGACAGGAATATGCCGCCGCCGGTGCCGGTCAGTCCCGACAGCAAGCCAATCGCGCCGCCCAGCAATACGGCCGGCACGCGCGGGATCCGCGCGGCATCCGCCGGTCGTTCGGCCGGCGGCCGGCCGAAGGCGCGCCAGACCAGCACGAACGCCGACAGCGCCAGCACGATCGCGACCAGCACGTAATAGACACCGCTGCCAAGCCGGAGCGAACCGCCGACCGCGGCCAGCGGCACGGAGCCCAGCAGGAACGGCCACAGCGCGCGCCATGAGAAGTACCCGGCGCGCCAGAAGCGATAGACGGTGAACGACGCGACCAGCACGTTGAGTGCCAGCGCTGTGGGTCGCATGGTCTCCGGCAGCACGCCGGCCAGCGCCATGACCGCGAGATAGCCCGATGCGCCGGCATGACCGACGCTGGTGTACAGCGCAGCGAGCGCGAGGAAGGCGGGGACCAGCAGCCACAGCATGTCGGCATTCATGACGGCGCGAATTCTGGCATACGCGGGGGCGGGGCCTGGCCGCGGCACGCACGGCGACGGAGCGTGGCCCCGCAGGAGGCTTCCGTCGCGTTCTTCAGGGGTCGGCACCCTCCGGTCCATCTGCGCTGCGACAAACTGTGATTTCGGCTTTCCCGCTGTCACAATCGGGCGCCAGCACGGAAAATGGCGTGAATCCGTTTTGCCCGGAGCCGTCGTGAACGTCGCCGAAGCCCTGCTCACCGCACTCAAGGACCATGGCGTCCAGCAGATCTTCGGACTGCCGGGCGATTTCGCGCTGCCGATGTTCAAGGTCATCGAGCAGAGCAAAATCCTGCCGCTGTACACGCTGAGCCACGAGCCGGGCGTGTGCTTCGCCGCCGACGGCGCGGCGCGCATGCTCGGCGCGCCGAGCGCGATCGCGGTCACCTACGGTGCTGGCGCGCTGAATGCGGTCAACGGCGTCGCTTCGGCCTACGCGGAGAAGTCGCCGCTGGTCGTGATTTCCGCCGCGCCCGGTACGAAAGAGGGCCGCGGCGGACTGCTGCTGCACCACCAGGTCAAGTCGCTCGACTCGCAGTTCGCGTTGTTCCGCGAAATCACCTGCGACGAGGCGCGCCTCAGTGACCCGCTGCGCGCGCCGGCCGGGATCGCACGGGTGCTCGCGAGTTGCCTGGCGCAGTCGCGGCCCGTGTACATCGAGCTGCCGCGTGACATGGTGAACGAACCCTGCAAGCGGGTCGAACGGCTGCCGCCGCCGGAATTCGACGCGGAAGCGGTCGCCGCCTGTGCCGACGAGATCATGCAGCGCCTGGCGCGCGCCCAGCGCCCGGTCATGATGGTCGGCGTCGAGACACGCCGCTTCGGCCTGGAGGCGCAGGTCGCGGACCTCGCGCGGCGCCTGCACGTACCGGTGGTCACCTCGTTCATGGGCCGCGGCCTGCTGGCGGGCGGCGACACGCCGCTGCTGGGCAGCTACATCGGCATGGCCGGCAAGCCGGAACTCACGAAACTGGTGGACGACTCCGATTGCCTGCTCCTGATGGGCGTGATCATGTCGGACACCAACTTCGGCATCTCCGAGAAGCGCATCACGCCCGGCCTCGCGATCGGCGTGCGCGACCGCTCGGTCACGATGGGTTACCACCTCTACCCGAACATCCCGCTGGCGGCACTGGTTGCAGCGCTGGCCGGTCGGGTCGCCGACCGCGAACCGAGGACGCTGGGCTCGAAGACGTTCTACCCGACCGGCATGAAGCGCGACGCGGAGCCGATCACGCCGTCCGACGTGTCCTGCGGCATCAACGACCTGTTCGCGGCGCACGGCCGCATGCCGATGGCGACCGACGTCGGCGATTGCATGTTCGTGGCGTTCGAGGTCGACAACACCGAGCTGGTGATGCCCGGCTACTACGCCACCATGGGCTTCGGCGTGCCGGCGGGCCTGGGCGTGCAGGCCGCGAGCGGCCGCCGCACGCTGATCCTGATCGGCGACGGCGCCTTCCAGATGACCGGCTGGGAACTCGGCAACTGCCGCCGCTACGGCTGGGACCCGATCGTGATCGTCATGAACAACCTGGGATGGGAGATGCTGCGCATCTTCCAGCCCGACACCAAGTTCAGTTCGCTGGACGACTGGCACTACGCGGAGATCGCCGCGCCGCTGGGCGGCGATGGCGTGCGCGTCACGACCCGCAAGGAGCTGGGCGCGGCGCTGGACAAGGCCGCGCAGACGCGCGGCCGCTTCCAGCTGATCGAGGTGATGCTGCCGAAGGGCTCGGTGTCCGCGACGCTGGCCCGCTTCGTGGCCGGGATTGCGCGCACGAGCTGACGCAAGAGGAGAGCGGGAGATGGAACTCCTGGCACCGGCCGGCGCGCGGCCCGCGCTCGAAGCGGCGATCGCCGCCGGCGCGGATTCCGTCTACGTGGGGCTGCGCGACGACACCAACGCGCGCGCCTTCCCGGGCCTCAACTTCGCGCCCACCGAGCTGAGCGGCGCTGCCGACTACGCCCACGCACGCGGCAGGAAGCTGCTGGTCGCCATCAACACCTTCGCCCGCCCCGGCGGCTGGCCGCGCTGGCGCGATGCGGTGGACGCCGCGGCCGGGGCCGGCGTGGATGCGCTGATCGCCGCCGACGTCGCGGTGCTCGACTACGCGCACCGCGAGTATCCCGGGCTCGCGCTGCACCTGTCCGTGCAGGGCTCGGCGACCACGCACGAGGCGATCGCCTGGTACCACCGCAAGTTTGCGATCCGCCGCGCCGTGCTGCCGCGCGTGCTGTCGATGAGGCAGATCGAACGCCTCGCGACGCGCTCACCCGTGCCGCTCGAGGTGTTCGGCTTCGGCAGCCTGTGCATCATGGTCGAGGGCCGCTGCCTGCTGTCCTCGTACGTGACCGGCCAGTCGCCAAACCGCCAGGGCGTGTGCTCGCCTGGTTCCGCCGTGCGCTGGGTGGAGACGACCGCAGGCGTCGAGTCGCGGCTGAACGGCGTGCTGATCAACCGCTTTGCGCCAGGCGAGCGCGCCGGCTATCCGACCATCTGCAAGGGCCGTTACAAAGTGGACGGGCGCATCGGCCACGCGATCGAGGAACCGGTCTCGCTGAATACGCTGGCGTTGCTGCCCGAACTCGAGCGCATCGGCGTCGTGGCGGTGAAGATCGAGGGCCGGCAGCGCAGTCCCGCGTACGTGACGAAGGTCGTCGCGGCGTGGCGCGAGGCGCTCGACGCGCTGGCGACGGGCGGGCCATTCAGCGTCAGGCCGGCCTGGGCGGCAGCGCTGCGCGAAGTGTCGGAAGGCGGCCAGACCACCTTCGGCGCCTACGACCGGGGCTGGCAGTGAGCGGGCTGCGCCTGTCGGTCGGTCCGATTCCGTACCTGTGGCCGCGCCAGCAGGTCGAGTCGTTCTACGAGCAGCTCGCCGCTTCGCCGGCGGCGGTCGTGTACCTGGGCGAGACCGTCTGCTCGAAGCGCCGCGAACTCGGCCTCGACGACTGGCTCGCGATCGCGCGACGCTTGCAGAAGGACGGCAAGGAAGTCGTGCTGTCGACGCTGGCGCTGCTCGAGGCCGAGAGCGAGCTCGGCGCGCTGGCACGCCTCTGCGCCAACGGCGAGTTCCCGGTCGAGGCCAACGACATGGCCGCGGTCGAGCTGCTGTCGCGGGCGGGCAGCACGTGGATCGCAGGGCCGGGGCTCAACATCTACAACGGCCGCACGCTGGCGCTGCTGGTGGACGACGGCCTCGCGCGCTGGGTGCCGCCGGTGGAGATGCCGCGCGACGACCTGATCGGCACGCTGGCGGAATTTCACGAAGTCGCGCCGCAGGCCGAGGTGGAGGTCGAGCTGTTCGCGTGGGGCCGCATGCCGCTCGCGCACTCGGCGCGTTGCTTCACGGCCCGGGCCCACGGCAAGCCCAAGGACGACTGCGGGTTCGTGTGCAGCGAGTACGCGGACGGGCTGCCGGTCGCGACCCAGGACGGGCAGGGGTTCCTGACCATCAACGGCATCCAGGTGCAGTCGGGCGAGCCCGTGAACCTGCTGGGCGACCTGGCCGGGGCGGTGGCCGCCGGCGCGCAGGTCCTCAGGCTGAGCCCGGCGGCGGCGGGATTCAGGCAGGCGCTCGATGCCTTCGGGCGGGCCCTGGGGGGCGAGCCCACGGCGCCAGAGACGCTCGAGGGGCCTAACGGCTACTGGCACGGCCGGGCGGGGATGGCACGGGCCTGAAGGGCCCTGGGCCGCTTGATCGGGGTCCAGACCCCTGGCGGGTCTGTACCCTCCTGGAGCCGCTGGTTGGGGGCTGACGCCCTTCTGAGGGCCTGACCCCTTCGAACCAGCAGGAGCGGCACCAGGCCTTTCTGGGGGGATTCAGGCCCCTGCGGGCTCAGACCCCGGGGTCTGGCCCCTTTCAGGGGCCTGGCCCCGCCTCAAGGTCAGGTCGCCGCTGGCGCCGAGGCCTCCAGCAGGTCGGCCGCCGTCTCCGCGATCGTGCGGGCCCAGCCGGGCAGGGTCCCCGGGTCCACGGCGTCCAGCGTGTTCTTGACCTCGAGGCCCAGGTCGGTGTCCCCGAGCATCACCAGCCGGCGCTGGAAGAACAGCGTGTCGGGGTCCACGCGCCGCGCGGCCAGCGCCGCGAAGTCGCCCAGCGAGGCACGGATCGTCACGTCGGGCGCGGAATCGGCCGGGGCGGCCGCGACGGTCCCGCCATCGACCTTGAGCCGCCAGGCGCAGCCCGCGTCCGGCACGTCCACCTCGACCACGCGGCCGTCGAGGAACGCGAAGCGCTCGCGGGCGTCGCTTTCGGCCAGCGCGCGGTTGATCGCGATCGCCAATACCCGCGACTGCAGGGCCCTCGGCATGAACCTCAATGGCAGCAGCGCGGCGTCGCGCAGCAGCGGGGGCAGCGGTGGCAGCTGGATCATGGTTGAAGCGTAGCAGAGCGTCATCGGATGGGTCAGATCCCGGAAGGGAGCACGGCTCCAATCTCCGCGGTCCGCTCCCGCAGGGGTCAGACCCGTCCCGGAGCCTTGCGAAGTCTCTCTCGCCTCCTGACCCGCTAGACTCGCCCGCTTTCACCCAATCGCGGACCCGCCCATGAAATTCCCCGTCGCCCTGACCCTCGTCCACAAGTGGATCGGCATCATCGTCGGCATCCAGATCGTGCTGTGGGTCGTCGGCGGCCTGGTGATGAGCGTCTTCCCGATCGAGCTGGTGCGCGGTGAGACTGCATCGGCGCCGCCGGACACGACGCCGATCGCCGCCGCTGACCTGAACGTCTCGCTGCCTGAAGTGCTTGCCGTCACCGGTCCCGCCGAATCATTGCGCACCACCCGCGTCGCCGGACGCCTGTACCTCGAAGTTGCCCGCGCCGGCCAGCCACCGGTGCTGGTGGACGCCGCCGACGGCCGCGTGCTCGACGGCATTCCGTCGGAGATGGCCCGGGAGATTGCGGCAGCCGACTTCACCGGCGCCGGCAAGGTCAGGTCGGTGACGCTGCAGGAGGCGCGCTCGACCGAGTACCGCGGCGCGCTGCCGGTGTGGCGCGTCGAATTCGATGATGCGCGCGACACGCGGCTGTTCGTCTCGCCGCACACGGGCCGGCTGGTGGCGCGGCGCAACGACGTGTGGCGGCTGTACGATTTCTTCTGGATGCTGCACATCATGGACTACAAGGAGCGCACGGACTTCAACCACCCGCTGCTCATCACCGCGTCCGTGATCGCGCTGATCGTGTCCGTGAGCGGGTTCCTGCTGCTGTTCTACCGGGTGCGGCGCGCCGACCTGCGCGTGTTCCGCCGCGGCAACGGCTCCTGAGGCATCGACCGCGGTGCGCACGCTCGTGCGCTGGCGCCCGCCGCCGTAGTGTCGCCGTCCAGACACACGGCGGGTGGTCGGGATTCGCGGATCGTGGCAAGGTCCCAGGCGCAATCGGGCCGTGCCCGCCCGCAGTGTTGAGAGGGGGTTGAATCGTGTTCCCGCGCCTGTTTTTGGTACTCGCGGTACTCGCGGTCTTCGGCCTGGCCGGCTGCGGCGGCTCGTCGGGACCGGACGCCGTGGCGACGCCGCCACCACCGCCTGCGCCGCCACAGCAGGGTCTCGATGCACGGCCCTCCAACACCACCTGCATCGCGCCCGCGAGGCCCAACGCGACGCTGACGGTCGAGGCCCAGCGGGTCTTCCCGGCCTTGAGCTTCGCGAGCCCCGTGGCGCTCATGCAGGCGCCCGGCGCCACCGCGCGCTGGTTCGTCGTCGAGCAGGCGGGCCGCGTGATGGTCTTCAACAACGATCCCGGCGCGGCGACCGCCAGCCCGTTCATCGACCTGCGCAGCCGCGTGCTGTCGGGCGGCGAGCAGGGCCTGCTGGGGATGGCCTTCGATCCCGCCTTCGCCAGCAACGGCCGCGTGTACCTGTCGTACACCGCCGACTCGCCGCGACGCTCGGTGCTGTCGCGATTCAGTTCGCTCGATGGCGGCGCAACGCTCGCTGCCGCCACCGAAGAAGTGCTGCTGACGGTGCCGCAGCCATACAGCAACCACAATGGCGGCAACATCGCGTTCGGGCCCGACGGCTACCTGTACCTCGGCCTCGGCGACGGTGGCTCGGGTGGCGATCCCGACAACAACGCGCAGACGACCACCAACCTGCTCGGCGCGATGCTGCGCATCGACGTCAACGGCCCGGCTCCGTACGGCATCCCGGCGGACAACCCGTTCGCCGCCAACCTGCGCTGCAGCACCGGCAGCGGCACGGCCCCCTGCCCGGAGATCTATGCGTGGGGACTGCGCAATCCGTGGCGCTGGAGCTTCGATCGCGCCAGCGGCGAGCTATGGGCCGGCGACGTCGGCCAGGGCGCCTGGGAAGAAGTGGATCGCATCCAGCGCGGCGGCAACTACGGCTGGCGCTTCCGCGAAGGCGCCCACTGCTACAACCCGTCGAGCAATTGCCCGACGGTGGGGCCCGGCGGCGAGCCGCTCATCGAGCCGCTGGCCGAGTACGGCCGTTCGCTCGGCGCCTCGATCACGGGCGGCTACGTGTACCGCGGCAGCGCCATGCCGGCGCTGACGGGGCGCTACCTGTTCGCCGACTACGTGTCCGGGCGCCTGTTCGGCTACCGGGCCGCCGCCACTCCCGGCCAGTCGTTCGAGGAGCTGGCCAATACCGGCTTCAACATCTCGTCGTTTGGCCAGGGCGAGGACGGCGAGCTGTACCTGGTCAGTTACAGCGGCGGCTTGTTCAGGCTGGTGCAGACCGGCGGCAGCGGCGCCGATTCGGTGCCGGACGCGCTGTCGCAGACCGGGTGCATGAGTTCCTCGGACGTGACACAACCCGCCGCGGGTCTGATTCCCTACCGGCCGAACGCGCCGTTCTGGTCCGATGGTTCGGCGAAGGAGCGCTGGATGGGCCTGCCGAACGGGACCACGGTCGCGATTGGCAGCGACGGCGATTTTGACTTCCCGAATGGCACGGTGCTGGTCAAGAACTTCCGGCTGCAGGGCCGCCTGGTCGAGACGCGGCTGTTCATGCGCCACCCGGACGGCGTGTGGGCCGGCTACACGTACCGCTGGAACGACCAGCAGAGCGGCGCAACCCGCGTGCGCGGCGGGGCCACGGTCGGCGTCGCCGGACAGACCTGGACGTTTCCCAGCGAAGCGCAATGCCTGCAGTGCCATACCGCGGGCGCCGGCCGCAGCCTGGGGCTCGAGACGGCGCAGCTGAACGGCGACCTTGGCTACCCCGCGACGGGGCGGACGGCCAACCAGCTCGCGACGCTGGACGCCATCGGCGTCTTTGCGCCGCGGCTGTCGCCGCCGGCATCGCAGCAGCCCGCGCTCGCCGATCCCTACGGCAGCGCCGGTTCGCTGACCGACCGCGCGCGTGCCTACCTGCACACGAACTGCGCCGGCTGCCACCGGCCGGGAGGCTCGACGCCCAGTCCGATGGACCTGCGCTACTCGATTGCGCTGGCCGCCACCAATGCCTGCAACGCGGCGCCACAGGCCGGTGACCTGGGCGTGGCGGGGGCGCGGATCATCCTGCCCGGCGACCCGGGCCGCTCACTCGTCGTGCTGCGAGCCGAGCGGCGCGATGCAGCGGGCATGCCGCCGCTGGCGAGTCACCTGGTGGATACCCAGGGCGCGCAATTGCTGCGCAACTGGATCGCGCAGCTGAGCGGGTGCTGATCCAGCCGGGCTCAGGACCCGGAACTCGAACGGATTGACAGGCGGCACGAGGATGGGCGCTCAGATCGTCTTCGCGCCACAATCAGCCGCCAGCCGTTCCAGGAAATCGAGAAACTCCCTGGCCACGTCGCGGCGACCTGCTTCGTTGAGGTGCCCGCCGTCGTCCGTATAGCGGCTCAGGAGCGCAGGCGCGGCACTACGTCCTCCTGACTGGATCGCGGCCAGGTCGAACAGCGGCGAGGTCGGACCATAGCGCGCGCGCAGCCGGGCATTGAAGGCATCGCGTGCCGCGTTCGCGGCTATTTGCGGATGTCGCTGCCCGAGCAGCCGCCTGGCTGTCGTGACGACACCGCCCGGGACGGCCCGCAGGGGCATCGTGACGTGCGCCATGAGCAGGTCCGGGCGGTGGCGCTGCAGGCGGTCGATCATCTGCGCATACGCGTCGAAGAGCGGGGATACCAGGTCCTCGTCGTGCAGGTCCACGTAGCAGAATTTGAACATGGCCGCCTGCGCGCGCCGCCCGATGTCGCCGCTCACCGTGCGTTCGAAGTGCTGGATCTTGGTCAGCGGCTGGCCATTGGAGCCGACGCGGAAATGCCTGAGTGTCGGTCCTGATTCCCCGGCCGGTGGGTCGTTGAGGCCCGTGACATGCGGCGTGGCGAGGCCGGTTCGCGCCAATTCCTCCATACCCTCGAGGATGTTCTGCCCCACCGACTGGTGACCAAACAAGAAAAGCATCGCCTAGTCCCAGGGCAAGCGGCCCCGTAGGTATCGCAGGCTAGCACCAACGGCCGGGAGTAGATTGCGTCGTAACCAACCCCCAAGCACCGACATCGAGTCGCGTTCGCCTGCACCGACAGGCGCGATACTTGCGGCCTCTACTTTGTCGGCCAAATTTACACTTTGCCCCGGTGCGGCATTGAGACCCACACCAGATCGACCGCATGTAACTGATCCGTATTATGTTCGACTGCGTTGGTACGGATCTTGCAACTCACGTTACCGTGCGGTGCATGCGCAAAGGAACAGGGAGCAAGGCGATGTACAAGAAAATTGCAGCGATCATCGCGGTAGGCATGTTGGCCGGTACGCCGACTGTCGCCAGCGCCTTGATTATTGGCCAGTGGGAAGGGCAGTGGGCGAATGGCCCCTGGGCTGCGGACTTCGACCTGACTTTTGACTCGGAGACGTCCGATGGCGCGTTTACCGGGTACTTCGACTGGTTGTGCACCGCCGGCCTGACGTGTTCAGGACGGGAGTACATTGCAGGAACCCTGACCGGAAATAGCTTGACCTTCGCGACAACCGGCTTTGACCCCGGTTACGTGAATCTCGGTTCGAGCAGTTATAGCGCCACCCTGCTTGATGCATGGACACTGTCGGGAACAGATAGTGGCGGAGGCGCATGGCGAGCGACATTTACGGGCGTGCCTGAGCCAGGCAGCCTCGCGCTATTTGGCCTCGGTCTCGCGGGACTCGGTTTCGCGGCCAGGCGGCGCAAGCTGCACTGAACGAGACCTGCGCTGAACGACGAAACCCCGGCCCGGTGCCGGGGTTTCCGTTTCTGGATCCTGATCGCCCGCTCGCGGCGGGCAGGATCGGCCCGTGTGCCCATGGTG
>CAVOFV010000005.1:0-257708 GCA_963695085.1 uncultured Gammaproteobacteria bacterium | reverse complement strand
GCGCCCGGAGGGATTCGAACCCCCGACCCCATGGTTCGTAGCCATGTACTCTATCCAACTGAGCTACGGGCGCTTCTTGTGTCTGGCGGAGAGAGAGGGATTCGAACCCTCGAAGGGCTTTTGACCCTTACGCCCTTAGCAGGGGCGCGCCTTCAACCACTCGGCCATCTCTCCCGGTATTGCCCCCCGTCTCCGGAAGGGCCGCAAATGATACTGACCGGCCGATGGCCGGTAAAGGGCGCCCGGTCCGCCCGCACATCGTCTTCAGGCTTTCTCGTCGGGCACTTCCTTGTCCTGCCCGCCGTGAATCCTCTCGTAGATCTCTTCGCGGTGGACGGTCACGTGCTTCGGCGCACGCACGCCGATCCTGACCTGATTCCCCTTGATACTGAGGACGGTCACGGCAACCTCGTCGCCGATCATCAGGACTTCGCCGACGCGTCTGGTGAGAATCAGCATGGTCTACGGCCGTTTCGCCACCTTGGCCGGCCTGGCGGCCCCGGCCAAAGTATATGGCATAAGTATATACCCCTACGTGCAGCCCTGATCCGGGCGGCCGTCAACGGTAAGCTGCGTGCGTCTTTCAGCTGTATTCGGCGTAAAGCGCGCCGCATGGGCACACGGGCCCGCAGGCGGGCGGGCAGCCGTCGTCAGCCGGCAGGACCTGTCCCATCGGCCAGGCCGAATGCCGTGTGCAGCGCCCGCACGGCGCGCTCGAGCTCCGCCTCGCCGACCAGTACGCTGATCTTGATTTCGGAGGTCGACACCAATCGCACGTCGATGGTCTCGCGGGCCAGCGCCTCGAACAGGCGGGTCGCGACACCCGCGTGGGAGCGCATGCCCGACCCGACCGCGGCCAGCTTGGCGACGCTGTCGTCGCCGGTGACCGCCGCGCCGGCGTGCCGGGCCACGACCTGCTGCACGAGTGTCATGGCGTGCGCGAAGTCGGCGCGCGGCACCGTGAAGCTCAGGTCCACCTTGCCGCCGCGTGGCGCCGTCAGCACGATCATGTCCACCTCGATGTCCGCCTCGGACACCGGCCGCAGCAACTCGTGCACCATGCCCGGGCGGTCGGGCAGGCCGCTCAGCACGACCTGCGCCTCGTCGCGGTTGAAGGCGATGCCGGATACGATGGGTGCTTCCACTTTGCGGTCCTCCTTCGAAATCAGCGTACCCGGTCCCGGCCGGAAGCTCGACAGCACGCGCAGCCGCAGGCCATGACGCGCCGCGAACTCGACCGCGCGCAAATGCAGCACGCGCGAGCCCTGCCCCGCCAGTTCGAGCATTTCCTCGAAGCTCACGCGCTCGAGCCGGCGCGCGTCGGGCACGACCCGCGGGTCGGCCGTGTAGACGCCGTCGACGTCGGTGAGGATCTGGCATTCGTCGGCGCCGAGCGCGACGGCGAGCGCCACGGCGCTGGTATCCGAGCCGCCGCGGCCGATGGTCGTCACGGAGCCGTCCGGGGCGCGACCCTGGAAGCCGGTGAAGACCGGCACGATACCCGCCGCAAGGTCCGCCTTGAGCCGCTCGGCCCCGATGGTCGTGATGCGCGCGCGGCCGTGCGCCGGAGTGGTCTCGAGCGGCAGTTGCAGCGCGTTGTAGGAGCGGGCCGCACACTCGAGGTCGTTGAGCGCCATGGCCAGCAGCGCGCTCGAGACAATCTCGCCGCTTGCCAGCAAGGCATCCAGTTCGCGGGGCGCCGGGCAGGACGACAGTTCGCGCGCAAGGTCGAGCAGGCGGTCGGTCGAGTCGCCCATCGCGGACACGACCACCGCCACCCGGTTGCCGTTCGCGCAGCACGCGGCGACCTGCTGCGCCACCGCCTTGATGCGCGCAACGGAGCCGACCGAAGTGCCGCCGTATTTCTGGACGATCAACGCCATGAGGCCGCCATTGTCGCGGCCAGCGAGGCTGACGGGAAGGGCGCCGCGACCGCGGGGGCGTGAATCGTGAACGTTGGGTGGCCCGAAAACGCCGTGGCGCGGCTCGCCATGCGCGATTCGCTACGCGCCGAGCTTGTCCCTCACCAGCCCCGCCACCGCGGCCAGCGCGTCGTCGAGCGCCGCCGGGTCGCTGCCGCCCGCCTGCGCGAAATCCGGCCGGCCGCCGCCCTTGCCGCCGACCCGCGCCGCGACGGCCGCGATGATCGCGCCGGCTTTCACCCGCGCGACGAGGTCCGGCGTGACGCCGGCCACCAGCAGCACCCTGTCTGTGCCGCTGGCGGCGCCGAGCACGATCACGGCCGGCTTGAGCCGGTCCTTGAGCCTGTCCACGGCCTCGCGCAGGGCGCCCGCGTCGGCGCCGTCGAGGCGCGCCGCCACGACCTGCACGCCGGCCACCTCGACCGCCGCCGCGGCGAGATCCGCGCCCTGCCCCGAGGCCAGCTGCGACTTGAGCCCGGTCAGCTCGCGCTCGAGTTTCTTCTGCCGCTCGATCAGCTGGCCGACCTTGTCGCGCGCATCGGTCGGGCTGCCGCGCACCAGCGCCGCGATCTGCCGGAGCGCCGCGTCCGCTGCCGCCGCATGGTCGAGGGCCGCCTGGCCGGTCAGCGCCTCGATTCGCCGCACGCCCGCCGCCACGCCGCCTTCGCTGACGATGCGGAACACGCCGATGTCGCCCGCGCGGGCGACATGGGTGCCGCCGCACAGTTCGGTGGAGAAGGTGCCGATCGACAGCACGCGCACCTCGTCGTCGTACTTCTCGCCGAACAATGCCATCGCGCCGGCCGCCACCGCCGCGTCGTACTGCATGAGCCGGGTCTCGGCCGGCGCGTTGCGCCGGATCTCGGCGTTGACCAGCTGTTCGACGCGCTCGAGTTCCCCGGCGGTCATGGCCTGGAAGTGCGAGAAATCGAAGCGCAGCCGGTCGGGCGCGACCAGCGAGCCCTTCTGCGTCACGTGCGTGCCGAGTACCTTGCGCAGCGCCGCGTGCAGCAGGTGCGTGGCCGAGTGATTGAGCACGGTCGCCTGGCGCGTCGCGGCATCGACGCGGGCGGCGACACGGTCGCCGACGGCGAGGCTGCCGCGCGCGAGCGTGCCGTGATGCGCATGTGCCTGGCCGAGTTTCTGCGTGTCGGTCACGTCGAAATGCGCGCCGCCGGCCTCGAGGACGCCCACGTCCCCGACCTGGCCGCCGCTCTCGGCGTAGAATGGCGTCGCATCCAGCACCACCTGGCCGGACTGGCCTGCCGCGAGCCGTTCGACGGTGCGGCCGTCGGCGACCAGCGCGACGACCGTCGCCTGCGCCTCGAGCGCGTCGTGCCCGCAGAACGATGTCGCCGCATCGATTTCGACTTCGTCGCGCAGCTCCGCCTTGAAGCCGCTGGCGGCGCGCGCCCGTGTGCGCTGCGCGTGCATCGCTGTCTCGAAGCCGTCCTGGTCCACCGTGAGGCCGCGCTCACGCGCGACGTCGGCCGTCAGGTCCACAGGAAAGCCATACGTGTCATACAGCTTGAACACGGTCGCGCCCGGGATGACCCCACCGGACAACCCGGCGATCTCGCCTTCGAGCAGCGTCATGCCGGTCGTCAGCGTCTCGGCAAAGCGCTCCTCCTCCTGGCGGATGACGCGCATGGTGGTCTTCGCCGCGGACACGAGTTCCGGATACGCGCCACCCATCTGCTCCGCCAGCACCGGCACCAGCCGGTACAGGAACGGCTGTTCCTGGCCCAGCTTGTAGCCGTGGCGGATCGCGCGCCGCATGATCCGGCGCAGCACGTAGCCGCGGCCCTCGTTCGAGGGCACGACGCCGTCCACGATCAGGAATGAACAGGCCCGGATATGGTCGGCGATGACCCTCAGCGACGGACTGTCCGCCGATTTCTGGTCGCACGCTTCGGCCGCCGCGGCGATCAGCTTGCGGAACAGGTCGATGTCGTAGTTGGAGTGCACGCCCTGCTGCACCGCGGCGATGCGCTCGAGCCCCATGCCGGTGTCCACCGACGGCTTGGGCAGCGGCGTCAGCGTGCCATCGGCCGAGCGGTCGAACTGCATGAAGACCAGATTCCAGATCTCGACGTAGCGGTCGCCTTCCTCATCCGGCGAGCCCGGCGGGCCGCCCGCCAGCGCCGGTCCGTGGTCGTAGAAGATCTCGCTGCACGGGCCGCAGGGCCCGGTGTCGCCCATGGCCCAGAAGTTCGACTGCTCGCCGAGCCGCGCGAAACGCGCCGGGTCCACGCCGACCTCCTTGAGCCAGATGTCCGCGGCCTCGTCGTCGTCGCGATACACCGTCACCCACAGCCGATCCGGCGGGATGTGCAGCGTCTCGGTCAGGAACTCCCAGGCATAAGCGATCGCCTCGCGCTTGAAGTAATCGCCGAAACTGAAGTTGCCGAGCATCTCGAAGAAGGTGTGGTGCCGCGCCGTGTAGCCCACGTTTTCCAGGTCGTTGTGCTTGCCGCCCGCGCGCACGCAGCGCTGCGAGCTGGCCGCGCGCACATAACCCCGGCGTTCCTTGCCCAGGAACAGTTCCTTGAACTGCACCATGCCGGCGTTGGTGAACAACAGCGTCGGGTCGTTGCCCGGCACCAGCGGGCTCGACGACACGATCGTGTGGCCGCGCTCGCGGAAGAACTCGAGGAAGGCCTCGCGCAACCCGGCGCTCGACATGCGGTGCTTGTTGGCTTTCGCTTTGCTCATTCGTCCAGCCCGATATCGTTGCCGAGGGCAGCACGGACCAGGTCCGCGCTGAAGCCCCGCTGCTGCAGGAAGCGCGCCTGGCGGGCGCGCTCCTTCCATTCCCTCGGCACCGCGGCGCCGAAGCGCCTGTGCCGCACCCGCAGGCACCGCTCACGCCACGCCGTCGAGCGCGCATCCACGGCGCGCTCGACGATCGCCACGGGCACCCCGAGGCGTTCGAGGTCGTGGGCGATGCGCACCGGACCCTGGCCGCGGCCCGCATGCCAGTCCACATAGTGCCCCGCGTAACGCTCGTCGTCGACGAGGCGCTCGCCGCCCAGCGCCTGCACCACCGCGGCCGCCGTGTCCGCCGACGCGCCGCGTTCGACGAGTCGCGCAGACAGCTCGGCCGCGCAGTAGTCGCGCCGGTTCAGCAGCTTCAGTGCAGCAAGCCGCGCCGCCGTCGCGTCGTCCGGCGCCGCCGCCGGACGCCGGCGGTCAGGCTTCCGCCGCAGCACCGCCCGCAGCACCGCCCGCAGCACCGCCTTCCGCAGCGGCCGCCCGTCTCGGCGGCAGCAACCTGGCGCGCAGCGCCACGTCGATCTCGTCGGCGATCTCGGGGTGCTCCTGCAGGTAGGTGCGCGCGTTGTCCTTGCCCTGGCCGACCCGCTCGCCGTTATAGGAGTACCAGGACCCGGACTTGTCCACCAGGCCGTGCGTGACGCCCAGGTCGATCAGCTCGCCCTCGCGCGAGATGCCCTTGCCGTAGATGATCTCGAACTCCGCCTCGCGGAACGGCGGCGCGACCTTGTTCTTCACGACCTTGACGCGGGTCTGGTTGCCGATGACCTCCTCGCCGCTCTTGAGCATGCCGATGCGGCGGATGTCGAGCCGCACGGAGGCATAGAACTTGAGCGCGTTGCCGCCGCTGGTCGTCTCCGGGTTGCCGAACATCACGCCGATCTTCATGCGGATCTGGTTGATGAACACGACCATCGTGTTGGAGCGCTTGATGTTGGCGGTCAGCTTGCGCAGCGCCTGCGACATCAGCCGGGCCTGCAGGCCGACCTGCATCTCGCCCATCTCACCCTCGATCTCCGCCTTCGGCGTCAGCGCCGCGACCGAGTCGATGACCACGATGTCCACCGCACCGGAGCGCACCAGCATGTCGGTGATTTCCAGCGCCTGTTCGCCGGTGTCCGGCTGCGACACCAGCAGGTCCTGCAGGTTGACGCCGAGGTTCTGCGCGTAGATCGGGTCGAGCGCGTGCTCGGCGTCCACGAACGCCGCGACGCCGCCGATCTTCTGCGCCTGCGCGATGGCCGACAGCATCATGGTGGTCTTGCCGGAGGCCTCTGGCCCGTAGATCTCCACGACCCGGCCACGCGGCAGGCCGCCGACGCCCAGCGCGATGTCGAGGCCCAGCGAACCGCTCGAGATGACCTCCGTGTCCGCCAGCGGACCGGAATCGCCGAGCTTCATGACCGAGCCCTTGCCAAACTGCTTTTCGATCTGGCTCAGGGCCGCGGCCAGCGCCTTCTTTCGATTGTCTTCCATCTCGTTCCTTCCCTTGCGAATGCGGGTGATTATTTCACATCCGACCTGCCGCCGTGGTGGCCCGAATAAGGCGCGCGTTGGCGGCAAATCAGCCTGGTGATCAGTGTGCGGGACCGGGTGGCTCAGGGGGCGACCCAGGCGCCGCGAGCGGCCAGCGCCGCACCACGACGTAGTGCACCCCGGCCGGGTCCGCCAGCGATTCGACCAGCGACAGCTCGGGGACCGCCCAGCGCACGGGCGCCGGGCCGGGCCGGGCCGCGGGCCGGACCACTTTGCGCGCCAGGGTGACGTGCGGCCGCCACGGGCGGCGCTCGATGGGCAGCCCCGCCAGGACCAGCCGTGCGCCGAGAGCCTCCGCCAGCCGCGCCGCCGCCTGCGGCGGCGACGAGGCAACCGCCACCAGCACCTGCGGTTTCGACCAGTGCTCGACGCCATCGAACAGGAGTTCGAACGGCGCCACGGTGGGGCCGGCCGCGGCCGCCATGACGGCCGGCAGGTCGGTCGCGCGCACCGCGCCGAGGAACAGCAGCGTCATGTGCAGCCTGGATGACGCCACGGGCCGGCCGCCGCTGCCACGTACGATGTCCCGGGTCGCGGCCGACATGGCTGCACGGGTGGCCGCGTCCGGCCAGCAGGCGAAGAACAGGCGCCGGGTGGGCGCAGTTGGCTGCCGGTCCGCCGTCACGGCTCGATCAGGCCCTTGAGCGCCGCCGCGGCCGACTGCCGGCGCACGGCGTCCCGCGCGCCGCCGAACAGGAACCGCCGCGCGCGGACCAGCGTGCGCGCGCCGTCGCGGCGCGCCCACGAGATCCACACGGTACCGACCGGCTTCTCGGCGGTGCCGCCCTCCGGCCCGGCGATGCCGGTCACCGCTACGGCCGTGTCGGCCCTGCTCGAGCGCAGCGCGCCCACCACCATCGCACGGACCACCTGCTCGCTGACCGCGCCGTGGCGCTTGATCAGGCCGGCCGCCACGCCGATGTCCTGGCGTTTGGCGCGGTCGCTGTAGGTGACCCAGCCACGCTCGAACCACGCCGAGCTGCCCGGCAGGTCGGTCAGGCACTTCGCGATCAGGCCGCCGGTGCAGGACTCGGCCGTGACCAGCACTCCGCCGCGCTCCAGCAGGTGCGTCGCGACCTGCTTGACCAGCCTCGCCAGCGTGGCATTCGAGACGGTGGCCATGGGTTCAGCCGTTGCCCCGGACCCGCGCGAAATCCGGCGCCCGTTTCTCGAAGAACGCGGTCACGGCCTCGCGCACCTCGGCGCTGCCCAGCCGCGACCCGAACACCTCGAGCTCCCCGGCGATCGTCTCCTCGATCAACTTCGCCTGCGCACGCTTCATGAGGCGCTTGCTGGCGCGCACACCGTCCGGCGGCAGCCCATTGAAGCGCTCGGCCTCGGCCCGTGCATGCGCCAGCACCTGGTCCGCGGGCAGCACCGCGTTGGCCAGGCCCAGGTGCACGGCCTCGTCGGCCGTCATCGGCTCGCCGAGCAGCAGTTTCCCGGCCGCCCGCACATGGCCGAGGCGCTGTGGCAGCAACAGGCTGGAGGCGAACTCGGGCACCAGCCCGAGGCTGACGAACGGCATGGACAGGGTCGCGCCGGCGGCCACGTAGACGAGGTCGCAATGCAGCAGCATCGTCACGCCTATGCCGACCGCCGGCCCGGTCACCGCGGCGATCACCGGCTTGTCCGCCTGCGCCAGCGCCCTCATGAAACGGCGCGCCGGGAACTCGGCACCGGCCGGCAGCGGCTTCGCGAAGTCCGCCAGCTCGTTGCCGGCCGTGAAGATGCCGGGCTGGCCCGTGATGATGATGGCCCGCACCGCCTCGTCAGCCGCTGCGGACTCGAGCCCGTCGGCCAGTCCCGCGTACATCTCCTGGGTCAGCGCATTGCGCTTCTCGGGGCGCGCCATTTCCAGCGTCGCGACGCCATGGTTCACGTGGTAGCGGGTGGTCATCGTGCGGGCTCCGGCGGGCCCGTGGGAGTCGGCCCTTGCCGGCGGTAGTTTATCGCACGCGCCGCTTGATCCGCCGGTACACGGGTGCCGGGCCGGTTGTTAGACTGCACGCGCCCAAGCAGGCCCCAGCAGGAAGAGCCGATGCCGATGCCCGAGCAGTTCGCGGACCGCCTGGCGCTGCCGTTGATCGGCGCGCCAATGTTCATCGCCAGCTATCCCGAACTGGTCATCGCGCAGTGCAAGGCGGGCGTGCTGGGCGCCTTCCCGTCCCTCAATGCCCGCTCGCTGGAGGAGCTGGACGGCTGGCTGACGCGGATTGCCGCGGAAACGGCCGCCCATGCCGCGGCCCAACCCGACCGCCGCGTGGCGCCATTCGGCATGAACCTGATCCTGCACCGCTCGAACACGCGCCGCGACGAAGACCTGGCGCTCGCCGTGCAGCACCGGGTGCCTTTGCTGATCACCTCCGTCGGCAAGCCGGACCGGGTTTGTGTCGACGTGCACGCCTATGGCGGGCTGGTCTTCCACGACGTCATCTCGATCAGGCACGCGCGGACCGCGCTTGAGTGTGGCGTGGACGGCCTGATCCTGGTCTGCGCCGGTGCGGGCGGCCACGCCGGCCTGCTGTCGCCGTTCGCGCTGCTGGCCGAGGTCAGGGAGTTCTTCGAGGGCCCCATCGTGCTGGCCGGCGCGCTCACGAACGGCAGGCAGCTGCGCGCGGTGGAGGCGATGGGCGCGGATTTCGGCTACATGGGCACGCGTTTCATCGCGACGCGCGAGGCGCACGTGCCGGACGAGCAGAAACAGGCAGTGCTCGCCGCCACGGCCGCGGACATCGTCTACACGCCGGTCTTCAGCGGCATCAGCGCGAACTACCTGCGCGCCAGCATCGAACGAGCGGGACTCGACCCGGACGCGCTCGGTGCGGGCAGCGGGCCGGCGCGCGACCTGTTCGACCCGGCCAAGGCCGGCGCGCGCGCGTGGAAGGACATCTGGTCGGCCGGCCACGGCGTCGGCACGATCCACGACATCCCGACGGTTGAGGAACTCGTCGGCCAGCTGGCCTATGAGTATGCCGAGGCCGTCGCGCTGCCCTCGGCATTCGCCTGAGCACCGGCTGCCGCATCCCGCCATGCCGCCGCGCAAGCCGAAACAGCCAACGACCGAGCCGCTGTTCGAGGGGCTGACCGGGCACACGCCGATGATGCAGCAATACCTGCGCATCAAGGCCGAAAACCCCGACGTGCTGCTGCTGTACCGGATGGGCGACTTCTACGAGATGTTCTACGACGACGCGCGGCGCGCCTCGCGGCTGCTCGACATCGTGCTGACGCAACGCGGCGAGTCCGCCGGCGAACCGATCCCGATGGCTGGCGTGCCGGTCGACAAGCTCGACACTTACCTGGCGCGGCTGGTGCGGCTGGGCGAGTCGGTCGCCCTGTGTGAGCAGGTCGGCGAGGCCGGCAAGGGCAAGGGTCCCATGGACCGCGAGGTCGTGCGCGTCGTCACGCCCGGTACCGTCACCGAGGACGCGCTGCTGGAGGAGCGGCGCGACACGCTGCTGGCGTCGTTGTGCGTCGACGCCGAGCGCTTCGGGCTGGCCTGGCTGGACCTCAGCGCCGGCCGCTTCACGGTGCTGGAGGCCGCCGGGCGCGAGGCGCTGGAAGCGGAACTCGAACGGCTTCGTCCGGCCGAATTGCTGGTGCCCGAGGACCTCGCGCCGGCGCGCCTCGGCCTGCCCGCGGGCGGCGTGCGGCGCCGGCCGCCGTGGCACTTCGAGGCCGAGTCCGCGTTGCGGCAGCTGACCTCGCAGTTTGGCGTGCGCGACCTCGCGGGTTTCGGCTGCGCCGGCATGCCGCTGGCCATCCGCGCCGCGGGTGCGCTGCTCGGGTATGTGCGCGACACGCAGCGCTCGGCGCTGCCGCATCTCACGGGGCTGGCCACCGAGGTACGCGAGAGTGCGTTGCAGCTGGACGCCGCGACGCGCCGCAACCTCGAACTCGAGCAGAGCCTGAGCCAGCGCCCGGACGCGACGCTGGCGGGCGTGCTGGATCGCACGGCGACCGCGATGGGCGGCCGCCAGCTGCGGCGCTGGATGCAGCGCCCGCTGCGCGACCGGGACGCACTCGAGCGCCGCTATCACGCCATCGAGACGCTGATCGCGAGCGGCCGGGTCCAGGACATCCACCAGCGCCTGCGCCAGGTCGGCGACGTCGAGCGGATCCTGGCCCGCATCGCGCTGAAGACCGCCAAGCCCCGCGACCTCGCGGCCCTGCGCGCCGCGCTGGCGGCGTTGCCGCAGGTTCACCAGGACCTGCACGGACTGGACACGCCGCTGCTGGATGGCGCGCGCGGGGCGCTCGTCGCCCGGCCCGACCTGCACGGCCTGCTCGAGCGCGCCATCGTCGAGTCGCCGCCGACCCTGATCCGCGAGGGTGGCGTGATCGGCGACGGCCACGACCGCGAGCTCGACGAGCTGCGTTCGATCTCGAACGACACCGACAGCTGGCTGCTCGACTTCGAGCGGCAGGAACGGCTGCGCACGGGTCTCACGGCGCTCAAGCTCGGCTTCAATCGCGTGCAGGGTTACTTCATCGAGGTGCCGCGCACGCTGGCCGAGCGCGTGCCTGCCGAGTATCACCGGCGCCAGACCATGCGCAGCGTCGAGCGCTTCGTGACGCCCGAACTGAAGCAGTTCGAGGACAAGGTGCTTGGCGCGCGCGACCGTGCGCTGCAGCGCGAGAAGCAGCTGTACGACGAGCTGCTCGAGCGCCTGATCGCGGAACTCGCTGACCTGCGCGGCATGGCCGACGCGCTGACGCTGGTGGACGTGCTGGCCAACCTGGCCGAACGCGCCGTCGCGCTCGACTACGTACGACCGCAGCTGACCGGCGACCCGAAGCTCGAGATCGAGGCCGGCCGGCACCCGGTGGTCGAGCGCATGCTGGACACGCCGTTCGTGCCGAACGACCTGTCGCTCGACGACGCCACGCGCATGCTGGTCATCACCGGCCCGAACATGGGCGGCAAGTCGACCTACATGCGGCAGGCGGCGCTGATCGTGATCCTGGCCGGCATGGGCAGCTTCGTGCCCGCCACGCGCGCGGTGATCGGGCCGATCGACCGCATCTTCACGCGCATCGGCGCCTCGGATGACCTGGCCGGCGGCCGCTCGACGTTCATGGTCGAGATGACGGAGGCTGCCGTCATCCTCAACAACGCGACCGACTCGAGCCTCGTGCTGATGGACGAAATCGGCCGCGGCACCAGCACCTACGACGGCCTGTCGCTGGCCTGGGCCAGCGCCAGCCACATCGCGCGGCGCATGCGCACCTTCACGCTGTTCGCGACGCATTACTTCGAGCTGACCGCGCTGGCGGGCGAGATCGGCGAGGTGAGCAACGTGCACCTCGACGCGACCGGGCACGGCGACGAGCTGATCTTCCTGCACGCGGTCAAGCCGGGACCGGCGAGCCGTAGCTACGGCCTGCAGGTGGCGCAGCTCGCAGGCGTGCCGCGCGAGGTGATCGCGAGCGCAAAACGCTACCTCAGCACGCTGGAGGCAGGGGCCAGGCCCCACTCCATGGGGCCTGGGCATGCTGAGGGTCCGACCCCTCCGCTGGACCTCACCATTGCAGCCCGCCCCAGCGAGGCACTCGCGCTGCTGGATGAAACCGACCCCGACCGCCTGACGCCGCGCGAGGCGCTGGCGGTCCTGTACGAGCTGAAGTCGAAATTGTAGGACGGCTCAGACCCTGGAAGGGTCAGACGCCGGACCCGCGTCGTCCGCAAACCTGCCGCGATGCAGGAAGCGCGCGACGTGCTGCGCCACCGCCGCCGAAACGAGCATCCCCGTGTGCGTGACCGGCAGGACCACGTGATCGGTCATGCCCTCGATGCGCGTCTCGCCGACCGTGACGGTCCCGTCATTCGGTTCCGGCAGGTCGGACACCAGCCGGCCGACACCCCTGCGCCCGGAGCCGGCGACGACACCGAGCTGGCGCGGCACGGTCCAGCGCCGTGGCCGGCTGCCGGCGAGTTCCGCCAGCGCCAGCGGCCCCAGCACGGCAGGCCCGATGGCCCAGCGCGCAACGTTCTGCGCGGCGTGGCTGCCCGCGGCCGGCGCGCCCATCAGCACGACCCGGCCAGGCGGCTGGTCGGGCCGCAGTTCAAACAGCCGGAGCAGCATGAGGCCGCCCAGGCTGTGGCCGACGAGATGCACGGGCGGCGCCAGGCCCGCGAGCACGGCGGACAGGCCTTCGACCACCTGCTCGACGCTGGCGTGCAGGCTCGCGTAATGAAACACCTGCGGTGTGAAGCCCAGGTTCCTGACGCGCCGGCGGATCCACAGCGTTTCCAGCCCGCTCATCCACAGGCCGTGCACGAAGACCACGTGCGGGTTCGGAACTTTGCGGTGTTCGTGCGACACTAACGGTCAATCCTCGCAAGACAGACAAGGGAGAACACGCATGGCCGACGCAGGCACCCCCAGGCTCTCGATTATCCACGGTAGCAAGGCCCCGTTCACGCTGCCGGCGCTGCCCTGGAAGGACGACGCGCTGGCGCCGGTCATCAGCGCCAACACGCTGAGCTTCCACTACGGCAAGCACCACAAGGCCTACGTGGACAACCTGAACAAGCTGGTCGCCGGCACCGCGCACGCCGATGCGGGCCTCGAGGACATCATCAAGGCCACCGCCGGCAAGCCGGAGCAGGCCGGCGTCTTCAACAACGCCGCGCAGATCTGGAACCACACGTTCTACTGGCACAGCCTCAGGCCCGGCGGCGGCGGCAAGCCGGGCAAGGCGCTGTTCGACATGATCGAGCGCGACTTCGGTTCCTTCGATGCAATGAAGGCGGAGCTGGCCAAGGCGGCGACAACGCAATTCGGCAGCGGCTGGGCGTGGCTGGCGGCCAAGGGCGGCAAGCTCTCGATCACCAAGACCGCCAACGCAGACACGCCGCTGACGCAGGGCTACAAGCCCTTGCTGACCATCGACGTGTGGGAACACGCCTACTACCTGGACTACCAGAACCGCCGCCCGGATTACGTCGCGGCGATCATCGACAAGCTGGCCAACTGGGGCTTCGCGGAAGCGAACCTGGGCTGAGGCAGCCGGAGGGGACTGGCCCCTCCTGATTCGGTCACTTCACGTCGGCGGCTGCACCGGCAACCGTACGCGTATGTGCAGTTCCCTGAGCTGCGCCTCGGGGATCACGGTCGGCGCGTCCGTGAGCGGGCACCACGCGGACTGCGTCTTCGGGAACGCGATGACGTCGCGGATGCTGTCGGCGCCGGCCATCAACATCGCGAGGCGGTCCAGTCCGAAGGCGATGCCGCCGTGCGGCGGCGCGCCGTAGCGCAGCGCCTCGAGCAGGAACCCGAACTTGGTGTCCGCTTCCTCGGGGCTGATGCCCAGCAGGCCGAACACGGTGGCCTGCATGTCGCGGCGGTGGATACGCACCGAGCCGCCGCCGATTTCCGAGCCATTCAGCACCATGTCGTAGGCATTGGCGAGCGCCTGGCCCGGTGCGCGCTCGAGTGCCGCCGCATCCGGGTTCACGGGAGAGGTGAACGGGTGGTGCATGGCGATCCAGCGCTTCGTGTCCGCGTCCCATTCGAACATCGGGAACTCGACGACCCACACCGGGCGCCAGCCCTCCCCGACCAGCCCCAGATCCTGCCCGATCTTGACCCTGAGCGCGCCGAGCGCGTCGTTGACGACCTTCGCCTTGTCCGCGCCGAAGAACACGAGGTCGCCCGACTGCGCGCCGGTGCGCTCGAGGATCCCGGCGACCGCCGCATCGGACAGGAACTTCAGGATCGGCGACTGCAGGCCGTCGCGGCCGCCGGCCGCGTCGTTGACCTTGACGTAGGCGAGCCCTCGCGCGCCGTAGCGGGCCACGTAGGCCGTGTAGTCGTCGATCTGCTTGCGCGTAAGCTTGCCGCCCTGCGGCACGCGCAATGCCGCGACGCGGCCTGCCGCGTCCGCCGCCGGTCCCGCGAACACCTTGAATTCGCAGCCGGCCACCAGATCCGCGACGTCGACGAGCTCGAGCGGAATGCGCAGGTCCGGCTTGTCGGACGCGAAGCGCCTGATCGCCTCGGCGTAGCTCAGGCGCGGGAACGGCGCGGGCAACACGGTCCCCAGCGCGCGCTTGAACACGAACCGGATCAGGTCCTCCATCAGCTCCATGATCTGCGTCTGCGTCAGGAACGACGTCTCGACGTCGAGCTGCGTGAACTCCGGCTGCCGGTCGGCGCGCAGGTCCTCGTCGCGGAAGCAGCGCACGATCTGGTAGTAGCGGTCGAAGCCGCTCATCATCAACAGCTGCTTGAAGATCTGCGGCGACTGCGGCAGCGCAAAGAAACGCCCCGGTTGCGTGCGCGACGGCACGAGATAGTCGCGTGCGCCTTCCGGCGTGGCCTTGGTCAGCATCGGCGTCTCGAGGTCCACGAAACCGTTGCCGTCGAGGTATTCGCGCATCGCACGGGTGATGTCGTGACGCAGCCGCAGCCGGCGCTGCATGACGTCGCGGCGCAGGTCGATGTAGCGGTATTTCAGGCGCACTTCCTCGCCGACCTCCTCGTCCAGCGCGAAGGGCGGCGTGTCGGAAGCGTTCAGCACCTCGAGTTCCTTCGCCAGCACCTCGACCTGGCCAGAAGCCAGGCTGGCGTTGGCCGTGCCGGCGGGACGGCGCCGCACTTTGCCGGTGATGCGCAGGCAATACTCGCGACCCAGGTGTTCGGCGGCGGCAAAGGCCTGCGGCGTATCAGGATCGATGACTACCTGCAGCAGGCCCTGGCGGTCGCGCAGGTCCACGAAGATGACGCCGCCGTGGTCGCGGCGCCGGTGCACCCAGCCCGCCACGCTTACCGTCTCGCCGACGAGCGATTCGTCGACCTGTCCGCAGTAATGACTACGCATTGAGACAACTGCCTGATTTTATTGAGTAAAACACCGGCGTCCCGGTACGGCGGGCGCGCGCGATTCTATGTCGCCGCGACGGGCGGATGCAATCGGAGCCGGGCGCGGTCAGCGTGGCGTCGGATGGGTCGGCGCGTGCGGCGGCCCGGAGGCGCGCGCCTTGTCCGTCCAGTCGGGCGAGACGACGCCGAGCGTGAAGATCAGCCGCATCGCATCGTCGATGGACATGTCCAGCGGGATGACATCCTCGGTGGGCACCATGATGATGAAGCCGCTGGTCGGGTTGGGCGTGGTCGGCACGAACACGCACACCAGGTCCTGCCCGGAGCGGTGCGCCGCCTCGGCCACCTGGTCGCCGGACTGGAAGCCCAGCGTCCAGATGCCCTTGCGCGGGTACTCGACCATGAGCACGCTCTTGAACGCCTTGCCCTTGTCGCTGAACACGGTCTCCGTGAAGATCTTCGCGCCGGAGTAGATCGACCGCACGATCGGGATGCGCTTGAGCAGGTCCTCCCACCAGCTGACCAGCTGGCGGCCGACCAGGTTGGTGAGCGCCACGCCGGTGATCAGCAGCACCACCAGCGCCAGCAGCAGTCCCAGCCCCGGGATCCGGAAGCCAAGCAGCGCGTCGGGCCGCCAGCCCTCGGGCAGCAGCAACAACGTCTGGTCCATCAGGTCCACGAGGAACCTCAGGATGATGACCGTCACGCCGACCGGCAGCCACAGCAGCAGGCCGGCGATCATGTAGCGCCGGATCTTCTGGCCGAAGCCCGGCTTCCTGTCTGCGATGGTCTCACTCACCTTCTGCTCCCCGCCTTCAACGGCGTCCGCGCTTCACGCGCCTGGCCGTGCCGCGCTTCGCGCCGGCTGCGGCGGCGGCCGGCTTGCTGCCGCGGGCCTTGTCCTCCGCCGGCCGGCCGGTGGCCGGCGCGGGCTTGGTTTCCGGCTTGCCCTCGGCCGCCGGTTTGGCGTCGCCCGGCTTGCCTTCCTTCGAGCCGTCCGTCTTGCTGTCGGCCTTGCTGTCGGCCTTGCTGTCGGCCTTGCTGTCGGCCTTGCTGTCTGCCTTGCCGTCCGCCTTGCTGTCTGCCTTGCCGTCTGCCTTGCTGTCTGCTGGCTCCTGCTCGCCCGCCAGATTGCGTTTCGCATCCTTCTCCGACTTGAAGTCAGTCTCGTACCAGCCGCCGCCCTTGAGCCGGAAGACCGGCGCGGACATCAGCCGCGTCAGCGCGGCGCGCCCGCACTCGGGGCACTTTCTGAGCGGCTTGTCGGCGATCTTCTGCAGCGCTTCATGGTGATGACCGCAGCGCGAGCACTGGTATTCGTAGAAAGGCATCCTCGGTGCATCCCCTCACGCGCGCAAAAACAGACGGGCCGCACACCCCCGTCGGAGCCGCCGGCCCGCGCAATTATGCCGCAGGCGCGACCCGGCCGCGCGGCCGTTGCTTGTCGAATGCGAGCCCGCCATCGGCCACCGTGACCCGCACGCGGTCGCCGGGCGCGAATTCGCCCTGCAGGATGTGCTGCGCGAGCGGGTTCTCGACCTGGTGCTGGATGGCGCGCTTCAGCGGCCGTGCGCCGTACACCGGGTCGAAGCCCGCCTCGCCGAGCAGGTCGCGCGCCGCGTCGTCGATCTCGAGCGTGATGTCGCGCTCGGCAAGCCGCCGCCGCAGGTAGTCCATCTGGATCCCGACGATGCGGCGGATGTGGTCGAGGGCGAGCGGATGGAACACGACGATGTCGTCGATCCGGTTGACGAATTCCGGCCGGAAATGCTGGCCCACGATCTCCAGCACCGCCGCCTTCATGCGCGCGTAGTTGGCCTCGCCGGCCAGTTCCTGGATCACCTGCGAGCCCAGGTTCGAGGTCATGATCACGACGCAGTTGCGGAAATCGACCGTGCGGCCGTGGCCGTCCGTCAGGCGGCCGTCGTCCAGCACCTGCAGCAGCACATTGAACACGTCCGAATGGGCCTTCTCGATCTCGTCCAGCAGGATCACCGAGTACGGGCGGCGGCGCACCGCTTCGGTCAGGTAGCCGCCCTCTTCGTAGCCCACGTAGCCGGGCGGCGCGCCGATCAGCCGCGCCACGGAGTGCTTCTCCATGAATTCCGACATGTCGATGCGGATCATCGCCTCCTCGGTGTCGAACAGGAACTCGGCGAGCGCCTTGCACAGCTCCGTCTTGCCGACGCCGGTCGGTCCGAGGAACAGGAACGAGCCGCTGGGCCGGTTCGGGTCGGACAGCCCGGCGCGCGCGCGGCGTATGGCGTCCGCGACGGTACGCACCGCCTCGTCCTGGCCCACCACCCGCCGGGCGATTGCCGACTCCATGTCGAGCAGCTTTTCACGCTCGCCCTCGAGCATCTTCGACACCGGAATGCCAGTCCACTTCGATACGACCTCGGCGACTTCCTCGTCGGTCACCTTGTTGCGCACCAGTTGCGCCTGTTTCGTTTCTGCGGCCTGCGCGTCCACCAGCCGCCGCTCCAGTTCCGGGATCCGCCCGTACTGCAGTTCCGACATGCGGCCGAGGTCCTGCGCGCGGCGCGCAGCCTCCAGCTCGATCTTGGCGCGCTCGAGTTCTTCCTTGATGTGGGCGGCACCCTGCAGCGCCGCCTTCTCGGATTTCCAGATCTCGTCGAGGTCGGCGTATTCCCGCTCCAGGCCCGCGAGGGTTTCCTCGAGCTGGCCGCGGCGTTTCTTCGACGCCTCATCGGTTTCCTTCTTCAGCGCCACCTGTTCGATCTTCAGCTGGATGATGCGACGTTCGAGCCGGTCCAGGGCCTCCGGCTTCGAGTCGATCTCCATGCGGATGCGCGAGGCGGCCTCGTCGACGAGGTCGATCGCCTTGTCGGGCAGCTGCCGGTCGCTGATGTAGCGGTGCGACAGCGTCGCCGCCGCGACGATCGCGGGGTCGGTGATCTCCACGCCGTGGTGCACCTCGTAGCGCTCCTTGAGGCCGCGCAGGATCGCGATCGTGTCCTCGACCGACGGTTCGAGCACCAGCACCTTCTGGAAGCGTCGCTCCAGCGCCGCGTCCTTCTCGACGTACTTGCGGTACTCGTCCAGCGTGGTCGCGCCCACGCAATGCAGCTCGCCGCGCGCCAGCGCGGGCTTCAGCATGTTGCCCGCATCCATGGAGCCCTCGGCCTTGCCCGCACCCACCACCGTGTGCAGCTCGTCGATGAACAGGATGACCTGGCCTTCCTGCTTGGCCAGCTCGTTGAGCACGCCCTTCAGGCGCTCCTCGAACTCGCCGCGGTACTTCGCGCCGGCGATCAGCGAGCCCATGTCCAGCGACAGCACGCGCTTGTTCTTCAGGCCCTCCGGCACCTCGCCGTTGACGATGCGCGCCGCCAGGCCCTCGACGATCGCGGTCTTGCCCACGCCGGGTTCGCCGATCAGCACGGGGTTGTTCTTGGTGCGCCGTTGCAGGACCTGGATCGTGCGGCGGATCTCGTCGTCGCGGCCGATGACCGGGTCGAGCTTGCCCTGCGTCGCGCGGGCCGTCAGGTCAATCGTGTACTTGTCCAGCGCGCCGCGCGCCTCCTCGGCATTCGGATCCTGCACCTGCTCGCCGCCGCGCAGGTCCTTGACGGCGCGCTCCAGCGCGCCCTTGACCGCGCCCGCCTGTTTCAGCGCCTGCCCGGCCGGGCCCTTGTCCTCGACGGCCGCCAGCACGAACCACTCGCTCGAGACGTACTGGTCGCCTTGCTGCTGGGCCAGCTTGTCGGTCACGTTCAGCAGCCGGCCCAGGTCATTGGAGAGGTGCACGTCGCCCGGCGTGCCCTCGACGCGCGGCAGCCGGTCGAGCGCCTTCAGCAGCTGCGAGCGCAGCACGTTGACGTTGACGCCGGCCTTGTCGAGCAGCGGGCGGGCCGTACCGCCCTGCTGGTCCACCAGCGCCAGCAGCAGGTGCGCCGGCTCGATGAACTGGTGGTCGCGCCCGACCGCCAGGGACTGGGCGTCGGCCAGTGCCATCTGGAACCTGGATGTCAGCTTGTCCATGCGCATGGCGCATTCTCCGGGTCTCGGTTGCACCCTGAATGGGGCCGGCGCGGGTGCAATTCAACCTCCGGACGGCGCGCCGGCCGGGCCGGCCCGCCGCTCAGTGCGCCATGCCGTGGGACAGGTAGATGACCACCATGCCGAGCAGGATGAGGACGACCTGCTGCACCGACGTGCGCGCGTCGACCCGCCGGTGCAGCCCCGGGATCAGGTCGGCGACCGCGACGTACAGGAAACTCGCGGCGGCCATCGCCAGCGCATAGGGCAGCACGAACAGCGCGGACCCGAGCGCCAGGTAGGCCAGCACTGCGCCGACCACCGAGGTCAGGCTGACCGCCACGTTCATCCACAGCGCGCGCACCCTGCCCATCCCGCCATTGACCAGGATGGCCAGATCGCCGACCTCCTGCGGAATCTCGTGCGCGAACACGGCGACGGCCGTGACGATGCCGAGGTGCGCGTCGGTCATGAACGCCGCGGCGATCAGCACGCCGTCCAGGGCATTGTGCAGGCCGTCGCCCCACAGGATCAGCGTCGCGGAGGCGCGGTCGCGGTGGTGCGGCTGCGGCGCATGCGCCTCGCAGGGATCGTCGTGGCAGTGCCGCCACAGCACCAGCTTCTCCAGCACGAAGAACACCAGGATGCCTGCGATCAACGCCATGCCGATCTTGTGCGTATTGCCGGCACCGGCGCGTTCCACGGCATGCGGCAGCAGCGCCAGCAGGGCGGCGCCGAGCAGCGCGCCGGTGGCGAAGCTGACGAGGTGCGGCAGCAGCCGCTGCCGCCTGGCCTCCGGCAGCAGCAGGAAGGCGCCCGCGACGAAGGCGCTCAGGGCGCCGCCCAGCGCGGTGAACGAGACGATCAGCGCGAACGTGGACACGTGGGCTCCGTCGTTGGCTCAGGCACGACAGCCTACACCAGCGCGGGAGCGGTGCAGCCGCCGGGTCATTCGAGCCAGATCAGGGCGGCGTGCCGCCCCGTGACGCCGTCACGCCGGTAGGAATAGAAGCGCTGCGGTTCCGAGTGCGTGCAGCCCTGCCCGCCATACACGTCTGTCACTCCCGCGCTCGCGAGCCTGCGCCGCGCCAGGCGCCACAGGTCCGCCAGCCAGCGACCGGGCGCCTGCGCCTGGAAGGCCTCGGCGGCGCCGGGTTGCGCGGCGATGAACCGATCGCGCACCTCGTCGCCGACCTCGAAGGCCGCCGGCCCGATGGCGGGTCCAAGCCATGCCAGCAGCGTGCCGGGCTCGGCCGGCAACGCCTCGATCGTGCGCTCCAGCACGCCATCGGCAAGTCCCCGCCAGCCGGCGTGTGCGGCCGCCACGCAGGACCCCGCGCGGTCGGTGAACAACACCGGCAGGCAATCGGCCACCAGCACCGCGCAGATTTCCGCGGCCCGCGCCGTGACCGAAGCGTCCGCGGCCGGCCGCAGGGTCCCGTCGAAGCGCGCCACGGCACAGCCATGGACCTGGTTGAGCCACAGCGGCTCGGCGGGCAGGTGCAGGGCGCTGCACAACCGCGCGCGGTTGGCCGCGACCGCGCCGGCATCGTCGCCGACATGGCCGGCCAGGTTGAATGAAGCGAACGGCCCACCGCTCACGCCGCCGCCACGCAAGGTAAACGCCGCCCTGACGCCTGCCGGCGCCGGCCAGCCGGGCACCAGGAGTTCCGGTTCAGCCACCGCGCACCCGGGCGGCGGACGCCGCATCCTCGCGCAGGGCCTGCAGCAGCCGCGTCATGTCTGCGGGCAGCGGCGACTCGAACTTGCAGGCCACGCCGCTGGCCGGGTGTTCGAAGGACAGGCCTGCGGCATGCAGGGCCTGCCGGTGGAAGCCACGCAGCGCCGCCTCGAGTTGCGGCGTGGCGCCCTTCGGCATCGCGAGCCGCCCGCCGTAGGTCCGGTCGCCGATGATCGGGTAGCCGGCGTGCGCCAGGTGCACGCGGATCTGGTGCGTGCGCCCGGTCTCGAGCACCACCCGCACGTGCGTGTGCGCGCGGAACCGCTTGAGCACGCGATAGTGGGTCACCGCGGCGCGCCCATCGCTGCGCACGGCCATGCGGATTCGATCGACGCGGTGCCGGCCGATCGGCGCGTCCACCGTTGCGCCGCCCGTCATCACGCCGACGCAGACCGCCTGGTATTCCCGGTGCACGTCCCTGGCCTCGAGCATGTGCACCAGCGCCGCATGGGACGCCAGGCTGCGCGCCACCACCAGCAGGCCGCTCGTGTCCTTGTCGAGCCGGTGCACGATGCCGGCGCGCGGCAGCGTCGCCAGCGCCGCATCGTGCGCCAGCAGCGCGTTCTGCAGGGTCCGGTCCGGGTTGCCTGCGCCCGGGTGAACGACCAGCCCCGCCGGCTTGTCCACCACGATGACGGATGCGTCCTCGTGCACGATCGTGAGCGGCAGCGGCTGTGGCGCCAGTGGCACGGCGTCCTCGACCGCGGCATCGATGCGCACCTTCTCGCCGCCGGCCACCCGGTCGCGCGGCCGCGGCACGGCCCCGTCCAGCGTGACCATGCCGGCGTCGATCCAGCCCTTCAGGCGCGTGCGGGAGTGGCCGGAAAACAGCGCCGCCAGCACCTGGTCCAGGCGGCGGCCGGCCGCTTCCGGCGGCACGCGTGCTTCGAGTTGTATGCGCGAGGAACTCATCCCGGGGTCCACAGGTCAATCCGTTATACTGCGGCGTTCGCAACCATGGGGTCCAGTGCCTTGACGTCCTTCCGTCCCCGGCTGCTGCCGTTCGCCGTCCTTGTCGCCGCCCTCGCGCTGTCCGCCTGCAAGACCGGGCGCGACCGGGACCAGCGCGATGCCGATCCGGCCAAGCTCTACGACCGCGCCAACCTGATGATGCGCAGCGGCGACTTCGACAACGCCGTGCGGGCGTACGAAGCCCTGGACGCGCGCTTCCCGTTCAGCGACCAGGCGCGCCAGGGGCGACTGGACATCCTGTATTCGTATTACAAGGCGCGCGAGCCGGAGTCCGCCGTGGACGCCGCCGACCGGTTCATGCGCGAGAATCCCACGCACCCGCGGGTGGACTATGCCTGGTACATCAAGGGACTGGTGTATTTCGAGCGCACCCCGAATTTCCTCGAGCGCTGGTTCCGCGCCGACCTCACCGAGCGGCCGCCGCAGGACGCGCGGCGCGCCTTCCAGGCCTTCCAGACGCTGCTGGAGCGCTACCCGGACAGCGACTATGCGCATGACGCCCGGCACCGCATGGTCTACCTGCGCAACCGGCTGGCCGATTACGAGGTGCATGTCGCCGATTACTACCTGCGGCGGCGCGCGTACGTCGCGGCACTGGCCCGCGCGAAGTACTGCATCGAGAACTACGACGGCGCGCCCGCGGTGCAAGCCGCACTGCAGATCATGATCGCCGCCTACGACGGCCTCAAGCTGCAGGACCTGGCCGACCAGTCGCGCAAGGTCTATGCGGCGAATTACCCCGGCGAACCGCAGCAACGCGACAGGAAGCGCTGGCTGTTCTGGTAGCCGCGCGGGCCCGGGCCGGTTCAGTGGCCGCCGGGCCGGTACCCCGAGGTGATCGGATAGCGCCAGTCGCGGCCGAAGGCGCGCGTGCTGATGCGCACGCCGGGCGGGGCCTGCCGCCGCTTGTACTCGGCGCGACGGACCATTTCCAGGACCCGCACGACGGTCTCGCGGTCGTGGCCGCGCTCGACGATTTCCTGCACCGTCAGGTCGCGCTCGATGAAGTCCTCGAGGATCGGGTCGAGCACCTCGTAGGGAGGCAGTGAGTCGGAGTCCTGCTGGTTCGCGCGCAACTCCGCCGAGGGCGGCCGTTCGATGATGCGCTGCGGAATGACCCGCCCGGGACCGTTGCGCCAGCGCGCCAGGCGGTACACGAGCAGCTTGCTGCAGTCCTTGATCGGCGCGAAACCGCCGGCCATGTCGCCATACAGCGTCGCGTAGCCGACCGACATCTCGCTCTTGTTGCCGGTCGTCAGTACCAGCCGCCCGCTCTTGTTGGAAATGCCCATCAGCAGCATGCCGCGGCAGCGTGCCTGGATGTTCTCCTCGGTGGTGTCCGCGGGCCGGCCTGCGAATTCCGCCACCAGCGACTCCAGCGTGGCCTTGAACATCGGCTCGATCGACACCACCGAGTAACGCACGCCGAGGCCGGCGGCCATCTGCGCCGCATCCTCCATCGACATGGGCAATGTGTATCGTGACGGCATCGCGACCGCCTGCACGCGGTCCGCGCCGAGCGCATCGACCGCCATCGCCAGCACCAGCGCCGAGTCGATGCCGCCCGACAAGCCGATGACCACCCCAGGAAAGCCATGCTTGCCCACGTAGTCGCGGATGCCCGTGACGATGGCGCCGTAAGCGGTCTCTTCCTCGACCGGGGCGGGCGATACGGTTCCGCGCCAGGCGGCCGGCCGGCCGTCACGCACCTCGCACTCGACGACCGACACCGTTTCCACGAACGGCGCCTCGCGGTGCAGCAGCGCGCCGTCCGGCCCCACCACCATCGAGCGCCCGTCGAACACGAGCTCGTCCTGCCCGCCGACCAGGTTGACATACACGAATGTCATGCCGGTCTCGCGCGCCCGCGCCTGCAGCACCTGCTCGCGGCGGGCCTGCTTGCGCTGCTCGAATGGCGACGCATTGAGGACCAGCGCCAGGCTCGCATCCGCGGCGCGGGCCTGCGCGGCGGGCCCGGCCGTCCACATGTCCTCGCAGATCAGCAGCGCGGCGCGCACGCCGCCGACCTCGAAGCAGGCCGGCTTGCGGCCGGGTTCGAAGTAACGCTTTTCGTCGAACACCTGGTAGTTCGGCAGCTGCTGCTTGCGGTAATTCGCCAGCAGCCGCCCGCCACGCAGCACCGCCGCCGAGTTGTGGATCGCCTGGCCTTCGTATTCCGGATAACCGAGCACGACATCGAGGCCGTCGAGCGCGCGCGGCAGCCGGGCCATGGCGTCGGCGATGTGGTGGCGGAAGCCGCGGTGGAACAGCAGGTCCTCGGGCGGGTACCCGGACAGGACGAGCTCCGGCAGCAGCAGCAGGTCGGCGCGCCGCACGCGGGCACGGTCCGCAGCCGCGACGACGCGATCGGCGTTTCCGGACACGTCGCCCACGACGCAGTTGACCTGGCCCAGCGCGATGCGCAGCTTTCGCATCATGACACCCTCATGCCCTCGCCACGACGGCGCAAGGCGTCACCTGGGCGGGGGCGCGCCGCCCGCGCCGGCCTCAGCGCTTGCCGCGCCGCGCCGCAGCGCCCTGCCGCGCAGTCTTCTTGCCGGCGGCCTTGCTTGCGCGCTGGCCTGCGGCCTTGCCCCTGCGCGCCGGCGCGGCCGCCGCGGACGTCTTCTTCCTCGCAGCCGCCCTGGCGGGCGCGGCCTTGCCCTTCGCCGCGGGCCTGCGCAATGCCGCCTTCATCGCCGAGCCGAGTTCCGCGGGTGAGCGCACCGTGTGCACGCCCGCCGCCTCCAGCGCCTTGAACTTCTCGGCCGCCGTGCCCTTGCCGCCGGCGATGACGGCACCGGCATGGCCCATGCGCTTGCCGGCCGGCGCGGTCACGCCGGCGATGTAGGCCACCACCGGCTTGGTGACCTTGTCCCGGATGAACTCGGCGGCGTGCTCCTCGTCCGATCCGCCGATCTCGCCGACCATGATGATGCCCTCGGTGTTCGCATCCTTCTGGAACAGCGCCAGCACCTCGAGGAAGCCGAGGCCGCGCACCGGGTCACCGCCGATGCCGACGCAGGTGCTCTGGCCCATTCCGAGCTGGGTGGTCTGGAAGACCGCCTCGTAGGTCAGCGTACCGGAGCGCGAGACGATGCCGATGCGGCCCGGCTCATGGATGAAGCCGGGCATGATGCCGACCTTGCACTCGCCGGGCGTGATCACGCCCGGGCAGTTCGGCCCGACGAGCCGGCAGTCGCGGCCGGCCAGCGCCGCCTTGACCCTGATCATGTCGCTGACCGGGATGCCCTCGGTGATGCACACGATCAGGCCGATGCCGGCATCGGCGGCTTCCAGGATCGAGTCCGCCGCGAACGGCGCCGGCACGTAGATCATGCTGACATTCGCGCCCGTGGCGATGACCGCCCCCTGCACGGTGTCGAACACCGGTAACCCCAGATGCTTCTCGCCACCGCGGCCCGGCGTCACGCCGCCGACCAGCCTGGTGCCGTAGGCAATCGCCTGCTCGGAATGAAACGTCCCCTGCTTGCCCGTGAATCCCTGACAGATCACGCGGCTGTTGCGGTCGACCAGAATGCTCATCGTCCAGGTTCCTTGCTCAGGCGGCCTTGCCGGCCAGCTTCACGGCCTTGGTCGCCGCGTCCGTCAGATCCTTCGCCGCGATGATCGCGAGCCCGCTGCCGGCCAGCAGCTTGCGCGCGGTGCCGGCATTCGTGCCCTCGAGGCGCACGATGACCGGCACCTTGACGCCGACGTCCTGCACCGCCCGCACGATGCCCTGCGCGATCACGTCGCAGCGCACGATTCCGCCGAAGATGTTGACCATGATCGCCTTGACCTTGCGGTTCGACAGGATCAGCCGGAACGCCTCGGTGACGCGCTCCGCCGTCGCCGTGCCGCCGACATCGAGGAAGTTCGCGGGCCAGCCGCCCTTCAGCTTGATGAGGTCCATGGTCGCCATCGCCAGTCCGGCGCCGTTGACCATGCAGGCGATGTTGCCGTCCAGCGACACGTAATTGAGGTCGTGCTCGGAGGCCGCCCGCTCCATGGGATCCTCCTGCGACTCGTCGCGCAGCGCCGCGATGTCGGGCTGGCGGAACAGCGCGTTCGATTCGACGTTGAGCTTGGCATCGAGCGCCACCAGCCCGCCGTCGCCGGTCACGATCAGCGGGTTGATCTCGACCAGGCCGAGGTCCTTGTCCAGATACAGCCGGTACAGGCCGCGCGCGATCTTCTCGAACTGCTTGACCTGGTCGCCGGCGAGGCCGAGGCCGAAGGCCAGCTGCCGGCACTGGAAGCTCTGCAGTCCGGCCGCCGGGTGCACGTCCGTGCGCAGGATCTTCGCCGGTTCCCGCGCCGCCACTTCCTCGATGTCCATGCCGCCGGCCTGCGAGGCGATGAAGGCCACGCGGCCCGTGTCGCGATTGAGCAGCACGCTCAGGTACAACTCGCGGGCGATCCGGCTGCCGGACTCGACGTAGACGACATTGATCGGCAGGCCGGTCTTGCCGGTCTGCTTGGTGACCAGCTTCTGGCCGAGCATGCCCACGGTCGCGGCGCGCACCTCTTCCTGCGACTTGCACAGCTTCACGCCGCCGGCCTTGCCGCGGCCGCCGGCGTGCACCTGCGCCTTGACCACCCAGACGTTGCCGCCGAGTGCCTTGGCGGCGGCGACCGCTTCCTCGGCCGTGGCGGCCGTGCGGCCCTTGGGCACCGGGATCCCGTACTGGGAGAACAGTTGTTTCGACTGGTACTCGTGGAGGTTCATGCGTGGGTCCTGTGGCGCCGTTCCTGGGCGCTGTGCGCCGCGAACATGATCGGTAAGACCGCGTATTGTGAAGTAAACGCCCCAGGCGAGGCAAAGCCAACGCAGCGTGCGAGCCACGTCCCAGCTTTGGTCCGCGGCCATTGGCGCGCGCCAGTCGCGTGCTAAAGTCCCGCCAATGCAGCATCTGACGGGGACCGCTTGAACCGCATGCCTTCGCGCGATCCCGAATCCGGCCACGGGGATCCCGAACTCGCGTGGCGGGTCCTCGGCCTGCTCAACATCTACCGGCTGCTGGTGCCGTCCCTGCTGGCCGTGACGCTGGCGATCGTCCCGGCGACCGCCGGCATCGGCACCGTCTGGCCGGCGCTGTTCACGATGACGCTGGTGGCGATGTTCGCGGCCGGCCTGGCCTCCATCGTCATGCTCAAGCACCGCTGGCCGGGCCTGCGTGCGCAGGCCTACCTGCACGTCGCGCTGGACATCGCGGCCGTTTCGGCACTGCTTTTCTCGGGCGGCGGCGTCGCCAGCGGACTCGGCCTGCTGCTGATTGCGCCGGTCGGCGCGGTCAGCCTGCTGATCGCCTCGCGCATGGCCACGGTGATCGCGGCGGCGGCGACGCTGGTGGTGCTGGTCCAGCAGGCCGCGCTGACCATCCTCGGCGTGGTCGAGGTCTCGGACTTCACGCAGGCCGGGTTGCTCGGCGCGGTCATCTTCATCCTGGCGCTGGCGGCTGCGCCGCTGGCCCGCCGGCTGCGCGAAAGCGAGGCGCTGGTCCGCCAGCGCGACATCGACCTGGCCAACCTTGCGCAACTGTCCCAGTACGTGGTCGAGCGGCTGCGCGAGAGCATCGTGGTCGTGGACGAGCAGGACCGCATCCGGCTGATCAACGAGGCGGCCCGGCAGGTCCTCGGGCCCACCGGGAGCAGCACGGGCTCGCTGCTGGGCGAGGTGTCGCCGCGCCTGCTGTACCTGCTCGCGACCTGGCGGCAGAATCCGCGCCGCGATGCCGAGGGCGCGGGCACCCTGCTGTCCACCGACAGTTCCCGCGAGGTGCATCCGCGTTTCGCGCCGCTGGGCAACCGCTGGCCCAGCCCGGTCATCATCTTCCTGGACGACCTGAGCGCGCAGTCGGAACGCGCGCAGCAGGGCAAGCTGGCGGCACTGGGGCGCCTGTCGGCGAGCATCGCGCACGAGATCCGCAACCCGGTCGGGGCGATGAGTCACGCCGCGCAGCTGCTGGACGAAGCCACCGACCTGGCGGAGCCCGACCGGCGGCTGATCGAGATCATCCGCGGCAACGCCGAGCGGGTCAGCAACATCATCGAGAACGTCATGCAGCTGTCGCGGCGCGAGCAGGTCCGCGCCGAGCGCATGCCGCTGGCCGAGTGGCTCGGCGAGTTCATCGAGGAGTTCACGACCACGCGCGAATTTGCGCGCGAACGGCTGCTGGTCGAACTGGAGGACGCGGGCCTGGAGGTGCGCATCGACCCCTCGCACCTGCACCAGATCCTGTGGAACCTGGTGGAGAATGCCGCCAAGTACGGGCTGCCGACCAGCAGCTCCGTGATCGAGCTGCGGGCCGGCCGGATGGCCGGCAGCGCGCGGCCGTTCCTGGAGGTCGCGGACCGCGGCCGGGGCATGGACGCCGTCGCGGCGGACCGCATCTTCGAGCCCTTCTTCACCACCGTGGCGGGCGGCACCGGGCTGGGCCTGTTCATCTCGCGCGAGCTCGCGCAGAGCAACGGCGCCCTGCTCCTGTACGAGCCGCGAACCGACGGCGGCAGCATCTTCCGGCTCATCTTTGCCGACCCGGCGCGCTGGGAGGGAGACTAGCCCATGACACGGCCCCTGGCATTGATCGTCGACGACGAACCCGACCTGTGCGAACTGCTGGGCATGACGCTGGCGCGCATGCAGGTGGACTCGCAGGCGGTGCACGACATCGAAGCGGCGCGCCGCGCGCTGACGGACAAGGCTTTCGACCTGTGCCTGTCCGACATGCGGCTGCCGGATGGCGACGGGCTCGATCTCGTGGACTGGATGCAGGAGCACGCGCCGGACACGCCGGTGGCGGTGATCACCGCGCACGGCAACGTCGAGGCTGCGGTGCGCGCGCTCAAGCTCGGCGCCTTCGATTTCGTGTCCAAGCCGCTCAACGTCGGCGACCTGCGCAAGCTGGTGGCGCAGGCGCTGAAGCTGTCGGAGCAGCGCGGGCTCGCGGAGCAGGCGCAGGACATGCGCCTCGACGGCCATTCGCCGGTCATGGAGACGCTGCGGGACATGATCTCGCGTGTCGCCCGCAGCCAGGCGCCGGTCTACATCAGCGGCGAGTCCGGCACCGGCAAGGAACTCGTGGCGCGGCTCATCCACGACAGCAGCTCGCGCCGTGATGGCCCGTTCGTGCCGGTCAACTGCGGCGCGATCCCGGCCGAGCTGATGGAGAGCGAACTGTTTGGCCACCGCAAGGGCAGTTTCACCGGCGCGACCGCGGACAAGCCGGGCCTGGTGCAGGCCGCCGAGGGCGGCACGCTGTTCCTCGACGAAGTCGCCGACCTGCCGCTGCCGATGCAGGTCAAGCTGCTCAGGCTGATCCAGGAGAAGACCGTGCGGCCGGTCGGCGCGCAGCTGGAGGAGCCGGCCGACATCCGGATCCTGTCGGCGACCCACCGCGACCTCGACCTGCTGGTGGCGGGCGGCAAGTTCCGCGAGGACCTGTATTACCGGCTGAACGTCATCGAGCTGCCCGTGCCGGCGCTGCGCGAGCGGCTCAGGGACGTGCCGGTCCTGGTGGATGCCCTGCTGGCGCGCATGGTCGTGCGCGCCGGGCTCGGGCAGGTGCCCGCCGTTTCCGCGGAGGCCCTGCGCAAGCTCGGCGGCTACATGTTCCCGGGCAACGTGCGCGAACTCGAGAACATTCTCGAGCGCGCCGTCACGCTCAGCGCGGGCGCGGCCATCGGCCCCGAGCACATCCAGCTGCGCGGCAGCCCGGCGGCGGGCAGCGTGGCGCCGGCGGCTGCAGCGCAACTCGGCGACAAGCTCGAGGGCGTCGAGCGCGAGGCCATCGTCAAGGCGCTCGAGCAGACCCGCTACAACAAGACGGCCGCCGCCCGGCTGCTAGGCATCACCTTTCGCGCGCTGCGCTACCGCATCAAGAAGCTGGGTATCGAGTGAGCCTGGCCGGGGCGACGCACAGCGTCACTTGTTGACGCCCCAAGGCAGGCCGGTCTGGGCAGGGCAGCCGAACTGCTCGCGTCGACATGAAGATATTCCCTTTAAAAACAAGTAGTTGGATTTTCTTCTGGTCTTGGCATGGCTCTTGCTTGTCTTAGGGGCGACGGCGGCCGCGCCGCCAATTTGCTCAACTCAAGGAGTGCTCTCAATGAACAAGATCCAGAAGGGCTTCACGCTCATCGAATTGATGATCGTGGTGGCCATCATCGGCATCCTGGCCGCGATCGCGATCCCGGCCTACCAGGACTACACGATCCGTGCGCAGGTTACTGAAGGCCTGTCGCTGGCCGCCGACCTGAAGGCGGCGGTCGCCGAGTCGGTTGCCAATACCGGCGAGTGGCCGGTCGACGAAATCGCCCTCGGCCTTGTCGAAGGCGACAAGCTGGGCAAGTACGTCGGCGACGTGGACGTCGACATGGGCACGATCGTCATCACCTACGCCGGCACGGCCAGCGGCGGATCGGCCAATGCGATCCTCGACACGCTGACCTTGTCGCTCAAGCCGTGGTTGAGCCCGAATGGCGACGTGGCATGGGTCTGCGGTCGCGCCACGCCGGCAGCGGCGCTGGTTGAGACCGACGGTGCGGGTGCCGACTCCGGTGCCGTCGCGACGTCGGTCGGGCTGCTCGACAAGTACCTGCCGGCTTCGTGCCGCACGTAATCGTGCCAGGCGGTTGCCGATAGCGGCCGATCTGTCGGCCAGCAACCAGGGGCCCCTCCCGCGAGGGGCCCTTTTTCATGGCCCGCGCGGTGGCCCACGCCCCGCTCTGCCGCCCGGCAGCACCGCTCTGTGACGCGCATCACCGGACCCGGGCGGCAGTTTGTGGGAGCATCGCCCTCGATTTGACAATTGTCAGGCCGCCGCCGTCCGGTACACTACCGGATGGCCCACGCTGACCGTCCGGGCCCTGTAGCCGCTATGAACGACTCTTCTGCAATGGCCGCCGCTTCCAACGCCAAGCCCACGCTCGGGGGCCTGCCGCAGCGCCTCGTGCAGGACGGCATCCTGGAAGAAGAGGTCATGATCAAGGCCGTGATCGCGGCCCGCGAGAAGAAAATCCACGTCGTCACCTGGCTCGTCAGCCAGGAACTCGCCACCGCGCGCGACATCGCGATCGCCGCGGCCCAGGAGTTCGGCGTGCCGCTGCTCGACCTCGATGCGGTCAACATCGACATGGACGCGGTGCGCCTCGTCAACGACAAGCTGCTCGCCAAGCACCGCATCCTGCCGCTGGCCAAGCGCGGCAAGCGGCTGCATGTGGCGGTGGCCGACCCGACCAACCTGCACGGCATCGACGAGATCAAGTTCCAGACCGGGCTGTCGATCGAGGCGGTGGTGGTCGAGGACGACAAGCTGCAGAAGGCCGTGCAGAAGGCCATCGAGCAGGTCGACGTGTCGATGCCGACCCTGGTCGACGACGACTTCGACCTCGAGAACCTCGACATCTCGGCGGGCACGGACGAGATCGAAGCCGACAGCGTCGGCCGCGACGACATCGAGGACGCGCCGATCGTGCGCTTCGTCAACAAGATCATGCTCGATGCGATCCGCAAGAACGCGTCCGACATCCACTTCGAGCCGTACGAGAAGTACTACCGCATCCGCGTGCGCCTGGACGGCGTGCTGAAGGAGGTCGCGCAGCCGCCGGTGCAGCTGTCGCAGAAGCTGGCGGCGCGCCTCAAGGTCATGTCGCGGCTCGACATCGCCGAACGGCGCGTGCCGCAGGACGGGCGCATCAAGATGCGGCTGTCCAAGAACCGCTCGATCGATTTCCGCGTCAGTTCCTGCCCCACGCTGTTCGGCGAGAAGATCGTGCTGCGCATCCTCGACGCCAGCACCGCGATGATGGGCATCGACGCGCTGGGCTACGAACCTTTCCAGAGGGAGTTCTACCTCAATACGCTGTCCAAGCCGCAGGGCATGATCCTGGTCACGGGCCCGACCGGCAGCGGCAAGACGGTGTCGCTGTACACCGGACTGTCGATCCTGAACGTCGAGGACACCAATATCTCGACGGCCGAGGACCCGGCCGAAATCGTGTTGCCCGGCGTCAACCAGGTCAACGTGAACAACAAGGTCGGCCTGACCTTCGCGTCCGCACTGCGCGCCTTCCTGCGCCAGGACCCGGACGTGATCATGGTCGGCGAAATCCGCGACCTCGAGACGGCGGAGATCGCCATCAAGGCGGCGCAGACGGGCCACCTGGTGCTGTCCACCCTGCATACCAACGATGCGCCGCAGACCCTGACCCGCCTCATCGACATGGGGGTCAAGCCCTACGCGATCGCCACTTCGGTCAGCCTGATCATCGCGCAGCGCCTGGCCCGGCGCCTGTGCAAGAACTGCAAGGAGTCGGTGACCCTGCCCCACGACGCACTGGTCAAGGAAGGCTTCTCCGAGGAGGACATCGCGAAGGGCGAATTCCGGATCTTCCGCCCGGTCGGCTGCGGCGAGTGCACGGACGGCTACAAGGGACGGGTCGGCATCTACGAGGTCCTGCCGGTCAGCGAGGCCATCGGACGCATCATCCTGGCGGGCGGCAATGCCCGCGACATCAAGGACCAGGCCAACAAGGAAGGGATCTGGGACCTGCGCCAGTCGGGGCTGAAGAAGGTGCGCGACGGCATGACGAGCCTCGAAGAAGTCAACCGCGTCACGGTTGACTGAGTGCAATTCGGGTTAGCATTGAACCGGTTTACTTAAGCGGGGCGGGCAGACATGGCGCAGGCTGCAGCACTCAAGAAAGAGGTCCCCTGGAAGTGGGAGGGGAAGGACCGCAAGGGCAACAAGCTCAAGGGCAGGTCGCTGGCCCGCAGCGAGGCGGACGTCAGGTCCGAACTGCGCCGCCAGGGCGTCGTTCCCGCGCGCGTCAGGAAGGAGAGCCAGCTGTTTGCCGCCGGCGGCAAGATCACGCCGCTCGACATCGCGATGTTCGCCCGGCAGCTGGCCACCATGCTGAAGGCGGGCATCCCGCTGGTGCAGGCCTTCGAGATCGTCGGCGTCGGCCACGACAAGCCGTCGATGCAGAAGCTGATCCTGGGCATCAAGGGGCAGATCGAGGCCGGCAGCACGCTGCACGAGGCGCTGGCCAAGCACCCGCTCTACTTCGACGACCTGTTCGTCAACCTGGTCGAGGCGGGTGAGCATGCCGGCGCGCTGGAATCGCTGCTCGACAAGGTCGCGACCTACAAGGAAAAGACCGAGGCGCTGAAGAAGAAGATCAAGAAAGCGCTGTTCTACCCGGCGGCGGTCCTGGCGGTCGCCGTCATCGTGACGGTGATCCTGCTGCTGTTCGTGATCCCGCAGTTCGAGGAGCTGTTCAAGGGCTTTGGCGCGGACCTGCCCGCCTTCACGCGCATGGTCATCGACCTGTCGAAGTTCGTGCAGGACAAGGGCTGGATGGTCGGACTCGTCGCCGGCGGCGCCATATTCGCCTTCAGCTATTTCCACAAGCGCTCGCGCGCGATGCGGCAGTTCATCGACCGTGCCGCGCTCAAGACGCCGATCATCGGGCCCATCCTGGTCAAGGCGGCGATCGCGCGCTACGCTCGTACGCTTGCCACCATGTTCTCCGCGGGCGTGCCGCTGGTCGAGGCCATGACCTCGGTCGCCGGCGCCACCGGCAATATCGTCTACGAACTGGCCGTGCTCAAGATGCGCGACGAGGTCGCGACCGGCCTCCGGCTCGCGCGGTCCATGGAAACGACCGGCCTGTTCCCGAACATGGTGGTGCAGATGATCGCGGTCGGCGAGGAATCCGGCTCGCTGGACGAGATGTCCAGCAAGGTCGCCGAGTTCTACGAGCTCGAGGTGGACACCGCCGTGGACAGCATGGCGAGCCTGCTCGAGCCGCTGATCATGGTCATCCTGGGCGGACTGGTCGGCGGGCTGGTCGTCGCCATGTACCTGCCGATCTTCAAGCTCGGCGCGGTCGTCTGACGCCGCGACCCCGCTCGATTCGATCGTGAAACGCCGCGTCCGACGCGGCGTTTCACCGAAGGAGGCCGGCCGACGTGGACATCCTCACCTTGCTCGGGACCGAGAGGGGCGTCTTCACCGGCGCCGCGCTGCTCTTCTCCCTTGCCATCGGCAGTTTCCTGAATGTCGTCATCTACCGGCTGCCGCTGATGCTGGACCGCCAGTGGCGCGCGCAGTGCGCCGAGTTGTCCGGCCAGCCCGAGGTGCCGGCCGGGACTCCCCTGTCGCTGGCTGCGCCGCGCTCGCATTGCCCAGCCTGCAAGGCCCCGATCAAGGCCCGGCACAATGTTCCGGTCGTGAGCTGGCTCGTGCTGCGGGGCCGCTGTGCGAGCTGCGGCACGGCCATTGCCGCGCGTTATCCCGTGATCGAACTCGCGACCGGCCTGCTCAGCGCGGCCGTCGCCTGGCACTTCGGTCCGGGGCTGGCGGCCTGCGGCGGGCTGCTGGTGACCTGGTTCCTGGTCGCGCTGACGGTCATCGACCTCGACCGGCAACTGCTGCCCGACAACCTGACGCTGCCGCTGCTGTGGCTGGGACTGCTGGCCAGCCTGTGGCACGAGCCGGGCCAGGCCGCGGTGCTGCCCGCGGCGCCGGTCGATGCGATCCTGGGCGCGATCGGCGCCTACCTGTTCCTGTGGGCGGTGTTCCACGCGTTCAAGCTGCTGACCGGCAAGGAAGGCATGGGCTACGGCGACTTCAAGCTGTACGCGGCGCTCGGCGCGTGGCTCGGCTGGCAGATGCTGCCGCTCGTGCTGCTGCTGTCCGCCGCGGTGGGCGCGACCGTCGGCATCGCGCTGATCGTGGCGCGGCGGCACGGTCGCAATGTGCCGATTCCTTTCGGTCCGTTCCTCGCCGGCGCCGGCTGGATCGCCATGCTGTGGGGCCGCGAGATCGTCGACGGCTACCTCGCCGTGGCCGGCCTGCGTTGAGCGGTGCGATGAGCAGCCCGCTGCGCATCGGGCTGACCGGCGGCATCGCCAGCGGCAAGAGCGCCGTGGCCGCTGCGTTCGCGTCGCTCGGCGTGCCGGTGCTCGACACGGACGTCATCGCGCGCGAGGTGGTCGAGCCCGGGCAGCCGGGGCTGGCGCGCATCGTCGCGGAATTTGGCGCCCGGGTGCTCGACCGTGACGGCCGGCTCGATCGCCGCGCGCTGCGCGCACTGGTCTTTGCCGACCCGGCCGCCCGCCGCCGGCTCGAGGCCATGCTGCACCCGGCCATCTGGGCCGGGCTCGAGCGCCAGTCGGCGACCGCCGGCGGTCCGTACCAGGTGTTCGTGATCCCGCTGCTGGTCGAAAGCGGCGTCACGGCCGCCGTGGACCGGGTGCTGGTCGTCGACTGCGCGGTCGAGACCCAGTTGCGGCGACTGCGCGACCGCGAGGGCGAGGCGGCCGGGCAGGCCATGCTGGCCGCGCAGGCCAGCCGCGAACAGCGGCTCGCCATCGCCGACGACGTCCTCGACAACGAAGGGACGCTGCAGGAACTGCGGGACAAGGTCGCAGCGCTGGACCGTTCCTACCGGGCCATCGCCGCAGCCGGCGCCTGACGGACCGCGCGCCGCGGCATGGCCGCCATGGCGGGGTGGTTTACGGCACCGGACCCCTGCCGCACAATGAAAGGATGTTCGAGCCCATCGAGGCCCCGGAAGCCACCGCCGAGTCCGTGCTCTACGAGCAGCCGCTCAACGAGCGGATGCGCGTATTCCTGCGCGTCGAGTTCCTGTGGAACCAGGCCGGCCACCATGCCTCCTCGCCAAGCCCGTGGGCGAGCCGCGCCGCGGTCAGCAGCCTGCTGGAGATCCTGGCCATCACGGCCCGCGGCGACGCGCGCGGCGACGTGCTCAAGGAACTGGAGCGGCAGATGGCGACGCTCAAGGACTTCCAGGACCGGCCCGGCGTGGACGGCGCGCGGCTGCGCGCGGTGCTCGCCGCGCTGGTCGGCCGCCGCGAGGAACTCAATGCCTCGGGCAGCAACTTCCTGCAGCCGCTGCGCGACTCCGAGTTCCTCAATGCGATCAAGCACCGCAGCGCGATACCGGGCGGCACCTGCGAGTTCGACCTGCCCGATTACTTCCACTGGCTGAACCGGGCCGCGGCCGTGCGCGAGGCAGACCTCGAGGAGTGGATGGGCCGGATCAGGCCGCTGTGCGAGAGCGTCTCCGAATTGCTGTGGGTGACCCGCGAGAGCGGGCGCCCCATGCAGCACGTCGCCCAGGGCGCCGTGTACCACGTCGTCTTCGACCGCGAGCATCCGGTGCAGTTGCTGCAGATCGAGATGCCGGGCGGTTCGGACCTGTTCCCCGAGGTCAGCGGCAGCCATTACCGCTGCAGCATCCGCTTCCTGCGCTGGGGCGGCGTCAGGACCCGGCCCGTGCAACCACAGGAAGACGTGCCGTTCACGCTGACCAGCTGCACATGAGCCCGGCATCGCATCGCTGCCCGACCTGCCGGCGCGAACTCGCATGGGATCCCGCCAACCGCTGGCGGCCCTTCTGCAGCGAACGCTGCAAGCTCATCGACCTCGGCGCGTGGTTCAAGGAAGCGCACGCCATCCCGGGCGAGCCGGCACCGGACGCCGCGCCTGACGAGGGCAACGGCACGCCGCCACGCCGTCACTGACGCGCCGCCGGCGCCGGCGGCTCATTCCATGCCGAGATGACGCACCAGGAACGCCCACTGGTCCGCCCAGTTCTCCACCTGCATCCACGCCGGCTTGCCGGCGCCGTGGCCGGCGCGCGTCTCGACGCGGATCAGCACCGGGTTGGCGCAACCTTGCGCATGCTGCAGCGCCGCCGCGAACTTGTAGCTGTGCCAGGGCACGACGCGGTCGTCGCGATCGGCCGTCGTGATGAGCGTCGGCGGGTAGCAGCTGCCGTCACGGACATTGTGGACCGGCGAGTACGCCCGCAGCGCGGCGAACTCGGCCGCATCCTCGGCGGTGCCATAGTCGCTCGACCAGGCATAGGCGTTGGCGCTGGCGGTGTGATACCGCAGCATGTCCAGCACGCCGAGGCCCGGCAGCGCGGCGCCGAACAGTTCCGGACGCTGCAGCATCACCGCGCCGACCAGCAGCCCGCCGTTGCTGCGGCCGTGGATCGCCAGCCGCCGCGGCGCGGTGTAGCCCTGCGCAATCAGCCACTCCGCCGCGGCGATGAAGTCGTCGAACACGTTCTGCTTGGCGAGCCTGGTGCCGGCTGCATGCCATGCCTCGCCGTACTCGCCGCCGCCGCGCAGGTTGGCCACGGCGTACAGGCCGCCGAGTTCCAGCCAGGCGGCCACGGCCGGCGAGTAGGCCGGCGTCATCGACAGGTCGAAGCCGCCGTAGCCGTACAGCAGCACCGGGTTGGCGCCGTCCAACTGCACGTCGCGGCGCCGCGTGATCGACATCGGCACGCGCGTGCCATCGCCGCTCTCGTAGAACACCTGCTCGGTCAGGTACGGCGACCGGTCGAACGGCACTGTCGGCGTCCGATACGGCGTCACCTCGTCGCGCGCCACGTCGTAGCGGTACAGCGCCAGCGGCGTCAGGTAGTCCGTGTAGGAGAAGAACGTCTCGTCATGGGCCGGATCCTCCGGGAAGCCGAGCACCGTTCCCGCCCCCGGCAGGCGCACTTCATTGCGCAGTGAACCGTCGAGCCGGTGCACGCGCACGACCGAGGCCGCGTCCTTCAGGTAGGTGGCGATCACGTGGCCGCCGACCAGGCTCGCCTCGTCGAGCCGCTCGGCCTGCTCGCGCACGACCTCGCGCCAGTTGGACGGCTGCGGCGCCGCGGCCGGCACGGCCACCACCCTGCCGCGCGGCGCGCCCTGGGTCGTCTTGAAATACAGTGTTTCGCCATCGTTGCCGAGGAACTCGTAGAGACCGTCCCAGCGGTCCAGCAACGGTCGAAACCGCTCCTCGCCGGCCGACTGGTCGCGGATCATGAAGGCATTGCTCTGGAAGCCGTCCGTGATCTGCAGCAGCAGCCAGCGGCCGTCGGCGGACAGCTGCGCATAGGGATTGCGGCGCGGATGGTCCTCGATCGCGTACACGAACTCGTCCGCCGACTGCGGGGTGCCGACCTCATGTCGATAGACCCGCACCTGCTGCTGGTCGTCACCGGAGCCGTCCGCCCCGGCCGGATAGCGCGAGTAGTAGAAGGCGCCGCCGTCCGGCGTGAACGACACGCTCGTGAATTTCGTGTAGCGGATCTCGTCCGGCAGGTCCGAGCCGCTGTCCACGTCGCGCACGCGCCAGCTGTCCCAGTCCGATCCGCCGTCGGACGTGGCGTAGGCGACGCGGCGGCCGTCGGGACTGACGACGAAATCCGCCACGGACACGGTCGCATCCCCGCTCATCGTGTTCGGGTCGAGCAGCGCGCGCGGCGCCGCGTCGAGCGCCGGCGTCCAGTACAGCACGCCGAGGTTCTCGGCGCCCCGCTTCTCGACGAAGAAATAGCGCGCGCCGCGCCGCACCGGCACGCGGCCCTTGGTGCGCATCCACGCGTAGCCGTACTGCTCGTAGGCCCACAGCCCGGCCAGCCGCGCCCGGATGCGCTCGCGCGCGGGAATCGCCTCCAGGTACGGTTGCGACAGCGCGTTCTGCGCCTGCACCCAGTCCCGCACGGGCGGCGAATCCGTGGCTTCCATCCACCGGTACGGGTCAGCCACGCGCGTGCCGTGATGGTCGTCGACGTCGCCGGTGCGCCGGCTGTCCGGGTAGTCAGGCATGTTCGCTCCGGTATCCGTCCGCAGCGCCGCAGGCGCGCAGGCCGAGGCCAGGATCAGGGTCAGGGCGCTCAGGCCGCCGGCCAGTGCCCGGTGGCAGCGGTGGATGCTCGGGGTCACGGCGAATACACTCCGCAGGCCTGCGACGGACGCGGAGTCTAGCAGACGCGCCACCATCCAACCCCGGAGGAAACATGCACCGGCGATTTGCGACCCTGCTGGCCTGCCTGATCCTGTCGCCGCTGGCGCGGACCGAGGTGCTGACCATCGACCGCCTGTTCGAGGCGCCGGACCTGCGCGGGACGACGCTGAAGAGCGTGCGCTTCTCGCCCGACGGCCGGCTGGTCAGTTACCTGCGCGGCCGGGCCGACGACCAGGACGTCTTCGACCTGTGGGCCTACGACATCGCGCGTCGCGAGCACCGGCTGCTGGCGGATTCGCGCAGTCTGGTACCCGAGGAACGCGCGCTGTCCACCGAGGAAGAGGCCCGCCGCGAGCGGGCGCGCATCGCCTCGGCACGCGGCATCGTCGAGTACGCCTGGGCGCCCGATTCCGGCGCACTGCTGTTTCCGCTGAACGGCGACCTGTACTGGTACGACCTGCGCCTGCCGGCGCGGCGCGCCGTGCGCCAGCTGACGGACACGGTGGCCTACGAGACCGACCCGCGCATCTCGCCGCTCGGCCGCTTCGTCAGTTTCGTCCGCGACCAGGACCTGTTCGTCCTGGAACTCGCGACGGGCCGCGAGCGCGCGCTGACGGACGATGGCGAGGGTCTCGTCAGCAATGGCGTCGCGGAGTTCATCGCACAGGAGGAGATGGACCGCCACACGGGCTACTGGTGGTCCCCCGACGAGTCGCGCATTGCCTTCGCGCGCGTGGACGAATCCGGCGTCGAGGAGCAGCAGCGGTTCGAGATCGAGGCCAGCGGCTTCAAGGTGCACCGGCAGCGTTATCCCGCCGCCGGCACGGCCAATGCCAGGGTCGCCCTCGGCATCGTCGAACTCGGCGCCGCAGCCGTGCGCTGGCTGGACCTCGGCGCCGAGCCGGACATCTATGTCGCACGCGTGCACTGGTTCCCGGCCGGCGACCGGCTGCTGGTGCAGCGCCAGTCACGCGACCAGCGGCGGCTCGACGTGCTGACCTACGCGGCGGCGGGGGGCGCGCCGCGCCTGCTGTTCACCGAGCGCAGCGACAGCTGGGTCGACCTGAACGACGAGTTGCTGTTCATCGCGGGCCGCGGGCAGTTCGTGTGGGCCTCGCAACGCAGCGGGCACAATCACCTGTACCTGTACGACGACGACGGCGTGCTGCTGCGGCCGCTGACGGCCGGCGACTGGGACGTCGAGGGCGACCGCGCGGAAGCCGCCGTGCGCGGCCTCGACGGGCGACGCGGCCGCGTGTACTTCATGGCCACACGCAAGTCGCCGCTCGAGCGGCACCTGTACGCCGCGGCGCTCGACACGAAGGAGCCGGATGCGCCGCGCCAGGTGACCGGCGGTGACGGCTGGAATTCGGTCGTGATGTCCGCCGATGCCCGCCGCTACGTGGCCAGCTACAGCGACCCGTCGCGACCCACGACGGTGACGCTGCACGCCGCGGACGGCCGGCACCTCGGCACGCTGGCTGCGAATGTTCTCGACGCCAGTCATCCGTACTGGCCCTATGCCGCGCAGCACGTCGTCCCGGAATTCGGCACGCTGCCCGCCGCCGACGGCACGCCGCTGTACTGGCGCCTGTTCCGCCCGGCCGGCTTCGACGCGACGCGTCGCTATCCCGTCATCGTGACGGTCTACGGCGGGCCGGGTGTGCAGCAGGTGCAACGGCGCTGGGGCGATCGGCGCGGCAGTCTTTTCGAGCAGGTGATGGCGCAGCGCGGCTACGCCGTGTTCACGCTCGACAACCGCGGTTCCTCGGCGCGAGGCAAGGCCTTCGCCGCCGCGCTGGCCGGCCGGCTGGGCCGCGTCGAGGTCGAGGACCAGTTGCGTGGCGTCGAGCACCTGCGCTCGCTGCCATGGGTCGACCCGCAGCGACTCGGCGTGTTCGGCTGGAGCTACGGCGGCTACATGACGCTGATGCTCATGTTCCAGGCCCCGGACGCGTTTCGCGCCGGTGTGGCGGGCGCGCCGGTCACCGACTGGGGCCTGTACGACACGCATTACACCGAGCGCTACCTGGGTCGGCCGCAGGACAATGCCGGGGGTTACTCCGCCTCTTCGGTGTTCCCGTATGCCGCCGGGCTGCGCGGGCGCCTGCTCGTCATGCACGGCATGGCCGACGACAACGTGCTGTTCACGAATACCACCAGCCTCATCCACCGGCTCACGGAACTGGACAAGCGGTTCGAGGTGATGCCTTACCCGGGCGTCAGGCATGCCGCGCTGTCGTTCCGCACGACCGGCCGGCATGGCTGGAAGACGATCCTGGATTTCTTCGACCGTTACCTCGCGAGCCCGCAGCGGGAATCCGCGGCCACCGTCGAGATCGATCGTTCAGTCGGCGGCGCGCCGTGACCGGGCCGAGGACACGGCACAGCCGTGCGCGCCGAGCGCCCGCAATTGCTCGAGCGGCGACGCATTCCGGAACCAGCCGACGTAGGCCGGCACGCCGGTGCGCCGGCACAGGTCCTCGAAGTACGCACCGTTCGCGGTCTGGCGGTACGGCCGGCTGACGATCACGAAATGCGCCCCCTCTTCGGCCGCTTCCGTCGCTTCGACCGGTGAATCGCACAGCACGCCGACCAGGAAGGCGCCGCGCGGGTCCACCGTGAACGACGGACCGGCCTGCGCCAGCAGGATGCCGTCCGCCCCGGTGACCGCGGCGATCAGGGCGGCCGTCGCGGCCTCACCGACGACGATTACCTTGTGGCCGGCGTTGCGCGCGGCCGATACCGCGTCGCGATCCGCCCCGTCCGACTCGCCGCGCGGGCCCGGCGACCACAGCAGGGTTTCCGGCTGATCGTCCGCCGCGGACAGTTCCAGTGCACGGCGCCCCGTGACCGCGCGGGCGACCTCGGGCAGGCGCAAGGCCGTCGTGATCGGCCGGTCCGCGTCGAGCAGGTTGACGTTCGGCAGCGCGTCGGGCGCGACCCACTCGAGCGCCTGGCCATCCAGCCCGCGCGGCTCGCCGCGGTACTCCGTCACGCGCCACACATCGAGCAGCACGCGGCGGTCGGCGTAGTCGTGGTGCAGCCGGATCAGCGGGCGCGCGCCGCCGAGTTCGATGCCGAGCTCCTCCGCCAGCTCGCGGCGCAGGCCGTCCAGCGGCTGCTCGCCACGCTTGAGCTTGCCGCCAGGGAATTCCCAGCGGCCCGCCAGATGGCTGCCGGGCAGCCGCTGTGCCAGCAGTACGCGGCCCGTCGCGTCGAACAGGGCGCCCACCGCAACGTGCAATTCCGCCTGGTCTGTCATTCCTCCCCCGCTGCCGCGGTGCGCGGTTCCCGGCTCAGGTACCGGCCTGGCGCAGGGCACCGTGGCAATGCTTGTACTTCTTGCCCGAGCCGCACGGGCAGGGTTCGTTGCGGCCGATCTTGCGCTCCTCGCGCACGAATGGCGCCGCGGGCGGCGGCACCTCGCCGGCGACCGGCGGCGTTGCCGGTGCCTCCTCGCCCGCGCCGAGCGCCGGCGGCGCGGCGTGTACCGTCCGCAATTGCCGCTCCAGCCTGGCCTGCCGCTCGCGCTGCTCGGCCTCGATCTCCTCCTCGCTGCGGACCTGCAGCCGCTGCAGCATCACGACCGTCTCGCGCTTGATGCGGTCCAGCATCGTGCTGAACAGCTCGAAGGCCTCCCGCTTGTACTCCTGCTTCGGGTTCTTCTGCGCGTAGGCGCGCAGGTAGATGCCCTGCCGCAGGTAGTCCATCGCGGCCAGGTGCTCGCGCCAGTGGCCGTCCAGCTGCTGCAGCATGACGGCGCGTTCCAGGTGGCGCATGGTCTGCTCGCCGACCTGCTGCACCTTTTCCTCGTACACCGGCTCGATCGCCTCGAGCAGGCGCGCGATGATTGCCGCATGGTGGCGGCTGGCATCGCCGGCCAGCCACTCCTTGAGCGCGACCCGCACGCCGAAGGCGCGTTCGATCTCCTGCTCCAGGCCGTCGATGTCCCACTGCTCCTCGACGCTCTGCGGCGGCACGTAGCCCGCGACGATGCCGTCGACGACCTCGGCGCGCAGGCCGCGGATCACGTCCCCGATGTCGTCGGCGGACATGACTTCGGTGCGCTGCTGGTAGATCACCTTGCGCTGGTCGTTGGCGACGTCGTCGTACTCGAGCAGGTTCTTGCGCGCGTCGAAGTTGTGCGCCTCGACCTTGCGCTGTGCGCGCTCGATCTGGCGCGTCAGCATGCGGCTCTCGATCACCTCGCCCTCGCGCATGCCGACCGTGCGCAGCATCGACTTGGTGCGCTGCGGGTCGCCGAAGATGCGCATCAGGTTGTCCTCGAGGGACATGTAGAAGCGGCTTGAGCCCGGGTCGCCCTGGCGGCCCGAGCGGCCGCGCAGCTGGTTGTCGATGCGCCGCGACTCATGGCGCTCGGTGCCGATGATGTGCAGGCCGCCGGCCGCGATGACCGCGTCGTGCAGTTGCTGCCATTCGCTGCGCAGCGTATTGACCTGCGCCTCGGCGTCCTCCGGCGCCAGCGCCAGGTTGGCCCGCACGTGCTCGACCTGCTTGGCGACGTTGCCGCCGAGCACGATGTCGGTGCCGCGGCCGGCCATGTTGGTGGCGATCGTCACCGTGCCCGGCCGGCCCGCCTGGGCGATGACCTGCGCCTCGCGCTCGTGCTGCTTGGCGTTCAGCACCTGGTGTGCGACGCCGTCCTTGGTGAGCCGTTTCGACAGCAGTTCCGACGTCTCGATCGAGGTGGTGCCGACCAGCGCCGGCTGGCCCCGCTTGAGGCAATCGCGGATGTCGGCGACGATCGCCTCGAACTTGTCCTTCTGGGTCAGGTACACGAGGTCCGCGTGGTCCTTGCGGATCATCGGCATGTGGGTCGGGATGACGACCACTTCGAGGCCGTAGATCTGCTGGAACTCGAAGGCCTCGGTGTCCGCCGTGCCGGTCATGCCGGCCAGCTTGCTGTAGAGGCGGAAGAAGTTCTGGAAGGTGATGGACGCGACCGTCTGGTTTTCCTCGCGGATGCGCACCTTTTCCTTGGCCTCGACCGCCTGGTGCAGCCCGTCCGACCAGCGCCGTCCCGGCATCGTGCGCCCGGTGAACTCGTCGACGATGATCACCTCGTCATTGCGCACGATGTACTCGACGTCCTTGCGGTACAGCGCGTGGGCGCGCAGCGCCGCGTTCAGGTGGTGCATGAGCCGGATGCTGCCGGCGTCGTACAGGCTGTCGCCGTCCTTGAGCAGCCCGGCCTCCGACATGAGGGCCTCGGCTTTCTCGAAGCCCGCATCCGACAGGTGTACCTGGCGCGACTTCTCGTCCGCCCAGTACTCGCCCTCGCCTTCCTCCTCGTCCTGCCGCACGAAGCGCGGCACCAGGCCGTTGATCTTGAGGTACAGCTCGGTGCTCTCTTCGGCCGGACCCGAGATGATCAGCGGCGTACGCGCCTCGTCGATCAGGATCGAGTCCACCTCGTCGACGATCGCGTAGTGCAGGCCCCGCTGCACGCGGTCCTCGAGCCGGAAGGCCAGGTTGTCGCGCAGGTAGTCGAAGCCGAACTCGTTGTTGGTCCCGTAGGTGACGTCGCAGTTGTACGCTTCGCGCTTCTCGGCCGGCGTCTGGCCGCTCTTGATCACGCCGACCGACAGGCCGAGGAACTGGTACACCGGCGCCATCCAGTCGGCGTCGCGCTGGGCGAGGTACTCGTTGACGGTGATGATGTGCGCGCCCTGGCCGCTCAGCGCGTTGAGATAGACGGCCAGCGTCGCGACCAGCGTCTTGCCCTCGCCGGTACGCATCTCCGCGATCTTGCCCTGGTGCAGCGCCAGGCCGCCGACCAGCTGCACGTCGAAGTGCCTGAGGCCGATCGTGCGCCGCGCCGCCTCGCGCACGACCGCGAACGCTTCGGGCAGCAGGCTGTCCAGTGACTCGCCGCCCTCGAACCGCTTGCGCAGTTCCCCGGACCTGGCGCGGATGTCCTCGTCGGAAAGGCTCTTGAGGCCCGCCTCGAAGGTGTTGGCCTTGGCGACGTCGCGGCCGTACTCGCGCAGTAGCCGCTGGTTACGGCTGCCGAAAATCTTGGCGAAGATGTTCCACAAGGCGGTGAGCCCTCCGGGTCGGCCACCGGGACCCGGAGGATCCGCGCGCGAGGCCGGCTAAAAGCCCGTCATTGTACGGACTTTGGCGCCCGAAGCGTATGGGGCCGCGCGGCCGTCAGCGGCGAACGAACGACATCGGGTTGACGTGGCGGCCGTCGCGCAGCACCTCGAAATGCAGGTGGGTGCCCGTGGAGCGTCCCGTGGAGCCCATCAGCGCGAGCGCGTCGCCGCGCCGTACGGTCTGCCCCGGTTCCACCAGCAGCGTCGAGTTGTGCGCGTAGCGGGTCACATAGCCGTTGCCGTGGGTGATCTCGACCAGCTTGCCGTATGTGCGGTCGCGCCCGGCGAAGCTGACCACGCCGTCGGCCACGACCAGCACGCGCGTGCCGGGGGCACCGGCGAAGTCGATGCCGGCGTGATAGGCGCTCTGGCCCGTGAACGGGTCGGGACGACGGCCGAACGCCGAGGAAATGTAGCCCGACTCGACCGGGCGGCCGCCGGGCACGATCTGGCGGGCCAGTTCCCGGGACAGGATCAGCGCTTGCAGCGCCTCGAGCTGCCGGCCGCGGTCGTCAATCGTCGCACTCAGCGAATCCAGCATGGCATCCATGCCCGGCAGGTCCGGGCCGGCTCCCTCCAGGCTCGTCGCGACGGCTGCTTCCGGTCCACCGAGCGGCGGCGTGGCGTCGAAATCGAATTCGCCGCGATCCAGGTCGGCGGCCTCCGTGAGGCGCTTGCCCAGCGCATCAAGGCGCATCAGGCGGGCGTGCATCTGCCCCACGCGGGTGGCCAGGGCGCCGACCTGCTCGCCCAGCAAGGCGCGCGTCGTGGCGATCGCCTGGCGCTGCTGGGCCAGCTGCGCGGCCCAGTCGCGCACCTCGGCCAGGGCCGAGCGCTCGGCCAGCGCAGAACCCGCCACGGTGCCCAGCAGGAAGCCGCCCACGGCCACGGCCAGCGCCGCAATGGCCAGCACGGCCAGCACGCGGGGACGTCTCAAATCCGGTTCCGGCAGCCGACCGAGCCATGCACGCCAGTTAAAGCCCATGAAAGGCCCTCAAGTCCATCCAATGTCGTCAACCGCCCGCATCGCGCGGCGGCACTTGCCCGGGCTCCCTGCAGACTTACGGCAGGTCAACTCGCCAACCGGAACCCGGCCGGCGGCGGGCGGGAAAATGCCAAAAATACCCTTTAAACTCAAGCACTTTCTTATGTCAGGATCGTGGAGGCCAGGCGTGCCGCCGAAAAAACCGACCGCAGTCAGTGAGTTGCTGCAAAAAAGTCAGGGTTTACTGGAACGCCTGCGCCGGGGCTCGAGTCAGGCCGATGAGGCCTTGCAGGCCGTCCGCGCGGAACTTCCGGAGGAATTTTCGCAGCAGGTATGGGGTGCCTCGACCCGTGCCGGGACCCTCACCGTGCTGGTCACTTCGGCAGTCTGGGCGACCCGGGTCCGTTACCACGCGCCCGGCCTGCGCGAGCAGGTCGGGCGGCGACTGGGCGTGGCGCTCGAGCGCGTGACGATTCGCGTGCGACCGGCCGGCCCGACGCCGCGCCCGTAATAACGGCTTGCGCGGAAGGGGGCGACGCCGGACGGGCGCTCAGGACGCGGGCGCGACCGCTTCGACGTAGGAAATCGGCGCCGGCACCGCGCCTTCGAAGGTCACTTCTTCCCACGCTGCGGCGTCGGCCAGCAGCACCCGCAGCAGGCGATTGTTGAGGGCGTGGCCCGACTTGAAGCCGGTGAACTCGCCGATCAGGCTGTGGCCCAGCAGGTACAGGTCGCCGATCGCGTCGAGGATCTTGTGCTTGACGAACTCGTCCTCGTAGCGCAGCCCGTCCTCGTTCAGCACGCGGTAATCATCCAGCACGATGGCGTTGTCCATCGTGCCGCCGAGGGCCAGGTTGCGTGAACGCAGGTGCTCGAGGTCGCGCATGAAGCCGAAGGTACGCGCTCGGCTGATTTCGCGCAGGAAGGCCGTGGTCGAGAAGTCCATCGTCGCGCGCTGGCCGTGGCGACGGAAGATCGGGTGCTCGAATTCGATTTCGAAATTGACCCTGAAGCCCTCATACGGGTCGAAGCGCGCCCACTTGTCGTCATCGCGCACTTCGATGGGCTGCCTGATCCGCACGAAACGCTTGGGCGCCGACTGCTCCTCGATGCCCGCGGACTGGATCAGGAATACGAAGGGGCCCGCGCTGCCGTCCATGATCGGCACCTCGGGCGCCGACAGCTCGACGAAGGCGTTGTCCACGCCGAGTCCGGCCAGTGCCGACAGCAGGTGCTCGACCGTGGACACGTTCGCGGCGCCGTGGCCCAGTGTCGTGCCGAGCGTCGTCTCGGTGACATTGGTGGCCCGGGCCGGGATGTCCACGGCCGGGTCGAGGTCGGTGCGGCGAAATACGATGCCGACGTTGGGCGGCGCCGGACGCAACACCAGGAGCACTTTCTTGCCGGTATGCAGGCCGACCCCGCTCGCGCGGATCGAGTTCTTGAGCGTGCGTTGTTTCAACATCTAGCCTCGGGTGCCTGGCGGGCCGGAGGCCCGTGCCGGCAAGGCATGCGCCAGCCTGTATTGACCGCGTAGGGTAACACACGTCGCACCCGGGATTGCCGCCGGCCAGCGGAGGAAAGGCCGGCGGCAAGACCCGGTCGGGCGCGTGTCATAACGGCTGCTCAGGCAGGCGCGGCGGTGGCGGCACGGCTGGACGGCCAGGGTCGACGCCGCGCCGCCCGTGTGCGTTGCGCAGGGCGCGCAGTTGCGCCCGGGCGAAACGCAGGCCGTCACCACCCTGGTCGCGGCGGTTCACCACCGCTCAGTCCGCCTGCCGGCGCAGGAACGCCGGGATGTCCAGGACCGCTTCGTCCTGCAGGTCCAGGCGCAGCCCGTCGCCGACCGCCCGCCGCTGCTGGCGGGACGCCGCCGGCGTCTCGAACCTCGCGTAGTCGGTGGTGCCGGTCGCGCCGTTACGCCCGTTCACGAGCGTCATGCCCTTGTTGCGGCGGCCATCCCGGGTCGGCGTGGCCGCGGCGGCCGGCGACGCGGCGAGCCGTGCCTCCGGACTGTTGAGGCCGGTTGCCACCACCGTCACGCGCACTTCGCCATTCATCTCCGGATCGATGACCGTACCGACCACCACGGTCGCATCGTCGGCCGCGAACTGCTTGACCGTCGTGCCGACTTCCTCGAACTCGCCGATCGCCAGGTCGAGGCCCGCGGTGACGTTGACCAGGATGCCCTGCGCCCCGGCCAGGTTGATCTCCTCGAGCAGCGGGCTCGACACGGCCATCTCGGCCGCGGCGCGCGCGCGCCCCTCGCCGCTGCCGAAGCCGGTGCCCATCATGGCCACGCCGGTTTCCGACATCACGGTGCGAACGTCGGCAAAGTCGACGTTGATCAGGCCCGGTCGCGTGATCAGCTCGGCGATACCCTGTACCGCGCCCTGCAGGACTTCGTTGGCGCGCCGGAACGCGTCGAGCAGCGTGGTGGCGGGACCTAGCACGCTCAGCAGCTTCTGGTTCGGGATCGTGATCAACGAATCCACGTAGCGCGACAGCTCGACGATGCCGGTGTCGGCGATCGCGTTGCGCCGGCTGCCTTCCATCTTGAACGGGCGCGTGACGACTGCGACGGTGAGGATGCCGAGCTCCTTCGCGACCTGTGCCACGACCGGCGCCGCGCCGGTGCCGGTGCCACCGCCCATGCCGGCGGTGATGAACAGCATGTCGCAACCTTCGATCAGCTCGATGATGCGATCGCGGTCCTCCATCGCCGCCTGGCGGCCGACCTCCGGGTCCGAGCCGGCGCCCAGCCCCTTGGTGATGTTGCAGCCGATCTGCAGGGTCGCCTTGACCTTGGAGTGCTTCAGCGCCTGCGCGTCGGTGTTGACGCACACGAAGTCCACACCTTCTATGCCGCACTGGGACATGTGGGAGACTGCGTTGCCGCCGCCCCCGCCTACCCCAAGCACCTTGATGACAGCGCTCTGGCTGTATGAATCCATGAGTTCAAACATCTGGTCGTCTCCTCCGCTGGTTTGACCTTCGTCCCCCGCCGGGCCACGGGCCCGGCCTTGCTCAGAAATAGCCCTGGAACCAGGACTTCATCCTCTCGACAACTGTCTTGATGCCCTCGCCCGCCACGCGCGGCAGCGGCTGCGAGGCGTTGGCGCGGCCGTACAGCAACAGGCCGGTGCCGGTCGCATGGATGGGATTGCGCACGACGTCCGCGAGGCCGGTGACGCCGTGCGGCACGCCGAGGCGGACCGGCATGTGAAAGACTTCCTCGGCGAGTTCCACGACGCCTTCCATCTTGGCGCTGCCGCCGGTCAGCACGACGCCGGCGGCGACGGCCTCCTCGAAGCCGGAACGGCGCAACTCGTCGCGGATCAGCGCGAACAGCTCCTCGTAGCGAGGTTCGACGATCTCGGCGAGGGTCTGTCGCGCCAGCCGCCGCGGCGGCCGGTCGCCGACGCTCGGCACCTCGATGGTCTCGTCGGGATTGGCGAGCTGCGACAGCGCGCAGGCGTAGCGGATCTTGATGTCCTCGGCGAACTGCGTCGGCGTGCGCATCGAGACGGCGATGTCGTTGGTGACCTGGTCGCCGGCGATCGGGATGACCGCGGTGTGGCGGATCGCGCCGCCGGAAAATACGGCGATGTCGGTGGTGCCGCCGCCGACGTCGATCAGGCACACGCCGAGGTCCTTCTCGTCGTCGGTCAGCACCGAGAAGCTGGACGCCAGCTGCTCCAGCACCATGTCCTCGACCTCGAGGCCACAGCGCTGCACGCACTTGACGATGTTCTGCGCTGCGCTGTCGGCGCCGGTCACGATGTGCACGCGCGCCTCGAGGCGCACGCCGTACATGCCGATCGGCTCGCGGATGCCTTCCTGGCCGTCGATGATGAATTCCTGGGGCAGCACATGCAGGATCTTCTGGTCGGCCGGTATGGCGACCGCCTGCGCGGCGTCCATCACGCGCGCGACGTCGCCGGCCGTGACCTCCCGGTCCTTGATGGCGACGATGCCGTGCGAATTGAGGCTGCGCACGTGGCTGCCCGCGATGCCGGTGAACACGGAGCGGATCTCCACGCCCGCCATCAGTTCGGCCTCCTCGACGGCGCGCTGGATGGACTGCACGGTCGAGTCGATGTTGACGACCACCCCGCGTTTCAGCCCGCGCGAGGGGTGCGAGCCGAGGCCGATCACTTCGAGACTGCCGTCGGCATGCAGCTCGCCGACCATGGCGACCACCTTGGAAGTTCCGATGTCGAGTCCGACGATCAGGCTGCGGTCCGTTCGTTTAGGCATCTGTGTCCCTGTCTTCACCCTGCGAATTGGCGGCGGCGCGGTCTTGCTCCGGCCCCGCTCCCGGGCGCCAGCCAATCGAAAAGCCGTTCGAATAGCGCATGTCCACGTTGGCGATGTCCGCCGCGCGGCCGGCGATGACCTCCGCCGCGACGCGCAGGAAGCGGTCCATGCGCTGGTCCACCTGGCTGCGGCCGAGCCGCACCGTGACCCCGTTGGAAAGGTCCATCTCCCAGGCCCCGCGCGGGTCGAGACGCAGCGCGGTCAGGCGCAGGCCCCGGTCCAGCAGCCGGCCCTGCACGGCGAGGTAGCGCTGCGCGACCGCAGCCTCGGTGCCCGGCGGGCCATCGAGCCGCGGCAATTCCGGCGGCGGGTGCCGCGCGCCGCTCACGAACAGTTCGCCGCGCGTGTTCAGCAGGCCGTCCTCGCCCCAGCGCGCCGCCGGGATCTGCTCGATCACTTCGACCTCGACGGTGTCGGGCCAGCGGCGCTGCACTCGTGCGCGATCCACCCAGGCGAGCGACTCGATCGAGCGCCGCAGCCCGTCGAGGTCCAGGCTGAGGAAGCCGCCGTGCAAGGCGCTGCCGACAACCTGCTCGACTTCCACGGCCGAGACGCGCTGGAAGGTGCCGCCGAGCTTGACCCGGTGGATCGGCTGGTCGAGTCCCGCTGACAGCAGCCACACCAGCGACGCCAGTGCGGCCACGGCCGCGGCGCCGCGGGCAATGCGCGGCCATTCCAGGGCCGGCAACGCGAACCGCCGCCCGGCCGGGGACTTGCGCCGGTTGCGCTTGCGCAGCAGCGTCATGTGGCTCGCATCCTCATGCTGCCTCGCGCGCGAAGCTCGTCTCGAGCACGCGCCATGCCAGTTCGTCGAAGTCGATGCCGGTTGCGCGGGCCGCCATCGGCACCAGGCTGTGGCCGGTCATCCCCGGCACGGTGTTGATCTCCAGCAGCAGCGGCACGCCGTCCTCGGCCATCATGAAATCCACGCGGCCCCAGCCCTGGGCGCCGCAGGCGCGGAACGCCTCGAGCGCCCGCAGCCGGAGCGCCTGCTCGGCCGCGTCGGCCAGCCCGCACGGGATGTGGTAGCGGGTGTCGTCCGCGAAGTACTTGGCCTGGTAGTCGTAGAACGAGCGCGGCGTCTCGATGCGGATCGCCGGCAGCGCATCGCCCTGCAGCACGGCGACCGTCAGCTCGCGGCCGCTTACCCACGGCTCGGCGATGACCACGGGATCGAGCGCCGACGCCGTGCGCCACGCCGCCAGCAGGTCCTCGCCACGCTCGACGCGCGACATGCCGACACTCGATCCCTGCGTCGCCGGCTTGACGGCCAGCGGCAGCCCGAGCTCGTCGGCCGCCCGCTGGCAGTCCCCGGCGCCGGCGAGGACCATGAACGCCGGCGTCGGGATGCCGTTGGCCACGGCCAGTTGCTTGGTGCGCAGCTTGTCCATGCCGATCGCCGAGCCCAGTACGCCGCTGCCGGTGTAGGGCACGCCCAGCCATTCCAGCGCGCCCTGCACGGCGCCGTCCTCGCCGCCCGGACCGTGCAGTGCAATCCAGGCGCGGTCGTAGCTGTCGGCGAGCAGCGCGCCGAGCGGCAACTCCGCCGGGTCGAACGGATGCGCGTCCACGCCGCGCCGCTCGAGCGCCGCGAGCACGGCCTGGCCACTCATCAGCGAGATTTCGCGCTCGCTCGAGCAGCCGCCCAGCAGCACCGCCACCTTGCCGAAGGCGGCGGCCTCGGTGACGCGCCGGAACTCGCTGCCGGTGGCGCGCAAGCCCTTCATGCGGCCTCCCCGATGACACGGACTTCCGGATGCAGGCGCACGCCGTGCAGCCGCTCCACCGTCTGCTGCACGTGGCGGATCACGCCCTCCAGCTCGGCGGCCCGCGCGTGACCGCGGTTGACGATGAAATTGGCGTGCTTGGTGGACACCGCGGCGTCGCCGATCGCAAAGCCCTTGAGACCGGCGCTCTCGATCAGCCGCGCCGCGTGGTCGCCCGGCGGGTTCGTGAACACCGACCCGCAACTCCATTCGCCGATCGGCTGGCTGGCGACGCGGCGCTCCAGCAGGACCTTGATGGAGTCCATGCTGGCCGCGGGGTCGCGCTCGAAGCCCAGTGTCGCGGCGACGAACCACTCGCCCTGCGCCGGCGGCGTGACGCTGCGGTAGCCCCAGGAATACTCGGCGGCGGCACGCCGCCGCAGCGTGCCGGCACGGTCGACGGTCTCGACCTCGAGCACGCGCGGCCAGGTCTCGCCGCCCCACGCGCCGGCGTTCATCGCCAGCGCGCCGCCCAGCGAACCGGGTATGCCGGCAAAGAAGCCGGCCGGGCCGAGCCCCCACTTGACGCAGCGCCGGCCGAGGCGCGCGCAGGGCACGCCGGCTTCCGCGCGCACGCGCGTGTCATCCAGCCGCTCGAGCGCATTCAGGCCGCCGTGCGCACAGATGACGGCGCCGCGGACGCCGCCTTCGCGCACCAGCAGGTTGCTGCCGAGCCCGACGAAGGTCAGCGGCACGTCGACGGCGAGTCCGCGCAGGAAGGCGGCGAGTTCGTCGACGCTGGCCGGCGCAAACCACACGTCCGCGGGCCCGCCCACGTGCCAGGTCGTGTGGCGCGACATCGGCTCGTCGCGCAGCACGCGCGACTCGAATTCGGCCGGGACGACCACGCGGCTCACGCGCCACCCCCCGCCGCCAGCTGCGCCGGCAGATCGTGGGCCGCGGCGCCGATGCTGCCGGCGCCCATGGTGACCACGACGTCACCGTCGGCGATGACGTCCAGCAGCGCCCCGGCCAGCGACTGCACGTTCTCCACGAACACCGGCTCGACCCTGCCGCGCGAGCGTACCGCCCGGCATACGGCGCGGCCGTCGGCGTTCGCGAGCGGCTCTTCGCCGGCCGCGTAGACCTCGGTCACCAGCAATACGTCGGCGTCGCACAGGACCTGGCCGAAATCGTCGAGCAGGTCGTGCGTGCGGCTGTAACGGTGCGGCTGGAAGGCCAGCACGACGCGGCGGCCGGGCCAGGCCTGGCGCACGCCCTCGAGCGTGGCCGCGATCTCGGTCGGGTGATGGGCGTAGTCGTCCACCAGCGCGACGACGCCCGCCCGCGTGCGCACGTCGCCCAGGCGCTCCAGCCGGCGGCCGATGCCCTGGAAGCCGGCCAGCGCCTGCTGGATCTCCGCATCGGACACGCCGAGTTCGCTGGCCACCGCGATGGCCGCGAGCGCATTGCGCACGTTGTGGCGCCCCGGCAGGTTGACGGTCACGGACAGCGGCCCGTGACCGGCGCGCAGCAGCTCGAAGCGCGAGCCGAAACCCGCGGCGTGAACCTCCGCCGCGCGCAGGTCGGCATCGGCCGACAGGCCGTAGGTGCGCACCGGCCGCGCCACCTGCGGCAGGATCTCGCGCAGGTTCTCGTCGTCGGCACACAGCACCGCCAGGCCCCAGAACGGCAGGTTGTGCAGGAACTCGACGAAGCTCTGCTTGAGCTTGCCGAAATCGCCGCCGTGTGTGGCGAGGTGGTCGTGGTCGATATTGGTGACGACCGCGATGACCGGCTGCAGGTGCAGGAACGAGGCGTCGCTCTCGTCGGCCTCGGCGACCAGGTAGCGCCCGGCGCCGAGCCGCGCGTTCGACTCGGCGCTCTTGAGCTGGCCGCCGATGACGAAGGTCGGATCCAGTCCGCCGGCCGCCAGCAGGCTGGCGACCAGGCTGGTGGTGGTGGTCTTGCCGTGCGTGCCCGCAACCGCAATGCCCTGCCGGAAGCGCATCAGCTCGGCCAGCATCTCGGCCCGCTGCACGACCGGCAGCCGCGCCTCGCGCGCCGCCACCAGTTCCGGGTTGTCCTGCGGCACGGCCGTCGATGCCACGACCACGTCGGCGGCCGCGACGTGCGCCGCGTCGTGGCCGATGTGGATGCGCGCGCCGAGCCGTTCGAGTCGCACCGTCACCGCGCTGCGCCGGAGGTCGGAGCCCTGCACGTCATAGCCGAGATTGAGCAGCACTTCGGCAATGCCGCCCATGCCGGCGCCACCGATGCCGACGAAGTGGATGTGCTGGATGCTGCGCATGCGGTCGCTCATGGGCGTCGCTCCGCAGCGGCCAGGCACAATTCCGTGACGTGCTCCGCTGCATCGGCCACGGCCACGGCACGCGCGCGGCGCGCCATCTCCAGCGCCCGCGCGCGGCCGCCGTCCAGCAGCCGCGATAGTTCATCCGCAAGCCGCCGTTCGGTGAGTTCCCGCTGCGGCAGCAGCACCGCCGCACCGGCCGACACCAGGTACCCCGCATTGCGGGTCTGGTGATCATCCGTGGCAGCGGGAAACGGCACCAACACCGCGCCGAGACCGGCCGCGGCCAGTTCGCTCACGGTCAGCGCGCCGGCCCGGCTGACGGCCAGGTCGGCCCGGCCGTAGGCGCTGGCCATGTCGTCGACGAAGGCGCGCACGTCGGCCTCGATGCCGAGCTGCAGGTACATGCCGGCGACGGCGTCGCAGTCGGCCGTGCCGCACTGGTGCAGGACCCGCGGCCGACCGCCGGCCGGCAACAGCGCCAGCGCGCGCGGCACCAGGCGGTTCAGCGCGGCGGCGCCCTGGCTGCCGCCAAACACCAGCAGCAGCAGCGGCCCGCTGCGTGCGGCGAACCGCTGCTCGGGCGGCGCCAGCGCGGCGATTTCCCGGCGCACCGGGTTGCCGATCGTCACGGCGCGCCGGCCGGGCGCGAAGCTGCCGGGAAACGCCTCGGCCACGGTCACGGCGAAGCGCGCGAGACAACGGTTGGTCAGGCCGGCGACGGCGTTCTGCTCGTGGATCACCAGCGGCGTGCGCGTCAGCCACGCCGCCACGCCGCCAGGACCGGACGCGAAGCCGCCGCAGCCCAGCACCGCCGCGGGCCGCAGGCGACGCAACACCGCGAGGGCCTGCCACAGCGCGCGCGCCAGCTGGAATGGCGCGGCCAGCCAGCGCGCCGGGCCGCGTCCGCGCAGTCCTTCGACGTCGATCCACTCGATCGGCAGTCCTGCCGCCGGCACCAGGCGCGCCTCGATGCCGCGTCGCGTGCCGAGCCAGACCACCTCGCGGTCCGCCAGGCGCAGCAGCCGCGCCACGGCCAGCGCCGGGAACACGTGGCCGCCCGTGCCGCCCGCCATGATCAGGATGGCGCCGGTCATGGCCGCACCTTGGCCGGCACCACGCGGCCCGACGACATGACTTCGTGGTGCACGCGCAGCAGCAGCCCGATCCACGCCAGTGTCACCAGCAGGCTCGAGCGGCCGTAGGACATGAGCGGCAGCGTGAGTCCCTTGGTCGGCAGCAGGCCCATGTTGACGCCGATGTTGATGAAGGCCTGCAGGCCCAGCCACACGCCGAACGCGGCGGCCATGAACGCGTGGAACGGCATGCCGGCCTCGGCCGCCAGCCGTGACAGTCGCAGGCTGCGCAGCACCAGCACCAGGAACAGCAGCAGCACGACGACCACGCCGACCAGGCCGAGCTCCTCGGCCAGCACGGCGAACAGGAAGTCGGTGTGCGCCTCGGGCAGGTAGAACAGCTTCTGCACGCTCGAACCCAGACCCACGCCGAACCACTCGCCGCGGCCGATCGCGATCAGCGACTGCGTCAGCTGGAAGCCGCTGTTGAACGGGTCGGCCCACGGATCGAGGAACGCGGTGACGCGCCGCCACCGGTAGCCCGACATCATGGACAGCGTCGCCACGCCGGCGCTCCCGATCGCCACCACCACCAGCACGTCGCGCAGGCGCGCGCCCGCCAGGAACAGCACGACGATGCCGGTCGCCAGCAGCACGATGGCGGCACCGAGGTCTGGCTCGAACAGCAGCAGCACGGCGGCCGCGCCGAGCACGGCGAGCGGCTTCACGAAACCCTGCCAGGACCCCGCCAGTTCCGCCTGGTAGCGCACGGCATACGCCGCGACATAGGTGAGCAGCGCGACGCGCGCCAGCTCCGAGGGCTGGAAATTGAGCGGGCCGATGCGCAGCCAGCGGCGGCTGCCGTTGACCTCGTGCCCGACCCACGGCAACAGCACGAGCAGCAGCAGCACGAAGGCCCCCGCCAGCAGCAGCGGCGAGGCCCGTTCCCACAGCGCCATCGGCACCGCCAGCAGTATTGCGGCGCAGCCCATGCCCAGCACGGCGGACAGCAACTGGCGCTCGAGGAAGATCAACGGGTCGCCGGCCTGGCGCTCCGCGAGCGTCACCGACGCTGAGGCCATCATGACCAGGCCGAGCAGCAGCAGGCCGAGCGTCACCGCGACCAGCACCGGGTCCAGCGACAGGCGCGGCTGGCGGCCGGCCGACCGTGAGTACGCCAGCTCGGTGGTCGCGCCGATCATGTCGCGGTCCCCAGGACGGCGTCCCGGAACGCCTCGCCGCGATGCGCGTAGTCGCGGAACATGTCGAGGCTCGCGCAGGCGGGCGACAGCAGCACCGTGTCGCCCGCTCGCGCGACACGGCGCGCGACAGCGACCGCGTCCTCGAGCGAGCCGGCGTGTTCGATGGCGCACGCCCCCGCGAGCGCCGCGGCCAGCTGGCGGGCGTCGCGGCCGATCAGCACGCAGCAGCGGACCTTGCCGCGGAACGCGCCGGCCAGCGGCGTGAAGTCCTGGCCCTTGCCGTCGCCGCCGGCAATCAGCACCAGCGGCCCGGTCAGACCGCCGACCGCCGCCAGCGTCGCGCCGACATTGGTGGCCTTGGAGTCGTTGATCCAGCGCACGCCACCGCTGTCGGCGACCCGGTTCATGCGGTGCTCGAGCCCGTCGAATGCGCGCAGCGCTGCGAGTGCGGCGGTGCGCGGCAGCCCGCAGGCATCGGCCAGGGCCAGTGCGGCGAGCGCGTTGGCCGCGTTGTGGCGTCCCGCAATCTTCAGCGCGGAGGTCGGCAGCAGCGGCTCGCCCGTAGCGGCCAGCCAATCCGACCCGGACAGGTCGTGCAGCGCATAGTCGGCATCGTCCCTGAGCAGGCTGAAGCCGGTCACGCGCTGGCCAGGGCGCGGCATGCGGCACACCAGTTCGTCGTCGAGGTTGACGACCGCGACCGAGCACTGGTCGTAGATGCGCGCCTTGGCCGCGCCGTACTCGGCGAGGTCGGCGTAGCGGTCCATGTGGTCGGGCGTCAGGTTCAGCACGACCGCCGCCTCGAGTTGCAGCGAGCGCGTGGTCTCGAGCTGGAAGCTCGACAGTTCCAGCACGTACAGGTCGGCCGGCTCGCCGGCCAGCAGGTCGAGCGCCGGCTCGCCGAGGTTGCCGCCGACCCGCACGTCGACGCCGGCTGCGGACGCCATCTCGCCGAGCAAAGCGGTGACCGTGCTCTTGCCGTTGGTGCCGGTGATGCCGACCGTCCGGCCGCCGGCCTCGCGCGCGAACAACTCGATGTCGCCGACGACGTCCAGTCCGCGTGCCAGGGCCGCGCCCAGCAACGGTTCACGCAGGGACACGCCCGGCGACACCACGACCTGGTCGACGCCCTCGAGCAGCGCCTCGTCGAAGCCGCCGAACGCCAGCCGCGCTCGCGGTGCGATGCCGGACAGTTCCGCGCGTCCCGGCGGCTCGCGCCGCGTATCGGTCACGCGCAGCTCGTGGCCGCGCGCCGCGAGATGCCGCGCACAGGACACGCCGGTGCGGCCCAGCCCGACGATCAGGCTGACCGGCCCTCCCGCTGCCTCCGGCCGGCGGCTTGCGTGTGTCGTGCTCATCAACGGATCTTCAACGTGGCCAGGCCGATCAGCACCAGCACGAACGAGATGATCCAGAAGCGCACGATCACCTTGGGCTCGGCCCAGCCCTTCAGCTCGTAGTGGTGATGAATCGGCGCCATGCGGAAGATGCGCTTGCCGCGCAGCTTGAACGACGCGACCTGGACCATCACCGAGACGGTCTCCATGACGAAGATGCCGCCCATGATGGCGAGCACGAGTTCCTGGCGGATCACGACCGAGACCACGCCGAGCGCGGCGCCGAGCGCCAGCGCGCCGATGTCGCCCATGAAGACCTGCGCCGGATAGGTGTTGAACCACAGGAAGCCGAGCCCTGCGCCGACCAGCGTCGCGAGAAATACCAGCATCTCGCCGACACCCGGCACGTAGGGAATCTGCAGGTAGGTCGCGAAGTTGACGTTGCCGGTGACGTAGGCGAACACGCCGAGCGCGCCGGCCACCATGACGCACGGCATGATCGCCAGCCCGTCCAGGCCGTCGGTCAGGTTGACGGCGTTGCTCGAGCCGACGATCACGAAGTAGGTCATGGCGACGAACGCGAACATGCCCATCGGCACGGCGATGTTCTTGAAGAACGGCACGTACAGGGCGGTTTCCGCGGGCCCCTGCGCCGTGAACCACAGTGCGAGCGCGGCGCCCAGCCCGGCCAGCGACTGCCACAGGTACTTCCAGCGTGCCGGCAGGCCGCGCGGATTGCGCACGACCAGCTTCAGGTAGTCGTCGTAGAAGCCGATTGCGCCGAAGGCCGTCGTGACGGCCAGCACGATCCACACGAAGCGGTTGCCCAGGTCCGCCCACAACAGCGTGCCGGCGGCGATCGACACCAGGATCAGCGCGCCGCCCATGGTCGGCGTGCCCGTCTTGCCGAGGTGCGTCGGCGGCCCGTCGTCGCGCACCACCTGGCCGATCTGGTTGGCGGCAAGCCGGCTGATCATCCACGGCCCGACCAGCAGCGCGATGGCGAGCGAGGTCAGCGCCGCGAGGATCGCGCGGAACGTCAGGTAGCCGAAGATGCGGAACCCGCCGTAGAAGTCTGACAACCAGTCGAACAGTTCGAACAGCATGGTGGCGGCCTCAGTTGCCGTTGCCGGCGGCCGCCAGCGGCGCGAGCAGCGCCCCGACGACCCGCTCCAGGCGGTTGACCCGCGAGCCCTTGACCAGCACGGTCGTCCCGGCCGGCGCCGCGCCAGCGAGTGCCGCGATCAGCGCGCCGGCGTCCGCGAACCAGCGGCCGCCGGCACCGAAGGCCTCGACCGTCGGCCGCGTGGCCGCGCCCACGGCAAACAGCTTCGACACGCCGCTGCGGCGCGCCGCGTATGCCACGTCCACGTGCGCGGCGGTGGCGTGCTCGCCGAGTTCGGCCATTTCGCCGAGCACCAGCCAGCGCTCGCCGTCGAGTTCGGTAAGCACTTCCAGGCCGGCCAGCGCGGAACTCGGGTTGGCGTTGTAGGTGTCGTCGATCAGCCAGGCGCCGCCGGGCAGCCGCTTGAGTTCGAGCCGGCCGCTGACCGGCCTGACCGCGCCGAGTCCGGTGACGATGTCCTCGAGCACGGCGCCACAGGCCCAGGCCGCCGCTGCCGCGGCCGTTGCGTTCAGTACGTTGTGACGGCCCGGCAGCGCCAGCTGCACGACGCCACGGCCGGCCGGGCAGTCGAGTTCGAAACGCGAGATCCATGCACCGTCGCCGATGCCGAAAGACAACGGCCGCGCGCGGAAGTCGGCGCCTTCGGCGAGGCCGAACGTGACGGTGCGGCCGGCTTTCGACAGCCCCCGCCACAGCCCGCAGAACACGTCGTCGGCATTGATCACCGCGGTCGCGCCATAACCGAGGCCCGCGAACATCTCGCCCTCGGCGCGCGCCACACCCTCGAGGCTGCCGAAACCCTCGAGGTGCTCGGCGCCGGCGTTGGTCACGAGCCCCACGGTCGGCTGCGCGATCCTGGCCAGGGCGGCGATCTCGCCGGCGTGGTTGGCGCCCATCTCGACGACCGCCGCCCCATGATCGCGCGTCAACCGGAACAGCGTCAGCGGCACGCCGATGTGGTTGTTCAGGTTGCCATGCGTCGCGAGCACCTTGCCTGAGCAGCGCAGGATCTCCGCCAGCAACTCCTTGGTGGTGGTCTTGCCGTTGCTGCCGCCCACGCCAACCAGCGGCAGCGTGAACTGTCCTCGCCACGCACCCGCCGTGGCGCCGAGCGCAGCCAGCGTGTCCGCGACGACGACCTGCGGGATGTCGAGCGTGAGTTCGCGCGCCACGACCGCCGCACAGGCGCCGCGTGCCGCGGCCGCGGCCGCGTAGTCGTGCCCGTCGAAGTGCTCGCCGCGCAGCGCGACGAACAGGTCGCCCGCGGCCAGCGTGCGCGAGTCGGTCGACACGGCGAGAAACGGCGCATCGGCCCCGGCGAGACGCCCGCCGGCCGCCGCGGCGAAGAATGCCAGGGTGCGTTTCACGCTTGCTCCCCCGCGAGGCGGCCCACGCAATCGCGGTCGCTGAACTCGCGCGCCGCGCCGGCGACCAGTTGCTGCGTCTCGTGCCCCTTGCCGGCGATCACCACGACGTCGCCCGGCCCGGTATCCGCCATCGCCGCGGCGATCGCTGCGCCGCGGTCGCGAATGACCGTTGCCCGGTGCGGCGCGCGCATGCCGCCGAGGATCATGGCGACGATGCGCTCGGGATCCTCGTGCCGCGGGTTGTCGTCGGTGATGAACACCTGGTCGGCGAGGCGCTCCGCCACTTCCCCCATCAGCCCGCGCTTGCCGGGGTCGCGGTCCCCGCCGCAACCGAACACCACCCGCACGTGACGTCGCGCGTGGGCGCGCGCCGCCTGCAGCACCTTGGCCAGCGCGTCGGGCGTATGCGCGTAGTCGACGACCGCCAGCGCGCCATTGACGGAACGGAAGCCTTCCATGCGGCCCGGCGGCGGCCCGGCGGCCTCGAGCGACGCGATGGCCTCGTCGGGTGCGTGCCCCCAGGCCAGCAGGACGCCCAGCACGACCACCAGGTTCTCGGCGTTGAAGGCAGCGACCAGCGGCGAGCGCAACCGGCGCTCGCCAAAACTGCCCACGATGGTGAGCACGAGCCCTGCGTCGCCGGCTTCGATCGATGAAACATGCAGCCGCTCGGCGGCCGCGATATCCGGTGACGCGCCGACACTGACCGCCGTCAGCGCGACGGATGCGGGCAGGCTGCCGGCGAACGCCCGGCCGGCCGCATCGCTCACGTTGATGACGGCGTGACCGAGACCCGCCAGGCTGAAGATGCGCTGCTTGGCCGATCCGTACGCCTCCATCGTGCCGTGGTAGTCGAGGTGGTCACGGGTCAGGTTGGTGAAGGCAGCGATCTGCAGGCGCACGCCCGCCAGGCGCTCCTGGTCGAGCGCATGCGAGGACACTTCCATGGCGACGCGCGCGGCCCCGCCGGACTCGAGGGCGACGAGGGCCGCATGCAGGCCGAACGGGTCGGGCGTGGTGTGGCTCACCGGCTCCAGCACTGGCGGGAAGCCCGCACCGAGCGTGCCCAGGTAGGCGGCGCGCGGGCCAAGCCGCGATCCCGCGTCGGCCAGCAGCCACGCGCAGGTGGTCTTGCCGTTGGTGCCGGTCACGCCCGCGATCGACAGGCGCGCGCTGGGCGAGCCATAGAAGCGGTCGGCGATTGTGCCGAGGTGCGAGCGGAGCGCCGGCACGGCCACGGCACACACGCCCGGTGGCAGGTCCGGAGCCGCGGCCTCGCCGGGATCCCACAACACGGCGCGCGCGCCGCGCACCAGCGCCTGCCCGACGAACTGCAGGCCATGCGCGCGCAGCCCCTGCACGGCGACGAACGCTTCGCCGGGCGCGATCGAACGGCCGTCCATCTTCATGCCGGCGAGACCCACTGCGGGCGCGTCGGCGATCCCCTCCAGCAGTCGGTCGAGCCGGACTTCGCGCGCGGCCGTGGTCATGGAGTGGCCTGCACGACGGTGGCTGGCGCGACCTGCGACAGGTCGTCCGGCGCGACACCCAGCAGGCGCAGCGCGCCGGACATGATCGCCGCGAACACCGGTGCCGCAACGTCGCCACCGTAGTAGAGCGAGCCGCCCGGCTCGTCGATGAGCACCAGCGCGGCGAGGCGCGGGCGCGTCGCCGGCACGACACCGGCGAACACCGCCGTGTAGCGGTTCTGCGAATAGCCGCCGCCGACCGCCTTCCATGCGGTGCCGGTCTTGCCCGCGACGCTGTAACCGGGCACGGCCGCCTTGGCCCCCGTGCCGGCCGGGCCGATCACGCCCTCGAGCAGTCCGATGACGTCGCGCGACACCTTTTCGGACAGCGCGCGCTCACCCGGCACCGGGCCGTCCACGCGCTGAAAGGTCACCGGGCGGCGCAGGCCGAACGACCCGACCGTCGCGTAGGCCTCCGCCAGTTGCAGCGGCGTCACCGACAGGCCATAGCCATACGCCATCGTCGCCACGCCGATCGGCCGCCAGTGCGATGCATTGCTCAGCAGTCCGGCGGACTCGCCCGGGAATCCGCTGGCCGTGACCTGGCCGAAGCCGAGGCTGGTCAGCGTACGGTGGATGTGCGCCGGCTCCAGCGACAGCGCGATCTTCGCCATGCCGACATTGCTCGAGCGCGCGAGGATCGTGGTCAGCGTGGCGGCGCCCAGGTTGTGCTTGTCCTGGATGGTCTTGTTGCCGACCCGTACCGATCCGGGCGCCGTGTCGACCACGGTGTCCGTACGGTAACGGCCGGACTCGAGGGCCGCCGCCAGGACGAACGGCTTGATGCTGGAACCCGGTTCGATGATGTCGGTCACCGCGCGGTTGCGGTAGCGGGCCACTTCGTACTGCGAGCGGTCGTTGGCATTGAACGATGGCTGGTTGACCATCGCCAGCACCTCGCCGGTGTGCACGTCGAGCACGATCACCGAGCCGGCCAGCGCGTTGTGGCGGCGCACCGCGGCTTTCAGCTCGCGGTACGCCAGGTACTGCAGCCGCAGGTCGATGCTGGTCACCAGGTCTTCGCCGGGCCGCGGCGCGCGAATGCTTTCGACGTTGCCGACGACGCGGCCGCGTGCGTCCTTGATCACCCGCTTCAGCCCGTCGATCCCGGCCAGCGACTTGTTGTAGGCGAGTTCGAGGCCCTCCTGCCCGTCCTCGTCGAGGTTGGTGAAGCCGAGCACGTGGCCGGTCACCTCGCCATTCGGGTAGTAGCGCTTGTACTCGCGCATGAGCTCGACGCCCGGGATGCCGAGTCCCTTGATGCGCGTCGAATCGGCCGGGTCCATGTGGCGGGCGACGTACAGGAACTGCCGGTCGAGGTTGCTGGTCACGCGCTGCGCCAGCCACTGCGGATCGCGCTTCAACGACTTGGCCAGCCGCGTGATATCGTCCGGCGCCTGCGCCAGCACCTTCGGGTTGACCCACACCGTGTCCACCGGCGAGCTGGCCGCGAGCGGTTCGCCGAAGCGGTCGACGATCATGCCGCGGTGGGCCGGCATCGTGGCCTCGCGCAGGTAACGCTTGTCGCCTTCCTGGACCAGGAACTCGCGGTCGAGGACCTGCAGGTGCACGGCGCGTACCAGCAGCGCGCAGGCGGTCAGGCACAGCAGGCCGACGACGATGCGTGCGCGCAGACGGAAGCGGCCCGGCTCGAACTCGCCGCCTTCCGTGCGGCGCCTCATGGCGCAACGATCCTGATTTCGGCGGGCTGCGGCAGCGTCATGTTGAGCCGGTCGCTGGCGACGCGCTCGACGAAGCCATGGTTGGACCAGGCACTCTGCTCGAGCTGCAACTGGCTCCATTCGATGTTCAGCCGGTCGCGCTCCGAGGACAGCCGCTCCAGTTCGGTGAACAGCGTGCGCGCCTCGTGCCGCACGAGCACGACACCGACCGCCGAGACGAACACCAGCAGCCACACGACCGGCACCACCAGCAGCATGGTCCGACCCGGCTTCATGCGCTCACCTGCCGCTCGGCCGCGCGCAGCACGGCGCTGCGCGCGCGCGGATTGCGCGCTTTTTCCTCGGCCGTCGGGAACACGGCACGGCCGACCAGGCGCAATGTCGCGCGCGCGGCCGGCGGAACCTGCGGCAACCCGGCCCAGGCCGGATCGTCCTGCGACTCGCGGCGCAGGAAGCGCTTCACGAGCCGGTCCTCCAGCGAATGAAAGCTGATCACCACGATGCGACCGCCCGGCGCGAGTGCAGTCACGGCCCGCGGCAGCGCGCTTTCCAGCTCCTCGAGCTCGCGGTTCACGTGTATGCGCAGCGCCTGGAAAGTGCGCGTCGCCGGGTGCTTGCCCGGCTCGCGCCCCGGCACGGCGCGCGCGACGATGCCGGCCAGCTGGCCGGTGGTCGTGATCGGCGCCTCGTCACGCGCGGCGACCACTGCACGCGCGATGCGGCGGCCGTGGCGGTCTTCCCCGTAGCGCCAGATCACCGCGGCGATCTCGCGTTCGTCGGCACGCGCGAGCCACGCGGCCGCGCTGTCGCCGCTGCCGGGATCCATGCGCATGTCGAGCGGCCCGTCGCGCATGAAGCTGAAGCCGCGCGCGGCGTCGTCCAGTTGCGGCGATGACACGCCGAGGTCCAGCAGGATTCCGTCGGCCGGCCGGCCGGTGGCGGCGACCAGCTCGTCGAGCCGGGAGAACGACGCGTGTACGACGGTGACGCGCGGGTCGGCGCCGAGGCTGTCCCTCGCTGCGGCAATCGCCTGCGGGTCACGGTCGATGGCAAGCAGGGTCCCCTTTTTTCCCAATCGCTGGAGCAGTGCCCGCGAGTGGCCTCCCCGCCCGAATGTCGCGTCGACATAAGAGCCGTCGTCGCGCGGCGCGAGCGCCCGGAGCGCCTCCTCCAGCATGACCGGCGCGTGTTCTTCGACAGCCCCGGCAACCCCGTCCGCAGCGCCGGCCACGGCGTACGCGACTTACAACGACAGCGAGCCGAGTTCGGGCGGCAGGATGTCGTCCGGATCCTCGGCGTTGAGCCACTCGTCGCGGCGCTCGTCCCAGCGCTGCTCATCCCACAATTCGAAGCGGGTGCCCTGGCCGATCAGGATCGCGTTGCGCTCGAGGTGCGCGAACTCGCGCAGCTTCGGTGGCAGCAGCAGGCGGCCATGACCGTCGAGTTCGACGTCCGAGGCGTGGCCGACCATCAGCCGCTGCAGGCGCCGCGCCTTGTCGTTGAGCGTCGGCAGGCGCATCAGCTTGCGCTCGATTTCTTCCCAGTCGGGCAGCGGGTAGAGCATCAGGCACTGGTCGCGATCGACCGTGACGATGAGTTGACCCTGACAGCGCTCTTGCAGGCGCTCGCGATACCGGGTCGGCATGACCATCCGGCCTTTCGCATCGAGGGTGACTTTGTTTGCTCCGCGAAACACGCTTTAGAATGGGCTTGCGCCCCATTCCCTCCCACTTTTTCCCACTTCGCGCCACTATAGGCAGCGGGATGCCGGGGGTCAACGGGTTTCTCGAATAAAAATTGTGCCGGTTCAGTAACTTATGACAGAAGGCTCAAGCGAAAATTACACTAAGAGTCGGCACAAAAATCAGGTGCTTACGAATACTACTTCGTGCGACTTCTTATAACCAGGGAGTTTTGCGGCGCTCGTGGCGGCCGCAGAAAGTGGGAGTCGGCCGGTAAGCCGGGTTCTGTCGTGGGCAACCATTCCTCTGGGATGCACGTCGCCGTGCACCTCAAGCAGCCTACCCGGAAGCTGACGCGGGCCGCGCCCTGCAGCCGTGAGGCTGCGTACTTCCCTATTTGGCCTTGCTCCAGGCGGGGTTTGCCGTGCCACCAGCGTTGCCGCTGGCGCGGTGCGCTCTTACCGCACCGTTTCACCCTTGCCGTCGCGCGATGAACGCGCGCTTAGGCGGTTTGCTTTCTGTTGCACTTTCCGTGGGCTCACGCCCCCCAGGTATTACCTGGCACCTTGCCCTGTGGAGCCCGGACTTTCCTCTGCTTTCCACAGGAAAACAGCGGCTGCCTGGCCGACTCCCGCCGTCAACATAGGGGCTCGGCGCACGGCTTGCAAGCTGCGTGGAATGCTCAGGCGCGGTGCAGTGCCAGGGCGCGCGCGTAGCAGTCGTTGCGGCGCAGGCCCGTGAGCTCTGCCGCCGCCGCCGCGGCCTGCGAGGGGGACAGCGACTTGAGCAGTACGGACAGCACGCGGTCGAGTTGCCGCCCGTCATCGGGCGCGGCCTCGGCCGCCCCCTGCACCACGCACACCAGTTCGCCGCGCGACATGTCCCGGTCGACCGCCGCGCGCGCCGCGAGCTCGCCGAGCGTGCCGTGATAGACGGTCTCGTGCAGCTTGGTCAACTCGCGCGCGACGGCGCCGCTGCGCTGTGCGCCGAACACCGCCGCCATGTCGGCAAGCGCCGCCGCGATACGCTGCGGCGCCTCGTAGAACATCAAGGTGCGCGGATCGTGGGCGAGGCTTGCCAGCCGCTGCCGGCGCGCCGCCGCGCGCGCCGGCAGGAATCCCTCGAAGGCAAAACGGTCGGTCGGCAGGCCCGCGACCGACAGCGCCGCCAGCGCGGCGCAGGGGCCCGGCACCGCGCACACCTCGATGCCCGCCTCGACCGCGGCGCGCACCAGCTGGAAACCGGGATCGCTGACCAGCGGCGTACCGGCATCGCTGACCAGCGCCACCGACTCGCCGGCGCGCAGGCGCGCCAGCAGCTGCAGCGTCCGCTGACGCTCGTTGTGCTCGTGCAGCGACAGCAGCGGGCGCTTGATGCCGAGGCCGCTCAGCATCCGCCCGGTATGCCGCGTGTCCTCCGCCGCCACGATGGCCACCCCCGCCAGCACTTCCCGGGCCCGGGCCGAAAGGTCCCCGAGATTGCCGATCGGAGTGGCGACGATGTAAAGCTTGCCTGCCACGGTCACTATAATGTCGCCTTCGGCCGCGTAGCGCGGCGCCATGATCCTCGCCAACGGCGTACCGTGATGCAAGTCTCTCGCCTCCTCCGGCGGCTCGCCGCCGTGTCCTGCCTGGCACTGGCGATAGCGGCCTGCCAGCCGCTTGGCGTGCTGCGACCAGACGGCGGCCGCGGCGACGCACGCGCCGAACAGCTCACCCGCCGCGGCGACCATGCCGGCGCGGCGCGCGCCTGGGAAGAGGCCGCCGCACAGGCGGCGCCCGCCCGGGCCAACGCCCTGTGGCTCGCCGCCGGCCGCGCCTGGCTGCAGGCCGGCAATGCGGTCGCGGCCGAGCGGGCGCTGGTGCGCCTCACAGCGCCGCTGTCGCCGGGCGATGCCAATGAACAGGCGCGGCTGTCCGCGGAACTGGCGATCCTCGGCGGCCAGCCACAGCGTGCGCTCGAACTGTTGGCCGGGGCGCCGGCTCCTGAGGACGTCAGCCTGCTGGCGACCCGCGCCCGCGCCCTGTTCGCGCTCGACCGTAGCGCCGACGCGATACGCGTGCTCATGGCGCGCGGCGCGTCGTTGCACGGGCCGGAGGATCGTCTCGAGAACCAGCGGATGATCGTCGAGGGCGCCGCCAGTGCGGCTGCGCGCGGCGGCGCGCCGCGGCTGCCGGCGGGCGCCGACGCCACGCTGGCGGGCTGGCTGGAGCTCGGCCAGATCCGCGCCAGCGCCGCGGCCAGCCCGCTGGGCACCGCCGGCCGGCTGCAGGCCTGGCGCGCCCGCTACCCGGCGCATCCGGCCAACGCCGCCCTGTGGCGCGAACTGCTCGACACGTATGCGACGCAACTGCCGAACACGACCCAGATCGGCTTGCTGCTGCCGTTGTCGGGGCGTGCGGCCGTCGCGGGCCAGGCAGTGCGCGATGGGTTCCTCGCCGCCTACTACGAACAACCGCAGGGCATGCGGCCGACCGTCAAGGTCCATGACGTCGCGGCCAGCGATACCGCCAGCGCCTACCTGGCCGCGGTCGGCGACGGCGCGCAGGTCATCGTCGGGCCCTTGACCCGTGAGGAAGTCGCCAACCTCGCCAGCATGGCCGATGGGCGCGCGACGACGCTGGCGCTCAATTACCTGCCGGACGGAACCATCGCGCCGCGCCGTTTCTACCAGTTCGCACTGTCGCCGGAGGACGAGGCGCGCCAGGCCGCGCGCCGCGCGCTGGCGGACGGCCTGGCCGCTGGCCTCGCGCTGGCGCCCGCCACGGACTGGGGGCAGCGCGTGCTGCTGGCCTTCGCCGACGAACTGCAGCGCGGCGGCGGCACGCTGCTCGCCCAGCATGCCTACCCCGCGGGCATTGCCGATTTCCAGGACATCCTGACGCAACTGCTGGACCTGCGGCCGGGACCGCCTGTCGCCGGCAGGCGCAGCGCGCCCATCTACCGGCCCGACGCGCAGTTCATCTTTGTCGCGGCGCAGCCGGTCACCGGCCGCATGATCCGCACGCAGCTGCGTTTCAACCATGCGACGCGCCTGCCCGTCTACGCGACCTCCGACATCTTCGAGCCGGGCAGCCGCGGCAATTCGGACCTGGACGGCATCTTCTTCCCCGACATGCCGTGGGTACTGGCCGGTGCCGGCAGCCCGGTTGCCATCGTGCGGGCAGAGGCCGATCGCACCTGGCCGGGACGCTCGCCGTCGCGCAGCCGCCTGTTCGCGTTCGGCTACGACGCCTTTGCGATCGTCGCCGAGCTCGGTCGCCAGCGCGCGCCGTTCGCGACCCCGGTCGCCGGCCTGACCGGCCGGCTCGTCCTCGACCTCAACGGTCGCGTACGCCGCGAGCTCGACTTCGCACAGATCTCGGCGGGCGAGCCGCGTCCAGTCGACGCGCGGATGCCAGCGCGGTGAACCGCCCGGCCGCCCACCTCGCCATCGGCAGGGCGGCCGAAGCAGCCGCCTGTGGGCACCTGCAACGTCTCGGCTACCAGGTCGTGCTGCGGAATTTCCGCGCCCGGCGTGGCGAACTCGACATCGTCGCGCTGGAGGGCCGCGTGCTCGCCCTCGTCGAGGTGCGTTACCGCGCCAGCGACGAGTTCGGCGGCGCGGCCGCCAGCCTGACCGCTCGCAAGCGCATGAGCATGGTGCGGGCGGCGCAGGCGCTGCTGCTGCAGCGGCCGGAGCTGGCCCGGCTGCCGGCGCGCTTCGACGTGGTGCAGGTGGACGGCGTGGCGGGCGCCTTGCGCTGCGGGCTGATCCGCGACGCCTTCAGCCTGTAGCGGCCGTTACTTGACGACGCGCAGCCTCGGCTTGCGGGGCGGTTCCGGTCCGGGGTCGGGCGCCGCGGGGGGCGGCGTGTCGCCGTCCTCCTGCTCCTGGAACAGCATGCCCTGGCCGGTCTCGCGCGCGTAGATGCCGAGCACTGCCTGCGCGGGGATCCGCACCTGGCGGGACGCGCCGCCAAAGCGCGCGGAGAACTCGATCGCGTCGTTGCCGAGCTTGAGGTTCTGCGTCGCCTGCCAGCTGACATTGAGGATCAGCCGGCCATCCTTGACGTAGTCAGCCAGCGCGTCGGCGCCTGCAGCGGCCGCATCGACGACCAGGTGCGGCGTCTGGCCGTTGTCGGTCATCCACTCGTGCATGGCGCGTACCAGGTACGGCCGCCTCGAGGTCGGTGTCACGGCCATCGGCCCGGCTGCCGCGCCGTGCCGGCCATCGGCACGGGGCGGATCGGTCGATGCCGCCCGCGGCAGGTCAACGCACGTCCTTCCAGTACTCCCTCTTCAGGAGCCAGGCGATCAGCCAGAACACCAGCAGGAACAGGATCACCCACACGCCCAGCGACTCGCGCTTGGCCTTGACCGGCTCGCCCATGTAGTCCAGGAAATTGACCGTGTCGCGCACGAACGCGTCGAACTGCTGTGCGTCCAGTGCACCGCCGGCGGCCGGCTCGAGCGCGACCAGGTGCTGCTCGGTGCGCCCGCTGACGGTGACCAGCCGGTACTTCGGCTGCGCCAGTCCCTGCAATGGCCACAGCACGTGCGGCATCGCCGTATTGGCCAGCACGCGGTTGTTGATGCCGTTCGGCCGCGCCGGGTCGGCGTAGAACGACTTCAGGTACGTGAAGACGTAGTCGGTGCCGCGGCTGCGCGCGATCAGCGACAGGTCGGGCGGCGCATGGCCGAACCAGGCAGCCGCCTGCGCCGGCGGCATCGCGCTCCGGATGACGTCATGCGGCTTGCCGCCGGTGAACATCAGGTCGCGCGCAGGTCTGCCTCCTCGATGCCGAGGTCGGCCGCGACTCGGTTCTAGCGCACGAACTCCGCGGAATGGCAGCCGAGGCAGTAGTTGACGAAGTTGCGCGCGCCGCGCTGCAGCGACGCGACGTCGTGGACGTCGTTGCCGGCGTGCTCGAGCGGCACGCCGGACGCCGCCGGTACCGCTGTCGGCAGCAACGCCGCGACGAGCAGCAGAGACCTAGTGAGCATGATAGGTGACCCTCGACGGCTCCGGCTTGTGGCTGTCGATGCGCGTGTACCAGGGCATCAGCAGGAAGAACGCGAAGTAGTAGATGGTGCCGACCACCGACAGCGTCTTGTACGGCTGCACCGCCGGCATGAACCCGCAGTAGCCGAGCACGACGAACCACACGGCGAACAGCGTCAGCGCAATCTTGTAGACCGGGCCGCGGTAGCGGATCGACTTGACCGGCGACCGGTCGAGCCACGGCAGGAAGAACAGCAGCACGATGGCGCCGCCCATCACCAGCACGCCCCAGACCTGCGTGCCGAAGAAGGCCGGCACCGCGCGCAACATCGCGTAGAACGGCGTGAAGTACCAGATCGGTGCGATGTGCTCGGGCGTCTGCAGCGGGTTGGCGGGCTCGAAGTTCGGCGCTTCGAGGAACAACCCGCCGAAGCCTGGGGCGAAGAACACGACGGCGCAGAACAGGATCAGGAAAAACGCCAGCCCCATGATGTCCTTGACCGTGTAGTACGGGTGGAACGGGATGCCGTCCAGCGGCACGCCGTCGGGGCCCTTGCGGTCCGCGATCTCGATGCCGTCCGGATTGTTGGAGCCGACCTCGTGCAGCGCCAGGATGTGCGCCAGCACGAGGAACACGAGCACCAGCGGCAGCGCGATGACGTGCAGGGCGAAGAAGCGGTTGAGCGTGATGTCCGAGATGTAGAAATCGCCGCGGATCCACTCGACGAGTCCGCCGCCGATCACCGGCAGCGTGCCGAACAGCGAGACGATCACCTGCGCGCCCCAGTAGGACATGTTGCCCCACGGCAGCAGGTAGCCGAAGAACGCCTCGCCCATCAGGCACAGGTAGATGAACATGCCGAAGATCCACAGCAGTTCGCGCGGCTTGCGGTACGAGCCGTACAGCATGGCGCGGAACATGTGCAGGTACACCAGCACGAAGAACGCGGACGCACCGGTCGAGTGCAGGTAGCGCAGCAGCCAGCCCCACTCCACGTCGCGCATGATGTACTCGACCGACGCGAATGCCTCGGCCGCGGACGGCTTGTAGTTCATCGTCAGGAAGATGCCGGTGACGATCTGCATCACCAGCACGAACAGCGCCAGCGAACCGAAGTAGTACCAGAAGTTGAAGTTCTTCGGCGCGTAGTACTGCGCGATGTGTTCGTTCCACAGCTCGGTGAGCGGAAAGCGCTCGTCGATCCAGGCGACCAGCGCCGTCATGCGGCCGCCACCGCCGGCGCCCTGAGCTCCGTTCGCCATTACACAGCCCTCGACTGGTCTTGCCCGACCAGGATGTGGTTGTCGTCGGTGAATGCGTACGGCGGAATCGCCAGGTTGGTCGGCGCCGGCACGTCCTTGTAGACGCGCCCAGCCATGTCGAACCTCGAGCCGTGGCACGGGCAGTAGAAACCGCCCGGCCAGTCCGCGCCCAGTTCCGCGTCGCCGGGCGTGAAGCGGCTCAGCGGCGCGCAGCCGAGGTGCGTGCAGACGCCGAGCACGATCAGGAATTCCGGGCGGACCGCGCGCACGGGATTCTGCGCATAGTCCGGCTGGTCCGAGGCCCTGGAGGCCGGGTCGGCCAGCACGCCGTCCAGGCCGGCGAGGCTCTCGACCATCTGCGGCGTACGGCGCACGACGTAGACCGGCTTGCCGCGCCACTCGACCTTGAGCAGCGCACCCGGTTCCAGCTTGCTGATGTCGATCTCGACGGGCGCGCCGAGCGCCTTGGCCCGCGCGCTCGGCTTCCACGACGCCAGGAACGGCACGGCGGCGAATCCCACGCCTACCGCACCGGTCAGCGTCGTGGCGGCCGTCAGCAACTGGCGGCGTCCATGGTCGACCTTTTCGCTCATCGGCAACTCCAGGCCCGGCACCGGCATCGTCATGTGTGGCCGCCCGTGAAGGTCTGCGCGCGGTCCGGCTCGTCGTTTCGTCGAAGGATTGCGGATTATACACGCGCGATCCGGCATGTAATCATGCGCCGGCATGCCGCGCCGGCAGGACGGAGAGGCGGACGGATGAAGCGCATCCTGCAATGGATCAAGTGGGCCTCGCCGTGGGTCGCCCTGGGCCTCGCGGCGGCGCTGGTCGCCGTCATGCTGCGCCCGGAACTGCCGGCCACCGCCCGCGCGCCGGAGGCGGAGCCGGCGCCGGTGGCCGCGCCGGTGACCGCGCCCGCCGCGCCGGACGCCGCCACCGCATCCGCGCCGCCCGGCAGTGCCGCGCCCGCGCAACCGCTCGCCGATTACGCGGACGCCGTCGAGCGATCGGCGCCGGCGGTCGTCAATGTCTACACCGAGCGCGTGGTGCGCGTGCCCAGGGTGAGCAACCTGCCGCCGGAACTGGCGCCCTACTTCGGCGAGATGTGGGGCTCCTACCGGGAACGGGTCGAGCGCAGCCTCGGCTCGGGGGTGATCTATGACAGCGCCGGCCACGTGGTGACCAACCATCATGTCGTCGAGGGCGGCACGCAAATCAGCGTGCAGTTACGCGACGGACGGGTGGCCCCGGCCAGGCTGGTCGGCTCGGACCGCGACACGGACCTGGCCGTGCTCAGCGTCGAACTGGACCCGTTGCCCCGCATCGCGCTGGGCCGCTCGGACCGGCTGCGCGTCGGCGAGCCGGTGCTGGCGATCGGCAACCCGCTGGGGCTCGGCCAGACGGTGACCCAGGGCATCATCAGCGCCACGGGCCGCGGCCGGCTCGGCGTGGCGACCTTCGAGAACTTCATCCAGACCGACGCCGCCATCAACTTCGGGAATTCGGGCGGCGCGCTGGTCAACGCCCGCGGCGAACTGGTCGGCATCAACACCGCGGTGTTTTCGCGCAACGTCGGCATCGAGGGGATCGGTTTCGCGATCCCTGTGGACCTGGTGCGCGGCGTGGTGGACGCAATCGTGCGCGACGGACGCGTGGTACGCGGCTGGATCGGCATCCGCCCGCGCAGCCTGTCGTCCGAAGAAGGCCGGCAGTTCGGCTACCCGGAAGGCTCGGTCATCGTCACCGCGATCTACCGCGGCACCCCGGCGGCCGCCGAGGGCATGCGGCCGGGCGATGTCATCACCGAGGTCGATGGCGAGGCGGTGCATGGCGCCGAGGACCTGTTGACGCGCATCGCGGCGCGCGCGCCGGGCCAGGTCACGCGCCTGACGGTGCGTCGCGGTCCGCCGTTCGAGGGCCAGCCGCGCGAGCATTCGGTGCGCATCGAGGTGATCGAGCGCCCGCCGCTGGCCGCGGAAGCCGCCTCGTCCTGAGGATCGCGGCCCCTTCGACCGAGGCAGCGCGGCGGAACCGGCCGGCGACGGCCTAGTGCCTGCCGCCCGGCACGCGACGGATGCCTGCGCCGAGCAGCCCGAGTTTTTCCTCGATGCACTCGTAGCCGCGGTCAATGTGGTAGATGCGCTGCACCTCGGTGACGCCCTCCGCCACCAGGCCGGCGATCACCAGGCTGGCCGAGGCGCGCAGGTCGGTGGCCATGACCGGCGCGCCCGACAGCGCCGGCACGCCGCGGATCACGGCCGTTGCGCCCTCGATCTGCACATCGGCGCCCAGCCGTCGCAGCTCGAGCATGTGCATGTAGCGGTTCTCGAAGATGGTCTCGACGACCGTGCCGACCCCCTGCGAGACAGTATTGAGCGCCGCGAACTGCGCCTGCATGTCGGTCGGAAAGCCCGGATACGGCGCCGTCCTGATGTCCACGGCGAGCGGGCGGCGCCCGCCCATGTCGACCTCGACCCAGTCGTCGCCGGTCGCGACCTGCGCACCCGCTTCCCTGAGCTTGGCCAGCACCGCGTCGAGGTGTTGCGGGCACGCGTTGCGCGCGCGCACGCGGCCGCCCGTGATCGCCCCGGCCACCAGGTAGGTGCCGGTCTCGATGCGATCGGGCAGCACGTCGTAGCTGCAGCCGTGCAGTTCGTCCACGCCGTCGATCACCAGCGTGTCGGTGCCGGCACCGGAGACGCGCGCACCCATGGCGGTCAGGAAGCCCGCGAGGTCGACCACCTCCGGCTCGCGCGCGGCATTCTCGATCACGCTGCGGCCCTTGGCGAGTACGGCCGCCATCATCAGGTTCTCCGTGCCCGTGACGGTCACCGTGTCCAGCACGATGCGCGCGCCCCGCAGCCGTCCCGCCTGCGCGCGGATGTAGCCGTTGGCGATCTCGATGTCGGCGCCCAGCGCCTTGAGCCCCTCGACGTGCAGGTTCACCGGGCGCGCACCGATGGCGCAGCCGCCGGGCAGCGAGACGTCGGCCCGGCCGAAACGGGCCAGCAGCGGCCCGAGTACCAGGATCGACGCGCGCATGGTCTTGACGAGGTCGTAGGGCGCAACGAATTCACGGGTCGTGGTCGGGTCCACCTCGATCCGCATGCGGTCGCCGACGGTAACCCTCACGCCCATGCGTCCCAGCAGCTCGATCATCGTCGTGACGTCGTGCAGGTGCGGGACATTGCCGATGTCCACCGGCTCGCGCGGCAGCAGCGCCGCGGCGATGATCGGCAGCGCGGCGTTCTTGGCGCCCGAGATGCGCACCTCGCCGTCGAGTCGCGCGCCGCCGGTGATCTGCAGCTTGTCCAGGGCGCGTCCTCAGCCCTTGCGCAGGGCGTCCCATTCGTCCGGCGTCAGGGTGTCCAGCGACAGCGCGTGGATGGCGTCGCCGACCGCGTCGCCGAGTGCGGCGTAGACCAGCTGGTGGCGCCGGACCGGGCGCAGGCCCGCGAACTGCGCGGTGACCACCAGGGCCTCGAAGTGCACATTGTCTTCCGAGCGCACCTGCACCGTGGCGCCTGGCAGCGCGTCGAGGATCTTGTCGTGGATCTGGTCTGCGGTCATTCAGCCTGCCGTGCGGAATCCGGAGCCGCGGTGCCTGCGGGAACGGCCCGCAACCGGCCGGCCGCCGCCGGCCGACGGTGTATGATGCACGATCTTTTCCCGCACCGGGTGGCGACGCCGCTGCAGCGCATGGGCAACCCGATCGAAGACAACCGCATGCTGGAGGCCGGCCAACGCGCACTGGCGACCGAGGCCGCCGCCGTTTCGGCGCTGGCCGGGCGGCTCGACGCGGCTTTCGTCGCGGCCTGCCGGGTCTGCCTGGCATGTCGTGGCCGGGTCGTCGTGACGGGCATGGGCAAGTCCGGCCACATCGGCGGCAAGATCGCCGCCACGCTGGCCAGCACCGGCACGCCGGCGTTCTTCCTGCACCCGGGCGAGGCCAGCCACGGCGATTTCGGCATGATCACCCGCGACGATGCGGTGCTGGCGTTGTCGAATTCCGGTGAGACCGCCGAGGTCCTCGTCATCCTGCCGCTCATCAAGCGCATGGGCGTGCCGCTGATCGCCCTGACGGGGAACCCGCGCTCGACACTGGCCCGCGAGGCCGACGTGCACCTCGACGTGAGCGTCCCCGCCGAAGCCTGCCCGCTCAACCTGGCACCCACCGCGAGCACGACCGCGACGCTGGCGATGGGCGACGCGCTGGCGGTCGCGCTGCTGGAGCAGCGCGGCCTGACGCCGGAGGACTTCGCGCGTTCGCACCCGGGTGGTGCGCTCGGCCGCCGGCTGCTGCTGCGGGTGCAGGACGTCATGCGCACGGGCGACGCGCTGCCACTGGTGCAGGCCTCGACGACGCTCTCGGCAGGCCTGCTCGAAATGTCGCGCAAGGGACTCGGCCTGACGGCCATCGTGGACGAGCGGCGCGCCGTGCTCGGCATCTTCACCGACGGCGACCTGCGCAGGACCCTCGACCGGCAGATCGACATACACCGCACGCTGATGCGCGAGGTGATGACGGCCGAGCCGAAGACGATCACGCCCGGCGAGCTGGCCGCCGAGGCGGTGCGCCTGATGGAGCAGCACCGCATCACGGCGCTGCTGGTCGTGGGCGATGACGGGCTGCTGACCGGTGCGCTCAACGTGCACGACCTGCTGCGCGCGGGGGTCATGTGACGCGCCCCGCCGGCGCGGCCGACGTCGCGTTGCTGGTGCTCGACGTGGACGGCGTGCTGACGGACGGCAGGCTGTGGTTCAGCGCGGCGGGCGAGGCATTCAAGGCCTTCCATGTCCGCGACGGCCTTGGCATCAAGCTGTTGCGCGCCGCCGGCGTCGAGGTCGCGGTCATCTCCGGGCGCAGCAGCCCGGCGGTGGCGGCCCGCATGCAGGAACTCGGCGTCGCGCAGGTCGCGCAGGGCGTCACCGACAAGGCGGCGGCGCTCGCCGGCCTGCTGCGCGCGCTCGGCGTGCCCGCGGCGCGCACGGCCTGCCTGGTCGACGACACGCCCGACCTGCCGCTGATGCGCGCGGTCGGCCTGCCGGCCGCCGTGGCCGATGCCCACCCCGAGGTGCTGGCCGCCGCCGCCCACGTGACCGCCGCCCGCGGCGGCCACGGCGCGGTCCGGGAATTCTGCGACTGGCTGCTGGCGGCCCGGAAACCGGCGGCATGATGCCGCGCCTGATCCTGTTCGCGGCGATCGCTGCGCTGGTCGCGCTGTTCATCGACTTCACGCGCGGCGAACCTGAGGACAAAGAGGCGGGTGACGGCAGCCCGCCGCGCAACGGTTACTACCTGCGGGCGGCGCAGGTGACGGAATACGGACCGGATGGCCTGGTGCGCATGGAGGTGCTGGCGCAGCAGGTCGAGCAGGATGTCGCGCGCGATACCGTCGCCCTGCAGGACGTGCGCATGGATTATTTCGCGCTGCCGAACCAGCGCTGGCGACTGACGGCCCGCCGCGGCGAGGCGCCGGCCGGGTTCCAGACGGTCGAGTTGTCCGGGGCCGTGATCATGGTGGGCCAGCAGACGGTCCCCGCGGCACGCGCGGTCGTGCGCACCGAGCGGCTGACGCTGCAGCCGTCGCTGCGGCGCGCGCACACGGCCGAGCCCGTCTCGCTCGCGTTCGGCCCCTACCAACTCATGGCCACGGGACTGGAGGCGGATTTGAACGCGGCGACCTTGCGGCTAGAATCCGGCGTCAATGGCCGTTTCATCCCGTAGGCTCCTGGCCGGCATGCTGCTGTTCGCCCTCGGCGCGGCCGCCGTGCAGGCGGCCGCGCCACGCGCTTCGCTGCCGATCGACGTCGAGGCCGAATCGAGCGACTTCGATTACCGCAACGGCGTGCTGGTGTTTCGCAAGGTGCGCATCACGCAGGGCGATTCCCGGGTCGAGGCGGACCGGGCCACGGCGACCGGCCTCGAGTTCGACAACAGCCGCTGGCAATTCGAGGGCAGTGTGCGGATCTCGGCCGCTGGGGGGCAGCTTGCGAGCGACGCGGCCACCGTGCGCTTTGCCGACAACGAGATCGCCGGCGCCGAGGTGACCGGGCAGCCGGCGACATTTTCGCAGACGCGTGGCGAACGGCAGGCCGAGGGACGCGCCGAGCGCATCGACTATGACCTCGCGACCGGCCGGGTGCGGCTGGCGGGCCAGGCCTGGCTGTCGGACGGCCGCAACGAGATCACGGGGTCGACGCTGGTCTACAGCATGCTCGAGGAGCGCGTGCTGGCCGAGGCCGGCGAGCAGGGAGGCCAGCCGGTGCGCATCACGATCAATCCGAAGGCGCCGCCTGGCGACGGGCCGGGCCGCCCATGAGCACGCTGAAGGCCGATGGGCTCGAAAAGAGCTACCGGCAGCGCAAGGTGGTCAATGGGCTGTCGCTGGAGATCACCAGCGGCGAGGTCGTGGGACTGCTCGGCCCGAACGGCGCCGGCAAGACCACGGCTTTCTACATGATCGTCGGACTGGTGGCCTGCGACGGCGGCAGCATCCACCTCAACGGTGAGGACGTTACGCGGCTGCCCATGCACGCGCGCGCCAGGCGCGGCCTCGGCTACCTGCCGCAGGAAGCGTCGGTATTTCGCAAGCTGTCGGTCGCCGACAACCTGCTGGCAATCCTCGAAACTCGCCGCGGGCTGGACGCCGAGGAGCGCGGGCGCCGCCTCGAGGACCTGCTCGACGAACTGAAAATCGGCCACTTGCGCGACAACCTGGGCATGAGCCTGTCGGGCGGCGAGCGGCGGCGCGTCGAGATTGCGCGCGCCCTGGCGGCCGACCCGGCCTTCGTGCTGCTGGACGAGCCGTTCGCCGGAGTCGACCCGCTGTCGGTCAGCGACATCCAGCGCATCGTGCGGCACCTCGCCGACCGGGGAATCGGCGTCCTGATCACCGACCACAACGTGCGCGAGACCCTCGGCATCTGCGGTCGTGCCTACATCGTGAACCAGGGCACGGTTCTGGCCGCCGGCAGTGCACAGGACATCCTTGCCAACCCGGACGTCCGCGAGGTCTACTTGGGGCAGGACTTCCGGCTCTAGTCGGCCGTGCTGATCGCAGTGCCGGCTGCGGGCCGGATGCCGGCTCTTCGCGAGGCCAGACCATCCGCATGATGAAGCCTTCCCTGCAGCTCCGCATCGGGCAGCAGCTGACGATGACACCGCAGTTGCTGCAGGCGATCCGCCTGCTGCAGCTGCCCGCGCTCGAACTGCAGGCACACCTGCGCGAGGCGCTGGAAAGCAACGTGATGCTGGAACAGGACGAAGAGTCCGAAAGCACCCTGTCGCTCGAGGAGCTGCCCAGTTCGGCGCAGGCCAGCGACGACGACGACGACTCGCCGGACGTGCGCGACGAGCCGTCGGTCGAGATCGGCGAGCAATGGCCGGAGGCGACGGCCGCGGCGGGCGAGGCGCCCTGGTCCGGCGGCGGCGACGACCGCATCATGCGCCTGGCCGACGAGACCGGCCAGACGCTGACCGACCACCTGCTGTGGCAGCTGGAACTGGCGCACCTGGACTCGCGCTCGCTGATGATCGGCCGCGCGATCGTCGACGCCATCAACGGCGACGGCTACATCACCGACACGCTGCAGGACATCGCGGCCACGCTGCTGCCCGACATCGAAGCCGCGGCGGCCGAGATCGAGTCGATGCTGGGCATCGTGCAGCAAATGGATCCGGCGGGCATCGGCGCGCGCTCCGTGGCCGAGTGCATCGGGCTGCAGCTGTCGCAGCTCGACGCGGCGACGCCGGGGCTGGCGGTGGCGCGCGAACTCGCGACGAACCACCTCGAACTGGTCGCCGCGCAGCAGTTCTCCGTGTTGCGCCGGCAACTGCACTGCTCGGACGAGGACCTCGACACCGCGCTGGCCCTGGTGCGCGGTTGCCACCCGCGGCCCGGCTCCACCTTCCAGCAGACCCGTACCGAGTACGTGGTACCGGACGTGTACGTGCGCCGCTCGCCGAATGGCTGGGTGGTCGACCTGAATCCATCCGCGCTGCCTCGCGTGCGGGTCAACGAGGGCTACGCCAGCATGGTGACCCGGGCCGACGACCACGCCGTGCTGCGCACGCAGCTGCAGGAAGCGCGCTGGCTGTTGCGCAGCCTGGAGATCCGCAACGAGACCCTGCTGAAAGTGGCGCACTGCATCGTGCAGCGCCAGACCGCCTACTTCGAGCATGGCGAGGAGTCCATGGAGCCGATGGTGCTGCGCGACGTCGCCGAGGCGGTCGAGATGCACGAATCGACGATTTCGCGCGTAACCAATGGAAAATACATGCACACCCCGCGCGGCGTGCTCGAATTCAGGTACTTCTTTTCCAGCCAGGTGCCGGGCGAGGACGGCGCCGGGGTGTCCTCGACGGCCATCCGTGCGAAAATACGCAAGCTGATCGCCGACGAGGATCCTGCCGAGCCGCTCTCGGACCACCAGCTGGCCGAGTTGCTCTCGCAGGACGGTGTGCAGGTCGCCCGCCGCACCGTCGCCAAGTACCGGGAGGCGCTGGGCCTGCCCTCCTCGAGCGGTCGACGCCGCGTCACACCGGGATGACGGCCGGACGAATCACAGCAAGGAGAATTGCATGCAGTTGAGTCTCACCGGGCACCACATTGACGTCACACCGGCATTGAGCAGCTACGTGGAGAAGAAGTTCGAGCGCATCGAGCGGCACTTCGACCACATCATCGACGTGCATTGCATCCTGACGGTCGAGAAGCTGCAGCACAAGGCCGAGGCGACAGTTGGCGTCAGCGGCGGCCAGATCCATGCCGACGCGATCGACGGTGACATGTATGCGGCGATCGATGCATTGACCGACAAGCTCGATCGCATGATCAAGAAGCACAAGGAAAAGCTCACGGACCACCGCGCGGCCGAGGTCCTGCGCGCGCGCGGCTGAGCCAGCGCGGCCGTCCGTCGGGCGGCATTGACGCAGGGGCGGTGCCGGCAAGTAGGATGGGCTGCGTGCCGGCGCGGTCCGGCGGCGGCCACGGCGCCTGCCATGATGCGACTGGTCATCGTCAGCGGCCTGTCCGGCTCGGGCAAGAGCGTGGCGCTGCACATGCTCGAGGACCTCGGCTGGTTCTGCATCGACAACCTCCCGGCCGGGCTGGTGCGGGCCCTGGTCGCACACACCTTTGAGAACGAGGAACCGATGTACCGGCGGCTCGCCGTCGGACTCGATGCGCGCAACCGTCCCGGCGACCTGGCCGGTTTGCCGGCGCTGCTGCGCGAACTCGGCCGCAGCGGGCTGGGCTGCGAGCTGCTGTACCTGAATGCCGACACCGAGGTGCTGCTGCGCCGCTACGCCGAGACCCGCAGGCGCCACCCGCTCGCGGCCGACGGCGTCAGCCTCGCCGAGGCGATCACGGCCGAGCGCGACCTGCTGCAACCGCTGGCCGACGCGGCCGGGCTGACCATCGACACGTCGCTGATGAGCGTGCACACGCTGCGCGACCTGGTACGGCGACGGGTCGAGGAGCGCAATGAGGACCGCCTGTCGATCCTGTTCCAGTCCTTCGGCTACAAGCACGGCATCCCGGGCGACGCCGACTTCGTGTTCGATGCCCGCACCCTGCCCAACCCTTACTGGGAGCAGCCCCTGCGGGACCTGACCGGGCAGGACGCCCCGGTCCGCGAATTCCTGGAGGCCAGCCCGGCGGTCGGCGAGTTGCTCGCCGACATGGTCCGCTTCCTCGAGGCGCGCATCGGCGAGTTCAATCGCCTGAACCGCGGCTACCTGACGGTGGCCGTCGGCTGCACCGGCGGCCGCCATCGCTCGGTGTACCTCGTGGACCGGCTGGCGGCGCACTTCGCCGCCAGCCACCCGCAGGTGCTGGCGCGCCACACGACGCTGAGCAACCCAGGCTGATCTGGGCCACGCGAACACGCGTGGAACCTGCCGCTGCCGCCCGTTAGACTCGCGCCCACGACTCGGGAGGGACGCGCACCGTGACGACGGCGACCGCAGCATCCGGCAACGACCGCGCCGCGCGCATCGCGGCGTTGCGGGCGGCGCTCGAGTCGGGCAAGGCGCGCGGCGCGCAGCGCCTCATCAACGTGCTGCATCCCGCGGAGATCGCGCTGCTGCTCGAGTCGCTGCCGCCGACCCAGCGCGAACTGGCCTGGGAGCTGGTGGATCGCGAGCTCGACGGCGACGTGCTGGTCGAGCTGTCGGACGAGGTCCGCGCCGAGCTCATCGACGACATGGACACGCACGAGATCGTGGCCGCCGCCGAAGGCCTCGATTTCGACGACCTGGCGGACCTGCTGGCCGAGGTGCCGGAGGCGGTCACGCGGCAGGTCCTGCGTTCGATGGACCAGCAGGACCGCGTGCGCCTGAAGCAGGTGCTGTCGTACCCGGAGGACAGCGCCGGCGGACTCATGAACACGGACACGGTCAGTGTGCGCATGGACGTCACGCTGGGCGTGGTGCTGCGCTACCTGCGGATGCGCGCCGAACTGCCGGAGCGGACGGACTGCCTGTTCGTCGTGGACCGCGACGACCGCTACCTGGGCGCGCTGCCGATCACGCGCCTGCTGACCGAGGACGAGGAGCAGTCCGTCGACAGCGTCATGGACTCGACGGTCGCGGGCATTGCGCCGGAAACGCCGGCTGGCGAGGTTGCCCGGCTGTTCGAGGGCCGCGACCTCCTGTCAGCGGCCGTGGTGGGTGCGGACGGCCACCTGCTGGGTCGCGTGACCATCGACGACGTCATCGACGTCGTGCGCGAGCAGGCCGAGCACCCGTTGCTGACCGCGGCCGGCCTCGAGGACGAAGAGGACGTTTTCGCCGGCGTGCGCAAGAGCGCGCGGCGGCGCGCACTGTGGCTGGGGATCAACCTCGTGACCGCGTTCGTCGCGTCCTGGGTCGTCGGCCTGTTCGAGGCCACCATCGACAAGGTCGTCGCCCTCGCGGTCCTGATGCCGGTGGTCGCCAGCATGGGCGGTATCGCCGGCACGCAGACCGTCACGCTGATCATCCGCGGCATCGCGCTTGGGCAGATCCAGGAGTCGAATGCGCGCTGGCTGTTCTTCAAGGAACTGTCCGTCGCCGCCCTCAACGGGGTGGTCTGGGCAACGGTCGTCGCGCTCGCCACCTGGGCGTGGTTCGGCACCTGGGCGATCGCCCTGGTCATTTGCGCCGCCATCATCATCAACATCGCCGCCGCCGCCGTGGCTGGCGTGCTCATTCCGCTGGCGCTGAAGCGCCTGCGTATCGACCCGGCGCTGGCGGGCGGCGTGATCCTGACGACCGTGACCGACGTGGTTGGCTTCGCGGCGTTACTGGGGCTGGGGACGATCTTCCTGATCTGAGGCCCGCCCGAGGCCCAGCAGGGCCTCGATCTCGGCGCGCCTCGCGCACGCGTCCTCGAAGCCGAGCTGGATGAGCCGCCGCGTGTAGCCACTCTCGAACAGCAGGTAGGACGCGAGCTGGCCGCCGGCCGGGTTGGCGGCCCCCATGGTGCGCAGCAGCGCCATGACGGTCCGCGGCATTTCGCGCACGTAGTCCGCGGCCTCGGCCGACAGGTCGGCCCGCGGCAGGACCAGCAGCGTCTCCACGCGCCGCAGGCCCAGCGGCGGCTCCCCCGCCGGCGCATGGTCGATCAGTGCGTTGATGCGCTGCAGCCGCTCGACGTCGGCCTGCAGCGATTCCATGAACAGCGTGTCGAGCATGAAGCCGACCATCTGGCCGAAGCTGGGCGCGGCCAATGCCGGGTTGACCATCGCCCGGCGGTCCGGTTCGCGCACGCCGATGACGAGCACCCGTTCGGCACCCAGGTGGATGGCGGTGGACAGCGGCGTCACCTGGCGCATTGCGCCGTCGCCGTAGAAGGAATCGCCCATGCGCACGGGCGGAAACAGGAACGGGATCGCCGAACTCGCCACCATGTGATCGAGCTTCAGTTCGGCGGCCATGCCGCGGCGCCCCGAGCGCTGCCAGCCCTGCACCGGTCTCGCCGACTGCACGAACGAGACCGACTCGCCGGTCGACAATCGCGTGGCGTTCACGGCCAGGGCGTCGATCGTGCCGGCTTCGAGTGCCTGCTGGATGCGCGCGAAATTGACGCTCCATTCGAGCAGCTGCCGCAGCGGCCTGTTGTCCAGCAGCGAGCGGGGCGGCGGCAGCAGCCAGCCCCCCGAGGCCAGCGCCAGCAGCAGGTGCAGGCCGCTGCGCAGCATGCTGATCCGGTCATGCCTGAAGATCTGGCCGACGTGGAAATTGCGCCAGACCCGCTCCAGCGCCACGATGCCTCCGCGAAAGCGCTGTGCGTGCGAGGCCAGCACGGCCGCGAGGATCGCGCCCGCCGAGGTGCCGCACAACAGCCGGAACGGCAGCGGCTGGCCGGGCGGGTACCAGTGCGCAATCGCCTTGAGCACACCGACCTGGTAGGCCGAACGCGCCCCGCCGCCCAGCAGCACCAGGGCGATGCGTGGGGATTCGGGGCTGGACTTGGCTGCCAGTTGTTGCACTGCGGGGGAACCCCGGCGCCCGGCCGGTGTCCTCAGTAGGATGCGATACCTGTATTCTAACCGCCAGCCGGCTGCGGCCTGGCCATATACCCAAGAACGGGAGACCCGCCCATGACAGCATCGATTCACCGCGCGGGCATCGTGGCGCTCGCCGCACTTTGCGTCGCGGCAGGCGCCGCAGTTGCCGCCGGCGCCGCCGGGCAGAATGCGCCGGCCGCCGGCGACCCGGCCCCGGCATTCCGCCTGCAGGACCAGAATGGCAAGTGGCATTCACTCGAGGACTACCGCGGCCGCTGGCTGGTCGTGTATTTCTATCCGAAGGACAATACCCCGGGCTGCACGACCCAGGCCTGCGAGTTGCGCGACAACATCTTTGCCTTTCGCGACATCGGCGCGGTGATCCTCGGCATCAGCGTTGACGACGTCGCGTCGCACAAGGCTTTCGCCGCCGAACACGGGCTGCCGTTTCCCATCCTCGCCGACGCTGCCAAGACCGTGTCCACGAGCTACGGGGTGCTGACGCGCTTCCTGGGCATGATGGAACTGGCGCGCCGCGACACGTTCATCATCGACCCGGCGGGCCGGATCGCCCGCCATTACATGAAGGTGGACCCAAAGGGTCACTCGGAGATGGTGCTGGCCGAGCTCAGGAAACTCGGGGCCAAGGCGCCGGCCAAGGCCGGCTGAGAGGGACCGCATTGAACCGGGCAGCCCACCCATGAGCGCCGGCCGCTTCACCGGCACCGAGCAGTATGTCGCCACCGAGGAACTGACGCTGGCGGTGAACGCCTCCGTCACGCTGGGACGCCCGCTGCTGATCAAGGGCGAGCCGGGCACCGGCAAGACGCAGCTTGCGCAGGAAGTCGCCGCCGCGCTCGGCCGCCCGCTGTTCGAGTGGCACATCAAGTCCACGACCAAGGCGCAGCAGGGCCTGTACGAGTACGACGCGGTGTCGCGGCTGCGCGACTCGCAACTCGGTGACGCCCGGGTCGCGGAGATCTCCAATTACATCACCAAGGGAATGCTGTGGCGCGCTTTTGACAGCGAGCAGCGGGCGGTGCTGCTGATCGACGAAATCGACAAGGCCGACATCGAATTCCCGAACGACCTGCTGCGTGAACTCGACCGCATGGAGTTCTACGTCTACGAGACGCGCGAGCTGGTGCGGGCGCGGCACCGGCCGATCGTCTTCATCACCAGTAACAACGAGAAGGAACTCCCGGACGCATTCCTGCGGCGTTGTTTCTTCCACTACATCCGCTTCCCCGACGCCGGGACCATGGAGCAGATCGTGGACGTGCATTTCCCGGGCCTGAAGCAGTCGCTGCTGAAGGAGGCGCTGCAGGCCTTCTACCGCATCCGCGATGTGCCCGGGCTCAAGAAGAAGCCCTCCACCTCGGAATTGCTCGACTGGATCAAGCTGCTGGTCGCCGAGGACATTCCGCCCGAGGCGTTGCGCAGCGACGACCAGAAGACGACCATCCCGCCCCTGTACGGCGCGCTGCTGAAGAACGAGCAGGACGTGCACCTGTTCGAGCAGCTGGTCTTCCTGCACCGGCGCGCCAGCCGCCCGTCCTGAACGGCGCCGGGGAGCCGCGGTGCTGATCCGGTTCTTCCACATGCTGCGGGCGGGCGGCGTGCCGGTGTCCCTCACCGAGTTCCTGGCGCTGCTCGAGGCGCTCGAGGCACGCATCATCGGGCTGTCGGCCGACGACTTCTACTGGCTGGCCCGCACCGTGCTGGTCAAGGACGAGCGCTACTACGATCGCTTCGACCGCGTGTTCGCTGCCCATTTCAGCGGCGCCGAGCAGTCGTTCGAGCAGCTGGTCGCGGACATTCCCGGGGAATGGCTGGCGCGCAGCGCAGCCCTGTTCCTGAGCGACGAGGAAAAGGCCCGCATCGCGGCGCTCGGCGGCTGGGACAAGCTGATGGAGGCATTGCGCGCCAGGCTCGGGGAACAGAAGAAGCGCCATGCGGGCGGCAGCAAGTGGATCGGCACCGGCGGCACCTCGCCGTTCGGCGCCGACGGTTACAACCCGGAAGGCATCCGCATGGGCCAGCCTGGTTCGCGCAACCGGCGCGCCGTCAAGGTCTGGGACCGGCGCGAGTTCGCCAACTTCGACGATTCGGTCGAACTCGGCACGCGCAACATCAAGGTCGCGCTGAGGCGGCTGCGGCGGTTCGCGCGCCAGGGCGCGGCCGACCAGTTCGACCTCGAGGGCACGATCGACCACACGGCGCGCAACGCCGGCATCCTCGACATCCGCATGGTGCCCGAGCGCCACAATGCGGTGAAGGTGCTGCTGTTCCTCGACGTCGGCGGCTCGATGGACGACCACGTGCGGGCCTGCGAGGAGCTGTTCTCGGCGGCGCGCAGCGAGTTCAAGCACCTCGAGCACTACTACTTCCACAACTTCATCTACGAGTCGGTCTGGCGCGACAACCGGCGGCGGCACGCCGAGCGCATCCCGACCGCCGAGGTCATGCGCACCTACGGCCCGGACTACAAGCTGATCCTGGTCGGCGACGCAACCATGAGCCCCTACGAGATCCTGCAGCCCGGCGGCAGCATCGAGCACTGGAACGACGAGCCCGGCGCGACCTGGATGCGCCGGCTGCTCGCGTCGTACCCGCGCCACGCCTGGCTCAACCCGGAGCCGGAGGACCGCTGGGAGTGGACGCCGTCGCTGCACATGACCCGCGAGATCCTCGACGGCCGCATGTACGCGCTGACCATCAAGGGGCTCGACCAGGCGATGCGTTCGCTGAGCTGACGCCGGGGCCTGGCCCCTCCGGGTTGCTTGCGACGGCACTCCGCTGCCCGCACTGCTTCCAGCCCGGGCGCTGCTCGGGCGGATCCCCGCTGCGCTCGCGCGGAAAGCCGATACGCGCTCGCTCCGGGCGACCGCGCCCTGCGCGCCCGGTTCGCGTCCCGGCCCGCGAGCCGTTTGCGTGCGGCGCTTGCGGCGACCGCCGGCACGCGCGCGGGCGAGGTGGTCGTGGTCCCCTAAGCGAGCGACTTTGCCTTTTTCTTCGGAGCGAGCGTGGGGACCCGACCGGATCCCGCCCGCGCGCCGGCGCGGTGCCGTCCTCGCTGGGCCGGAAGGGTGAGGCGCCGGACGGGTCAGCCCCCGGCGGGCAGCAGCGTCAGCACGTGCTCGGCCGGACCGGGCAGGAACGGCGTCGGCTCGCCGCGCACCCAGGCGTCATGGCCCGCGCGGTAGTACGGCGACAGCGGGTGGCCGCTCTGTCCACCCGGCATGTGGAAGTAGCCGTGCTGCTCGCGCCCGGGCTCGACCGCGAAGCGCTCGGAGGCGCCGAACACCGGCGATTGCACGCGCGGCATCGACCAGTCCCCCGGCATGGCGGCGGCCGGCATGTCCAGCCACCTCGCCAGGAACGGCAGCGCCTGGCTGAGGGGGTGGCGGATGCGGCTCGTGTTGACGCGTCCCCACGGGCAGGGTGCCGGCGCATTGCAGTCCCTGGCCGCAGTGTTGATCGCTGCGCCGGCCGCGGCGGCCAGCCATGCGTCCCAGCTGTCGTAGCGTGGATCCAGCAGGTGTGCGGGTCGCTCGCTGGCCAGGCGCCACGCGACGTCGGTGAACCGCGACGGCGCGCGCCAGCGAAACGCCGGCCAGCGCGCGCGCGCCTCCACCGTCAGCATCTCGAAGGCGCGCTCGGTGACGGTCCGCTCGAATTCGCGCACCAGCAGGTATCCCGGATCGTCCGCCGCAGCGTGGCCGGACCAGCCCCGCACCGCGGCTAGCGACGCAGCCCCGTCGCCCGCCCCGCCCTCGAGCACTGCCACCAGCAGTCGCTGCCACTGCTCCATGTAGCGCGCCCGGTCGTCCAGCTGGATCTTCAGGAAATCGGCGGGCGCCGTGTGCTCGAGTCCCGCCAGGTCATCGCGGATCTGGCTGGCGCGCGCGCCGTGCGCATAGCCGCCGTCGCCGATCGCGCGCAGCATGTCCCCGCCCACCACGCGCGCGTTGGCGCTCCACGCGGCGCCGCCCGGCGGATCGACCAGCCGCGGCTGCGCCTCCGCGGCGAGCCAGCCCGTCCAGCCCGTGGCGGGTTCCGACCAGCGGGCGGGCCGTGAGGGGTCGAAGCCGGCACGCTCGGGAATGCGGCCCGCGATGACCCACGCGATACGGCCGCTGGCATCGCCGATCAGCGCGTTCTGCGCGGGCATTCCCGCAGCGGAGGCCGTCGCCACGGCCTGCTCGACGCTGCGCGCTCGTTCCAGTCTCACCAGCTCGAAGTTCATGCCTCCCGGCCGGTGCGCCGTCCAGGCCAGGGCCAGCGGGCGGCCCAGCGCATCGTCGCCGATGACCGGCCCCCAAACCGTCTCCTGGACGACCAGCGTTTCCGGCTGCCCACCGGCCACCTGCAGCGTTTCCACGTGGCGCTCGAAGCTGCGCGGCCCGTCGGCGGTCAGGTACTGATCCGGCTGCCCGGCAGCCGGCTCGACGATCACGAGGTCCTGGTAATCGCCGTAGCTGTTGGTGAACCCCCAGGCCACATGGCCGTTGCTGCCTGCCACGATTGCCGGCACGCCCGGCAGGGTCGCGCCGCTGGCGTCCACTTCCTCGGCCGTGGCGACCAGCCGCGCGCGGTACCACACGTTCGGGATCCGCAGCGTCAGGTGCATGTCGTTGGCGACCATCGCCCGGCCGCTGGCTGTGCGGCTTCCCGCGAGCGCCCAGTTGTTGCTGCCGACCAGCGCAGCGGGTCCATCCGCCGACCAGGTCAGCCGCATGGCGTTGTTCGTGGCCGCGCCGGCCGCCTCGAACAGCGCCGGGTCGACTGCGCGCAGGTCATAGTCCTGCGGCGACGGCAGCGGCGCGGCCTCGATCGCGGAGCCGTCGAGCGCGGCATCCCACGGCGATCCGTCGCCGACGATCAGCCGGTACAGCGACTCCCTCAGCGCCGTGGCAAGCCGGTCATTCTGCTGTTCCGGCCTCGCCTCGGTGCCCTGCAGGTCGATCCACATGGCAAAGACGGTCAGCAACGAATCCGCCGCCGTCCAGGGTTCGGGATCCGCGCGCAGCACCAGATACTCGAAGGGCCGCGAGCGCAGGCGGGCCAATCCGGCGTTGACGCCCCCGGCATAGGCCTCGAGCAGCGCGCGGTCGGCACCGTCGAGCTCCGCGAGCGCGGCCCGGGCCCTCGCCCTGAAGCGATGCAGGCGAATGCGCCGGTCGTTGGGCAGCAATGCCGGACCCAGCAAGCCGGCCAGTTCGCCGGCCGCGGCGCGGCGCGTAAGGTCCATCTGGAAGAAGCGTTCCTGGGCATGCACGAAACCGGTCGCCCGTGCCACGTCGAGGCGGTCCGCGCCGCGGATCACCGGAACGCCGAGTGCGTCCCGCTCGATGCGGACGGTCGCGCGCAGTCCGGCCAGCGCCACCGTGTCGTCCAGGGCCGGCAGGCTGGCGTGCAACGCCAGCCAGGCCGCCAGCACCAGCACCGCCAGCAACGCCAGCAATGTGACGAGCAGCCGCAGCACGAATCGCACTGACCGGCGCATGTTTCAGTTCCCGCGCCTGACCTCGAGGATCTTCATCGTGTTGGTGCCGCCCGTCACGCCCGAGAAATCGCCCTTGGTGACGATCACCAGGTCGCCGTCCGCTGCGAGACCCTGCTCCAGCAGCAGTGAGAAGATGCTCGGGAACAGGACCTCCGGCTGTCCGTGCGTCACATCGAAGGCGATCGGGTACACGCCCCGGTACAGCGTCACGCGCCGCCGCGTCGCTTCGTTGCGGGTGAAGGCATAGATCGGGATGTCGGAACGGATGCGCGACATCCACAGCGGCGTCGAACCGGTTTCGGTGAGGGCGACGATCGCCTGCACGTCGAGGTGGCCGGCCGCGTACATCACGGCCATCGCGATCGCCTCGTCGGACTTGCTGAACTGTCCGTCCAGCCTGTGGCGCTCGCCACGGTGGGTCTGCTGCCACTTCTCGGCGCCCACGATCACCTGCGCCATCGCGGTGACCGCCTTGACCGGGTGCCTGCCGACGGCGGTCTCGGCTGACAGCATCACCGCGTCGGTATCGTCGATGACGGCGTTGGCCACGTCGGTGACTTCGGCCCGCGTCGGCACGGGGTTGTGCGTCATGGACTCCATCATCTGCGTGGCCGTGATGACCGGCCGGTTGTGGTGGCGCGCCGTGCCGATGATGTGCTTCTGCAGTCCGGTCAGTTCCGCGTAACCGACCTCCACGCCGAGGTCGCCGCGCGCGACCATGACGGCGTCGCTCGCCTTGACGACCTCCTCGAGTTCCGCCAGCGCCTCGCTGCGCTCGATCTTGGCGACGATCCGGCCCTCACCCTGCGCCTCTTCCAGCAGGTGCCGGGCCTCGCGCACATCGTCCGCGCTGCGCACGAAGGAGACCGCAAGGTAGTCCACGCCGAGGCGCGCCGCCGTGCGGATGTCGATGCGGTCCTTGTCCGTCAGGGCGCCGGCCGACAGACCGCCACCCTGCTTGTTGAGGCCCTTGTTGTGCTCCAGCGTTCCGCCCAGCGCGACCCGCGTCAGCACGCGCGGACCGTCCACGCCCGTCACCTGCAGCGCGATGAGCCCGTCGTCCAGCATCAGCGTGTCGCCCACCTGCACGTCGCGCGCCAGGTCCTTGTAGGTCACGCCGACCGCCGACTGCGTGCCGGCCTCGGCCGCCAGCGCGGCATCGAGCGCAAAGGCGTCGCCGTCGACCAGCGTCACGGGCCCGTGCGCGAATCGCTCGATCCTGATCTTCGGGCCGCTCAGGTCGCCGAGGATGCCGACGTACTCGCCCGCGGCCTCGGCGGCCTCGCGCACCAGCCGCACGCGGCGCTCATGGTCGGCGGCCTCGCCATGCGAGAAATTGATGCGCACGAGGTCGACGCCTGCACGGATCAGCGTCTGCAGGACCTGCGGGTCGTCAGTGGCGGGGCCCAGGGTCGCGACGATCTTGGTTCGGCGGCGCATTCGGTACTCACTGGCGGCGTGCTGCTGTGACGCCGTCAGCATGATAGACGATGCCGGTCGGGCCGGCCCGCCCGGGTCAGGCGGACGCCGCCCGCGCCTCGAGTGCCGCGACCGCCGGCAGCGTCTTGCCCTCCACGAACTCGAGGAACGCGCCGCCGCCGGTCGAGATGTACGAAATGCCCTCGGCGACTCCATACTTCTCGATGGCCGCCAGCGTGTCGCCGCCGCCGGCCAGCGAGAACGCCGCGGAACGGGCGATGGCCTGCGCAATCACCTTGGTTCCCTCCCCGAACTGGTCGAACTCGAAGACGCCGACCGGACCGTTCCAGATCACGGTACCGGCGCGCTCGATGATGTGGGCGATCCGTTCGGCGCTGTCCGGGCCGATGTCCAGGATCATGTCGTCGTCCGCAATCGCCGTGGCGTCCTTGATGTCCGCTTCTGCATTCGCCGAGAAACTCTTGCCGACCACGACGTCGGTCGGCACCGGTATCGCCACGCCGCGCGACTCGGACTCCTGCATCAGCCGGCGCGCGATGACGATCATGTCCGGCTCGTGCAGCGACTTGCCGATCGGCAGCCCCATCGCGGCGATGAAGGTGTTGGCGATGCCACCGCCGACGACCAGCTGGTCCACCTTGCCGAGCAACGTCTCGAGCACGGTCAGCTTGGTCGACACCTTGGAGCCCGCGACGATCGCCACCAGCGGCCGGGCCGGGTCTTCCAGCACGGTCCGCAGCGCCGCCAGCTCGCCGATCAGCAGCGGCCCCGCGCACGCGACCGGCGCGAAACGCACGACGCCGTGTGTGCTGGCTTCGGCGCGATGGGCGGTGCCGAAGGCGTCCATGACGTACACGTCGCACAGCGCCGCCATGCGCCGTGCCAGCGACTCGCCGTCCTTCTTCTCACCCTTGTTGAAGCGCACGTTCTCCAGCAGCACGGCCTCGCCCGCCTCGACGTGCACGCCCTCGAGCCAGTTGCGCACGAGCGGCACACGGCGTCCCAGCAGCTCCGACAGTCGCAGCGACACCGGCTCCAGCGACAACCCCGCGTCGAACTCGCCCTCCTTCGGGCGGCCCAGGTGCGACATGATCATCACCCTGGCACGCTGCTCGAGCGCCAGCTGCAGGGTCGGCAGCGCCGCCCGGATTCGCGCATCGCTGGTCACGACGCCGTCATGGACGGGCACGTTGAGGTCCTCGCGGATCAGCACGCGCTTGCCGGCGAGGTCGAGATCGCTCATCCGCAGGATCGCAGCCATGCGACGTTCCTTCGTGTCGTGGGCGGCCCGCACGGGCCGGTTCCGCGCGTCAGGCCGTGATGACACGGGCCATCTCGAGCAGCTTGCAGGAGTAACCCCACTCGTTGTCGTACCACGCGATGACCTTGACGAAGGTTCCGTCGAGCGCGATGCCCGCGTCGGCGTCGAACACCGACGTGCAACTCTCGCCGCGGAAATCCGTCGCCACGACCTTGTCCTCGGTGTATCCCAGCACGCCCCGCATCGGTCCCTTCGAGGCGGCCTTCATCGCCGCGCAAATCTGCTCGTAGGTGGCTTCGCTGTTCAGTTCCACCGTGAGGTCGACCACCGAGACGTCCGAGGTCGGCACGCGGAAGGCCATGCCGGTCAGTTTCTTGTTGAGCTCCGGGATGACCTTGCCGACGGCTTTCGCGGCGCCGGTGGAGGACGGGATGATGTTCTCGAGGATGCCGCGGCCGCCGCGCCAGTCCTTGTTCGACGGGCCGTCCACCGTCTTCTGCGTCGCGGTCGTCGCATGCACGGTCGTCATCAGGCCGCGCTTGATGCCCCAGGTGTCGTGCAGCACCTTGGCCACCGGCGCCAGGCAGTTGGTCGTGCATGACGCGGCCGAAATGATCGCCTCGCCGGCGTAGCGGCCGTGGTTCACGCCGTACACGAACATCGGCGTGTCGTCCTTCGACGGCGCCGACATGATCACCTTGGCGGCACCGGCCGCGATGTGCTTCTGCGCGGTTTCCTTGGTCAGGAACAGCCCGGTGGACTCGATGACGACCTCGGCGCCGACCTCCTTCCAGCGCAGCTCGGCCGGGTCCTTGATGGCGGTCAGCCGGATCCGCTTGCCATCGACGACCATGTGGTCGCCGTCGACCGAAACGCTGCCGCCGAAGCGGCCATGGACCGAGTCGTAGCGCAGCAGGTAGGCGAGATAATCGGGCTCGAGCAGGTCGTTGATGCCGACGATTTGCACATCCGGGAAGTGCTTGTGCGCCGCGCGGAATGCCATGCGCCCAATGCGGCCGAAGCCGTTGATACCCACCTTGATCGTCATCGTTCGTCCTTTTGGTTCATCGGTACGGGTCGATTATAGGCTGTAGGAATCCCGCCGGTCGTCACGCGCCGCAAAGCGCCCGCGCGGCGTCTGCGACGGCCTGCGCGGTGAGGCCGAAATGCCGGAACAGGTCCGCGGCGGGCGCCGACGCGCCGAAGCGGTCGAGCCCGACCACACGGCCGTGCGTGCCGACCCAGCGCCACCAGCCGTCGGTCACGCCGGCCTCGATGGCGACCCGGCGCCCGATCGCCGGCGGCAGGACGCTGTCGCGCCAGGCGCGGTCCTGGGCGGCGAACACCGTGGCGCAGGGCATGGACACCACCCGCACCCGCCGGCCCTCGGTGGCCAGCGCGCGCGCAGCCTCGACGGCGACGCCAACCTCCGAGCCGGTCGCAATCAGGATGCACTGCGGCTCGCCATCGCAGTCCACCAGCACGTACGCGCCGCGCCCGATGGCCGTCACCTGCGCGGCGTCGCGCGCCTGGTGCGGCACGGACTGCCGCGTGAGGACCAGGCAGGTCGGCCCGTCGCGCCGCTCGATCGCGGCAGCCCATGCGGCAAAGGTCTCGACGTCATCGCAGGGCCGCCACACCTGCAGGCCCGGAATCAGCCGCAACGACGCCGTGTGTTCGACGGGCTGGTGCGTCGGGCCGTCCTCGCCGAGGCCGATCGAGTCGTGCGTCAGCACGTAGATCGAGGGCAGGTGCATGAGCGCCGCCATGCGCAGCGCATTGCGGGCGTAATCCGAGAACACCAGGAACGTGCCGCCGTACGCGATGAACCCGCCGTGCAGGCCGATGCCATTGATGATGGCGGCCATGCCGAATTCGCGGACGCCGTAATGCAGGTAGCGCCCGTCGGGCCGCGCCGGCGTAAACGCCGTGGTGCCCTTGATGCGTGTGTTGTTGGAGCCGGTCAGGTCGGCGGACCCACCCAGCAGTTCCGGCAGCAGCGGGCCCAGGGCGTCGAGCGCAGCCTGCGAACTCTGGCGCGTTGCGGCGTTGCCGCCGGCCGCCTGCGCCTGCTGCGTGAGCGCCGTGGCGCCAGCCGCGAAGCCTTCCGGCAGCGCGCCCGCCATGCGCCGCTCATATTCGGCGGCCAGCCCGGGGTAGGCGGCCCGGTAAGCCTTGAAGGCGCGCTTCCAGCGGTTCTCGGCGCGCCTGCCGCGCGGCCGGCCGTCCCACGCCGCGCGCACTTCAGGGGGCACGACGAACGGATCGTAGCGCCAGCCGAGGGCCTCGCGTACGAGCTGCACTTCCTGTACGCCGAGCGGCGCGCCGTGACACGCCTCCGTGCCCTGCTTGTTCGGCGACCCGTAGCCGATCACGGTCTTGCAGCAGATCAGGGTCGGGCGGGACTTTTCGCGGCGCGCCTTGCGGATCGCCTTGACGATCGCCTCCGGATCGTGGCCATCGACGTCGCGGATCACCTGCCAGCCATAGGCCTGGAAGCGGCGCGGCGTGTCGTCCGTGAACCAGCCCGCCACCTCGCCGTCGATCGAGATCCCGTTGTCATCGTAGAAGCAGACGAGCTTGCCGAGTCCCCAGGCACCGGCCAGCGAACAGGCCTCGTGCGAGATGCCTTCCATCAGGCAGCCGTCGCCGAGGAACACCCACGTGTGGTGGTCGACGATCGTGTGCTCCGGCCGGTTGAACTCGTCGGCCATCAGTCGCTCGGCCAGCGCCATGCCGACCGCGTTCGCCAGCCCCTGCCCGAGCGGCCCGGTGGTCGTCTCCACGCCCATCGACGGCTCGCGTTCCGGGTGGCCGGCCGTGCGCGAGCCCAGCTGGCGGAAGCGTTTCAGCTCCTCGATGCCGAGCTCGTAACCGCTCAGGTGCAGGACCGAGTACAACAGCATCGAGCCGTGGCCGTTCGACAGCACGAAGCGGTCGCGCTCCGGCCAGGCCGGGTTGGCCGGGTTATGTCGCAGGAAGTCGCGCCACAGGACCTCGGCGATGTCGGCCATCCCCATCGGCATGCCGGGATGACCGGAATTGGCCCGCTGCACAGCGTCCATGCTGAGGACGCGGATGGCGTTGGCGAGCTCGCGGCGTGACGGCATGCAAGGTCCCTGGGTGGGTAGCCGCGTATTGTCCCCGATCGCCCGCCGCCGGGGCAATCCGCGAATCCCGCCGCGACCGGGTCTCAGGGGCCGCCACCCGCTATACTTGGCCGCTTTACCGGCAGCCCCAGCGGAGCAACATGGCCTCCTCCTATCTCTTCACGTCGGAATCGGTGTCCGAGGGGCACCCCGACAAGGTCGCCGACCAGATTTCCGACGCCGTGCTCGACGCCATCATCGCGCAGGACAAGCGTGCCCGCGTGGCGTGCGAAACGATGGTCAAGACCGGCGTTGCGATCATCGCCGGCGAAGTCACGACCAGCGCCTGGGTCGACCTCGAGGACCTGGTGCGCGGGGTCATCAAGGACATTGGCTACACGTCGTCCGAGGTCGGCTTCGACGGCGCGACCTGCGGCGTGCTCAACCTCATCGGCAAGCAGTCCCCGGACATCAACCAGGGCGTCGACCGGCGCCGTCCCGAGGACCAGGGCGCAGGCGACCAGGGCCTGATGTTCGGCTACGCCTGCAACGAGGCGCCCGAGTACATGCCGGCGCCGATCTACTATTCGCACCGCCTGGTCGAACAGCAGGCGCGCGTGCGCAAGTCGAGGCGCTCGCCGTTGCCGTGGCTGCGGCCCGACGCGAAATCACAGGTCACGCTGCGCTACGCCGACGGCCGGATCGCCGGCCTCGACGCGGTGGTGCTCTCGACGCAGCACGACCCGGGTGTGACGAAGAAGGATCTGCGCGAGGGCGTCATCGAGCACATCCTGAAGCCGATCCTGCCGAAGAAATGGCTCGACGCGCTGCCCGCCAGTCGCGTGCACATCAACCCGACCGGCAGTTTCGTCATCGGCGGACCGGTCGGCGACTGCGGACTGACCGGCCGCAAGATCATCGTCGACAGCTATGGCGGCACGGCGCGCCATGGCGGCGGCGCATTCTCGGGCAAGGACCCGTCCAAGGTCGACCGCTCGGCCGCCTACGCCGCGCGCTACGTGGCGAAGAACATCGTCGCGGCCGGTCTCGCGGACCGCTGCGAACTGCAGCTGTCCTACGCGATCGGCATCGCCCGCCCCACGTCGATCACGGTGGACACGTTCGGCACCGGCAAGATCACAAACGAGAAACTGGAGAAGCTGGTGCGCGGTCACTTCGACCTGCGGCCCTGGGGCATCATCCAGATGCTCGACCTGGTGCGGCCGATGTACCGTACCACCGCTGCGTACGGACATTTCGGCCGCACGCCACGGGCCGCGACCTACGAGTGGGTGGAGCGGAACGGCGGGACCGAGACGCGCCGGTCCGAGGCCTATACGGCCTTTACCTGGGAACAGACCGACAAGGTGGACGAACTGCGGGACGCCGCAGGCGTCCGCTGAAGGACCGGGCCCGGATACGCCGGGCCGTCCCGCGAACCCGAGGAGCGCTGCAACGGGGATGGCCCCTGTCAGGCTCGGGACCGCGGGTGACTCAAACGGCAACGGCGCTCCAGGTGATCAGGAGACTGACATGAATGCTGTTGTTGAAGCGAAGTCCGCCCGGGACTTCTTCGTCAAGGACATCGCCCAGGCCGAGTGGGGCCGCAAGGAGATGTCGATCGCCGAGACCGAGATGCCGGGCCTCATGGAATTGCGCCGCGAGTTCGGCGCGTCCAGGCCTCTCAAGGGCGCGCGCATCGCGGGCTCGCTGCACATGACCATCCAGACGGCCATGTTGATCGAGACGCTGCAGGCGCTCGGCGCGCAGGTGCGCTGGGCCTCGTGCAACATCTACTCGACGCAGGACCACGCGGCGGCAGCCGTCGCGGCAGCCGGCACGCCGGTATTCGCCTACAAGGGCGAAACGCTGGACGAATACTGGGACTTCACGCATCGCCTGTTCGACTGGCCGGACGGCGGCTTCGCGAACATGATCCTGGACGACGGCGGCGACGCGACGCTGCTGCTGATACTCGGCAGCCGCGCGGAGCAGGACCCCAAGGTGCTGGCAAAGCCGGCCAACGAGGAAGAACAGGCGCTGTTCGCCGCGATCCGCGCCCGGCTCAAGACCTCGCCGGGCTGGTACTCGGAGCGCCTCGCGCAGATCCGCGGCGTGACCGAGGAGACGACGACCGGCGTCAAGCGCTTGTACGACATGGCGCAGGGCGGGCGGCTGCCCTTCCCGGCCATCAACGTCAACGACTCCGTGACCAAGTCCAAGTTCGACAACCTGTACGGTTGCCGCGAATCGCTGGTGGACGGCATCAAGCGCGCGACCGACGTGATGATCGCCGGCAAGGTCGCGGTGGTGGCCGGCTATGGCGACGTCGGCAAGGGTTGCGCGCAGTCGCTGAGCGCGCTCGGCGCCACCGTCTGGGTCACCGAGATCGACCCGATCTGCGCCCTGCAGGCGGCGATGGAAGGCTACCGGGTCGTAACCATGGACCACGCCTGCGACAAGGCGGACATCTTCGTGACCGCCACCGGCAACCTCAGCGTGATCACCTACGACCACATGCGGCGCATGAAGCACCAGTCGATCGTCTGCAACATCGGCCACTTCGACAGCGAGATCGACATCGCCTCGCTGCGCAAGCACGAGTGGATCAACATCAAGCCGCAGGTCGACCACGTGGAGTTCCCGGACGGCAGGCGCATCATCATCCTCGCCGAGGGCCGGCTGGTGAACCTCGGTTGCGCGACCGGCCATCCGTCATTCGTGATGTCCAACTCGTTCACCAACCAGGTGCTGGCGCAGATCGAGTTGTTCGCGCATGGCGACCGCTACGAGAAACGCGTGTACGTGCTGCCGAAGCACCTGGACGAGAAGGTGGCGCGACTGCACCTGGCGCGCATCGACGCGCAGCTGACCGAACTCACCGCCGAGCAGTCGGCCTACCTGGGCCTGCCGCCGGCGGGGCCGTTCAAGCCGGACCACTACCGGTACTGACAGCGGCCGCACGGGCCGGCGCCTTTGCTAGGATCGCGCCATGCACGCTCGATCCCGGCAAGGCGACGGCCTGTTGCGGCTGCTGCAGTTCACTGACCTGCACCTGCGCGACGGTCCGCGGCAACGCGTGCGCGGCGTGGCCACGCACGAGACGTTCAGGCGCTGCCTGGCCCACGCCGCCGGCAAGGTACAGGCCGCCGACGCGCTGCTGCTGACCGGCGACCTGGTGCAGGACGAGGCCGGCGGGTATCGCCAGCTGGCCGCGCTGCTCGCCCCGTCCGGCATTCCGGTGCTGTGCCTGCCCGGCAACCACGACCTGCCGCGGGACCTGGCCGCCCTGCTGCCGGCGCCGCCCTTCGACCTGGCGCCGGTCACCCGTCTTGGCGGCTGGGCCATCCTGCTGCTGGACACGAGCGTCCCGGGCGCCGCGCACGGCAGGCTGGGGCCCGCTGCGCTCGGCGCGCTGGACACGCTGCTGTCGGCGCACGCCGGGGCACACGTGCTGCTGTGCCTGCACCACCAGCCGGTGCCGATCGGCAGCCTGTGGCTGGACGCCATCGGCTTGCGTGACGGCGACGCGCTGCTCGAACTGGCGCGGCGTCACGGCAACGTGCGCGGCCTGTTGTGGGGCCACGTGCACCAGGACTTCGACGAATACCGTGACGGCATGCGCCTGATGGGCACGCCATCCACGTGCTTCCAGTTCTCGCCGGGACTGGCCGGTTTCGCCATCGACCGGCGGCCACCCGGATACCGCTGGCTCACGCTGCACCCGGACGGCCGCATCGAGTCGCAGGTCGTCTGGCTGCCCGTGCCGGAGTGAACGGCATGCGCCGGGGCCAGCTGCCCGCCGTGCTCGCCGGCTGGTTCCCGGCGGACCGGTTTCAGCGGTTGCCGGCCAGCTCCAGCCAGGCGTGGATCACGGCTTCGGCGCTGATGCCGAGGATGTCGGGGCAGCCCGCCACAGCGCCGGTGAGCACCGCGGCCGGCGTGTCCACACCGCCCGGCCGCAGCCGCACCGGGTCCGCCTGGCCGAATAGCACGACCGTCGGACAGCCAAGCGCCGCCGCGGCGTGCGCCGGCCCGGTGTCGACGGAGATCATGCTGCGGGCGCGCTGCAGCAAGGGCAGCAGGATGCCGATCGGCAGGTCGTCGGCGACATTGTGCAGGCCGGGCACCGCCGCCGAGCGGCGGATGTCCTCATTGAGGGCCAGTTCCTGCGGCACGCCGAGCAGCAGGATCGCATGCCCCGGCCGCGCCGCGCGCACGGCGCGCAGCACCTGGCCCCAGCGCTCCTCCGGCCAGTACTTCGTGTTGGTATGCCGCCGGCGGAACAGGCGGCGCATGGTCCGCTTGTTGCCCGCCTGGATCACGATCAGCGGCCGGCCGGCCAGCGCGCGTCGCGCCAGCCAGTCGTCGAGCGCGGCGCGCGAGGCGTCGGCGATCTCCAGCACCGCAGCATTGGCCACCGGCGCGCCGTCGCAGGGCACGCGACCCGCGTAGGCCGGCGGCGTCAGGCGCGCAAACCTGATCCAGCGCTCGACGTAGTGCTCGCCGGTCAGCCAGGGCACGGAGTTCGCTTCGCAGACCTGGTCGTCGGGAATCCCGCCGCGCCGCAGCAGCCCGCGCCCGGGACCGCCGTCGCAATACCAGGTCGGGCCCGCACCGCGCCGCCGCAGCCACGCGACCAGGCGTTGCTGCCCGCGGCTGGTCCAGTAGGGTCGCCTGCGGCTGTCCAGGATGAAGATCTCGCCCACGTCGGGCTGGTCCTGCAGCAACGGCCGCGTCCACGCGCCCGAGGACACGATGTCGGCGGGCTCGCCGAAGCGCTGCCGCAACTGCCGCAGCAGCGGTGTCAGCAGCACCATGTCGCCGAATGCGCCGCAGCGCATCACCAGTGGACGCATCGCCGCTCCATGTTCGCGGGCCATGCCTGGCTGCACCCGCAGGTCGCAGCGGCAGGCGCCATTCCCGCATGCCGGTCGGCGGCACCCCGCGGCCTCGCCGCGCCGTGCGATAGCGTAACATTACCGCTTTCGGCGCAGCCGGACCGCGGCGGCGCATGATGCCAGGAGCAACGACGTGTCACTGTTCGAGCAGGCCTGCCGCTTCATCCCCGGCGGCGTGAACTCGCCCGTGCGGGCCTTCCGTGGGGTCGGCGGCGAGCCCGTGTTCTTCGCCAGCGCCAGCGGCGCCTGGGTGACGGCCCACGACGGCCGGCGGTTCATCGACTACGTCGGCTCGTGGGGTCCGATGATCCTGGGTCACGCCGACCCGCAGGTGATCGCTGTCGTGCAGCAAACGGCCGCGCGCGGCCTGTCCTTCGGCGCGCCGACCGAGATCGAGACCGAACTGGCGCGACGCGTCTGCGAGCTGGTGCCGTCGATCGAGCTGGTGCGCATGGTGAGCTCCGGCACCGAGGCGACCATGAGCGCGATCCGGCTGGCGCGCGGCTACACCGGGCGCGACAAGATCGTGAAATTCGAGGGCTGTTACCACGGCCATTCGGACTCGCTGCTGGTGAAGGCTGGCTCCGGCGCGCTGACGCTCGGCGTGCCGACCTCGCCGGGCGTGCCGGCGGCCCTGGCCGCCCACACGGTGACGCTGACCTACAACGACACGCAGGACCTCGAGGTGTGTTTCGCGAAGATCGGCGGCGAGATCGCCTGCGTCATCGTCGAGCCGGTGGCCGGCAACATGAACTGCGTCCCGCCCGCGCCGGGATTCCTGCAGCGCATGCGCGAACTGTGCACGCAGCATGGCGTGCTGCTCATCTTCGACGAAGTCATGACGGGCTTCCGCGTCGCCCTCGGCGGCGCGCAGGCGCTGTACGGCATCCGGCCGGACCTGACCACGCTGGGCAAGATCATCGGCGGCGGCATGCCGGTCGGCGCCTTCGGCGGCCGGCGCGACATCATGGAACGGCTCGCGCCGCTCGGGCCCGTCTACCAGGCCGGCACGCTGTCCGGCAATCCGGTAGCCATGGCCGCCGGGCTGGCGACGCTGGCGGGCGTGTCGGCGCCGGGGTTCCACGAGCGGCTCGCGGCGCATACGCGCCAGCTCGTCGACGGCCTGGAGGCGGCCGCCCGCGAGGCCGGCGTGCCGTTCACGACCAACCATGTGTGCGGCATGTTCGGCATGTTCTTCACCGACGGCGGGCCGGTCACCGGCTTCGCGCAGGTGATGGCCTGCGACGTCGAACGTTTCCGGCGCTTTTTCCACGCCATGCTGGCCGAGGGCGTGTACCTCGCGCCGTCCGCCTACGAAGCCGGCTTCGTGTCGGCCGCGCACGGCGAGGCCGAGATCGCCGCGACCATCGAAGCCGCGCGGCGCGCGCTGCGCACGGTCTGAACGCGTCGCGGCAGGACGGCGCCCATACGATGCGGTCCTTTTCGTGGTTCATGGTGGCGATCGCCGGCACGCTGCTGCTGGCGGCCGCCCTCGCCTATCCCGCTTACCTGCTGGCGGTCGCGATCGAGCCCGCCTGGCCGTTTCACAAGGTGGTCAGCCGCTTCTGGCAGCTGACCATGCTGGCCGGCATCGCGGCCTGCGTGTGGAAGCTGCGGCTGTCCGGTCGCGAGGCCTGGGGTTACGCGCTGCCGCGCCGCCGGTTCGCAGCGCAGTTCGGCGCCGGCCTGGCGGTCGGCGTGCTGACCATGCTGGCGGTGGCGGCCGTGATGAACGGCCTGGCGATCAGGGAACTGCTGCCCGGCCTGGGCGCCAGCCGCCTGGCCGTCGCGCTGGCCTCGGGCCTCGCCACCGGGCTGGTCGTCGGCCTGATCGAGGAGACGTTCTTCCGCGGCCTGATGTTCGGCGCGATCCGCCGCGAGTCGGGGCCGCGCGCGGCGATCCTGCTGACGGCCGCCGTGTATGCGGCCATTCACTTTCTGGCGCGCACCAGCATTCCCGCCGCCGACGTTGGTCCGGCCAGCGGTTTCGTGCTGCTGGCCGGCGTGCTGCGCTGGTTTGGCGATCCTGCCGCCGTGGTGGATGCCTTCCTGTCGCTGCTGGCGGTCGGCGTGCTGCTCGGCATGGTGCGGCAATGGACCGGCGGCATCGCCGCGTGCATCGGGCTGCACATGGGCTGGGTGTGGGTCATCAAGGCGACCATGGACACCACGCGCGCGGTGTCCGGGGCGCCGCTGCACTGGCTGGTCAGCGGCTTCGACGGCTTCACGGGCTGGCTGGTGCTGGCCTGGACGTGTCTGCTGGCCTGGCTGGCCTGGCGCTATCGCCACCGCTTCGCGGCCTGGGCCGGGCGGCTCAGCCCTCCCGCCTGATCAGCGGTGCGATGACCTCCAGCCGCGCGACCGGGTCGTCCATTTCGAGCAGCGCCTGCTTGTCCGGCGTCGCCAGCGGCAGCACCTCCGCCAGCCGGTGGCCCACCCACGCCGCGTCGTCGAAGCGGCGCGGCATCGCTGCATAGAGTTCGCCCAGCTGCGGCAGGACCGCGCGCAGCACGTCGGCCAGCGGCGCGAATTGCGACGGCAGCGGCACCGCGGGCTGCGGCGCCAGCGGCAGCACCTGGCCGATGTTGAGCCCGTCCGCGGCGCGCCGGGACTCGAGCACGCGGAAGCGCTCCCGGCCGCGGCAGCGGATGCCGAGCAGGCCGCCCTCGAGCCGGTCGAAGTCCACGATCGAGGCTTCCGTGCCGACCCCGACAAAACGGGCCGGTCCGCCTGCCTCGGGTCCCTCGGCGATCAGCACCACGCCGAAGCCGGTCTCCTCGCGCATGCAGCGGCGCACCATGTCAACGTAGCGCGTCTCGAAGATCCTGAGCGGCAGCGGCCCGTCCGGAAACAGCACCGTGTTGAGCGGGAACAGCGGCAATTCGCGCGGCGCCGCGCTCATGACCTGTGCGGGTCCGCCGCCGGTTCCGCGCCCCAGCGCGGCGCGAGCGCCTGCTCGATCCCGAGGTGATCGAGCACCCTGGCGACCACGTGGTCCACGAGGTCCTCGATGCGGCCCGGGCGATGATAGAAGCCGGGGCTCGCTGGCAGCACGATGCCGCCGGCCTCGGCGATGGCCAGCAGGTTGCGCAGGTGGATCACCGACAGCGGCGTCTCGCGCGGCACCAGGATCAGCTTGCGGCGTTCCTTGAGCGCCACGTCGGCGGCGCGCTCGATCAGGCTGCGGCTCGCCCCGCTCGCGATCGCGGACACCGTGGCCATCGAGCAGGGGCAGACGACCATCGCCGGCGGCGCACCCGAGCCGCTGGCGACGCAGGCGGTCCACTCTTCCTGCCCGTAGGCCTGCAGCTGGCCCGGTGACGCGCCGTAGCGCTCGCTGAAGTAACGCGCGATCCCGGCCGGGCGCCCGGGCAGGCGCTCGTCGGTTTCCGCTGCGATCACCAGCATGCCGGGCTTCGACAGCATGAGGTGCACGGGACCACCCGCGCGGATCAGGCACTCCAGCAGGCGCAGTCCGTACCGCGCGCCGGACGCGCCGGTCATGGCCAGCGCGACCCCGGCGCCGCGCGCGCCGGCGCTCATGGCGTGCCCGCCCGGTCGAGCGCCGCGAGCACCTTGCCGTGCAGGCCGCCGAATCCGCCATTGCTCATGATCAGCACGTGGTCGCCCGCCGCGGCCTCCGTTGCGACGGTTGCAGCCAGCTGGTCCACGTCGTCGCTGATCCGGGCGCGTGGCCCGATCCGGCGCGCGATCTCGCCGAGGTCCCAGCCCAGGTCGGCCGGCCGGTACAACCACACCGCATCGGCCCCGCCGAGCGCGCCGGCGAGTTCGTCGCGGTGCACGCCGCGCTTCATCGTGTTGGAACGCGGTTCGAGCACCGCAATCATGCGTGCGCCGCCGATGCGCTGCCGCAGGCCGTCGATCGTGGTGGCGATGGCCGTCGGGTGATGCGCGAAATCGTCGTAAACGGCCACCTCGCGCACGGTGCCGCGCAGTTCCATGCGCCGGCGCACGCCACCGAACCCGGCCAGCGCCGCGGCGGCGACGTCGGGCGCGACCCCGGCGTGCTGCGCGGCCGCCAGCGCGGCCAGCGCATTCGCCACGTTGTGCGAGCCGAGCAGTTGCCAGTGCACGACGCCCGCGGGCGCGCCGCGGAAATCAACCGCGAACGCCGAACCGTCCGCCGCTTCCAGCCGCGCCTGCCAGTCCGCCGCCGCGCCGGCTTGCGACGAAAAAGTCTCGCGCGGCGTCCAGCAGCCCATGTCGAGCACCGCCTGCAGCCGCGGGTCGGCGGCGTTGGCGATCACCAGACCGTGCTGCGGCACCGTGCGCAGCAGCAGGTGGAACTGCCACTGGATCGCCGCGATGTCCGGATAGATGTCCGCATGATCGTATTCGAGGTTGCCGAGGATCGCCGTACGCGGCCGGTAGTGCACGAACTTGGCACGCTTGTCGAAGAACGCCGTGTCGTATTCATCCGCCTCGACCACGAAGTGGCGGCCGCGGCCGAGCCGCGCCGACTGGTCGAAGTCGCGCGGCACGCCGCCGATCAGGAAGCCCGGTTCGAGACCCGCCCGCTCCAGGATCCACGCGAGCATGCTGCTGGTCGTCGTCTTGCCATGGGTGCCGGCCACCGCCAGCGTCCAGCGGCCCCGCAGCACGTGTTCGGCGAGCCACTGCGGTCCCGACGTGTACGGCAGCCCGCTGTCCAGCAGCCGCTCGATCAGCGCGTTGCCGCGGCTCATCACGTTGCCGACCAGCACCATGTCCGGCGCGAGGTCGAGCTGCGCGGGATCATGGCCTTCGATCAGGTCGATGCCGAGTGCCGCGAGCTGCGTGCTCATCGGCGGGTACACCGCCCGGTCGCAGCCGGTCACGCGATGGCCGGCGGCCTGCGCCAGCGCGGCCACCCCGCCCATGAAGGTGCCGCAGATGCCGATGATGTGAATGTGCATTCAGGCGCCCGCGGGGAACAGCCAGGTGAGCAGCGCGGCGCTGCCCACGATGTAGGCGACCGCGACGGCCAGCGCCGTGAACGGGCGCACGTCGAGCGCGGCGCGCAGGATGTGCGCGACGATCAGCGTGAACCAGACGATGACCGCGACGGAACCCGCCCACACCAGCAGGGCGAGCGGCTGGCTCGCCGCCGCCGGCGCCTTCAGCACCAGCAGGGCGATCACCAGCGGCGAGAGCAGCGCGCCCGTGCCGAACACGGCGCTGGCCGTCTGCCTGAAGCGGTGGCGGCGCCCGATCGCGAGCAGCAGCATCCAGATCAGCGCGCCCGCCAGCAGCACGTCCGCGGCCGTCCGGCCGGCGAGATCCTGCAGGCCGAACAGCATCCACGACTGCACGGCGCTGAACGCCGCGTACGCCGCCGCGGTCAGCGCCACCAGCGCCGTGGAGTCCGGCAGGTCGCCGGGTCCACGCCGCCGCAGCGCGATGTCGATGAATGCCTTCAGCAGTACCTTCATCAGGCCGCCTTGGGATGCGCGCCGGGGATGTCCATAATGGCGCGCTTGCGATGATTGTAGCCAACTGCCGGGGTGACGGTGACGCAGAACCAGCTGATCGACGGACCCGAGCAACTCGCGGCAGCGCTGGCCGGCCTGAACGGCGTCGGGCAGCTGGCGGTGGACACCGAGTTCTTTCGCGAGCGTACCTTCTACGCGCGGCTGTGCCTCGTGCAGCTCGCCGCGGGTGATCGCGTGCTGCTGGTGGATCCGCTCGCCATCGAGGACCTGGCGCCGCTGGTCGCGCTGCTGCGTGCGCCCGCCACCACCAAGATCCTGCACTCGGCCAGGCAGGACGTCGAGGTGCTGTTGCCGCTCGCCGGCGGGCCGCCCGCGCCGCTCTTCGACACGCAGATCGCCGCGTCGCTGCTCGGTCATGCATCGCAGGTGGGTTACGCCCCGCTGGTGAGCGAGCTGCTCGACGTGCAACTGGCGAAGGGCCATGCGCGGGCCGACTGGGCCGCGCGGCCGCTGCGTCCGGCGCAGCTGGCCTATGCCGCCGACGACGTGCGCTACCTGGAGCCGATCGCCTCGATCCTGCGGGAACGGCTCGTGGCGGCCGGCCGGCTCGGCTGGCTGGAGCAGGAATGCGTCGCCCTCATCGACCCCGCCGTATACCGCAACGTGCCGGAGGACGCCTGGCTCAGGCTGCGCGGGCTCGAACGCATGACGCCGGTCGAACGCGGCGCGGTGCGTGACCTCGCCGCCTGGCGGGAAACACGCGCGATGCGCCGCGACCTGCCACGCTCGTGGGTGATGCCTGACGACACCTTGCGTGAGCTGGCCCGCCGCCGGCCGGATTCCCCCGCCGCGCTGGCCGCGGTGCCCGGCCTGCCGGCCGCGCTCGCCAGGAATGCGTCGGACGAGCTCATGGCGGTGCTGGCCGGGGCCGCGCCGCATGAATATCCTGGCGGCGAGCCACCAGACCGGCTGTCGCCCGGGCAGAAGGCCGCGATGCGCCGGCTGCAGGCTGCGCTGCAGGCCCTGGCGACCGAGCTGGGCATCGGCGCGGAGGTGCTGGCCACGCGCCGCGACCTGACGGCGCTGGTGCGGGGCTCACGCGATGCAGCGCCGCTGCGCGGCTGGCGGCGGCAGGTCGTCGGCGAAGCGCTGGTGGCCGTGTTGTAGGAGGGGTGGCCCCTCCGCAAGCGAATCAGACGCCGCTTGCCAGCACCCGGTCGAAGACCTCTTCCGGCGTGCCGTTCGCATCGATCGTCTTCAGCAGGCCGCGCGTCCTGTAGTACGCGGCCAGCGGCCGCGTCTGCGCCTCGTACACCTCGAGCCGCCTGGCGATCGTCTCCTCGTTGTCATCCGGCCGCTGGAAAACATCGTGCCGCTGACCGCCCTCGCAGTCGGGTCCGTCGCCGGGCGGGTTGCTGTAGACGTTGAAAAGCTTGCCGCAGCGCCGGCAGGTGCGCCGGCCGGTCAGCCGCCGGAACAGCGCGGTCGCATCGACGTCCATGAGCACGACGGCATCGAGGGCCTGCCCGTCCGCTGCCAGCAGTGACGCCAGCGCGTCGGCCTGCGGCTCGTTGCGCGGGTAGCCGTCGAGGATGAAGCCGCGCGCGGCATCCGGCTCGTCGAGACGCTCGCGCAGCATGGCCAGCACCGTGGCGTCATCGACCAGCCTGCCTTCGCCCATGACCGACTTGGCCTTGAGCCCCATGGGCGTGCCCCGGCTGATCGCATCGCGCAGCAGGTCGCCGGTCGAGATCTGGGGAACCCCGTATTTTTCAACGAGTTTCTTGGCCTGGGTGCCCTTGCCCGAGCCGGGCGCGCCCAGCAATACCAGCCTCATGTCGGTCCTCGCGCAGGCGCCGGCGCCTGAAATGGGGCGCCAATGCTGCACCCGCGCTGCCACAGCGTCAAACCGGGATTTCCCGGACTCGGCCGCGCGTAGCGAGCCCCCCTTGGGCTATCCTTTCGCCCCGCACGGGCCCCGCGCCCGCCTCACGCAAGGTGCACGATCATGGCCGCCGCCCGCAGCAAGGCCCGCAAGCCCAACGCGTTCTACGCCCAGTCCGGCGGCGTCACCGCCGTCATCAACGCCTCCGCGGCGGGAGTGATCGACGCCTGCCGCCGCAACCGCGCCAGGATCGGCAAGCTGTACGCGGGCCGCGACGGCATCGTCGGCGCGCTCACCGAAGACCTGATCGACACGGGCAAGGAGAGTGCGGCCGACATCCGCGCCCTGCGCTGGACGCCGTCCGGCGCGTTCGGCTCGGCGCGCTACAAGCTCAAGGACCTGGCCAAGGACCGCGCCAAGTACGAGCGGCTGATCGAGGTCTTTCGCGCGCACGATATCCGCTACTTCTTCTACAACGGCGGCAACGACTCGATGGACACCGCGCTCAAGCTGTCGCAGTTGGGCGACCAGCTGGGCCATCACGTGGTCTGCATCGGCATCCCGAAGACGGTGGACAACGACCTGCCGGTCACCGACTGCTGCCCCGGTTTCGGCTCGGTCGCGAAATATGTCGCCGTCTCGACGCGCGAGGCGGCAATGGACGTCGCCTCGATGGCGCGCACCTCGACCAAGGTCTTCATTCTCGAGGTGATGGGCCGGCATGCCGGCTGGATCGCCGCCGCCGGCGGACTGGCCGGCAGCAAGGCCGGCGATGCGCCGCATGCCATCCTGTTCCCCGAGATTGCCTTCGACCGCCCGCGCTTCCTGGCGCGTGTCAGGGACTCGGTGGAACGCTACGGCTACTGCGTGGTCGTGGCTTCGGAAGGCGTGCGCGACGCCGACGGCCGGTTCCTCTCGGACATGGGCACCAAGGACGCGTTCGGGCACGTGCAGCTGGGCGGCGTCGCGCCGACGCTCGCTGCGATGGTCAAGGACGCGCACGGCTACAAGTACCACTGGGCGCTGGCCGACTACCTGCAGCGTTCCGCGCGGCACATCGCGTCGAAGGTCGACGTCGAGCAGGCCTATGCGGTCGGCCGCGCCGCCGTCGAGTTCGCGCTCGAGGGCCAGAACGCGGTCATGCCGGTGATCGTGCGCAAGTCGTCGAAGCCGTACCGCTGGACGATCGGCGCCGCGCCGATTGCGGCCATCGCGAACAAGGAAAAGATGGTGCCGCGCAGCTTCATCACCGCGGACGGCTTCGGCATCACGCCTGCGTGCCGCCGCTACCTGGAGCCGCTGATCGAAGGCGAGGATTACCCGCCCTATGAGCGCGGCCTGCCGCGCTACGTGACGCTGCGCAAGGCGCGCGTGCGGCGCAAGCTGAAGACGGACTTCGTGATATAATTTTTGGTTTATGTGACGGCGCAGGCGCCAAGAAGAATTCCCGGGGAGGATGGTCCATGATCGAAACTCAAGAAGCGCTGTGGCTCGCGGTTGCGGCCGGCGTGGTCGCCATCGTCTATGGCGTTTTCGCCGTGCGCTGGATCCTGGCCCAGCCGGCCGGCAGCCCGCGCATGCAGGAAATCGCCGCGGCCATCCAGGCGGGCGCCAAGGCGTACCTCAACCGCCAGTACTCGACCATCGCGGTCGTCGGCATCGTGCTGCTGCTGGTGCTGTGGGTGCTGCTCGGCTGGCCGACCGCGGCAGGTTTCGGCGTCGGCGCCATCCTGTCCGGCGCGGCCGGCTACATCGGCATGAACGTCTCGGTGCGGGCCAACGTGCGCACCGCGCACGCCGCCAGCACCGGTCTCAATCCGGCGCTCAAGATCGCGTTCCGCGGCGGTGCGGTCACCGGCATGCTGGTGGTCGGGCTGGGACTGATCGGGGTCGCGGCCTACTACTGGGCCGTGCTGCCGCTGCTCGGCGAGAAGGAAGCGCTGCGCGGCCTGATCGGCCTCGCCTTCGGCGGTTCGCTGATCTCCATCTTCGCGCGACTCGGCGGCGGCATCTTCACGAAGGGCGCCGATGTCGGCGCCGACCTGGTCGGCAAGGTCGAGGCCGGCATCCCCGAGGACGACCCGCGCAACCCGGCGGTCATCGCCGACAACGTCGGTGACAACGTCGGCGACTGCGCCGGCATGGCGGCGGACCTGTTCGAGACCTACGCGGTGACCGTCGTCGCGACGATGCTGCTGGGCTCGCTGATGATGCAGCACCTCGGCGGCGCGGCCGTCGTGTACCCGCTGGTGCTGGGTGCCGTGTCGATCGCCGCATCGATCATCGGCACCTTCTTCGTCAGCGTCACCGAAGGCGGCCGGATCATGCCGGCGCTGTACCGCGGCGTGACCGTCTCGGGCCTGATCGCCGCCGCCGCGTTCTACCCGGTGACCACCGCGATGATGGGCGAGGCAGCGCTCGGCCTGTATTTCTGCGCGCTGGTCGGCCTGGCGCTGACCGCGGCCCTGATCGTGATCACCGAGTACTACACGGCGACCGAGTACGCGCCGGTCCGGCACATCGCCGACGCCTCGCAGACCGGCCATGCCACCAACATCATCGCGGGCCTGGGCGTGTCGATGAAGTCGACCGCGCTGCCCGTGCTGTCGGTGTGCCTCGCGATCTGGAGCACCTACGAACTGGGCGGCCTGTACGGCATCGCCGTCGCCGCCACGGCGATGCTGTCGATGACCGGCATGATCGTCGCGCTCGACGCCTACGGGCCGATCACCGACAACGCCGGCGGCATCGCCGAGATGTCGGGCCTGCCGAAGGACGTGCGGGTCATCACCGATGCGCTGGACGCGGTCGGCAACACGACCAAGGCCGTCACCAAGGGCTACGCGATCGGCTCGGCCGGGCTGGCCGCGCTGGTGCTGTTCGCCGACTACACGCACAAGCTGGAGGACATGGGCACGTTGCCGCTGGACGGCTTCCGGCTTGACGACCCGGCGGTCATCATCGGCCTGTTCATCGGCGGCCTGGTGCCGTTCCTGTTCGCCGCCATGGCCATGGAAGCCGTCGGCCGTGCGGCCGGATCCGTGGTCGTCGAGGTGCGCCGCCAGTTCCGCGAGATCAAGGGCATCATGGAAGGCACGGCCAAGCCCGATTACTCGCGCGCGGTGGACATGGTCACGCGCGCGGCGATCAAGGAGATGATCGTGCCGTCGCTGCTGCCGATCCTGGTGCCGGTGGCGCTGGCCTACACGATGAACTTCCTGATGGGCCCCGGCGCGGGCATCCGCGCGCTGGGCGGGCTGCTGATCGGCACCATCGTGACCGGCCTGTTCGTCGCCATCTCGATGTGCACGGGTGGCGGCGCCTGGGACAACGCCAAGAAGTACATCGAGGAAGGCAACTTCGGCGGCAAGGGTTCGGCGGCGCACATGGCCGCCGTGACCGGCGATACGGTTGGTGATCCCTACAAGGACACCGCGGGACCTGCCATCAACCCGTTGATCAAGATCATCAATATCGTGGCGCTGCTGCTGGTGCCGCTGCTGTGACGGCTCGAGGCACATTGCGCCGGCGGGTCACCCGTCATCGCATCTGGTGAAATGAGAAAGGCCCCGCAAGGGGCCTTTCGTTTGCCGCATCACCGGGACCGGCGTCCCGGTTCAGCGTCCCGGTTCCCTGCCTGCCAGCTCTTCATCCGTGATTCCCACCACGGAATCCGGGTCGTCCTCGATCTTCTGGATGGTGATGCCGGTGAACCCGTAGAACATCGAGATCATCGGCGACAGCAGGTTGAGGAATGCGAAGGGCAGGTAGGTGAAGGAACTCACGCCCAGGACGCCCGACATGTAGGCGCCGCAGGTGTTCCACGGAATCAGCGGCGAGGTGAGCGTTGCCGAATCCTCGAGCGCCCGCGACAGGTTCTTCGGATGCAGGCCCCGCCGCAGGTAGGCCGCGCGGTACATCCGGCCCGGCACGATGATGGCGAGGTACTGGTCCGACGCGAGCACGTTCATGCCGAGACAGCTGAACAGGGTCACCGCGATCAGTGAGCCGGTGGAGTGGGCCACCGTCAGGATGGCATAGGCCAGGCGCTCCAGCATGCCCGACGCCTCCATGATCCCGCCGAAAGCCAGCGCCACGATGATGAGGGCGATGGTCTCGAGCATGTCGGTGAGTCCCCCCGGGTCAGCAGCCCGTCGACACTCGCCACGCCGGTTTCACTCACATAGCCGCTGTACAGGGACTCCACCACGCGGCCTGCTATCGAGGCCCACCCCGCGCCCGCCTCCCACTGGAAGACGACCAGGAGAACCGCTCCTGTCACGACGCCAATCACCAGGGCGGGCAGTGCCGGTGTCTTCTTCCAGACCAGGAACAGCACGGCCGCCGGGGCGATCAGCAGCCACGGCGTCAGGTTGAAGGACGCCGTAAGCGTCGAGAGCATCAGCAGGTACTCGGGAGTCTCCACCGATCCCGACGCCGGCCGCAGGATCCCGATGACGGCGTACAGGATGAGGGCCAGGACGAGGGCGGGCACGGTCGTGTAGACCATGTGGCGGATGTGGGTGAAAAGCTGGGTGCCCGCCACGGCCGGGGCCAGGTTCGTCGTGTCGGAGAGCGGCGACATCTTGTCGCCGAAGTAGGCGCCCGACACGACTGCGCCCGCCGTCATGCCTGCCGGGATTCCAAGCGCCTGGCCCACTCCCATCATGGCGAGGCCGACAGTGGCCGCCGTGGACCAGGAGGACCCGGTGGCCAGCGAGATCACGGCACAGATCACGCAGGTCGCCACCAGGAAGTATCCCGGCGCAAGGATTTTCAGCCCGTAGAAGATCATGACCGGCACCACGCCGCTGGCGATCCACACCCCGATGAGCAGTCCGACAACGATGAGGATCAGGATCGCGGGAAGGGCCGTGACGATTCCCGCGGTCAGGCCTTTCTGGATCTCATCCCACGACATGCCAAGGGCGCTGCCGGAGATGGCCGAGGCGACCATCGCCCCGATGATGAGGGGGATGTGGCCCGAGCCATCCAGTACGACGATGGTGTAGTAGAGCGTGGCGATCAGGACGAGGACGGGGACCAGCGAGATCCCCAGGCCCGGCGTTCTTGTCGTTCTCTTCGTCAAGCTGTTCCTCCTCGAGTTGGCTCTGCTCACTCAGCCGTCGGGAATCCGGGATTCAGGCAGCAGGGACGGAATGACGCGCCACGTCTGCTGTTTGTGAGGTGGGCTTCACCGCTCGGCGCTCGCGAACCAATCGCCGTACCTGGCGGCGAACCGATTCATGGCCGCTTGCCGCTCCCCGGCCGATCTTACTTCGTTGGCAAGGACGTTGCGTGGCGCCAGCCACGAGAGCACGGCCGCGGCCGCCTGGCGCCGGTGCATCGCCGTCCAGGACGCACGGCGCCGTCCCGGCACACGCTGCCATACGGGCTACGGCCGCGACCATGATGCGAACCGGCGCAACTGCTTGCGCAGGCCAAAGAAGCCGCCAATCCGCCGGCGCATACCCGGCCAGATCGCCAGCAGGCTGCCGCGGTAGTCGATCACGAGCCCGAGCAGCAGCATCGACAGGGCAAGCGCCACCAGCGTCCGGCGCGTCGAGACCGCATCGCCCGCGACCTTGCCGACACCCGCGACACCGTCGACCGGCCAGCTGCGCACGAGACCTGCCTCGCGCCATGCCCGGGCGGCCGGCCCGGGTCCGGTCCGCGAGGCGACCGCGCGATCCTCGTGCAGATACAAGCGGCGCACGCGGGCTTCACCGGCGATGGCCGTGACAGTGTAGGACCCGAATTCCGGCCGCTCGAGCCCAACCGTGTAGCGGCCCGGGCCCGCCGCTGCCGGCGTCAGTTCGAGCACGCGGCCGGACGGCGCCAGCAGGTGCAGCACCGGGGCTGCGCCGCCGGACCAGCGGCCGTCATCGGCGGCATCGACCGTGAACCGGAGCGCAGGCCCGTCGCTCGCAATCGCGAGCCTCAGGCTCGCCTCGCCCTGGCGGCCATCGACCCAGCCAGCCAGGCCGCCGGCCAGGACCGGCCAGCGTGACCACGCCGTCCACTGCGGCGTCCATGGACCCAGGCCGGCCGTGAGCGCGACGACGCGGCCGCTGCCCGCATGCCAGGCCGCCAGCACCGGATCGCCGGAGCCGGCGGTCAGGTACACGGTCGCGCCGGGGCGCATGCGGGTCACCGCGTAGGCGGACACGGCGGGCCACGGACCGTCGCGCAGCGCGTGAAACGGCAGCGCCACGCGCTGGGTGACCGGCGTACGCTCCGTGCTGACGCGGGCGCGCAGGCGTTGCAATCCAAGACGCATCAGGACCGGCAACTCGGCGACCTCGGCAACGCGCAACAGCGTGCCCCGGGTCGCCGTCGTGAGACTCTCGAGTTCGGCGATGTTCGCGTCCACGCCGATCGCCAGCACCACCAGGCTGGTCCCGAGTCCGGCGAGCCGCGTCCGGATCGCGTCGATCGGTTCGCCCGCCAGGAACCCGTCGGTGACCAGCACCACGATGCGCCCCTCGCCCGGCTCGGCGGCAAGCAGTCCGGCGGCGGCCTCGAGCGCGGGCGCCAGCTGCGTGCCGCCGCCCGCCGATACGGGCCAGGGCTGCGCGAACGCGGCTCGCACGTCGCCGGCGGAGCCGGGTGGCACCAGCACGCGCGGCTTCGTGTCAAAGACGATCAGCGCCGCCCGGTCCTGCCCGGCCAGGGTCCGCGCGGTCTCGATGACCGCGGCTCGCGCATGCGCGAGCCGGTCGAGCGCGAGGCTCGATCGGCCCATGCTGCCCGACTTGTCGACGACGAACACGACGGTCGCCGGTGATTCGAGCGCCGCCGGCTCGGACAGCACCGGCAGGATGGACTCTAGCGGCGAGTCGCGATATCCGCCCGATCCGAACGACTCCGGCCCGCCCAGCACGATCAGCCCGAGGCCATGCTCGCGAACCGCCGCGACCAGCGCCGTCCAGAACGGCCCGGGCGCCTCGTGCACCGCGACGTCGTCCAGCACGACCAGCGAGTGCTGCGCCAGCGCGCCCGCCGTGGCCGGCGCACGCCGCGGGTCGATCGACTCGACCTCGAAACTGCCGCGCGCGAGACTCTGGCCCAGCACGCCCGGTCCGCGCCCCACGTACGCGATCCTCGCGGGACCGACGACATCCACGAGCAACTCGCGCGCGGCGAGCGGCGCCCCGGCCCCGGACTCCTCGACAGCCAGTTCGACCATCATCGCACCGCGATGCACGGCCTCCAGCTCGAGCTGCACCATCGCCGGCCGGCCTGGCTGCAGCGTGACCAGCTGCGATTGTCGCTGGCCGTCCGGCGTGCCGGCGACGAGTGCAGCGTCCAGCGCGCGCGTCGCCACGAGTTCCGCGACGATGGGCACGCGCTGGCCGAGGCGCACCGTTGCCGGAGCCGACACGGAACTGAACTGCACGTCCGGTGCGGTCCGCACGACCGGCCACCACCAGGCCGGCACCTGCACATCGCGCGCGGCGGCGAGCGCGCGCGCAGGATCGCCGCCCGCGTCGTGACCGTCGGTCACTGCGACGAGGACGCTGCCGCGGCTGCGGTCGCGCGCGGCGAGCGCAGACCAGATCGCCTCTTCGAGATCCCTGGCCATGCCGGGCAGGGACGAGCCGGTGGTCGCTGCAACGGCGCCGTAGTCGATGATCACGACCTGACCCGAGGGATTGTCGCGCCGGGCCTGCCCGGTCAGCGACGCGAGAGCGACGTCGGCCTGTGCCGCCGGCAGCCCGGGCGAGCGGTCGGCCAGCACGATCAGGTCCGGCAGACGGTCGCGCGCGACACTCGACGGCGCGAGGCAGGCGACGAGCAGCGCGATGCCGGCCAGCACGCGCAGCAGCAAGGAAGCCGTCGCGGCGGCCAGGCGCGGCATCATGCGCGGCCGCCCCGGTAGTAGCCGCCCGCGACGATCACCGTGCGCGCTGCCGAGATGATCTCCCACAGCAGCGCCAGCAGGGCCGGCCACAGGAACCAAGCCGACAGGTCGCGGGTCGCGACCATCGATGCGGCGACTTGTGTGTTCGCCTCGAGCCAGGCGCGCGGCGCGATGTTCGAACCTTCCGCAGTCCGTCCTGTCGAGGCGACGTGCTCGAGCAATGGCCTCCCGGCAGCGAGTTCCAGCAGTGCCGAGACGAACAGAGGATATTGCGGTTCGGCGCTGAATCCGCGGTGCCCGAGGTCGAGCGCGGACTCGATGATCGCAGGCTGCGTCGCGCGGCGCACGATGAGCGGATCGTCCCGGCTGCCGAACAGCACGGTGTCGTCGCGGCCGACCGGCAGTGACGCGGCCGGGGTCGCGAGCCAGCGGGCATCGAGCGCCACGCTGCCTGCGGCGCCCGCAGCAGAGTGCCAGACCGGTGTGTGCGCGATGGGCCGGCCTTGCAGCACGGGGCGCAGCAGCAGGCGCGGCACCGGCGCTTGCGCTGCGCGATCGCTGCAATCGACGTCGAGCCCTGCCTCGCCGGCTGCCGCCACGATGCGGACCGACGGATGCGCGCGCACCGCGGCCTGCAGCGCGTCCGGGCAGCGCGCATCGAGCGTGACAGGCAGTGGCGCCGCCGCCGCGCCGGCGAGCACGATCGCATCGTCCAGGTCGAGTGCATCCGCCGGCGTCAGGCTGGCCTGCAGCGACGCGGGCAGCGAGCCGATCTCGGTCTCGAACCGCTGGATCCGGCCGGGCTCGAGGTTGGCCTCGGCCGCCCACAGCGGATGGCCGTCGCCAGCCAGTTCGAGCCGGCGTTGCACGGGCGCCGTGCCCAGGTTGAGCACCAGCATCTGCACCGCATGGCGCCCGCCCCCGGCCAGCGCGGCGCGCGCCGACAGGCCCACCAGCGCCACGTTCGCGGCCGCGGATCCTGCCTGCACGATGCGGCCGAGCGGCGCCCGGCGCGACCAGTCGTTGACCTGCCGGTCGGCAGCGTCGGTCACGAGCCAGTGTTCTGTATCGCCGCGCAGGCTTTCGGGCACGGGCAGCACGGGCTCGCCCGGCTCCGCGCCATTGCGCGAGCCAAGCCGCGCCCGCAGTTCGTCGAGACGCCAGGCCTGCGACGGATCGCTCAACGGATGGACCACGACGTCCTGCGCAAGGCGCCCGGCCAGCAGCCGGTCGAGCTCGGTGATGGCGAGTTCGAGGCGCGACCCCGAGGCCTCGCGAGCAGACATGCTGATCGAATCGTCGAGCCACACAGTGACCGCTTGTGGCGGCGTGCGCAGTACCGGGCCAGCCAGAGCCAGCAGCAGCATCACCACGATGAACGCGCGGCGCAGCCAGGCGACATCCGGCGGCCGGCGCTCGCGTGCCTCGCTGGCCGGATCGTGCGGCACGGCCGCGGGCCACAGCACCAGGCTCGAGACGTGCAGGGACCGGCCGCGGCTGGAATTGCGGTGCAGCCACAGCAGGACCGGCAGCCACAGCAGGCCCGCGAGCCACGCCGGCGCCGCCAGCGAGATCATCTGGCCGCGGTCCCGCCGAGATGCCGCAGCAGGGCCCGCTGCCAGCTGAGCGACGTGCTGGCCTGGCTGAAGGTGATGCCGCCACCGGCGCAGAAGGAACGCAGGCGCCGCACGTACGCCTGCGCGTGTCGCTGCGCCGCGGTCTCGTGGCCCGGGTAGATCACGTACGGACGGCGCGCGCCATGCTCCACGTCGATCAGTTCGACCGGGCCGGCGCCGGGCAGGCACAGTTCGGGCGGGCTCAGCAGCTGCAGGGCGTGGACCACGGCGCAGGCGCGACGCAGCAGGCCGAGGTCGCGCTGGGTGGCCGCGTCGCCCAGAAAATCGCTGATGACGAACGCCGCCGCCGCACCGCGCAACTGCCGCAGGCAACTGCCGAGCACCGCGACGGATCCGGCGGCACGTGGCGGGTGCGAGCGCAGCATGCGGTCGATGCCGGCGAAATGCGACTGCCCGCGTCCGGGCGGGCAGACCGCCTCGACGCCGGGCCCGTAGATCAACAGCCCGGCGCGGTGGCCGAGTTCGAGCAGGGTGTAGACAACGGCCACTGCGGCCTGTTGCGCGCGCCGCCACTTTTCGTCGCCCACCGCGACCATCGACGAGCTGGCGTCGACACACACCATCCAGTCGGTCGCCGCCTCGCGCTGGAACTGGCGCACGATGGGCCGGCCGAGACGTGCCGTCTGCGGCCAGTTGACCCAGCGCAGGTCGTCGCCGGCCATGTAGTCGCGGTGATCGAGGTATTGCAGGCCGGGCCCGCGCTGGCGGCGCAGCGAACGCGTGCCGCCCTGGCGTCCGGTCGGCTCGACGAAGAGTCGGCCCGCGAGCCGTGCGAAGCTCCTGAGCTCGGGCCCGGCGACCAGTGGCCCGGCAGTCAGGTCCGTGCTCGCCATGTCCGCACGATCCCCTCGAGCAGCGGGTCGATGGCCACGCCCTCGAGTTCGCTCTCGAGCTTGAGCAGCACGCGATGACGCAGGGTGGAGACCGCGACTGCCTCGAGGTCCGCGAAATCGAGCTGTGCGCGACCGGCCATGACGGCGCGCACCCGTGCCGAACGCAGCAGCGCCTGCAGGGCGCGCGGGCTCGCACCATAGCGCAGGTGCTGAGCGGCCAGGCTGTCACCGCCGCCGGCCGACGGCTGGGTCGCCACGACCAGTGCGATGGCTGCCTGCTTGCAGGCCTCGGTCACGAGCACGCCGCGGCAGATGGCGGCCAGCTCCGCGATGCGTGACGGCGGCAGCAATGCCTCCAGCGTGTCGGACGGCTCGGCGTCCAGCGACACGTCGAGCATGCCGCGCAAGGACGCGGCTGAGGGATACTCGATCTTGAGCTTGAAGAGGAAGCGGTCAAGCTGCGCCTCCGGCAGCGGGAACGTGCCCTCCAGTTCGATCGGGTTCTGGGTCGCGATGACGCAGAACGGCGTCGGCAGCGGGTGGCGCGTGCCGGCGTAGGTCACCTGCAGCTCCTGCATCGCCTCGAGCAACGCCGCCTGGGTGCGCGGCGTGGCGCGGTTGATCTCGTCGACCAGCACGAGTTGCGCGAAGATCGGGCCGCGCCGGAAGGCAAACGCCTGCCCGTCGCGCCGTTCGGAATCCAGGATCTCCGTACCGGTGATGTCGGAGGGCATCAGGTCGGGCGTGCACTGGATGCGCGCCGACTGCAGGCCGAGCGCGCCCGACAACGCCTTGGCGAGGTGCGTCTTGCCGAGTCCCGGCAGGCCCTCGAGCAGCACGTGTCCACCCGCGAAGAACGCCGTCACGAGGTTCGCGATGACGTCCTGCTGGCCGACGATGACGCGCTCGAGCGCGGCGCGCAGCGCACTGAAATCCTGGTGGGCCGACTCGATCGGCGCGCTCGATGGCTGGTTCGCTGTCACGGCTGGCGGCCTCTCTGTTCGAAATAACGGTTGACGAGTTCGGTCTCGGCCGGGCCGCTCACCCCTGCCAGCCGGCCTGCCGGCAGCCGGGCCGCGCGCACTGCGGCTGGCGTCGCGTCCCGCGGCCCGCTGCCAGGCCCACTGCCAGCGCCGCCGTCATCCTGATAGGCGCCGGTCGCGTTGTCGACCGACGATCGCCGCGCGGCAGCGTCACGGTCCAGGTCGCGTCGCTCGACCCGAAGACGCAGGTCGCTGGCGGTGATGCCGCCGGGATCATCTCCCGCATCGACCTGCCCGGCCTGCTCGCCACCGCCGGCGGCCGAACGCACGCCCGTGGCCATGCCTTGCGGCTCCGTCCGCTCCTCCATCGTCCCGGGCTGGCTGGCTGCTGCGCCACGGTCGCGCTGCGGCGGCCCGCGCGAACCCGCGTCCTGCCCGCCCTGGTCATCGGCGCCGGACTTGCCCGAGCCATCGTCTGCCGCACGCGCCGGCTGCGCGTTCCGTGCAAACTGCCGCGCGAGTCGATCGACCGCGGGATCCGTGCCAATGGGTAGTGCCGCGACGCCGGCCGGCGTCGCCGGTGCCCGGGACCGCAGCGCGCCCTCCCCGGCCGATAGCCCGATCGTCAACGACGCCAGCGCCAGCGCGATGACCGCCGCCACCAGCGCGCGGGCCGGCAGCCAGTGCGACGGCGTGGCCCGCAGTTGCTGACGGCTCGCCGCCGCCGCGGTCGCGGTCCACGCGTCCAGGTGCGCCAGCATCGCGCGGTCCCGTCCCGGCGGCTGGCCAGCGAGAAATTCGAGGCTCGCCGCATAGGCGCTGCTGCCGCCCAGGTGGCGGTCGGCCCACGCGGCGGCCGTGCTCGCGGCAGGCCGCCGGCCGCCGGCGGTCAACACGGCAGCAAGGTACAGCCCGCCGGCCACCGACCACAGGATCGCGGCATCGGGCATGCCGGACAGCATGCTCGAGATGGCGGCGCCGATGCTTGCGCCGAGGACCAGCCAGGAAGCGATCCGCAGGGCTTGCCCCAGCCGCTGCAGCCATAATCGGCGTTGCACCTCGCCGAGCAGCTGCGCCAGCAGCGCGCCACATGCAGTGCCGTTCAGCCGATCCATGGCAGGTAGTGTCCGCGCAAGACCAGCAGCAGCGCCGCACCGCAACTGCCCGCTGCGGTGGCCACCAGCAGGGCGATGTCCTGCGGACCAATCATCCGCGCGAGGATCCGTCCGCCTGCGATGCAGCACGCTGCCAGCAGCACGAGGACCACCTCGGCGCCGAGCAGCGCTGTCACCGGCATGGTACCCGCCGCCCACAACATCAGCAGCAGCGGCCATGGCACCGCGACCAGCGCGGCGACGGCGGGTAGCGCGCGGCGCGGTTCGAGCAGCACGCCGAGGCGGCTCGCGAACACGGCCAGCACGATCGCGCGCGCGAGCCACAGGACGACGACGGCGCGCGCGGCGCTCCCGGCTGGATTGTCGTGCCGGGTCAGCATTGGGTACATGCCGGCCAGCCACCACGTTGCGACGACCGCGGTGGTGACCAGACCGATGCCGGCGCCAGCACGCAGGGTCGTCATTGCGTCGCTCCTGCTGCCCGTGGCATCCGCAACAGCAGCCAGGCGCGCGACTCGTCGGGGCCGGCCACCTGGGCGGGCACGGCGAGCGGCAGCAGGAGTCCCTCGTGCGACAGGCCGACGCGTTCGAGCGCCAGGAACTCGACGGCCGAGGCGGCGCCCGCGCCTCGCCCACTCACGAGTTCGACGGATTGACCGGGGCGCATGCCCGGCACCCCGTGGATCTTCCCGTTCAGCGTCATCCATCCGGCCGGCCATTCGCCCTCGCCCGTATTGGCCAGGCGCACGTGGCCGTCATCGTTGGCGTCGAGCCGGGCGGAACGCAGCACCGGGAAGTGCCCGCGGAAGCAGATCGCCCCGCTGCCGAACAGCGCAGTGGGCAGGCGAACGCTCGCCAAGCGGCCGCTGGCGACGTCCCAGTGCCACTCGGCTGGCGCATCAGGCTGGCACGTCGCCGGCTCGTCAAGAAACCGTGGCAGGTCCATCGTGGCGAAGCCGCGGGCGTTTGCGCTCAACGCCTGCACCGCGCGGTAGCGCGCGATGCGCTCGCCCTGCTGCATCTCGGACCACACGCCGAGACTCGCCGCGCTGCCGGCGAACGTCACGGTGAACCACGAGGCCGCCGTGCCGGCGAGGATCGCGCCGACCAGCCAGGCCGGCCGCCGCGTGAACAGGATCATCCACAACACGAGGCACAGGTACGCCGCCACCAGCAGCGTGACCCAGCGCCAGGGTCCCGGCGCGAACGGCAACACGCTGCTGACGGACATGGCAGGTGGATCGCGTAGCCGCGCGCGGGCCTGCAGGCCCGCGAGGCCGGCCATCGCCTGATCCGCGCGTTCGACGAACCTGAGGCCGTCGCCGCCGCAGCCCGCGGCATCCATGACGATGCGGCCGGCCTGCTCGGGCAGGGCGACGAGAACGGCCGGGCCGCAGCGCGCCAGGTAGCCGAGCAAGGCGCCGAGCTGCGATTGCGTCAGGGCGGAGATGCCAAGGTCGTCGACGACCAATGCGTCGAGGGCATCGTAAGCGGCGGTGCTGGGTGGCAGGGCGCCCGGGCCGAGCGTGATCACGTGCTGTGCGGCCGGTGAATCACCGTGCCCGGGCGGATCCGTGGCGACGACCCAGGCCACCAGCGGCAACTCGGCGACGTCGACCGGCAGCGGCTGCGTGGTCACCGCGCCATCCGGCCAGCGCACGGTGATCGTCGCGCCCGGGCGCGCACGCACGGGCAGGCCCAGCCGCCGCGGCGTGTGCGCGATCAGCGTCGCGTCGGCCTGCGTCGTTTGCGGACCCGATGTGACGCGGATCCCGGCCGTTCCGTCGCGCTGCGACAGCAGTTCCAGCTCGAGCCAGGTCGTGCGCGCGGGGCGGCTCCAGCCGCCCCATGCGGCGGTGACCTCGAGGTCCTGCGCGACGCCGACCGCGGGCGCAGTGCACAGCAGCAGGGCGGCGAGCGAGGACGCGCGCAAGCGCCGCTCACTTCAGCGTCATGTTGAGCGCGTTCACGCTCCAGGCCGTGACCAGTTGCGGGTTGTTCTGCCAGAAACGCGGCGAGTCCTTGTTCACCCAGGAGCCGTCGGCGGCCTGCAGGCTCAACAGCTTCTGCGCCAGGTCATTGCGCCAGTTGTGCCGCTGGCCGTCGGCGTCGACGACTTCGGTTTCGCCGAACGCCGCCATGCAGTGGGCGAAGGCGTAGTAGTGATAGAAGATCCCGTCCTTGAGATCGGTCCCGGGCACGGTGTCGAGCGTGTAGTGCTTGCGGAACCACTCGTAACCGGCCTGGACCCGCGGGTCGGTCTTGTCGATGCCGGCGTACAGCAGGCTGATCATGCCGACCGCCGTCATGGTGCCGTAGGACTCGGTGCCCTTGAACGGCTCGATGTTGCCGCCCGGCATGTAGATGAAGCCGCCGTCGTTGCCAGACCATTGCTGGTCGTTGCTCTCGCTGCGGTTCTGCGACCGGCTCACGAACAGGATCGCCTTCTCCCAGACCGGGTCCTGCGGGTCGAGCGCGGTCGCACGCAGCGCCTGCAGCGAGAAGAACTGGTTCGACATGTCCGGGCGTTCGTCGCCGCCATAGCCGATGCCGCCGTAGTACGGGTGGGCCGGGTCGTAGCCTTCACCCTCGTCGACCGTGTGCTTCGTGAGGAAGGCCTGGCCCTTTGCGATGACCCCGTCGTACTGCGGGTTCTTCGCGGCCGCGATCGCGGTCAGCGCCAGCGCGGTGTTGTAGCTGCGGTTCTGCAGCGTCTCGCTGAGCGAACCGTCTTCATTGGCCTTGGAGAGGATGAACTGCACGGGGCGCGTGATGAAGGCGCCGTCGCTCTCGTTGTAGCCGCGGTGACTGTCCAGGAAGGCGCGCAGTCCGAGCGCCGTCACGCCCACCGATTTCGACCATGAGCCGTCTTCCGCCTGCTGCTCGCGCAGGAAATGCAGCCCGCGGTCCGCCGCGCGCCGCGCCTGCTCGCGCAGCTGCGGGTCCATCGTTTCCGCAGCGGTCACCGCTGTCGAAAACGCGGCCAGCAGCAGTGCCGTCGAAATGATTGCGTGTCTCATCGCTGGATCTCCCCGTTGATCTCGTTGGTTTGAAGCAGTGCGGACCGCCCGCCCCGCCGCCCCGCGGCGACAGCGGCGGCGAAAACCGCCATGCAGATGACAGTGTAGGCGAGCAGCGCCGTGCCGACCCGCGGGTAGGAAAAGTACAGCGAGGCGATGCTCGAATGACGGTAGAACCAGTCGGTCCGCAACAGGTCACTGCCGGTCGCGGCAGCCAGGTGGACGAGTGGACTGACGGCCAGCGCCAGGTTCGCCGCCACGGCGCTGCCGTCGAGCGCCTGCACCAGCGGCGCCAGCCAGACGGGCGTCGCGCCGAGCACGGCCAGCGCTCCCGCCACCGCCCAGGCCGCCAGTTCCCGCCGTTCCTGCTGCGGACGGCCCTTGTCCAGCATCGTGAACAGCGCCAGCAGCCCGGCGTGCGACACCACCAGCAGCGCCAGGCACATGCCGATGCCCGCGGCCAGCAGGCGGCCGTGCAAGGCGGCCGGACCGATCAGCACCAGCAGCAGCAGGGCCGTCGCGGCGCACAGCAGGCACCACAGGGCCAGGCCGGCGGCGTTGTCGCGCAGCCCGCCGCCCAGCGGCGCGAACAACGGCGCCAGCAGTACGACGACCGCCGGGATCGCGGCGGCTGCGGCGCGGGGATCGGTGAGACCGGCCAGCAGCAGCCAGCAGACCGCCGCCGAGCTGAGCGCCAGCAGCGCCGCACGCACGAGCGGACGCCGGAACGCGGAGGCAACCGGGCTCGGCTCTGCAGGATTCTCGGGCATGGTCGACACGGTCGGCTTGTTGTTGTGTACCGGAACCTGATCCAACGGTGCGCCGCTTTTCACGACGTCATCCAGGTAATCCGGCGCGGCCACGTGCCCTTGCGCGTGACCGCACCGGATTGTCGCCGGATTTCGTACGTGTCGAGGAGGGACCGCGACCCGGACGCTTCTTCCGGCAGGCCATATTTGGGGGGACCTGCCTTCGAAGTGGCACACACGGCGTGATGCCAGCACCAACTTACAAGCAACTTTCGTGCCGTGAGTGTGAAGCCCATCACATTTGTCATGGGGGTCAAGGACATAGCCGTCGTGGCGGGATCCCCGCGCCTGGCCGTCCGCGCCATCAACTGCCGGGCGGACCGACAGCGCTACGGCGCCAGCGGACCGGACCTGGCCGGCCGAGACTGACGTAACATATTGTTATTAAACGATTTACAGGAGTTTTGTCGGGATTTTATACAGTCGTGGCGGAAATTCCATCAGTCGGCGTCCGGCGGGTCCGCCAGCCGGCTGCGCAGCGTGCTGCGGTTGATGCCCAGCAGTTTCGCGGCCTGCACCTGGTTGCCCGAGCACACGCGCATGGCGGCGGCGACCAGGGCGCCGTCGACGGCTTCGACGGCCCGGCCGCGCACGTCGCCGCCCTGCCCGTCCCGCTGCGCCAGCTGCACGATGCGGGCCGCGACCTCGCGCAGCTGCGTCATTGCCCCCTCGAGCGGCGGCTGCACGGCCTGCTCGGTCGGCGTCGCCGCATCGTCGAAACGCAGGTCGTGCACCGAGATCAGCGGCCCGCGCGCCGTCAGCGCGGTGCGCTTGATGACGTGCTCCAGTTCGCGCACGTTACCGGGCCACGGGTGTTCCTGCAGCCGCTCCAGCGCCAGCCGCTCGATGCCCGCAATCTGCTTGCCGACCTCGCGGTTGGCGCGCCTCAGCAGTTCCTGCATGAGCCCGGGAATGTCATCGGGCCGTTCGCGCAGCGCGGGCACGCGCAGCGTCACGAGGTTGAGCCGGTGGTACAGGTCCTCGCGAAACCGGCCGGCGGCGACCTCGCTGGACAGGTCACGGTTCGAGGCGGCGATCAGCCTCGCGGTGAAGGCCGTCGTCGCCACGCTGCCGACCCGCTCGAACGAGCGTTCCTGCAGCACCCGCAGCAGCTTGCCCTGCAGGTGCAGCGGCAACTCGGACACCTCATCGAGAAACATCGTGCCGCGGCCCGCGGCCTCGAAGCGGCCGTGCCGCATTTCCTTCGCATCCGTGAAGGCGCCCCGTTCGTGGCCGAACAGCTCCGACTCGATCAGCTGCTCGGGGATCGCGGCACAGTTGACCGCCACGAATGGCTCGGCTGCGCGCGGTCCGCCGTCATGGATGGCGCGCGCCACGAGTTCCTTGCCGACGCCGCTTTCGCCCAGCACCAGCACCGTCAGGTCGTTGTCGGCGAGCAGCACGATCAGCTTGAAGATCTCCTGCATCGCGCGGCTCTGCCCCACCAGCACCGGGCGCGACTCGTCGTCGCTGGCGGCGCCGGCCGCGACTGCGGCCGCAGCCGGGCGGTGCAGCGCACGCGCCAGCACGTCGCGCAATTGCCGCATCTCCAGCGGCTTGCCGAGATAGTCGAAGGCATTGCTGCCGAGTGCCTGCGCTGCCGTGTCGAGCGTGCCGTAGGCAGTCATGACGATGACCGGCAGGGCGGGATCGAGCCGGCCGATTTCCCGCAGCACCGACAGCCCATCGCGACCGGGCATGCGCACGTCGAGGAACACGGCGTCCGGCCGTGCCTCGCGCACCATGCGCAGGGCTTCGTCGCCATTGAACGCGATCAGCGCCTCGTGGCCCTCGGCCGCCAGCAACTCGCGAAAGGCTTCGCAGATCGAGCGTTCGTCGTCGGCTACCAGGATCCTGGCCATGACTCAGCCTGCCGGTGAAGCGCCGGCGGGCGCAAGGGGCAGTTCGATGACGAATCGCGCGCCGCCGAGCTCCACCGCCTCGGCGAGCCTGAGTTCGCCGCCGTGCAACCCGGCCGCCTCGCGGCAGACCGTGAGGCCGAGTCCCAGGCCGAAGGGCTTGTCGCTCGCGCCGCCACGCAGGCCGTCGTCGAGCAGCCCCTCGGGAGCGCCGCTTCCGGAGTCCTCGACGGCGAGCCACGCCGAATGGCGCGCGTCGTCGCGCCCGGCCGCCACCAGGATCCGCCCGCCGTCGGGCAGCGCATCGACCGCGTTCACCAGCAGGTTCAGGAATGCCTGCCTGATCAGCGCGCGGTCCACCGCCAGCGGCGGCAGGCTGGCCAGGCGCGTCGTCACCCCGATGCGGCGGTGTTCCAGCGATGGTTGCATGAGTTCCAGCACGTCGGTCAGCAGGGTCGGCAGGTCGGTCGGCTCGGGATTCGCCGGCCGGTCGCGCGCGACGGCCAGCGACGAATCGACGATCAACTCGAGCCGCCGCACCTCGTCGAGCAGGGATTGTATGCGCGGGGCGTCCGCCGGGCCGGCGCGTTCGCCAAGCAGCTGCAGGTGCAGCTTCAGCCCGGTCAGCGGATTGCGGATCTCGTGCGCGATGCGCGCCGCCATTTCCCCCAGCGCCGACAGGCGGCTGCGTTCGGCGAGCCGGCGCTCGTAGACCGCGAGCCGGGCCGTCATGTCGTCGAGCGCTCGCGCCAGCGTCCCCACTTCGTCGGTCCGCTCGATCGCGGACCGCGACTCGCGATCGCCCGCGGCCACCGCGTCCGCGTAGCGCGCCAGCCCCTGCAACGGCGCGGTGATGTTCCTGACCAGCGTGTGGATGAGCGCCGCCAGCGCGGTGCTCGCCAGCAGCATCGCGATCGCGAGACCAAGCGCTGCATCGCGTGCTGCACCGCGCGCGTCGCCAAGCGAGGCGACCGCGACCAGGCCCGTGTATCGCCCGTCCGGATGCGCCGCCACCGGCTGGAACACGAGGACGGCCGGCGCACCGTTCACGTCGAGGTGCCGCAGGTTCGTCGCCGTCGCGGCCACTTGCGCCGGCGGACCCAGCTGGCGCGCCAGGTCCGGCGGGATCTGCCCGAAACTTGTGAGCGCGACCTGGCCGTCGGCATCGAGCAGCGCGAAGTCCGCCTGCTGCAGGTCCGCCAGCCGGTCGATCAGCGACTGCGTGAACGGCAGCCCCGAATCGGTCATGACGCGTGCCGCGCGACGCGTCTGGTCCACGACACGCTGCTCGAGCGTGCGGCTGAAGATGGTCGTCGCGATCGCCCACGCGACCGCCATCGCGACCAGCAGCGGCAGCAGCGTTGCCAGCATCAGGCGGCGATAGATCGACGTGCGCGCGGGCATCGTCGCTAGCGTACCTGACTCGACGGGCGTCGCTGACGGACTGCTGCACCGCAGCAATATCACCAAACAGTGTCGGGATCATTTACAAGCCCGGGACGCCGCCGGTCCGCTCGGATTATGTCACTACAAGAAATTGCTCTCAATTCAACAAATTGCCGTGAAGGGCCTGATTTGGGCATGCACCTTGCATCAATCAGCATGTGGACTCGCATCGTCGGGGCGGGTTCCGGGGGGAATCCGCACCGACGCACGAGGAATTCAGGGGATTCTTCAGGAGGGAACTCGTGATGCTACGCAGGATGACGATCAGTTTGGTTGCCGCATGCGGCCTGATGGCCGCCGTCGGCGCCCATGCGCAGACGGCCTTCGAAACGGACGTGGGCACCGCCATCGACCGGGGACTCGCCTGGTTTGACGCGGCGGGCGCCTACAACAACCCGAGCAGCGTCGGCCCGGACGTCGTGGGCCTGGTGCTGCTGGCGCTAGAGGAAAAGCGCCAGAACAACGACCCGAACCTGCCGCCGCAGGGCTACGCCAATGCGAATGCGGCCGACCAGGCGCGCATGCGCCGCACGGTCCGCTACATCGTCGACCAGATCAACGTCCAGGGAACATCTTTCTACTCGTACCGGGATGGCGGCTACCTGATGGCGCTGTCCGTGTACATGCGCAGTGGCGGTCCGGACCAGGACGACGGCCCGACGACCGAACTGGACGGCATGCCGCTGACGCTCAAGCAGGCGTACGACAGGGTATTCGACCGTACCATTGCCTCGCAGATGACCGGCAATGCTGATTCCGCCGACGCCTGGCCGGATAACAACGGCTACTGGTGCTACAACGAGTCTCCCTGCCGCGACTCTTCGACGACCCAGTTGATCATGGCCGGCATGGCGGCGGCGCGGGGTGTCTACTCGGATCCCGCAGCGGCGCTGAACGATCCGGCACGCCTGGCCGCGCTCAATACCGCGGCGGCAGCGGCCCGCAACGCTTATCGGCGCAACGGCACGCTCGGTTCGGCGCAGGCGGCCCTTGGAACGTATTACACAGGCGCCTGCGGTGACGTCGAGGCCTCGGAACGCGGCCACGGCTACAACGCGGGTGCCTACAACCCGAACAGCATTCAACAGACCGCGGCGGGCACCTGGATCCAGCTGGCAGGCGGCGCGGATCTCAACGATCCGGGCGTCCAGGCCTACCTGCGCTGGCTGCGCAACCGCTACCGCCATACGGACAGCGCTGTAGCCGACGGTGCTGGCAGGGCTGTTGACGCGGGGTGGTACGCATCCCATTGGTACTACCTGTGGTCCGCGTCCAAGGCATTTACCTTCATCCAGGACTCGGGCGTCAGCCCCTCGGCCGGCAACCTCGGGCTCAGCGACATCGGCGCACTCGACCCGGCCGCTGCACCCGCCTGCGAAGTGCGGCAGTTGCGTCGCAGTCCGGCGGCGGACTCGCGGGTCGCGGTCTTCGGTGCGGGCGGGCCCGGCTACTATGGTGCGGAGACACCCCGCATCTATTACGACTTCGCCTATGAAGTGCTGTCGCACCAGTGTGCGGCCGGCAACTTCGCCTGCCCGACGCCAAACACCTACGCCTGGGACACCAATGCCGACCAGGCCTACGGCATCCTGGTCCTGCTGCGTTCGGTCGGCGGCGGATGCATCGACGGCGACGACGACGGCGTGTGCGACAGCGAGGACAACTGTCCGGCCATCGTCAACCCGAACCAGGAAGATGGCGACGGTGACGGCGTGGGCAACGTCTGCGACAACTGCCCGGCCGTGGCCAATCCGGGCCAGGAAGACGATGACGGCGACGGCATCGGCAATGCCTGCGAAGTCGTCGAGGCCGTACGTTGCGATATCGACGGCGATCGCGACGTCGACCGCAACGACATCGGGATGATTACCGCGGCGCGCAATACGCCCGCCGCGCCCGGCGATCCGCGTGACAACGATGGCAATGGGGTGATCAACGTCAACGATGCACGCCAGTGCACGCTGCTGTGCACCCTGCCTCGCTGCGCAATTCCGTAAACGGGGGTTTCCACGGGGGGCCCGGCCCCCCGTGGAGACGGAGAAGTTGGACTACAACAGGAAGAGCATGATGAAACCGACTATGGCATTTAAGAAAGCGATCCTCGCCTGCTGCCTGCTGGGCTTCGTCCAGTTCGCATCGGCGGGTGTCATCCGCTTCGTACCGACGCCTGGCCTCGGCAACGTGGGCGATCCCATACAAATTGACCTGGTGTGGGATGGCAGCGCCGCCGACGAATACATTGGAGACTGGGACATCGGGATAACCTGGGATGCCTCGATCGCCACCTGGGGCGTGATCTCCCTCGACCCGGATAATGGGGTGGATTCCATCGGGTGCGTCGTGTGTGGTTTTCCGTCACTTGTGCAGGGTGACGTGTCGCTGTTTGTGGTCTCGTTCGACAGTCTGGTCGATCTGATCGCCAATCAGGACTTCCTGGGCAATACGTTCACCTTGGCGAGCTTCACGTTCTTTGGCGTGGCCGACGGGGTGACCGACCTGGTGCTGTTTGCGAACGCGATCGGAGATGAAAACGGGTTCAGCATCGCTCCGACGCTGATCAACGGCCAGATCTGCGTGGGCCCGAACGGTTGCGGCGTCAACGTGCCGGAGCCCGGCTCGCTCGCCCTGCTCAGTCTTGGGTTGCTGGGAGTCGGGTTCGCGCGTCGCCGGCGGCTGGCGTCGCGGCCGGCCGCGTGACTGAAGCCCGGCGGATCGCCGGCGGGCGCGCGGCCGTGACCCGGCTGCGCAAGCCCGGCGGTGCGTGGGGACCGGTTTCCTCGGATTAATCGGGTGGTCTCCCCGTGACCACCCGCTTTCTTTGAAATAACCCGCAGCATCATTACCAGCCTGCTCGCCGTCCTGACGCTTGCGTCAGTGGCGGCGCCCGCGCTGGGCGCGGCCACCGGCGACGGCTATCGCCTCGCCGGCATCATGACCGTCGGCTCGGAGCACATCGGCTTCCTGGAGCTGCCGCAGGGCGGCCAGGTCCTGGTGTGCCACGGCAGCACCATCAATGGCGGGCGCGTCGTCGAGTTCAGCGACCGGGTGCTGCGCATCGCATTTCCAGACGGTGTCGTCGAACTGGTGATCGATGGCTCAGGATCCGGGCCCGCACAGCTGTCCTCGAACGCGATCGTGCTCGCACAGCACCGCGCCGGCGAGGTCGCGGTGGTACGGCAGGTAGCGGTCGAACCGCTGGTGGAGGCCCTGTCCCACGAGGCTGCCAGGAGCCCTGCCGGATCCGGCAAGGCCGCGCGCCGCGGCGTACCTGACTCGTCGGGCGTCGCCGACGGACTGCTGCACCGCAGCAATATCACCAGACAGTGTCGGGATTATTTACAAGTCCGGGACGCCGCCAGTCGGCATGGATTATGTCACTAGAGGAAATTGGACTGAATTCAATAAATTACCGTGACGGACCTGATTTGGGCATACACCTTGCATCAATCAGCATGTGGACTCGCATCGTCGGGGCGGGTTCCGGGGGGAATCCGCACCGACGCACGGGGAATTCGGGGGAATTTCAGGAGGGACTCGTGATGCTACGCAGGATAACGATCAGTCTGGCGGCCGCATGCGGCCTGATGGCCGCCGTCGGCGCCCATGCGCAGACGGCCTTCGACGACGACGTTGGCGCGTCGATCAACCTCGGTCTCGGCTATCTCGATACCGTCGGCGCATTCAACAATCCGAGCAGCTCCGGCGATGCGCAGGGGCTCGTACTGCTCGCGCTGCTCGAGAAGCGCCCGGACGCCACCTCGGCAGCGCAGGGCTACAGTGGCGCGACTGTGGCGGACCAGGCGCGGATGCGGCGCGTGGTTCGTTCGATCATCAACAACATCAGTGCGACCGGGGCCAGTTTCTACGCCTACCGCGATGGCGGTTTCATGATGGCGTTGTCGGTTTACATGCGGACCGGTGGGCCGGATACCAATTCCGGCGACCCCGAGTTTGCCGGCGCGCCGATGCTCCTGGTCGCCGCCTTTAACCGCGTCGTGGATCGGACGCTAGCCGCCCAGCGGGTGGGGTTCGGGAGCGCGGGTGGCGTGCACCCAGAGAACAATGGCTACTGGTGCTATAACAATGGTGGCTGCCGCGATGCGTCGACGACCCAGTTGACCGTCGCGGGCCTGTCGGCGGCACGCGGGCTCTATTCAGACCCGGCCTTTGCTGATGCGACGCGGCTCGCTAACGTCAATACCGCGGCCGCTCTCGTCCGAAACGCCTACGTGGTCAACGGCACGCCAGGCGGTGCATTCGTCAACGACGCCTGCACGGACGGCATCGAGCAAGGCCACGGCTATAACGCCGGTAGCGCGAATTCCATTCAGCAGACGGCATCCGGCATCTGGGTGCAGCTGGTCGGCGGTGCGGACCTCAACAATGCCAACGTGCAGAACTACCTGCGCTGGGTCAGGAACCGTTACAGCCACACCAGCACTGCCAGTTTCCAGCAAGGCTGGCCGTCGTACTGGTACTACTTGTGGACGGCGGAGAAGGCATTCTCCTTCATTCAGGCCTCGGGCGTAACGCCGGCCGCGGGCAACATCGGGCTCAACGACCTGGGCACCCTGGCGCCCACGGCCGCCTGCCCCGCGCGCCAGTTGCGTCGCGATCCGGCCACCGACGTGCGGGTCGCGCTGTTCGGCGCTGGCGGAGCCGGCTACTACGCTGCCAAGCCAGCTGGCTGGTATTACGACTTTGCATACGAGATCCTCGGGCGCCAGGCTGCCAACGGTAGCTATAGCCTTAACAACCCGGGCTTCTGGGACCTCTATTCGAGGCAGGCGTACGCATTGCTGGTCCTGCAGCGGTCCACCGGTGGCGGCTGCGTCGACAGCGACGACGACGGCGTGTGCGACAGCGAGGACAACTGTCCGGCCATCGCCAACCCGAACCAGGAAGATGGCGACGGTGACGGCGTGGGTAACGTGTGCGACAACTGCCCGAACGTTGCCAATCCGGGTCAGGAAGACGATGACGGCGACGGCATCGGCAATGCCTGCGAAGTCGTCGAGGCCGTACGTTGCGATATCGACGGCGATCGCGACGTCGACCGCAACGACATCGGGCTGATTACCGCGGCGCGCAATACGCCCGCCGCGCCCGGCGATCCGCGTGACAACGATGGCAATGGGGTGATCAACGTCAACGATGCACGCCAGTGCACGCTGCTGTGCACCCTGCCTCGCTGCGCAATTCCGTAAACGGGGGTTTCCACGGGGGGCCCGGCCCCCCGTGGAGACGGAGAAGTTGGACTACAACAGGAAGAGCATGATGAAACCGACTATGGCATTTAAGAAAGCGATCCTCGCCTGCTGCCTGCTGGGCTTCGTCCAGTTCGCATCGGCGGGTGTCATCCGCTTCGTACCGACGCCTGGCCTCGGCAACGTGGGCGATCCCATACAAATTGACCTGGTGTGGGATGGCAGCGCCGCCGACGAATACATTGGAGACTGGGACATCGGGATAACCTGGGATGCCTCGATCGCCACCTGGGGCGTGATCTCCCTCGACCCGGATAATGGGGTGGATTCCATCGGGTGCGTCGTGTGTGGTTTTCCGTCACTTGTGCAGGGTGACGTGTCGCTGTTTGTGGTCTCGTTCGACAGTCTGGTCGATCTGATCGCCAATCAGGACTTCCTGGGCAATACGTTCACCTTGGCGAGCTTCACGTTCTTTGGCGTGGCCGACGGGGTGACCGACCTGGTGCTGTTTGCGAACGCGATCGGAGATGAAAACGGGTTCAGCATCGCTCCGACGCTGATCAACGGCCAGATCTGCGTGGGCCCGAACGGTTGCGGCGTCAACGTGCCGGAGCCCGGCTCGCTCGCCCTGCTCAGTCTTGGGTTGCTGGGAGTCGGGTTCGCGCGTCGCCGGCGGCTGGCGTCGCGGCCGGCCGCGTGACTGAAGCCCGGCGGATCGCCGGCGGGCGCGCGGCCGTGACCCGGCTGCGCAAGCCCGGCGGTGCGTGGGGACCGGTTTCCTCGGATTAATCGGGTGGTCTCCCCGTGACCACCCGCTTTCTTTGAAATGATCCGCAGCACCTTCACCAGCCTCCTCGCCATCCTGGCGCTCGCGTCGGCAGCGCCGCAGGCGCTCGGTGCGGCCACCGGTGACGGCTATCGCCTCGCCGGCATCATGACCGTCGGCTCGGAGCACATCGGCTTCCTGGAGCTGCCGCAGGGCGGCCAGGTCCTGGTCCGCCACGGCAGCACCGTCAATGGCGGGCGCGTCGTCGAGTTCAGCGACCGGGTGCTGCGCATCGCATTTCCAGACGGTGTCGTCGAACTGGTGATCGATGGCTCAGGATCCGGGCCCGCACAGCTGTCCTCGAACGCGATCGTGCTCGCACAGCACCGCGCCGGCGAGGTCGCGGTGGTACGGCAGGTAGCGGTCGAACCGCTGGTGGAGGCCCTGTCCCACGAGGCTGCCAGGAGCCCTGCCGGATCCGGCAAGGCCGCGCGCCGCGGCGGCGGCGAGGCCGGCACGGTCGTCGCGCGGCGCTTCGCGGCGCTGGTGGACCTGCCGGCGAATTCACGTGTTGTAGCGGTGAATGACCGGCCGGTGGGCTCGGCGGCAGCCGCCATCGCCGAGGTGGAAAGGACGCTCGCGGACGGCGGCGTCGCACGGCTCAACCTGGCCGGGGACCCGGCCACGCAGCGTGTGTACCTGATGCCGCACCGTCCCGGCAGCCCGCCTGCCGGCGGCTCGTGATCGACAATCCAGGCGGGCATGTCATGATGGCCAGAACGAATGGTGGACGCATGAATCGTTGAGACGCCAGGCGGGCTGGGGGGCTCGCCGTGGCGTTTCAGTATCCAGACAACAGGTTTCGGCTGACGCTGCAGGCAACCTTGCGAAAGGTTGCTTTGGCATCAGAAGGAGGGACAAGCCTAACTGACACGAAGAAGATGATGAGTCAGCGCGAATCCTGTGCAATCACGCCCGGCCGGCCGGGCAGCCTCCCATGCCGTCACGCGGCCGCCGCGCACCGCCCGTCAGCCCAGCGTCCACCCCACCCTTTCCGCAACCGCCATGATCTCGATGTCGACGTAGGGCCGGAACGGCGCCTGTATGCGGTCGATCGTGGCCTCGTCCGGCGCCTCGAGCAGGGCGAAGTTCCTGGCCCCCGACTGCGCCGTCCATTCGCGCTGCACGGTCACGCCCGACGGCAGCTTGGCGTAGAAGGCCTTGGCCAGTTCCACGAGCCGCCCGTAGTCGGCGGGGTCGAGGTCGGTGCGGGTCCGGCTGATGATCATGAACAGCATGTCTTCATTCCTCATTTGCGCGCCATCGCAGCCAGCCGCGCCAGGCGAGCCACGCCACGACGGGCACCAGCATCGGCAGTATCAGTCCCGGACCCAGCAGCGAGCCCGGCAACAGCGCCGCGCCGTTGGCAGCGAGCGCACCTGCGTACAATAGATTGCCGGCACCGGCGACCAGCAGGAATTGCGGAAAGTCCACCCGCGCTGCGCCCGCCGCAAAGGCCATGGCCTCGGCCAGCACGGGCACCGGCCGGCTCAGGAACAGCGCGATGAGGCTCGGCGCAGTCGGCAGGCCCGGTTCCTTGCTTCGCAGCAGCCAGCGGCTCGCGGCATATGCGAAGCCCTGGCCGGTCATCGTGCCGGCCACGATCGCCAGCAGGCCCGGCCAGAACCCGAGCCGCGCCCCGAGCATCGTGCCGACGATGCTCGAGGGGATCGGCAGCACGATGTCGGCCGCGAGCAGCCCGGCGCCGGCCAGGCCGAACAGCCAGGCATGTTCGTCGGTGGACGACAGCCAGCGGTCGCCCGGCAGTTCGCCGATGACCAGAAAGGGCACCAGCGGCACGGCCAGCGCCAGCACGATGATGATCGCGACCCGAAACGATGTTCGCATGGTCGGGGGGCCCATCGCCTGCAAGAGCGGCAGCGGGCAACAGTATAGAACCAGGACCGACGACGCCGCGCTCCGTCAGGCGCCGACGCGGACCACGGGGGATCGGCAACCATGAATATGCTCGGCGCATCGCCGTCGCTCAAGGTCGATGTCATGTGCGAGGGCATCCGCTACACGGATGCGCTGGGCGCCGCGACCCGGCATTCGCTGCCGAACTACTACCCGTACCGGTTCAAGGCCGGCGAGCGCGATCCGACCGGCACCGGCATGGCGAAGATCCCGTACCTGATCAACCTGGCCGACGGCACGATGCTGCGCATCCTCGGCAACGGCGATTCGCCGTGGCACGTCGAGGGCAGCGCCGAGCACGGCTACCGGCTGCAGGACGACCGCAACGGCGGATCCTGGGACATGACCTTCGAGCCACTGCTGCCGTGGATGACGCGCACGACCGCCGACGGCCTGCCGTTGCCGCAGGCCGGGGTCTCGACCCACAGCGACATGCTGGTGATCAACGTGGCGCCCGGCTGCGAGTATTTCCTGCACAAGCACGGTGGCAAGTCGATGCGCTGCGGCTTCTGCGCGTACGGCGCGCCGGACGAGCGCACCGCGCACCTGGGACAGCAGACCGGCCGCGTCGGGATCCCCGCGGCCACGCTGGCCCGCATGCACGAGGCCATCGACCACGTGATCGAGGAGTCCGGGATCCGGCACATCTACCTGGTCGGCGGCTCGCTCACCGACGCGCGCCAGGAAGGCGAGCGTTTCCTCGAGCTCGCGCGCAGCGTGCAGGGCAACAACCCGCGCCGGATTCCGGTCGCGCTCGGCTCCGGCGCGCTGCCGGACGACATGATCGGGCAGTTCCACGCGGAGCGGCTGGTCGACTACGCCTGCTTCAACCTGGAGGTCTGGTCGGAACCGCTGTTCGCCAGGATCTGCCCGGGCAAGCACCGCTACGTCGGCTACCAGCGCTGGATCGGCGCGCTCGAGACGGCGGTGCGCTGCTGGGGCCCGCGGCGCGTGTACTCGGCCATGGTGGCCGGCATCGAGCTGGAGCCCGAGTTCGGCATGGGCTGGCAGGCCGCGGCGGAGCTCGCGCTCGAGGGGGCCGAGGACCTGTGCCGGCGCGGCATCATCCCGATCTACTCGCTGCACTGGCCGGTCGGCGGCCGCGAGCGGCCCGACTATCACCGGCGGCTCAAGAGCTACTTCGAGACGCTGAGCCTCGGCTACGCCGAGATCCGCGACCGCCACGGCCTGGCGATCGACACCGGCTTCATGTGCCATCGCTGTGCCTACATGCAGGTCGAGTGCGACGTGGATCGCGCCCGCCAGGAGATGACCGCATGAATCCCGATCCGGGCCTCATTGTCCGCCTGTCGACGTCCTACTGGGACAGCCAGGCGCTGCACACGGCCAGCCGCCTGAAGATTTTCGACGTGCTCGCTGACGGTGCGCGGACCGCCGACGTCGTGGCGCAGGCCCGCGGCCTCGACCCGCGCGCGACGGCGCTGTTCCTCAATGCCTGCGTCGGCATCGGCCTGCTGGAAGCGCAGGACGGCCGCTACCACAACTCGCCCGCGGCGCAGCAGTTCCTGGTCTCGACCAGCCCGCGCTACATGGGCCGCACGATCAGCTACAGCGGCGACATCTTCGATACCTGGGGCAAGCTCGAGCAGGCGCTTGCGACCGGCAAGCCCGCGCTGGCGCCCGACGCCTACCTGGGCCAGGGCCAGGACCGCACCCGGGCCTTCGTGCACGCGATGCACGAGCGCGCGCTCGGCATCGCGCGCGTGCTGGTCGACCTCGTCGACCTGGGGGGCCGCAGGAGGCTGCTCGACGTCGGCGGCGGCGCGGGCACCTACTCGATCCTGTTCACCGGGCGCCACGCCGGCCTGACCGCCGAAGTGCTGGAACTCGCGGGCGTGGCGGCAGTGGCGCGCGAGATCGTCGCCGACGCCGGCGCCGCGGAGCGGGTGTCGGTGCGCGACGGCGACTACCACGCCAGCGACTTCGGCAGCGGCTTCGACGCGGTGCTGATGTCCGGCATGTTCCACCGCGAGACGGAAGCCGGCTGCCGCACGCTCATCGACAAGGCGCGCGGCTGCCTCGAACCGGGCGGCCTGCTGGTCGTCAGCGACATCTTCACCGACGCGGGCGGCACGTCGCCGCCATTCGCGGCGCTGTTCGGCGTGAACATGATGCTGACGGCGCCGGACGGCGGCGTGCACGCGGACGCCGACGTGATGAGATGGCTCGGCGACGCTGGTTTCGCGCGGACCCGGGCGGTGGCCAGCCCGCCGCCGGTGCCGTACCGGGTCGTCACGGGGGTGCGGTCATGACACCCGCGGGGAGCCGGCGCGCCATGGTGACCGTCGCGGTGTGGGCCAGCCTCGTCGCCGGTGTCGCCATGGCCGAGAACGCCGCGCCACCCGCCCGGCAGCCGGCACCCGCCGCCCAGCCGCAGAACGCGCAGGCGCCCGCCATCAGGGATCTCGGCTCACAGCGTTATCAGATTGGCAACATCGTCGTCGACAAGCGGGCCGGACGCTTCACGATCCCGGGCCGGATCCTGCGCACCGAGGGACCGCTCGAATACCTGGTCACCGCGCCCGGCGGCATGAAGGCCTATGAGACCCTGCTGGAGGTCGGCGCGACCGGTACGGAGTTCAATCTCGCCTGTATCCTGGTCGGACTCGATGCGGACCAGTCGAAGCGCACCGAGTTCCAGTTCGACCGGCGCACGGCGGAAGGACAGCTGGTCGACCTGACGGTGACGTGGCAGGCGGACGGCAAGAAGAAGACAGCCGGCGTGATCGAACTGCTGCTGACGGATGAGCAGCGCGCCGCGATGCCCGCGAGCGAGTGGGTCTACACGGGATCCATGATGTACGGGAATGCGGTGCAGCCGGTGACGTTCGTGGCCGGGATGACCGGTACGCTGATCGGGTTCGTGCACGATCCCGCCACGATCATCGAGCATCGCGCAGGCCTCGGGATCGGCACCTACGGCGTCATCGCGGGCAATCCCGGGCTGTTGCCGCCGGTCGACACACCCATCGAACTGACGGTCGCCGTCACGGGCAGGCTGTCCGCGGGCGCCAAGTTGAAAGGAGACTGAGTATCCAGAGGAGGGACTGAGCCGGCGCCGATTGGGGCGGCGCCGGGTGGTACGAAACAAGAATCAAGGGGGGCGACATGGCCGCACCGATTGACTGGAACGAGCTGGCGGCCGCTGCGCAGCCTGCGGCCTGCCCGGCGAATCCGGGGCGCGGCGCGCGCATGCCGGCTCTTGCCATTTGCGTCGCGATGCTGTCGCCGGCCGCGATGGCCGCCGAGGCGGCGCGGCAGGACCCGATCGGGCTGCGCGGGATCGTCGTGACTGCGACCCGCATGGAATCCACGTCGTTGCGGGTCCCCTATGTCACTCACGCGCTGGCGAGCGAACAGCTGCAGCGGCTGGACCAGGCTCGTACGGTCCCGGAAGCGCTGCGCGACATTCCCGGCGTGAGCGTGCAGCAGACGGCGCACGGCCAGGGATCGCCGTACATCCGCGGCTTTACGGGCTTTCGCAACGTGTTGCTGGTCGACGGCATCCGGCTCAACAACTCCGTGTTCCGCGACGGACCGAACCAGTACTGGAACACCGTCGACCTGTTCTCCTTCGACCGGCTCGAGGTGCTGAAGGGACCGGCCTCCGTGCTGTACGGCAGCGACGCGGTCGGTGGCGTCGTCAGCACGGTGTCGGAATTCCGTGACCGCGGCGGCCGCGGGTTCACCGGTTCCGTGCTCGACCGCTATGCGGATGCCGAGAATTCGAACACCGTGCGGGGCAGCGCAGGATTCTCCGGCGATGGCTGGCGGCTGCGCGGCGGCGTGACGTCCAAGCACTATGGGGACCTCGAGGGTGGTCGCAGCGTCGGCACGCAACGCAAGACCGGCTACCGGGAACTCGACGCCGACCTGCGGCTCGACGTGGACCTGCGCGACGACACGGTCCTGTCACTGGCCCATCAGCATGTTGGCCTGGACGATGCCTGGCGCAGCCACCGCACGCTGTACGGGTTCAGCTTCAGGGGCACGACGGTCGGCACCGACAAGAAGCTGGCGCTCGACCAGCGGCGCAGTCTTTCCTACGTCCAGCTGCGCCACCGCGGCCTCGGCGCCGCGGCCGATTCCGTGTTCGCCAGCCTGTCCTACCACCTGCAGCAGGAGGACCAGGACCGCATCCGGTCCAATGACCGGCGCGAGCTGTCGGGGTTCGATGCCGGCACGATCGGCCTGTCGCTGCAGTTCGAGAAGGAGACCTCGCTCGGCCAGTGGGTCTACGGCGCCGACTACTACCACGACGACGTCAACTCCTACCGCACCGATTACAACGCGAACGGGACGGTACGGGCCGTGCTGGTCCAGGGCCCGGTCGCGGACGACGCCCGCTACGACCTGGTGGGCCTGTTCGTGCAGGACAGCTTCGCGCTCTCGCCACGCTGGCAGGTGACGCTGGGCGCGCGCCACACCTACGCCGCCGCCGCCGCCGACAAGGTGCAGGATCCGCTCACCGGACGGCAGATCTCGCTCGCCGACCACTGGCAATCGGTCGTCGGCAGCGCCCGTTTCGGCTTCCTGCCGCACGAAGACAGCCCGTGGCGGCTGTTCGGCGGTGTCTCCCAGGCCTTCCGCGCGCCGAATCTCTCGGACCTGACCGGCTTCGACATCGCGCTCAGCAACGAGCTCAACACGCCAGCCACGAACCTGTCGCCGGAGCGATTCGTGACCGGCGAGCTGGGGGCCAAGCTCGACGGCCGGCGCTGGTCGGCACAGGTCGCGTATTTCCATACCGACATCCGCGACCTGATCGTGCGCCAGCCGACCGGCCGCCTGGTCGAAGGCAATATCGAGGTCACCAAGGCAAACGCCTCGGGAGGCTCCGTCCGGGGCGTGGAAGGCCAGGTGGCGTACCGGTTCAACGAGGACTGGGTGGGGTTTGCGAACCTGTTCTGGATCGACGGCGAGGCGGAGACCTACCCGACCTCGGCGCCGGTCCTGGCCACCGAGCCACTGAGCAAGCTCATGCCGCCAACCGCCAATGCCGGCCTGCGCTGGCATTCGATCGACGGCCGCTGGCAGGTCGAGGGCAGCGTCTCGCTGGCGGCCAGGCAGGACAAGCTGTCGACGGCCGACCGCACGGACACGCAACGCGTCCCGCCGCTCGGCACGCCCGGCTACGCGGTGTTCAGCCTGCACTCGCTGTGGCAGATCAGCCCGGCGATCGGTCTCTCGCTCGCGGTCGAGAACATCGGGGACATCGATTACCGGGTCCACGGCTCGGGCGTCAACCAGCCCGGACGCAATGTCGTCCTCACCGTGGCGTGGACGCCATGACGGGTCGCCGCACGAACGGAGCCGGACAGCAGGACCCGATGGCCGCCTGGCACACAGCACGACACAACTCCAGCCACAAGAACAGGAACAGCACCATGGTCAGCAAGACGGTTCTTCAATCGATTTCCGCCAATGGCCCGCTCCGAGCGGCCGCCACCGTCGCGTTGCTCGGCGGCGCACTCGGCGCCGCTGCCGCCTCGGCCGAGTGGGCCGGGAATGCCGAGCTGCAAACGGTCATCGTCACGGGAACGCGCATTCACGACGGTCCCGAGAAGATCCTCGGCTCGACCACCGTCATCACCGCCTCGGACATCGAGGCGAGCGGCAACTCGAATGCCATCGACCTGCTGCGGGATACCGCCGGTGTGCACGTGGTGCAGCCTTCCGGCATGGGTGGTGTGTCGCGGGTGTTCCTCAGGTCGGGTTCGCAGGAGCTGGCGATGGTGCTGCTCGATGGAGTGCGGGTGAACGATCCCAACGACACGCGCGGCGCCACGTTCGATTTCTCGACGCTGGGGATGGAGGATGTCGAGCGGGTCGAGATCGTGCGTGGGCCGCAGTCCGCGGTGTACGGGTCGGACGCGCTCGCCGGCGTGGTCAACTTCATCAGCAGGGAGCCACCGCCGCAGTTGGGCGGCACCTTGCACGCCGAGATCGGCGGCGACGATTTCTACCGCGGCGCGGTCGCGTTCGGGGCTCCGCTGGGCGACAGTGCCGGGTTTTCGCTGCAAGCTGCCACCGTCGACGACGGTGAGCCGGTCGAAGGCACGACCTTCGAGAGCAACTCGGTGAGCGGCAAGCTGATGATGGGCCGCGACGACTCATGGGACCTGAAGCTCTTCGGCCGCTACTCGGACAGCGAGGGCACCTCTTTCGGCGAGGACAGCGGCGGCGCCAGGCTGGCGGTCATCCGCACGACCGACGCCAGGCGGGCGCAGGACCTGAGCCTGGGCCTGCAGGGCGGGCGCGAGGTGGCGGGCCGCTGGCGCCTGAACATGCTCACCACCTGGTACAAGCATGACTCGACCTTCTCCTCGCCGGGCATCGCCCCGGGGGTCCGCGGCGGAGTGCCCGGTAACGGCGCCGACGCGAGTCTGGAACGGCTGAACCTGTCAGCCCATGCCATGTTCGTCGGCAGCGCCGCGTTCAGCGCGACGTTCGGGGCCGACTACTACGAGGAAGACGGCTTTTCCGACGGGTACCTCGACCTGTTCCCCGGATTCCGGCTCCCCAACGCGTATGACTTCAACCGCAAGGTGACGGGCGTCTTCGGCGAGATGCAGTACCGGCCTGGCAACATCCTGACGCTGCAGGCCAGCGTGCGGCGTGACGATCCGAGCGGCGAGGCTGGCGAGACGACCGGCAAGCTGGGCGCGCTCATCGAGCTCGACGAGCTGCGCACCACGGTCCGCGCGAACTGGGGACAGGGCTTCAAGCTGCCGGGCTTTTTTTCGCTGTCGAGCCCGCTGGTCGGCAACCCGGGCCTGCGCCCGGAAAAGAGCGAGAGTGCGGACCTCAGCGTGACGCACTGGTCCCAGGACCGCACGCTGGCCGGCACGGTGGGCGTGTTCCACAGCAAGTACTCCGACCTGATCGACTTCGATGGAACCCTGTTCCAGATGGTCAACATGCAGGAGGTCACGGTCAGCGGCGTCGAATTCAATGCCGACTACGATCTCGGCCGCGGCCTGTCGCTGGCAGCCCACGCCACCTACAGCGACATCGACGTCAAGGGCAGCGCCGTCCCGCTGCGGCAGATGCCGGACTGGCGCGGCGGGATCGTGCTGCGCTGGGCGCCCGCGACCGAGTGGCAGCTCGATGCGTCCTGGCTGTACGTCGGCGACACCTTCGACTCGTCGGTGCCGACCGGCGATGCGATGCTCGACCCCTATCACCGGGTCGACGCCAACGTGATCTGGACACCGGTGGCCAGCCTGAGTTTCGTGCTCGCCGTCGACAACCTGCTGGACGAGCAGTACGAGGAGGCCATCGGCTTTCCCGCGGTCGGCCGGCGGGCCCGGCTCGGGCTCCGCTACAGGTTCTAGCCGGCACCAGTTCTCCGCGACGCGGCGTGTCCGGCGCCGCGGTCGCCGCCGGGCGTGCCCAACTTCTCTTCTTGCCGGCGAGAAGCGGCGGGATCGTGGTGCGCGAGAACCTGCGCCGATACGCGGCAGGCGAACGCATGCTGTCGGCGGTGGATCTCGACCGCGGATCTTGTTGACGGCCGCCGTACCCAGGGTCCCGCGGACTGCCCCGATGGGGCGCTGGCCCGAACCTGCAATGAGCCTGCGATATCGCGGCGGGCGATACAATGCCCGTCTACCCGGTCCTGCCGGCAGGGCGTTCCCGCCCGGAGATGTCATGGTGCAAGACGAGCTTCCACGGGGCGAGGCCAAGCACGAAGCGGTGCGGCAGATGTTCGACCGCATCGCGCCCCGCTACGACCTCATGAACCGCTTGCTGACCGGCGGCCTCGACCAGCGCTGGCGGCGCAAGCTGCTGTCGCGGGTAGCGGTCGGCGACGGCGACCTCGTGGTCGACGTGGCCTGCGGCACGGGCGACCTCGCCGAACTCGCGCGCCAGCGTGGCGCCTTCGTGCTGGGTGTGGACTTCGCCTTCGAGATGCTGCGCGGCGCGGCGCGGCGGCGGGCGACGCCGGCGCTGGTGTGCGCGGATGCGGCCCATTTGCCATTGCCGGACGCCTGCGCCAGCGTGGTCACCTGCGGCTTCGCGTTGCGCAACTTCGTCACATTGCCACCCGTATTCCGGGAAATGGCACGCATCCTGCGGCCCGGTGGCCGGCTGGCGATCCTCGAGGTGGACCGGCCGGACTCGGCCTGGGTGGGACGCGTGCATTCCCTGTACTTCGACCGCGTCGTGCCGCTGATCGGCGCGCTGCTGTCCGACCGCGCCGCCTACCGCTACCTGCCGCAGTCGACGGCCTACCTGCCACCGCTGCAGGCGCTGCAGTCCCTGCTGGCGACCGCAGGCTTCGAAGCCATTGCACGCGACCGGTTGCTGCTCGGCACGGCGCAGATGCTCACGGCGGTCCGCGGCGGAGGGGCGCCGCGCCCGTGAGCGACGGTCCGCTGAACTTCCTGTCGGAACCTTGTGCGCCGCCGGACCCGTTGCAGGTCTTTGCCGCCGCGGGCGACGCACCGCGCTTCTACTGGGAACAACCGGCAGCCGGTCGCTTTCGCGTGGGCATCGGCTGCGCGGCCCGCATGACGGTCGAGGGGCCGGCGCGCTTCGAGGCGGCCGACTCGAGCGCGCGTGCATTGTTCGATCGCGTCACCTGGCAAGGGGCTGGCCCACGCGTGGCGTCACTGGTCGGCGGGTTCGCGTTCGCACCCGCGCGCGGCGCCGCGCCATGGCAGGGCTTCGCCGACGGCGAACTGCGGCTGCCCGAGCTGCTCTATGCACGGGACGGAGACAGCTGCGCGCGAACCGTCAGGCTCGGATCTGACTTTGCGGCCGTGCCGTTGCGCGCGCTGGCGCTCGGCCGGCCAGTGCACGGCGTCGCGGAATTTTCCGGGGAGAGGCCTGAAGGCTATGTGGAGCGGGTGCGCGCGGCGCTCGCGGAAATCCGCGCCGGGCGGTTCAGCAAGGTGGTGGTGACTCGCGCGGCCCACGCGGCTGCCCGCTCGCCCATCGACGTCGTGGCGTGGCTGGTGGCGCTGCGCGAACGTTTTCCCGGTTGCACGTTGTTCGCGGTGGGTGACGGCGACGTGGTCTTCCTGGGCGCCAGCCCGGAACGCCTGGTCCGCGTCCATGGCCCGCTCGTGGAGACAGCGGCCATCGCAGGTACGGCCGCGCGCGGCGCGGCGCCCGCCGCCGACCGGGCGCTGGGTCAGGCGCTCTGCGACAGCCGCAAGGACCGCGACGAACACGCGATCGTGGTTCAGCATCTCAGGTCGGTCCTGTCGCAATGCTGCGAAGCCGTCGAGGTCGATGCCGAACCGTGGCTGCTGAAGACCCGCGCCGTGCAGCACCTGTGCACGGAACTGCGGGCGCGCCGACGAGCCGGATCGCCGGCGACCCTGCTCGGGCTGGTGGCGCGCCTGCACCCGACGCCGGCCGTCGGCGGCGCGCCGACCGACCCGGCGCTCGACTGGCTGGCGCGCAACGAGGCGGTATCGCGTGGCTGGTTCGCCGGGCCCGTAGGATTCCTGCAATCTGACGGCGACGGCGAGTTTGCAGTAGCCTTGCGCTCGGCCCTCGTGCGTGGCCACCATGCCACCGCGTGGGCGGGCGCGGGCATCGTCGCGGGGTCCGAGCCCGAGGCCGAGTTCAACGAGACCGAGTTGAAGCTGCGCGCCGTGCTGGGCCCGCTGTTGTGGGGAGCGCCGTGATGGAAGACCGGACCGCCAGGCCCGACACCGGCCTGGCCAACCTGCGATTCGCACGCACGCTGGTCGACGCCCTGCAGGCGGCCGGCGTCGCGGCGGCGGTCGTCTGCCCGGGCTCGCGCTCGACGGCGCTTGCACTGGCCATCGCGGAACAGCCGCGGCTGCCACACGCTGTCCACATCGACGAGCGCAGCGCGGCGTTTCATGCGCTGGGATTCGCGAAGGCATCCGGGCGGCCGGTCGCACTGCTGTGCACCTCCGGAACGGCCGCAGCGAATTTCCTGCCGGCCGTGGCCGAAGCCCACCACGCGCGCGTGCCGCTCGTGCTGCTCACCGCAGACCGCCCGCCGGAGCTGCGCACCTGGGGCGCCGCGCAGACGCTGGACCAGCGCGCACTGTTTGCGGGCTACACGCGGTGGTTCGAGGAAGCGCCCTGCCCGGGCGAGCGCGACAACGAGCAATCCTATGCCGCGGCCGTCGCGCGGCGCGCCGTGTGCGAAGCCACCGGTCCCGCGCCCGGTCCCGTGCACCTCAACCTGCCGTTTCGCGAGCCGCTGGTGCCGGCCAAGATCGAGCCCCGCGGGCCGGCCGCGCGCGAGGCGCCGCAGGCCTGTCCGCCAGGGGTTGCGCCGGCCGCCCTGGAGGTGGACGCCGTGGCGGCCGACCTGCGGGGCGTGGCGCGCGGCGTACTGCTGTTCGGTCCCGATGCCTGGGACGCGTCGCTGGCCGCCGCCGTCCACTCGCTCGCGGAGTCGCTGGGGTGGCCGGTGCTCGCCGACCCTGCATCGGGCCTGCGCGCCGGCGCGCCGCTGACGCACGGCGTGATCCATGGTGCGGACCTGCTGTTGCGCGACGCGCCGACCTCGGCCGCGCTGCGTCCCGACCTCATCGTGCGTTTTGGCGGCCAGCCGACCAGCGCGTCGACCGGACGCTGGATGGCACAACACTCCGATGCGCAGGTCTGGCTGGTCGACCAGGCGGCCGGCTTCCGCGATCCGCAACACCGCGCGGCCCGCATGTTCCGGCTCACGCCGCGTGAGTTCTGTCGCGGCCTGGCGCGCCGTCCGGCGGCGCCGGCACCTGACGCGCTGGCGTGGCGTGCGCAATGGCAAGGGGCGGAGCGCGCGGCACGGCAAGCCATCACCGCTGCGCTCGATGCGGAGCCTGACTTCCTGACGCCGCAGCTCGCGCGCGCACTGTGGGCGCAACTGCCGGACGGGGCGACCCTGTACGCCGCGAACAGCATGGCGATCCGCGAACTCGACGCGTTCACGGGGCCGCGCGCGGCCGCGCTGCGGCTGCTGGCCAACCGCGGCGTCAACGGCATCGATGGCCTGCTGTCCTCGGCGCTCGGCGCGGCAGCCGCCACGCCTGCACCCACCGTGCTGTGGTGCGGCGACCTGGCCTTCCTGCACGACGTCGCCGGGCTGCTGGCCGGACGCCTGCTGGACGCAAGCCTCACCGTGGTCGTCAGCCATGACGACGGCGGCGGGATCTTCGAGTACCTGGAGGTCGCACAGTCGATAGCACGCCCGCAATTCGAGCAGTTGTTTGCGGTCGCGCACGGCACCGACCTGTGCGCCCTGGCGCGCGGTTTCGGCTGGCAGGCGGCCCGGGCCGGATCGGCGGCGGCCTTCGCGGACGCCCTGTCGCGGGCGCTCGCGGGCGGTCTGCACGTGATCGAGGTGCCGGTCGAGCGCGGCGCCAACACGGCGTTGCACCGGCGCCTGGACGGCGTCGTTCGCAGCGCCCTGCAACGCGAGGCCAAGCCGTGACCGGCCGGCCCCTGCACGTGCAACGCCGCGGCCGTGGCGACGCGCTGATGTTGCTGCACGGCTTCACGGGCAGCGGCCGTGACATGGCCGGGCTGGCCCGGGCCTTCGAGGTCGAATACGACACGCTCGCCCCCGACCTGCCCGGCCATGGGCGGCCCGCCGCATCTGACGGCGCAGAGCGCTTCGGTTTCGAGGACTGCGTCGAAGACCTGCTGGCAACGCTGGACGCGAGCGGCCACCGACGCGCGCACTGGCTCGGCTATTCCCTGGGCGCGCGGCTGGCGCTCGGCTGCGCGGTGCGCCGCCCGGCTGCCGTCGCCTCGCTGCTGCTGGTCGGCGCGCGCGCCGGCATCGAGGACCCGGCCCGGCGCGCGGCGCGACGCAACGAGGACGAGGCGCTCGCCGGCCGCATCGAACGCGACGGCATCGAGGCTTTCGTCGATGAGTGGATGGCGCGACCGTTGTTCGCGACGCAGCGACGCCTCGGGCCGGCCTGGCTGGCCGCGGCACGCGGCGAGCGGCTCGCCCACTCCGCCCGCGGGCTGGCCGGCAGCCTGCGCGGCATGGGGCCCGCGGCGCAGCCGCCGCTGTTCGACGCGCTGTCACGCGTGACGGCCCCGGTGCTGCTGGTGACGGGTGCGCTGGACGACGCCTTCGTCACGGCCGCCCACGAACTGGCGCGGCGGCTGCCCAACGCCGAGGTTTGCGAACTCGCCGACGCCGGCCACGCCGCGCACCTCGAGCAGCCTGAGGCCTTTATCGGCCTCGCCCGCGATTTCCTGCGGCGCGCATCGCGCGCTGCCCATGCCGATCACCGGATTCCGCGCAAGGAGAGCCTGTCATGACTGAGACCCGCAAGGCGGCGGCCGGCGGCCCACCGGTCTGGAAGACCGTCCGCCAGTACGAGGACATCCGCTTCGAGAAGGACGGCGGCCTCGCGAAGATCACGATCTGCCGCCCCGAGGTGCATAACGCGTTCCGTCCGCGCACCGTGTTCGAGATGATCGACGCCTTCGCGCGCGCCCGCGAGGACCAGGCTGTCGGCGTCGTCATCTTCACCGGCGAGGGCGACCAGGCATTCTGTTCGGGCGGCGACCAGCGGATCCGTGGCGACGAGGGCTACGTGGGCGACGACGGCGTGCCGCGGCTCAACGTGCTCGACCTGCAGCGGCTGATCCGCACCATGCCCAAGCCCGTGATCGCGGCGGTCGCAGGCTACGCGATCGGCGGCGGTCACGTGCTGCACGTGATCTGCGACCTGACCATCGCCGCCGACAATGCCCGCTTTGGCCAGACGGGACCGCGGGTCGGCTCGTTCGACGGCGGTTTCGGCTCGTCTTACCTGGCGCGCATCGTGGGCCAGAAGAAGGCGCGCGAGATCTGGTACCTGTGCGAGCAGTACGGCGCCGCGGAGGCGCTGCAGATGGGCCTGGTGAACAAGGTGGTGCCGGTTGCCGAGCTGCAGGCGGCCGCCGTGGCCTGGGGCCGGCGGATCCTCGAGCACAGCCCGACCGCGATCCGCTGCCTGAAGGCCGCCTTCAACGCCGACTGCGACGGCCAGGCCGGCATCCAGGAACTGGCCGGCCACACCACGCAGCTGTTCTACATGTCCGAGGAAGCACAGGAGGGACGCAACGCCTTCAACGAGAAGCGCGAGCCCGACTTCTCGCGCTTCCCCTGGCGGCCGTGAGCACGCGCTCGGCGTGGTGGCTGGCGGCCCGGCCGGCGACGCTGACCGCGTCGACGGCGCCGGTGCTGGTCGGCAGCGGCGTGGCCTGGTCGGCGGGCCTGTTCGCCGCCGGACCTGCGCTGGCCGCGCTGCTCGGGGCCATCTTCCTGCAGATCGGCGCGAACTTCGCCAACGACGTCTTCGACTTCGAGCGCGGCGCCGACACGGAACATCGCAAGGGTCCGCAGCGGGCCACGCAGTCGGGCTGGATCACGCCCAGCCAGATGAAGCGCGCAATGTGGCTCGCCTTCGGCGCGGCCATGGCGACCGGCGTGTACCTCGCCAGCGTGGGCGGCTGGCCCGTCGTGGCGCTGGGCCTCGCATCGATCGCCGCCGCCTACCTGTACACGGGCGGTCCGAAGCCGTACGGCTACCTGGGCCTGGGCGACGTCGCGGTATTCCTGTTCTTCGGCTTCGGCGCCGTCGTCGGCACCTATTACGTGCAGGCGCTTTCCGTGTCGTCGCTCGCGCTCGTCGCGGCAATCCCCGTCGGCGCGCTGGCCACTGCCATCCTCGCCGTCAACAACCTGCGCGACATCGAGACCGACGCGCTGGCCGGCAAGCGAACGCTGGCCGTGCGCATCGGCGATGGGCCCACGCGCGCCTACTACCTGTTGCTGCTGTGCGTCGCCTATGCGCTGCCGGTGTTGTTGTGGTGGCTCAATCGGGCGGACGCGTGGGTCATGCTGCCGTGGCTGTCGCTGCCGCTGGCCCTGCGGCTCGCCGCGCGCATGCGGCACGACCAGGGCCTGGCGCTGAACGGCTGCCTGGTCGGCACGGCGCGACTCGAGGTCGTGTTCGGCCTGCTGTTCGCGCTGGGTCTCGCCTTGTGAAACTGCGCGCGGCACGCGTGCGTCCCTACACCCTGCGCCTGGCGCGGCCGCTGCAAACCGCCCGCGGCGTGCTCGCCACGAGAGAGGGAGTGCTGCTCGAACTGCAGGACGCCGACGGCAACACCGGATTCGGCGAGGCGGCACCGTGGCCCGGGTTCGGGACCGAAACCGTCGCGGAATCCCGCGCCGCGCTCGAGGGCGTCGAGCCGTTGCTGCGTGGCGCCGAACTGGAACCCGGCGAGTGGCCGGATTCACTGGTCGCACGGCTGGAGCGGGCGCCCGCGGCGCGCGCTGCGCTGGACGGTGCGCTGTGGGATCTGGCTGCGCGCCGGGCCGATGCGTCGCTGGCGGCCTTCCTGGCCGGGCGGCATGGCGCTGGCGCCTCTACCGCGCTGGTCCGCGTGCCGGTCAACGCCTTGCTGACCGCCGACGCGCCTGCCGGGATCCGCGCGCAGGCCGCCCACGCCCGCCAGACCGGTCACCTGGCCGCCAAGCTCAAGGTCGGCCAGGCCAGCCTGGAGGGCGACCTCGAGCGTGTGTGCGCCGCGCGCGAGGGCCTCGGTCCCGGGCTCGCGCTGCGCTGCGATGCCAACGGCGCCTGGAACGAGCGGCAGGCCCGTGTGGCGCTGGCCGCCCTCGCCGGCTTCGAGCTCGACTACCTGGAGCAACCGCTGCCGGCCGACGACATCGAGGGGCTGGCCCGGCTCAGCAAGGGCACGACGGTGCGGATCGCGGCCGACGAGTCAGTGTCGATCGAAGACGGCGTTGCGCGGCTGCTCGACGCGGCAGCCGTGGCTGTGCTGGTGCTCAAGCCCGCCATGCTGGGTGGCGCGGGCCGCGCGTTCGAGATCGCCGTGCGGGCGCGCGCGGCCGGTTGTGAAGTGGTATTCACGCACGCCTTCGAGAGCGCGGTCGGCGCCTGCCATGCGCTGCACTGCGCCGCCGCCTGGGCCGACGGCGCCGCCGTGCACGGCCTCGCCACGGCCGGGCTGTTCGAGCGCGACCTCACGGGGCCGCCGGCCTGCGTGGGCGGCACACTCGCCGTGCCCCGCGGCCCGGGCCTGGGCATCGTCGTGGCCGGGACGCTCGCATGACCGCCCGGCGCAACGCGCGGCGCGGCGGCGCATGACGGTGCGCAACTGGCTGTTGCAACGCGCCGCGGCGACACCGGCGGCGCCGGCCCTGGAGTCCGCCGACGCGACACTCGACTTCGCTGCACTCGCGGACCGGGCGCGGCGCGGCGCGGCCTGGGCCGTGGCGACGACGCCAGGCGACACCGCGCCGCTGGCGATGCTGCTGCCCGGCGACGCGGTCTTCGCGTGCTGGTTTCACGCGCTGGCCCTGAGTGGCCGCGCCGTGCTGCCGCTCAACGAGCGGCTGACAGCCGGCGAAATTGCGCGCCAGTTACGCGATGCGGGCGCCGTCTGGCTGCTGGTCGGGCAGCACGATGAGCGTGGGCAGGAACTCACGCGGCAGGTGCCGGGATTGCGCGTGCACGCGGTGCCGGACTGGACGTCGCTGCCACCGCCCGCAGCAGCGCTGCCCGGCGAGACCGTCGACGCCGGCTCGACACTCGCGGTGCTGTTCACGTCCGGCACCAGCGGCCGCGCCAAAGGCGCCTGCCTGACCTGGGCCAATTTCGCGGCCAGCGCCAGGGCCGCGGCCGAACGCCTCGGTCCGGCCGCCAGCGGCCGCTGGCTGGCCTGCATGCCGCTGTTTCACATCGGCGGCTTGTCCATGCTGACCCGCAACGTCTTGCTGGGCGGCCCGGTGCGCCTGCTGCCACGCTTCGAAGCCGCCGCCGTCAGCGATGCGCTCGACACCGGCCGCATCGCTGCGCTGTCGCTGGTGCCGACGATGCTGTCGCGGCTGCTCGCGCACCGCGCGGGCCGGCCGGCGCCGGCAGGGCTGCGCGTCCTGCTGCTCGGCGGCGCGGCCGCTGCGCCGGATTTGCTGGCGGGCGCGCTGCAGACCGGCTGGCCGGTCTGCCCGACCTACGGCCTCACCGAGGCCACCTCACAGGTCGCCACCGTGGCGCCCGGCGACCGGGCGGCCGCGGCACGCGCCGCGCTGCCGCCCCTGCCCGGCAGCGAACTGCGCATCGTCGTCGACGGCCGCGCTGTGGCGGCGGGCGTGGCCGGCGAAATCACGGTGCGCGGCCCGACCGTGATGCGCGGCTACCTGAACGATCCCGCCGCGACCGCGCGCGCGCTGCGCGACGGCTGGCTGTTCACGGGCGACATCGGCTGCCTGGACGGCGACGGCAGCCTGCACGTGCTGGACCGGCGTGACGACCTGATCATCTCGGGCGGCGAGAACGTCTATCCGGCCGAGGTCGAGGCGGTGCTGCTGGAGCATCCACAGGTGGCCGATGCCGGCGTCGCCGGCCTGCCGGACGACGACCTCGGAGCCCGCGTGGTCGCGTGGGTCGTGCTGGAACCTGGCGCGGCCACCGACGCCGCGACCCTCATGAACTTCTGCCGCACACGGCTGGCGGGTTTCAAGCTGCCTCGCGACATTCATGCCATTGCGGAACTGCCGCGCAACGCGGCCGGCAAGCTCGAGCGGTGGCGATTGGCGGCGCGCGGGTCCAGCCCGATGGGCGGCGCCCTGAAGGTCGAGCGGGACCGCTCAGCCTGAGCCGCCGGCTCCCAGCGCGGCGCGGGCGCGCAGCCAGCGCCAGTTCTTTTCGATCTCGCTGCGCACGGCCTCGACATCCGCGCGCGAGCCCTCGAAGCGGCCCTGTGACTCGAAGTACTTGAGCAAGGCGTCGAACGACATCTCGGGCTCGACATTGATGCACAGCTCGTTGCCGTCCGTGATCTCGTACACGGGATAGAGGCCGGCGCGCACCGCGAGGCGCACCAGTTCGATGCCCTCGGCGGGCTCCGACTTCCAGCCGGTCGGGCACGGCGCCAGGATGTGCAGGAAGCGGAAGCCCTCCAGTTGGAGCGCGTGCTGCATCTTGCGCAGCGCGTCCTCCGGGTGCGCCAGCGACACGCTGGCAACATACGGCACGCCGTGCGCGGCCATGATGCCCAGGATGTCCTTCTTGCGCGTCGGCTTGCCGCCGGGCGTCGTGGTCGTGGTGGCTCCCATCGGCGTGGCGGACGAGCGCTGGCCGCCGGTGTTGCCGTAGATCTCGTTGTCGTAGCAGATGTACAGGATGTCCTCGCCGCGTTCGGCCGCGGCCGACAGCGTGGCCATGCCGATGTCGTAGGTGCCGCCGTCGCCGGCCCAGCAGATGACGCGGGTCTGCTCGCCATTGAGCCGCGCGTTGCGCGACAGGCCGGTCGCGACGGCCGCAGAAGAGGCGAAGGTGCAGGCTATGACGGGCGCACCATAATTGGAGAACGGGTACTGGCCGGCCGTCACGATGCCGCAGCAGGCCGGAATGACCAGCTGCACGGGCCGCTGCGCCATGGCCCGGCTCAGCATGTTGAGCCCGATGGACATGCCGCAGCCGCGGCAGTTGGTGTTGCCGGCGCGCAGCAGCGGCTCGAGACGGTCGGCCGAAGAATGGGCAAAGCCCTGCAGGGCCGGTTCGTTCATCATGCCCCTGCCTCCACGATCTGCGGCGCGCCCGCGGACTCGCGCGCCAGCAGGTCCTTGAGCACGTCTTCGACATGTTCTGGCCGTACGTCGCCGCCGCCCAGGCCCATCATGTAGCCCTGCACCAGCGCCTTGCCGGCCACGGCGCCCCGCAATTCGCCCCACAGGATGCCGCCGAGTCCCGGCGACAGGTCGCGGTCGACGACGCCGATGCGCCGGCAGCCGGCCAGCAGGCGCTGCAGCGCATCACCCGGGAACGGCCGGAACATGCGCACGCGCAGCGCGCCGGCCTTGACGCCGCGCTCGCGCGCCGCATCGACGGCGGTGCGCACCGTGCTGGCGGTCGTGCCCATGGCCACCAGCGCGACCTCCGCGTCCTCCATGCGATACGGCACGACCGGGTCGGCCGGCCGGCGGCCGAAGCAGCGCTCGAATTCGTCCTGGCACTCGGCGTAGGCGGGGCCGACGGCGTCCATCGCCTGCTGGTGGTAGAGCCGCAGCCGTTCCGTCTCGTGCGGGAAGGTCATGCCGCCCACCGTGCGCGGGATGTCCGAGACGCGGTGCGGCAGGTTCAGCGCCGGCAGGAACGCGTCCACGGCCTCCTGCTCCGGCACGTCGGTCTTCATCATGGTGTGCGACAGCACGAACGCGTCCTGGCAGACCAGCACCGGCAGCAGCACGTCGGCGCGCTCGGCGAGGCGGAAGGACAGCAGCACGGTGTCCAGCACCTCCTGGTTTTCCTCGCAGTAGAACTGCACCCAGCCGGCGTCGCGCAGAGACAGCGTGTCGCCGTGGTCCACCCAGATGTTCCACGGCGGGCCCAGGGTCCGGTTGACCGCCATCATCACGATCGGCAGGCGGTAGAAGGCGGCCGCGAACACGTTCTCGTTCATGTAGGCGAGCCCGTTCGAGGACGAGGCCGTGAACGAGCGCGCGCCGGCCAGTGAAAAGCCGATGCAGGTCGCCATGGCGCTGTGCTCGCTCTCGACGCGCACCACGTCGCCCTTCTCGATGGTCTCCTTGCAGAGCAACTCGATGCACTCGGTCTGCGGCGTGATCGGGTACACGCCGGCGCCGAAGCCGCGCGCAGTGCGGTTGGCGCGGCCGGCCAGGATCGCGGCCTTGCCGGCCGCGTGGTTGGCGGTGATCAGTTCGACGGGCATGGTTCCACCATTTCCAGGGCCTTGCGCGGGCATTCGACCGCGCAGATCCCGCAACCCTTGCAGAACGTGTAGTCGATGTCGTAGCCGCCGGTCTTGCGGCGCACGATGCCTTCCGGGCAGTACACGAGGCAGGTGTCGCACTCGGTGCACTGGCCGCAGGAGAAGCAGCGGTGCGCCTCCAGCGCGTCGGGCAGTGCGGCGCGCACTTCGGCGAAGTCGCGCAATCGCAGCTCGGCGGGCCGGCACGGCGCGTGCGTCGCCGCGACGCCCATAAAGTGGTCGAAGCGGATGTCGGTCGCCGGCACCGCCTTCTTGCGGTCCGGCCGCTCGAACACCGTAACGTCGAGGCCGAGCGCCTGCATGGCGCGGCCCGCGGCGCGGCGTCCGTCGCCGATGGCGTGGGTCACCGTGCCGTCACCGGTCGAGAAGTCGCCCGCCGCGAACACATTCAAAGGACCTGACTCGGTCACGACGCGGCCTTCGGCCAGCGTCCAGCCCGGCGGCAGCAGCGTTACGTCGGCGCTCTGTCCCAGCGCCAGGATCACCGCATCGCAGCCGAGCCGCTCGGTGCGCGAACTCACGACCGGCGCGCGCCGCCCGCCTGCGTCGGGTTCGCCCATGGTCACTTCGGCCAGTTCGACCGCCGCGACGGCGCCGTTGCCGTGAAAGGCGACGGGCTGGCGCAGGAACAGCATGCGCACGCCCTCCTCCACCGCCTCGTGCACTTCCTCGGCGATGGCCGGCATCTCCCGGTCGGTGCGCCGGTAGGCAATGGTCACCCGATCGGCGCCGCTGCGCAGCGCGCTGCGGGCGCAGTCCATGGCCGTGTTGCCGCCGCCCAGCACCACCACGTGGCCCCGCAGCCGCACGCCGCCTTGCAGGTTCACCCGGTGCAGGAACTCGATGCCCTGCTGCACGCCGTCCAGCCCGGCGCCCGGCGCCTTGAGGCCGCGCAGCCGCTGCAGGCCGGTGGCCAGCACCACCGCGTCGTAATCCGCGGCCAGCCCGGCAACTTCCTGGACTGCCAGCCTGCGGCCACGCTTCACGTTGACGCCCAGCGCCAGGATCCCCGCGACTTCGCGGTCGAGCACGTCGCGCGGCAACCGGTAGCTAGGGATGCCGGTGCGCAGCACGCCGCCCAGTTCCTGTTCTGCGTCGAACAGCGTCACGTCGTGCCCTTCGCGGACCAGCTCGTAGGCGGCGCTCAAGCCCGCCGGACCACCGCCCAGTACCGCGAACCGGCGCGGCGCGTCACAGGCCTTCCTGTCCTTGTGCGCCACCGGCACCTGGTCGGCGATCCACCGCTCGAGGCCGCGGATATTGACGGCGCCGTCGTACTCAACGCGATTGCAGCCGTCCATGCACGGCGCCGGGCAGACGCGACCGCAGGTCGCGGCGAGCGCCGAGGTCCTGCCGAGCGTGGCCGCGGCCTCGGCAGTGCCCTTTCGTACCGCGTCCTGGATGAAGCCGATGACGTCGTTGCCGGCCGGACAGAAGGCGCTGCAGGGTGCCAGGTTCTGCACGTAGCGCGGCGTCAACACGCGCCAGCTGCCGGTCTTCAGCTGGGTCGGCAGACTCTCACGGTGCGCCGTCAGGGCCAGCACGTCGGCCGGCGCACCGGCACCGTTGCCCGCACCTTCGCCGTCCTTCACCGCCGACGGCTCGTCGATGCGCACCGATTCGTAGGCCTCCCGGGCCGCATCGAAGTTGCTGCTGAAACCGAGCTCGCGGTAGGTCTGCTCCAGCACCGCGAGCGGCACCTCGAGCGCGCGCGCGTAGGCGCCCGCGATGGTCGTGTTGACGATCACCAGGGAACGCGTGCCGATGCCGTGGCGCCGGGCGATGCCGGTCGCATCGACGGTCGCGATGCGAAAGGCGCCGAAGCGTGCCGCGAAGGCGGCCGGCGGCTGCGGCGAATCGACGATCAATGTTCCGCCAGCGCTCAGCCCGGAGACCACCTCGTCGCCGAGCAGGGTATTGTCCAGCACCAGCACGTGATCGGGCCGGTACACCTTGTTGCGGTTCGTGATGTGCTGGTCCGACACGCGCGTGTAGGCGCGCACCGGCGCACCCGTGCGCTCGCTCGCGTAGTCGCCGAAGGTCTGCACGCTCTTGCCCAGGCGGGCGTGCACGGCGGCCACGATCTTCGCGCAGGTGACCCCTCCCTGTCCGCCACGGCCATGCAAGCGAATTTCCATCTGTGTCGCCCTTCCGGTCTGTCTCGCGCGCCCGGAGCGTCCGCGACGGCGGTCGGCGGCCTCCGGCGGCACGTCGCCGCGTGCGCGCTGATGATCGCGCGCGGGCGCAACAATGCGCTCGGCGCGCCTATGTACCCGCCACACGACCATAGCACAGGGTGCAAAGGCCGAGATTCGGTGGAATCGCGTACCTGGGCGCGGTCAACCGCCCGGGCTTATGAAAGGTCCTGTCGTCACCGGCGCTCTGCAGGGGTCAGACCCCGTGTGGGGCCCGACCTGTCCTGCTCACTTCGTCCATTCCGCCAGCCACGCCAGCACCGTGTCATGCCACAGGATGCTGTTGTGCGGCTTCAGCACCCAGTGGTTCTCGTCCGGGAAGTACAGGAACTTGGACGGGATGCCGCGGCGCTGCAGCGCCGTGAAGGTCGCCATGCCCTGCGTGTCCACCACCCGGAAGTCGAGCGCACCGTGAATCACCAGCATGGGCGTCTGCCACTTTGCGATGTGATCGATCGGATTGTGCTTTGCAAAGCCCTGCGGATTGTCCCACGGCGTGCCGTGGTGGTCCCACTCGGGGAACCACAGTTCCTCGGTGTCGAAGTAGGCAAAGCGCTCGTCGAGGTTGCCGTCGTGGTTCACCAGGCAGCGGAAGCGGTCCGGCCAGTTGCCCGCGATCCAGTTGATCATGTAGCCGCCGTAGGAGGCGCCGAGCGCGCACACGCGACCGCCGTCCATCCACGGATATCTTTCCAGCGCCGCGGCCAGACCCATCTGCAGGTCCTCGAGAGGCTTGCCGCCCCAGTCGCCGCGGATTGCGTCGGTGAAGGCCTGCCCGTAACCGGTCGAGCCGTGAAAGTCGATCATCACGACCGCGTAGCCTGCCCCCGCGTACATCTGCGGGTTCCAGCGGTAATGGAAGTCGTTGGACCACGAGCCCTGCGGCCCGCCGTGGATCATGAACGCGACCGGATACTTCTTCGCCGGGTCGAAGTCCACCGGTTTGACGATCCAGCCGTACACCGTGTCGTCCGCCGCGCCCTTGAACCTGAACTGCTCCGGCTCGCCGGTGCGCACCGCCGCCAGCGCCTCGTCATTGAGCGAGGTCAGCCGGCGCAGGCCCGACCCGTCCGGCTTTGCCGAGTGCAGTTCGACCGGCGACCTGAAGTGATCGTAGCCGAAGACGATTCGTCCGCCCGCGTCGGCGGGGTCGCGCACGTGGCCCTGCACGATCAGCTCGCGCACCGCGCCCGAACCAGCGTCCACGGCGAACAGTGCCTGGTGGCCCAGGTGATCGGCGGTCGCGAGGATCGAACGGCCGTCGCGCGACCATGTAATCGAGCCGGGCGAGCGGTCCCAGTCCTCGGTCAGCACCCGTTGCGGGCCGTCCGGCCAGCGCATCGTGATGATGCGGTACCGGTCCGCCTCGTAGCCGGCGCGACGCATGGCCAGCCAGGCGAGCGTCCTGCCGTCGGGCGAGAAGACCGGCGTGGTGTCGGTGGCCGCGTACCCGGCTGTCAGCTGTCGCGGCGGCACCGAGCCATCGGCACGTGCCAGCCACAGGTCTAGATTGGTCGACCAGGCCTCCTCGCGCCCGGCGTCGCGGGCGGTGAACACGACGCCCTGCCCGTCCGGCGTGAACGCGAACTCGGCGGCACCGCCGAACGGCTTCGAGGGCGAGTCGGCCTGCATGCCGCGCATCAGGTCCACAGCCTCGCCGCCGGCCGCCGGCACCACGAAGATGTGCGACCGCCGGCCATCCTTCCAGGTGTCCCAGTGCCGGTACAGCAGCTGCTCGTAGAGGCGGCCGCTGGCCTTGGCCTTGGCCCGCCCGTCGAGCCGGTCCTTGGTTGCCTGCGCCGTCGCAAGGTCCGGATACACGTCCATCGCGACCGCCAGGCGCGTGCCGTCCGGCGACAGCCGGAACGCGCCGACATCCAGCGGCAACTGCGTCGCCTGCGACGCCTCGCCGCCGTCCACCGGGATGCGCCATACCTGCGCCGAGCCGGACCGCGTTGACAGGAACCAGACCGCCTTGCCGTCCGGCCCCCAGGCGGGCGATGAATCCGACGCGGGATCCCGCGTCAGCGGCCGCGCATTCGAGCCGTCCACCCCCACGACCCAGATGTCGGTGCGGCGCTTGTTGCCGTCGAGATCCAATGCGGACACGGTGAAGGCGATGCGCTGGCCATCGGGCGCGACGGCGGGCTCGCTGAGCCGCTGGAAGGCGACCAGGTCACGGATCCCGACCGGATGTGTCGCGGCGGACGCGAGCGAGGTCGTGGCGAACAACGGCAGCAGGGCGATCAGGGTCGGCAACAGCGCGTGGCGCATGGCGGTCTCCAGAGCAGGACGCATGGAATGGCGTCAGTTTAGCCCCGCAGGAACGACGGCGCGATGCGCCGTGCACGGAGGGGGCGGCACTGCCGCGATGGCATGCGCGATTGCGGTAAACCGCAATGCCCGCGCTTTGCCCGGCTGCGCCGGCCACCCTAGACTGCGCCTGCCCGGCGCTGCCCGCAGCGGCGGCCACCGTCACCTGGCCGAGGACCTGGGGATCACGTTGCGACAGACCGCCGGCAGCCGCGCGCAGAACCTCCGATGCATGGTCGGCAACACGCCGATGCTGGCCATCGAGCTGCGGTTCCGGGGCCGGTCGCGCACGGTGTACGCCAAGGCCGAGAACTTCAACATGACCGGCAGCATCAAGGACCGCATGGCCCTGCATGTCATCGAGTGCGGCTATGCGGCACGGGCGCTCAAGCCGGGCGACCTCATCATCGAGGCGACCAGCGGCAACACCGGCATCGCGATCGCAGCCATCGGCCGCGCGCTGGGGCACCCGGTCGCGATCTTCATGCCGGACTGGATGAGCAGCGAACGCATCAACCTGATGCGCAGCCTTGGCGCCAGCATCCACCTCGTCAGCGCCGCAGACGGCGGATTCGTCGGCGCCATCGCCAAGGCCGAGGCGCTCGCCGCCGCCAGCCATGACATCTTCCTGCCGAGACAGTTCTCGAACGATGACAACTGCGCCGCGCACGAGGCCTCGACCGGGCCGGAAATCTGGCTGCAACTGCAGTCGCTGGGTCTCGGCTGCGATGCCTTCGTCGCCGGGGTCGGCACCGGCGGTACCGTGATGGGCGTCGGCAGGTACCTGCGCAGGATGAACCCGAAGTGCCGCGTGCATCCGCTCGAGCCGGCCAATTCACCGACGCTTTCCATGGGCCACAAGGTGGGCCGGCACCGCGTACAGGGAATCTCCGACGAGTTCATCCCGGCGATCGTGGACCTCGCCTTTCTGGACTCGATCATCGACGTCGACGATGGCGACGCGATCATCATGGCGCAGAAGCTGGCCGGCGAGATCGGCATCGGCGCCGGCATCTCGTCCGGCGCCAACCTGCTGGGCGCGCTGCAGCTGGGCGACGAACTGGGCGACGACAGCGTGGTCGTGACGGTGTTCCCGGATTCCAACAAGAAGTACCTGACCACCGACCTGATGCGCGATGAGCCGGTGCGGGATGGCTTTCTGGCGCCCGCCGTCGAACTGCTCGGCTTTCGCGCCATCCCGCGCGCATGCGAGCCGTGTCGGCCGCCAGGTTGAAAATACCTAGCGGCGCGGTGAAATTACCTAGAGGAAGGGCCGCGGGGGCAACCTAACATCGTCCGGGATCATCAACGGCTGACTTGACCTGGCAATCCTGGCGAACCGCCCGGGTCCCGACCAGGCTCCGCAGGGAGCCAGCACCGAGTTGGTACATCCGGTGCGACCCGCTCGCCAGTTGCCAGGGCCGGACTCTGTGCCGGCGGCCCAGTCAGCCCGTGACCGAGGGGGTGACGGGTGAGAGTTCCCGAACAAGTGGTGCGCGTCGGCGTGGTCGTGGCCGTGCTGCTCACGGTCGTGCTCGTGCTGCGTTTCGCCGTGATCCCGCCTTCGTACTTCTCCACCGAGCAACACGTCTCGTCGACGATCGAGCGTGAACTCGCCACGCCCGTCGTACACGCGGGTGTGGCCACCTGCCGGCAATGCCACGACGACGTGTTCGACCTGAAGAGCGCCGGCTACCACAAGGGCGTCACCTGCGAGGCCTGCCACGGCGCGGCCGCCGTGCATGCGAACGACCCGATGTCCGTGAAGCCGGATGCGCCGCGCGACCGCAAGTTCTGCCCGGTCTGCCACGGCTACGACCCGTCGCGGCCTACCGGTTTCCCGCAAATCAACCCGACGGCCCACAACCCGCTCAAGCCATGCATCGCCTGTCACGACCCGCACGACCCGGTCCCGCCGGAAACGCCGACCGAGTGCTCGGCCTGCCATGCACAGATCGAGCGCACCAAGGCGCTGTCCAGTCACGCGCTGCTGCCCTGCGTGACCTGTCACGAAGCGGCCGAGCAGCACAAGATCCAGCCGCGCACGGCGTTGCCGAGCAAGCCCGCCAACCGCGAGTTCTGCGGGCAGTGCCATGGTGGTGAATCGCGCAACCGGTCTGCCCCCAAGGTCGACCTCGCGGCTCACGGCGACACCTACCTGTGCTGGGAGTGCCATTACCCGCACCTGCCGGAGGGACGCTGATGAACAAGCGTGAGTTCCTGAAGGACATGATCCTGTTCATCCCGGCCGGCGGCGTGCTGCACGCCCTCGCGCAGCAGGCGCAGGGCCTCGCGGCCGGCGATCCCGGACCCTACGGCAACGGCTACGAGCCGGCCGACCACTGGTACGGCATGGGCATCCAGGTCGACAAGTGCATCGGTTGCAACCGCTGCGTCGAGGCCTGCAAGGTCGAGAACGACGTGCCGCAGGAGCCGTTCTATTTCCGCACCTGGGTCGAGCGCTACACAATCAAGAGCAACGGCGAGACGGTGGTCGAGTCCATCAGCACCAAGCCCCAACCCGGCAGCGACCCCGGTCCCGAGGACCGCGACGTGCTGCGCACCTTCTTCGTGCCCAAGCTGTGCAACCAGTGCGCCAACCCCCCGTGCGTGCAGGTCTGTCCGGTCGGTGCCACCTTCCAGACCAAGGACGGCGTGGTGCTGGTCGACGAAGAACGCTGCATCGGCTGCCGCTACTGCATCCAGGCCTGCCCGTACGGCGCTCGCTACCTGGATCCCCGCACCCAGACCGCCGACAAGTGCACGTTCTGCTATCACCGCATCATCAAGGGCATGCTGCCGGCCTGCGTCGAGGTGTGCCCGACCCAGGCGCGCATCTTCGGCGACATGAAGAGCCGTGCCAGCCGGCTGGTGCGTTTTGAGCGCCTGAACAAGATCGCCGTTCTCAAGCCGGACCTCAACACCGAGCCCAAGGTCCGTTACGCGCAACTCGACGGGGAGGTCCGATGAGCACCGCTGCCCCGCACGGCCTGGCCGACACGCTAAGCCAGGTGATCGGCTACATCTACCCGAACGAGGCCGAGATCCACTGGTCGATCCTGATCGTGGTCTATCCCTACCTGACCGGCATCGTTGCGGGCGCGTTCATCCTCGCTTCGCTGGTCAAGGTGTTCAACGTCGCGGAGGTGCAGCCCACCTACCGGCTGGCCCTGCTGACGGCGCTGGCATTCCTGATCGTGGCGCCCTTTCCGCTGCTGATGCACCTGGGCCACCCTGAACGCTCCTTCGAGATCTTCCTGACGCCGAACCTGACGTCGGCGATGGCCATGTTCGGTTTCGTCTACGCCTGGTACCTGATGGGCATCCTGCTGCTCGAGATCTGGTTCGAGTACCGGCATCAGTTGATCGAGCTGGGCCAGCGCGGTAGCGGGCTCATGAAGTGGGTCCACAAGTCGCTGTCGCTGTTCTCGACCGACACGAGCCCGGCGGCCCTGGCCTTCGACAAACGGGCGAGCAAGATCATCACGATCGTCGGCATTCCCTCGGCCTTCCTGCTGCACGGCTACGTGGGATTCATCTTCGGCTCGGTCAAGGCGAATCCATGGTGGGGCAGCGTGCTGATGCCGATCGTGTTCCTGATGTCGGCGATCGTCTCGGGCATCGCCATGGTGATCCTGCTGTACATGGTGCTGAGCCTGGTGCGCAATGAAAAACTGGACATGCGCTGCCTCGACAAGATGGTCTCGTTCCTGTTCTACGCGGTGATCGTTGATTTCTCGCTGGAGGCGCTGGATTTCATCCACCGCCTGTACCAGAGCGAGGAATCCGTGAAGATCCTCGGCGAACTCATCTCGTTGAAGCTGTTCATGAACCTGGTCGTGCTGCAGGTGCTGCTCGGTATGCTGGTGCCGCTCGCCACGATTGTGTTGGCCCGCAAGGGCGGCTTCAACGAGGACATGCGCAAGCTGCTGTATTTCACCTCGGTGCTGCTGATCCAGCTCGGCATCTTCAGCACCCGCTGGAACGTGGTCATCGGCGGCCAGCTTTTCTCGAAGAGCTTCCGGGGCCTGATGGGCTACAAGATGGAGATTACCGGCATCGAGGGGCTGCTGACCGCGATCGCGCTGCTGATCGCGCCCTTCATCATCCTTGCGTTGCTGTTGCGCGTGCTGCCGACGCGATCATTGGGGGAGCAGCCCACGACCGCCGCCTGAGCGGCAGGCCACGGCCGGAAACTGCCTGATTCCGTGGTGTCCGGGTCCGGGTGCCGCATCACGCCGGCCGTTGCGGCGGCCCCGCAATGCAGTCCATGCGGCTTGCCGCGATGGTGGCCGGGCGCCGGTTTGGCCAGAATGGCGGGTGAGGACACGGGCCCGGCGGGCGTGTTTGCGCGCCTGTCGGCCGGCCCGGTGCGGATCGCGTGCCCGGCCGGCACGCCGCAACAGCCCCTGGAGACCGCAGCATGAACCTCTTTTCGGACCGTACCGCGCTGATCGACACCGAGAATGCCTTCAAGGTCGGCCCGTACATCGCGCGGATCGAGAAGGCCGGCAACAAGGTCATCAAGTGCAACCTGGGCGAGCCCGATTTCGCGCTGCCGAAGCACATCCGTGACGAGGTCAAGCGGCAGATCGACAACGACCTCACGCACTACTGCGACCCCCAGGGCATCCTGCCGCTGCGCGAGGCGGTCGCGCAGTACATGGGCTCGGCGCGCGGCCTCGAGGTGACGCCGGACCGCGTAGTCGTGTTCCCGGGCGCGAAGCCGCCCATCGGCTTCTGCCAGCAGGCCTACTGCAACCCGGGCGACGAGATCATCTACCCGAGTCCCGGCTTTCCGATCTACGAGTCGTTCATCGCGTACGTCGGCGCCAAACCCGTCCCGCTGCACCTCGATGAAGAGAAGGGCTTCGCCTTCACCGGCGACGACCTCGCGCGGCTCATCACCCCGCGCACCAAGCTCATCTTCATCTGCTTCCCGTCGAACCCCACGGGCGGCGTCGCCACGCATGCCCAGCTCGAGGGCATCGCGAAGGTCATCCGCGACCAGGCCCCGCAGCACTGCCGGGTGTACTCGGACGAGGTATACGAGCACATCCTGTTCGACGGTGCCAAGCACGTGTCGATCGCGTCGTTCCCGGGCATGGCCGAGCGCACCGTGATCGTCTCCGGCGCCTCGAAATCCTACTCGTGGACGGGCGGGCGCATCGGCTGGGCCGTGTTCCCCACCGCCGAGGAAGCGCAGGTCTTCAAGAACCTGAACATCAACTACTTCTCCTGCACGGCGGCCTACAACCAGATGGGTTGCAAGGTCGCGATCGAATCACCGCAGAGCGGGCCGGCGATCCATACGATGGTCAGCGCTTTCCAGGAACGGCGCGACCTGGTGGTCCGCGGTCTCAATGCCATCGACGGCGTCAGCTGCCAGAACCCGCTCGGCGCTTTCTACGTGTTCCCCAACATCGGTGGCGTGTGCGAGTCCCTCGGCGCGATCGCGGCGCACGCACAACTGCCCGACGACGTGCGCAGGAAGACCAGTCCTTCGACCCTGTTCCAGATGTTCCTGCTGTTCCGCTATCACGTGGCGACGATGGACCGGAAGTCGTTCGGCAAGATCGGCACCGAGGGCAAGCACTTCCTGCGGCTCTCCATCGCGACCGGCATCGATGAACTGCGTGAGGGCGTGAGCCGGATCGCGGCCGCGGCGATCGACCGGCCGGGCTTCGCCGCGTACCTCAAGAGCGGTGACCCACTGTACTGACAGAGGATCGAGTCATGGACTTTTCGTTTGGACCCAGGCGGGCCGCCTTCTTCAACATCAGCGATCACCTGGCCACGGGCAGCGCGCCGCTGTCGGCGCAGGAACTCGAGGTCTTCGAGCGCTTCGACCTGCTGTACCGCGCGCTGTGCGCAATCCTGTTCAACTACGCGCCGACCTCCGGTCACCCCGGCGGCTCCATCTCCTCCGGACGATTCGTCGAAGGCATCCTGTTCGATACGATGGCCTACGACGTCTCGGATCCCGACCGTGCCGATGCCGACATCATCTCCTACGGCGCCGGCCACAAGGCGCTCGGCCTGTATGCCATCTGGGCGCTGCGCAACGAGATCATGCGGATCGGCGCACCGCAGTTGCTGCCGCGGAATGTGCGGCTGCAATTCCGGCTGGAGGACCTGCTCGGTTTCCGCCGCAACCCGACGACGGCCACGCCGCTGTTCCGCCAGTTCGGCAGCAAGCCGCTCGACGGGCATCCGACGCCGGCGACGCCGTTCGTGCGACTGTCGACCGGTGCGTCGGGCGTCGGCGTCGCGGCCTCGCTGGGCCTGGCCTGGGGCGCGCGCGACTACTACGGAAAGAACGCGCCGCGCGTGCACATCGTCGAGGGCGAGGGTGGCCTGACGCCGGGGCGTGTCGCCGAGACGCTGGCGGCCGCCGGCACGGCCTCGCTGGACAATGTCGTGATGCACGTCGACTGGAACCAGGCCTCGATCGACTCGAACCACGTGTGCCGTGATGGCTCGCAGCCCGGCGACTACGTGCAGTGGACGCCGCAGGAACTGGCCTACCTGCACGACTGGAACGTGATAGACGTCGGCGACGGCACCGACTTCCAGCAGGTATTCGCAGCGCAGCGGCTGGCCGCAACGATCGACACCGGCCAGCCGACGGCCATCGTGTATCGCACCACCAAGGGCTGGCGCTACGGCATCGAGGGCAAGGGTTCGCACGGTGCGGGACACAAGCTTTGCAGCCCCGGGTTCATGGCATCCGCCGAGGAGTTCGTCAGCGAGGCGGGAGACGCCCTGCCGACCTGCGACAGCCAGTTCCAGCGCTGCGCAGGCGGCGCCGAGAAGGCCGTCGTCGAGGAATGCTACTGGGAGGCGCTGCAGGTGATCCGCCGCAACCTCGAGCGGGACGAGGCCCTGACCGGGGCGCTCGCCGCGCGTCTGGTGGATGCCCGCAAGCGCTTGACCAGGCTGGCGCGGCGGCCGCGCGACAATGCCCCGGACGTCGAGGCGCTGTATGCGGCGGCCGACCGGCATGCCGGGACGACGCCCGCCGCGCTGGCCCTGAAGCCGGGCTCGACGACGACCCTGCGCGGCGCCCTCGGCGGCGCCCTCGGCTACCTCAATACGGAGTCCAGGGGAGCCATCCTCGCGGCCGCGGCCGACCTGCTCGGCTCGACGAGCGTCAACGCGGTGGGCAAGGGGTTCCCGGACGGCTTCTACAACGCCGCCACCAATCCCGAAGCCCGCCTGCTGTCGATCGGCGGCATCTGCGAGGACGCCATGAGCGGCATCCTCGCGGGATTGTCGAGCTACGGCCGGCATGTCGGCGCCGGTTCTTCCTATGGCGCATTCATCGCCGCGCTGGGCCACATCTCGTCGCGCCTGCACGCGATCGGCGCGCAGGCGCGGCAGGAGATCCGCAAGGAGCCGTACCGGCCGTATTTCCTGATCTGCGCCCATGCCGGCCTGAAGACGGGCGAGGACGGCCCGACGCACGCCGACCCGCAGCCGCTGCAATTGCTGCAGGAGAATTTCCCGCGCGGCACGCTCATCACGCTGACGCCCTGGGACCCGCAGGAAGTCTGGCCGGTCGTCACGGCCGCGCTCGCCAGGCGCCCGGCGGTCATCGCGCCGTTCGTGACCCGCCCGGACGAGAACATCGTCGACCGCGCGGCGCTCGGACTCGCGCCGCCGGGCGCGGCGCGATCCGGCGTGTACGCGCTGCGGCAGGCGGCCGGCAAGAAGAGCGACGGCACGCTGGTCCTGCAGGGCAGCGCCGTCACCTATGCCTTCGTCGAGACCGCCCTGCCGATGCTGCTCGCCGAGGGCATTGACCTGGACGTCTTTTACGTCGCCAGCGCTGAGCTCTTCGACCTGCTGCCGCTCAAGGAACAGCAGCGCATCTTCTCCGACAAGGCCGCGCGGTCAGCCATGGGCATCACCGACTTCACGCTGCCCACCATGCTGCGCTGGGTGCGTTCCGCTTACGGCCTGAAGAAGACCATGCATCCGTTCCAGAAGGGTCGTTTCCTGGGCAGTGGCCCGGGACCGGTCGTCATGCGGGAAGCCGGCCTCGATGGCGAGAGCCAGTACGACGCGATCGTGAAGTACGTCAAGGGACGGCGCTAAGAGACCGCAGGGGCCTGACTGCTGCAGACCACCGGCGACGGCAGGCCCGCTGCCGCGGCCGCCGATCCCCGGCTCAGGCGGCGCGCCTGAGCGGCTCCGGCCGGCCGATGGCGTAACCCTGCGCAAAGTCCACGCCCAGGCCACGCGCCGCCTCGAGCGATGCCAGGTCCTCGACCTGCTCGGCGATCAGCCGGAAACCCAGTGTCCGCGCCAGCCTGACGATCGCCGCGACCATGGCCTGGTTGACGGCATCGTGCGACAGGTCGCGCAGGTACGACCCGTCGATCTTGATGAAATCCATCGCCAGGCTCTTGAGATGGGTGAACGCGCCGAGGTCGTTGCCGAAGTCATCGAGTGCAAACTGGCAGCCCATGCCGTGCACCACGCCGACGAAGCGGCGCGCGAGTTCCAGGTTGCCGATCACGGCCGTTTCCGTCATGTCGAAGCAGATCTGTTGCGGCGGCACGCCGCTGTGGTCGAGCGCGTCGACCACGAACTCCAGGAAACCGGCGTCGCCGAGCGTCTGGCCGGACAGGTTGATCGCCAGGCTCTTGCCCCGCGGCAGGTTGATCGCACCACTGCCCAAGGCAGCCAGCGCGGTTTGCACGACCCAACGGTCCACCAGCGGCATCAGCCGGTAACGCTCGGCGGCCTGCATGAACTCCATCGGTAAAGCGGTCCGGTCGCCGTCGCGCAGCCGCAGGAAGGCCTCGAGGCCCGGGCCGCCCTCGGCCGCGCCGGCCGACACGATCGGCTGCACGTAGAGTTCGAAGTGGCCGTCGCGCAGCGCCACCTGCAGCCGCTGCAGCCAGTGGATCTCGCCGCTGTGCCGGGCCTCGGCCTCGTCCTTCAACGAGTAGACCTGCACATGGTTGCCGTTGCGCCGCTTGGCCACGTAGCAGGCAGAGTCCGCGGCGCTCATCACGTCTTCCGGGCCGCCGCTGTCGCGGCCGATTTCCACCAGGCCGATGCTGACACCAATGCGGAAGATGCTGTCCTTCCACACGAAGCGATAGTCCGCCACGGCCCGGCACACGTCCTCGGCGATCTGTCGCGCCTTGTCCAGCGGACAGCCGACCAGCAGCATCCCGAACTCGTCGCCGCCGAGCCGGCCGACGGTATCCGAATCGCGCACTGCCTCCTTCAGCAGCGCGGACGCTTCGCGCAGCATGTTGTCGCCGGCGAGGTGCCCGCAGGTGTCGTTCACGTCCTTGAAATTGTCGAGATCCAGGTAGCACATCATGTGTGCGGTCTGGCCCTCGCGCGACGATTCGATGGCCTCCGCCAGCCGCCGCTCGAATTCGCGGCGGTTGACCAGTCCTGTCAGCGCATCGTGGCTGGCCTGGTAGGACATCTGCCGCGCCAGGCCCGTCAACTCCGTGACATCGTGCAACACGATCGCGACGCCGCTCATCTCGCCGTCCGGCCCCAGGATCGGTGTGGCCGACAGGCCAACGCTGCGTTCAACGCCGGCGGCCTTGGCGACCAGCAGTGCGCGCCGGCCGAGGCTCGTCTGGGCGCCCTTGGCGAGACATTGCCGCACCGGATCCGGCAGCGGCCGCCGGTCTCGCTCGTCGACGAAGCTCACCACGTCGGTCAGTTGCCGGCCGTGGACCTGCGCGGAGGACTGGCCGATGAATTCCTCGGCCGCGCTGTTCAGAAAGTCGATCCTGCCCTGCTGGTCGGTGGTGACCAGCCCGTCCCCCAGCGACTCCAGCGTCATTTGCGCGCGCGTCTTGCGCGGCGGCCCATCGTGGCCGGTCGCCACGGGCGGCATCTCCACGGCCGACAACAGGACCGCACGGCCGCCGGCGAGCTGCACCGTCGTGCCCTTCAGCTCGAGCCGCGTCACCTGGCCGTGCTCGTCCGCGATTTCGACCTCGGTCAGGTCGGCGCATTCCTGGCCGCCGAGCCGGCGCGCGATGTGGGTCTCGACCAGGCTCGCATAGTCGGCGGATACGAACTCCGACAGCCGACGGCCGACGACGGACTCCGCGGACAGCCCGAGCAAGGCGTAGAAGGCAGGGTTGGCGGCCGTGATGCGCTCCGCATGCAGCACGACCGGCGCGTTCACGGCTCCGATCAGCGTCGCGAGCATTGCCCGGTCGGCCGCAGCCGCGCGGCTGCGCACCGCGTCGGCCAGCGATGCGGCATCTTGCTCGGCGCGTGTCAGCGCGCGCCGCTGCCGGACGACCACCCCGAGCAGGATAGCCGCCAGCAGCGCCAGCGCTGCACCGGCGATTTCCAGTCCGAACATGTCGCCGTTGTTCCCCTGGGTTTGCCGCGGCCATTTGACCGTTGCATCCCCTTGTTTGTTATCGAGCCGCGACGCTTCCGAGCATATCGTAAGGGGGTGGAGCCCCCTGCCACGATTCACCATAATGGGCGCCGCGCGGCACTTGTTTTCGCGGATGGCCAGACCGTACTGTTGGCGCTCCCGGCGCGCCGTCCTCACACCCCGAGTGGCACAGCATGCACAACCTGGAAGATGCGCGCCGGCAGATGATCGACCATCAGGTGCGTGCGTGGGAGGTCCTCGACCCGCGTGTGCTGGACACGCTTGCCGCGGTACGCCGTGAGGACTTCGTGCCGGACGCCTATCGCGAGGTCGCGTTCGCGGACACCGGGATCCCGCTCGGTCACGGCCAGTGCATGCTGGCGCCGAAACTCGAGGGCCGCATCCTGCAGGCCCTCGCCGTGGGCAGGACCGATGTGGTGCTGGAGGCCGGCACGGGCAGCGGATTCTTTGCAGCCTGCCTGGCGCACCTCGGCGGCACGGTGCGCTCGCTCGAGTTCCATGGCGATCTCGCCGAGGCCGCTGCCCGCGTGCTGCGCGCCGCGGCAGTTGCCAACGTCCAGGTCGAGCATGCGGACGCCATGCGCCTGGCCGCCCAGGAACACTACGACGTCATCGCCCTGACGGCATCACTGCCCGTCTATGACCCGCGATTCGAGCAGGCGCTGCGGCCAGGCGGGCGGTTGTTCGTCGCGGTCGGCGCGGCACCGGCGATGCAGGCGATGCTGGTGACTCGGGCGGATGAAGACCAATGGGTGCGTACGGCACTTTTCGAGACCTCGATCCCGCCCATGATCGGCGCCGTGACGCCTGCCCGCTTCGAGTTCTGAGCCGGCATGGTCGAGCAGATCCCGCCGCTGGAGTTCGTACGGCGTCGCGACGCCGGCGAGGACCTGCTGCTGCTGGACGTGCGCGAGCCCGACGAAATCGCGATCGCTTCCCTGCCTGGCAGCGTCAATATCCCGATGGGCCAGATCCCGGCACGCTGGCCCGAGCTTGGGCGCGAACATGCCATCGTGGTGTTGTGCCGCTCAGGCGTGCGCAGCCTGCAGGTCGCATTGTTTCTCGAACGGCAGGGATTCAGGCGGGTCGCCAACCTGTCCGGCGGCATCCTGCGCTGGGGGCGTGACGTGGATCCGGACCTGCCAAGTTGCTGAGACGTATGGGAAGATGGGTACTGCCGGCAAGGCCGGTATCAGTCGCCGACCGGGTGTTGAAAGCCGTCTGGCGGGTGATATACTATGCTACAACACCACACCACTTAAGTGACTGACTTCCAGGAAGAAGGACAGCATGAACATCCGCCCTCTCGTCCGCCCCACGATGTTGCTCGCGGCATTGTTCGCGGCCTCCGCGATCCACGCTGCGGATTTCGCCGAGGTCTACCAGCGCGCACTGCTCAACGACCCGCTGATCCGCGAAGCGGAAGCCACCCGGCTGGCGGCGCTCGAATCCAAGCCGCAGGCACTGGCCGCCTTGCTGCCACAGTTGAGCGCCGGCGCGGGTTTCGACAACACGGAATCGGACGGACAAAGTTCCTTCTTTGACGTCAACGACTGCGTCACCCCACCCGTCCCGGCGAATTGCGAGCCGATCAACGTCCTGTCGTCGCAATCAGGCAGCGAGACGGATACGAAGACCTGGAACGTCACCCTGCGGCAGAGCCTGTTCCGCTGGGACAACTGGGTCACGCTGGGCCGTGCTGACCGTCAGGCCGCGCAGGCCGAGGTCGATTACCAGGCGGCGCAGCAGGACCTGATCCTGCGCACGGCGGAACGGTACTTCAACGTGCTGGCCGCCAAGGACACGCTGACCGCCGCGCAAGGCACGCACGAGGCGCTCGGCCGGCAGCTGCAGCAGGCCGAGAAACGCTTCGAGGTGGGCCTGATCGCCGTCACCGACGTGCAGGAGTCCAAGGCGGCCTACGACTCCGCGACCGCCGGCCTGATCCAGGCCAAGCGCAACCTGGCCACGCAGGGCGAGTTGTTGCGCGAACTGACTGGCACTACCTTCGATGAGCTGGCGCGGCCCGGCGAGCAATTGCCGCTGTCGGCGCCCGACCCGGAGCGCGAGGACGACTGGGTCAAGATGGCCATGGACCAGAACCTGAGCCTGGCTTCCAGCCGGTTGGCGGCGGAGATTTCCCGCGACGACATCAGCTTCCAGCGCGGCGGTCACTACCCCAGCCTCGACCTGGTTGTTTCGCGCTCAAACCGAGACGTGGAGTCCACCCTGACAATTCCCGGTGGCTTTTCCGGTCCCAATGATTCGGAGTCGGACAACACCACCTACAGCCTGCAACTCACCGTTCCGATCTACTCGGGTGGCGCCACGACCTCGCGCGTCAGGCAGGCCGAGTACCGTCACCGTGCCGCCCGCGAGCGGCTCGAGCGCACGGCGCGCGAAACGGAGCGCGCGACGCGCGATTCCTACCTCGGCGTCATGTCCGAGATGTCGCGCGTGCGGGCCCTGCAACAGGCGGTCGCGTCGGCGCGGGTCGCGTTGCAGGCCACCGAGGCGGGTTACGAAGTCGGTACGCGCACCACGGTAGACGTGCTCGACGCGCGCAGGCGCCTGCTGGACGCCGAGACGAACTACGCGCGCAGCCGCTACGACTACCTGATCAATGTCCTGCGCCTGAAGCTCGCCGCCGGCGTGCTCGACCCGACGGAAGTCGCCAGCGTCAATGCCAAGCTGAGCGAGACGATCACCGTGCGCTGAGCGCGGGCCGCGGGCGCCCAGGTCAGGTGTCGTCCGGCGGCTCTTTCGCCGCCGCGCGCTGCAGCCTGTCGCGCACCGCTTCCCACGGACCGGTGGCCGGCACCCGCTCGATCAGGATGCGTGACGCGCCGCTGCGGTCCAGTGTCCGCAGCGTCGCATACAGATCGTGGCCGTAGCCGGCGGCGTCGGCCGGCGCCACCTGCCATGCCATCGTGTTCCCGGGCCCTGTTGCAGCGCTGCGTGCGATGACCGCCACCCTGGCGCCCGCCGCGGCCAGCTCCGCGCAGCGTCGCCCGAGCTGGTCGCGATCCAGCAGTTCCACCGGCACCGCCGGGGCGTAGTGCACTCGCGCCGAGCCCGGCACGCGCGGCGTCGCGGCCGCCGCGCCCGCCGCCAGCGGACCGACGACCGCCTCGATAGCGTCCCGGCCGATCATTCCCGGGCGCAGCAGGGCGACCTGTCCCGCCAGGCACGAGACGATCGTCGACTCGAGGCCCACTGCGCATTCGCCGCCGTCCAGCACCAGCGACACGCGGTCGCCGAGTTCCTCGCGCACGTGCTCAGCCCGGGTCGGACTGACGCGCCCGTAGCGGTTGGCCGACGGCGCCGCAATGCCGCCGCCAAAGGACCGCAACAGCGCCTGGGCCACGGGATGGGCCGGCACGCGCAGCGCCACGCTGTCCTGGCCGCCTGTGACGGCCGCGGGCACCCGCGCCGAGCGCGGCAGCACCAGTGTCAGCGGCCCCGGCCAGAAGGCACTTGCCAGTTGCCGCGCGGTCTCGGGAAACCCGCTGGTCCAGTCCGGCACGCAAGCCTGGTCGGCGAGGTGCACGATCAGCGGATGATCGGCCGGCCGGCCCTTGGCCGCGAAGACCCTGGCCACGGCAAGCGGATTCGACGCATCGGCCCCCAGGCCATAGACGGTCTCGGTCGGGAAGGCCACCAGCTCGCCCGCGCGCAACAGGCGGACCGCTTCCTGCAGATCGTTCCCGGGGTGGGTGCACATGCGCCGATGATAACGGCCCGCGCTGCGCGCGGCGCGGCCCTCAGTCGAGCGGCCGGCGTTCCCAGCGGTCGCCGGTGCGGCGCAACTCGTAGGCGGGCCAGTAATGCGTGTCGATCTTCAGGGTCATCACGTCGACCGAGTCGTTCCAGTTGACGGTCTTCAGGCGCAATGACGTGCGATCCGGCCGCCCGGCCACTGCCCCGATGAAGGCGTCGAGGTCCGGCGTCGGCCGGCCGTCCACCTCGGTGATGCGCCGGCCAGCCCATAGCTGGTAGCGGGCCGCGGGCGCGCCGTACATGAAGAATGCGACAAATACGCCGTCGGGCTCGATGCCGCGCTGCGCCGACATGGCGCGGTGCGGCGCCTGCAGCGTTGCGCCCGCCCAGATCAGCACGCGATCGATGTCGCCGCCGCTGAGCGGCACGGTGTCGACGGGGATGACCAGCGCGGTACCGTTGCGCCACACCGTGACCTGCACCCGCCCGACCTGCACGGCGCGCTCCAGATCCCGAAAACTGCTGACGGTGCGGCCATCGATGGCCAGCAACAGGTCGCCGGGAGCGAGCGCAGCTGCCGCCGGCGAGCCGGCGACCAGGCGCGTCACTGACAACACCTCGCGCCGCAACTGGCTGTGGTCCTCGAGGCGCCGCACCCACTCCTCGGACAGGCCCAGGCGTCGCGCGTCAGCCAGCGAGCGCAGCGAGAATTCCGCTTCCAGCGAGTGCAGCGGCTGACCGTCGCGCGCATGGGCCAGCATGTCCAGCACCAGTTCCGCGGGCATCCCCTGGTTGACCTGCTGCATCTGCCCGCCGCCGTTCTCGAAGGCGAAGCTCGCCCACAGGCCCAGCACGCGACCGCGGCGGTCGGCGATGACGCCATCGAAACCGGCCGGGCCGTTGACGAGGCGGATGGTCGACAGGTTGGAATCGCGGAATTGCAGGGTCCTGGACAGCGGAAATCCGACAGCCTCGGTCGACGCGACTTGCGCGCGCTGCGCCAGCATGCGGCCGTCCTGCGTGAGCCCGGCGACCATGACGTCCTCGCCCGGCGGCACCTCGCGTGGCGCAAGCACGGCCGCCCGTACGGGCGTCGTGCCGATCGTGGCGGGGTCATAGGCGACCAGCGCCAGGTTGTGCAGCGGGTGGATCCATGCCACGCGCCCCGGCACCTCCAGCGTGCCGGCGAAGGTCAGCCGCACGTCGCCCAAGGTCACCGGCACGGTGTTCCGGTCCACCGCGACCAGCCCCCGCCCGGCATCGAGAACCACGCCGGTGCCGTAGTAATTGCGCTCCGTCACGCCCGACACCGAGAACGGCATGTTGAAGTTGACCAGCACCAGCGACGGTGCGAGCGCATCCAGCGTCTGGTCCCCGGCCGGCGCGAAGCGCGTGCTGGCCGGACGCGGCGCCGCCGATTCGGCCGGCGCCGCCAGCATTTCGCACGGCCAACTGCCCAGCGCATCGTCGCGCCGGCAGGTGCGTGCCGGGAACCACTTGCGATCCACCCGCACCGTCTGCAATTGTGCGGAGCGCGTGTCGTCGATCGTGAAGTACCTGACGGATGCCAGTTGGCCGTCGGCCATGGCGCCCAGGACGGCGACGGCATCCCGCAGCGCCGCCACGGGCCGGCCGGCGAGTTCGACGATGACGGCGCCGCGAGGAATCCCGGCGGGACCGAAGATGTAGCCGGGATTGGCGACAAACACGCCGCGGATCGGCACGTTCATGTGCCTGGCCATCTGCCACGACAGCGTGTGCAGCACGCTGTCGCCGATTTCCAGGTAGGCATCCGGCGTGATCGCGTACAGGTCGCCGACCGGCAATGAACGCCGCAGCGGCTCGCCGCCCCGTTCCAGGTCCGCCTCGACCATCCCGCCGACCGCGCCGTCGAGGACCTCCGCAAGCTGGTCGAAGTCACTGATCGCCTGGCCGTTCAGACGCAGCAGCACGTCGCCCGCCGCCAGGGCGTTGTCGGCCGGCGAGCCCGGCTGCACCTCCGTGACGACCAGCAGACCAGGCCGGCCGGGAAACGCGCTGCGCGACGCCGCTTCCGTTTGCGGCCGCAACCCGAGTCGCCGCAACTCGTCATAGGGCGTATAGGAGAAGACCGTTTGCAGCGTGCCGCGCGGCACGTCCTGGCCCGCCCGCAACCGACCCAGCGCCCGCACCACCCGGTCCAGCGGCAGGTAGAAGCTGGAGGCAGCGCCGGAGGCGCCGCCGGCGTTGAGCGCCACGGCCCGGCCGGCAATGTCGATGACGGGCGAGCCGGACGAACCGCCGGACGTGCCCGACGCTGCCTGCAGGTAGAAGGTGTTGAAGTCCGAGTACTTGCCGACGCCGTAGTTGGGGGCCTCGCGATCCAGCCTGGCGAGCGTGCCCGCCAGGATCGACAGCTGCTCGCCGGCGTCGTTGCCCACCACGCGTATCTCGGTGCCGACCTGTGCGCCGCGCGGATACAACGGCAACTCGGCCGGCTTGATGAATCGCAGCTTCGACGGATCGTAGCGGTAGAAGCCGAAGTCGTGCACCGGATCCCGGTAGACCGGCTGGAGCTCCACTTCCTCGCGGTTGAGAAACACCGCCTGCGCCGTCACCGGCCCGGTGGTCACAACGTGGCGATTGGTGAGGATCAGGCCGCGGCCCGCATCGACGACGAAGCCGGTGGCCTGCGAGGACGTGTTCCATTCCGTGTCGAAGGCCCGCGTCGCGTCGATCTGGATCGTGACGACGCCACTCGCGATCCGTTCCAGCGTCGTCGCCCAGTCGTTGCCGCGGGCCGGCAGCGCCGCGGCCAGCAAGCTGAGCCACGCGACTGCGACGGCCGTCCCGCGTACGGCCATCTCAGTCGAACCGGTAACCGAATTCCGAGCGGAATTGCTCGCTGAACTCGGCGGACGTGAAGTGATGGTGCTGCGTGCCGACCTCGGCAACCTTGATGGCACCCATCAGTGATGCGATGCGGCCGGTTGTTTCCCAGTCCATGCTCCTCATCAGCCCGTACAGGAGTCCGGCTCGATAGGCGTCGCCGCAGCCGGTCGGGTCGACGATGCGGGTGGCCGCGACCGCGGGGATCTCGATGGTGCGCCCATCCAGGTGGATCAGCGAACCCGCCGCGCCGCGCGTGACGATGTAGGCCTTGACGCGCGCGGCGATGCTGGCCGCCGAGAGACCCGTGCGCTCCTGCAACAGGCTGGCTTCGTAATCGTTGACCGTGACCCAGTCGGCCTGGTCGAGAAACACCTCGAGGTCCTGGCCGCCGAACATGGGCAGCGCCTGGCCCGGATCGAAGATGAACGGGATGCGCGCCAGCGCGAACTGTTCGCCGTGGCACAGCATCCCCTGGCGGCCGTCGGGCGCAAGGATGCCGATCCCGATGCCCGCATCATCCGGTACCGACATGCGCTCGGAATGATCCATCGCCCCGGGGTGGAAAGCGGTGATCTGGTTGTCGTCGAGATCGGTCGTGATGTACGCCTGCGCCGTGTAGGCGTCCGCCACGACCATCAGGAACCGCGTCGACAGGCCATTCTGCACCAGCCACTCGCGATAGGGCCCGAAGTCGTGGCCCACCGCGCCCATGGCATAGCCATCCTCGCCGAGCAGCTTGAGGTTGAAGGCGATGTTGCCGGCGCAGCCGCCGAAATACCGCGTCAGTTTCGGCGCCAGGAACGACACGTTCAGCATGTGGATGCGGTCGGGCAGGATCTGGTCCCGGAAGCGCCCCGGAAAGACCATCACCGTATCGTAGGCCAGTGAACCGCAGATCAATGCCGACATCGGTCCGTCCCTGTCGCCTCGAACTCGCGAACCATATCGTCACCCATCCTCGCTGACCATAGAAGGGGTCTGCCCCTCCGAATCCATCGTGACGACACCACGGGTCCACACCTGTACGGGCTCATTCCGTTGCCAGGCTACAGCAGCACCAGCAGCCAGTTGAGTCCCAGCAGCACGAATGCGCAGAAAACCGCCGCCGAACCCAGGTCCTTGGCGAGACCGGACAGCGGGTGCCGCTCCGGTCCGATCCGGTCGATGGCGGTCTCGACCGAGCTGTTCAGCAGCTCGACCACCAGCACCAGGATCATCGGCCCCGTCAGCAGCGCCCGTTCCACGCCGCCGTCGCCCAGCCACAGCCCGAGCGGAACAACCACCGCCGCCAGTGCGCATTCCTGCCGGAAGGCAGCTTCCTCGCGCCAGGCGCCGGCAAAGCCCCGCCAGCTGTAGCCAAAGGCCGCGATCAGCCGCGCGATCCCGGTGGGCTTGGCCGACCGCGCGCTCATGTCACGGCCTGCTTCCAGGCCAGGTCGAGCTGTTTGGCGGCGCGCACGTCGTCGAGGCGCCGTACCGGCGTCGTGTACGGCGCACCCTTGACCTTGGCAGCGTCCGTTTCCGCTTCCTGCTTGATGGCGATCATGGCGTCGACGAACGCGTCGAGATCTTCCTTCGATTCCGTCTCGGTCGGCTCGATCAGCAGGCACTCCGGCACCAGCAGCGGAAAGTAGGTCGTCGGCGCATGGTGGCCGTAGTCGAGCAGCCGCTTGGCAAAGTCCATGGCCGTCACGCCGTGCTCGCGGGCCTGCCGCTTGAGCGTCAGGATGAACTCATGACTGGCCCGACGCTGCGGATAGGCGGCGTCGAAGCCGGCGGCCTTGAGCCGGGCTTCGAGGTAGTTGGCATTCAGCGCCGAATATTCCGCGACCCGCTGCATGCCTTCGCGGCCCAGGATCCGCATGTAGACGTAGGCGCGCAGCAGGACGCCGGCGTTGCCCATGAACCCCGACAGGCGGCCGATGGACTGCGGCAGGTCACGCTCGTCCCGCCAGCGGAACCGGTCGCCCTCGCGGCCCACCACCGGCAGCGGCATGAACGGCTCGAGGCGCTTGCCCACGCCGACCGCACCGGATCCCGGGCCGCCACCGCCATGGGGCGTCGAGAAGGTCTTGTGCAGGTTCATGTGGATCACGTCGAAGCCCATGTCGCCAGGGCGCACCTTGCCGAGGATGGCGTTGAGGTTCGCCCCGTCGTAGTACAACAATCCGCCGGCGTCATGGACGACGCGCGCGATGTCGGTGATGCGCCGCTCGAACACGCCCAGTGTGCTCGGGTTGGTCAGCATGATGCCCGCGGTGGCCGGGCCGACGGCCGCCCTGAGGGCCTCGAAATCCGTATCGCCGTCCTGGCCGCAGGGAACTTCCCTGACCTTCATGCCGCACATGGTGGCGGTGGCCGGGTTGGTGCCGTGCGCGGCCTCGGGCACGATGATCTCGTTGCGTGCCAGGTCGCCGCGCGCCTGGTGGTAGGCGCGGATCATCGCCACGCCCGCGAACTCGCCCTGCGCGCCCGCCATCGGCGTCAGCGACACGGCCTGCATGCCGGTGATTTCGCGCAGCATTTCCTGCAACTCGTACAGGCACTGCAGGAAGCCCTGCCCGGTCGATTCCGGCGATAGCGGATGGCGGCCGAGGAATTCGGGCAGCATGGCCAGCGTGTTGCAGACCTTCGGGTTGTACTTCATGGTGCACGAGCCGAGCGGATAGAAGTTCGTGTCGATGCTGAAGTTCATCTGCGACAGCCGCGTGTAATGGCGGACCGCCTGCAGTTCCGATACCTCCGGCAGCAGAGGCCGCGAGCGGCGCCGTAACGCCTCCGGCATGCTGGCCGACGCGGCGGGCGGCTGCTGCGAGCGGGCGGTGCGGCCGGGCTTGGAGATTTCGAAGATCACCGGTTCACGGCTCTGCATGTCGTTCCCCTCAGGCCGCGGCGCCGCGGCCGAGCAGTTCGGCGAGCGCGGTGGCGTAATACTCGATGTCCTCTTCGGTGCGCGTCTCGGTGGCGCACACCAGCATCGCGTGGCCCAGTTCCGGGTAGTCCCGGCCGAGATCGACGCCGCCCGCGATGCGCCGCCCGGCCAGCGCCGCGAGCACCGGCGCGACCGGCCGGTCGAGCCTGATGGCCGCTTCGTGGAATCTCGGCCCGCTGAACAGTGGCGCCACGCCCTCGATGCGCGACAGCGCCGCAACGAGCTGCGCAGTCCGCTGCGCACAGGACGCCGCGACGCGTTCCAGTCCGTCCGGGCCGAGCAGCGCCATGTGGATCGTGGCGGCCGTCATCAGCAGCCCCTGGTTGGTGCAGATGTTGGACGTGGCCTTGCCGCGACGGATGTGCTGCTCGCGCGCCTGCAAGGTCAGGGTGAAGCCCGGACGGCCGTCGAGGTCCACCGTGCGTCCGGCAATCCGCCCCGGCATCTGCCGCACGTGCTCCAGGCGCGTGGTCATGAACCCGAAGTAGGGCCCGCCCGAGGACAGGGGCACGCCCAGCGGCTGGCCCTCGCCGCAGGCGATGTCGGCCCCGCCGTCACCCCATTCGCCCGGCGGCTTCAGCAATGCCAGTGACACCGGGTTGACGACGCCGATGACCAGCGCGCCATTGGCCCTGGCCCAGTTCGTCAGCGCGTCGACGTCTTCCAGCTGGCCGAAGAAATTGGGTTGCTGGATGACGAGCGCGGTCACGTCCCGGCCCGCATATTGATCGAGCGCCGCGGCGACGGTGACACCGGCCGCACCGTCATACGGCAGTTCCTCGATGACCAGTCCCTGCCCTTCGACGATGGCGCGGGTCACCCGGCGGTAGGTCGGGTTGACCGTCGCCGGCACCAGGATGCGGGCGGACTTGGACCTGCGGTGCGCGCGCACCGCCATGAGGCACGCCTCGGCCAGCGCCGAGGCGCCTTCGTACAGCGACGCGTTCGAGGCATCCAGCCCGGTCAGGCTGGCCATCATGGACTGGTACTCGTACATGATCTGCAGCGTGCCCTGGCTGGCCTCGGCCTGGTACGGCGTGTAGGCGCTGTACAGTTCGCCGCGCGTCGTCAGTGCCCAGACGGGTGCGGGAATGTGATGTTCATACGCGCCGGCGCCGAGGAAGTTCAGCAACCGGCCATCGCGGTCGGCGCGGTCGAGCATGAGCCGGCTGATTTCCATTTCGGACAGCGCGGACGGCACGCCCTTGAGCGAGTCGACCCGCAGTGCGGCCGGTATCTCGTCGAACAGGGACTCGATGTCCGTGGCGCCGATCGTCTCGAGCATCGCCCGGACGTCGTCTTCAGTGTGCGGGATGTATGCCATGCCGGCTGCCTCCGTGCGCGGATCAGGCCTGGCTGGCCAGGAACTCCGCGTATTGCGCGGCATCCATCAGGCCGTCGATCGCCTTCCGCGAGGCGGGCTTGAGGCGCGCGATCCAGCCGTCGCCGTACGGCTCCTGGTTGACGAGTTCGGGCTGGGCGCCCAGCGAATCGTTGCCGGCCAGCACCTCGCCCGCGACCGGGCTGTACACGTCGGACGCCGCCTTCACCGATTCCACCACCGCCAGCGCATCGCCCACCGCAATGCTGCGACCGGCCTCCGGCACCTCGACGAACACCAGGTCGCCAAGGGCCTGCTGCGCAAAGTCCGTGATTCCGATCTCGAGGCTGTCGTCGTCGAGCGGGCGGACCCACTCGTGGCTCTTCGTGTAGCGCCGGTCGCCAGGTACGTTGCTCATGTCCGTCAGCTCCCGCCGTCCCGGGGACGGCTCACAGGGTTGTCTCAGATCTCGATCATGACCTTGCCGTTGCGCACGAACGGCGGCTTGACCACGCGCGCATCCAGCAGCCGGCCGCGGATGTCCACCTGCACACGGTCGGCGGCGCCCGCCGGCACGCGCGCCAGGCCGATCGACCGTTCCAGCGTGGGCGAAAAGGTACCGCTGGTGACTTCGCCCTCCCCGACCCCGGGGACCACCACCTTCTGGTGACCACGCAGCACGCCGCGGCCTTCCAGCAGCAGGCCGACCAGCTTGCGGCCGACGCCGGCCGTGCGCTGCGCCTGCAGCGCCGCCTTGCCGACGAAGTCGCGTTCCGCATCCATGGCGACTGTCCAGGCGAGCCCCGACTCCAATGGTGTCACGCCGGTGTCCATGTCATTGCCGTACAGGTTCATGCCCGCTTCCAGGCGCAGCGTGTCGCGCGCGCCGAGCCCGCACGGCACCACGCCGATGGCTGCCAGTGCGCGCCAGAAGCCGGCGGCCTCCCCGGCGGGCAGGATGATCTCGAAACCGTCCTCACCCGTGTAGCCGGTGCGCGCCACGAACTTGCCCGCGCATTCTTTCGAGTTGAACGGCGGCAGTTCGAGCGCCGCCTCACGGCACTCCGCATCCAGGCAGGCGGCCGCCTTGCGGCATGCCTGGGGGCCCTGCACCGCGACGATGGCCAGGTCCGGGCGTGGCGTCACGGTCAGCTCGAAGCCCGCCGCCTGGCCGCCTATCCACGCCAGGTCACCATCGGCTGTCGCCGCGTTGACCACCAGCCGGTAGGAGCCCGGCCCACGGTAGTAGGCGATCAGGTCATCGATCACGCCGCCGTCGTCGCGCAGCATGCAGCTGTACAGGGCCTTGCCCGGCGCCTGCAGCCTGGCCACGTCGTTCGCCAGCAACCTGCGCAGGAAGTCGCGCGCCTGCGGACCGTCGAGATCGATGACGCGCATGTGGGACACGTCGAACATGCCGGCATCGCGGCGCACCGCACGATGCTCCTCGATCTGCGAGCCGTAGTGGATCGGCATGTCCCAGCCCCCGAAGTCCATCATGCGGGCGTCGCGCTCGATGTGTGCGTCGTACAGCGGTGTGCGTTGACCCATGGCGTTCATCCCCGCGGCCGTCGAGGCCGCAACAAAAAAAAGGCGGCCGGCCTCCCTGGCAAGGCCTGCCGCCCCTCTGTCCATGAACCTGAGAGATTGGGTGCCGGGTCCAGCATGCCCCCGGTGCCGCTCCCCTTCGGTGGGCCCTTGCAGGGCCGCTCTCCAGAGTTCGCGAGATCCGGCCGTCCTGGTGCCTGAGCGTTTCCGGGCGGGTTGCGCCTTCGGCGCCGCGCTGTCGCGGACTCTCCGGCCGGGCCTCGTCGCGAAGGGTCTGATTCTAGCGGAAAGACGCGGGAAGCGTAGTGTTTTGCTGTCCCGGGCCGGGTGCCAGCCGGTCCGCCGGACTAGGGTATAGTCGCCCTCCTGCCGGGCCGTCCGCCCGTACCGGAGTCCGTCCGCATGCGACGCTTCCTGCTGGCTGTCTGTGCCACGCTGGCGCTCGCCGCCCCCCTGGCGCCCGCGCTGGCCGGCGGTGCGGCGGCCCAGAGCCTGCATTCGCTGTTTGAGCGCGAGTGGCAGCGCGACCTCAGCGAGAACCCGCTGCTCGCGACCTACCGTGGCGACCGCCGCTACGACGACCGCCTGCCGGACCTGTCGCCGGCGGCACGCGACGCCCGCGAGGCGGGCGATGCGCGGGTGCTCGAGGAGCTGGCGGCCATTCCCCGCGGCGAGCTGGATGAAGCCGACCGCCTGAACTATGACTTGTTCTTGCTCGAGTACCGGAATCGCGCAGCGGACGCGCCGTTCCGGCTGTATGACTACCAGATCACGGCACGCGGCGGACCGCAGACGCTGAACGAGATCGCCGAGATCATGCCGTTCGCAACGGTGGCCGACTATGAGCACTGGCTGGCGCGGCTGGCGGCCCTGCCCGCCTACCTCGAACAGTACGCGGCCAACCTGCGCACCGCCGCCGCCGCGGGGCGCACGCAGCCGCGGGTCATCATGCAGCGCGTGTTGTCCCAGCTCGACATGCAAATCGTGGAGCGCGCCGAGGACAGCCCCTTCTACAAGCCGTTCCGCGAATTCCCGCAGGCGCTGCCCGACGCAGACCGCGAGCGGCTGGCGGCCCGCGCCCGCGCCGTGATCGCCGGGTCGGTCGTGCCGGCGTACCGGCGCTTCACGCAGGCGTTTCGCGACGAGTACCTGCCGGCCTGCCGCGACACGGTCGGCATCCGGGACGTGCCGGACGGCCGCGCGCTGTACGCGAACCGGGTGGCCCATCACACGACGACCTCGTTGACGCCACAGGAGATCCACGCGATCGGGCTGGCCGAGGTCGCGCGCAACCGCGCCGCAATGCTCGCCGTCATGAAGGAAGTGAATTTCGACGGCACGCTCGGCGAATTCTTCGAGCACCTGCGCACCGACCCGCAGTTCTACTATTCGAGCCCCGACGAGTTGTTCCGCGCCTACGTCCATACGGCGAAGATGATCGACCCGGAGTTGCCGAAGCTGTTCGGCCGCCTGTACCGCACGCCGTTCGGGCTGCGCGCAATCCCCGCGACCAGCGCGCCGAACACGACGACCGCCTACTACAGCGGGCCGTCGGTGGATGGAACGCGTCCCGGCTATTACTACGTGAATCTGTACCGGCCCGAGGTCCGCCCCAGGTACGAGATCGAGGTGCTCACCGTCCACGAGGCGGCGCCCGGCCACCACCTGCAGATTGCGCTGGCGCAGGAACAGGCTGCGTTGCCGAAGTTCCGCCGCTTCGGCAGCTTCACGGCCTACGTCGAGGGCTGGGCACTGTATTCGGAACGGCTCGGTTACGACCTCGGCCTGTACCGCGACCCGTATTCCCGCTTCGGTCAGCTGACCTATGACCAGTGGCGCTCGGTGCGGCTGGTCGTCGACACGGGCATCCACCACATGGGCTGGACCCGCCAGCAGGCGATCGATTATTTCCTGGACAACGCGGCCAAGACCGAGGCCGACATCGTCAACGAGATCGACCGCTACATTGCCTGGCCCGGCCAGGCGCTCGCCTACAAGATCGGGCAACTGAAGATCCTCGAGCTGCGCGACCGCGCCAGGGCCGAACTCGGCGACCGCTTTGACATCCGCGCTTTTCACGACGCCATCCTGGCGACCGGGGCCGTGCCGCTCGCGCTGCTGGAGCGAACGGTCGACGAGTGGATCGAGACCCGCCGGCAGCCATGAGCAACGCGCGTCGCCTCTCGGTGGCTGTACGCATCGGTCAGGTCACGGTCGGCGGCGGCGCGCCCATCGTCGTGCAGTCCATGACCAACACCGATACCGCCGACGTCGAGGCGACCGCTGTGCAGGTGCGCCAACTCGCCGAAGCCGGGTCCGAAATCGTGCGCATCACGGTCAATTCGGACGAGGCTGCGGCCGCGGTGCCGCACATACACGAGCGCCTGCTGGCGGCCGGCTGCGCGGTACCGCTGGTCGGCGATTTTCACTTCAACGGCCACCGGCTGCTGGCGGACCATCCCGCCTGCGCCGAGGCGCTCGACAAGCTGCGCATCAACCCGGGCAATGTCGGCCGGGGCAGCAAGCGGGACCCGCAGTTCGCCGCGATGATCGAGACGGCCTGCCGCCACGCCAAGGCGGTGCGCATCGGCGTCAACTGGGGCAGCCTCGACCAGGACCTGCTGACCCGCATGATGGACGAGAATTCGCGCGCGCCGCAGCCGCTGGACGCGCTCGCGGTACTGCACGAGGCGACCGTGGTCTCGGCGCTCGACAGTGCCGCGCGCGCCGAGGAGCTCGGCCTGCCGCACGACCGCATCGTCATCAGCGCCAAGGTCAGCGGTGTGCAGGACCTGATAGCCATCTACCGCAACCTCGCGGCACGGTGCGACTACCCCCTGCACCTCGGTCTCACCGAGGCCGGCATGGGGTCCAAGGGCATCGTCGCCTCGACGGCGGCGCTGTCGGTGCTGCTGCAGGAGGGTATCGGCGACACGATCCGCATCTCACTGACGCCCGAGCCCGGCGGCGACCGCACGCGCGAAGTCATCGTCGCCCAGGAGATCCTGCAGACCATGGGCCTGCGGGCCTTCTCGCCGATGGTGGTGGCCTGCCCCGGCTGCGGACGCACGACCAGCAGCTATTTCCAGCTGCTGGCGCAGCGCATCCAGGACCATCTGCGCCGGCGCATGCCCGAGTGGCGGCAGCAGCACCCGGGTGTCGAGGACATGACGGTTGCGGTCATGGGCTGCGTCGTGAACGGGCCGGGCGAGAGCAGGCACGCCAACATAGGCATCAGCCTGCCGGGGTCCGGTGAACGCCCTGTCGCGCCCGTCTACGAGGACGGTCGCAAGACCGTGACGCTCAAGGGCGAGCGGATCGCCGAGGAATTCCAGGAACTCGTCGAACGCTACGTGGCGCGGACCTGGACCGCGAAGGAACCCTGATGACCGAACTCAAGGACCGCAAGTGCAAGCCCTGCGAGGGTGGCGTGAAGCCCTACACGAAGGACGAGGCGCGCGCGCTGCTGACACAGCTCGATTCCCGCTGGCGCCTGGACGAGCAAGGCGTCGCGCTGCACCTGGAGCTGCGCTTCAAGGACTTCTTCCACACGATGAGCTTCGTCAACGCGCTCGCCCACATCGCCAATGCCACCGACCATCACCCCGATCTCGGGGTGGGTTACGACTACTGCCGGATCACCTACTCGACGCACTCGATCGGCGGGCTGTCCGACAACGATTTCATCTGCGCGGCCAGGATAGACGCGCTGGCCAGCTAAGCGACGCGGCGGCCAGCGAGTGGCAAGCACCATGCCGGAACTGCCGACACAGGACCCCGCCGCGGCGACACTGCCTTTCGTCGCCCCGTGCCGGCGGCTGCCTGCCTCGGCACCGCTCGTGTGGGTGCGGCGGGGCTGGCGCGACCTGTGGCGAGCGCCGCGTCAAAGCCTGACCCAGGGCGCCATCATCACGGGCCTGTCGTGGATTGTCGCCGGGCTGGCATTGCGGGCGGGCGGATACTGGGCCGTCCTGGTGCTGCTGTCCGGCTTCGTGTTCGTCGCACCGGCACTGGCCTTGGGCGTGTATTCGATCAGCCGCCAGCTGGAGCGCGGCGAGCGGCCTTCTCTGCGGCGGTGTTTCGTGGAGCAGCGCCGCGGCTTTGGCACGGCGATGGTCTTCGCGCTGGTCCTGCTGGTCGTGTTCCTGGTCTGGGCGCGCGCCGCCTCGATGATCCACGTGTTCTTCCCGGTGCAGGCGCAGCCCGACTGGACGCAGGTCGCGCCTTTCCTGCTGGTCGGGTCGGCCGTCGGCTCGGTGTTCGCGCTGCTGTCGTTCGCCATCACGGCGTTTTCGCTGCCGATGATCTGCGACCGGGACACCGACGCCATTACGGCCGTCGTCTCGAGCGTCAACGCCGTGCTGCGCAACAAGCCGGCCATGGCGGTGTGGGTTGCCGTGATCGTGGCGAGCGTGGCGGTGGGCTTCGCCACGCTGTTGTTCGGCCTGGCGCTGACCATGCCGCTGATCGGGCACGCGACCTGGCATGCCTATCGCGACACGCTCGACGCCTCGGCCTGGCCGGAACGCTAGGCTGGCATCCGCCGCTGCGGCGGGCCCGCCAGCAGCCGCGGCACGTCGCCCGACAGTCCCAGCGCGCGCGCCATGATGGCGCGCTTCAGCATCGGCGTGAGGTTGACGACGCTCAGCCCGGCCCGGCGCGCACGCGACAGGAACGGGTCGTCGTTGGAAAACAACCGTTGCAACCCGTCCATGAGCAGCATCGCCGGCACGTTCTCCGCCTTGCGCCAGCGCTCATAGCGCCTGAGCAGCGCCGGCTCGCCAGGGTCGGCGCCCTGCGCGACCGCGTCGCCCAGCAGCTGCGCCAGCGCCGCGCAATCGAGGAAGCCCAGGTTCGCGCCCTGCCCGGCCAGCGGGTGCACGCCGTGCGCCGCGTCGCCGGCCAGCACGACGCGCGGTCCGCTGTACGACAGCGCATGCAGCAGCCGCAGCGGGAATCGCGCCCGTGCGGTACGCGGCGACAGTTTCCCGAGCACGCCGGCCGAGGCCTCCGTCACGCTGGCGCCGAACGACACGTCATCGAGACCGTTGAGATCGATGGCCTGCCGCGGCGTGGTCGACCACACCAGCGAAACGCCGCCGTCGGCGAGCGGCAGCAGCGCGAGCGGACCCGTCGCCAGGAAGCGCTGCCAGGCGGTGTGCCGGTGCGGTTCCAGGCTGTCGAGGTGCGCGACGACCGCCTCCTGCCCGTACTCCCAGCCGCGCGTGGCGATGCCGGCCAGCCGCCGCACCGTCGAATCTGCGCCGTCGGCGGCCACCACCAGGGAGGCGCGGATCCGGCGCCCGTCGCCGGTCGTGACGGATACCGATGCGGCGTCCGCCGCGAGCGCCTCGACACCGACCCGCAGCAGGGTCGCTCCACAGGCGCAGGCGCGCTCGAGCAGTGCGGCCTGCACGGCGCGGTTCTCGACGATATGGCCGAGGTCCGGCTCGCCGATGTCGGCCGCGTCAAAACGCAGCGCGGTCTCGCCGTCCGGCTCGCTGCCTGCGTCCCAGACGACCATGTGCTCGTAGCGCCCCGCGCCGCGTTGCGCGACCCGCGGCCATGCATCCGTCAGCTCGAGCAGCCTTTGTGAGGCCCGCGACAGCGCCGACACGCGCAGGTCCCACGGTTCGGCCGGTGTCGGGAACGGCACCGGCCGCGGCTCGAGCACGGCGACCCGCAACGCGGCTGTCGTCGCATGGGCGCCGAGCAATGCGGCCAGGCCCGCGCCAACCATGCCGCCACCCGCGATGACGATGTCGAAGTCGCGCTTCACGACAACGGCAACCCGCGCGCCAGCCGCGGCAGGCGTCCCGCCAGCCCCATGGTGACCCTGGCGAAGGCGTGCTTGGCGGGGGTGATCAGGTCGAACAACAACAGCCCGGCGCCACGTGCCGCACGCACCGGCGCGAGACGCGTGCCGAACACCCGCACCAGACCGTCCGTGACGGCGATGACCGTGCGCCGGTCGGCCCGCCGCCATTCCGCAAACCTGGACAGCACCGCAGCCGCACCGGGATCCGCGGCCGAGCCGTGTTGCGCGAGGTCGTCGGCGATGACTTCGGCCAGCGTCGCCACGTCGCGCAGGCCAAGGTTGAAGCCCTGCCCGGCGATCGGGTGCAGGCCCTGCGCGGCATTGCCGATGATCACCGCGCGCTCGGCCACCTGCCTTTCAGACTGCGTCAGCGCCAGCGGGTAGGACCCGCGCTCACCGGCTCGCGTGAAACGCCCGAGGCGGTAGCCGAAGCGTTCCTGCAGCAACGACAGGAACGCCGGCTCCGGCAGGTCCCGCACGACCGCGGCCTCGTCCGGCGGCAGGGTCCAGACGACGCCGCAGCGGCCATCTGCCAGCGGCAGCACCGCGATCGGACCCGACGGCGTGAAGCGCTCGTAGGCGACGAACTCGTGGAACTTCTGGACAGCCACATTGGCGATGACGGCGTGTTGCCGGTAGTCGCGGACACTGGCGGCAATGCCAACGGCTTCGCGCACCGTGGAGCGCGCACCGTCGGCCGCGACCACGAGGCGCGCCCGCAGGACGCCGCCCGGCGCGCCGTCGACCGCCAGTCGCACTCCGTCACCCGCCGGTTCCATGGACCCGACGCTGGCGGGGCACAGCATCGATACACGCGGCGCGGCGTCCACCAGACCTGCGAGCGCCGCACCCAGCGCGCGGTTGGCAACCGTGTGCCCGAGCGCCGGCACACCCTGTTCCTGCGCCGACAACCTCGCGAAGGCAAAGCGGCCGCGGTCGGAGACGTGGATGTGCAGGATGGGCGTCGCCTCGCCGGCGATGGCCGGCCACGCGCCGATGCCCTCCAGGATGCGGCGGCTGCCGTTCGACAGGGCGGTCGTGCGCTCGTCGAAGCTCGGCTGAACGGCCGCGCCGGCCGGAACGGGTTCGATCACCGTGACGGTCAGCGGCAGGCCGCGCAAGGCAGCAGCCAGCGACAACCCGACCATGCCGCCACCGACGATGGCAACGTCGCAGCACGACCCGGGACCGGGCTGGTTCACGCGGGCGCTGCGCGCCGCCGGGCGGGTCGTGCGGCCGCGCCGGGAGGACATCGCAACGGGGCCGTGCGGCCGCTCATGCGGCCTGGATCAGCCGCTCGATCTCGTCCGGATCGGTCGGCACGCCGGCGGTGAGCACCTCGGGTTCGCCATCGGTGACGACGACGTCGTCCTCGATGCGGATCCCTATGCCCTGCCATTTCTTCGCCACGCCCTTCATGCCTGGCGCAATGTAGATGCCCGGCTCGATGGTCGTGACCATGCCGGCTTCCAGCAGGCGCCAGTCCTCGCCCACCTTGTATTCGCCCACGTCGTGTACATCCATGCCGAGCCAGTGCCCAGTGCGGTGCATGAAGAACGGCTTGTAGGCCTCTTCCCTCACGAGTTTCGGCAGCCGGCCCTTGAGCAGCCCGAGGCTGACCAGCCCGCGCGTGATCGTCCTGACCGCCGCCTCGTGCGGGTCGTTCCAGTGGTTGCCCGGCCGCGCCTTGGCGATGGCTGCATGCTGCGCCTCCAGCACCACCTCGTAGAGGGCGCGCTGCGCGGGCCTGAACCGCCCGTCGACCGGGAACGTACGCGTAATGTCCGAGGCGTAGAAATCCAGCTCGCAGCCGGCGTCGATCAGCAGCAGGTCGCCGTCCTTCATCTGCCGGTCGTTGGCATGGTAGTGCAGCACGCAGGCGTTGGGCCCGCTGCCGACGATCGGGTAGTAGGAAATGTCGGCGTGGTGCACGTGGAACTCGTGCAGGACCTCTGCCATCACCTCGTATTCCATGCGCCCGGGCGCGGCGGCGCGCATCGCGCGGCAATGGGCCCGTGCCGCAATGGCGCCGCTACGCCGCATGACCTCCAGTTCCGGGCGGCTCTTGAACAAGCGCATCTCGTGCAGCAGGTGGTCGAGCGCGACGAATTCCTGGGGCGTATGCAGCCCGTGCTTGGCCTGCGCGCGCAGGCCGTTGACCCAGCCCATCACCCGCTGGTCGAACTCCGGGTGCACGCCCATCGTGCAGAACACGCGCGCGCAGCGCTCCAGAATCCCGGGCAGGATCTCGTCGATGTCCGCGATCGGAAACGCGTCGTCGGCGCCGTACTGCTCGACGGCGCCCTCCGGGCCGGCGCGGGCGCCGTCCCAGGCCTCGCGCTCGGCGTCCCGGTCGCGCACGAACAACACGAATTCTCCCTGCGGCCGGCCTGGCACCAGCACGGCCACGGCTTCCGGTTCGGGGAAGCCCGTCAGGTAGTGGAAATCGCTGTCCTGCCGGTAGTGATAATGGACGTCGCCATTGCGCTGCTTGAGCGCGGCGGCGGGCAGCACGGCGACCGCGCCCGCCCCCATCATCCGCATCAACTGCCGACGGCGCCGCGTGAATTCGCTCTTTCTCATCTCGTCTCCCCGCTCGCTGCCCCACTCACCGGCCTGGCCGCCGCCGCCGCACGCAGCGGCGCCAGTTCCTCGAAGGCCAGCTGCACCGCGGCGCGCACGAATTCGACCAGCTCCGCATAGTCGCGCTCCGCGTCTTCACTCACTTCGTCGCCGTGGACCGCCGCACGCGCGATTTCCCCGAGGTCGCGCAGGATCTCGTCCAGGTCGCCGCGGGGTTGCCCGAGCGACCCCGAGCGGCCGATCCCGTACAGGAAGCCACTGCACCAGGCCGCCAGCGCCGCGACGCGTTCCTGCAGCGCCACCTCGTCGGGCGGCAGCAGCGGCGCAAACGTCATGTCGCCGCCGGCCAGCACGGCCCGCGTCTGCCCGATCACGTCATCCAGCACGGCCTGCAGTGCCACGACCCGCGCGGCGTCCTCGTGCCCGGGCAGGGCCTCGCCGGTCCAGTCGGACGGCCTGACGACCGCCTGCGCGCACAGCGCGCCGCTTACGCCGCCATGCAGCTCCGCCGCACCGACCACCGAGCCGCCTGTCGACAGGGGCAGGGCCAACTCGTCATAAGTCATGGGGAGCATCCGGCCCGGTACCGCGATCCGTGTCCACGGGCGGCTATCCTAACCCGCAGCGCCGCCCCGGGCACGGCCGCCGCGTTGACCGGGCGTTTGGCCGGGACCCATAATGCCAGCATGAGCGAGCAGCCCACCAAGTCGGCCGTCGAACAGGAGCTCAAGCGACTCGAACGCCGCCTGGACGAACTGGTGACGGTCGTGTCACAGCTCAAGGAAGAAAACCGCGCCCTGCGCCAGCGGCAGGATGCGCTGGCGGCGGACCGGGCCACGCTGCTGGCCAAGAACGAGCAGGTGCGGGCCCGCGTCGAGGCGATGGTGGGACGGCTCAAGTCGATGGAGAGCAGCGCGTGACCAGCGAAGTCAGCCGCGTCAGCATCAGGGTGCTCGAGAAGGAGTATCACGTCGCCTGCCCGGCCGACCAGCGGCATGCCCTGCTGGACTCCGCGGAGCTGCTCAATCAGCGCATGCGCGAGATCCGCGACAGCGGCAAGGTGGTCGGGCTCGACCGGATTGCCGTGATGGCGGCCCTCAACATCACCAATGAGTTGCTGGGCGCCCGCAGCCGCGATGAGTCCCTGGAAACCGACGTGGCCGGCCGGCTGCGGTCCATGCGCGAGCGTGTAGAATCAGCACTGGCCGAGGGCCAGCAGCTCGACCTGTAAGATTGTTGTGGCGCGCCCTGAGTCCGGGTGCGCGAAAGTTTGGCGCCGCCTGCGGTGTTCGATGTGGGCCTGGGTATCTCTCGACCCTTACGTTGAAAACCCCGGGGCGTGGCTCTGTGACGGCAGTGTGCAAGTCCGCGCTGGAGCGGGAAGCCTTAGCGGTCACGGCTTGCCCCACTTGTTGCTCTGGTTCGAGAGCAGCGGCCGGCAACGGCACATGCGGGTGGCGCCTCCTCACTTCGCGGGTGATCCATGACGACGGCAACGGCCGCCGAGGACCGCGCCGGCATGCGGCGGCGACTGCGCGCGCTGCGGCAGGACCTGCCGCAGGACCAGCGGGCCGCGGCGGCACGCGCGGTGGCCAGCCGGCTGGCCAGACTTGGCGTGCTGCGGCCGGGGCGTCGCGTGGCCGTCTACCTGCCGATCCACGGCGAACTCGACACGGCGCCGGTCGTCGACCTGGCCCGTTCGCTGGGTTGCGAGCTCTTCGTTCCGGTGATCACCAGTTTTGAGCAGCGGCGCATGCGCTTCGCCGCGCTGCCGCCGGGTGCCGATACGCGGCGCAATCGCTGGGGCATCCGCGAGCCGCGCGGCGGCCACAGGATCCACGGTGCCCGCCTGGACCTGGCGCTGGTTCCTTGTGTCGCCTTCGACGGTTCCGGCCAGCGCCTGGGCCTCGGCGCCGGCTTCTATGACCGGCACTTCGGGTACCTCAACTGGCGCGTGTCCTGGCGGCGCCCGCGACTGCTCGGGCTGGCTTTCGAGTGCCAGCGAGTGGCGCATCTGGCCCCGCAGCCCTGGGATGTGGGCCTGTGGGGCGTCGTGACAGAGAGCGGTGTGTACGGCCGCGCTGCGCCCCATGCGGCGGCGTCCGCCCAGCCAGGACTGCCGTGAACTACTGGCTGCTCAAGTCGGAACCCGGCACGTTCGGCATCGACGACCTGGCGACGGCGCCGCGCCGCACGACCTGCTGGGAAGGCATCCGCAACTACCAGGCCCGCAACATGATGCGCGACCAGATGCGGCGCCATGACCGCGCATTCTTCTATCACTCGAGCTGCGAGGTGCCGGGCATCGCCGGCACGGTTCGTGTCGTGCGCGGCGCCTATGCCGACGACACTGCCTTCAACCGCCGCAGCAGGTACTACGACGCGGCGAGCGACCCCGGCGACCCGCGCTGGTTCATGGTGGACGTCCAACTCGTGCGCAAATTTGTGCGGCCGGTCACTCTTGAGGCGTTGCGGGAGCATGCCGGCGGGGCGCTCCGCGACATGTGGATCCTGCGACGCGGCAACCGGTTGTCGATCACACCGGTCACTGCGGCCGAGTGGAAATTCATCCTCCGCCTTGCCGGAGAGCGAGTGCAGCGAAGCTGATTTCGCTTCGAGAAAACACGCAGCAAACGCTTCTCCTGTTTTCTTCACGCGCGCGATGTCAGCGTGCACCGTGAAGATCGCAACGACCCGAGACCGCCATCGCTCGTGCGCATCGCACCGTCGTCAGTCGAGTTGCAACACACGCCCGCGCGCGTACCCCTTGCTTGCATTCCCGTCAACCATGTATATACTCGCTCCCCGGATTAACCCGACATGGAGATCCATTATGGCGACCAAGAAGAAGGCTGCTAAGAGAAAGGCGACGAAGAAGAAGGCAACCAAGAAGAAGGCTGCTAAGAAGAAGTAGGCCTTTTGAGCGGCCGGTACGACGGTCGGAAAAGAGTCGAATGACTGCTGTCCGTTCGTACTGAAAGCTTCTGATTGTGCCCGCGCAAGCGGGCACAGTCTTTTCCGGGACCCGGAAATCATCCATGCTCGCCCCATGCAGATGAACCAGGACGACCGCAAGCGACGCGCGGCCGAGACGGCGGCGGGTTACCTCGAAGACGGCATGGTCGTCGGGGTCGGGACCGGCTCTACCGTCAATCATTTCATCGCGGCGCTGGCCGCATCGGCCAGCCGCATTGCGGGAGCGGTGTCCTCGTCGGAGGCCTCCACAAAGCGGCTGCGCGCGGCCGGAATAGACGTTTTCGAGCTCAATTCGGTTGGCCCGCTGCCGCTGTATGTCGACGGGGCAGACGAGGCGACGCGCCACCTGCAACTCATCAAGGGCGGCGGCGGCGCGCTGACCCGCGAGAAGGTGGTCGCTGCCGCAAGCCGCCGGTTCGTGTGCATCGTGGACGACTCCAAGGTCGTCGACGTGCTGGGCCGCTTCCCGCTGCCGGTCGAGGTGATCCCGATGGCGCGTTCGCATGTCGCCCGCCGGCTGGTCGGCCTCGGCGGGCAGCCGGTGTGGCGCGAGGGGTTCGTGACCGACAATGGCAACGTCATCCTGGACGTCCACCACTTGCAGATTACCGAGCCGGCCGGGCTCGAGCGGACCATCAACCAGATCGCGGGCGTCGTGACGGTCGGGCTGTTCGCCGAGCGGCCGGCCGACGTGCTGATCGTCGCCGGTGAGCATGGCGTCGAGACCCTGACCCGCTGACCGGAACATCGCGCGTATCTGATATTGCTCGCGCCGGTCCATCGCCCGTTGCATGACGTGGGCGAGCCTGGCCGTGGGCCTCGCGGCAGACCCGTTTGGTCGGGTCCAAGCGAGGCCCGCGGAAAGGCGGCAGCACGCGTCTCCGGCGGACCGGCATTGAGCCCAACGCCTGCTGGCACGAGTCGCTGTGACCCGATTCGACGGGTCTGTCACAGCGCCTGCCGACTGGCTGACGCGCTGCGATCGGCGTTACCGGCGGACGCCCGCGCCGGTCCATCGCCCGCCACATGAAGTGGGCGAGCCTGGCCGTGGGCCTCGCGGCAGACCCGTTTGGTCGGGTCCGAGCGAGGCCCGCGGAAAGGCGGCAGCACGCGTCTCCGGCGGACCGGCATTGAGCCCAACGCCTGCTGGCATGAGTCGCTTTGACCCGATTCGACGGGCCTGTCGCGACTCATGCCAGCAGGCTAGCGATTCTCATCCTGTCCCTTCAACGCAAAAGGGCCGACCCTCCGGGCCGGCCCTTCTTCGTTGTTGGCTGGGGGACTAGGATTACTCGGCGCTGCGCGCCTCGCCCCTGCGGGGCCGGTGCCGCCAGAGCCCGGCACCGTTCTTCGGCACGCTACGCGTGCCTCGTCGAACCTGCGGTTCTCATCCCGTCCCCTCAACGAAGAAAGGCCGACCCTCCGGGCCGGCCCTTCTTCGTTGTTGGCTGGGGGACTAGGATTACTCGGCGCTGCGCGCCTCGCCCCTGCGGGGCCGGTGCCGCCAGAGCCCGGCACCGTTCTTCGGCACGCTACGCGTGCCTCGTCGAACCTGCGGTTCTCATCCCGTCCCCTCAACGAAGAAAGGCCGACCCTCCGGGCCGGCCCTTCTTCGTTGTTGGCTGGGGGACTAGGATTCGAACCTAGGTTGACGGAGTCAGAGTCCGTAGTCCTACCGCTAGACGATCCCCCAAGATCGGGAGGCTCTGGAGGAGTTCTTCCTCAGCGCTTGCTGAACTGCGTCCCGCGCCGGGCCTTGCGGCGGCCGACCTTCTTGCGCTCGACTTCGCGCGCGTCACGCGTCACGAAACCGGCGGCCCGCAGCGGCTTGCGCAGCACCTCGTCGTACTCGATCAGCGCGCGGGTGATGCCGTGGCGGATGGCGCCCGCCTGGCCGGTCACGCCGCCGCCGCTCACGCTGACGGTGATGTCGAACCGCTTGACCATGTCAGTCAGCTCCAGCGGCTGACGAACGATCATGCGCCCCGTCTCGCGGCCGAAGAACTCATCCAGTGAACGGTCGTTGACCGTGATCTTGCCGGTGCCAGGCTTGATGAAGACCTTGGCGGCGGCGGTCTTGCGGCGGCCGGTGCCGTAATTCGTGGTAGCGGGCATTGTCGGTTTCTCTCGCTGGTGGTTCGCGCCCGCCTCAGGCGAGCTCAAGCGGCTTGGGCTGCTGGGCGGCGTGCGGGTGGTCTGCGCCGGCGAACACGTGCAGCTTCCTGTACATGCGGCGTCCGAGCGTCGTCTTCGGCAACATGCCCTTGACGGCGAACTCGATAGCGCGCTCCGGGTGTTCCTGCAGCAGCTTCCCCAGGGTGGTCGTCTTCAGGTTGCCGATGTAGCCCGTGTGCTGGTGGTACTTCTTGTCAGCCAGCTTGTTGCCGGTCACCGCGACCTTCTCCGCGTTGATCACGATCATGTGATCACCACAGTCGGTGTGCGGCGTGTAGTCAGCCTTGTGCTTGCCGCGCAGGCGGATCGCCAGCTCGGACGCAAGCCGCCCCAGCGTCTTGCCGGAGGCGTTGACCACGAACCAGTCGCACCGGACGGTCTCCGGGTTCACAAAAGTCGTCTTCATCATGAACCCCTTTGAAAGGGTCTTCGTCTGGGAAAGGGCGGGCAGTTTAATGAAGAAAGCCCTTGTTTGCAAAGGCGTCTTGGCACGGTTGGCACGGCCCGGGGCCGCCCGCGGCGACGCTATATAATGTGCGCCATGGCCGGCCGCACCCTCTCACCCCTGGACCGACTCCTGATACAGGCCGATCAGGCGCTTCGAGCCACCCTGGGCCAGCCGTCGGCAGCACGTGAAAATCCGGCTGTTGGTGTTACTGACCACCTGGCGGACGGCCCTGACCGTGCCCACGCCGCCGGCCTGATGCGCGTCAACCATGCCGGTGAAGTCGCGGCGCAGGGCCTGTACCACGGGCAGGCCGTCACGGCGCGCAGCCCCGCCACCCGCGCCGCGATGCAGCGGGCAGCCCGCGACGAAGGTGATCACCTCGCCTGGTGCCACGAACGCCTCGCCGAGCTCGGCGCGGCACCGAGCATGCTCAGCCCGCTGTGGTACACCGGGGCGCTCGCCATCGGAGTCGTCGCCGGACTGGGCGGGGACGATTTCAGCTTCGGCTTCATGGCGGAGACCGAACGGCAGGTTGAAGGACATCTCGATGACCAATTGTCGCGCTTGCCGGCTGCAGACGGACGCAGCCGCGCCATTCTCGAGCAGATGAAGCGCGACGAAACCGGCCATGCCCGCGTGGCGATCGACGCGGGCGGCACGGCGCTGCCAGCGCCGGTGCGAACGCTGATGCGCGCAGCCGCCGGGGTCATGACGCGCACGGCATACCGGTTCTGAGCGGATACCGCTTAGAATGATGTCTTGCAGTTCCACGTGACGCTGTAATAAAACGGCGTAACGGCCTCGTGCCTGCGCCCCCAGGGGAGTGAAATGGAAGAAGCGGTCAAGCCTCTCACCGACATCCCGGCCATCAACCGGTTCCTCAGCTACTGCCGCGTACGGACGGTGCCGTCCAAGACGGTGCTGATTCACGCCGGGGACCTGCCCGACGTCCTCTACTACATCATCCGCGGCTCCGTAGAGGTGATGATCGAGAACGAAGACGGCAACGAGATGGTCCTCGCCTACCTGAACAAAGGGCAGTTCTTTGGCGAGATGGGTCTGTTCTCGGACAACCAGCAGCGCAGCGCATGGGTCCGTACCCGCACGCAGTGCGAACTCGCGGAAATGACCTACCCCAGGTTCCGGCAGATCGCCGCGGAGAGCCCGGGGCTGGTATTCGAGCTGGCGACGCAGCTCGCCTCGCGGCTGGACCGCACCAACCGCAAGCTCGGTGACCTCGCCTTCGTGGACGTCACCGGCCGCGTCGCACACGCCATCATGGACCTGTGCAACGAGCCGGACGCCATGACCCATCCGCAGGGGATGCAGATCAAGGTGAGCCGCCAGGAGCTTTCACGGCTGGTCGGCTGTTCGCGCGAGATGGCGGGACGCGTGCTCAAGGTACTCGAGGAACAGGGCCTGTTGACCGCACGCGGCAAGACCATGGTCGTGTTCGGCGCGCGCCCGAAGGTCAAGCAGCGGCCCGCGGCCGCGGCGGCGACCGCGCACCGTTGACCGGCCGGTTGGCCGCCTGCCGGGGCGGACGCCTGGCGCCGTCGTAGCTGCTTGGGAGGCGTCAGCCCCCGCGCGAGCCAGCGCCCTTCACTATTTCCGCGCGCAGCGCCGCGATGGTCGCGGCGTAATCGTCCGCCCCGAACACCGCGCTGCCCGCCACGAACGTGTCCGCGCCGGCGCGCGCGATGTCGCCGATATTGCCGACCTTGACGCCCCCGTCGATCTCCAGTCGCACCGCCCGTCCGCTGGCGTCGATGCGCCGTCGCGCCTCGGCCAGCTTGGTCAACACCGACTCAATGAACCGCTGGCCCGCAAAGCCCGGATTGACCGACATCAGCAGCACCAGGTCGAGCGAGTCCAGCGTATGGTCCAGCCAGTCGAGTGACGTGGCCGGGTTGAACACCAGCCCGGGCCGGCAGCCCGCTTCGCGGATGAGCTGGATGCTGCGGTCGACATGCCCGCTGGCTTCCGGGTGAAAACTGATGTAGGTCGCGCCGGCCGCCGCAAAATCGCTGGCAAGCCGGTCCACCGGCGTGACCATGAGGTGCACGTCGATCGGCGCCTGCACACCGTACTGCCGCAGCGCCTTGCAGACCAGCGGCCCGATGCTGAGGTTCGGGACGTAGTGATTGTCCATGACGTCGAAGTGGATCCAGTCGGCGCCGGCCGCCAGCACGGCGTCGACCTCCTCCCCGAGGCGCGCGAAATCCGCGGACAGGATCGACGGTGCGATGACGGCTGGATTCATGTCGTGGCCCTCCGGGGCGCAGCGCAGGTAACTGTAACCGAGCGACCCCGCTCCCGCAGCTAGCGCATGCCGCGCGTCTCGCGGATCCGCTCGTAGGCCGCCTGGATAGCCTGCGTCTTCTCCTTGGCCAGTTCCAGCATGGACTCCGGCAGCCCGCGCGACAGCAGCTTGTCCGGATGATTCTGGCTCATCTGCCGGCGATAGGCGCGCTTGACCTCCGCGTCGGAGGCTGCGGGCTTCACGTCGAGCACCTCGTAGGCCTCGCGCAGGGCCTGCGCCCCGGGCGGCGGCCTGCGTGCGCCGCCGTGGCTGCCCGGGCCGTGGTGGGGCTGCGCGTGCGCGTATCCGTAGCCTTGCAGGCGCAGCAGAGCCTCGAGGTGGGCGAACTCGATGCCCGACACGCCAATGCGCCGGGCTATCCGTCCCAGCATCTCGCGCGGCCGCCCCTGCAGTCCGCTACCCAGCAGCGCTGCTCGCAGCTGCACCTCGAGAAACATGCGCAACAGGTCGTGCCGGCCACGGCACGCTGCCAGCAGCCTGGCCAGGGCCTGGTCGAGGTCGAAATCCGCCTGCTTGCCGGCGGTGAAGTGCGCGATCGCGGCACGCGACTGGATTTCGTCGAGACGGAACTGGCGGAACACCTCGCGCGCAGCCGCAACGTCCTGCTCCGAGACCCGGCCGTCCGACTTGGCCACGCATCCCATGACCTCGAAGGTGGTACGGAAGAACACGGCGCGGACGGTCGCAAGATCGGCGGCCGGGATCCCGTCATCACCGGCTGCCATGCGCTCGTCGTAGGCATGCCCGATGATCAGCCCGATGAGCGCGCCGACCGGCCCCAGCCCCGCCACGAAGCCGAGCAATGCGCCTACGACCTTGCCGGTCCACCTCATTGACGTCCCTTGACCGCTTCGCACGGGTGCTGCAAAAATCGATGCGCTTCGGCGACGGCGTCCGCGCGGCGCCGGTATGGTACAAGAGCCTCCCCTGCAACACCGAATGCCGGCCAGCAGAACTGTCATGTCATCGCCCGCCGTATCGGCAACCGACCTGCACGGACTGCGGTGCATCCACCGCGGCAAGGTCCGCGACAGCTATGCGCTGGATGGCCGCAACATGCTGATCGTGGCGACCGATCGCCTGTCAGCCTTCGACGTCGTGCTGCCGGACCCGATCCCGGGCAAGGGCCGGATCCTGACCCAGATCTCCAACCACTGGTTCGCCAGGACGCGGCACATCGTCGCCAACCACATGACCGACTTCGAGCTGGCCGCCTGGGTGCACGACCCGGCCGAACTGGCCATGCTCGAGGGCCGCGCCGTGATCGTGAAGCGGCTCAAGGCCCTGCCGGTCGAGGCGGTCGTGCGCGGCTATCTTGCCGGCTCGGGCTGGAGCGACTACCGGCATTCCGGCAAGGTATGCGGCGTTGCCCTCCCTGCCGGGCTGCGGCTCGCGGACCGCCTGCCGGAACCACTGTTCACGCCGGCCACCAAGGCGGCAGCAGGTGCGCACGACGAAAATGTCAGCTTCGGGCAGGTGATCGACCTGCTGGGCGAGGACATCGCCGCGCAGCTGCGCCAGATCTCGCTCGCGCTGTACCGTTTTGCCGCCACCGAGGCCCTGCAGCGCGGCGTCATCATTGCCGACACCAAGTTCGAGTTCGGACTGAACGAGGCTGGCCAGGTCGTGCTGATGGACGAGTTGCTGACTCCTGACTCGTCACGTTTCTGGCCGATGGAGTCCTGGCAACCGGGCGCGAGCCCGCCGTCCTTCGACAAGCAGTATGTGCGCGACTACCTCGAGACGCTCGACTGGAACAAGCGGGCGCCCGGTCCGTCGCTGCCACCCGGGGTCATCGAGCGCACCGCCGCAAAGTATGCCGAAGCGCTGCGGCAGTTGACCGCCTGACCTGGCGAAGACTGATCCAATTGCCGCACGGGCGGCCATGTGCGACGCTCGCGGCATGAACCGCGACAGGATCGACCCGGTCAGGCGCCTCGAACAGTTGCTGTTCGAACCGGAGCACCAGCCGCCGGTGCCGGCGTTGCGCCGCCTGCTCGGGCTGTTGCGCTACCCCTACGCAATGATCCGCGACCTGCTGGGAGGCGATCTCAACCTGCGCGCGATGGGACTCGTGTACACGACGCTGCTGTCGGTCGTGCCGCTGGTGGCGTTTGGTTTCGCGGTACTCAAGGGTCTCGGCATCCACCGCGAGTTCGAACCGCTGCTGTACGAGTTCCTGCGCCCGGTTGGCGCCCAGTCCTACGAGCTGACCCGCCAGATCATGGAGTTCGTCGAGAACACCCGCGGCGGCGTACTCGGCTCGCTGGGCCTGGCGTTCCTGCTGTACACGGTGATCAGCACGGTGCAGAAGGTCGAGGCGAGCTTCAATTTCGCGTGGCATGTCGAGCGGCCGCGCAGCATGATGCGGCGGGTCAGCGAGTACCTGACCCTGATGGTCGTCGGCCCGATCCTGCTGGCGGTCGTGCTGGGCCTGTTCGGCGCCGTCGCCGACTGGCCGTTTGCGAACTGGCTCGCCAGCCACGAGCCCTTCGGCACCATGATCGTGAATCTGGGGCGCGCCACTCCCTACCTCGTGGTCACCGCCGTGTTCACGCTGTTGTACATGTTCGTGCCCAACACCCGCGTGCGGGCCGGGGCGGCGCTGGCCGGTGGCATCGCGGCCGGCCTGCTGTGGGCCGCCAGCGGCGCCATCTTCACGCAGATCGTGGTCGCCTCGACGCGCATGGTCGCCATCTACGCGGGCTTCGCGATCTTCCTGGTCACGCTGATCTGGGTTTACCTGAGCTGGACGATCCTGCTGGTCGGCGCCCAGCTGTCGTTCTACGTACAGAACCCGCGCTACCTGCGCGCCGGCCAGGTCGAGGTGCGCCTCACGAGCCGCCTGCGCGAGCGCCTGGCGCTGTCGGTCATGGTCCTGGTGGGCCGTTCCTTCGTGGGCGATGCGCCGACCTGGACGCTCAAGTCGCTCGCCGAGCGCATGGAGGTGCCGAGTTCCGCCCTGGCGACGGTCGTGGACTCCCTGGAGCAGTCTGGCCTGGTGCTGGCCACCGAACGGGATCGCCTGGTGCCCGGCCGCGCCCTCGACATGATCGCCGTGCACGAGATCCTGGCGGCCGTGCGGGACGAACGGCAGTACGCATCGTGGCTGCTGGCGCGGGCCCGTACCGAACCGGACGCGGATGCCGTCGCTGACGCGATCGAGGCCGCCATGCGCGAACAGACCCAGTTCATGACCTTGCGCGACCTGCTGACTCCTGCCCCCTGACGACACCCCGCGCCGGTCAGTCGCCGGCGATCATCATCTCGGCCAGCAACACCGAACCCGTGTGAACGCTGCCGCGCAGGTCGCGGTCGGTGCCTACCGCGGCGATGCTGCGGTACATGTCGCGCAGGTTGCCGGCGATCGTGATCTCGTGCACCGGATACGCGACTTCACCGCGTTCCACCCAGAAGCCCGTGGCGCCGCGGGAATAGTCGCCGGTCACGAGATTGATGCCCTGGCCCATCAGTTCCGTGACCAGCAGGCCGGTGCCGAGCCGGCCGAGCAGGGTCTCGAAGTCCTCGCCGCTGCTGCCCACCACCAGGTTGTGCACGCCGCCGGCATTGCCCGTGGTCGTGAGCCCGAGCCGGCGCGCGGCGTAGGAGTCCAGCACATAGCCGGTCAGCTCGCCCTGCCGGACGAGTTCACGGTCGCGGGTGGCGACGCCTTCGTCGTCGAAGGGCGCGGAACCGAGCCCGCGGGGCAGGTGCGGGCGTTCGGTCATGCCGAGCCATTCCGGAAACAGCTGCTGGCCGGCTGCACCGCACAGGAAGGAACTGCGGCGATACTGCGGTCCGCCCCGCACCGCCGACACGAAATGCCCGATCAGGCCGCGCGCCTGCTCGGCCACGAACAGTACCGGAGCGCGGCGGGTCGTAAGCTTGCGCGCGCCCAGCCGTGCCACCGCGCGCTCCCCGGCGCGTCGGCCAACCTGCCCGGCCGGTTCCAGGCCGGCCACATCCCGCGCCGACGTGTACCAGTAGTCGCGCTGCATGTCGTCGCCGTCGCGCCCCAGCACGACACAGCTGATGCCGTGCGACGTATGCGGGTGACCACCGAGGAAGCCATGGCTGTTGCCATATACGCGCAGGCCGGCGTGGGTGCTGACCGATCCACCGTCCGAATTGTCGATGCGGGGATCCGCCGCAAGCGCCGCCGCTTCGGTGGCATGGGCGATCGAAATGGCCGCCGGCGCATCGATGTCCCAGGGATGCGACAGGTCCAGGTCGGGGATGTCGCGGGCCATCTGCTCAGCGTCGGCCAGCCCGGCACAGGGATCCTCTGCCGTGAAGCGTGCAATGGACAGCGCCTTGCGCACGGTCTCGGCGACCGCGGCAGCGGACAGGTCGGCGGTGCTCGCCGTACCCTTGCGCTGTCCTACGTACACGGTGACGGCCATGCTGCGGTCGCGCTGGTACTCGATCTTCTCCGTTTCCCCCAGCCGCACCGTCGCCGACAGCCCGCCATCGACGGTGACGCCCGCCTCGGCCTGATCCGCGCCGCCGCGCCGCGCCGCCTGCAGCGCACCCTCCACGATCAGCTCGAGGTCGCGCTGGTGGAAGCCCGCCGACTGGCCTGAACCCGACATCGTGTCACCTGATTGCCGCAAAGGCTGTGATTGTACCGGGGTTCCGGCGCCGGGATGGCCGCATGCTAGAGTCCCGCCATGCGTCGCAGGCAGGTCCCCGGTGAGCCCGAGCCGCCCAGCAAGGGCGAACTCAAGCGTCGCGCGCACGCAGCGCAGGAGCTCGGCGAGCAACTGATCGAGGCGCCGGATGCGCTGCTCGACACGCTGAATCTGCCCGAGAAACTCGCCGACGCCATCCGAGCGGCGCGCCGCATCTCGAGCCACTCGGCGCTGTTGCGACAACGGCTGTTCATCGGCAAGCTGATGCGGCAACTGGACGACGGCCCGATCCGGGCGGCGCTGCAGGCCCGGGAACAGGGCCGCACCGCCGACGCGCTCGCTTTCAAGCGTGTCGAAGGCTGGCGGAATCGCCTGCTGCAGGAGGGTGAACCAGCCCTGGCGGCGTTTCTGGAGGAATGCCCGGGCGCCGACCCGCAGGACCTCGCGCGGCTGGTTGCGGAGGCGCGCCGCGAACTGCAGGACGGCGCAGCGCCGCACGCCGCGCGGCAGTTGTTCCGGGCGCTGCGCAAGGCGCTGGACACCCGTTGACGGGCGCCTGCCGCCCGCGCGGACCCGCCGAGACCGCGTGGTAGAATGACACGATGACACCGCTGGTCGGCATCATCATGGGTTCGTCTTCCGACTGGGAGACGATGCGGCACGCCGCCGAACTGCTGGCCGAGCTGGGCGTCGCGCACGAAGTGCGCGTCGTGTCGGCGCACCGCACGCCCGACCTGCTGTTTGAGTACGCGTCACAGGCGCAGGGCCGCGGCCTCGAGGTCATCATCGCCGGTGCCGGCGGCGCGGCTCACCTGCCGGGGATGACCGCCGCCAAGACGCTGTTGCCGGTGATCGGCGTACCCGTGCAGTCCAAGGCTCTCAACGGACTGGACTCCCTGCTGTCAATCGTGCAGATGCCGGCCGGCGTACCCGTCGCGGCGGTCGCCATCGGCGCGGCCGGCGCAGGCAATGCGGCGCTGCTGGCCGCCTCGATCCTCGCCGGCCGGCACGCCGCGATCGGCCGTGCCCTCGCGGCCTACCGCGCGCGCCAATCCGCTGACGTCCTCGCCCGGCCCGATCCGCGCCAGGCGTGACAATGCGCATCGGCATCATCGGCGCTGGCCAGCTGGCCCGCATGCTGGCCCTCGCCGGGATGCCGCTCGGCCTGCAGTTCAAGATGTACGATCCGGCACGCGATGCCACCGGCGGGACGGTGGCGCCGCTGGTCACCGGCAAGTTCGACGATCTCGAGGCGCTCAGCCGGTTTGCGCGCGATACGGACGTCGTCACTTTTGACTGGGAAAACGTGCCGGTCGCGTCGGCCAAGGCGCTGGGCGGCATGACCAAGGTGTTTCCGTCGCCACGGGCCCTCGCCGCGGGTCAGGAGCGGCTCGCCGAGAAACGGTTGTTCGAGCGCCTCGGCGTGCCGACGCCGGCGAGCGCGCCGGTCGACGGGCCCGGCGACCTGGAGGCCGCGGCACGCCAGGTCGGCTTCCCCGTCATCCTCAAGACCCGCCGCTGGGGCTACGACGGCAAGGGCCAGTTGTCGGTCGACGGCCCGCGCGGCCTGGCGGGCGCGTGGGAGAAGCTGGGCAGCCAACCCTTGCTGTGCGAGCGGAAGGTCCGCTTCAGCCGTGAAGTGTCGCTGCTGGCGGTGCGCAGCAGGTCCGGCAAGACGGCGTTCTATCCGCTGTGCCTGAACACCCACAAGGATGGCGTGCTGGTGATCACGCGCGCGCCCTACGGGCACCCCACGTTGCAGCAAGCGGCCGAACGGCACGTCTCGCGCATCCTCGAGCACCTGCGCTACGTCGGCGTGCTGTGCGTCGAGTTCTTTGTCGTGCAGGACTCGCTGCTGGCCAACGAGATTGCGCCGCGCGTGCACAACTCGGGACACTGGACGATCGAGGGCGCGGCAACAAGCCAGTTCGAAAATCACCTGCGCGCGATCGCCGGCCTGCCGCTCGGCAGCACCAGGGCGCTCGGCCATGCCGTGATGGTCAACTTCATCGGCACGATCCCGCAGCCCAGGGTGGTACTCGCCCTGGACGGGGCGCATTTCCACGATTACGGCAAGCAGTCCCGCCCCGGGCGCAAGCTGGGCCACGCGACCTACGTGGGCCGCACACCGCGTGAACGGGACCGCATGGCGCGTGAACTGCTGCGCAGCGCAGGCCGGTGATGATCCCGGCCCGGCGGCAATTGTGCTAGCGTTGCCTCCGGGTTGCTGCCGGCCCCGGCGTTGCCGGGTGCCCGCGGCCGGCTGAGACAGAGTAAGTGGCAGAAGTCCCCGTCATGTACGTCGAATACTTCGGCCTCAAGGAACTGCCGTTCCGGCTCAGCCCGGACCCGGCCTTCCTGTACCTGTCCAAGCACCACGCCCGGGCCAAGGCCTACATGGAGTCCACCATCTGGTTCACGGATGGTTTCGTCATCATCACCGGCGAGGTTGGCTGCGGCAAGACCACCCTGATCGAGACCTTCCTGGCGGAGCTGGAGAAGGACCTGGTCGTCGCGCAGATCAGCCAGACCCAGGTGTCGCCGGTCGAGTTCCTGCAGGCGGTGCTCGTGCAGTTCGGTTTCTCGCCGTTCCGCATGAAGAAGGCGGAACTGCTGGCCGCGCTGAACGAGTTCCTCATCGAGCAGTACGCAGCGGGACGCAAGGTGCTGCTGATCGTCGACGAGGCGCAGAACCTGTCGAACCGGGTGCTCGAGGAAATCCGCCTGCTGTCGGGCGTCGAGACCACCAAGGAAAAGGTGCTGCGCATCATCCTGGCCGGCCAGCCCGAGCTCAGCGCCAAGCTGGACTCGCCGGAAATGGTGCAACTGGTGCAACGGGTCCGGTTCCGCTTCCACGTGGCCGCGCTGTCGCCGCAGGACACGCGCGCCTACGTTCTGCACCGGCTGGACGTGGCCGGCTCGCAGGGCCGCATGCTGTTCACGCCCGATACCTTTCCGCTCCTGTACCGCTACACCGGCGGCGTGCCGCGTCTGATCAACACGCTGTGCGACACGGCCATGATGGGCGCCTATGCGACCGAGCAACCGGACATCGGCCTCAAGGAGATCAAGGCCGCCATCGAGGAACTGGGCTGGGTGGAATTCGCGGCGGCTACCAACAGGCATCGGCAACTCGAGGTGCCACCCTCGCCGTCCGTGCCGACCGCGCACCGGCTCGCGCGCATCGTCGTCGCGCACGACGGCCATTCGGTCCAGGAGGTCGATCTCAGGCCCGGACGCCTGGTCATCGGCCGCACGTCGGACAACGACCTGCAGATCGAGAGCAAGTACATAAGCAGGCATCACTGCCAGATCGTGACCACCACCGGCGGCAGCGTCCTCGAGGACCTCAACAGCACAAACGGCGTGTACGTGAAATCGAAGCGCGTGCGCCGGCACAACCTCAATGACGGCGACGTCATTCACCTGGGCCGCCACGAGATCATGTATCTGGACGAGCGCTCGTCAGCGGTCCGCCATGACGAGCACGCGGACACCGGCCGCTATCCGAAACAGGACGTCAACGGGGCTCAGCCTGAGGCGAAAACCGGCGGAGCCGGCTGAGCCGGCATCAGTCCTCGTCGTCGAGCACCGCGCCGTAGCGCCGCTTCTGGATGCGAAAGTCGCGCCGCTTGAGAACCAGCACCAGCCCGCAGACCACGGCCAGCACGCCGAACCCGAGCAGCACGTCGGACCATCCCGGTGAGCGCCAGTAGAAGGACACCGCCAGCGCGCCAGCGCCCAGGCCCATGTAGACGTAAGGCAGTGACTCGTAGAATGGCCTGGACAATCGCATCGGGTCGAACCTCCCGCACCCCTATGCTAGCGCGCCGCGCGTGCGTCCGCGACCCCGCAGGGCGTCAGGCGGTCCCGCCCACGGTCAACGCATCGACGCGCAGCGTCGGCTGGCCCACTCCGACCGGCACGGTCTGGCCTTCCTTGCCGCAGGTGCCGACCCCCGCGTCCAGTTCGAGGTCGTTGCCTACCATGCTGACGCGCGTCAGCACGTCAGGGCCGTTGCCGATCAGGGTGGCGCCCTTGACCGGCGCGGTGATCCTGCCGTCTTCGATCAGGTAGGCCTCGCTCGTCGAGAACACGAACTTGCCCGAGGTGATGTCCACCTGGCCGCCGCCGAAATTCACGGCGTACAGGCCTCGCTTCACCGAGCCGATGATCTCTTGCGGATCGTGTGGCCCGGCCAGCATGTAGGTGTTGGTCATGCGCGGCAGCGTTGTGTGCGCGAACGACTCGCGCCGGCCGTTGCCGGTCGGACGGTTGCCCGTCAGGCGCGCATTGAGCTTGTCCTGCAGGTAGCCGCGCAGCACGCCGTTCTCGATCAGCGTCGTGCATTGGGTCGGCGTTCCCTCGTCGTCAATGTTGAGCGAGCCGCGCCGCCGCGCCAGGGTGCCATCGTCCACCACGCTGCACAGCGGCGACGCGACCCGCTGGCCGATCCGGCCGGAAAAGGCCGAGGTCCCCTTGCGGTTGAAATCCCCTTCCAGGCCGTGGCCGATGGCCTCGTGCAGCAGCACGCCGGGCCAGCCGGCGCCCAGCACCACCGTCATCGTGCCGGCCGGGGCCGGCACGGCGTCCAGGTTGACGATTGCCTGCCGCACCGCCTCGCGGCCCAGTTTGGTCGGCAGGTCGTCCGCCAGCAGTTCATCCAGGCCATGCCTGCCGCCGGCGCCGGCGTAACCCTGCTCGCGCCGGCCATCGTGTTCCACGATGACGGCGACGTTGATGCGCACCAGCGGGCGGACGTCGGCCGCCATCGTGCCATCGGTTCCGGCGACCAGGATGACCTCGTGCACCGCCGCCAGGCTGGCGATCACCTGCTGCACGCGCGGATCGATGCGCCGCGTCTCACGGTCGATGCGCTCCAGCAGTGCGACTTTTTCCGTGTCGCGCATCGTGTCGATGGGGTCCACCGGCAGGTACAGGCGGTGTGCTGCGACCTGTTTCCAGGCCTGGGTGCTCGCGATCCGGCCATTGCGGGCGATGGCGCGCGCCGCGCGCGCCGCCTGCAGAAGCGCCTCGGGCACGATTTCGTCCGAGTAGGCGAATCCCGTCCGTTCGCCGGCCAGGGCGCGCACTCCGACGCCGCTCTCGATGCTGTGCGAGCCGTCCTTGACCGTGCTGTCCTCGAGCGTCCAGTGCTCCTCGCGCGCGACCTGGAAGTACAGGTCGCCACCGTCGATCTCGGCGCCCAGCAGCGTGCCGAGCGCGCGCTCGATGCCGGACTCGTCGAGTCCGGCCGGCCGCAGGATCACGTCGCGCGCCATCGCCAGCGGATCCGGCACTACGCTGTCTTCTGCTTCGCTCACGCTCGCTCCAGTACGCGGTGTGCCAGGGCCGGGAATCGTTCGCGCACGCTGCGCTGGCCAGCGTGATCGAGTTCCGCGATCACCAGCCCCGTGCCACGCGGTCGCCGTGTCACGATACGGCCCCAGTAGTCCACGACCAGGCTGTCGCCGTAAGTCTCGCGGCCATTGGGGTGCATGCCGGACTGCGCCGCCGCCACGACGTAGCACAGGTTCTCGATGGCGCGGGCCCGCAGCAGCACTTCCCAGTGGGCCCGTCCGGTGGGCGCCGTAAACGCCGCCGGCACGGTCAGTATCTCGGCGCCTGCACCGACCAGCCTGCGGTACAACTCGGGGAAGCGCAGATCGTAGCATACAGACAGGCCGACCCTGCCGGCCGGCGTGTCCACCAGTGCCGGCTCGTGGCCCGGCACGGCATTGTCGGATTCCCGGTAGCCCTCGTCGTGGCCCGGAATCTGCACGTCGAACAGGTGGATCTTGTCGTAGCGGGCAATGCGCCGCCCCGCCGGGTCGAACACCAGGCAGGCATTGGCCGGTCGTTCATCGCCCGGCACCAGCACCGGAACCGTGCCGGCGATCACGCACAATCCAGCTGCGCGCGCCGTCGTCGCGATCCACGCCTGGATCGGCCCGTCGTCGGCGCGCTCCGCGAGCGCGCGGCGCTGCTCCTCGCTACGGCCCATGAACGCGAAATTCTCGGGCAGCACCGCGACACAGGCGCCGCCGCGCGCGGCGGCATCGAGCAGCCGGCCTGCCGTGTCGAGGTTGGCCGCGACGTCGAGACCCGAGGTCATCTGCAGGGCTGCAATCGCCGGTTTCTTCATCGCGACGACCCCGGCGACGCGCCCGCCGCGGGCGGCTGCGGCGGCCGGCTCAGTTGCGCGGACTCCTCCAGTTCCTTGGCATCGATCTTGCGCACGATCGGCTCCTCCCAGGGACCCGAAATCCGGTAGTAACCCCGCGCGGCACCCTTCAGGGGTTCCTTGAAGATCTGCGAGAACAGCAGCAGCGCGGCGCCGACGACCGGCCCGCCCGCGAGCGCGCCCGCCACCCCCAGCGTCCCCCCGACGTCGCCGGTCACGACCGCGGTCTGGTCATAGCTGCGCTCGCGCATGCTGGTGCGGCCCGCGATGCCTATTTCCGCAGCCGGCCCGCGCAGCGTCAGATTGTCCGTGTAGGCATCCCCTGAGACCAGCGTGAAGTCCCCGGTAATCGAGTCGAAGGCCATGCCCTGTCCCGTCAGGTCCTTGAAATCGAGCGCCAGGCGGCGCGGCAGGTAGGCGATGCTCATGAGCCCGAGCAGGCGTCCGGCACCCGGCTCAACGCTCACCATCCTGCCTTTGGCAAGCGCAATGTGCGCCGTGCCCGACACCCTGTCTGGCACCTCCGCGTCAGGCCCGCCCGGCCAGTTGAGGTCCGCAGACATCGTGCCTTCCCTGGCTTCGATCAATGGCTCGTAGGCCAGCGCCTGCAGAAGGCCCTTGACGTCGCTGCTGGTCAAGTCGAAAGTCAGCGCGCTGCGCGGTCCCGTGGTCGACATGAGCCAGTGCCCGCTGCCACGGATCACAAACGCCGGGTGCTCGGCGACCAGGCTCCTGAAGGCCAGCCCGTCGGCCACCCGCTCGGCGTCGGTGCGGACGTGCCCGAGCGCGCGCCCGGCCAGCGCAAGGTCGCGAATGTCGAGCCGCATGGCCGGCAGGCTGCGGGGATCCGTCTCGCCGGTGGCGGATCGCACGCGTTCGGAAACGACGAGCTTCTCGAAGTCCGCAACCAGCGGCGCCGTGCCGGCGAACTGGTAAGGCACGCTGAGGCGGCCCTGCGCGGCCGGTGCCGACACCCGCACGTCCCACACGCGATTGCCCGGCCGCAGTTCGGCATTGACGCGCTCGAACTCGTAGCCGAGCACCTCGAGGCGCGCCAGCTCGAGCGTGGCCGACGACAGCTGGTCTTCCAGCGGCCGCGTCGCGGGCTCGTCCCAGCGCAGACCGGTCAGGTCGGACAGGCTCAGGTACGGCAGGCGCCCGTCTATCCGCAGGCCCGGACCGACTGGCAACGCGCCGGTCTCGGCGCCGCCGAACCTCAGCACGCCGCGTGTCATGGAGTAGCGCTGGTCCCGCAGCCGGTACTCGACCAGCGCGCGCACATTCGAACCGAGACCGAGGCGCGCCAGGACGGTGCCGGTCCCGTCGAGCTCGACCTCGACGCGCAAGGGGCGCGATTCCTCCGCCTTCTTGGCGAACGGCGCCGGCAGCCCGCATGCGAGGCCCTGGAGGTCGCCCTCCAACCGGATGCGCGAGCGGGTGGCGGCGCCCGGCGCGGCCGGCCGCAACGCGGTCCACGTGCCGCGCCAGACCGTCTTGCCTGCGAGTCCTGCGGCCAGCGGCAGCCGCACGACCGCGGGCAGTCTGCCGCCCTCGAGCGTGCCATCGGCATCGACCGTCGTCACCAGGACCCCACCGCGCCCAGTGGTGGTACCGACCCGCGCGCGCAAGGGTCCGCCCGCGAAGCGGGCGTCAAGAGCGGGGGCCTGGATATCGCGGTTGCGGATCCAGATGGCGCCGCGCAGCCCGGTCAGCGGCTCCGCGACACTCGGCAGACTCAGCGTGACCCCGTCGGCGTAGGCGCGCACGGTCACGGAACGCTGTGAAAACTCCTTTAAAGGCAGATACATCACGACCTCGCCGAGCACCGGGCCGGCGCCGGTCAGGCGACCAAAGGTTTCACCGAGCGACTCGCGCAGCGGGCTTTCCTGCAGCAGGCCCAGCACCGCCGCCGTGTCGGCGGCGGCCTCCGCCCTGACGATCAGCATCGAGTCCCGCCAGTCGCGCATCTCGGCGACCGCTGCGCCGACTGCCACGTCGCCGATCACGGCGCGTGTTGCCTGCGCGGTCATGCCCGGGCCATCGAAGTGCGCAATGACATCGAGGCCGGTGAGCGGCGGCCATTCCGGCGCGAACTTGAGGGTCACGCCCTCGCCGCGCGCCGTCCCGGTGAAGCGTCCCTGGCCCTCGCGGTAGGGGAAGCCGCGCGCCGGCCCGGTGATTTCCACGTTCGTTTCCGGCACGCGGCCCGCCACGAATGCCTCGTCCAGCCAGGCCAGCGCCTTGGCACCGATCCGCCCGGCAGGCATGTAGCGGGAGACGGCCGACAGGTCCGTGACGCTGGCGTGCGCCGCGATGTCCATGAGCGGCGACTCGCCCGGGCGCAACAGCAGGCGCAGCCGACCTGCCGCCTGCAGGTGGCCGGCGTCGACGAGCGCATCATCGACCCACAGGCGTACGCCACCGGGACCAGGTGCCCATTCGATGCGGGCATTGACGCGCGCAAACGGCACTACGCTGCGCCATTCGGCCGGCCAGTCCACCCGGACGTCCGACGCAGCAAGTGTCACGACGCCGCCCGGACCGGCGCCGTCCACATGGCCATCCAGCCCCGTGACGCCAGGAAAGCGGCCGGATGCCGCGAATCCCAGGTCCTCGAATACGACCCGGCCCGTGACGTCCGGCAGGGTCCGCTCCGCGCTGCGGGTCAGCTGCAGATCGACGCGGTGCAGGATGCCGCGTGGTGCAAGCTCCGCAAGTCGCTGGCGCGTTGCCGAGGCGGGGGCCAGCCGCAGCAAGGGCGCGAGATTCTCCAGCCGCAGGAAACCGACCTTCACACGCGCCGTGGCCCACCGTCCCTCTACGAACGCCAGATCGGCTGCAAGCTCGGTCGGTGACCAGGGCGATCCCTGGAGGCTCAGTTCGACGTCCTTGCCGCGCACGCGCCAGTTGCCGCCGTCGCGCTCGACGACCAGATCTCCGGCAAGGCGCCGGTAGCTCTCGGCGGGTCCTCCATCCGTCACCGGCAGGCCGACATCCTCGAGATCGAAGACGGCGCTGCCTCGTTCCAGTCCGCCGCTGCCGCCACGCGCTGCAACGCGCAGGGAGCCGCGTCCGGAGGGCGGCAGCGCAAACGTTGCGGGCAGGAGATCCGCCCATCCAGCGAAATCCACGTTGCGGCCAGCGAGCTGGCCGTGCCAGGACAGCGTGCCGGGCTCGGCCAGGTCGCCCGCCACTTCCGCATCGAACTCTAGCGACGTGCCAAGGTGTTTCGGCAGCCTGACCCTGCCCGCGACGGAGACCGTCGAGCCCTTGCGGTGCATTTCGAGGTCCACGCCGGTCAGTTCCCACACGGCGCCATCCGCCCGCAGGTCGAGGAAGCCGACCGATGCGTCGCGAACCTCGATTCTGCCGCGTGGAATGCGGTCGAGGCCCCGCTGCTGCTTTTCCACCGCTTCGGGTTGCGACAGCCAGGCCTGCCCGACCAGTTCGATGTGCCGGTCCGGGAAGATCACGAAGTTGAGGCGCGGACTCTCCAGCACCACGCGGCCGATTTCCAGCCGGCGGTAGAACAGCGAGCGCAGCGGCGACAGGCTCGCCCTGCCGGCCCTGGCGCTGACGATGATGTCGCTGCCGTCCGGGCCGATGATGCGCGCGCCTTCGAAGAAGATCTCCGGGCCGTACCGCCCGAGCCGCGCGTCGAGCGCGTCAAAGGACAGTTGCAGGCCAGTCGCTTCGCGGACCGTGTCGGCCACCCGGGCTTCGTATTCGGGCAGCAGTTCGAGCGCCAGGCGGAAAGCACCCACCGCCAGCGCTGCAAGGATGACGAGTGCGGCCGCAATGCCTGCGACCCAGCGCCAGATCCTCGTGCCACGAGCAGTCACCCCGCGATTGCCTCCTCCGTCCTTCCGTCACGCCTCCAGCGGCCTGCCTTCATATCGGCACCACGTCGTACTGGTCCTGCGCGTACAGCGCTTCGGTCTGCAGCCGCACCGGCTTGCCGATCGCCAGCTCGAGCTCGCCCATCGCCGCGGATTCCTCGTCGAGCAGCAGTTCAATGACGTCCTGGTGTGCCAGCACCACCAGTTCCTGGAATTCGAACTGCCGCGCCTGCCGCAGCGCCTCGCGGAAGACCTCGTAGACGACCGTTTCCGGCGTCTTGACGAAGCCGCGGCCCTCGCAGATGGGACAAGGCCGGCACAGCATATGTTCCAGGCTTTCGCGCGTGCGCTTGCGGGTCATTTCCACCAGCCCCAGCTGGGATACCGTGGAGATGTGCGTCTTGGCGTGGTCTCCGGCCACCGCCCTGCCCAGCGCCTGCAGCACCTGCCGGCGGTGCTCCTCGTCCTCCATGTCGATGAAGTCCGCGATGATGATGCCGCCCAGGTTGCGCAGCCGCAGCTGGCGCGCGATGGCCACGGCGGCCTCGAGGTTGGTGCGGAAGATCGTGTCCTCGAGGTTGCGGTGTCCGACGAAGGCGCCGGTGTTGACGTCGATCGTGGTCAGCGCCTCCGTCTGGTCGATGATCAGGTAGCCGCCGGACTTCAGCGGCACCTTGCGGTCCAGCGCGCGGTGGATTTCGTCCTCGATGCCGTACAGGTCGAAGACCGGCCGGTCCGCGCTGTTCTGCTCGATGCGGCCGGCGCTCTCCGGCATGAAGGTGCGGGCGAACTCGCACATCCGCGCGTGCGCGGCCGGCGAATCGACCAGCACGCGCTCGACGTCCTGGCCGAGCTGGTCGCGCAGCATGCGCAGCTCGAGCGGCAGGTCCTCGTGGACCAGCAGGCCGGCCGGGGCCGCGGCAGCGCGCGCGCGCACCACGTCCCACAGCCGCTGCAGGAACAGCATGTCGGCGTTGAGCGCCTCGATGCCACAGTCTTCGGCCGCGGTCCGCACGATCCAGCCGCCGCCTGCGCCCGGCCTGGCGAACAGCAGCACAGCCTCGCGCAGCCGCTGCCGCTCGCTGTCGTCCTCGATTCGCGCCGACACGCCGACGCCGCGACCGAATGGCATGTACACGAGGAAGCGGGATGGGATCGTCACGTGGGTCGTCAGGCGCGCGCCCTTGGTGCCGAGCGGGTCCTTGAGGACCTGCACCAGGATCTCGTCGCCTTCGCGCACGAGTTCGCGCACATGCTCGGGTCTGGGCGCCTCGATGCCGGCGTCTACGCCGTTCGGCACCGCGATGTCCGACGCGTGCAGGAAAGCGGTGCGGTCGAGGCCGATGTCTATGAACGCCGCCTGCATGCCCGGCAGCACGCGCGTGACGCGGCCCGTGTAGATGTTGCTGATGAGCCCGCGCCGGTTGGCGCGCTCAATGAACACTTCCTGCAGCACGCCGTCCTCGACGACCGCGGCCCGGCTCTCGCGTGGCGTGACATTCACCAGCAGTTCCCGGCTCACGGTGATCCGCCCCCTTGCCAGGTCGGCACGCCGGCGGCCGCGAGCAGTCGCGCGGTCTCGAACAGCGGCAGGCCCATCACGCATGAATAGCTGCCCTCGAGCCGCTCGACGAATATCGCGCCCAGCCCCTGGATGGCGTAGCCGCCCGCCTTGTCCGCCGGCTCGCCGCTGCGCCAGTAGCGGCGGCGCTCCTGCTCGGTGATGGCGCGGAAGGTCACGCGCGCGACGCTGGTGTCTGCCGTGACCGCACGGCCATCCAGCACGGCGACCGCCGTGATCACCTCGTGGGTGCGGCCGGCCAATGTCCCAAGCATGCGTACGCAGTCCTCTTCGTCGCCCGGCTTGGCGAAGATGTCATCGCCGAGCACGACCACGGTGTCGGCTGCCAGCACGGTGCGGCCGGCGGCGAGGCCGTACGTCGCGCGCGCCAACTGCGCCTTCTCTCGCGCCAGTCGCCCGGCGTACTCACGCGCCGGTTCGCCCGGCCGCCGGGTCTCGTCAAGGTCGACCGCCAGCACCTCGTGGGCCACGCCGATCTGGCCGAGCAGCTGGCTGCGGCGCGGCGACCGGGAGGCAAGCACGATGGGTGCGCAAGTCATTGAGATTCCTGAACTGGCGTGGCGGTCGCCGGCCACACAGGCGACCGTGCCGGCGATCTCGAAGGATAGCCGGTCAGGCCGGGTGGCGGTACTGCGGCCCGCTTCAGGCGCGGTGGTACGGGTGGCCGCGCAGCAGGCTGTGCGCGCGGAACAGCTGCTCCGCCACCAGCACGCGCACCAGCCCGTGGGGAAACGTCAGCCGCGACAGCGACCAGGTGGCGTCGGCACGCGCCAGGCAGGCGGCATCCAGGCCGTCAGGACCGCCGATCAGCAGTGCCACATCCCGCCCGTCGGCCAGCCGCGCGGACAGCCAGCCGGCCAGTTGGCGGGTGTCGAGGGCGCGTCCCGAGACCTCCAGCGCCACGACGTAGCTGCGGCGCTCCACACAGGCCAGCATGCGCCGCCCTTCTTCGGCGCGCAGCCCCGCGACATCCGCGTTGCGGCCGCGCCGCGGCAGGGCAATCTCCTTGAGTTCGAGTCGCAGGCCCGAGCCCAGGCGGCCGGCGTACTCGGCAAACCCGTCGGTGACCCAGGCGGGCATCCTCGTGCCGGCCGCGATGAGGCGGAACAGCACCAGCGGGCGCCCGCCTCAGGCGAGCGCGACCCCACGGTTCGACGGGCGTACGTCCCACAGCTTCTCAAGTCCGTAGAACTCGCGGATACGCGGCAGCATCACGTGCACCAGCACGTCCTGCAGGTCCACCAGCACCCACTCGCCTTCGCCCTCGCCCTCGATGCCAAGCGGCCTGAAGCCGGCGTCCCGGCATTTCTCGACGACCCTGCCGGCGATCGACCGCACGTGACGGTTCGACGTGCCGGTGGCGACGATCATGGTGTCGGTCACGTCAGTGAGCTTGCGCACGTCGATGACCTTGACGTTGGCGGCCTTCATGTCCTCGAGGGCCGCAATGGCGACCTCCGGAATTCCCGGCGCTTTGGCTTGCGCCTTGGTGCTCGCCGCGGAACGCGGCACGCTGGCCTTCCGGGCCGGCTTCCCGGCGGGCTTGCCCCTGGGCTTGCCGGACTTCTTGCTGACTTTCTTTCGTGGTTTCTTCGGCTGCGTGTCGCTCATCCCTCTGTTGCACCTGGCCGGGCGTAGATGCCCTTGTCGAGGATCATCCTACGCACGGGCTCGGGCATCAAGTAGCGCGGGTCGCGTCCCTGGCACAGCGCCTCGCGGGCATCCGTCGAGGACACGTCGAGCCCGACGCCTTCGTGCACGAATACGAGGCCGGCGGGTTGCGCGGCAAAGCGCCGCGCGTCGCGCTCGCGGCGCGCGTGCAACATCGCGCCAAGCTCGCCCTGCGCGGGCAGGCTCACGCCGGGCCGGTTCGCGATGGCCAGGTGCGCGAGCACCGGCAGCTCGCGCCACCGGTGCCAGTCGGCGAGGCCCGCGAGCGCGTCTGCGCCGAGCATCAGCACCAGCGGCCGTTCGCCTTGCTCTGCGCGCAGCGCCTCGAGCGTCAGCACGGTGTACGAGCGCCCGCCGCGGCGGATCTCCCGGTCGTCCGCCGCGAAGCGCGGCTCGTCCGCGATCGCCGCGCGCACCATGTCCATGCGGCTTGCGGCGTCGGCCAGCGGGCTGCCGCGGTGCGGCGGGTCGGCCGCAGGAATGAACAGCACCTGCTCGAGGTCGAGAATGACGCTGAGCTCGAAGGCAGCGCGCAGGTGCCCGAAATGAATAGGGTCGAACATGCCGCCGAAGATGCCGAGCGGGCGCATGATGCGCTCAGCCCACGCGCGCCGGTGGCAGTGCGACGCCTGCCAGCCGTGCGGCGAGCCATGCCAGTTCGTCCCACGCATCACCCGGGCCACGGCCCTTGATGGCCCGGTCCACCCGTGCGGCGTGACCGATCAGCGGGCCCAGCGGCGTGCGGCCCATCCTCTGCACCGCCGTACCCAGCAGTTTCGACCGCTGCTGTGCATGCCAGCCATAGACAGGTCCGCTGCGGCCGGCGCGAGCCTCGGCCAGGGCCCGGATCTCGCGGCACAGCACCCACAGCACCAATGTCGGCTCGGCGCCCTCGCCCCGCAGGCCCTCCAGGATCCGCAGCGTACGCGCCGCGTCACCGGCGAGCGCCGCCTCGCCGAGCTTGAACACGTCGTAGCGCGCGCTGTTGGCGACCGCTTCGGCGACTGCGTCCTCGCCGACCCGGCCCGGGCCGTGCGTCAGCGCCAGTTTCTCGATCTCCTGGTGCGCCGCCAGCAGGTTGCCCTCGATCCGCTCGGCCAGCAGCTGTGCGCCGGCGGCATCGAATTCCAGACCATGCAAGCGGGCCCGCGCGGCGATCCAGCCCGGCAGCTTCCCGATCTCCACCGGCCAGGCCTGCACGACGGCGCCGTGCTGCTCAAAGCTCCTGACCCAGGCGCTCCTGGCAGCGTCCTTTTCCAGCCGCGCGGTCACGACCAGCACCAGGGTGTCCGGCGGCGTGTCGGCCGCCAGCGCGGCCAGCACCGCACTGCCCTCCACACCCGGCCGCGCGACCGGCATGCGGATCTCGAGGATACGGCGCTCGGCGAACAACGACAGCGACTGGCTGGCGCCCTGTACCACGCTCCACTCGAAGCGGGGCTCGACAAAGAAAATCTCGCGGCCGGTGTAGCCCTGTTGCCGCGCGTGCGCGCGGATGGCGTCGGCCGCCTCGCCGACCAGCAGCGGTTCGTCGCCCGCGACCAGCCACGCGGCCGCCGTCGACGAGTCGAGTTGCTGGCCGAGGCGATCGCTGCTGAGTTTCATGACCGGCCCTGCGCAATGCGGAGCATGATTATCGGTGCCCGGGCCCGCGCCCGCCACCTGGCTGCCGGCCATCCCCGTGGCGGCGATCCGTGGCCCGGTATACTGACCGCCAACGACCCCCGGGAACCCCCGTGAACCGCCCGCCCACGGCACCATGACCGATCCGGCCATCGTCCTTTGCGACCTCGCCTTCGAGTGGGCGGCGGGCCACCCGGTGCTCGACGTGCCATCGTTCTGCGTCGAACGCGGCGAACGCGTCTTCCTGCACGGCCCGAGCGGCAGCGGCAAGAGCAGCCTGCTGGGCGTGATCGGCGGCGTGCTGGTGCCGCGCGCGGGCACGATCCGGCTGCTCGGGACCGACCTGCCGGCGCTGTCGCCGTCGCGCCGCGACCACTTCCGCGCCGATCATGTCGGCTTCATATTCCAGATGTTCAACCTGCTGCCCTACCTGTCGGTCGTGGACAACGTCACGCTGGCGGCCCGCTTCTCGGCGCGTCGCCGGCAGCGGGCCGGCGACCTGCGGGGCGAGGCGAGGCGCCTGCTGCGCGCGCTGGGCATGGACCGCCCGTCGCTGCTGGGCCGGCCCGTGACGCGGCTGTCCATCGGCCAGCAGCAGCGCGTCGCCGCCGCGCGGGCCCTGTTCGGCCGGCCCGACGTGCTGATTGCGGACGAACCGACCTCCTCCCTCGACGCCGACACCCGCGAGTCGTTCCTGTCGCTGTTGATGCAGGAAAGCGCGGCGGCCGGCACCACCCTGTTGTTCGTCAGCCACGACCGCAGCCTCGGCCGGCTGTTCGACCGCTGCGTCGCGCTCGACGACATCAACCGCGCGCGTCCGGACCGCGAGGCTGCCTGATGGCACTCGGCAGCCTCGCCGCCCGCAGCGTGTGGAACCGGCGCGTCACCGCCGGGCTGACCGTGTTCGCGATCGCCGTCAGCGTGACGCTGCTGCTCGGCGTGCAGAAGGTGCGCACCCAGACGCGCGACAGCTTTGCCAGCACGATTTCCGGGACGGACCTGGTCGTCGGGGCGCGTGGCGGGCCGGTCAACCTGCTGCTGTACTCGGTGTTCCACGTCGGCGACGCGATGGCCGGCGTGTCCTGGAGGAGTTACGAACTGGTCGCCCGTCATCCGGACGTCGCATGGGTCATTCCGATCTCGCTCGGCGACTCGCACCGGGGCTTCCGCGTCATGGGCACGTCCCGGGCGTACTTCGAGCATTACCGCTATGGCGAGCGGCGGCCGCTCGCGTTCCGCGATGGCAGGCCGTTCGAGGACCTGCACGACACCGTGCTGGGCGCCGACGTCGCCGAGTCCCTGGGCTACGCCGTCGGTGCCGCCATCACCGTGGCGCATGGCCTCGGCGAGGTCAGCTTCGCGCCGCACGACGACCATCCGTTTCATGTCGCCGGCATCCTCGAGCGGACCGGCACGCCCGTGGACCGCACCGTGCACGTCAGCGTCGAGGCAATCACCGACATCCACGCCGACTGGCAGGGCGGCGCGCGGCGGGCCCGCGCGGCGGCTGGCGACGGTCCCGGTCCGGGCGGCCACGCGTCACACGACCTGACGCCGGACAGTATCACCGCGTTCCTGGTCGGCATGCGCGACCGGATGGCCGTGCTGCAGATGCAGCGCGCGCTCAACGAGTACCAGGGCGAGCCGTTGCTGGCGATCATGCCCGGCGTCGTACTCGGGCAGTTGTGGCAACTGGTCGGCGTCGCCGACAAGGCCCTGTTGCTGATCGCCGCCTGTGTGGTGCTGGCCGGCCTCATAGGCATGCTGACGTCGCTGTTGACCAGCCTCAATGAACGGCGCCGCGAGATGGCGATCCTGCGTTCGGTCGGCGCCCGCCCGGCGCACGTATTCGGTCTGCTGGTGCTGGAATCCGGGTTGCTGGCCGCGGCCGGCGTGGTGCTGGGCTTCCTGTCCACGTGGGCCCTGCTGGCCGCCGCGACGCCGCTGCTGGAGCGTCGTTTCGGCCTGTTCATCCACGCCGGTGCGCCGACGCCACTCGACCTGGCGATCGGCGCGGGCGTACTCGGCGCCGGGCTGCTGGCCGGCCTGCTGCCAGCCTGGCGGGCGTACCGGAACTCGCTGGCCGACGGGCTGTCCGTACACACGTGAGGTGCGCCGTGCTGAAGCTGCTGTCCACCCTGGCGGTCGTCTCGCTGCTGGCCGCGACGGCGTCCGCGGCGCCGCGCGCTCTCGATTGGCCGGACCTGCTGCCGGAAGCGGAGCGCGGCAACTACGATCCGGCGCCGCCGCCAGCGGCCCATGACTACCTGCTGGGCGAGTCGTCGTCGCTGGCCGCGTCGCAGGTCATGAATTTCAAGGTCAACGAGGAACTGGCGGGCCGGGAGGTGCGGATTCCCGGCTTCATCGTGCCGCTGGAACTGGACGACGACGGACTGGTGACGGAGTTCTTCCTGGTGCCGTACTTCGGGGCCTGCATCCACGTTCCGCCGCCGCCGGCCAACCAGATGGTCTTCGTGCGCATGGCGAAAGGCATCAGTCTCGACTCGATGTACTCGGCGTACTGGATCTCCGGCCGGATGGCCATCCAGTCCCGCCGCACGAGCCTGGGCGCGGCCGCGTACACGCTGGCCGGCACGGCCGCCGAGGAATACAAGTTCTAGCGGGCGCCCCGCACCGGCGTCAGCACTCCGGAACGTTGACAGCCAGCCCGCCCTGCGAGGTTTCCTTGTAGATGACCGACATGTCGCGGCCGGTCTGGCGCATGGTCGCGATCACCTGGTCCAGCGTCACCTTGTGCGAACCGTCGCCGCGCAATGCCAGCCGCGCGGCATTGATGGCCTTCACGGCGCCCATCGCATTGCGTTCGATGCAGGGAATCTGCACCAGTCCCGCCACCGGGTCGCAGGTCAGGCCGAGGTTGTGCTCCATGCCGATCTCGGCGGCGTTCTCCACCTGCGCGTTGGTGCCGTGCAACGCCGCAGCGAGTCCGCCCGCGGCCATCGAGCAGGCGACCCCCACCTCGCCCTGGCACCCCATCTCGGCGCCCGAGATCGACGCGTTGCGCTTGTACAGCAGGCCGATCGCGCCCGCGGTCAGCAGGAAGCGCCGCACGCCCGCGTCGTCGGCGCCATGGCACAGACGCGTGTAGTAGTGCAGCACGGCCGGCACGATGCCCGCCGCGCCGTTGGTCGGCGCCGTGACGACGCGACCGCCGGCCGCATTCTCCTCGTTGACGGCCATCGCCCACGCGTTGACCCATTCCATCGGGTCCGCGCGGCCCTCCCTGGCCTCGGACTCCAGCATGCGCTGCAGCCGCGGCGCGCGACGCTTGACCTTGATGATGCCGGGCAACAGGCCGCCCGCGGCGAAGCCGCGCTGCACGCAGTCCTGCATCACTTCCCAGATCTGCGCCAGGCCGTGCACCACGTCCGCCGCCGGTTGCAACGCGCACTCGTTGGCCATCATCAACTCGTGGATCTCGCGACCCTGTTCCTGGCCCACCGCCAGCAATTCCGCTGCCGACTCGAAACAGTTCGGCAGCGCCACCGCGCCGGCGCCCGCCGCGGCCGGATCGTCGCCCTCGCGCACCACGACGCCGCCGCCGATCGAGTACAGCTCCGCGGCGTGCAACAACCCGCCCTGCGCGTCGCGCGCCGTGAAGCGCATGCCATTCGGGTGCCGGGGCAGCGATTCGTGGCGCTGGAACCGCAGGTGTTCCGGTTCCCGGAAGCCCACCTCGTGCCGCCCGGCCACGTTGATGCGCCCGCTGCCGCGGATGCGCTCGATGGTCGGCTCGATCACCGCCGGGTCCAGGCCGCAGGGATCGTTGCCCTCGAGCCCGAGCAGGATCGCCCGGTCCGTGCAGTGACCCGCGCCGGTCAGCGCCAGCGACCCGAACAACTGCGCGCAGACGCTGTCGGTACGCGCCAGCAGCCCGCGCTCCTGCAGGTCCAGGACGAACATCCGGGCCGCCAGCATCGGTCCCATCGTGTGCGACGAGGACGGCCCGATGCCGATCCGGAAGATCCCGAAGACCGACTGTTCCATCACAGCGACGCCAGGCGGCGCGCGATGATCGACGCCAGCTCGCGGGCCAGCGCCTCCCGCAGCCGCCGCTCCTCGTTCTGCTTGGCAAGCACCGCCCGGTCGTCATAGGCGTACTCGCGCGCCACCGTGCGCGACTGGCGCGGCAGCAGCTCCTGGCCACCGGCCGTCACCGAGTACTCGATCGTGTAGAACACCTCGTACTCCTGCGGCGTGTTGCGCGCCGATACCGACAACACGTTGCGGCCGCTCTCATCCTCGTGGATGTGGATCACCGCCGAGGCTGCCTCGCGGGTCGGCGCCAGCTGCGCGCCGGCCGCCTCGAGCGCGGCCCGCAGCTCGGCGTACAGCGCCGTGTAGCGATCGGCCGCGTCCAGGTAGGGCGTGCGCATCTGCGGCGACAACTCGACGCGGCCGCGCAGCTGGAAGCCGCAGCCGGTCGCCAGCCACGCGGCCAGCGCCAGGATCGTGAGGGTGCGCGCGCTCATGCCACCACGTTGATCAGCTTGCCGGGAACGTAGATTACCTTGCGCACGGGCTTGCCGCCGATGAAGCGGCCGACATTCGCATCCGCCAGCGCCGCACGCCGCGCCGTGGCCTCGTCCGCGCCCACCGGCAGGCTGAGGCGGCTGCGCAGCTTGCCGTTGACCTGCACGACGATTTCCACCGTGTCCTGTTCGAGCGCCGCCGGGTCGGGCTGCGGCCAGCGTTCGTCGATCAGCAGGCCCTCGTGCCCGAGCTCGCGCCACAGCGCATGGGTCGCATGTGGCACGAAAGGCGACAGCATCAGCACCGCGAATTCCAGCGCCTCCCGCACGGTGGCGCGTCCCTGCGGCGACGAATCCTCGAACCTCGCGACGGCATTCATCATCTCCATGATCGCCGCGATCGCGGTATTGAAGGTGCGTCGCCGGCCGATGTCGTCCGTCACCTTGGCGAGCGTCTGGTGCGCGACGCGCCGCAGTTCGCGCTGCGGGACGGTCAGCGCTGCCGCGTCCACGCGTGGCGCCGGCCCGCCGGCGACCTGCGCGTGCACCGCCTTCCACAGCCTCTTCATGAAGCGGTAGGCGCCCTCGACGCCCTCGTCCGACCACTCGAGCGTCTGCTCCGGCGGCGCCGCGAACATCATGAACAGCCGCGCCGTGTCGGCGCCATAGCGATCGACCAGCGACTGCGGATCCACGCCGTTGTTCTTCGACTTGGACATGGTGCCGATGCCGCCCGACTCGACCGGCCGGCCGTCGGCCTTCAGCACGGCGCCGCTGCGCACGCCCTTGTCGTCGACCGTGAGTTCGACGTCACACGGGTTGTAATAGCTCACCCGCCCGGCCTTCGGCCTGCGCAGGAAGATCTCGTTGAGCACCATGCCCTGCGTCAGCAGCCGGTTGAAGGGCTCGGCCAGCCCGGTCAGCCCGCAGTCGCGCATGACGCGGGTCCAGAAACGCGAATACAGCAGGTGCAGGATGGCGTGCTCGATGCCGCCGATGTACTGGTCGACCGGCAGCCAGTAATCGGCGCGCGCGTCGACCATGGCCCGGTCGTTGCCGTGGCACGCGTAGCGGAAGAAGTACCACGACGAGTCCACGAAGGTGTCCATGGTGTCGGTTTCGCGCTGCGCGGGTGCCCCGCACTTCGGGCAGGCGCAATTCACGAACGACGCCATCTTCGCCAGCGGGTTGCCCGAGCCGTCCGGCACCAGGTCGTCCGGCAGCACCACCGGCAGCTGCTCGTCGGGCACCGGCACGTCGCCGCAGGCCTGGCAGTGGATCAGCGGGATCGGGCAGCCCCAGTAGCGTTGCCGCGAAACGCCCCAGTCGCGCAGCCGCCAGTTCACCTGCTTGCGGCCCAGGCCCTTCGCCTCGAGATCCGCCGCGATGGCATCCACCGCCGCGGCATGAGGCAGTCCGTCGTAGGCACCGGAGTTCACGCAGCGGCCGTCGTCCGCGTACCAGGCCTGCCACGCGTCCGTCGAGTACGGCTGGCCGCCGACATCGATGACCTGCGTGATCGGCAGGCCGTACTTCTTCGCAAACGCGAAATCGCGCTCGTCGTGACCGGGCACGCCCATGACGGCTCCTTCGCCATAACCCATGAGCACGTAGTTGCCGACCCAGATCTCGAGGCGCGCCCCGGTCAGCGGATGCTGGACGAACAGCCCGGTCGGCACGCCCTGCTTTTCGAGCGTCGCGAGGTCCGCCTCGGTCATCGGTCCGCGGCGACATTCGTCCACGAAACGGCGCACCTGCGGGTCGCGCGCTGCGGCGTACTCCGCCAGCGGGTGCTCCGGCGCCACCGCCATGAAGGTCACCCCCATCAGGGTGTCCGCGCGGGTCGTGAATACGCCGAGCCGGCCGCGCTCGCCGCCGATGTCGTACGGGAACGCGAGGTTGACGCCATCGCTGCGACCAATCCAGTTGGCCTGCATCGTGCGCACGCGTTCCGGCCAGTCCTCGAGGCCGTCGAGCGCGTCCAGCAGTTCCTGCGCGTAGCGCGTGATCGCGAGGTAGTACATCGGGATCTCGCGCTTCTCGACCGGCGCGCCCGTGCGCCAGCCGCGGCCATCGATCACCTGTTCGTTGGCCAGCACCGTCTGGTCGACCGGATCCCAGTTGACCGTACCGGTCCTCTTGTAGGCGATGCCGCGCTCCAGCATGCGCAGGAACAGCCACTGGTTCCAGCGGTAGTACTCCGGGCTGCAGGTTGCCAGTTCGCGGGACCAGTCGATGCCGAAGCCCAGCGACTTCAGCTGGCGCTTCATGGTGGCGATGTTGTCCCAGGTCCACTGCGCCGGCGGCACGCCATTGGCCATTGCCGCGTTCTCGGCGGGCAGGCCGAAGGCATCCCAGCCCATCGGCTGCAGGACGTTGCAGCCCTGCATGCGCATGTAGCGCGACAGCACGTCGCCGATCGTGTAGTTGCGGACATGGCCCATGTGCAGGCGGCCGCTGGGGTACGGGAACATGCACAGGCAGTAGTACTTGGGCCGGGCCGGGTCTTCGACGGCCTCGAAGCAGCGTCGCGCCTCCCACTGGCGCTGGGCGGCAGGCTCGATCTCGGCGGGCTCGTAGCGCTCTTGCATGGGATCGGGTCAGCGGATCCGGCCGGGCCCGCAAGGATACCCGACCCCGGCCCGGCCGCTAAGCCCGGCGGTGACGCCCCGTACCGGTCGCGCCCGGTCCGCGCAGGCGGCGGACCAGGACGTCGGCCGCCATGGCCAGCGCGCACAGCAGCAGGACCGGCCAGTTGCCGACGCGGGCATAGGGGGTCAGGCCGCTGAACGGCCGCACCGTGCCGTGCAGCACCTCGGGCACGAACTGCCGGGCGCGCGCGGTCACGCGGCCGTCGGGAGCGATGATGGCCGAGACGCCGTTGGAGGTCGCCCTCACCAGGTAGCGGCCTGCCTCGAGAGCCCGGAAACGCGCCATCTGCATCTGCTGGTGCGGCGCCGCCGAGTCGCCGAACCAGGCGTTGTTGGTGACGTTGACCAGCAGCGTGGCCACCGGCAGCACCGCCAGCTGCGCGGCGCCGTAGGCGTCCTCGTAGCAGATGGTGGCGCCGATCGCCTGGCCCGCGGCGTGCAGCGGCGGCTGGTCGTCCTCGCCGGGGCTCATGTCCACGTAGGTGAGGCTCATGAGCCGCATCCAGCTGCGCACTGCCTTTGGCACCGGGAAGAACTCGCCGAAGGGCACCAGGCGGCGCTTGTCGTACCAGCCGGCTTCTTCGCCGGACAGCGCCAGCAGGCCGTTGTAGTAGCGATTGCTGTCGGCATCGTAGCGCAGCAGCCCGATCATGAGGTCGGAGCCGTGCGCCTGCGCCTCGCCCCACAGGTCCGCCAGCCACTGCCCCGCCTGGTGGGCCAGCACCGGCAGCGCTGCTTCCGGCAGGACGATCAGGCGCGTGCCCAGCGCCTGCCGGGTCATGCGCAGGGTCAGGTCCATGATCTCCTGGCGGTGATCGTCCTGCCACTTGAAGCCCTGCGGCACAGCGCTCTGCACGATGGCGACGCCGATCTCGTCGCCCGCCGGCACGGTCCACGCGCGTGTGCCAAGCGCTGCGCCGCCGGCCCAGACGGCAACCACGACCGCGGCGGCAACCAGGCGGCCGCGCATCGTGCCGCGCACCAGCGCGGCCAGGGCGCCGGCCGTCAGGCTGCTGAGCAGCGTGACCAGGTAGACGCCGCCGAGCGGCGCGTAGCCGGCGAGCGGCGCGTCGATGTGTGCATAGCCGGTCTGCAGCCACGGGAAGCCGCTGAACAGCCAGCCGCGCAGCCATTCCATCAGCGTCCATGCGCCCGGCAGCACGACCAGCCAGCGGACCATCGGTGGCGCCGCGAGTCGCGCCACGGCCCAGCCCAGCAACGCGTAGTACGATGCCATGAGCGCGACCAGCGCCAGCATCAGGAACGCGGCCAGCCACAGCGGGGCCTGGCCGAAGTCGTGCACGGCCGTGTAGATCCACCAGGTTCCGGCCAGGAACAGGCCGGCGCCCCAGGCGAAACCGAGGACCGCGGCGCGGCGCGGACTCGTGCCGTCCCACAGCAGGAACAGCAGCGCCGGCGACAGGACGGCCAGCGGATACCAGCCGGTGGGAGCGAATCCCGGCACGGCCGCGACACCGGCAGCCAGCGCAATCCACACGCGATGCCGCGCGAAGCGCGCGGCCAGCTCCGGCACCCTCACCCGTTCAGCCCTCGCCGTCCGGGCGGGGCGGCAGGTCGTGCGGGGTCGTGACCCGCAGCAGGTCGATGCGCCGACGGTCCGAGCGCTGGACCTTGAATTCGATGCCCCCGATCGTGACCGCTTCGCCACGCTTGGGCAGCCGGCCGAACTGGTGCATCACGAGCCCGCCGATGGTGTCGAATTCCTCGTCGCTGAATGACGTGCCGAAGTACTCGTTGAAATCCTCGATCCGCGCCAGCGCGTGCACGGCGAACTGCCGCTCGCTCTCGCGGCGGATGGTCTGGTCCTCCTCGATGTCGTACTCGTCGGCGATGTCCCCGACGATCTCCTCGATGACGTCCTCGATGGTCACCAGGCCCGACACGCCGCCGTATTCGTCGACGACCACGGCCATGTGGTTGCGGCTGACGCGAAACTCCTTCAGCAATACGTTGAGGCGCTTGCTCTCCGGCACGAAGACCGCCGGCCGCAGCAGGTCGCGCATGTCGAAATCCTCCCGGCCGCCGCCCTGAAATACCGCAGCAGGTCCTTCGCCAGCAGCAGGCCGACGACCTGGTCGCGGTCTTCGCCGATCACCGGGAAGCGCGAGTGCCCGGACTCGACGATCACGGGCAGGACCCTTTCGGGCGTGTCGTCGCGGTCCAGCACGACCATCCGCGAGCGCGGCACCATGATGTCGCGGACCTGCAGGTCGGCGACGCCGAGCACGCCCTCGATCATGGTCAGCGCGTCGGCGTCGATCAGGCCGCGGCCGCCCGCCTCGCGCAGGTCGTCCGTCAGTTCCGCGCGATCGCGCGGCTCGCCGCCGCCGACCAGGCGGCGCAGCCAGCCCGTCCATGCCGTATGGGCAGTCATGGGTCAGTGCGCTTCATAGGGATCACCATAGCCGAGCGCGGCGAGGATCGCCTGCTCGCGCGCCTCCATGAGCTCCGCCTCGCGCCGCCGCCCGTGCCGGAAGCCGAGCAGGTGCAGCGTACCGTGTACGACCATGTGGGCCCAGTGAGCGCGCAGTGCCTTGCCCTGCTCGCGCGCCTCGCGCGCCACCAGCGGCGCGCAGATCGCGAGGTCGCCGAGCAGTCCGCCGGCGCTGCGGCCGTCCACATCGAATGACAGGACATTGGCTGGCCGGTCGTGGCCGCGGTAGACCCGGTTCAGGCGCCGGCTCTCGGCCATCCCCACCACGCGGATCGCCAGCGCCGCCCCGGCCCGGCTGCCGGCGGCCGCCTGCGCCCAGCGGCGCAGCGTGGGCACGCCCGGTGCCCACGGCCGGCGCGTTCCGTATTGCACCGTGACCGCCACGGTCACGGCGGTCCCTCCTGTGCCGAACTGCGCTCGTAGGCCTCGACGATTCGCGCGACCAGCGCGTGCCGCACGACGTCGCGCGCCGTGAACAGGCTGAAAGCGATGCCCGGCACCGCGGCCAGCACGTCCATCGCATGCCGCAATCCGGACTGCCGGTTGGCGGGCAGGTCGGTCTGCGTGATGTCGCCCGTCACCACCGCGCGTGACCCGAAGCCGACACGCGTCAGGAACATCTTCATCTGCTCGATCGTGGTGTTCTGCGCCTCGTCGAGGATGATGAACGATTCGTTCAGCGTGCGGCCGCGCATGAACGCCAGCGGCGCAACCTCGATGACGTTGCGTTCCATGAGGCGCGCCACGCGCTCGAAGCCGATCATCTCGTACAGCGCGTCGTACATGGGCCTCAGGTACGGGTCGACCTTCTGGGCCATGTCGCCCGGCAGGAAACCGAGCCGCTCGCCGGCCTCGACCGCGGGCCGCACGAGCACGATGCGCCGCACGGCGTCGTGCTGCAGCGCCTCGACGGCACAGGCCACCGCAAGATAGGTCTTGCCGGTTCCCGCCGGTCCGATGCCGAACGTCAGGTCGCGTTCGCGGATGTTCTTGAGGTACAGGATCTGGTTCTGGCCGCGACCGCGGATCAGGCCGCGGTGCGTATGCACGGCCAGCACGTCGCCCGGCTCGGCCGGTTCCATGCCCGCTTCCTGGACTGCGAGGTGCACGTCTTCCGGCGTGACCGGGCCGGCGGCGGACCGGATATACAACTCGCGCAGGATGGTGGCGCCCGCGTCAGCACGCTCGCCGTGCACCGAGAACTTCGCGCCACGGCGCCGGATTTCCACGTTCAGTCCTTCCTCGACCTGCCGCAGGTGCTCATCGAGCGGTCCGCACACGGCCGCCAGCCGGTCATTGCCGGCCGCTTCGAAGGTCACGTCATGTTTGCGCACAGTGGCCAAGCGGTTCTCAGCTGCCCGCGGCCGCCAGCCCGGCCTCGCCGCGCGCCGGCGCCGCCAGCCGGCCGCGCAGTGAATTGGGCATGGCCTCGGTCACGACCACATCGACGAAACGTCCCAGCAGCGACGGCGGTCCATCGAAATTCACCCAGCGCATGTTCTCGGTACGTCCGGCCAGTTGCCGCGGGTCGCGCTTCGACGGTTTCTCCACCAGCACCCGTTGCACCGACCCGACCATGCCGCGGCTGATCGCCAGCGCCTGGCCGTCGACGCGCTGCTGCAGCGCCGCCAGCCGCTGCTGCTTGACCTCGTGCTGCACGTCGTCGGGCAGCGCAGCGGCGGGCGTGCCCGGCCGCCGGCTGTAGAGGAAGCTGAAGGACTGGTCAAAGCCGACGTCCGCGATCAACTGCAGAGTCTGCTGGAAATCGCGCTCCGTCTCGCCAGGAAAGCCGACGATGAAATCGGACGACAGGCTGAGCCCCGGCCGCGCGGCACGCAGCCGGCGCACCTTCTGCCGGTACTCGAGACTCGTGTAGCCCCGCTTCATCGCCGCCAGCACGCGGTCGGATCCGCTTTGCACGGGCAGGTGCAGGTAGCTCGCCAGCTTGGGCACGTCCGCGTAGGCGTCTACCAGCGCATCGGTGAACTCGACCGGGTGCGAGGTCGTGAAGCGAATCCGTTCGATCCCGTCGAGGCGGGCCACCAGGCGAATCAGCGTCGCGAGGTCGCACTCGGCCGTGCCGGCCATGGCGCCGCGATAGGCGTTGACGTTCTGCCCCAGCAGCATGACCTCGCCCACGCCCTGCGCCGCCAGTGTCTCGATCTCGGCCATCACCTGCGCCAGCGGCCGGCTCATCTCCTCGCCGCGCGTATACGGCACGACGCAGAAACTGCAGTACTTGCTGCAACCTTCCATGATCGACACGAATGCGGAAGCGCCCTCGGCGCGCGGCTGCGGCAGCCGGTCGAACTTCTCGATTTCCGGGAAGGACACGTCCACCTGCGCGCGGCCCGAGCGCCGCAGTCTGTCGATCATCCCGGGCAGGCGGTGCAGCGTCTGCGGCCCGAACACCAGGTCAACGAACGGGGCCCGCTCCAGCAGGCCCTCGCCCTCCTGGCTGGCGACGCAGCCACCGACACCAATGATCATGCCGGGCCGGCGCTGCTTGATCTGCCGCCACTGGCCGAGGTGCGAGAACACCTTCTCCTGCGCTTTCTCGCGCACGGAACACGTGTTCAGCAGGACCACGTCGGCTTGCTCCGGGTCGCTGGTGAGTTCGAGCCCCTGCGACTCACGCAGGACGTCCGCCATGCGGGCGGAGTCGTACTCGTTCATCTGGCAGCCGAAAGTGGTGATGTACAGGCGGCCTGTCATCCAGGGCTCGGGGGTCGTGACAGCATTCGCTAGGTTAGCGGTTTTGGCGCCCCGAAAGTAGTGCGGCCGGCCCGTCCCTTCGACGGGCGCAGCCTCAGAACCCGTTGAAACCAATCGGATTTCCGGCACGATGCCAGATTGCCCGGCAGGCACCCGGCGCGTCCTGCGCGCCTGGCCCGCCGGCCTCGCCGGTCGCAACGCCGCAATGGCCGGTGTGCCAGCAGGCCCTAGAACGGGATGTCGTCGTCGAAATCGTCCTTGCTGCTGTCGGCGCCGCCCGTGCCGCCGCTGCGCGGCGCATCGGCCTCGTAGCTGCTGCTGCCGCCGCCGCCACCGCCGCCACCGCTGCCACCGCTGCCACCGCCGCGGCTACCGAGCATCTGCATCTCGTTGGCGATGACTTCCGTCGTGTAACGGTCCTGGCCTTCCTTGTCCGTCCATTTGCGGGTCCGCAGCCGGCCTTCGACGTACACCTGCGACCCCTTGCGCAGGTACTCGGCCGCGATCTCGGCGAGCCGGTCGAACATCACGACGTTGTGCCACTCGGTGTTCTCGCGATTCTCGCCCGTCTGTTTGTCGCGCCACTGGTCGGTCGTCGCGATCCGCAGGTTGACCACCGCCTTGCCGCTAGGCATCGCGCGGCTCTGCGGGTCCTGACCGAGATTGCCGACCAGGATGACCTTGTTGATGCCTCGCGCCATGGAATTCACCTCGATGATGGGTCGCCCCGGTGGCCGGTGTGGCCGCCTGAGCCCCGTTCCGCAGTGCCCATATTCTAGTCTGCGGCGGCTGCCGGGGACACCGCGGCAATCTGCCGGGATTCGCAGGTAATTCAGGCCCGGGCGGCCGCGGCGGCCGTCCGCCGCCCCCTGATTCCGGCCGCGCCAGGGCTTTGCCGCAGCCGGGACGCGGCGGGTATGCTTGGCGATTGCCCCCGACACTCCGGGGGCGGACGGACCATGAGCCAGGACACGATCCGCATCCGCGGCGCACGCACGCACAACCTCCAGGGCATCGACCTGGACCTGCCGCGCGGACGGCTGATCGTATTCACCGGCCTGTCCGGATCCGGCAAGTCCTCGCTGGCTTTCGATACGATCTACGCCGAAGGCCAGCGCCGCTACGTCGAGTCGCTGTCTGCCTATGCGCGCCAGTTCCTGTCGATGATGGAAAAGCCCGACGTGGACTCCATCGAGGGCCTGTCGCCCGCCATTTCCATCGAGCAGAAGTCCACGTCGCACAACCCGCGCTCGACGGTGGGTACGGTCACCGAAATCTACGACTACCTGCGGCTGCTGTACGCGCGCGCCGGCATACCCCGCTGCCCGGACCACGGGATCGACCTGACCGCGCAGACCGTCAGCCAGATGGTCGACCAGGTCCTGGCGCTGCCCGAAGGCACGCCCCTGGCGCTGCTCGCGCCGGTGATCAAGGACCGCAAGGGCGAGCACGTGCAGGTGCTCGAGGAGTTGCGGACGCGCGGCTTCATCCGCGCCCGCGTGGACGGCACGCTGGTGGAGGTCGACGCCGCGCCCAGGCTCGACCTGCGGCGCAAGCACAGCATCGAAGCGGTCGTGGACCGCTTCAAGGCGCGCCCCGACCTTGCGCAGCGGCTGGCCGAGTCCTTCGAGACGGCGCTGCTGCTTGGCGAGGGCGTCGCCCGGGTGGCCTTCCTCGACGAGCCTACGCGGGAGGAACTGGTCTTCTCCGACAAGTTTGCCTGCAAGTTCTGCGGCTACTCGCTGGCGGAACTCGAGCCGCGGTTGTTCTCGTTCAACAACCCGGCCGGCGCCTGTGCGGCCTGTGACGGCCTCGGCGTGAAGCAGTTCTTCGACCCGGCCCGTGTCGTCTCGGCGCCCGGCCTGTCGCTGGCCGGCGGCGCGGTCCGCGGCTGGGACCGCCGCAACGCCTACTACTACCAGATGGTGCTGGCGCTCGCCGACCACTACGGCTTCGACCCGGAGGCGCCGTGGGAAACGCTGCCACCGGCATCGCGCGATGCCGTGCTGTACGGCAGCGGCGACCAGGAACTCGACTTCCGCTATTTCGATTCACGTGGCCGGACGGTGCGGCGCCGGCATTCCTTCGAGGGCGTCATCAACAACCTCGAGCGCCGCTACCGTGAAACGGAATCGCTCGCGGTGCGCGAAGAACTGTCCCGCTACCTGGGCACGCGCACCTGCCCGGAATGCGACGGCGCACGCCTGACCCGCTCGGCGCGCAACGTGTTCGTCGACGGGCGCAGCCTGCCGGACATCTCCGCGCTGTCGGTCGCACGCGCCCGGGCCTTCTTCGCAGCGCTGCGACTCGAGGGCTGGCGCGGCGAGATCGCGGCCAAGGTGGTCAAGGAGGTCGGCGACCGGCTGGGATTCCTCGTCGATGTCGGCCTCGACTACCTGACGCTGGACCGCAGCGCAGAGACGCTGTCCGGCGGCGAGGCGCAGCGCATCCGGCTTGCCAGCCAGATCGGCTCCGGGCTGGTCGGCGTGATGTACATCCTGGACGAGCCATCGATCGGGCTGCACCAGCGCGACAACCAGCGGCTGCTCGACACGCTGCACCGGCTGCGGGATCTCGGCAACACCGTGATCGTCGTCGAGCACGACGAGGAATCGATCCGTCACGCGGACCACGTCGTGGACCTCGGCCCCGGTGCCGGCGTGCACGGCGGGCAGGTGGTGGCGCAAGGGTCGCCCGCCGAGGTCGAGAGCCACCCGGATTCGGTCACCGGCCAGTACCTGTCGGGCCGGCGCCGCGTGCCGCTGCCCGCCCGGCGCACGCCGCGCGACCGCAAGCGCTGCCTGCGGGTGGTGGGCGCGACCGGCAACAACCTGCAGGGGATCGACGTCGAGTTCCCGCTCGGCCTGATGACCTGTGTCACCGGCGTGTCGGGATCCGGCAAGTCGACGCTGGTGAACGACACGCTGTACCGGCAGGTCGCCGACCACCTGGGCCGTGCCTCGCACGATGCGGCGCCCTGCGAGCGAGTCGAGGGACTCGACGGGGTCGACCGGGTCATCGACATCGACCAGAGCCCGATCGGCCGCACGCCCCGCTCCAACCCCGCCACCTATACGGGGCTGTTCACGCCCATCCGCGAGCTGTTCGCAGCGACGCCCGAGTCCCGCTCGCGTGGCTACAAGCCGGGCCGCTTCAGCTTCAACGTCAAGGGCGGGCGGTGCGAGGCCTGCCAGGGCGACGGCGTGCTGAAGGTCGAGATGCACTTCCTGCCCGATATCTACGTGCCCTGCGACGTCTGCACGGGCAAGCGCTACAACCGCGAGACGCTGGAGGTGCACTACAAGGGTCGCAGCATCCACGAAGTGCTCGACATGACGGTCGAGGACGCCTTGCCGTATTTCAGCGCGGTGCCCGCGGTCGCGGCCCGGCTGCAGACGCTGCTGGACGTGGGACTCGCCTACCTGCGGCTCGGCCAGAACGCGACCACCCTGTCCGGCGGCGAGGCGCAGCGAGTGAAGCTCGCCAAGGAACTGTCCAAGCGCTCGACCGGGCGCACCCTGTACATCCTGGACGAGCCGACCACCGGCCTGCATTTCCACGACGTAGAGCAACTGCTCGCCGTCTTGCACCGGCTGCGCGACGAGGGCAACACCGTGATCGTCATCGAGCACAACCTGGACGTCATCAAGACCGCCGACTGGGTGGTCGACCTCGGACCCGAGGGTGGCGATGGCGGGGGCCGGGTCATCGCCGAAGGCGCCCCGGAGCAGGTGGCAAGGCTGCGGCGGTCCTATACTGGGCGATACCTGGGTCCGGTCCTCGCCCGTGACAAGGCGCCACCGGCAGCGCGGGCCTGAAACCGCAGCCGTTCGCCACCGGTCGCGCCTGGCCAGGAACCGGCCGGGCTCCAGGTCGAGGCACGCCGGAATCGCCGATTGGATTCCCCGTGTGTTGTCCATTGGTTCTAAAATGGCGGTCAGCGGCCCGTCATCGCGGCCGCGGCAAGGACCGGCGCCGGGACCGGTCCGGTGCCCGCGCGACGGCACGAGGCGGCCGGCCTGCGGAGGGAGCGAATAATGGGTAGCGAGCCTATCGCAACGGAAGCAGGGTACGTGGCCGGACCGGTCGAGACCTTCGGGCGCCGCATCAAGCTCGAATACGTCGGCATGGTGTCGATCTACCTGATCGTCGCGCTGGTCATCTTCCGCGGTACGCACGCCTGGCACCAGGCGGTCGTCGGCGCCGTGGGCAGCTTCTTTCTGTTCCTCGGCCTGAAGAAAAAGACGCGCGACCACCTGTCCGGGTCAATCGTCCTGCTGGCCGCCACCTGGGTGGCGCGGCCGGCGGTCGTCGAATCCGACTGGGCGGTGCCTTTTCTGCTCGCCACCGCCGCGGTCTGCGCATTGGAGGGCTACGTCGAGAAGCGGCAGGAGCAGATCTTCGTCCTGCCGCTGGTGTTCCTCGCCTGGGGCTTCCTGGATCCGACCTGGATTCCCGGCCTGGCGCTGGTGGCGGTGTATCTCGGTCATCCCTGGAAGGAGCGGCCGGGCCTGCGGCGGCGACTCGGCTGGGTCCTGGTGGCCTCGACCGTCGCCGCTGCGGCGGGAGCCATCTACCAATCCGGCCCGGGGCTGGCCGGCCTGGCCGCACAGCTCCTCGAGCGTCGGCCGCTCACCGACCCGCAGATCGTGGCGCTCGCGTGCATCGGCCTGCCGGCGCTCGCCTGTCTGCTCGTCTACTGGCGCCGCCTGATCATGCCGCATCGGCTGGCGCCCCTGCTGTTCGCGCCGCTGGCGGTCTGGGACGTGCGGCTGGCAGCCATGGCCGCAATGGTGGCTGCCGTGACACTGACCGCAACGGTCTTCCGCCTGAGCATCGACTCGTCGCGACTGCGGCCATATTTCAAGCACGCCGAGTGGCATTACTTCTGGTACGTCTTTGCGATCGCCGTGTGGGCCATCGTCGACCGGGTCGCCCTGAGTGCCTAGCCCACGGCACGCTCCTGTCACAGGACTGGTGACGGCGCGCCCGCCGCCGACTCCACGCCAGGATGCCGCGCTGGCGCCGGGCAATATTCGCGACCTCAGGCGCGTGCTGCAGGGACCTCCGGAGCGCTGGCTCGAGGGGCGGAACCTGACCAAGGCGGAGATTGCCGTTTACCGGGTAGGAGAGACGAGGCTCGCGGTCAAGACCTACGCGCGACGGCCCCTCTGGGTTCGCCACGTGCTCGGGCGCCTGCTCACGCGTCGCGAGGCGGCGGCCTACGAGGCCGCGGCGGGCATCGACGGCCTGCCGCGTTACTTCGGCCGGCCCCTGCCTTACGCACTGGTGACCGAGTGGGTACCGTGCCTGCCACTGCCGGAGCGGGAATCGGTAGGGGAAGACGTTTTCCGCCGGATCGGCGAGACGCTCACCGCGCTGCACGCACATGGCATTGCGCTGGCCGACCTGCACCATCGCAATGTGCTGGTCGGCGACGACGGTCGTGTGGTCCTCGTCGACCTGGTCACCGCCTGGGTGCTGGGGACCCGGCCCTGGCCGCTCCGCCGCGCGATCTTCCGCCGCCTGTGCGAACTGGACTGGCTGGCCCTGGCGAGGATGCGGGCGCGCTGGACCGGCGGCGACGTCGAGGCAGCCGTGACGGAAATCGGCGGCACGATCGCCCGCTGGCATCGCCGCGGCCGCCGCCTGAAGGAATTCTGGAGCCGGCTCCGCGGCAAGGGGCGGCGTTGACGTGGCGCAGCGGCGCAAGCCGGCGGGGAACTGGAGGTGACATGAACGACAAGCCCTACAACCGCGTGCTGGGAAACCTGCGTCGTGCGGCGCTCGGCCTGCTGCTGGTCGCGCTGATCTGGATCGGGCGGCCGTCGCCCGTACTGTTCGCAATCGGCCTGCTGCTCGTGGTGCTGGGCGAGAGCGTGCGATTCTGGGCGTCGGGGCACCTGCTGAAGACGCAGGAACTGGTGACGAGCGGTCCCTACCGGCACACGCGCAATCCGCTGTATCTCGGGCGGCTCTTCATCCTGACCGGCCTGTGCATCATGGCCAACCTGCCGCGCGGCGGCAGCTGGATCGCGCTCGCCCTCGGCTGGGTCTTCTTCTTCGGCTACTACCTGCCCCGCAAGGAGCGGGTCGAGCCGGACCGGCTGCGCCGTCAGCACGGCGAGGCGTACGAGCGCTACCGGAAAGCCGTGCCCGCCCTGTTCCCCACGCCGCGCGCGTACCCGGGAGGGTCGAGGCAACCCTGGTCGGCGGCCCGCATGCTGCGCAACCGCGAGCACCTGATGGTCATCGGCCTCGCCTTCGCGACCTTGTTCTGGCTGTGGCGGATGCTGGCCGAGCGAGGCATCGTTTGAGACGGCCCGGTGGCGTCGCGATCCCGCATGCGAACGGGATGCAGCATCGGCCGCCAACCGGCGGGAGGATGTCCATGCGCTTGCCGACCGCCCTGTTGTCGCTCATGGCCGCGCTGTGCGCGGCGGCAGCCACCGGCGCGCCCCCGCCGTCACTGGCGGTGCAGCATGCCTGGGCGCGCGCCACGCCGCCGAATGCAACCGTCGCCGCCGTCTACCTGACACTCGACAATCGCGGCCGCAGGTCGGACCGGCTGCTGGCGGTGTCATCACCGCGTGCTGCGCGGGTCGAGGTGCACGCGACCGTGCACGAAGGCGACGTCGCGAAGATGCGGCGCATCGATCCATTGCATGTGGCGGCTGGCGAGCGGCTCACATTTGAGCCGGGCGGCACGCATGTCATGCTGACGGGATTGGTGGCGCCGCTTGCGGCAGGCCAGCGCGTGCCGCTGCTGCTGCGTTTCGAGATCGCGGGCGAGGTGCAGGTCGAGGCAGTCGTGCTGGCTGCTGGCGACGCGGAGTCAGCGCACGAGCACCACTGATCCAGCCGGCTAGTACCCGGCTGCGTGGCCGTCCTTGCGTGATTCCGAGGCCCCGGCATACGCTCCGGACGGCTCGCGGCGGATGGCCTGGTAGCCGCCGAAGTCGCCGTCGCCGACCTTGACGACGTGACCGCGGCGCCTGAGTTCGGCCACGACGGCCGGATCGAAGCCGGGCTCCAGCGCGATGAAGCCGCCGTCGGTCATGACCTCGTCGGTCGGCTGGCTGGAGCCGTCGTGGCGCAGCCGCGGCGCGTCGCCGGCTTCCTGCAGGTTCATGCCGAAATCGACCAGGTTGATGATGATCTGCACGTGCCCCTGTGGCTGCATGTCGCCGCCCATCACGCCGAAACTCATGAGCGGCCGTCCGTCACGCGACACGAATGCCGGGATGATCGTGTGGAAGGGACGCTTGCCGGGCGCGAAGGCATTCGGGTGGCCGTCGCGCAGTGAGAAGTTCTCGCCGCGGTCGTGCAGCACGAACCCGAGATCGCCCGGCGTCATGCCCGAGCCCATGCCACGGTAGTTGCTCTGGATCAATGACACCATCATGCCGTCGGCGTCGGCGACGGTCAGGTAGACGGTGTCCGCGGGTCCCGCGGGCATCTCGCCGGCCGGATAGGACAGCGCCGCGCGCGCCGTGTCGAGCAGCTCGCGGCGCTCCGCGCCATACTGCTTCGACAGCAGGCGCTCGAGCGGGACGTCGGAGAAATCCGGATCGGCGTAGTAGCGCGCACGGTCCTCGAACACCAGTTTCTTGGCTTCCGCCAGCACGTGCAGATAGCCGGCACTGCCGAAACCCATGGCGGTAATGTCATAGCCCTCCAGGATGTTCAGCATCTGCAGCGCCGCAATGCCCTGTCCGTTCGGCGGCAACTCCCAGATGTCGTAGCCGCGATAATTCGTCGAGACCGGTTCGACCCACTCGGAACGGTGGGCGGCCAGGTCCTCGTAGGCGAGGAAACCGCCATTGGCCTTCATGTAGGCGTCGATCGTGCGCGCGATCTCGCCCTTGTAGAACGCGTCGCGCCCGCCGCTCGCCAGCTTGCGGTAGGTATCCGCCAGCCGCGGGTTGGCGAACATCTCGCCCTTGGCGGGCGCATGTCCGCCCGGCATGAAGGTCTCGCGGAAGCCGGGGTAAGACTCGAGCCGCCCGGCGTTGACCTGCCAGTAGTAGGCGATCACCTCGGTGACCGGGAAGCCCGCCTCGGCGTAGTGGATGGCGGGCGCCAGCACTTCGGCCATCGGCAGCCGGCCGAAGCGGCCGTGCAATTCGAACCAGCCGTCCACCGCGCCCGGCACCGTCACCGGCAGCGGCCCGAACGGCGGAATGCGGGTGATGCCTTGTTCCCTGAAGTAATCGAGCGACAGCGCGGCGGCCGCGCGGCCGCTGGCATTGAGGCCGTGCAGCCGGCCGGATTTCGGGTCCCAGACGATTGCGAACAGGTCCCCGCCGATGCCGCTGCCGGTGGGCTCGACCAGGCCCAGCATGGCGTTGGCCGCGATCGCCGCGTCCACGGCCGAACCCCCGCGCCGCAGCACCGTGAGCGCGGCCTGCGTGGCGAGCGGCTGGCTGGTCGCTGCCATGACCGACGGGGCCAGCACTTCCGAGCGCGTCGCGAAGGGGGCGCCCACCGGCCGCGCCGCCAGCGCGGCGCCAACAGGAAGGATGCTCACGAGCAGCGCGAGCCGCGCGGCAGTACCGCTGAATCCGTGCATAAGGGTGTCCTCTCAGCCTGGGCCGTCATGCGGGGCGTCCGGCGCCGGCCGGCGCGCGGTGAAACTGTAGCGCACCTCGCCGCCGTCACGCTGCTCGCGGAAGCGCCCGCCCGTGTGGCCGGTGATGACTTTCCGCCAGAAAGCGACCGCGCCGCGCTGCTGCACGGGCGTCGTCACGAGCCAGTCGCCGGCAAAGCGGTTGAACAGCAGCGTGGCCGCCGCGCGTCCGACCCCGAGGCCGCGCCACGGTTCCTGCACGAAGAACTCGGTGAGCCGCAGGTTCTTCGCCGCCGCCACGTGCGCCGGAGCGTCCTGCACCAGAGCGAACCCGGCAGGTTGTCCCGATCGCAGGATGATGAATGGCGTGGCATGGTCATCGCGATACCAGGGCGCCAGCAGGTCGCCGGGACGCTGCCCGGTCACCAGCAGCGCGGGGAACACCCCGGTGCGGCCATCGGCCAGGTCGACGAGGTAATCGCCGTAGGCGCGCTCGATCCACGCGCGGTCCGCAGGCGAATGCTTCGCATCGCGAATGCTGACTGACATGCTCGCCTCAAAAATGAGGCCGGGCGGCGCCGCGGGCAACCCGCGCCATCCGCCCGGCCCGATCAGCCGATCAGCGCAGGTCTACTGCTTCGGAGCAGCTTCGGTCACCGCGTCGGCAGCGGCTTCGACCGCCGCGCCCGCTTCCGCCGTGGCCGCGCCAGCCGCGTCCATCGCTTCGCCCGCCGCGTCCATCGCTTCGCCGGCCGCTTCCATGGAACCGCTCGCCGCCTGGTCCATGACCGCAGCCGCTTCTTCGATCGGCGCAGCCGCCTCTTCTTTCTTGCCACCGCAGGCGCCCAGAACCAGTGCCAGCGCAACGGCGCCCAAAATCTTCGCATTCATCGTCAATACCCCGGATATTCGTAGTTGAGAGTGGGAAGGTCCGATCATTCGCCACGCGGCCCATGCAACACGTGTGATGCGTGAAGCTCGTTGCGACCCCTTATTTTATAGGTTTTTCGCGCTATTTCATAGTGTTTTGGCCGGCCGCGTACGGTCGCAGGGGGTGCAGGGGAGGCGCCGCGCCTGCGGTGGCGCCCGCACCGTGACCCCGGGCGGCACACGCGGTACGCTTCCGTGCGCGCACAACGAGGAGCCACCATGTCCGACGCCGCCCAGCCAGACCTGTTCCAGACCCATATCGGCCAGTTGTGCCGTCGCATGGAACGCGCACTCGAGGCGAACGGGTTCGACGCTGCGCTGATCCCCTCAGGGGTGCCGCCGCTGCAATTCTCGGACGACCAGTCGTATCCTTTCAAGGCCAATCCGCAATTCCGGCTGTGGGTGCCGGAAGCCTGGCCAGGCTGCTTCGTGGCCATCGAGCCGGGCCACAGGCCGCAGTTGTACTTCCACCAGCCTGTCGACTACTGGTACAAGCCGCCGCCGGCACCCGAGGCCCCCTGGACGGCACAGTTCGACCTGCACATCGTGCGGCAGCCGTCCGAGTTGCGCGGGCTGCTGGCGGCCGGACGCCGCCGCGCCACACTGGGTCCCGCCCACCCGGACTGGGACGGCCTCGGCGAGCCCAACCCGGCCGCGCTCACGGCCGCGCTCGACTACGAGCGGGCGGCCAAGACCCCCTATGAGATCGACTGCCTGGCGCGCGCCAGCCGGCTCGGCGCGCGCGCCCACCATGCCGCGGAGCGCACCTTCCGCGCCGGCGCGAGCGAGTTCGAGATCCAGCTGGAATTCTGCCGGGCCGCGGGGGCGCGCGAGGAGGAGCTTCCCTACAACAGCATCATCGCCTTCGGCGCCAATGCGGCGGTCCTGCACTACCAGAACCTCGGGCGCCGCCGGCCCGCTGCGGCGCCCTCCTTCCTCATCGACGCCGGAGTCGCCTTCGCCGGCTATGGGTGTGACATTACGCGCACTTACGCCGCGGCCGCGGGGCAGTTCGCCGAGCTCGTCGCGGCGCTGGACGTCGCGCAGCGGGCGCTGGCCGCCCTCGTCGTGCCGGGTCGCGACTACGCCGACATTCACCTCGCCGCACACCGCGCGATCGCCGAATTACTGGTGGAATCTGAGCTCGTCAGGGTGGCGCCCGAAACGGCCCTCGAGTCGGGCCTCACCGCCGTGTTCTTTCCGCACGGCATCGGCCACCTGCTGGGCCTGCAGGTTCACGACGTTGGCGGGCTGATGGCCGACGCCTCGGGCCGGCAGCGGCCAAGGCCGGCGGGGCATCCGTCCCTGAGGCTGACGCGGGACCTGGCGCCGGGCTTCGTGGTGACGATCGAGCCCGGCCTTTACTTCATCGATTCCCTGCTCGAGGGCGCCGCCGCCGGCGACCAGCGCAAGCTCGTCAACTGGCCGCGGGTCGATGCCCTGCGGCCGTTCGGCGGGATGCGGATCGAGGACAACGTGGTTGCCTTGCCCTCCGGACCCCGCAACCTGACGCGCGAGGCATTCGCCGCGCTTGAGGAGGGGTCAGACCCCTAGCGGGATCCGACCCCACCGCAGTCACTTCCTCAGCAGGTCACGAATCTCTGTCAGCAGGACTTCCTGCTTCGGCGGGGGCGCCGCGGCGGCGGGCGCCGGCGGCTTCTTCATCTTGCTGATGCCCTTCACCGCCAGGAAGATCACGGCCGCGACGATCAGGAAATCGACGGTGGCCTGGATGAACTCGCCGTACTTGATCAGCACGGGCGTCGCCTCGGTGCCCATGTTGACGGCCATCTGCGAGAAGTCCACGCCGCCGGTCAGGGCGCCGACGACCGGCATGATGATCGAGCCGACCAGCGCGGTCACGATCTTGCCGAATGCAATGCCGATCACGACGCCGACCGCCATGTCGACGACATTGCCCTTCATCGCAAAGTCCTTGAATTCCGAAAGCATGCTCATGGGTATTCCCTTGTTATGGACGATTGGGCGGGGTGCCACTGGGGTGCGATACAACTGCTTAACGTATAGCAATTCGTGCCTGCCGGGAAGCCGCAGGCCAGTGGCGGACAAAAAAAGGCCGGGGTTTCATCCCCGGCCCTTCCACTGGCGACCAAGAAGGCTGCCAGGCAGCCTTGCATGGGTGGAAATCGTCAGCCCGCGGCTTTCTTGCGTGTCTTCTTTGCGGGCTTCTTCGTCTTGTCGCCGTCAGCCTTCGCGGCCTTCGCGGCCTTCTTGGGCTTGGCCGGCGCCTTGCTGGCGGGTGCTGGCTTGGCCTTGCGCGCCTTCTTGACGGGTTCCTTCGGCGGGGGCACTTCGCCGCCGGCCTTGTCGACCAGCTGCATGAGCGCCATCGGCGCCGAATCGCCCGGCCGGGCTTCCATCTTCAGGATGCGGGTGTAGCCGCCGGCGCGCGCGCGGCAGCGCGGCCCGATGTCCTCGAACAGCTTGGCAACGACCTCGTCGTCGCGCAGCTGCGCAAACGCGCGCCGCCGTCCCGCGATGCTGTCGGTCTTGCCGAGCGTGATGAGCGGCTCGACGACCCGGCGCAGTTCCTTCGCCTTCGGCAGCGTCGTGCGGATCGTTTCGTGCCGCAGCAATGCAGCGGCCATGTTGCGCATCAGCGCCTTGCGGTGCGCGCTGTCGCGTGACAGCTGGCGACCGGACAGTTGGTGGCGCATGGTCTTTCTTCCCTCGGCTCTTCAGGTCAGGCCGACTTCAGTTCGTCGTCGCGCCGCAGGCTGGCCGGCGGCCAGCCCTCGATGCGCATGCCGAGCGTCAGCCCGTGGTTCTCCAGGACCTCCTTGATCTCGGTCAGCGACTTCTTGCCGAGGTTGGGGGTCCTGAGGAGCTCGACCTCGGTGCGCTGCACCAGGTCGCCGATGTAGTGGATGTTCTCCGCCTTCAGGCAGTTGGCGCTGCGGACCGTCAGTTCCAGTTCGTCCACGGGGCGCAGCAGCAGCGGATCCGGCAGCGGGCCGGCCGACAGGCCGCTCGGCTCGCCCTGGCCCTCGAGTTCGACGAACACCGTCAGCTGTTCCTTGAGGATGCCGCCGGCCCGGCGGATCGCCTCTTCCGGGTCGATCGTGCCGTTGGTCTCGATGTCGATGATCAGCTTGTCGAGGTCGGTGCGCTGCTCGACGCGCGCAGCCTCCACGCCATAGGTGACGCGGCGGACGGGCGAGAAGGACGCGTCCAGCTGCAAGCGGCCGATCGGCCGGCTCTGCTCCTCGAACTCCATGCGTTGGGTCGCGGGACGGTAGCCGCGGCCGCGCTCGATCTTGAGCGTCATGTTCAGGTCCATCGCCTTGGTCAGCGTCGCGATCACCAGCTCCGGATTGACGATCTCGATGTCGTGATCGGCCTGGATGTCGCCGGCGGTCACCGGTCCCGGTCCCTTCTTGTGCAACCGCAACTCCGTCTCGTTGCGCGCGTGCATCTTGATCGCAATGCCCTTCAGGTTGAGCAGGACGTCGACCACGTCTTCCTGCACTCCCTCGATGCTGGTGTACTCGTGTAGCACCCCGTCGATTTCGACCTCGGTGACGGCACAACCCGACATCGACGACAGCAGTACGCGCCTGAGCGCGTTGCCGAGCGTATGGCCAAAGCCGCGCTCGAACGGCTCGATCACGATGCGCGCCTGGCGCGGCGCGGTCGCGGTGACCTTCACCGACCGGGGCTTCAAGAATTCAGCGGCACTTCCCTGCATGGCGGTCACCCGATTACTTCGAATATAGTTCGACGACGAGGTTTTCGTTGATGTCCGGCAGGATCTGGTCGCGGTCAGGCAGCGACTTCAGCAGACCGGACAACTTCTTCTCGTCGACCTCGACCCAGTCCGGCAGGCCGACCTGCGTAGCGATCGCCAGCGCCGCGGCCACCCGCAGCTGCTTCTGGGACTTGTCGCGCACCGCGATCACCTCGCCGGCCTTGCACTGGTAGGACGGCACGTTGACCGACTGGCCGTTCACGGTCACCGCCTTGTGGCTGACCAGCTGACGCGCCTCGGCGCGCGTGGACGCGAAACCCATGCGATAGACGACGTTGTCCAGCCTGGCTTCCAGGTAGTGCAGCAGGTTCTCGCCGGTCGAGCCGGGCCGCCCGGCGGCCTTCGTGTAGTAGTTGCGGAACTGGCGCTCGAGCACGCCGTACATGCGGCGCAGCTTCTGCTTTTCGCGCAGCTGCACACCGTAGTTCGACAGGCGCGTGCGGCGATCGCCCTTGATGCCGCCCGGCGGCACCTCCAGCTTGCACTTGCTCTCGAGCGGCTTGACCGCGCTCTTGAGGAACAGGTCCGTGCCTTCGCGGCGCGCGAGCTTGCACGTGGGACCAAGATATCTCGCCATGATTGTTAGACCCTTTCCTTCAGACGCGCCGCTTCTTGGGCGGGCGGCAACCGTTGTGCGGAATCGGCGTGACGTCCTCGATGTTCGTCACCTTGAGCCCGCAGGCGTTCAGCGCGCGCACCGCCGACTCGCGCCCGGGGCCGGGGCCCCGGACCCGGACTTCGACCGTCTTCAGGCCGTAGTCCTGCGCCGCGGTGCCGGCCTTCTCGGCCGCGACCTGCGCGGCGAATGGCGTGCTCTTGCGCGAGCCGCGGAAACCCGAGCCGCCGGACGTCGCCCAGGACAGCGTGTTGCCCTGACGATCCGTGATCGTGATGATCGTGTTGTTGAAGGAAGCGTGGACGTGCGCGATGCCGTCCGACACCTGACGCTTCGACTTCTTGCGGGTCTTGCCAGCGGCAGACCCTGCCTGCTTGTCAGCCATATTCGTTGATGTCCAGTAACAGTCTTGTCAGCGATCCGCCGGCCGATCAGCGCTTGCCGACCGGAGCGTGCGTCTTCACCGCCGCGCGACGCGGGCCCTTGCGGGTGCGCGCGTTGGTGCGCGTCCGCTGGCCGCGCGAAGGCAGGCCCTTGCGGTGACGGATCCCCCGGTAACAACCGAGGTCCATGAGCCGCTTGATGCTCATCGCATTCTCGCGGCGCAGATCGCCCTCCACCGCCAGCCGCGCGACCGCTGCGCGCAGCGAATTCACCTCGGCCTCGGTCAGGTCCCGGACCTTGGTTGACGGTTCGACTCCCGCGGCTGCGCAGATCGCGCCGGCCGCCGGCCGCCCGATCCCGTAGATTTGCGTGAGCCCGATGACGATGTGCTTGTTCACCGGGATGTTGATGCCGGCGATACGCGCCATGGCTACCGACCCCTAAGCCGCGGAAAACACGGCAGTATACGTGAATGAAACCCTTGCCTCAATGACGTCAGCCCTGGCGCTGCTTGTGCCGGGGATCCGACGTGCAGATCACCCGCACGACGCCCTTGCGCCGCACGATCTTGCAGTTCTTGCAGATCTTCTTGACCGAAGGACGTACTTTCATCTCTCCACTCCCCGGGACGGCCGCCGGCCGCCCCTCAGCGAGGCCCGCCCGAACGGCCGTAGCCGCGCAGGTTGGCCTTCTTCATCAGCCCCTCGTACTGGTGCGACATCATGTGCGCCTGCAGTTGCGCCATGAAGTCCATCGCGACGACCACGAGGATCAGCAGCGACGTGCCGCCGAAGTAGAACGGCACGCGCCCGTAAGCCATCAGCAATTCCGGCAACAGGCACACGGCCGTGACGTAGATGGCGCCCCACACGGTCAGCCGCGTCAGCACCTTGTCGATGTACTCCGCCGTCTGCTGGCCCGGGCGGATGCCCGGGATGAAGGCGCCGCCCTTCTTCAGGTTCTCCGCCGTCTCGCGCGAATTGAAGACCAGCGCCGTGTAGAAGAAGCAGAAGAAGATGATCAGGCCGGCGTACAGCAGCATGTGCAGAGGTTGCCCGTAGCCGAGCGCCGCGGCTGCGTTCTGCAGCAGCACCTGCCAGCCGCCCTCGGCGGCCGAGCTGGCGAAGAAGCTGGCCAGCGTCGCCGGGAACAGCAGCAGCGACGAGGCGAAGATCGGCGGGATCACGCCCGACATGTTCATCTTGAACGGCAGGTGGCTGGTCTGCCCCGCGTACATGCGCCGCCCCACCTGGCGCTTCGCATAGTTGACCGGAATGCGGCGCTGCGCGCGCTCGACGAACACCACGAAGGCCGTGACCGCGCTGACCACCAGCAGCAACAGGATGGCCAGCGCCGGGTTCAGCTCGCCCGCCCGCACCTGCTCGAGCGTGCCGCCGATGGCCGACGGCAGCGCCGCGACGATGCCGGCGAGGATCAGCATCGAAATGCCGTTGCCGACGCCGCGTTCGGTCATCTGCTCGCCGAGCCACATCAGGAACATGGTGCCGGCGGTCAGCGTCACCGTGCCGATCGCCACGAACTGGAAGCCCGGGTTGAGCGCCACGCCCTGGCTCTGGAACGCCGAGGCCGCGGCAAATCCCTGGAACATCGCCAGCGCGAAGGTGAAGTAGCGCGTCCACTGTGTCAGCTTGCGCCGCCCGGCCTCGCCTTCCTTCTTGATGGCCGCCATGGTCGGCACGACCACCGCCATCATCTGGATGATGATCGACGCCGAGATGTACGGCATCACGCCCATCGCGAAGATGGACAGGCGCGACAGCGCGCCGCCGGAGAACATGTTGAACAGGCCGAGGATCGTCCCTTCCTGCTGGTCGAACAAACGTGCCATGGCCGCAATGTCGATGCCCGGCACCGGTATGAAGGTGCCGATCCGGTAGACGACCAGCGCCCCGAGCAGGAACAGCAGGCGATGCCGCATCTCGGTGAAGCGCGTTGCCTCTCCGAGCGCGAGTGCCGGATTCATTGCCGGGGTAGCCACTTGGGTGTCCTTTGCTGCAGTCCGTGGCCGGTCAGGCCGCGGCACCGTCCTCGATCTTGCCGCCGGCTGCCTCGATCGCAGCGCGTGCACCCTTGGTCGCGACCACCTGCGGGCCGCGCACCGTGACGGCGCGTGCGATCTTGCCGGACAGGATGATGCGGGCCCGCTCGGTCTCCGCCGGCACCACGCTAGCCGCCTTCAACGCCGCGAGGTCGATGACGTCGGCCTTGATCTTCAGCAGGTCGATCAGCGTGACCTCGGCGCGCGTGCGCTTCATGGCCGAGCGGAAGCCGACCTTCGGCAGGCGCCGGTACAGCGTCGTCTGGCCGCCCTCGAAACCGACCTTGTGGTAGCCGCCCTTGCGGGCCTTCTGGCCCTTGCCGCCGCGGCCGCAGGTCTTGCCCTGGCCGGCCGACGCGCCACGCCCGACCCGCAGCTTGGTCTTCTTGCTGCCCGGCCCGGGCTTCAATTCGTTCAGTCGCATCGTCCTGCTCCTCAGGCCTGCTCGACGACGAGCAGGTGCTGCGCCACGCGGATCATGCCGCGGTTTTCCGGCGTGTCCTCGACCACCCGCACGTCGCGGATGCGTTTGAGACCCAGGCCCCGCACCGACGCCTGGATGTTCTTCAGCTGGCCGCTCACGGCTCTCTTCAAGGTCACTTTCAGTCGCTTCTTTGCCATGACTCAGCCCAGGATCTCTTCGACCGTCTTGCCGCGCTTGGCCGCGATCTCGTCAGGCGCGGTGATGCGGCTGAAAGCGTTGAACGCCGCGCGCACGACGTTGATCGGATTGCGCGAGCCGTAGCTCTTGGACAGCACGTTGCGCACGCCGGCGCACTCGAACACGGCGCGCATGCCGCCGCCGGCGATGACGCCCGTGCCGTCCGACGCAGGCTGCATGTAGACGCGGGTCGCGCCGTGGCGGCCCTGCACCGCGTAGTGCAGGGTGTCGTTGCGCAGCGCGACGCTGACCATGTTGCGGCGGGCCGCCTGCATTGCCTTGGCAATCGCAAGCGGCACTTCGCGGGCCTTGCCGTAGCCGAATCCGACGCGACCGGCGCCGTCGCCGACCACGGTCAGCGCCGTGAAGCCGAACTGCCGGCCACCCTTCACGACCTTGGCGGTGCGATTGACGGAGACCAGTTTCTCCATCAGGTCGTCGCTCGCCGGGCCCCTTTCAACTCGTGCCATTGCCATTACCCCTGATCAGAACTCGAGGCCCGCCTCGCGGGCGGCCTCGGCCAGCGCCTTGACGCGGCCGTGGTACATGAAACCGGAGCGGTCGAACGCCACCTGCTTGATGCCGGCGGCAATCGCGCGCTCGGCGATCACGCGGCCGACGACTGCGGCGGCAGCGACGTTGCTCTTCGCCTTGAGGCCCTTGACGACCTCTGCCTGGACCGTCGAAGCCACCGCCAGCACGCGCCCGCCGTCCGGGCTCGTGACCTGCGCGTAGATGTGCTGCGGCGTACGGTGCACCGTGAGGCGCGGCCGGCCGATTTCGCGGGTCTTCGCCCGTCCCCGGGCGGCGCGGCGCTGGCGCTTGTCCTTCTTGCTGAGCTGTGCCATGACGGTTACTTCTTCTTGCCTTCCTTAAGCACGATCTTCTCGCCGGCGTAACGCACACCCTTGCCCTTGTAGGGCTCCGGCGGACGGAAGCGGCGAATCTCCGCGGCGACCTGGCCGACCTTCTGCAGGTCGATGCCCTTGACGACGACTTCGGTCTGGGTCGGAGTCTCGATCGTCACCCCTTCCGGGACCGCATAGCTGACCGGGTGCGAAAAACCGAGTGTCAGGTTGAGGGTCTTGCCCTGCACCGACGCGCGGTAGCCGACGCCGTTGAGTTCCAGCTTGCGCTCAAAGCCCTTGGTCACGCCCGTCACCATGTTGGCGAGGTGCGCACGCGTCGAGCCGGCCACCGGGACCAGCGTCGCGGAGCTCTTCTTGCCCGCATTGACGGTCACCAGCAACTGCTGCTTGTCCTGCGCCACGCCAATCCCGCGCGCCAGCGGCAGGGTCAGCGAACCCTTCGTTCCCTTGACCGTGATCTCGCTGGCGCCGATCGCTGCGCTGACGCCCTGCGGCAGATCCACCGGCATTTTGGCTACTCGCGACATGACCTGAATGACCCCTGGTTACCCGTTCATCGATGGCCGTCAGGCCACCACGCAGAGAACTTCCCCGCCCTGGCCGGCGCGGCGCGCCTCGCGGTCCGTCATCACGCCCAGCGACGTCGACACGATGGTGACGCCCAGCCCGCCCAGCACCTTGGGCATTTCGGCCTTGCCGCGGTACTTCCGCAGGCCCGGTCGCGACACGCGCTCGATCCGCTCGATCACCGGCCGCCCCTGGTAGTACTTGAGCGCCACCACCAGCGTCGCCTTGTTGCCTGCTTCGCGGACCGCAAAATCGGCAATGTAGCCCTCGGCCTTGAGGACGGCGGCGATGGCCGCTTTCACCTTCGACGACGCGACGCTGATTTCAGCCTTGTTCGCGGCCTGGCCGTTGCGGATACGGGTCAGGAAGTCGGCGATCGGATCAGTCATGCTCATGTGCGTGCTTCCTCACCAGCTCGACTTGCGGAGACCCGGCACATCGCCGCGCATCGTTGCCTCGCGCAGCTTGTTGCGGCCAAGCCCGAACTTGCGGTAGGTGCCGCGCGGCCGGCCGGTAATCGCGCAGCGACTGCGCATGCGCGTCGGGCTCGAATCCCGTGGCAGCTTCTGCAGCGCCTCGACGGCCGCCATGCGGTCCTCCTGGGACGCCTTCGGGTCGCGCACCTGCTCCTTGAGCTTGGCGCGTTTCGCCGCGTACTTCTTCACGATCTTGGCACGGCGCTTGTCGCGTTCGATCATGCTGGTCTTGGCCATCGGTCACTTCCTGAACGGAAAATTGAACGCCTCGAGCAACGCGCGTCCGCCGGCGTCGTTGCCCGCACTGGTCGAGATGGTGATGTCCATCCCGCGCAGCTGATCGATCTGGTCGTAGGCGATCTCGGGGAAAATGATCTGTTCCTTGACGCCCAGGCTGTAGTTGCCGCGGCCGTCGAATGACTTGAGGTTCGCGCCCCGGAAGTCACGGATGCGCGGCATCGCGATGTTGATCAGCCGGTCGAGGAAGTCGTACATGCGCGCGCCGCGCAGCGTCACCTTGCAGCCGACCGGCAAGCCCTCGCGCAGCTTGAAGGTCGCCACCGACTTGCGGGACATGCGCACCAGCGGCTTCTGTCCGGTGATCCGCGCCAGGTCGCCGCAGGCCGCGTCCATGACCTTCTTGTCGGCCACGGCCTCGCCCACGCCCATGTTGACCGTGATCTTGGTGATGCGCGGCACCTGCAGGTCGTTCTGCAGTCCCAGGTCGGTCTTCAGCCTGGGCATCACGACGTCGCGATAGTGCTTTTTCAGCCTGGCTTCGTAAGCCATCTCTGCGGTCTCCACGCTCAAGCGTCCACGACTTCGCCGTTGGACTTGAAATAGCGGACCTTGCGCCCGTCCTCCAGACTACGGAAGCCCACGCGGTCGGCCTTCTTGGTCGCCGGGTTCCACAGCGCGACGTTGCTGGCGCGGATCGGCGCCTCGCGCTGCACGATGGCACCGGCCACACCCCGTGCGGGGTTGGGCTTCTGGTGCTTCTTGACCATGTTCACGTTCTCGACGACCACGCGGTCCCCCTCCAGCACCTTGATGATGGTGCCGGTACGGCCCTTTTCGCGGCCCGACGTGATGACGACCGTGTCGCCCTTGCGAATCCTGTTCATCGCCTTCCCTCTGCCCTCACAGCACTTCCGGTGCCAGCGAGATGATCTTCATGAACTGCACGCTGCGCAGCTCACGGGTCACCGGCCCGAAGATGCGGGTACCGATCGGCTCCAGCTTCGGGGTCAGCAGCACCGCCGCGTTGCCGTCGAAGCGGATCAGCGACCCGTCCGGCCGGCGCACGCCCTTGCGGGTGCGCACCACGACGGCGTCGTAGACTTCGCCCTTCTTGACCTTGCCGCGCGGGATCGCGTCCTTGACGCTGACCTTGATCACGTCGCCGACGCCCGCATAGCGACGGCGCGAGCCGCCGAGCACCTTGATGCACATCAGCTCGCGGGCGCCCGAGTTGTCGGCGGCCTGCAGCCTGGTACGTTGCTGGATCATCGGCTCAACCTCCCCACAAGATCAGGCGACCGGGGCGCGTTCGACGACGCGCACCAGGGACCATGCCTTGCGGCGCGACAGCGGACGGCACTGCTTGATCGACACGGTGTCGCCCTCGTTGCATTCGTTGTTCTCGTCGTGTGCCAGCAGCCGGCTGCGGCGCCGCATGTACTTGCCGTAGGTCGGGTGCTTGATGACACGCTCGATCTCGACCGAGATGGTCTTGTCCATCTTGTTGCTGACGACCTTGCCGGTCAGCGTGCGCGCGGCCGTCCCGGCCTGCTGCACGGACTCCTGAATATCGGTCATTTCGCCTCACTCCCGCCGCCCTTGGCGCGACCCAGCTCGTTGAGAACCGTCTTGACGCGTGCCACGTTCTTGCGGACCTTGCCGTATTGATCCGGCCGGGCCGGCTGACCCGCGGCGGCGGCCATGCGCAGGTTGAACTGCTCGCGGCGCAGCTTGAGCAACTCGTCCTTGAGCTCGGCTTCGGTCTTCTTGCGCAGGTCTTTCGTGCTCATCAGCGCACCTGCCGCTTTGCGAATGTGGTGGAGACGGACAGTTTTGAGGCGGCCAGCCGGAACGCCTCGCGCGCGATCTCCTCGGTCACGCCCTCGATTTCGAACAACATCCGGCCGGGCGTCACGCGCACCACCCAGTACTCGACGTTGCCCTTGCCGCTGCCCATGCGCACCTCGAGCGGCTTCTGCGTGATCGGCACGTCCGGAAACACGCGGATCCAGATCTTGCCGCCGCGCTTGACGTAACGGGTCATGGCGCGGCGCGCCGCCTCGAGCTCGCGTGCCGTCATGCGGGCGCGGCCGGTGGCCTTCAGCCCATATTCGCCGAACGCAACCGTGCTGCCACGAATGGCGATCCCGGACAGATTGCCCTTGTGCTGCTTGCGGTACTTCGTACGCTTGGGTTGCATCATGGTTCAGTCCCTCCCGCTCAACCGGCGGCCGGCTCGGCCGACGCCTTCTGGGCGTCGACCGGCACGTCCTCGGCGACCGCCTCAGGCGCTTCCTGCTTGAAGACTTCGCCCTTGAACACCCAGACCTTGATGCCGATCACCCCGTATGTCGTGCGCGCCTCGGCCGTGCCGTAGTCGATGTCGGCGCGAAACGTGTGCAGCGGGATCCGCCCCTCGCGCGTCCACTCGGAGCGCGAAATCTCGGCGCCGTTCAGGCGCCCGGCCACCCGCACCTTCACGCCCAGCGCGCCGCTGCGCATCGTGTTCATGACGGCGCGCTTCATGGCGCGCCGGAACATCACGCGTTTCTCGATCTGCTGCGCCACGCCTTCGGCGACCAGGTGGGCATCCAGCTCGGGCTTGCGGATCTCGGCAATGTTGATGCGCACGTTGGCGACCGGCATCTGCATCAGGTCGGCGGCCTCGAAGCGCAGCTTCTCGATGTCCTCGCCCTTCTTGCCGATCACCATGCCCGGGCGGGCCGTGTGGATCGTGATGTTGGCCTTGCGCGCAGCGCGCTCGATGGCGATGCGGCTGATCGACGCGTCCGCCAGCTTCTTCTTCAGGAACTCGCGGACCAGCCAGTCCGTGTGCAGGTGGGCCGGAAAATTCTTCGTGTCCGCGTACCAGCGCGACGTCCAGTCGCGCACGATGCCGAGACGAATGCCGGTGGGATTGACTTTCTGACCCATGCGCTGCTCCGTTCCTTGACTCTCTGCTGGTCGGCCGTCAGCCGGCCGCGCCGTCGGCGACGGTCACGGTAATGTGGCTCAGGCGCTTGACGATCCGACTGCCGCGCCCCTTGGCGCGGGCGTGCAGGCGCTTCAGCACCGGTGCGGTGTCGACCAGGATGCGCGACACCCTCAGTTCGTCGATGTCGGCGCCGAGGTTGTGCTCGGCGTTGGCGATCGCCGACTCCAGCACCTTGAGGACCAGCTTCGCGCCCTTCTTGGGCGTGAACGCCAGCAGGTGCATGGCCTGTCCGACCGGCTGGCCGCGCACCATGTCCGCGACGAGGCGGCACTTCTGCGGAGAAATACGCGCGTGGCGCAATTTGGCGGATACCTGCATGGCCTTACTCCGTGACCGCCTTCTTGTTGCCCGAGTGCGCCCGGAAGGTGCGCGTCGGCGAGAACTCGCCCAGCTTGTGGCCGACCATGTTCTCGGTCACGAGCACCGGCACATGCTGGCGGCCGTTGTGCACGGCGATCGTCAGCCCGACCATGTCGGGCAGCACCATGGAGCGCCGCGACCAGGTCTTGATCGGGCGGCGGTCGTTCTTGTCACGCGCCTCCTGCACCTTCTTGGCGAGGTGCAGGTCGACGTACGGACCCTTGCGCAGCGAACGTCCCATGATCTGCTCGGCTCCTTACTTGCGACGACGCACGATGAATGCGTCGGTGCGCTTGTTCTTGCGCGTCTTCTTGCCCTTGGTATGCCAGCCCCACGGCGACACCGGGTGCGGGTTGCCCTGTCCGGCGCGACCCTCGCCACCGCCGTGCGGATGGTCGACGGGATTCATGACGACGCCGCGGACCGTAGGCCGGATGCCCAGCCAGCGCTTGGCGCCGGCCTTGCCGAAGGACCGCAGGTTGTGCTCGTCATTGCCGACCGCGCCGAGCGTGGCGCGGCACTCGCCGCTGATGCGGCGCATCTCGCCCGACTTCAGCCGCATGATGGCGTAACCGCCCTCGCGCCCCGTGTACTGCGCCGAGGTTCCCGCGGCCCGCGCCAGCTGCGCGCCCTTGCCGGGCTTCAGCTCGATGGCATGCACGACCGAACCCAGCGGCATGTTGCGCAACGCCATGGCGTTGCCGGGCCGGATCGGCGATTCCGTGCCGGACTGCACCTCGTCGCCTTCCTGCAGGCCCTTCGGCGCCAGGATGTAGCGCCGCTCGCCGTCGCGGTACAGGATCAGCGCCAGGTAGGCCGAACGGTTCGGATCGTACTCCAGCCGCTCGACCTTGCCGGGCACGCCGTCCTTGTCGCGGCGAAAGTCCACGATCCGATACTTCTGCTTGTGGCCGCCGCCCTTGTGGCGCGTGGTCAGCCGGCCCGACGTGTTGCGGCCGCCGGTCGACTTGAGCGGCCCGACCAGCGCGCGCACCGGCTTGCCCTTGTGCAGGTGCGACTTGTCGGGGCGCAGCTGAAAGCGCGTTCCCGGCGATGTCGGCTTGAGTTTCTTCAGTGCCATTGCAATGCCTTCCGTACTCGTGCGGCGCCCGTTACGGGGCTTCCACGCCGCCCAGTTCGATGACCTGGCCCGACTGCAGCCGCACGAAGGCCTTCTTCCAGTCGGAACGGCGACCCTCGAGCCGGCCGAAGCGCTTGCGCTTGCCCAGCTGGTTCGCCACCTGCACCGAACTCACCTTGACGTCGAACATGAACTCGACGGCCGCCTTGATCTCCGGCTTGGTCGCGTCGGTGCGCACGCGGAACACGTACTGCCCGGCCTGCTCGGCGAGCCGCGAGCTCTTTTCAGAGACGTGCGGCGCGATCAGTACGTTGATCAGTCGCTCCTTCGAGATGCGGCGGGGTTCCGTGTTCATGCCAGGCGCTCCTCGAGCATCTTGAGCGCGCCGACGGTGGCCAGCACCTTGTCGTGGCGCGCGAGGCTGACCGGGTCCAGGCTGGCCACCGCCAGCACGTTCACGGCCGGCAGGTTGCGCGACGCCAGGAACAGTTTCTCGTCGTAGGCCTCGACCACGATCAGCACGTTGTCCAGGCCCAGCTGCTTCAGCATGACGGCCAGCATCCGCGTCTTCGGCGCCTCGAGCTCGAGGTCGGCGGTCACCACCAGGCGGTCCTGGCGGGCCAGCTCTGACAGCATCGAACGGATGGCGCCGCGGTACATCTTGCGGTTGACCTTCTGCTCGTAACTGCGCGGCTTGGCCGCAAAGGCCCGGCCGCCGCCCACCCAGATGGGGCCGCGGATGGAGCCGGCGCGCGCGCTGCCCGTGCCCTTCTGGCGCCACGGCTTCTTGCCGCCACCACGCACCTCGGCCCGCGTCTTCTGCGCCTTGGTGCCGGCCCGGCCGGCAGCCATGTAGGCAGTCAGCACCTGGTGCACGAGCGGCTCGTTGAATTCACGGCCGAACGTCGCGTCACTGACTTCAATTTCGGAGCCCTTGGCTCCGCCGTTAACCAGCTTCAGCTTCATCGCGTGCGCCTCGGATCACTTCTTGGTCGGTGCGACGTACTTGCGTCGCGCCCGGGCCGCCATCTTCACCGACGGACGCACGACGACGGAACCGCCCTCGGCGCCCGGCACGGAGCCGCTCACCACCAGCAGGTTCCGCTCGACGTCCACGGCCAGCACCCGCAGGTTCTCGTCGGTGCGGCGCTGCACGCCCATGTGGCCGGCCATGCGCTTGCCCTTGAACACGCGGCCCGGCGTCTGGCGCTGGCCGATCGAGCCGGGCGCCCGGTGGACCACCGACGCGCCGTGGCTGGCCGGGCCGCCGGCAAAGCCGTGGCGCTTCATCACGCCCGCAAAGCCCTTGCCGATTGTCGTACCGCTCACGTCCACGTCCTGCCCGACCGCAAACAGGTCCACCTTCAGCTCGGCGCCCGCCTGCAGCTCGGCCGCCTCGCCATCCGCCAGGCGGAATTCCAGGGTGGTGGCGCCGGGTTCGACGCCGTGGCGCGCGAAATGGCCCGCCGCCGGTTTCGTGACCCGGGACGGACGACGCGAACCTACGGTGACCTGGATCGCCCGGTAGCCGTCGCGATCCGCATTCTTGACCTGCACGACACGGTTCGGCAGCGCCTCGATGACCGTCGCCGGCAAGGACTCACCGTCGTCGGTGAAAATCCTAGTCATGCCGCACTTGCGGCCGACCAAACCAATGGTCATGACCTTTGTCCTCGTTGCACCGCGCCGGCTTCGATTGGCCGACGCTGCCACTACATCCCCGGAGCCCGACAGGCCAACCGCCCGTCCACGACCCCCCGGTACCCGCAGCCCCCAAAAATCGCGGTATCGCGGCCATTTGCCGGATACCCGCCGGGAGCCAAAGCGAGCCGCCTAGTATAACGGCTCCAACAGGCGGCGCAAGCCGCCAAAACTGCCTCAGTTCAGCTTGATTTGCACGTCCACGCCGGCCGGCAGCTCCAGCCGCATCAGCGCGTCGACCGTCTTGTCGGTCGGGTTGACGATATCCATCAGCCGCTTGTGGGTGCGGATTTCGTACTGGTCGCGTGCGTCCTTGTCGCCGTGTGGTGACACCAGCACGGTGAATTTCTCCATCTTGGTCGGCAGCGGCACCGGACCGCGCACCGTCGCGCCCGTGCGCTTGGCGGTCTCGACGATTTCCCGGGCCGAACTGTCGATCAGCCGGTGGTCGAAAGCCTTCAGGCGGATGCGGATGTTCTGACTGGTGGCCATGTTGTTACTCCAGCACCTTGGACACGACGCCGGCGCCGACCGTGCGGCCGCCCTCGCGGATCGCGAAGCGCAGGCCCTCTTCCATCGCGATCGGCGCGATCAGCTCGACCCCGATCTTGATGTTGTCGCCAGGCATCACCATCTCGACCCCTTCCGGCATCTGCACCGCGCCGGTCACGTCCGTCGTGCGGAAGTAAAACTGCGGCCGGTAGCCCTTGAAGAACGGCGTGTGCCGGCCACCCTCGTCCTTGGTCAGCACGTACACCTCGCACTCGAACTTGGTGTGCGGCGTGATCGAGCCCGGCTTGGCCAGCACCTGGCCGCGCTCCACGTCCTCCCGCTTGGTGCCGCGCAGCAGCACCCCGACGTTGTCGCCCGCCTGGCCCTCGTCCAGCAGCTTGCGGAACATCTCCACACCCGTGCAGATCGTCTTGGTCGTGTCCCGGATGCCGATGATCGCCACCTCGTCGTTGACCTTGACGATGCCGCGCTCGATGCGCCCGGTCACCACCGTGCCGCGCCCGGAAATCGAGAACACGTCCTCGATCGGCATCAGGAACGGCTTGTCAATCACCCGCACCGGCGTCGGAATGAAGCTGTCCATCGCCGCCACCAGCGCCACGATCGACGGCACCCCCAACTCGTCCGTGCTGCCCTCCAGCGCCTTCAGCGCCGAACCACGCACAATCGGCGTGTCGTCGCCCGGAAACTCGTACTTCGACAGCAACTCGCGGACTTCCATCTCCACCAGCTCGATCAGCTCGGCGTCGTCCACCATGTCGCACTTGTTCAGGTACACCACCATGTGCGGCACGCCCACCTGCCGTGCCAGCAGAATGTGCTCGCGCGTCTGCGGCATCGGCCCGTCCGCCGCCGACACCACCAGCACCGCGCCGTCCATCTGCGCCGCACCCGTGATCATGTTCTTCACGTAGTCCGCATGCCCGGGACAGTCCACGTGCGCGTAATGCCGGTCCTTCGACTGGTACTCCACGTGCGCCGTCGCAATCGTGATGCCGCGCGCCTTCTCTTCCGGCGCCTTGTCAATCTCGTCAAACGCACTGAACTTGCCACCGTGCGTCTCCGCCATCACCTTGGTCAACGCCGCCGTCAAGGTCGTCTTCCCATGGTCCACATGACCAATCGTGCCAACGTTCACATGCGGCTTGTTACGTACGAATTTTTCCTTAGCCATGGCGAATTCCCTGTCTTGCGCTTGCTGTGTTATCGGTCCGTGCGATTGCTCAGGAGGCCTTCTTCAACACCGCCTCGGCGACGTTGTTCGGCACTTCCAGATACTTGGCGAATTCCATCGTGAACGTGGCGCGGCCCTGGCTCATCGAACGCACCGTGGTCGCATAGCCGAACATCTCGGCCAGCGGCACTTCGGCGGTGATGACCTTGCCCGACGGGCTTTCCTCCATGCCGAGGATGTGGCCACGCCTGCGGTTGAGGTCGCCGATCACGTCGCCCGAGTACTCCTCCGGCGTCACGACCTCGACCTTCATGATCGGCTCGAGCAACACCGGCCGCGCCTTGCGGAAGCCTTCCTTGAACGCGATGCTGCCGGCGATCTTGAAGGCCATTTCGTTCGAGTCAACGTCGTGGTACGAGCCGTCGTAGACCGCCACCTTGACGTCGACGATCGGGTAGCCGGCGATGACGCCGCCCAGCAGCGCTTCCTTGATCCCCTTGTCCACCGCCGGGATGTACTCGCGCGGGATGGAGCCGCCGACGATCTCGTTGGCGAACTCGTAACCCTTGCCCTCGGCGAGCGGCTCGATGCGCAGCCAGACGTGGCCGTACTGACCGCGGCCACCGGACTGGCGTACGAACTTGCCTTCCTGCTCGACGCTGGCGCGAATCGTCTCGCGGTAGGCGACCTGCGGCTTGCCGACGCCTGCCTCGACCTTGAACTCGCGTTTCATGCGGTCGACGATGATCTCGAGGTGCAGCTCGCCCATGCCAGAGATGATGGTCTGCCCCGACTCCTGGTCCGTGTGCACGCGGAAGGAAGGGTCTTCCTTCGCCAGCCGCTGCAGCGCCAGGCCCATCTTCTCCTGGTCCACCTTGGTCTTCGGCTCGACGGCCACCGAGATGACCGGTTCCGGAAATTCCATCTTTTCGAGCACGATCACCTTGTCCGGGTCGGACAGGGTGTCGCCGGTCGTGACGTCCTTCAGGCCGACCGCCGCGGCAATGTCACCGGCCCGCACTTCCTTGATCTCCTCGCGATCGCTGGCGTGCATCTGCAGCAGGCGCCCCACGCGCTCGCGCCTGGACTTGTTCGGCACGTAGACGTGGTCGCCCGAGGCGAGCACCCCCGAATAGACCCGGAAAAAAGTCAGGTTGCCGACGAAGGGATCGTTGAGGATCTTGAAGGCCAGTGCGGAGAACGGCGCATCGTCGGTCGACTTGCGCGAGGCCGGTTCGCCTTCCTCGGTCTGGCCGCGCACGTCGGGCACCTCGACCGGCGACGGCATGAAATCGATCACCGCGTCCAGCACCGCCTGTACGCCCTTGTTCTTGAAGGCCGAGCCACAGGTCACCAGGCAGATCTCGTTGCGCAGCGTGCGCTGGCGCAGGCCCTTGCGGATGTCCGCCTGGTTGAGATCGCCTTCCTCGAGGTACTTGTGCAGCAGCTCCTCGCTGCCCTCGGCGGCGGCCTCGACCAGCTTCGAGCGCCATTCGTTGCAGAGCTCGACCATGTCCGGCGGGATGTCGCGGAACTCGAATCTCGTGCCCTGCGTCTCGTCGTCCCACCAGATCTGCTTCATGCGGATCAGGTCGACGACTCCCGTGAACTTGTCCTCGGCGCCGATCGGCAGCTGGATCGGCACCGGGTTGCCCTTCAGGCGCGTGTCGATCTGCCCGACGCAACGCAGGAAGTTGGCGCCGGCGCGGTCCATCTTG